>CAWAQL010000016.1:0-224244 GCA_963784295.1 uncultured beta proteobacterium
AAGTTCGAATACAAGCTGTCCTGGTTTCGTGCACTGCGCGACCACCTGCGGGAACAACTGGCGCTGTATCCGCATCTGTTGCTGATGGGCGACTACAACATCACGTTCGACGACCAGGACGTCTGGGACCCGGTGGGCATGGCGGGTGCGATCCATTGCAGCGACGCGGAGCGACATCAGCTGCGCGCGTTGATCGAATTGGGCTTGACAGACGCGTTTCGGCTCTTCGAGCAACCGCCGAAAAGCTACTCGTGGTGGGACTACCGCGAACTCGGCTTTCGACGCAACCGCGGCATGCGCATCGACCACATCCTGGTCAGCGACGCCCTGCGCCCGCAGGTTCGGCGCTGCACGATCGACCGCACGCCGCGCAGCAACGAGCCCCGAGCGACCACGCACCGGTCGTGATTGAATTGGGGCCGCGCGAACCGGCGGATGCGTCGGCCGGTTCGGTGACCTTCTAAGGGCCGCAGGCTGGTCGTTTGCCGATTGACCTGGCTTCCGCGATGCAGACCGTCTCACATCCCTTGCGTTGGCTCGAACCCGGCGACCCATTCCCGCCACTGGCCGAGACCTGGGGCGATGGCGACCCGGTTCCGGGGCTGCTGGCCGCCGGCGGCGCCTGACGTGGACAGGCTGCTGACCGCCTACGGCCGCGCGGCGTTTCCGTGGTTCAGCGACGGCCAGCCGATCCTGTGGTGGAGCCCCGACCCGCGCATGGTGCTGCACTGCGCGACTTCCGGCTGCACCGGTCGCTGCGCAAGACGCTCGCGCAGTTCGCGCGCACCCGGCTGCGAGGTGCGCTTCGACACGCGCGTTCGACGCGCGTGATCCGCGCCTGCGCGGCGCAGCGCCGCGCGAGGGCCAGGCCGGCACCTGGATCGTGCCGGAGATGGTGCAGGCCTATCAGGCCCTGCACGCGGCGGCACGCGCACAGCGTCGAGACCTGGATCGACGGCGAGCTCGCCGGCGGGCTGTACTGCGTGGCGATCGGGCGCGCGGTGTTCGGCGAGTCGATGTTCACGCGCCGTGCCCGACGCGATCCAAGATCGCGCTGGCGGCGCTGGTCGCGTTTTGCCGCGCGCACGGCATCGGCGCGATCGACTGCCAGCAGAACACGCCGCACCTGGCCGTCGCTCGGTGCGCGCGAGATGCCGCGCGCGCGAATTCGTGCAGCAGGTGCGCAGCGCACGCCGGCGAGCCTGCGCCGCCGTGGCGTTTCGAGCCCGTATACTGGCGCGAACTCCTGCCCGCACGACCCAGCCCGACCGACGTGACGCACCTGAAGGATCTCCGCTCCAGACGCTGCAGTTCTATGCGACGGCGCCGTATCCGTGCAGCTACCTGCCGGGCCGCCAGGCGCGTTCCCAGGTCGCCACGCCCAGCCACCTGATCCACAACGACGCATATTCGGAACTCGTCGCACAGCGGCTTTCGTCGCAGCGGCATGTTCACCTACCGGCCGTATTGCGACGGTTGCCGCGCCTGCGTGCCGCTGCGCGTGCTGGCGCGCGACGTTCCAGCCCGACCGCAGCCAGCGCCGCGCCTGGCAGCGGCACGCCGGAACTGCAGGCGCGCGTGCTCAAGCTGTGTACGTGCCCGAGCACTACCAGCTCTACCTGCGCTACCAGAGCGGCCGCCACGCGGGCGGCGGAATGGACCACGACAGCATCGACCAGTACGCGCAGTTCTTGCTGCAAAGCCGTGTCAACTCGCGCTTGGTGGAGTTTCGCGAGCCCCGCTGCGGCTGCAGCGATCGGCAGGTCGGCAGCCGCGCCGGCGTCCTGCGCATGGTGACGATCCTCGACGTGCTGGACGACGGCATCTCGGCGGTCTACACGTTCTACGAGCCCGAGCCCGGCGCAAGCTACGGCACCTACAGCGTCTTGTGGCAGATCGAGCAGGCGCGGCAGCTGGACTGCCCATGTCTATCTCGGCTACTGGATCGAGCAGAGCCCGAAGATGAACTACAAGGCCCGGTTCCGGCCTCATGAGTTGCTGAGCGAAAGCGGCTGGGTGGCTGCCGCATCGGGCAACTGATCCAGCGGCCGTTGCCGTTGGGGGTCGCTGCCCTTCGCTCTTCCTTCATGCGCGTGCCGACCTGTCCGATCTGCTGGGAAAGACGTTGCCGTCGTGCGTGCTGAGCGCCTGCCCCATGCGTCGCTGCTGCGGCTGCTTGCCGATGCGCTGCCGGCACGAATCGCGTACTTCGAGGGAGATCCTGCGCGTTGCCGTTTTGCCAACCGCGCGTGCGTAAGGGGTCTGGGGCGACCCGATCGCACCGTCATCGGATGCGGTGTCGCTGCCGTCTTCGATGCAGGCGTGCCTGCCGGGCTGGAGACGTTGCTGCAGCAGGCGATCCATTCCGGTGAGGCCACCGAGCACATCTATTTGCCGAGCCAGGCCGCGGAAACGGGCTCGGGCACTCGCATCCAGCTGCTGCCTCACCGCAAGGACAACACATCACCTCGCGGCGTGCTGGTCGTGATCGACGACGATGCGGCGCCTGTGCCGGCTGCCTCCGCCACAACCTCGGAAGATGTAGTCCGCAGCAACCGCTTCTCGCGCGCCAGCAGCGAAGGTCTGGTGTTTCATCGCGACGGGATTGTGGAAGATGCGAACGACTCGGCACTGGCGTTGATCGGGGTGACGCTCGGCGAGCTCGTCGGCCGCTCGGTGCTCGACTTTCTGCCGGCGTTGTACCGTCCGCTGGTGGCGAGTTATCTGGCACAGGACCGTGAGGATCCGTACGAAGCGGCGCTGCTGCACAGCGACGGCCACGAGGTGCCGGTCGAAGTGGTCGGCAAGACGATCCGGGAAGGAACCGGGTCCATCCGTCTGGCCGTGGTGCGGGACTTGACCGCGCGCCGCGCGGCGCAACGCCAGATCGAATTCCTTGCACACCATGACGCGTTGACGGAGCTGCCCAACCGCACCTTCATGCTGCAGCGGCTCGAGCAGCTGCTGGCATTGGCACGCCGACACGAAACGCGGGTGGCGGTGTTGTTTGTTGATCTGGACAAATTCAAATCGGTCAACGATCTGCATGGCCACCATGTGGGCGACCAGTTGCTGCGCACGATCGCTCAGCGCCTTCGCAGTGGAGTGCGCGACAGCGACGTGGTGTGCCGGCTCGGCGGGGACGAATTCGTCGTGGTGTTGTCCGAGCTGGGCGTGGAGCACGACGCGGCGTTGGTGGCGACCAAGCTGCTGACGGCGATTGCTGCGCCGAGTGAGATCGAGGGGCACACGCTGAGCATCTCGCCTTCGATCGGTATCGGCGTGTTTCCCGACGACGGGACGAATGCCGACGAGTTGATCCGGCATGCCGACGCGGCGATGTACCACGCGAAGGCAAACGGGCGCAACAATTATCAGTTCTTCGAGTCCAGCATGCGCGAGCACGCGCTGGACTTGGTGGTGCGCGAGCGCCGGCTGCGCGATGCGCTGGCCAGTGGCGAATTCAGCGTGCACTATCAGCCGCAGTGGCGTGTGGCAGACGGCACCTTGGCCGGCATCGATGCGGCGCTGCGCTGGCAGCACCCCGAGCATGGGCTGATCGCACCCGAGCAGTTCGCCGAATTTGCCGAAGCGCGCGGCTTGCTCGGCTCGATCGGCATCTGGATGCTGCGGCAGGCGTGCACGCAGCTCGCGACCTGGCAACGGGCGGGATTGGCGCAGGTGCCGCTGGCCGTCAATCTCTCGGCCGGCGAGCTCCGCCAGCCTGGGCTGGTGCAGACGGTGCAAGGCATCCTGACCGAGACCGGCCTGCCCGCGCATCGGCTTGAGCTGGGTTTGAGCGAGGCGACGCTGCTCACGATGAGTGACCGCATGACGAAGTCGCTGCTGGATCTCAAAGCGACTGGCGTCGCGCTGGTGCTGACCGACTTCGATGCGGGCTACTCGTTCATGCGCTTCGCGCGGCGCTGTCCGCTGGACAAGCTGCGCGTGGACCACCGACTGATCCAGGAGCTCGAAACCGAGCAGAACGATTTCGAACTCGCCGTGGCGGTGGTTCAGGTGGCGGCCAACATGCACATGCTGACGGTGGCCGAACAGGTTGACACACCAGAGCAACTCGCCTCGGTGCGTCGCATGGGCTGCGACTACTGGCAGGGTGCGTTGGGCGCCGCATCGGGCCCGGCCGCTCAGGCACAGCGCTGGCTGGAAGCGGGCCATGTGGCGTTCGGCGACGTCACCGGCTGACGCGCCCGCCTCGCTTGCTGCACTTGCAGGGCGCTCAACCTCCGCTGATTGACATCCCACCTGAGGTGCGCAACGAAGGAAAGCTCGGGTGGTTGCTCTCGATCCAGCGCCGCACGCGCTCGGCGTCACCGATCCGGCTGAGCTTGCCGGTCGAATCCAGAAACACCATGATCAATTTGCGCCCAGCAATGCGCGCCTGCATCACGAGGCACTGGCCGGCTTCTGCGATGTAGCCGGTCTTCTGCAGCCCGATTTCCCATTCGGGGTTGTTCACGAGTCGGTTCGTGTTGTTGAACTGAAGCAGCCGGCTGCCCACTTCGAGTTCGTAGCTCGGCGAGGTGGACAGCTCGCGCACCAGTGCGTTCTTGTAGGCAGCACCAACCAGCGTGGCAAGATCGAGCGCGCTGGACTGATTCGCGCTCGACAGGCCGGTCGGCTCCACATAGCGCGTGTCGTGCATGCCCAGCATCGCGGCACGTGCATTCATCTGCGCAACAAAACGCGAGATGCCGCCCGGATAAGTGCGACCCAACGCATGCGCTGCGCGGTTTTCGCTCGACATCAGCGCCAAGTGCAGCAGCTCGCCGCGGCTGAGCGTGGTGCCAACGCGCAGACGGGAGCGGCTGTGCTTTTCGGTGTCGACGTCTTCCTGCTCGATTGTGAGCTGCTCGTCGAGCGGCAGCCGCGCCTCACTGATGATGAGCCCGGTCATCAGCTTGGTGAGCGAGGCGATCGGCAACACCGCCGAATCGTTTTTCCTGAGCAGCACCTGGTTCGTTTCCTGATCGACCACCAGCGCAACGCTCGACTTCAGGTCGAGCGCATCGGGCGTGCTGCGCAGCCCGGCCAGTTCGCCGAACGACACGTGCGGCACCGGTGGCTCTTCGGACTCGACGCGCAATCTCGGATACAGATTTTGTTGCGCCGCGAATCCGCGCATCGGCGATGGCTGGCGCAGTGCGTAAGACACCGAATGAGGCGCTTTGGCGTCCGCCTGAGCGGCGCGCTTTTCGTGGCTTTGCCTGGCAGCGTGTTTGGCGAGCTGCCGTGCCGACATGGCTCGCCCGGCCAAGCGCTCATTTTTCATCGCTTTCGAGTTGGCTGTAGCCGACTTCGTTGCGGACGGCTTCGACGCCACCGACTTTGCCGGCAGTCCTTTGGCTGCCACCGGCTGGGACTTGCCCGATTTGCTCAATGCCCGTGCCATTTCCTGCTTCGCAGGCGCCGATCGCTCGGCCTTGCCGTTGGCCGCGCTGCCGGCCGCTTTGCCCGCGGACTTGCCCGCAACCGGGCGGGCCGCTGTCGGCTTCGCCACTGCATGCGCGGCAGCGCTTTTGGCGTGCGCTCCCGACTTTTGCGGTGCTGCGCCCGCCGACGTCGAGCTCAGCAGGAATGCGCTGGCCACCGCCAGCGCGATCAGGCCTTGCGGTTGCACTCGTGCAGGCACACGAAATTTACAAATGGAGGGGGTCGGCGAAGCAGCGTGGAAAAACAACGGCATGAACGACTTTCGCAAGGACCGGCGTGACGAGTTGCTGCCGAGTGTAGCGGCAGGAAAAAGTCGCGCAAGATCAGTCGCTTGCGAAAGAGTCTTGATAAACGAACTGAGCTTCCGCCAATTCTTGGGCCGGTCCGCGGATTTGTCGAGAACGGTTGCTGTGCGCGCCAGCTGGTGACGCCCGATCGATTGGTCTTGTCACGCTGCTCGGCGCGAGGCTTTCAGCCCTTCAGCCTTTTTTGATCGTTGGACAAACGATCCAGGGGCAGAACACCGACTGCTCGCCTGCAGCAGTCGCACGTCATGCCCGAGCGGCCTCAGCCCTGCGCCGCCACCCGATCCGCTTTGCTGTAGAGCTTGTTGAGCGCGCTCAAATACGCCTTCGCCGACGCCACCACGATGTCCGGGTCGGCACCGACGCCGTTGACGACGCGGCCCGCTGTTTTGCAGCCGCACCGTAACTTCGCCCTGGCTCTCGGTCGAGCCGCTGATCGCATTTACCGAGTACAGCACCATCTCCGCACCGCTCTTCACATGTGCTTCGATCGCCTTGAGCGATGCATCGACCGGGCCATTGCCGTCGGACTCGCCGCGCAGCTCCACCCCGTCGGCGGTGAAAACGACCGACGCTTGCGGGCGTTCGCCGGTTTCGCTGTGCTGCGCAAGCGACACGAAGCCGTAGCGCTCGCCTTCGGCCACCACGCCCTCGTCGCTGACCAGAGCAAGGATGTCCTCGTCGAAGATCTCGCTTTTGCGATCGGCCAGTTCCTTGAAGCGCGTGAACGCGTTGTTCATCGCCGCCTCGCTGTCGAAGCTGACGCCCAAGTCCTGCAGGCGCTGCTTGAACGCGTTGCGGCCGCTCAGCTTGCCGAGCACGATCTTGTTGGCGCTCCAGCCCACGTCTTCGGCGCGCATGATCTCGTAGGTGTCGCGGGCTTTCAGCACGCCGTCCTGGTGGATGCCGCTTGCATGCGCGAACGCGTTGGCGCCGACCACCGCCTTGTTCGGCTGCACCACGAAGCCGGTGGTCTGGCTCACCATGCGGCTCGCGGCCAGGATGTGGCTCGGGTCGATGTTGAGGTCGAGGCCGAAATAGTCCTTGCGCGTCTTCACCGCCATGACGATCTCTTCGAGCGAGCAGTTGCCCGCGCGCTCGCCCAGGCCGTTGATCGTGCACTCGACCTGGCGCGCGCCGCCGATCTTGACGCCGGCCAGCGAGTTGGCCACCGCCATGCCGAGGTCGTTGTGGCAATGCACCGACCAGATCGCCTTGTCGCTGTTCGGGATGCGTTCGCGCAGGGTCTTGATGAACTCGCCGTACAGCTCGGGCACCGCGTAGCCGACGGTGTCGGGCACGTTGATCGTGCGTCGCGCCCTCGGCGATCGACGGCCTCCAGCACCCGGCACAGGAAATCCACGTCGCTGCGGTAGCCGTCTTCCGGGCTGAACTCGACATCGCCGAGCAGGTTGCGCGCGAACCGCACCGACAGCTTGGCCTGCTCGAACACCTGCTCGGGCGTCATGCGCAGCTTTTTCTCCATGTGCAGCGGCGACGGTGGCGATGAAGGTGTGGATGCGCGCGCGCTGCCGCGCCCTTCAGCGCTTCGGCCGCGCGCGAGATGTCGCGGTCGTTGGCGCGCGACAGCGAGCAGACGGTCGAGTCCTTGATCGCGTTGGCGATGGCCTGCACCGCCTCGAAGTCGCCGTTGGAGCTGGCGGCGAAACCGGCCTCGATCACGTCGACCTTGCAGGCGCTCGAGCTGGCGCGCGATGCGCAGCTTCTCGTCCCGCGTCATGGAGGCGCCGGGCGACTGCTCGCCGTCGCGCAAGGTGGTGTCGAAAATGATCAGTTGGTCGGCCATGGCTGGTCTCCTGGATCGGTTGATGGCTTTGCGGGCTGGATGCTCAGTCGGCGATTGTCAGCCGCTGCAGCGCTGTCAACGTGCGATGCGCCCGTGTCACGCGCGCGCTGCAGGCCGAAACGATGGCCTTGAGCGACGCCGACACGATGTTGGCGTCGATGCCGACGCCGAACAGCGTCTCGCATCGTCGATGCGCAGTTCGAGATAGGCCACGGCCTGCGCGTCGGCGCCGGCGCCGATCGCGTGCTCGTGGTAGTCGAGCACGCGGATCGCATGCCCGGTCGCGTCGCCCAGGCCGTCGACGAAGGCATCGATCGGACCGTTGCCCGCGCCCGTCGATCTTGCGACTGCTCGCCCTGCCAGCTGCACTTCGGCCTGCAGGGACACCGACGCGCCGGCTGCGCTGCCTGCGCTCCTCGATCATCTGATGCTGCGGCGCGGCCGTGCTGGCCGAGCCGTATTCGCGCTCGAACAAGCGCCAAAGGTCGCTGCGCCGTCAGTTCCTTGCCGTGCACGTCCATCACGCGCTGCACCACCTGGCTGAACTCGATCTGCAGGCGCCGCGGCAGCTCGAGCCCGTATTCGCTCTCGAGCAGGTAGGCGATGCCGCCCTTGCCCGACTGGCTGTTGACGCGGATCACCGCCTCGTAGCTGCGGCCGAGGTCCTTCGGGTCGATCGGCAGGTACGGCATGTCCCAGATGTCGCCTTCCTTGCGCGCCGCGAAGGCCTTCTTGATCGCGTCCTGGTGCGAGCCGGAGAACGAGGTGTAGACCAGGTCGCCGACATACGGATGGCGCGGATGCACCGGCAACTGGTTGCAATGCTCGACGGTCGCGCCGGATCTCGTCGATGTTGCGAGAAGTCGAGCCCGGATGCGACGCCCTGCGTGTACAGGTTGAGCGCGACGTTGACGAGGTCGACGTTGCCGGTGCGCTCGCCATTGCCGAACAGGCAGCCTTCGATGCGGTCGGCGCCGGCCATCATCGCGAATTCGCCGGCGGCGGTGCCGGTGCCGCGATCGTTGTGCGGATGCACCGACAGCACGATCGCGTCGCGCCGCGCCAGATGGCGATGCATCCACTCGATCATGTCGGCGAAGATGTTCGGCGTCGAATGCTCCACCGTCGACGGCAGGTTGATGATGCACTTGCGCGCGGGCGTCGGCGCCCAGACCTGCGGTGACCGCATCGACCACGCGCTTCGAGAAGGCGAGCTCGGTGCCGGAGAACATCTCCGGCGAGTACTGGAACGTCCACTCCGTTTCCGGCTGCCTGGCGGCAAGCGTCGTTGAACAGCCGGGCATGCGTGATGGCGAGTTCGACGATCTCGTCTTCGTCCATGCCGAACACCACGCGGCGCATCACCGGCGCCGTCGCGTTGTAGAGATGCACGATGGCGCGCGGCGCGCCCGGCAGCGCCTCGAACGTGCGCTCGATCAAGCGGTTCGCGCGCCTGCGTCAGCACCTGGATCGTCACGTCGTCGGGAATTCGGTCTTCCTCGATCAGCTTGCGCACGAAGTCGAAATCGGTCTGCGAGGCGGACGGAAAACCGACCTCGATTTCCTTGAAGCCGATCGCCACCAGCGT
Organism: uncultured beta proteobacterium; assembly: GCA_963784295.1. Taxonomy (GTDB): domain Bacteria; phylum Pseudomonadota; class Gammaproteobacteria; order Burkholderiales; family Burkholderiaceae_C; genus JBBPYC01. The sequence goes on from CAWAQL010000016.1 coordinate 9,155, forward strand.
GTCGAACATCGCAGCTTGCGGGCGATGTCCATCGGCTCGATCAGCGCCTGGTTGCCGTCGCGCAGGTCGGTGGACAGCCAGATCGGTGCGTGGGTCAAGCACAGCGTCGGGCCACGTGCGATCGAGCAGTTTGACAGGAAGGAAAGTGCGGTATTTCTGACTCGGTTGATTCAACATGATGGCTGCTCTCGAATGGAAAACGCGCTGCCAGCAACCCAAAACAAAACGGCCCGTTGCTGGTGCAAACGGGCCGTGAGGAACGATGAAACGCTGCGCGCGCTAATCCCCTAGCCCGTGGCAAGCCAGTAGTAGCGAGGAGATGGGCACAGCGAACATGTTTTTTCAGTTGGATGAGACGTGACGATAGCACGACTCTCGATCAGCGGTGCAAGCCTTCTTCGTCCGGCTCGTCGGTCGATGTGCTGATCACGCTGGTCGGGATGCCTTTGGTTTTGCGCCAGCCGTAGACGACGTAGCCGCTGATCGCGTAGCCGACGAACAGTGCGAACAGCACGGTCGGCGGGTGGATATTGATCACGGCAATGGCCAATGCAATCAGCACGATCACCGCAAACGGCACGCTCTTTTTGAGCTTCACGTCCTTGAAACTGTAGTACGGCACGTTCGTCACCATTGTGAGTCCGGCGAACAGACACAGCGCGAACGTCGACCATGCAACCGTGCGCGACATTACTTCCGCGTCCGTCATCAGCCAGATGAAACCCGCCACCAGCGCGGCCGCGGCGGGCGAAGGCAGACCCTGAAAGTAACGCTTGTCGACCACACCGGTGTTCACGTTGAAACGCGCGAGCCGCAGCGCAGCGCACGCACAATAGACGAACGCCGCGATCCAGCCCCACCGGCCCAGTGGCCGCAGCGCCCACTCGTACGCGATCAGACCCGGTGCCGCGCCGAACGAGACCATGTCGGACAGCGAATCCATCTGTTCGCCAAACGCGCTTTGCGTGTTGGTCAGGCGCGCGACCCGCCCGTCGAGGCTGTCAAGCACCATCGCGGCGAAGATGCCCGACGCAGCCAGGTCGAAGCGGCCGTTCATCGCCATCACGATCGCATAGAAGCCACCGAACAACGCTGCCACCGTGAACAGGTTCGGCAGGATATAGATGCCCTTGCGGCGGCGGCGGCCCGCCACCGCGCCGTCGGGGCGATCGGCTATTTCCGTGTCGTCATGCATGCGTTGCGGGCATTGGCAGTGATCGGCCAGCGCATTGCGAGAGCCGACGCCGCACGATGCTCAGTTGCGGGTCTGGTCGACCAGCTTGTTCTTCTTGATCCACGGCATCATCGCGCGCAGCTTTTCGCCGACCACTTCGATCTCGTGCTCGGCCATCAAGCGGCGACGGCTCGACAACGTCGGCGCGCCGCCGGCGTTTTCCAGCACGAAGCTTTTGGCGTACTCGCCGGTCTGGATGTCTTTCAACACCTTCTTCATCACCTGCTTGGTCTCGTCGGTGATGATGCGCGGACCGCTCACGTACTCGCCGTATTCGGCGTTGTTCGAAATCGAGTAATTCATGTTGGCGATGCCGCCTTCATAGATCAGGTCGACGATCAGCTTCAGCTCGTGCAGGCACTCGAAATACGCCATCTCGGGTGCGTAGCCCGCTTCCACCAGCGTCTCGAATCCGGCCTTGATCAATTCCACCGTGCCGCCGCAAAGCACGGCCTGCTCGCCGAACAGATCGGTCTCGGTCTCTTCGCGGAAGTTGGTCTCGATGATGCCGGCTTTGCCGCCGCCATTGGCCATCGCATACGACAGCGCCAGGTCGCGCGCCTTACCGGACTTGTCCTGGCTCACGGCCACCAGATGCGGCACACCGCCGCCCTGCGTGTAGGTGCTGCGCACGGTGTGGCCCGGCGCCTTCGGTGCGACCATCCAGACGTCCAGGTCGTCGCGCGGCTGCACGAAGCCGTAATGCACATTGAAGCCGTGTGCGAATACGATCGATGCACCCTGCTTGATGTGGGGCAACACGTCATTCTTATAGACGTTGGCAATCTGCTCGTCGGGCAGCAGCATCATCACGATGTCGGCCGACTTGACGGCGTCGGCGACCTCGGCCACTTGCAGACCGGCCTTCTCGACCTTGGACCACGAAGCACCACCTTTGCGCAGGCCGACCACGACTTTCACGCCGCTGTCGTTCAGGTTCTGCGCGTGCGCGTGGCCCTGGCTGCCGTAGCCGATGATGGCCACCGTCTTGCCCTTGATCAGGCTCAGATCGCAATCCTTGTCGTAGAACACCTTCATGTTGCTCAAGCTCCTCGTTGATGAAATGTGGGGGAAAGGAAAAATTCAGACCCGCAGCACGCGTTCGCCGCGGCCAATGCCGCTGGCGCCGGTGCGCACGGTCTCCAGGATCGCTGCGCGGTCGATCGCGACCAGGAACGCATCGTTTTTGGATTTGTCGCCGGTAAGCTCTACCGTATAGCTCTTCTCAGTCACGTCGATGATGCGGCCGCGAAAGATTTCGGCCATGCGCTTCATCTCTTCGCGTTCCTTGCCCACCGCACGCACCTTGACCATCATGAGCTCGCGCTCGATGTAGGCGCCCTCGGTCAGGTCGACCACTTTGACGACTTCGATCAATCGGTTCAGGTGCTTGGTAATCTGCTCGATGACCTCGTCCGAGCCACTGGTCTCGATCGTCATGCGCGACAGGCTCGGGTCTTCGGTGGGCGCAACCGCCAGCGATTCGATGTTGTAGCCACGGGCCGAGAACAGCCCAACCACGCGCGACAGGGCGCCTGGCTCGTTTTCGAGCAGCACCGCAATGATGTGTTTCATGAAATACCCAACACAAGCCGCCGAACTTTTCGCTGCCCTCCCCGATGCGCACGGTAGCGCACTGGCTCGGCAGGCAATGGAACGGGCGACTGGAAAAAGAAGCGGTTCTGAGGCCTGGGCGTCTGCTCGGGCCAATGACTGGTTCAGAGGTCTTCCGAGCCCAGAAGCATCTCGGTGATGCCTTTGCCGGCCTGCACCATCGGAAACACGTTTTCGGTCGGATCGGTGCGGAAGTCGAGGAACACCGTGCGGTCTTTCAGGCGGCGTGCTTCACGCAGCGCTGGCTCCACATCTTCCGGCCGCTCGATCAGGATGCCGACGTGGCCGTAGGCTTCGGCAAGCTTCACGAAGTTCGGCAGCGCATCCATGTAGCTCTGGCTGTAACGCCCTTCGTAGTCGAACTCCTGCCACTGACGCACCATACCGAGATAACGGTTGTTGAGCGAAACGATCTTGATCGGCGTGTTGTATTGCAGGCAGGTGGAGAGCTCCTGGATGCACATTTGCACCGACCCTTCGCCGGTGATGCAGAACACTTCGCTGTCCGGCCGCGCCATCTTGATGCCCATCGCGTACGGGATGCCCACGCCCATGGTGCCGAGCCCACCGGAATTGATCCAGCGGCGCGGCTCGTCGAAGCGGTAGTACTGCGCCGCCCACATCTGATGCTGGCCCACGTCTGAAGTGATGTAGGTGTCGGCGTCGCGCGTCATGTTCCACAACGTCTCCACCACGTACTGCGGCTTGATGACGGTGCCGTCGCCATGGTCGTACTTCATGCAGTCGCGTTTGCGCCAGCCGTCGACCGCTTCCCACCAACCGGCCAGTGCGCCTGCATCCTGCCGGTGTTCGGACTCGCGCACCATCGCGATCAGCTCGCTCAGCACGTCCTTCACGTCGCCGACGATCGGGATGTCGACCTTTACCCGCTTGGAGATGCTCGACGGATCAATGTCGATGTGAATGATCTTGCGTTCGTTCTGCGCGAAGTGCTTCGGGTTGCCGATCACGCGGTCGTCGAAGCGCGCGCCGACGGCCAGCAGCACGTCGCAGTTTTGCATCGCGTTGTTGGCTTCCAGCGTGCCGTGCATGCCGAGCATGCCGAGGAACTTCGGATCGCTGGCCGGGTAAGCGCCCAGCCCCATCAGCGTGTTGGTGCACGGGCAACCGAGCATGTCGACCAGGGTGCGCAACTCGGCCGATGCGCTGGCGAGCAGCACACCACCGCCCGCATACACGTACGGGCGCTTGGCCGCAAGCAGCAGCTGCAGCGCTTTGCGGATCTGTCCGCCGTGGCCCTTGCGCACCGGGTTGTATGAGCGCATCGTCACCGTTTCCGGGTAGCCGAGATACGTCGTTTTATTGAACGACACGTCCTTCGGGATGTCCACCACCACCGGGCCCGGCCGGCCGCTGCGCGCGATATGAAACGCACGTTTCATCACGTCGGCCAGCTGGCGCACGTCCTTCACCAGAAAGTTGTGCTTCACGATGGGTCGCGTGATGCCGACGGTGTCGCACTCCTGGAACGCGTCGAGCCCGATGGCCGGCGTGGGCACCTGACCGGTCACGATGACCATCGGGATGCTGTCCATGTAGGCGGTTGCGATGCCTGTGATCGCATTCGTCACGCCAGGGCCGGACGTGACCAGCGCCACGCCGACTTCACCGGTTGCGCGGGCGTAACCGTCGGCCGCATGCACGGCTGCCTGCTCGTGGCGAACCAGCACGTGCTTGATCGTGTCCTGTTTGTAGAACGCGTCGTAGATGTGCAGGACGGCGCCGCCCGGGTATCCCCAGACGAACCGCACGTTTTCCGCCTGCAGCGTTTTGATCAGAATTTCGGCGCCGCGCAATTCCTGCGTGGGCGCGTGACCCGCTTCAGCCGCTGCGGCCGACGAGATTTCCGCTTGATTGATTTCCATGATGGCGCTTGAACCTTTGTGAATTTCTCTGACGAAATGACTTTGGTGCTTCTATGCCGGCCCTTGTGAGGCGGTATCGAAACTTGAGGCCTGCGGCCATGAGCGCTTGAGCGATGAAGCGACGCCGGACCAAGACCCGTTTGATATGCTTGAATTGCAGTGCGGATTATCGCATTGCGTCACACCCGGGCGACCTGCAACGTTTCAACGCGGCCTGCGGTCTGTGGACACCGATGCCATAATTCCGCGGACCAAAAAAATGAAATCGAGTGGCCTGCCATGCGATTCGGGCCCGGGTTTGTGGGTTTTTGAATTACAGGGCCATCTGGCGAGACAACTCCGACCTGCGCGCAGTCCAACCGACTTGCGACCCTTGAATTGGCGACCGACCACGAACTGTCCGATTTCCTGAAGAGCGTGGAAAAGCGTGCGTTCAAGCGTTCGCTCTATCACGTGCGCAACGAGGAATCGGCGCTCGACATCGTGCAGGACAGCATGATGAAGCTGGCCGAGCACTACGGCGACAAGCCCGCCAACGAGTTGCCGATGCTGTTCCAGCGCATTTTGTCGAATTGCACGCTGGACTGGTTTCGCCGTCAGAAATCGCGCAATGCGCTGTTTTCCAACATGAGCGATTTCGAGTCCGACGGGGGCGACGGCGACTTCGATCTGCTCGAGACCCTGGCGGCTCACGGCACGTCCGAATTGACCAGCAGCGCACAGTCGGTGACTGAGAAGACGCAGATATTCCACCAAATCGAGCTTGAAATCCAGCGGCTGCCCCTGCGTCAACGCGAAGCCTTCCTGCTGCGTTATTGGGAGGAACTGGACGTCGCCGAGACGGCTGCGGCCATGGGTTGCACGGAAGGCAGCGTGAAGACGCATTGCTCGCGAGCTGTCCATGCATTGGCCAAGGCGCTGACCGCCAAGGGATTGACACTATGAAACAGACACGGATGTCTGATGCCCGCCGTGTAGAGGCGCTCACCAACCGCTTCGGTCGCACGATGGCCGCGCATTTGTCGCAGGGGCTTGCAGACACTTCGCACGAAGTCGAAGAACGGCTGCGCGTGGCGCGTCTGCAAGCGGTCGAGCGCCGTCGCATTGCGCAGCGCGCCAGGGTGTCGCGACGCGTGGCCTCGGTGGTACGGGCCAATGGCGTGGCCACTCTGGGCGGCGATGAGGACGGCGGCTGGCGGATTCGTTGGGTGGCCGCGTTGCCGATTCTCGTGGTGGCCGCTGGGCTGTTGCTGATCAACGGCGTGCAAAGCGACAGCCGCGATGCCGAACTCGCCGAAGTGGACACCGCGCTGCTAACCGATGATCTGCCGCCGGCTGCCTATGCCGATCCGGGCTTCATGCAGTACCTGAAGTTGGCGCGAGATGGAACAGGCCACTGATTCTGAGCGGATGGTGCCTGCGCAATCCGGCGCTGCCAATATGAGGAAGCCCCGCTTTCGCCGACCCACCTTGCCATCGGCCGGAAGTTGCGTGTTTGCCGTGCTGTTGATCGGCGCGATGATGCTGTCTCCTGCTCGCACGCAGGCGCAACCGGCGGTCGCTGGTGCTGCTGCGTCTGCAGCGGCCCCAAGTCGCACGGTGGGCGGCAGCAAAGCTGCGGACGTCCAACGGCAATCATTCAGCATGGCGAAGCCACTCTGGAACCAGCTCTCGGATGCGCAGCGCGAAGCGCTCGCGCCGCTTTCCACGCATTGGGACGGGCTGAGCGTTTCGCAAAAGCGCAAATGGATTGCACTTTCCAAAAATCATGCCGAACTGAGCGTGCCGGAGCAGGCGTTGCTGCACGCCCGCATGGACGACTGGGTCAAGCTGAGCCCGCAGCAGCGCCGCACTGCGCGGCTCAACTTCGCGGAGACCAAGCGACTGAGCGCGGACGAGAAGCACCAGAGGTGGGAGGCGTACCAGGCGTTGTCACCCGATGCGCGACACAAGCTCAACGAGAGCGCGCCTGCAGTCCCGTCCGGCGCCGCGATGGCGGTGCGCCCAGTGCCGGCCCAGAAACTCGCCAATGTGCCGACCGCTGCGTCAAAACGGCAACGCGGCCCAGGCTGGCCGCACCCGACCAGATCAATCCCCACACCCTGCTGCCGCAGCACACACAAGGGATGCGCGCTGGCGCAGCAGCCAAACCCTAGTTGGCCGAGCGCCACTTGGCCAACTGCCCTTGCTCCAGCCGTGGCATCGGGCGTCGCATACGATGGCGGATCGATGCCGCCGACCACCCCCCCTCCACGTGCTCCACAGACCGCCAACCCGCCGGTTTATTTCACCCCAAGTCTTTTGCGCCGCATGGCCTGCTGGGTATATGAAGGTCTGCTGCTGTTCGGTGTGGTGTTCATTGCGGGCTATCTGTTCGGCACGCTGAGTCAGACGCGCAACGCGCTGGACAATCGGCATCTGTTGCAGCTTTTCCTGTTTCTTATTTTCGGCATCTATTTCGTCTGGTTCTGGAGTAAGGGACAAACGCTGGCGATGAAAACCTGGCGGATTCGCGTGGTCGATGGAGCTGGCAAGCCGCCTTCGCAGCCGCGTGCGATGTGGCGCTATGTCTGCAGCTGGCTCTGGGTGGTGCCGCCGTTTCTCGTCACGGCGCCGCTTGGGCTGCCTGCTGCCGAGCAAGCTGTTCTGTGGCTTGGCTGGGTAGGCGTATGGGCGCTGTTGAGCCGATTTCACCCGCATCGCCAGTTCTGGCACGACGCACTGGCCGGCACCTATCTGATCGGCACCGACCCGGATGCCAAACGATAGCCCACGACCCTGGCTCAAAGCGACGCCTGCATTTTCGCTATGCGTGTACTGCGGGTCGCGACCGGGCGATTCACCCTCGTTTGCCGAACAGGCCCGTGCGGTGGGCCGATGGATCGGCACACACGGCGGGCAATTGGTCTACGGCGGCAGCCACAGCGGTTCGATGGGCATGTTGGCCGATGCGACGCTGGCCGCTGGCGGGCGAGTGGTCGGGGTGATTCCAGAAGCGTTGGTGGCGCTCGAGCATGCGCACCGCGGGCTGCATGAGCTGCAGGTGGTCGACACGATGCACGACCGCAAGCGGATCATGGCCGAGCGAAGCGACGCGTTTCTGGCGCTTCCCGGGGGCATCGGCACGCTGGAGGAATTTTTCGAAGTCTGGACGTGGCGTCAGCTCAAATACCATGACAAGCCGATCGGCTTGCTGAATCATGCGGGCTACTATGATGCGTTGCTGGCTTTTCTGCGCAACGGCGTGGCCAGCGGATTCTTGCAGCCGTGGCAACTCAATTTGATTGACGTGGATGTGTTGGTGGTGCCGCTGCTGGCGCGACTCACAGGTCTTCAGGTCCCGAACGGCGCTTGAGCAACGGCGGCAGGAAACACCGCTGCGGCACCAATGCGCACGGCCTTTCTAGAGCGCAGACTCGTCGACCTCACCGGTGCGGATGCGCACCACACGTGCAATGTCGGTCACGAAAATCTTGCCGTCGCCGATCTTGCCGGTACGCGCGGCTTTGATGATCGCTTCCACACACGGCTCGACGTCCTCCGACTTGACAGCCACGTCGATCCTCACCTTTGGCAGGAAGTCGACCACATACTCCGCACCGCGGTAGAGCTCGGTATGACCTTTCTGTCGCCCGAAGCCCTTGACCTCGGTCACGGTCAACCCGGTCATTCCCACTTCGGCGAGCGCTTCCCGCACCTCCTCGAGCTTGAACGGCTTGATGATCGCGGTGATCTGTTTCATGACTGGGCGCTCCGGCAGGGATGGGGGCAAGCGACCGGATGCTACCCGTTGGGTTGCTTCCCGTTGAGATCGACGACGAACTGGTCGCCTCGCTGTCGCGAGGATAGCGGCAAAAAGGGTCGTCCCGCCGAGTTGTAGTCTGAGCGGGTATGCCTGCGCGATACTGCCCATGCGCATCGTGCGAAACCCTTCCGGTCGCCGACAGCGTGTGTCTCCACGATTCATCCATCAAGCGGCAGGCATTCTTGAAAAAAGGCAGCAACAACTCCCACAACGCGATCGACCACGGCAAGCCGACCGTGCGGGTGTTCGACGACCCGCGCAAGATCGATGCGCAGGCTTGGGACGCGTTGGCCACGAGGCAGGCACTGCCGAGCCCTTTCATGCGTCACGCCTACTTGTGTGCGATGCACGCAAGTGCAAGCGCCGTCGCCAAAACGGGCTGGACGCCGCACTTTCTGACCCTGTGGCAGAGCGACGAGCTGCGGGCGGCCTGTGCCGTCTACCTGAAGAGCCACTCGTACGGCGAATATGTGTTCGATTGGGCCTGGGCCGATGCTTATCGGCAGCATGGGCTGCGTTATTACCCGAAGGCACTCGCCGCAGTGCCGTTTACACCGGTGCCGGGGGCCCGACTGTTGGCACGTGACGAGAACACCCGGCGGCAGCTGTTGGAGGAGCTGCTCGCCCGTTGCAAGGAAGCCAAGCTCTCATCGCTGCATTTGCTGTTTTTGGACGAGCAGGACGCTGCGGTGTGTGCCCAGGCAGGGCTGCTGCTTCGACACGGCGTGCAATTCCATTTCGAGAACCCCGGCTATGCCGATTTCAACGCGTTTCTAAACAGCCTGGCGCAGGAAAAGCGCAAGAAGATCCGTCAGGAACGTCGCAAAGTGGCGCAAGCCGGCGTGACCTTTCGCTGGGCACGCGGCAGCGACATCACGCCCCTGGATTGGGCGTTCTTCTACCGCTGCTACGAGCGCACCTATCTCGAGCACGGCAACGCGCCCTACCTCACGCCCGCCTTCTTCGAGCGCATGGCGACCGACATGCCGGAAAACTGGCTGCTGTTCGTTGCCGAGCGCGGCGGGCAAGCCATCGCCTGCAGCCTGATCGCGCTGCAACCCGGGACGTCGGACACCGAGCCTGGGGTGGCGTACGGGCGCTACTGGGGGGCGCTTGAGCGAGTCGACTGTCTGCACTTCGAGGCGTGCTACTACCAGCCGCTGGCTTGGTGCATCGCGCACGGATTCCAGCGATTCGAAGGGGGTGCCCAGGGCGAGCACAAAATGGCCCGTGCACTGATGCCGGTGCGCACCACCAGTGCGCACTGGATCGCGGAGCCCGCATTCGAGTCCGCGATCGAAAACTTTCTGCAGCGCGAGGGCGCAGGCATCGAGCACTACATGGACGAGTTGCATGAGCGCACGCCGTTCAAGCAGCCGGCTGTGCCACCCGCGTCGCCTGTTTGACCGCTTTTTTCTGAAGAAGGAGCACACCGATGTCTGCAACGACTCAGCAACCCACGGACTCAAAGGACGCGCCGCGAAGCGGTTTTGTCGAAGGCGGCGTGCATGGCCACGTTCCGGTGCCCGGTCAAGTACCACCAAATGGCAACCCACCGACGCCTGCGGTCCCACCGGGCGGACCCGCTGAGACGCCGCAGCCGGTACAGGACCCGCCTCGCCCCGACACCATTCCGCCGGTCGAAGACCCACCCGAGACACCGCCGCCGATCACGGTGTAGCCGCAGCCCGCACCGCCACGTTTGGGGTGCGCCTGGCCTGTTGCTTGCCGCGCCCGATCCGCTGGTTCATCTGGCCCAAGGGCAAGCGACCGATCGGCTGGCCGTTTTGGCGTCCGATCGATCTGGCTGGGCTCACGCCGCCGAGCCGCTGCCTGGATAGTTCCTAATGCCGTCCATGATTTCCTGGCGCGCCGACTCCGGGCCTTCCCAGCCGAGCACCTTGACCCATTTGCCGGGCTCCAGATCCTTGTAGTGCTCGAAGAAGTGAGCGATCGTCTTTAGCCGCAGCGGGTTCATGTCTTCGGGCTTCTGCCAATGTGTGTAGATCGCCAGCACCTTGTCGGTCGGTACCGCGAGCACCTTGCCGTCCATCCCCGCTTCGTCCTCCATCTTCAAAATGCCGATCGGGCGGCACGGCACCACCACCCCGGGAATCAGCGGCACCGGCGTGATCACCAGCACGTCCACCGGGTCGCCATCGCCGCTGATCGTCTGCGGCACATAACCGTAGTTGCACGGATAGTTCATCGACGTGCTCATGAAGCGGTCGACGAAGATCGCCCCTGTTTCCTTGTCCACCTCGTACTTCACAGGGTCCGCATTCATCGGGATTTCGATGATCACGTTGAATTCGTGCGGTGCTTTGTCGCCAGGAGGAACACGTTCGAAAGCCATAGGAAAGATCAGGGGTTGATAGCGGGAAGGCGGCATTCTAGGCCGCGCAATTCGTGCTTTCCCGAGCATCCGGGCCGCCGATCGTTTCAGGTACATTGGCCGCGTTGGCCAATCGGCTGGGCCGCTTTCGTGGAGGCGGCCGAGGAAGCAACGAACGTGGCCGGCATGCCTCTTCGTACAACGAGCGAACGGGCGGCGGGGCCACGAGGTCCCCAACCCTTATTCACTCATTCGAGGAGACGCACATGACAGGCACCGCTGCGCTGATGTTGGCGCTGGTCTGCGGACTGGTCGCTGTGGGCTACGGATTCTGGGCTCGCGGCTGGATTCTTTCGCAGGACCCCGGCAACGCCCGCATGCAGGAGATTGCCGCCGCGATTCAGGCCGGCGCTGCGGCCTATCTGGCCCGCCAGTACAAAACGATCGGCATCGTCGGCATCGTGCTTGCAGTCTTGATCGCGATCTTTCTCGACCTGCGCACGGCGGTGGGTTTCGTGATCGGCGCAGTGCTCTCGGGCGCCTGCGGCTTCATCGGCATGAACGTGTCGGTGCGCGCCAACGTGCGCACCGCGCAGGCCGCCACGCGCGGCATTGGCCCGGCACTCGACGTTGCGTTCCGCGGCGGCGCGATCACCGGCATGCTCGTGGTGGGCCTGGGACTGCTGGGCGTCACGACGTTCTACTGGTTCCTGTCGGCCGGTGCCGATTTGACGAACGGCCCGGCACTCGCGCAGTTGCTCACGCCGCTGATCGGCTTTGCTTTCGGCTCGTCGCTGATCTCGATCTTCGCGCGGCTCGGTGGCGGCATATTCACCAAGGGCGCGGACGTCGGTGCCGATCTGGTCGGCAAGGTCGAAGCCGGCATTCCGGAAGACGACCCGCGCAACCCGGCCGTGATCGCCGACAACGTGGGCGACAACGTCGGCGATTGCGCGGGCATGGCCGCCGACCTGTTCGAGACCTACGCGGTCACGATCATCGCCACCATGGTGCTTGGCGCCCTGCTCGTCACCACGGCGCCGGTCAACGCGGTGCTCTACCCGCTCGCGCTGGGTGCGGTGTCGATCCTGGGCTCGATCGTCGGCTGCTTCTTCGTCAAGGCCACGCCGGGCATGAAAAACGTGATGCCCGCGCTCTACAAAGGCCTGGCGATTGCCGGCGGCCTGTCGCTGATCGCGTTCTACTTCGTGACCATCTGGCTGATCCCCGACAATGCGATCGCCGCAAGCGGCAGCCAGCTCAAACTGTTCGGCGCCTGCTTCATCGGCTTGGCGCTGACCGCGGCGCTGGTCTGGATCACCGAGTTCTACACCGGCACCCAATACGCTCCGGTCCGGCACATCGCGCAGGCCTCCACCACCGGCCACGGCACCAACATCATCGCGGGCCTGGGCGTGTCGATGCGCTCGACCGCTTGGCCGGTGCTGTGCGTCTGTTTGGCAATTCTGGCCGCCTACTGGCTGGCCGGTTTGTACGGCATTGCCATCGCAGCGACCTCGATGCTGTCGATGGCCGGCATCGTGGTCGCGATGGACGCCTATGGCCCGATCACCGACAACGCGGGCGGCATCGCCGAAATGGCCGAGTTGCCCTCGTCGGTGCGCGACATCACCGATCCGCTCGATGCGGTCGGCAATACCACCAAGGCGGTCACCAAGGGCTACGCGATCGGCTCGGCCGGTCTCGCCGCGCTCGTGCTGTTTGCCGACTACACGCACAAGCTCAAGGCTACGGGCACGCAGTGCGCTTCGATCTGTCCGATCCGCAGGTGATCGTCGGCCTTTTCATCGGCGGCATGATCCCGTATCTGTTCGGCGCTATGGCGATGGAGGCGGTCGGCCGCGCGGCCGGCGCGGTGGTGGTCGAAGTGCGGCGCCAGTTCCGCGACATCCCCGGCATCATGGAAGGCACCGCCAAGCCCGAGTATGGTCGTGCGGTGGACATGCTGACTTCGGCGGCGATCAAGGAAATGGTGATCCCGTCGCTGCTGCCCGTGGTCGTGCCGGTGATCGTCGGTCTGCTGCTCGGGCCCCGGCGCTGGGCGGGCATGTTGATGGGCACCATCGTGACCGGCCTTTTCGTGGCCATCAGCATGTGCACCGGCGGCGGCGCCTGGGACAACGCGAAGAAGTACATCGAAGACGGCAACCACGGCGGCAAGGGCTCGGAAGCGCACAAGGCGGCCGTCACCGGCGACACGGTCGGCGATCCTTATAAGGACACCGCAGGGCCGGCCGTCAATCCGCTGATCAAGATCATCAACATCGTGGCGCTGCTGATCGTGCCGCTGGTGGTGCGCTTTCACGCAGACGACCTCGCGGCACCGCCGCATGCAACGGGCGCGGTCGTCGTGCCGACGCCGGCCGTGATGGTTCCGGTGGCGCCCACAGTGCGTGCGCCTGCGGCGAAAACGCCGGGCTGATCAAAGGTACTGACCGGCGAAGTTGGGTTCCTGGTGCTGCAAACTTCCCGGTCTGACATGGTCGGGCCAGCGCCTTGCTCTGGCACCTGGATACGCAAACGCTTTCAGCAGCGTTCAGCCTTCGATGCCCCTGGGCCGGACCGACCCACCCAGGAGTGGCACGGCGGGGCGGGCAACTGTCGCATGCGCACCCATACGGGGCGTTAAAATCATCTCCCCATCAGCTTCCAACGATCGGCACGCGCTGTTGCCTGTGTGCCTTGAGATTCGCCACCGATGACTGAGCATGCGCCTGCCAGCCGCCACTGCCCGATCGGGACTCAGTCGACAGCCGACGACGCGCTGCCCCATGTGCGCCATACGTGGGCAAGCGGCGGCAGCCCATCCAATTCAGTTGGCGCAGCCTTGATCGCGCAAAACGTTTTCGACGTGGTGGTGTTTGAAAAAGCATATTCATCTCACGGTATGCACACGGCGACACCGGCCCGCGCGGCTCGATCAGGATACGGCCAATCGGTTTGCCCCACATTCCGATGAGCGCCGTTCTTCCACAACACGAGACGGGTGCCCGCCCTGCACCGGCGTGTCCCGAGCCGTTCGGGCGGGTGCCGCGCCGTCGAGTGCTTGCCTGCTGGCATGCGTTGGCGTTCTATTTCTGTTTGATCGCGCTGGGCATGCTGATGCTGGGGAGCTGCTTGGTTGGTGGTCTGCTGTCGCGGACACTGGCGCCGGGACGGCGGTACGCCAGCGGACGCGCACTGATCAGCTGGTGCGCACGCAGCTTTTTTCGGCTTGCCAGTGCGTTGGGTCTGGTGCGCTTGGACCTGTCTGCGCTGGACGCGTTGAATGCCGAGAGCGGCCTCATCATTGCCCCCAATCACCCGTCGATGCTCGACGCGTTGTTGGTTGCTTCGCGCGTGCGGCGCACCGGCTGCATCATGAAAGCCGGACTTTGCAGCAACCCTTTTCTGGGCGCCGGCGCCCGGCTTGCAGGCTATATCGGCAACGGTTCGGTCAACGGCATGATTCGACAGGCCGCAGCCGACTTGCGCAGCGGCGGCAAGGTGCTGATCTTTCCCGAGGCCACGCGCAGCCCCACGGCGACGTCGGTCAACGCGCTCACCGCCGGCATCGCATTGATTGCCCAGCGCGCGGAGGCGCCGATTCAGACGGTGCTGATCGAAGCCGAGTCGCCTTACCTGGGCAAGGGCTGGCCCCTGTTGCGGCTACCGGCGCTGCCCTTGCGCTACCGCGCCACGCTCGGCCCACGATTCGTCGTGCAGGCCGATCGCCGTCGGACCTTAAGTGCGATGCACCGCTTCTACGCCGATGCGCTGGGCAACGCCGAGTGGCAGCGCGCGCCCGCTCGCGCCGGCGCCAGGGACCGCGTCGATGCGGCGTTGGCCGATGTCTGAATCCGCCGCATCGCTCACGCACCTGGTGCTGATTCCGAGCTACAACGCAGGCGGGCAGGCCGTGCAGACCGTCCGGGCGGCCTTGGCGCAGTGGCAGCCGGTCTGGGTCGTGGTCGACGGCAGCACGGACGGCAGCGGCGCGACCCTCGAGCGGCTGGCCGCGACCGAGCCGGGTTTGCGGGTGTTCGCGCTGCCGTATAACCAGGGCAAAGGGGCGGCGGTGCTGCATGGGCTCGAAGTCGCCCGGCGCGAAGGGTTCACCCATGCGCTCACGATGGATTCGGACGGGCAGCATCCGGCCGAACTGATCGGCGGCTTCATGGCCGAATCGCGCGCGCGTCCGAACGCCATGATCCTCGGCAAGCCGGTGTTCGACGCCAGCGCACCCGCCATCCGCGTCAATGGCCGTAAGCTGTCGAACGGCTGGGTGCATCTGCAGACGCTGGGCGCCGGCGTCGGCGACTCGCTGTTCGGCTTTCGCGTCTATCCCATCGCGCCACTGATCGAGGTGATGCGCAACCGGCCCTGGATGCGGCGTTTCGACTTCGACCCGGAAGTGGTCGTGCGTCTGTGCTGGGCCGGCGTGCTACCGATCAACATCGACGCGCCAGTCAAATACCTGAGCGCAGCCGAAGGCGGTGTGTCGCACTTCCGATATGGGCGCGACAACGTGCTGCTGACCTGGATGCACGCGCGGCTGCTCGCGTCGTTTGTCGGTCGCCTTCCCTTGCTGCTGTATCGAAAGTTCGCGCGTCGGCATGCGGCCTGACGCGTGCGGCGGCTTGCCCGCGCGACCCCCGACACGTCAGCCGCCATCAACTACCATCGCGATGCAGCCCATCGGGCTTGTTGCACCGCCCGGAACGCCAAGTTCGGCCACCGAAAACAACATAGACATGAGCAATCCCACCGCGTCTTCCGACTCCTCTGCCGAGCATCCGTCCGTTGACGGCACCGCCGACACCGTGCTGGTGCGGGAGGTGGCCGGGTTGATCGTCGCAGCGCTTAACCTCGAAGTCGACCCGCAGCAAATCGGCCCGTCCGACCCGTTGTACGGAGAAGGGCTCGGCCTGGACTCCATCGACATGCTCGAAGTCGCGCTGGTGGTGTCCAAGCAGTACGGCTTTCAGATGCGCGCCAACGACGAGAGCAACGTAGCGATCTTCGGCTCGCTGCAAAGCCTTGCCGACCACATCGCGGCGCACCGGACACAGTGACCGTCTGCTGCGCGCCGCTCGGCGCGCCGCTGCGCAAGTTCTTTCGTGATCCATTCGGCCGCTCCGTGATGATCAGCCCCAACCCCACGCAGGCCAAATCCGATGCGACGGGCTCAGAGGCGCCGCTGTGGCGCAACCTGGCCACCGCGTTGGGAGCGGTCGCGTTGCTGGTGGGCTACCAAGTGATCGTGCATCGGCTGATCGATGACGGAGGCCACCCACTTGCGACCGTATTTCTGGGGCTCGTGCCGATCGCGCTGGTGCTCACGATGCTCGTACGCAGCGTGGGGTGGCGTGTCGATGCATGGTGGCTAACGCTCGCAATCGCTGCCGGTGGCTGGCTGTCGCGAGATCGCCTGCAGGCGCACATCGGCTGGATCTACCTGGTCGACCATGTCGGCACGCAGTGCCTGCTGAGCCTGATGTTTGCCCACACCCTGCGGCGTGGGCACACGCCGCTGATCACGCAGTTCGCGTTGCGGGTGCACGCGGGCGTCCTTAGCGCCGAGCAATTCGTCTATACCCGGCACGCGACGCTCGCGTGGAGCGCATTCTTCGCGCTCGTTGCGATCGCCTCCGGTGTGTTGTTCGCATGGGCGCCATTGCCGGTCTGGTCGTCTTTCGCCAATCTGCTGACGTTGCCCTTGGTGGCTGCGATGTTCATTGGCGAGTATGCAGTGCGGCGGCTTGCGCTGCCGCATGAGCCGCACGTCTCGATCGCCGCCGGCGCGCGTGCGTTCTGGGCCAGTCGTCAATCGGCCGACCGATCGAACGCGTCCGGCCAGCCGCAACGATGCCCGCGCTGATCGGCCACCGCCACCCGTGCGCATTGCTTGCGTGGCGCCAAGGCAAACCCATCACCGCTGCCAGATATCTGCACGACGTGGCGCGGGTTGCGGCGCTGCTGCCCCATCGCGGCCCGGTCGTGAATCTGTGCACAGACCGCTACCACTTCGCGGTCGGCTTCGGTGCCGCGTTGCTGGCCGGCCACACTTGTCTTCTTCCGCCCACACACGGCGACGAGATGCTTGAGCGGCTGCGCCTCGAATACCCGGAGCTCTACCTGTTGAGCGATCGGCCGCAGCGTGCGCTCGCACTGACCCAGCTCGCCTACCCCTCGGACGATGCAGCGGCAGGCGCTGCAGCGCCGACGTTCGTGGTGCCCGACATCGATCCCACATTCGTCGCTGCGCGCGTCTTCACGTCCGGCTCGACCGGGCGGCCCACCGCCCACGACAAAACCTGGGGCAAGCTGGTGTCGAACGCACGCGCCGAACACAGGCGCCTGACGGCCGGTCTGACGCCAACGTTCACCGTCGTCGGTACGGTGCCCGCGCAGCACATGTACGGTTTCGAGTCGACGGTTCTGATGGCCCTGCTGAACGGCGCCGCGTTCGATGCGAGCCATCCGTTTTATCCGGCCGACATCGCCGCCACGCTGCGGCAGGTGCCGGCGCCGCGTCTGCTGGTGACCACGCCGTTTCATCTGCGCGCGGTGCTGGATGCAAAGGTGGTACTGCCGCCGCTCGCGCTGCTGGTCAGCGCCACCGCGCCGCTGGCGCCGCAGCTGGCGCACCGCGCGGAGCGCACGCTCGGCGTGCCGCTGCTCGAGATCTACGGCTGCACCGAGGCTGGGCAGCTCGCCACACGGCGCCCCGTCGACAGTGCCGTGTGGCAGACATTCGACGGCGTGCAGTTGGCGGCAGCACAAGACGGAGGCTGCATGGCGAGCGGTGGTCACGTGGAAGGTACGGTCCCACTGTCGGATCAGATCGAGCTGCAGTCGCCGCAGACGTTCCTGCTGCTCGGGCGCAGCGCCGACATGGTCAACATCGCCGGCAAGCGCACCTCGCTTGCGCATCTCAACCACCAGTTGAATTCGATCGACGGCGTGCACGACGGCGCGTTTCACCTGACCGCGGCAGCAGCCGACGAAGGGCTCGCGCAGCGCGTGCAACGGACGCAGGCATTTGTGGTGGCGCCCGGGCTTGACGCCGCGCAGGTTTTGCGCGGCCTGCGCAGCCGGATCGACCCGGTGTTCATGCCGCGGCCGCTGCATTTCGTCCCCAAGCTGCCGCGCAACAGCACCGGCAAGCTGCCGACCGCGGCGCTCGATGCGCTGGCCGCCCGGTTCGCGTCGAAAGGCCGACCGCCGATGGAACCTGTCGAATACATGGTCGATCCCGCGCACCCGGCGTTGGCAGGCCATTTTCCCGGGCAGCCGATTCTGCCCGGTGTGGTGTTGCTTGACGAAGTCATGCGTGCGATCGAGGCGACGTCCGCGACTCAAGGCAACGCCTCCCCGAGCTCGAAGCCGTTGGTCGACCGCTGG
The DNA here is from genome assembly GCA_963784295.1 of uncultured beta proteobacterium. Taxonomy (GTDB): domain Bacteria; phylum Pseudomonadota; class Gammaproteobacteria; order Burkholderiales; family Burkholderiaceae_C; genus JBBPYC01. The sequence continues at coordinate 27,436 of CAWAQL010000016.1, forward strand.
ACCTTGACGATGGCCAAATTCCATCGGCCTGCCGGCCCGGGTGCGCACTTACAAATCCGGCTTGATCCGCTGGCTGGCGGCGCGATCTCATTCGTGGTGCTGCAGGGCGAGCACAAAGTCGCGTCTGGCAGCTTTGCAACGCAGGCACGTGCCGAATAAGAGGCAACCAGACACGTCCGTGATGCACGGCGAATCACAGCACGTCAGTTCCGCTTCTTCGGCGCCGGCTGCTCCGCACGCGGCTGGCCCAGGCTTGAGCAGCCGCACTGGTTGGTCGGCCGAGCGCGAGCGCGGCAGCGTCGCGATGCTGTCCGCGTTCGCCTGGGTGGCGTTGCGCTTCGGGCGGCGCTTCGCACGCCTGCTGCTGTGGCCGACCACCGCGTATTTCTTCTTGTTCGGCGGCGCGGCGCGGCACGCGTCGAAAAGTTGGCTGAACCGCGCGTTGCCGCGGCCAGCGACCTGGCGCGACGGCTTGCGGCACGTGTTCGCGTTCGCCTCCGTGACGCTGGACCGGGTCTACTTTCTGAACGCGCGCTTTGATCTGTTCGACCTGCACGTGCACGGCGCCGAGCACTGCATCGGCCATTCGCGCGTCCCGCCTGGCATCTTCATGCTGGGTGCGCACGTCGGGAGTTTCGAGGCCACGCGCGCAATCGCGCGCCGACAGCCGGGGCTCGAAGTCGCACTGCTGATGTATGAGGACAACGCCCGGATGATCGCCCGCGTGCTGGAGGCCATCAACCCGCAGGCGGCGCAGGAGATCATCGCGCTGGGCCGGCTCGACTCGATGCTGCACCTGCGCGACCGGCTTGATCAGGGCGTGGTGGTCGGCATGCTGGCCGACCGCACGCTGGCCGACAACGACGTGCTGATCGTGACGTTCTTCGGGCGGCCGGTTGGGCTGCCGGCCGGGCCGTTCCGGCTGGCTGCGATCCTGCGCCGGCCGATCCTGCTGATGTTGGGGATGTATCGCGGCGGCAATCGGTACGATGTGCATTTCGAGCCAATCCACGATTTTTCCGTGCCGACGCAGGCACATGGCTCACGCGCCGAAGGCGTGCAGCAGGCGGCCGAACGGTACGCCGCGCGGCTTGAACATTTCTGCCGCCTGCACCCTTACAACTGGTTCAATTTCTATGATTTCTGGCAACAAGGCCAAGCCGCTGCCAAGCCGCCGACCTGAATTGCGGCGCCGGGCGAGTGCCCTGCTGCTCGCACTGGCTTGGGCGCTCGCGCTGCCCGCACCGAACGCATCGGCGCAACCGGCTCAATCAACGGGCGCGTTCGACTTGGCGGCATTGCTTTCGATGCTCGGCAAGGCCACGCCGTCGCGCGCCACGTTCAACGAACGCAAGTTTCTGCGCCAGCTCGACGCGCCGGTCGACTCCGCCGGCGAATTGTTGTTCGAGCCACCCGCCACGCTCACGATGCGCACGTTGGTGCCCAAAGTCGAGACGATGCGCGTGGACGGCCAGACCCTGACGCTGGAGCGCGCCCGGCTGCAACGCACGCTGCAACTGGCCGAGCACCCCGAGATCGCGGTGTACGTGGAGCCGATCCGCGCCGCGCTGGCAGGCGACCGTGCGGCACTCGAGCGCGGTTACCGAGTCGAGCTGCGCGGCGATTCAGCGCAATGGAAGCTGCAGCTGACGCCCAAGGCTGGCGCAGTCGGGACGGTGCCCATCGCGGTCGAATCGCTGCAGCTGTCCGGCCGCGCGGGCGACGTGCGCCAGATTGAAGTGCGCCTGACCGACGGCGACTACTCGATCATGAACATCGAGCCGGCAGCGCCGCTCTGACGACCGCTGCCTCGCGTCGATGAGTCCACTGCGCGCATCGGTCCGCCCGCCACATCCGCGCGGCCGCTGGTTCGCATTCGGCTTGTGGCTGGTGTTCGTGCTGGCTTGCACCATAGTGATCGCGCGCACCGAGTTCCGCGCGGATTTCTCCGCGTTCCTGCCCAGTCACCCGACGCCAGCGCAGCAGGTGCTGGTCGAACAGCTCAAAAGCGGCGCCGGCGCCGGTCTGCTGCTGGTGGGCATCGAGTCGGCTGCCAAAGGCACGCCGGCGGCCGCCGAAGTCGCCCGGCTCGCTCATTTAAGTGCGCAATTTGCGGCGCGGCTGCGGCAAAACGCCGCCATCCAGTCGGTGCAAAACGGCGAACCGCTGCGTGACGATGGCGGCGCGGCGACCGACCTGCTGTTCGTCAATCGATATCTGCTCTCACCCGCCGTCGACGCGCAGCATTTCGGCGTTGCCGGGCTGCACGAAGCGCTGCAGGCGAGCATCGATGCGATCGCATCGGGCAGCGGTCTGATGGTCAAGCAAATGCTCGCGCGCGACCCAACCGGAGAGATGCTGCAGTTGGTCGACCGGCTGCTGCCCACCGGCGGCGGCCCCGCCGTGCGCAACGGCCGCTGGTTCGATGCGAGCGGGCGCACCGCGTTGCTGCTGCTGCAGTTGCGCGCCGGCGGCGACGACATCGACGCACAGCAGCGCGCGATGGGGCAGGTGCGCAGCGCGTTCACGACCACCCTGGACGAGGACGGTACCACGCCCGCTGCGTCCGCCGGTGGTGCCGCGCAGGCGGCGCCGACGCTGTTGATCAGCGGCCCCGGCACGTTCGCAGTCGCCTCGCGCGACGCGATCAAGGGCGCGGTGGAGCGGTTGTCGATCGTGGGCTCGGTGCTGATCCTGTCGCTGCTCTACACGATCTATCGGTCGTTGGCCGCCCTGCTGCTGGGCGTGCTGCCGGTGTTGACCGCGGTGCTTGCCGGCATCGCGGCGGTCTCGCTCGGGTTCGGCACCGTGCACGGCATCACGCTGGGGTTCGGTGCGACGCTGGTCGGCGAGGCGGTGGATTACGCGATCTATCTGTTCGTGCAACGTGGCGGCGGCGGTTCCAACGCGGCCGATGCGGCGATGACGGCCGATGGCTATGCGCGCCACTTCTGGCCGACGATTCGGCTTGGCGTGCTGACGTCCGTCTGCGGCTTCGGTGCGCTGCTGCTGTCGGGCTTCCCGGGCTTGTCGCAGCTCGGCTTGTTCTCGATCGCGGGCATCCTGAGCGCGGCGGTCGTCACGCGCTGGGTGCTGCCCGGCCTGCTGCCGGTCCGTTTTTCGGTGCGCAACACGGCGACGCTGGGTGCGGCGCTCGCCCGCGGAATCGTCCAGGCGCGCCGGCTGCGCGTCGCGGCGCTGCTGCTCGCCGGGGCGGCCTTGGTGGTCGTGCTCCTGGGTCAGCGCCAGCTGTTCAACGCCGAGCTGCTGTCGCTAAGTCCGGTGCCGCTCGCTGCGCAACGGCTCGACGGGCGGCTGCGCGGCGAAATGGGTGCGCCCGACGTGCGCCACCTGATTGTGTTGCGCGGCGACAGTGCAGAGGACGCGCTGCAACGCTGCGAGGAAGTGGCCCCGACGCTCGACCGCGCGGTGGCTGAGGGCGTGCTTGCCGGATGGCGGGCGCCGTGCACGTACCTGCCGAGCGTGCGCACGCAGCTGGCCCGCCAAGCCGCCCTGCCAGCCGATGCCGAACTGCGCGCGCGGCTGTCGCAGGCGCTTGCCGGGCTGCCGCTCAGGGCGACCACGATCGAGCCGTTTTTCGCCGATGTCTCAGCCGCGCGTACAGCTGCGCCGCTGACCCTGGCCGATGTGCAGCGCGCGCCGTTTGCCGCCGCGTTGGAGGCCATGTTGAACGAAATCGACGCCGACGACGGCCGTCCCGCGCACTGGAACGCGTTGGTGCAGCTGCAGCCGCCGCACCCGCGGCTCAACGCAGCCGCTGGTCGGCAATCGGCAGGCAACGATCGTGAAAATATCGACCGCAGAGATGTCGCCCGCGAAGGCATCGACGCCAATGTCCTGCGCCTGCGCCTCGCACCGCTGCTGAACGCCGATACGGTGCTGCTCGACTTGAAGACCGCCTCCGATGATCTCTATCAGGACTACCTGCGCCAGGCGCTGCGGCTGTCGGCCGTGGGGATGGTTGCGATCGCACTGGTGCTGGCGGCCAGCCTGCGCTCGGCCCGACGGGTAGCGGCCGTGTTCCTGCCGCTGCTGGCCTCGGTCGCGCTGGTGACGGCCGGGCTGCATCTGCTCGGCGTGCCCCTCACACTGCTGCATCTGGTCGGGTTGCTGCTGACGGTGGCAGTGGGCTCCAATTACGCGTTGTTTTTCGAAGCCCAGAGCCGCCCCGGACCGCAAGACCCGCGCATCCACGCCTCGCTGCTGTTCGCGGTGCTGACCACCGTGGCCGGCTTCGGGGTGCTGGCGTTCGCATCCGTGCCGGTGCTGGCGGCGATCGGCATGACGGTCGGGCCCGGTGCGGTGTGCGCCTGGTGTTTGTCGGCTATTCTGAGCCGGGCGCCCGACGCCGCGACGCCCACCACCCCGCCGCCGCGATGAGTTCCGATGAATCTTTTTTCGAGCCACCCGCTGTTGGCCGCTTTGACGCGGCGTCTGGCCATGGCCCTGCTGCTGGCGCTGGGCGCTGCATCGCTCAGCGGCTGTCTGCCACGGCGCGCGATCACCACTCCGATGGAACGAATCGCTGACCCCGTCCGAGCGGACCAGCGCAGCGACACGTTGCTCGTGCTGCTGCCGGGCGCATTCGACGTGCCGAACGACTTCGTGCGCGAAGGCTTCGTCGACGCGGTGCGCGCCCGTCGCATCGACGCCGACGTGCTGATGATGGACGCACACACCGAGTACTACATGCAGCGCATCGTGCTGGACCGGCTGCTCGACGAGGTGGTGCGACCGGCCCGCGGGCAAGGCTACCGCACGATCTGGTTTGCAGGCATTTCGCTCGGCGGCTATGGCTCGTTGTTGTTTGCCAAGGAGCACGGCGAACTGATCGATGGCGTGTTCGTGATGGCGGCCTTTCTGGGACGGCGCGACATTCCGGCGGCGGTTGCCGCAGCCGGCGGCTTGGGCAATTGGCAGCCCAGCGCCACCACCCCGGACGACCCGGACCGCTACCTGTGGCAGTGGCTCACCGGCTATGCGCAAACCCCGACCGGTGCCTTCGGCCGCCCGCCGCTCTACGTCGGCTACGGCCGCAGCGACCGATTCGCCGGCAGCAACGAACTGCTGGCGCGCGAGCTGCCCGAATCGCGTGTTTTCACCACCGAAGGAGGGCACGACTGGGGGCCCTGGCGGCGGCTGTGGGACGCATTCCTGGACCGTGCGCCCCTGCCCCGGTTGAATCCTTCGTGACCGAAGTCGCCGCGTCGGGCCCGCGGCGAATGAGCGCGCTGCTGCGCGGCTCGATCGGCTTGCATCTGGGCGCGGTGGCCGTCACCGCATGGGCGCCGACGCTCTGGCCCTGGACGCTCGGGGCGATCGGCGCCGACCATGCGCTGTTGACGGCCAGCGGACTGTGGCCGCGCAGCACCTGGCTGGGGCCCAATCTGCTGCGCCTGCCGCCGTCGGCCTGCGCCCGCATCGCGATCACGATCGACGACGGGCCGGACCCGGCCGTCACGCCGGCGGTGCTCGACCTGCTCGCGCAGCGCAGGGTGCAAGCCAGTTTTTTTTGCATTGGAGAACGGGTGCGCGCGCATCCGGCGCTGGCGCGCGAGATCGTGCGCCATGGCCATCACATCGAAAACCACAGCCATCGGCATGCGCACCACTTCTCGTTGTCGGGCCCACGCGCGCTGCTGCGCGAACTGGGCGATGCGCAAGCCGCCATCGCGGACGTCACCGGCCGCCCACCGGTGCTGTTTCGTGCGCCTGCCGGTTTGCGCAATCCGCTGCTGGAGCCGGTGCTGGCCCGCCTCGGACTGCACCTGACCAGCTGGACGCGGCGCGGCTTCGACACGCGTGTGCCGGACCCGGACCGCATACTGGCTCGGCTGACGGCCGGCCTGGGTGCAGGCGACATCCTGCTGCTGCACGACGGGCACTGTGCCCGCACGCAGACCGGCCTGCCGGTGTTGCTGGATGTGTTGCCCCGCCTGCTGGACCGCGCGGAAACGCTCGGATTGCGCTGCGTTCGCGTCGCCGATGCGCTGGACGACGCGCCTGGGGCTTCACGGGCTGGCGCTTCCTTTCACTCCGGATGACCGACAGGCTGCGGCTGCCGGCCGCGTTGCTCGCGCGCGCGGCGGCGCCCTACCGCAGCGCCGGACTGCACCCATGGTTGTTCGCCTGCGGCAAGTTGCGTGGCGATCCGGTGTTTGCGGCGTTGCTGCGGCTGGGGCTGATTCCGTCGCACAGCCGCCTGCTCGACTTGGGCTGCGGTCAAGGGTTGCTGGCGGCGTTGCTGTACGCAGCGGCGGACGCCGACACGGTCGCTTGGCCTCACGGGTGGTCCGACGCCCCGCGGGCGATAGCGCTGCAAGGGATCGACCACGCTGCGCGCGATGTGCGCTGGGCACGTCACATGGCGGCATCGAGTCGAGATCGCCGCGCGTCGATGGACTTTGTGCAGGCCGACATCCGGCGCGTGGCGTTCGCCGAGCAGGACGTCGTCGTGTTGCTCGATGTGCTCCACTACTTGGCGCCGAACGCGCAAGAAGCGTTGCTTGCGCGCGTGCGCGATTGCCTGGTACCGGGCGGCAGGCTGCTGGTGCGCGTGGCGGATGCGCGGGCGGGTTTTGGCTTCGCGGCCGGCCTGCTCGTTGACCGGCTGGTGCTGGCGATGCGGGGGGCGCTGCGACCTCGGTTGCATGGCCGGCCGCTGGCCGAATGGCAGCTGCTGCTGCAGTCGCTTGGGTTTTCGCTGCACACGCATCCGATGCACGCTGGCACACCCTTTGCAAACCTGTTGTTGGTCGGGCAACTCGATCGATCCACCGAACCGTCCGAGAGGCTAGCCACATCTTCATGAGCACCGAATTAAAATTCTCAGGCAGCAAGGCCGTAATCGTGTTTGCACACGGTTCGCGCGATCCGCTGTGGCGGCGTCCGGTCGAGGCGGTCGCACAACGGGTGCGCGAGCTGCAGCCGGCGGCCGCCGTCGCATGCGCTTATCTGGAGATGAGCGAGCCCGACCTGATCCAGGCGGCCGATGCGTTGATTGATGCCGGCGCGCGCCGGGTCGTGGTGCTGCCGCTGTTCATCGGGGTGGGCAAGCACGCACGCGAAGACCTGCCACGGCTGATCGAGCAGCTGGCGCATGCGTATCCGGACGTGGTCATCTCGGTGCGGCCGGCGGTGGGCGAGGATCCGGGCTTGGTCGACGCAATGGCGCGGTTGGCGATCGGCTGAGCACGGCTCCATGGCCTTCGGTCAGCTGCGCGTCCAGGCCGAGACGCCGAGCCAGCCGACCAAGGTCATCGCCACCGAGCCGATGCCGTGCGTGAGCATCGCCCCACCGGCCGCCCACGGCCTGCCGGCGTGCAGCAGGCCAGCGACTTCAGCCGAAAACGTCGAAAAAGTGGTCAGGCCGCCCAGAAATCCCGTCACGATGAAAAGCCGCCAGGCGGGTGCAATCTGTGGGTGTCGGGAGAACACAGCCAGCGCCACCCCGATCAGAAAGCCGCCGAGCAAATTGGCGACCAGCGTGCCAGGGGGTAACGCCGGCCAAAGCGCGTTGAGCCACAGGCCGAGCAGCCAACGCAGCAATGCACCGAGCGCGGCCCCGGCGCCGATCGCAAGCACAGAGCCCAACAGGCTGGAAGGAAATGGCGCGCCCAAGCCACGGATTATGCGGCTCGCGTGCGCCTCGGGACGGCGTGCTTAATCGCCCGACACAGGCGGCTTGCACCGCTCGAATGGGTCGTTCGACCCAAACGCGCTCAATAGCGCCAGCCGGCCCCCGGGCCGCGCCCGTGGCGGTGCCGCCAGTGTCCCCGCGGAGCCCAGCCGATCGGATACACCGCCTGCGGCGCGGCAAAGATCGGCGGGGGCGCGACGACCGCGCCGCCGTAGTACGGCGGTGCGACGTAGACCGGCCGGGGCTGCACGTAGATGGGGCGGGGTTGCACATACACCGGCTGCGGCTGCACGTAAATCGGCTGCGGCTGGATGTATGGCTGCGCATACACCGGCGGCGGTGCGCGATAAGTCGGCACGCCGGTGGAGATGCCGACAGACCATGAGACGTGGCCCCCCGCTTGGGCCGCCGCCGGCAACACCATCGCGGCCAGGGCCAGCGCGGCGCTGCCACAGCCGAGCGCGAATCGTCGGATTGAGTTCATTGAGGTTCTCCGTTCAAAAACAATTTTCGCAGCCGTCGGTGCGTCGGACGGGTTGTCCGAAAGCCTTCGTTCTGCTTGGCTTTCCATTCAACGCGACAGCCGCCAATGCGCGCACAACATTGCGTGTGAAACCCGTCGCAAAAGGTTACCGCAGGTGCGGCAATTTAAACTCTGTGTGCTTATGACCACCGCCATGCACCCGACCGGATCGATCGTCGCTCGGCCCTCCGAGCCCGCCGACGCCGCCATCAGCCCCTCGAACAATTTTCTGCGACATGTGATTGAACAGGATCTGGCCAGTGGCCGCTACGCGGGGCGGCGGTTTGCGGGTCACCCGGCCGATGCGGCGGGGCACCGCGAAGGTCCGCTGGACGCCGCGCGCATCCGGACGCGCTTTCCACCGGAGCCGAACGGTTTTCTGCACATCGGCCACGCCAAAAGCATCTGCGTGAACTTCGGCCTGGCGCGCGACTACGGCGGCGTTTGCCACTTGCGGCTCGACGACACGAACCCGGAGAAGGAAGACGCCGCGTACGTCGCAAGCATCGTCGATTCGGTGCACTGGCTCGGCTTCGACTGGACCGAAGGCGGCGTGAGCCACCTCTATCAGGCAAGCGACTATTTTGATTTCATGCACCGCGCGGCTGTGTATCTGATCGAAGCCGGGCTCGCTTACGTGGACGAGCAAAGCGCAGTCGAGATGCGCGCCAACCGCGGCGACTTCAACACGCCGGGGACGGACAGTGTGTTTCGCCAACGCACGGTCGGCCGACAACCTCGCCCGCTTCGCCGAGATGAGAAGCGGCCAGCTGCCCGACGGCGCCGCGGTGCTGCGCGCGAAGATCGACATGGCCTCGCCCAACATCAACCTGCGCGATCCGGCGATCTACCGCATCCGGCATGCGACGCACCACAACACCGGTGACCGTTGGTGCATCTATCCGATGTATGCGTTCGCGCACCCGATCGAGGATGCGCTCGAAAACATCACGCACAGCATTTGCACGCTTGAGTTCGAGGATCAGCGACCGTTCTACGACTGGCTGCTGGCGCGACTCATCGAAGGCGGCTTGCTGGACGCCCCGGCACCGCGGCAGTATGAATTCGCGCGTCTGAACCTGACTTATGTGGTGACGAGCAAGCGCAAGCTCAGAACGCTGGTCGAGCAAGGGTACGTCTCGGGCTGGGACGACCCGCGGCTGCCGACCATCGCGGGCATGCGCCGGCGCGGCTACACGCCCGAAGCGGTGCGCCTGTTCGCCGACCGCAGCGGCGTCAGCAAGGCCGGCGGCTGGATCGACTATTCAAGCCTTGAGATTGCTCTGCGCGACAGCCTGGACCCGATTGCGCCGCGCGTGATGGCGGTGATCGATCCGGTCCGGCTCACGATCACCAATTGGGATGAACTGATGGGCGCGGGCACGCTCGACGATTGCAGCGCGCCAGTGCATCCGCACCGTCCGGAAATGGGCAGGCGCAACTTCAGATTCGGCCGTGAGCTGTGGATCGAGCGCAGTGACTATGAAGAAGCACCGGCAAAAGGTTTTTTTCGGATGTATCCCGGCAACCGGGTACGCTTGAAGTACGGTCATGTCGTGCGTTGCACCGGTGCCGAGCGCGATGCCGACGGCCGCGTGGTCAAAGTGCTGGCCGAACTGGTCGAAAACACCAAAAGCGGTACGCCGGGCGCCGATGCGGTCAAGGTCAAGGGCGTCATCACCTGGGTCGGCGCGACCGATGCGATCGGCACGGAAGTGCGACTGTACGACCGGTTGTTCACGCTCGCACAACCAGATGCCGGCGGGCAGGATTTTCTGGCGGCCTTGAATCCGGAAAGTCTCAGGGTCGTGCGTGGCTGGATCGAGCCTTCAGTGGGTACGAGTGGCGCGATTGCCGCACACCCCGACGCCAGATATCAGTTCGAGCGCCACGGCTACTTCGTTGCGGACCGGGTCGATCATTCGGCTGCGGCGCCGGTGTTCAACAGGATCGCCGATCTAAAAGACAGCTGGGGGAAATGACTGGATCACCGCCGGCACCACGCGACTGCATCGGCGCCTTCAAGCATGTCCGAGCCCGCAGCCACGCCGGCCTGAAACACACACACACACTAAGAGTCCGGAAGTCACAACTGAAATGGGCGCCCAAGGCGCCCGCGTTATTGCTGCTGTGCAATCCTGCCCGGTGTCAAGCGGCCAGTTGGTTAAAGTAAGTGTCGATCTGGGCGCTTGTATAAGTCTTATCGCCAATCGACGTTTTCACCGTGTAGCTGCCATTGTTGTAGCGCGCTTGAGCCAGTCCGATGATTTGCGCTGTCGTCAGGGGCACCAGATCGTTCGGCGGAGGATAAACCAGCGCGTTTTTGTACAACACGACAGCCTGCTTCAATGGAACCAAATTGGGTACCGGATTGTTGCCACTGAACGTCGCGTTCGTCAGCTTCAGCACCTGAAGCAGGGTTGCCTCGGGCAATGGGTTGTTATTGCTGTCGATAGCGCTTGTCGTCAGCGTGTTGTTGGTACGGACGTAAATTTTGATACCGAAGACGGAGCTGAATGTCGTTCTGTCGTTCTGCAGCGCTGACTGAACCCGGGCGTTGTTCAATGGCAGCGTGCACGACTGGTTTGCCGTTTGCTGATTAGGGCCGAACGCCGACTGATTGTTGGAGAGTTGGCCGGAAACGAAGCAGTGATAAGGCAGCGCGGCGAATGCGTTCTTGCTGGTGAGACTGGCAAGCACCACGGGCACGGCCAGTCCACCCTTAGCCAAACGGCGCCGGCTTGGGTTGGTAAGGGTAGTTTGATCGTTCATATTTGGATTACCGGTCAGTGCTTAGCGATTACGCATGCACTATTTGTGCCACGAAAATATCTTCTGCTTAATCAACGACTTGGATAGACCGAAGCGCGTGCATCGCTTCGACTGTAAAAAAATCCGACACGATCTGCGCCGACCCTTCAGGCAACAACTTCCTGTTTACGCAGCAATGCTTTGTGCAGCAGATGCGGCGCTAGCAGGTGCAGCGGCATGCGCAGCCAGTGGCTGCGGATATATAGCAGGCCCTGCGCACTTGCGGTCCAGCGCGTGCGCAGACTGTGATGTGCCGCGGTCAAGCCGTTCATGAACAAAAAGTCCATCCGCGGCGTCGATTCTGACGCGAATTCGCGCAGCGAGGCGTCCGGCACCGGAGTCTGCAGCACGCGCCGGGCATAGCGCAGCGCATAGGCCAGCGGCTGGCGCAGATTCATTTCGTCGGCGCGCGCCGCCAGCCGCGTCCAGAAATCATGATCATCCGAGGCGTAAGCACGCAGCAGCAGATCGAGGTCGCTCAGATCGCGCAGCCCGTGCTCCCATTCGCCCTCGTGGAACAGGTGGGTCGCGGAATGCAGTACCTGATCGAGCGCGCTTGGTATCAAGACCTGTGTCTGGCCGGCCAGCGCAGCAGCCGCCGTGATGATGCGCTCAGGGTGGGTGCGAATGCGCGCGGTCTCCGGCAGGATGTTGTGGTGCACGTCGAGCGGCGTGCGCCGGCGGTAATGCAGCATCGGCGGCAGTTCGTGCATCCAACGCCGGTAATAGCGCTGGTCGTATGCGTCGAGCTTGGCGCTGATCCAGCCAGCCATCGTCAGCGCGTGCTCGACCTCTTGGATGCGCGCCCTGGGCACCAGGATGTCGACGTCGGAAAAGGTTCGCCCGAGCGCCGCCGGCAGCCCCGCTGCCGCATACGCAGCGCCCTTGAGCAGCACGATCGGCGCGCCGGTGCGAGCAAGTGCCTGGGCGATCTGCTTGACTTCCCAATGCACGGCGCGCGTCTGCAACCGGACGCCGGTTGTGGCCGCCGTCATGTGGCGCAGCGCTGCGTCCGGAATCTGCCGCACGACGTCCAGCGCAGCCGCCTGCGCATGCAGCCGGCCGAGCAGTCCGGCGCCGTTTGCCTGCCGCACCAGCAGATCCCATTCGCCGGCGGTGAAGCCGGGCATCACACGCGCATCACGCAGTGCACGCAAAAGCGGGGAATCGAGCCAATTCATGCAAGGACCTGCGAAAACAGTCGCACTGCTTCGTCCAAGCTCGAATACTCGAAGTCGAAACACTCGCAGGCGTCGATCAGTGCCGCGTTCAGGTCGTAGCCGACGCTGCCCAGCAACTCGTAGTTGAACGCATGGCCGGCCACGTGCATGAACGAATCGGCCCTTGGTCGCGGCGTCAGGCGCGTGGCGGCACCGGCGCGCCAGCGCGGAAACGCAATCAGGGCAGGTTTCGCCTTCTCCGCCGCGCGCCGCACACTCTCAGCCGAAGGTTTCAGGTGCGCGACAGTTCCCTTGTGCGTGTCGTGCGCGGCGTCGCCGAACACCGCCTGCGGCTCGAATGCGCGGATGATCGCGATCGAGTCGTTCTTGAGATTGATCGGCCGCGCCAGCGGTACCAACAATCCGTCATCGCGATCGAGCATGGCCATTTCGTCGGACAACAGCCGAAAGCCGGACAACGCAAGCGCCGCGGTCAACGTGCTTTTGCCCGCACCCGGATCGCCAGGCAGGATCAAGGCGCGGCCATTTTTTTCCAGCACCGCTGCATGGAGCAGCAGATAGTGATGCGCGTGTGCCGCAATGCACCAGTTCAGACCCCATTCGAGCGATGCAAAAGCGTGATCGGCCGGCAGCGGCTTGAACGGCGTCATCCCATCGAACTTGAAGACAATCTGCGGCCGCCAGAAGGCGCGCGGCCCACTCACACGGTCCACGCTGACCGAGAAGTCGGCGAATTCTTCGGCGGGATGCACTTCGAAATCGGCATACAGCCGCGCCAGCCCTTCGCGCACCGTTGCTTCGTGCGACACGATGCGCGTGCGAAACGGCCCGGTCTGCAACAGCAGCCCTTCTTGCAACCGTTCGCTCAGTTCGGGCCGCGTCAGATCGGCCAGCCGATGGATCATGGAACCAACTCCACGATGCCCATCTGTTGAAGTTGGGCCAGCGCTGTCTGCACGTCATCCAGATGCAGATCCACTTCCTCGGACAACACCAACGCGCTGGCCGGTGCCTCCAGGAGCCGCTGCAGCAACTGACCCACCGCTTCAGGCAAGCGATGGGTATCGCCCGAGGCCCCATGCCAGACCACATACTCGGAGTCCCAGCAGCGGAACTGCAAGCCAGCATCGGCGGCAACTTGCCAAGGGAGGCCTGGACTCACAGGAAATTTAGGATCAGACAATTGGATGGCGCGCCAACGGCCTATGGATGTCGATGAGACGATCGCCGCTGACGACGTAGGCACCCATCGCTTGGGACGCATGCCATGATTGTGTGGTCCAAGCGATCGTTGGGCAGAGACCTGCAGCATAGCGTTCGTCATGCCGTCAAACGCGCCACTCAGCCGATGCTCGCGCTGTGTTTACATGATTTATGCCCGAAAGCTCCCCCATCAAATCATTCGATGTCGCCATCATCGGCGCCGGCGCTGCCGGGCTGTACTGCGCTGCGATTGCCGGCCGGCTCGGGCTGTCGGTGCTGTTGCTGGACCACGCACCGAAGATCGCCGAGAAGATTCGGATATCCGGCGGAGGACGCTGCAACTTCACGAATCGCGCCATCGATCCAGCCGCGCCGGAACGCCACTTCGTGAGCAACACTCCGAAATTTTGCCGGTCTGCGCTGTCACGTCACACCGCGCAGGACTTCATCGATCTGCTGCAGCGGCACGGCATTGCTTATCACGAAAAGCACAAAGGCCAGCTCTTTTGCAACCGATCGGCTCAAGACGTGATCGATTTGTTGCTGGCCGAATGCGCGGCGGGTGGCGTCACCCGCTGGCAACCCTGCAATGTCAAACGCATCGATCAAATCAGCTCGGGCGCAGACAGCATCTCGGGATCCAGCTATAGTATCAATAGCGACACAGGCACGATTCGTAGCCGATTCGTCGTCATCGCGACGGGGGGTTTGTCGATACCGAAGATCGGCGCGAGTGGCTTTGGCTATGCGGTGGCGCGGCAATTCAAGCTGCGCGTGGTCGAGCCGCGGCCGGCGTTGGTTCCCCTGACCTTCGACGGGCCGCAGTGGCGGTCTTTTGCCGAGCTCGCCGGTCTTGCGCTGGCGGTGCGCATCGAAACCGCGCAGGACAAAAAACGCCGAGCCAGCTTCAGCGAAGACTTGCTGTTTACCCACAAAGGGCTGAGCGGGCCGGCGGCGCTGCAGATCTCGAGCTACTGGCACGCAGGGCAAGCGTTGACGGTCGACCTGTTGCCCAGCATCGACGCAGCAGCTGCACTGTCGCGCGCCAAGACCGCGTCGCAACGCACGTTGGCGAACGAGCTCGCAGCGCTGCTTCCCGCGCGGCTTGCGGCTGCCTGGGCGCAAAACACGCCCACGGCGACGCGCCGCATGAACGAAGTGCCTCAGAAGGCGATCGAGGCGCTGGCGCAGCAGCTGTCGGCTTGGCAACTCACGCCGAACGGCACTGAGGGCTGGAACAAGGCGGAAGTCACGGCCGGCGGGGTCGATACCCGGGATCTGTCGTCCCGCACGATGGAGTCGCGTCAGCGTGGGCTGTACTTCATCGGCGAAGTCGTGGACGTCACTGGTTGGCTGGGTGGCTATAACTTTCAATGGGCGTGGTCAAGCGCGCATGCCTGTGCGCAGGCGATGGCTGAAGCACTTGCCGACGAAGCCGCTGGGAAGGCGCCGGCGGCTGCTGGAAACCAACCCGCTACAATCTAGGGCTTTGCTGCAATTCGCTGGCGCGCAACCGCAAAGGCGGCCAGGGGCCAATTGAACCGATGCCGAGCACGCCCTTCCAGCCAGCTGAGGCCGGTTGACTGAAGAGACGGGCCGAAGGCAGACCGCACTTTTGGTCTGTTCTGGCTGCGCCTTGCATTGCATTTCCTGGTTCCGAGTGCGCAGGCCGTTCTATTAGATCTTGGCGGTTGAGAAGTCGGCGCACCCGAACGAGTTTCCTTGTTGTTTCAGATTCAGATCCACACTCATTCCTACCGATGACCACCATTCGCGTCAAAGAAAACGAGCCGTTCGACGTTGCCCTGCGCCGATTCAAACGCACCATTGAAAAACTGGGCCTGTTGACGGATTTGCGTGCGCGCGAGTTCTATGAGAAGCCGACCGCTGAGCGCAAGCGCAAGAAGGCGGCGGCAGTAAAGCGTCATTACAAGCGCGTGCGCAGCATGCAGCTGCCGAAGAAGCTTTACTGATTCTTTCGAACGGCTGGAGTGGTTTTGTGAAGCCACTCTGGGTGATTCTTCCGGTTCACAAGCTGGCTCGCCTGGTGGACACTCGGCGGGCTTTTTTGACTTCTCGCCAAGGGCCAAGATGCTCAAAGACCAAATCACGGAAGACATGAAAACCGCGATGCGCGCCCGTGATGCGCATCGGCTGGGCACCATTCGGTTGTTGCTCGCGGCAGTCAAGCAAAGAGAAATTGATGAGCGAGTCGAACTCGACGACGCCGCCGTGGTGCAGATCGTGGACCGCCTGCTCAAACAACGCAAAGACAGCGTGGCTGCGTTCACCCAAGCGGGTCGCATCGATCTTGCCGACAACGAACGCGCAGAAATGACGGTGCTCGAGGCCTACCTGCCACTGCGGCTGGATGCCGCCGCGGTCGAGTCGGAAGTTCGGGCGATCATGGCCGACATCGGTGCTGCCGGCCCGGCCGACATGGGCAAGGCCATGGCCGCTGCGAAGGCAAAACTTGGCGGTCAGGCCGATTTGGCGTTGGTGTCTGCGGCGGTCAAACGGGCATTGGCGCCGAACCCTTGAGCGCATTCTCGGAGCAACGGCCCGGCAACGCCCGCTTCCACGTTTCAAGTCGATAGCACAAGGAAAGCGGCACAGCTTCCAACCCACCCGCCACGGCAATTGTTCGTCGATGCGAGCCTGTCGTTCAGAACGCGTACTACCATGTGGCACGGCTCTGGATCGACGCCGCACTGGAATGAGCTCTGCTGGGCAATCTGCGGCGTCGCTGCCCTCCCAATCTCAAAATGCCGCTTCAGGCAACCGGTTGCGAAACGCCAGGTTCGACGCGCCGGCCTCCTGGGTTCAACGGGTCTTCGGGCGACGCGCCGAGGTCGCTGGGGCCACAGACGCGGCGGGGACTTCAGCGGGCGTAGTGGTCGCGGCCGACGTCGGCTCGTCAAACAGGCTCTGTGCCGGGGTGCGCTTCATCGAATCGGCAACCTGCAACTGGCTGGGGTTCTGGCATTCGTCGGCGAGCCGTTGGCCCACTTTCTGATTCATCAGCATTGACTTGTTGGCCAGTTGCAGCCAGACCACGCCCGATTGTTCGTCTTCGAGCCGAATGGCACCGGTCTTGGTCTCGACCGGAGACATGCGAAAGTGCAGTTTCTGCAGCTCGAGCTCGAAGTGACCGGGTGCCTTCGGATCGGGGGTCAGACTCACGACATTGCCGAGTTCGCATGGCATCCGGCCTGTGTACACGCGGTCTGCCAACTCGAGTTCTGCAGGCGTCAGTGCCCGGTCGGCTGCCCGCGTGCCTGCGGCCACTTGTCCAGCCATGCTGCGCAGTTCGTCGCGGTCGCTGGCATCGTTCAGCGATGTCGCTTTTTTGCTCCTCGTCTTGGTGCTGCCCGCACTGCGCTTGGAAGTGGCCGTGGCCTTGGTGGATTTCGCTACTCCCGATTTGGTTGCCGGGTTGGCGCTGGCGCGCGTGGACGTCTGGACAACTTTCTTTGGCGTCGGATTGGCGGTTTCGGCGGTCGCCAGGACCGGGGCCAGCGCGATCAATGTGGCGATGAGCAGTGACTTCATGGGTGGGTTCTTGCTGAAGGGATTGGAAAACGAATGAATAGAGGGGTCGGTGGGGCGATGTGAGCGAACGCTGCAGCTCCATCGCAGACCATCCCCGGACGGTTCAAGCGGCGGCTCGCTCAGTGGCCGGCTCGAAGTACCGCGCCGCCTCACTCGGCAAGCGCCTGCCGGTCCGATGTGCGCGTTCGAGCACCTGCCAGAAATAGCGATAGCTCGCGCGGTCGTGCAGCTGCCCGTCCATGGCGATGGGGGCAAAGTCGGCCTGCTGGGCGGCTGTCAGGATGCGCGTGGCAGCATCGATTTCCTTTGCGCCGGGTGCCATGGCCTCAAGAATCGGGCGGATTTGCGCGGGATGAATGCTCCACATCCGGGTGTAGCCGAATTCATCGGCGGCACGGGCCGCTGCGTCGCGCATTGCCGTCGCATCGGAAAATTCGGTGACCACGCAGTGGGAAGGCGTCTTGGCCGACGCATGGCAGGCCGATGCAATCTCGAGCTTGGCGCGCCGCACCAACGGATGCGTGAACTGGCCCGCCGACGACATGCCGGAGGCGGGGATGGCGCCGCCATGGGAAGAGACGAAGTCCATCAGCCCGAAGCTCAGCGATTGCACGCGCGGATGCACAGCGATCTCATGCGCGCGGTGTACCGCACCAGGCGACTCGATCAGCGCATGCACCGGGATCTGGCAGTGCACACCGTGCTGTGCGTCAATCGACCGAAGCGCGCGTTCCACTTCCTGCACGGACTCGACTTTTGGCAGCATGAGGTGCGAAAGACGCGCGCCCGCCTGGCCGACAATGAGCGCCACATCCTGCTCGAACGCGGGGTGATCGATCGGGTGCACGCGCACTGCGACCCGTGCGTTGGCCGGGGCTTGCAGCAACAGCTCGATCACCAGCGCCGCGTGTTCGGCTTCCCCGCCCACAGGCGCACCGTCTTCGCAATCGAGGCTGACGTCGAACACGCAGGTGCCGAATTCTTCGGTCATCTCGGCTTGCAGCTGCAAACTCTTGCGCATGCGGGCTTCGACCCCGCTGTAGTGGTCACAGACCGGCAGCACCATCGTCGCGGCTTGCGGCCCGAGCAGGACGTCGCGGGGATGGCTCATATGCTTAGCAAACTCTGCTCCAGGGCATGCCACCGACGCGCGCTTCGTGGCCCGCTCAAAGCAGATGCGCAACGCCGGCTTGCTCGTCGGTCAATTCCTTGAGCGTCTTGTCGATGCGCTGCTGGCTGAACTCGTCGATCGTCAACCCTTGGACGATCCGATACTTGCCGTCTTGGGTGGTGACGGGAAAGCCGAAAATCACGTCTTTCGGAATGCCGTATTCGCCGTTCGACGGCACGCCCATTGTGACCCAATTGCCGTTGCTGCCGAGCGCCCAGTCGCGCATGTGGTCGATCGCCGCATTGGCGGCCGAGGCAGCCGAGGAACTGCCGCGCGCATCGATGATGGCCGCACCGCGCTTGCCCACCGTCGGCAGAAACACATCGGCGTTCCACACCTGGTCGTTGATCAGGTCCTTGACGGCCTTGCCTTTCGCGGTGGCGAACCGGTAGTCGGCGTACATGGTGGGCGAATGGTTGCCCCAGACGGTCAGCTTTTCGATGTCCGCCACGGCGGCGCCGATCTTCTCTGCCACTTGGGACAGCGCGCGGTTGTGGTCGAGGCGCAGCATCGCCGTGAAGTTCTCGCGCGGCAGATTCGGCGCGCTCTTCATCGCGATGTAGGCGTTGGTGTTGGCCGGGTTGCCCACCACCAGCACCTTCACATTGCGGCTGGCCACCGCATCCAGCGCCTTGCCCTGCGCGGTGAAGATCTTGCCGTTGACGGCCAGCAGCTCGGCCCGCTCCATCCCTGCCTTGCGCGGCATCGAGCCGACCAGCAACGCGTAATCGGTGTCTTTGAACGCAGCCATCGGATCATCGTGGGCTTCCATGCCGACCAACAGTGGAAACGCGCAGTCCTGCAGCTCCATCATCACGCCCCGCAACGCTTTCTGCGGGCCTTCGACCGGCACTTCGAGAAGTTGCAAGATGACCGGCTGGTCTTTGCCCAGCATTTCGCCCGAGGCGATGCGAAACACCAGCGCATAGCCGATCTGGCCTGCGGCGCCGGTCACGGCCACGCGTACGGGTTTTTTGCTCATCTTGTTGCCACTCCATTGGGTTGTGTCGGGACAGGTCGGGGATCGCGCTGCGCCTTGGGCGTACGAGCATTGGACCTGCGAAAAGTGCGGGTTAGTTTAGCGCCGAGGTCACCCTGCCACCGGCGGGTTATCTTCTGTCTTATATAAGATAAAGGATAGGATTACCGACCGCCATGAAACCCGCATCCGCACCCTTCCACCCCCCCGAAGACTTCGCAGGGCAGAGGCCTGCGCGCCTTTCAGACGGGGCCGAGGGCGCTGCAAGCGACCCGGGCTCGGTGGCCGCCGCAACGCCGTCGTTCAGCCCGCTTTATCGTCAAATCAAATTGTTGGTGCTGGGCGACTTGGAGACTGGGCAATGGCGGCCCGGAGAAGCCATTCCGAGCGAACTCGAACTGGCGGCACGTTTTCGGGTGAGTCAAGGCACCGTGCGAAAAGCCATCGACGAACTTGCTGCCGACAACCTGCTGATTCGTCGCCAGGGCAAGGGCACGTACGTCGCCACGCATGCCGAGCGGCAAACCGAATATCGCTTCTTGAAGTTGGTGCCCGATCACGGGGATCCATCGAGCGAAGGGCCGGCCGAGCGACGCATCGTCGGGTGCTGGCGGCTGCCGGCGGATGCAACGGTGGCCATGGCACTCGGCTTGGGCCACGGCCAATCGGTGGTTCAAGCGCGGCGCGTTTTGTCATTTGCAAATGTGCCGACCATCCTCGAAGACATCTGGTTGCCAGCGGAGCCTTTCGAAGGCCTGACGACCCGACGCTTGGCCGATTACCACGGCTCGATGTATGCGCTGTTCGAAGCGGAATTCGGTGTGCGCATGGTGCGTGCCGATGAAAAAATCCGCGCCGTGGTGGCCGACGCCGCACAGGCGCAACTGTTGCAGATGCTGCCTGGCGAGCCACTGCTTCAGGTCGAACGGGTTGCGTGCACTTATCAGGACGTGCGAATGGAGTTGCGCCGTGGATGGTATCGCACCGACACCCATCACTATCGCAACGAACTCGGTTGAATGTTCGAATTCGCAATCCGCTCAAGTAGCTAGCAAGGCAATCGGGTGATTGCGCTTGCAATAAAATTTTGCAAATGGCAACGCCGTCTTCACAAGGCGGCGTGCCGATAATTTTTTCCCATCAAGGTCTTATTCATGGCACAGCCAACGAGGAAGCGGCCGGTCTACCGCAACATCAACATCTTCAAGGACGTGATCGGCTACCGGCTGCCGGTTGCAGGCATCGTGTCCATCCTGCACCGGATCAGTGGGTTGCTGATGTTCGTGCTGTTGCCGTTCGTCATCTGGATGTTCGATGCTTCGGTGACTTCCGAACTCTCATATGCCCACTTCACGAGCGTGTTCAATACCGGATTCGGCGGTTTCCTGCTGAAGCTGGTTGCATTGGCACTGCTGTGGGCGCTGTTGCACCACTTTTTCGCGGGCCTGCGCCACATCCGGATGGACGTGGTCCCGGCCGCGGCCGTGAAAGAGGACGGCAAGGTTACCGCGATTGCGACATTGGCATTGAGTCTGGGGCTGACGGTAATTCTTGGCGCCAAGCTGTTCGGGCTCTATTGATCGCCGCTTCGCCGCTGTCCAATAACAAGGGGAAATTCCAAATGTCCACCGTCAACTATGGAACCGGCCGCACCGTCGTGGGCGCGCATTACGGCACGCGCGACTGGCTGGCCCAACGCGTGACTGGCGCCATCATGGCGCTGTTCACGGTTGTGGTCGTGCTGTCGTTGTTGTTCACGTCGGGGCCGATAGGCTATGGAGCGTGGGCCGGGCTGTTCGCGTCGCAATGGATGAAAGTGCTGACGTTTGCCGTGATCGTCTCGCTGCTCTGGCATGCCTGGGTGGGCGTGCGCGATGTGACGATGGATTACGTCACTTCGCCGGTCTGGTTGCGGCTGGTGCTGCAGATCTCGGCATTGGTCTGGCTGATCGGCTGCGTCGGTTGGGCCGTGCAAGTGCTTTGGCGAATCTGATCGGTCCATCCGGGAACCGTCCATACTGGCCGATTGCCCTTTTCCCACATTCAACAGAAAACAACTCCGCGCATGACGTTTACCAAGCAGAACATTACCCGGCGCAAGTTCGACGTCGTGATCGTTGGTGCCGGTGGTTCCGGCATGCGGGCTTCGTTGCAGCTGGCGCGGGCCGGACTTAACGTGGCGGTGCTCTCCAAGGTATTCCCGACCCGATCCCATACAGTGGCCGCGCAAGGTGGCATCGGCGCGTCGCTCGGGAACATGTCGGAAGACAACTGGCACTATCACTTCTACGACACGATCAAGGGCTCCGACTGGCTCGGCGACCAGGATGCGATCGAGTTCATGTGTCGCGAAGCGCCGAAGGTGGTCTATGAGCTCGAGCATATGGGCATGCCATTCGACCGCAACGCCGACGGCACGATCTACCAGCGTCCGTTCGGCGGGCACACCGCGAACTACGGCGAAAAACCGGTGCAGCGCGCTTGCGCCGCGGCCGACCGAACCGGCCACGCGATGCTGCACACGCTGTATCAGCAGAACGTGCAGGCGCGCACGAGCTTCTTCGTCGAATGGATGGCACTCGACTTGATCCGCGACGCCGATGGCGACGTGCTCGGTGTGACCGCGCTCGAGATGGAAACCGGCGACGTGCACATTCTCGAGGCCAAGACCACGCTGCTGGCCACCGGCGGGGCAGGTCGCATCTTTGCCGCATCAACCAACGCCTACATCAATACCGGTGACGGCATGGGCATGGCCGCGCGCGCGGGCATCGCGTTGCAGGACATGGAATTCTGGCAGTTCCACCCGACTGGCGTGGCCGGCGCCGGCGTGCTGCTGACCGAAGGTTGCCGCGGTGAAGGGGCGATTCTGCGCAACAGCAACGGCGAGCGCTTTATGGAGCGCTATGCGCCGACGTTGAAAGACCTGGCACCGCGGGATTTCGTTTCGCGCTCGATGGACCAGGAAATCAAGGAGGGCCGTGGTTGTGGACCAAACAAGGACCACATCCTGCTCGACATGACGCATCTGGGCGTGGCCGACATCATGAAACGACTGCCGAGCGTGTTCGAGATCGGGCACAACTTTGCCAACGTCGACATCACGAAGGAGGCCATCCCCGTGGTGCCGACGATCCACTACCAGATGGGCGGCATCCCGACCAACATCCACGGGCAGGTTGTGGAGAAAACAGGCGAGGCAAACAGCGCGCCGATCAACGGCTTGTATGCGGTCGGCGAATGCTCATGCGTCAGCGTGCACGGCGCCAATCGGCTCGGCACCAATTCGCTGCTCGACCTGTTGGTGTTTGGTCGTGCGGCCGGCAATCACATCGTCGACTTCATCGCGACAGCGAAAGCGCACAAGGCGCTGCCGGCCGACGCCGGCGATGTGTCGCTGGCCCGTTTGAACCGCCTGCAGGAGTCGGATGCCGGCGAGTATTCGCAGGACGTTGCCAATGACCTGCGCGCGACCATGCAGCTGCACGCGGGCGTGTTCCGCACGCAAGCCAGCCTGGACGAAGGCGTGCACAAGGTGGAGACACTGCGCGAGCGTGTCGAGGCGATCGGTTTGAAGGACAAGTCACTGATCTTCAATACGGCCCGCGTGGAAGCGCTGGAAGTGCAAAACCTGATCGAATGCGCGCAGGCCACGATCGTATCGGCCGCCGCGCGCACCGAATGCCGCGGCGCGCATACCGTGAACGATTACGAACACGACGCCGACCACCCCACCGCGCCGCTCGGGCGCGACGACACCAACTGGCTCAAGCACACGCTTTGGTATAGCAAAGGCAGCCGGCTCGACTACAAACCCGTGCAGCTCAAACCGCTGACCGTCGACAGCGTGCCGCCGAAAGTCCGAACGTTCTGATCGCGCATCAGGCCTCGCATCAAGTCATTTCGAAGGACCACTTATGGACAAGCGCAAATTTCAGATCTATCGCTACGACCCGGAAAAAGACAACAAGCCATACATGCAGACGATCGAGGTGGAGTTGGACGGTCACGAACGGATGTTGCTCGACGCGCTGATGAAATTGAAGGCGCAAGACCCAACGCTGTCGTTTCGGCGGTCCTGCCGCGAAGGCGTTTGCGGATCGGACGCCATGAACATCAATGGCAAGAACGGCCTGGCCTGCCTGACCAACATGCGCACGCTGCCGGGTGCCATCGTGCTGAAGCCACTGCCCGGGCTGCCCGTGGTACGCGATCTGATCGTCGACATGACACAGTTTTTTAAGCAGTACGAGTCGATCAAGCCGTATCTGATCAACGACGACATTCCGCCGGAGCGTGAGCGGTTGCAAAGTCCGGAAGAGCGCGATGAATTGAACGGCCTCTACGAGTGCATCCTGTGTGCAAGCTGCTCGACCAGTTGTCCGAGCTTCTGGTGGAATCCGGACAAATTCGTTGGTCCCGCCGGTCTGCTGCAGGCTTACCGGTTCATCGCCGACAGTCGCGATCAGGCGACCGCCGAGCGCCTCGACAATCTCGAAGACCCGTATCGGCTCTTCCGCTGCCGCAGCATCATGAACTGCGTTGATGTGTGTCCGAAAAATCTGAATCCGACCAAGGCCATCGGCAATATCCGAGAGATGCTGGCGCTGCGTTCGATTTGACCGGTGTAAAGCGGGCGATTTGGGTCGTTATCGCTGAATAGGGGATCCGTCGATGGCAGTTTCCAGTGAATTCATCAACGAGCGCGCGTTGAGCAAGTTGCGCTGGCGTTGCCGCCGCGGTCTGCTCGAAAACGACCTGTTCATCGAACGATTCTTCGCCAAGTACGAGCATCTGCTGACGCCTCGGCGCGCCGCGGCGCTGGGCCGTTTGATGGAGTTGGATGATCCCGAACTGCTCGACTTGTTGATGGCACGAAAATCGCTCCACGACATCGACCCTGCGCTGGTGTCGGATGCAAACCAAGAACTATTGAATCTGTTGAAAGAACATTGACCATGAAGTCAGCCGATTACAAAGCCACGCTGTCGTTCAGCAACGGCAGCCCAAGCGTCGAGTTCCCGGTGTATCAGGGCACCGTGGGCCCGGACGTGCTTGACATCCGGAAACTCTATGGTCAAACCGGATTGTTTACGTTCGATCCAGGCTTCATGTCAACGGCAGCTTGCGAATCGGCGATCACTTACATCGACGGCGACAAAGGCGAACTGCTCTACCGCGGCTATCCGATCGAGGAACTCGCAGTCAACTGCGACTACTTGCAGACCTGCCACTTGCTGCTGTACGGCGACTTGCCGAATCCAGCGCAGAAAGCGTCATTTGAGCAGCTCGTGACCAACCACACGATGGTCAACGAGCAGATGCAGTTTTTCTTGCGCGGCTTTCGGCGCGACGCGCATCCGATGGCGATCATGACGGGCTTGGTCGGCGCGATGTCGGCGTTCTATCACGACAGCACCGACATCAAGGACCCGAAACACCGTGAGATCGCAGCGATCCGGCTGATCGCCAAGTTGCCGACCTTGGTGGCCATGGCATACAAGTACACCCAGGGCCAGCCCTACATGTACCCGCGCAATGCATTGTCCTATGCGGGCAACTTCCTGCACATGATGTTCGCGGTGCCGTGCGAAGAGTACGTGGTGCGCCCCGTGCTGGAGAAGGCGATCGATCGCATATTCATCCTGCATGCGGACCACGAACAGAATGCATCAACCTCGACGGTGCGTCTGTGCGGCTCGTCCGGTACCAACCCGTTTGCGGCCATTGCAGCAGGCGTGGCGTGCTTGTGGGGTCCAGCACACGGCGGTGCCAATGAAGCGGCGCTGAGCATGCTCGGGGACATTCAGCGCGCGGGCGGCGTCGAAAAAATCGGTGAATTCATCAAGCAGGTCAAAGACAAGAATTCGAACGTTAAATTGATGGGCTTCGGCCACCGGGTGTACAAGAACTACGACCCGCGCGCCAAGTTGATGCAGGAAACCTGCAAAGAAGTGCTGGCCGAGATGGGGCTCGAAAACGATCCACTGTTCAAGCTCGCGATGGCGCTCGAGAAAATCGCGCTCGAAGACGAGTATTTCGTTTCCCGCAAGCTCTATCCAAACGTTGACTTTTATTCTGGCATCGTGCAGCGCGCGATCGGCATCCCTGTACCGCTCTTCACCGCCGTGTTTGCGCTGGCCCGCACTGTGGGCTGGATCGCTCAGCTGAACGAGATGATCGGTGAGCCGGATTACAAGATCGGCCGCCCGCGTCAGCTGTACGTGGGCGCGGCACGCCGCGAAGTCAAACCCGTCGCGCAACGCTGACCCCCGCTTGCCCAAGCGCCGCAACCTGCCGGCGGATGGCGGACGTAGGGTCGGGGATTACAGTTGACAGGATGACGACGATCTCCTCGCCTCCTGCCCATCTGTCCACCTGTCCGGACTCAATCGCACCGTTCGTGTCGAGTGCGTGCTATCCGGACGCTGCTATCCAGATCATCGATCCGGCGTTTGCCAGCTACCGGCTGTTCAGCAGCGCGGTCGAGCGCATCGTTTCTGGCCTGCGCTGGGCCGAAGGGCCGGTCTGGTTCGGCGACGGGCGCTACCTGCTGGTCAGCGATATTCCCAACAACCGGATCGTGCGTTGGGACGAGGCCAGCGGCCAATGCGCTGTGTTTCGCAGCCCATCGAATCACGCCAATGGCCTGGCGCGCGACCACCAGGGCCGGCTGCTGGCGTGCGAGCACCTGACGCGGTGCGTCACCCGCACCGAATACAACGGTCGCATCACGGTGCTGGCCGATCGCTTTGAAGGCCTGCGCCTCAATTCACCGAACGACCTCGCGTGCGACGCCAGCGGCTCCATCTGGTTCACCGATCCTCCTTTCGGAATTGGCGGTGACTACGAAGGCGAAGAAGCCGTATCCGAGCGGGTCGAGGCGGTCTATCGGATTGACGGCAGCAGCGGCCAACTCGCCATGGTCTGTGACGATTTGTTGGGTCCCAACGGCCTGTGCTTTTCGCCGGATGGCCATGTGCTCTACATCGTCGAGAGCCGCGCGAAGCCCAGTCGTCTGATCTGGGCCTACGATGTGGCTTCAAACGGCCGGCTTTCGAACAAGCGCCTGCACATCGATGCCAACGGTCCTGGTGCGTTCGACGGCATTGCCTGCGACCGCGACGGCAATCTGTGGTGCGGCTTCGGGAGCAACGGCGCATCGGGCGTGGACCCGCAGGCGCTTGACGGGGTCATGGTCTACGACCGCGGCGGCAAATCGATCGGTCGCATCGTGCTGCCGGAGCGCTGTGCAAACTTGTGCTTCGGCGGCGCGCGTGGCAATCGACTCTTCATGGCAAGCAGCCAATCGGTCTACAGCCTGTTCGTGAACACGCGCGGTGCCGGGTATTGAGCGGTCGACGTCGAACATTCCCGATTGCAACCCACCCCGCAGCGCCGCGCGCGGCCTAAAATCACGGGTTTTCTGCGCTGTTGGTTACCAAGAAGGGCCGTATCATGGCACGCACCCTGTACGACAAAATCTGGGACGAGCACGTCGTCCACACCGAAGACGACGGCACGTCGGTGCTCTACATCGACCGGCATCTCGTGCACGAAGTGACGAGCCCGCAGGCGTTCGAAGGCTTGCGCGAAGCCGGCCGCAAGGTCTGGCGCATCAGCTCGATCGTGGCCACCGCCGACCACAATACGCCCACCACCGGTTGGGAGCGCGGCTACGACGGCATCACCGATCCGATCAGCAAGCAGCAGGTCACCACGCTCGATGAGAACATGGCCGAGTTCGGCTCAGCCGCCTATTTTCCGTTTCTGTCGCGCCGCCAGGGCATCGTGCACGTGATCGGTCCGGAGACCGGCGCGACGTTGCCCGGCATGACGGTGGTGTGCGGTGACTCGCACACCTCGACGCACGGCGCGTTCGGCGCGCTCGCGCACGGCATCGGCACCAGCGAGGTCGAGCACGTGCTGGCCACGCAAACGCTGCTCACCAAGAAAGCGAAGAACCTGCTGATCAAGGTCGAAGGCACGCTGTTGCGCGGCTGCACCGCCAAAGACATCGTGCTGGCGATCATCGGCCGGATCGGCACCGCGGGGGGCACCGGCTGCACGATCGAATTTGCCGGCAGTGCGATCCGTGCGCTTTCGATGGAAGGCCGCATGACGGTCTGCAACATGGCGATCGAAGCCGGCGCGCGCGCCGGGCTGGTTGCCGTCGACGACAAGACAATCGCGTACCTCAAAGGCCGACCGATGGCGCCCGGCTACGACGCCAAGACCCGCAGCTTCGTGGGAGGCGTCGAATGGGACCAGGCGGTCGCGTACTGGAAGACTTTGCAGACCGACCCGGGCGCCAAATTCGACCGTGTGGTCGAACTCGATGCGACGCGCATCGTGCCGCAGGTCACCTGGGGCACGTCGCCCGAGATGGTGCTGGGAGTGGATGCGCGCGTGCCCGATCCGGAAGACGAAAAAGATCCGAACAAGCGCGATGCGATCGAGCGCGCACTCAGCTACATGGCACTCACCCCCGGCAAGCTGCTCGCCGATGTGCACGTCGACAAGGTGTTCATCGGCTCGTGCACCAACTCACGCATCGAGGACATGCGCGAAGCGGCGGCGCTGGTCAAGAAGATCGGCCAGAAGGTGGCGCGCAACGTGAAGGTTGCAATGGTCGTGCCGGGCTCGGGGTTGGTCAAGGAACAGGCCGAGCGCGAAGGGCTCGACAAGATTTTCAAGGCGGCCGGTTTCGAATGGCGCGAGCCCGGTTGCTCGATGTGCCTGGCGATGAACAGCGACCGGCTTGAGCCTGGTGAGCGCTGTGCATCCACCAGCAACCGGAATTTCGAAGGCCGCCAGGGTGCCGGCGGCCGCACGCACCTGGTCTCCCCTGCCATGGCCGCTGCGGCGGCGGTTCATGGTCACTTCGTCGATGTCCGCAAACTGCTCTAACGCAACTTCAAGAAAGAGGAAATGCAAATGAAGAAAGTGACTGCCATCCTGATGCTCGCCGCGGGTTTTCTGCTGGTGGGTTGCAACACCATGAGCGGCTTCGGCAAGGATGTGTCCAAGGCCGGCGACAAGATCGAAAACAAGGCGGACAAGGAAAAGAAATACTGACCGTCCGACCGATGCCGCAAGCGACGCGCCAGCACCCATGCAGGCGCCACTGCGAGCCTCTTTACTTTCCACTTGAGATACGCCGACCGGCAGCCCAATCGCCATGCAGAAATTCACCGTACATCAGGGGCTGGTCGCGCCGATGGACCGCGAGAACGTCGACACCGACGCGATCATTCCGAAGCAGTTTTTGAAGTCGATCAAGAAGACCGGCTTTGGTGGCAACCTGTTCGACGCCTGGCGCTATCTGGACCCGGGCGAGCCTGGGCAAGACATCGACAGCCGGCGTCCCAACCCGGACTTCGTATTGAACCAGCCGCGCTACGCGGGTGCATCGATCCTGCTGGCCCGCAAGAATTTCGGCTGTGGTTCCTCGCGCGAACATGCGCCCTGGGCGCTCGATCAATACGGCTTTCGCGCGATCATCGCGCCGAGTTACGCCGACATCTTTTTCAACAACTGCTTCAAGAACGGCTTGTTGCCAATCGTGCTCAGCGAGTCGCAAGTCTCGAAGTTGTTCGACGAGGTGTATGCATTCGCCGGCTACCAGCTCACGATCGATCTGGGCCGCCAGACGGTGATCCTTTCCGACGGCAAGGAAATCGCATTCGACCTCGAGCCGTTTCGAAAATACTGCCTGATCAACGGCTTCGACGACATCGGCCTGACGATGCGGCATGCGGACAAGATCAAGGCGTTCGAAGCGCAGCGACTGGCCAGCAAACCCTGGCTCGCGCACACGCTGACCACCTAGCGTTGCGACGACCACGCTTGGCCGATTGCGCCGGGTGGCCGTCCCGCAGCCGATGACCGGTGCGGCTGCAGGTGCAGCGTTGCCTCACGTCGCAAAAGTGCATTCGACACCATACGCAAGTGTCGTCCCTTCTTCTTTCAAACGCTTCAGTTCCTCATGAAAATCGCAGTCCTCCCCGGCGACGGCATCGGCGTCGAAATCACGGCCGAGGCGGTCAAGGTGCTGCACGCACTTGAAATGCCGTTCGAGCTTGAGTCCGCGCCGGTCGGCGGTGCTGCCTACGACGCGCACGGCCACCCGCTGCCCGACGCGACGCTGAAGCTCGCGCTGCAGTCCGATGCCATCCTGTTCGGCGCCGTCGGCGACTGGAAATACGACAAGCTCGAACGTGCGCTGCGGCCCGAGCAGGCGATCCTTGGCTTGCGCAAGCACCTGGGCCTGTTTGCCAACTTTCGTCCGGCGATCTGCTACGAGCAGCTGGTGGGTGCATCGAGCCTGCGACCCGAGCTCATTTCCGGACTCGACATCCTGATCGTGCGCGAGCTGACCGGCGACATCTACTTCGGCCAGCCGCGCGGGCGCCGCACAGCAACCGACGGCCCGTTCGCCGGCAGCGAAGAGGCGTTCGACACGATGCGCTACACGCGGCCCGAGGTCGAACGCATCGCGCACGTTGCGTTCAAGGCCGCGCAGGCGCGCAGCCGGCGTGTGACCAGCGTCGACAAAGCCAATGTGCTGGAAACGTTCCAGTTCTGGAAGGATGTGGTCACGGAAGTCGGCACGCAGTACCCGGACGTCGCGCTCGACCACATGTACGTCGACAACGCCGCGATGCAGCTCGTGAAAGCGCCGAAGAAGTTCGACGTGATCGTGACCGGCAACATGTTCGGCGACATCCTGTCCGACGAAGCGGCGATGCTGACCGGCTCGATCGGCATGCTTCCGTCGGCCAGCCTGAACGACAAGCGCCAGGGTCTGTACGAGCCGAGCCACGGCAGCGCGCCAGACATCGCGGGCCAGGGCATCGCCAACCCGTTGGCCACGATCCTGTCGGCGGCGATGATGCTGCGCTTTTCGCTAGCGCAACCGCATGCCGCCGACCGCATCGAAGCGGCGGTGCAGGCGGTGCTCGCGCAGGGCCTGCGCACCGCCGACATTCATTCGGACCGCACCAGAAAAGTCGGCACCGTCGAAATGGGCGATGCGGTGGTGGCTGCGTTGCGGCGCGCCGCGGGCTGATGCCCGAAGACGAACAACGAAGGGAACACAAACAATGAACGCAACCACAACCGGCCGCCTGGTTGGCATCGTCGGCTGGCGCGGCATGGTCGGCTCGGTGCTGATGGACCGCATGCAGGGAAGGCGACTTCGAGCTGATCGAGCCGATCTTTTTCTCGACCTCGAACGCAGGCGGCACCGCACCGGCTTGCGCGAAGAACGAAACCACACTGCGCGACGCGCACGACATTGACGCGCTGAAGCGCTGCGACATGATCGTCACCACGCAAGGCGGCGACTACACGAGCGCGGTGTTCCCGAAGCTGCGCGCAGCCGGCTGGAAGGGCCACTGGATCGATGCTGCGTCCACATTGCGCATGGAAAGCGATTCAGTGATCGTGCTGGATCCGGTCAACCTGCCGGTGATCGAGCATGCGCTGCAGCGCGGCGGCCGCAACTGGATCGGCGGCAACTGCACCGTGAGCTGCATGCTGATGGGCGTGGGTGCGCTGTTCAAGGCCGGCCTGGTCGAATGGATGAGCACCATGACTTATCAGGCCGCATCCGGCGGCGGCGCCCAACACATGCGCGAGCTGATCGCGCAGATGGGCACCTTGCACGCCGAAGTGCGGGACCTGCTGGCCAACCCCCACGCGTCGATCCTCGAGATCGACCGCCTGCTGCTCGCGCGTCAGCGATCAATGTCGACGGCCGAGACGGCGAACTTCGGCGTGCCGTTGGCTGGCAGCCTGATCCCGTGGATCGACAAAGATCTGGGCCAGGGCAAGCAGCCCGGCGACGACGGCTGGGGCACCAGCAAAGAAGAGTGGAAAGGCGGCGCGGAAACCAACAAGATCCTGGGCCAGGGCGCCGGCTTCGACAGCGCGGCGGTGCCGGTGGACGGATTTTGCGTGCGGGTCGGCGCGATGCGCTGCCACAGCCAGGCGCTGACGTTCAAGTTGAAGCAGGACGTGCCGCTGGCCGACATCGAAGCGCTGATCCGGGCGGACAACGACTGGGTCCGCGTGGTGCCCAACACCCGCGAGGCCACCGTGCACTCGCTCACGCCGGTGGCCGTCACCGGCACGCTCGACATCCCCGTTGGCCGACTGCGCAAGCTGGCGATGGGGCCCGGATATCTGGGCGCGTTCACGATCGGTGACCAGTTGCTCTGGGGTGCGGCCGAGCCACTGCGTCGCATGCTGCGGCTGTTGTTGACGCGCTGACCAACGCCGGAGGCGGGGCGCAGGCAGCAGGCGCACGCCGTCTGCCCGGTGTTCGGTGCCGCGCGACCGGCCCGGCCGTGAGCAAATTCTCGATCCCGTGCGCCACCGCTGCGGCGCAACTGGCGGGCGCCGCACCTTGCTGCCAACTTCTGAGCTAGATTTTTTTGCAAAGCGGGATCAGCACATGTTTTACAAAATGCAGGCAGCAAGCCAACACGCCGCGGCGACGCGATCGAATGCACGGCGTCGCTTGGCCGACTGGCCGCTGACCGCTGCCGCCGCCGCGGTGGCTGCCGTGATGGCATTCGGCGCGGTCGATGCGAATGCAATGGCGCTCGGCCGCATCAAGGTGCTGTCCACGCTTGGCGAGCCGTTGCGCGCTGAGATCGACATTCCCGAGATCACGGCGGCCGAAGCCGAATCGCTGCGCGCGAGTCCCGCTTCGCCCGAGACGTTTCGCGCTGCCGGGCTGGAATTCGATTCGGTCGTCTCCAGCGTGCGCGTGGCCGTGCAACGGCGAGCGAATGGGCGGCCGTTTCTGCGGTTGTCCAGCGGTGCCCGGTCAGCGATCCGTTCATGGATCTGATCCTGAACGTCAGTTCCTCGTCCGGTCAGATCTCGCGCGACTTCACGATGCTGTTTGACCCGCAGGGCAGCCGGGGCAGCGCGCCCCGTGCAATCCCGCCGGTCGCACAGAGCGCGACGCGTGCTGGCGCCGTTGCCGCGACCACTGGGGACCGCTCCCCCGCGCCCCGCGCGGCTGCCGATGCGAATGGCGAAGCCGGTGCTCGCAGCAACGACCGCGCAGCGCCCGAAGATGGGGCAGCCGCCAGCCCACGCCGCGCCCGCAACGTGGCCGCGGCAACAGCACGCAACAAGCGCGCTGCGCCATCGGTTGCCACACCGGCCGCTGAAGGCGCCAGCCGCGTCAAGGTCCGCCCGGGCGACACGGCCAGCAGAATCGCCAACGCCAACCTGCCGGCCGATGTGTCGCTCGACCAGATGCTGGTGGCGATGCTGCGCACCAACCCGGGCGCATTTGTCGACGGCAACGTGAACCGCATCAAGGCCGGCGCCGTGCTCGATATGCCCAGCGCCGCCCAGACCGAGCAAACCGCACCGCAAGCGCGCGATGCACTGAACGCCCAGAGCAAGGACTTCAACGCGTTTCGCCGCAAATTGGCCACTGCGGCGACGCCCGCCTCCGCGCAAGCGGCGAGCCGCACCGACGGCGGCAAATTGCAAGCCGCCGTGCAAGAAGCCAATTCGGCGACCGCATCGCCCGACAAGCTCACGCTGTCAAGAGGCGCGGTTGACCGACCGGCTGCATCGACCGGCACGGCCCCAAGCGCCACCACACCTGCAACGGCTTCACCGGCCGCAAATGGAAGTGCAGGCGGCACGGGCGCTCCAGTGGCCGGCGCAAGCAGGCGTGGCCAGCGCCAACTCCGGCGGCAACTCGACCACAGCAAATCCGACAACCGCACCGGTTGCGGGCACGTCCACCCTTCCTGCGGCAACCGCTGGCGATGTGCCCGCTGCAACGCCGACACCCGGCCCCGCATCGCTCGGCACGGACCGTCCCGGCGCCCCGACCGCGGGCACGTTGCTGGTGAATGGCGGCACGGCAAATGCAACCAATGGCAGCGTGGCCCCGGGCGGCACGCTTGCTGCAGGCACGAAGCCGGGTTCGGCAAACACCGGAGGCACCCCGGCCGCCGAGTCGGGGGCTGGTCGATCAACTGCTCGACGAGCCGGTGGTGCCGGCCGCCGGTCTCGGCCTGCTTGCGTTGCTTGCCGGTTTCGGCATCTGGCGCTCGCGCCGCAACAAGCGCACGGTGGAGACACAAGCGGTTGCCGCCGACCCGCAAACCGGCTCGGAGTCGATCTTCTCGATGACCGGTGGCGGCAGCATCGACACCCTGCACGGTTCGACCGGCGTGGCATCAATCGGCTACTCGCCGAGCCAGCTCGACTCGGGCGGAGAGGTCGACCCGGTTGCCGAAGCGGACGTCTACATGGCCTATGGCCGTGAAGACCAGGCGCTCGAAATCTTGAAGGAGGCGCAGCGCACCAGCCCGGCGCGCGCCGATGTGCGCGTCAAACTGCTCGAAGTGCATGCGCGCCGGCGCGAAGTCAAGGCGTTCGAAGCGCTGGCCAAAGTCACCCAGGGCCTGGTCGGCACCGACAGCCGTGAGTGGCGCCACATCTGCGAAATCGGCCGCGAACTCGACTTCAAGAACCCGCTCTACCAAGCGCCCATCAGCGCATCCGTCCCGTTGCAGGGCGCAGCTGCCACCGTCGCAGCACTTGCCGCGGAAGGCGCAGCGGACAGCACGCATTCGGGCGCCATGTCGTCGATCATGCCGACCCAGCGCATCGCCGCCAGCGGCTTCGGTGGATTGACGGGCGCTGCCGGTACGCTCGCCGCCGCGCCCTGGCAGACGTCGCAGAGCCTCGACCTCGATCTGGACTTCGGTGCGATCCGGCAGTCGGCCACGCCGGCCATGCAGCCAGCATCGCTGACGCACCCGGTCAATCTGGACCTGGATCTGAGCGACTTCGGGGGGCTCGAAGCTGGTGCCGATCGGCACCCGGCCGGCGCGCACCAGAGGATGCCGGTCTGGCTGGCCGAATCCGACGGCAGCAAAGACAAGCCTGCGTTCACTGCGGCAAACCGAATCCCCGTGTCGGCAGCACCGAAGGCGACCGCGCCGAAGCCGGCGACCGAACCCGCACCTTCGCCTGCACCGATGCAGATGGCGCGTCCAGCGGTGCCGGACGCCAGCGTGATTGATTTCGACTTCTCCTCGTTGCGGCTCGAACTTGACGACCCCGCCGATCCGGCACCCGCCGCGTCGCTGCCGGCCGCGTCCCCGGTGATTGCAGCACCCCTCATGAAGCCGGAGCGCAGCACGTCGGCGGATCTCGCAATTGATGCAATACCGACCACGCGAGCCGCAGCATCGGCGCCGCCCTCGGCGACGACGCCGACTCGCTGTCGACCAAGCTGGCGCTGGCCGAAGCGTTCAGCGCGATCGGCGACGTCGACGGTGCCCGCAGCCTCGCGCACGAAGTGATCGGTGAATCGTCCGGCACCTTGAAAGCCAAGGCGCAACGCTTCCTGGCATCGATCGACTGAACACCGACACAACGGCTGCAGCGGCGCTTTCTCTGGGCAGACAGCGGCTTGCGCTCGGCTTGAGCTACGGCGGCGAGGCCTACCAGGGCTGGCAGAGCCAACGCAGCGGCCTGACCGTACAAGACCGTCTGGAAGCGGCGCTGCAGCGGTTCGCCTGCGGGCCGGTGGCAACGCGCTGCGCAGGGCGCACCGACGCGGGCGTGCACGCATTCATGCAGGTGGTGCATTTCGACACCGAACTGCAGCGCACGGCCGCCGCCTGGGTGCGGGGCACGAACCGTTATCTGCCGCCGGACATCGCGGTGCAGTGGGCGCAAGCCGTGCCGCCCGAATTTCATGCCCGCGGCAGCGCCAGGTCGCGCCGCTACGGTTACCGATTGCTCGAGTCTTCCGTGCGCCCGAGCGTCGAGGCCGGCAAGGTCGGCTGGTGTTTTCGCCCGCTCGACGGCGCGGCGATGGAAGCCGCCGCCGCGCGACTGATCGGCGAACACGACTTCACCTCGTTTCGTGCCGCCGCATGTCAGGCGGACTCACCCGTCAGAACCCTGCATTCGATTCGAATCCGCGCGCAAGGCCCTCCCGGCGGCCGCTACTGGTGGTTCGAATTCGAAGCCAACGCGTTCCTGCATCACATGATCCGCAATCTCATGGGTTGCCTGATCGCCATCGGCCACGGCGCACAGCCGGTCGCCTGGATCGACACGGTGCTCGCCGCACGCAGCCGGGCGGTGGCCGCGCCGACGTTTTCTGCAGCCGGGCTCTACTTTCTCGGCCCGGTCTACGACGCGCATTGGGGATTGCCGCAGCAAACGGCTGCGTATCATTGGTTCGGCTAGCCGGCGAGCGGTCACCATCCGGGCCGCGTTGGCAGCGTCACAGCAAACGATCGCCGACATGAACCCCGCACTCAGCATCCCGCAGCGCACCCGAATCAAGATTTGCGGCATCACACGCGAGGCGGACCTGGACGCTGCCGTGGCGGCCGGTGCCGATGCGGTCGGATTCGTGCTCTACGCATCCAGCAAGCGCCATGTCACGCTGCAGCGTGCCACCGAACTTGCGCGCCGGCTGCCGCCGTTCGTCACGCCGGTGCTGCTGTTCGTCAATGCAAGTGCTACGGAAATCGAAGCAGCCATCGCACGCCTGCCGGGCGCTTTGCTGCAATTTCATGGGGATGAGACACCCGAGCAGTGCGTCCAGGCGACCCACTACGGCGCCCACGGCTGGATTCGCGCCGCGCGCCTGCCCGCCGGACGCGAGCAAGACTTCGACTTGATAAAATTCGCGACCGACTTCCAACTCGCCCAAGCCATCCTGCTCGACACGCATGTCGAAGGGTTTGGCGGCGGCGGCACCGCATTCAATTGGTCACAGCTTCCACCAAGCGTCAACGCTCACCTCGTTTTGAGTGGTGGGTTGCATGCTGCCAACGTGATCGATGGCCTGCAGCAAGTGTGGCCGCGTTGCAAAAAAACGCTGGCCGTTGACGTGAGCTCCGGCGTCGAAGGCCCTGTCAAGGGACTCAAGGACGCCACCCGAATTCATCAATTCGTCGCCGCCGTCCGCGCGGCCGACGAGCAACGACTTGCCAAGGCTTTTTCCGATCATGCAAACCCAATACAGCCAACCTGACGCGAGCGGCCATTTCGGCCTGTACGGCGGCAGCTTCGTCAGCGAGACGCTGACCCATGCGATCAATGAGTTGAAAGACGCCTACGCGCGCTATCAACACGACCCGGAGTTCCTTGCCGAATTCCAGTGGGAACTCAAGCACTTCGTCGGCCGCCCTTCTCCTGTCTATCACGCGGCGCGCACCAGCCGCGACATCGGCGGCGCGCAGATCTACCTGAAGCGTGAAGATCTGAACCACACTGGCGCACACAAGATCAACAACGTGATCGGCCAAGCCATGCTCGCGCGCCGCATGGGCAAGCCGCGCATCATCGCCGAGACGGGAGCCGGCCAGCACGGTGTGGCAACGGCCACGATCTGCGCGCGCTACGGGCTGGAGTGCGTGGTCTATATGGGCAGCGAAGACGTGAAGCGTCAGAACCCGAACGTCTACCGCATGAACCTGTTGGGGGCGACCGTGGTGCCGGTCGAGTCCGGCAGCCGCACCTTGAAGGATGCGCTGAACGAAGCGATGCGCGACTGGGTGGCGAATGTGGACCGCACGTTCTACATCATCGGCACCGTGGCCGGCCCGCACCCGTACCCGATGATGGTGCGCGACTTTCAGCGTGTGATCGGCGAAGAGTGCTTGGTGCAGATGCCCGAGCAAACCGGCGGGCGGCAACCCGATGCGGTGGTCGCGTGCGTGGGCGGCGGCAGCAACGCAATGGGAATCTTTCACCCATACATCCCGTATGCAGACACGCGGCTGATCGGCGTCGAAGCGGCCGGCAGGGGCATCGACAGCGGCAAGCATTCGGCTTCGCTGCAACGCGGCAGCCCCGGCGTGCTGCACGGCAACCGCACCTACATTCTGCAAAGCGAAGACGGCCAGATCACCGAAACCCACAGCGTGAGCGCGGGACTCGACTACCCCGGCGTCGGGCCAGAACACGCATGGCTGAAGGACATCGGCCGTGCCGAGTACGTCGGCGTGACGGACGATGAAGCGGTCGCCGCATTCCATCATCTGTGCCGCACCGAGGGCATCATCCCGGCGCTTGAATCGGCGCATGCGATCGCGTATGCGATGACGTTGGCCAAAACGATGCGCAGCGATCAATCGATCCTCGTGAACCTGTCCGGGCGCGGCGACAAGGACATCGGCACCGTGGCCGACCTGGCCGGCGCCGATTTTTACGATCGGCCGTCGATGCGCGGGCACCAAGTCAAGGGCGGCGTGCCGTCGCAGCCGACATGAGTCGCATCGATGCCGCGTTCGCCGCACTGAAAAAACGCGGCGCAAAAGCGCTCATTCCGTATGTGACGGCTGGCTTTCCACAAGCCGACATCACACCGAAGCTGATGCACGCGATGGTCGAGGCCGGTGCCGACGTGATCGAGCTCGGCGTGCCGTTTTCCGACCCGATGGCCGATGGCCCGGTGATCCAGAAAGCGGGCGAGCAGGCGCTCGCCGCCGGCATCGGCATGAGCCAGGTGCTCGCAATGGTGCGGGACTTTCGCGCTGGCGACGACCGGACGCCGGTGGTGCTGATGGGCTATGCGAATCCGGTCGAGCGCTACGACCAAAAGCACGGCACGCATGCGTTCGTGCATGACGCCGCCGCGGCCGGTGTCGACGGCGTGTTGATCGTTGACTACCCGCCCGAAGAATGTGCGGACTTCGCGGCGCGACTGAAGGCTGCTGGCATCGACCTGATCTTTCTGCTCGCGCCCACCAGCACCGAAGCGCGCATGCAGCAGGTCGCGGCGCTGGCCAGCGGCTACGTCTACTACGTCTCGCTCAAAGGCGTGACCGGTGCCGGCACGCTGGACACGGCTGCGGTGGAGTCGATGCTGCCGCGCATTCGCCAGCATGTGCAGATTCCGGTGGGGGTCGGCTTCGGCATTCGCGATGCGGCCAGCGCGCGTGCGGTCGGCAAAGTGGCCGACGCGGTCGTGATCGGCACGCGGTTGATCCAGCTGCTCGAAGCCGCGCCGGTCGACCAGGCGACGGCAGCCGTCGCCGACTTCCTCAAAGAGATTCGGGCGGCGCTGGACCAATGAGCGGTTTTTCAACGCACAGGAAACGGACCCCCGATTCATGAGCTGGCTCGGCAAACTGATCCCCGCAAAGCTGCAGCGCAGCGCCAACCTGGAGGCTCGGCGCGGCGTGCCCGAGGGCGTCTGGGTCAAGTGTCCAAACTGCGATGCGGTGCTCTACAAGAACGATCTCGAGAAAAACCAGAACGTCTGCCCGACTTGTGGCCACCACCACCGCATCGGGGCGCGTGCGAGGTTGAACGCGTTCCTCGATCCGGAAGGCCGCAAGGAGATCGGCCAGCAGATCACGCCGATCGATCCGCTCGGCTTCAAAGACAGCCGCGGCTACCCCGAACGCGCAAAAGAAGCCGCCAAAAACAGCGGCGAGACCGATGCATTGGTCGTGTTGAGTGGCAGCGTGCACGACGTGCAGTTGGTCGCCGCCGCGTTCGAGTTCGATTTCATGGCCGGCAGCATGGGCAGCGTGGTCGGCGAGCGCTTCGTGCGCGGCGTGGACGCTGCCGTCGAGCAAAAGGTGCCGTTCGTCTGCTTCACCTCGACCGGCGGCGCGCGCATGCAGGAAGGCCTGTTGAGCCTGATGCAGATGGCCAAGACCAACTCGGCGTTGACCTTGCTTGCGCGGCAGAAACTGCCGTACGTGAGCGTGTTGACCGACCCGACCACCGGCGGCGTCAGCGCAAGTTTTGCGTTCATCGGCGACGTGGTGATTGCCGAGCCGCGTGCGCTGATCGGCTTTGCGGGTGCGCGCGTGATCGAGTCGACCGTGCGAGTGACGTTGCCGGAAGGGTTTCAGCGTGCCGAGTTCCTGCTGGAGAAAGGCGCGATCGACATGATCTGCGACCGCCGCGCGATGCGGCGCACGGTGGCCGATGTGCTCGGGCTGCTGCTGAACCGGACGAGCGCGACCGCTGCGGTCGGCTGACCGACGCGGGCAGCGTCGAAGGCCGCCTCAGGCCGCCAGCGCGCGCAGCCAGTCGGGCAGCGTGGCGGCCTTCTGATTCGCGTGGTCGACCCAGATCATCGTCGCCCCACCGGCGGCGCGAATCACGCCCGGCTCGCTCGCGTATGCCATCGTTGCCCAGCTCTCGATCGTGGTGCGGCCCGGGTCGCTGATGAATGTGTTGAGCACCACGTCGTTCGGGTATTCGAGCTGTCGAAAAAAACTGCAGAACGCGTTGGCCACAACGAACCCTTCGCTGCGCGACGCGTCGGGCTGGCGGCCGATCGCATGCATCCAGTCGATGCGCGCGGCTTCCATGTAGCGGAAGTACATCGCGTTGTTGACGTGGCCCATCGCGTCCATGTCGCCCCAGCGGATCGGAAACTCCATCTGGTGGACGAGCTTTTTGTGCTCGGGGATCTCGAACTTCATCGCGTTCCTCTGATGCCCGGTCAAAGCGCGAAGCCGTCGTCTGCAGCGATCACTGCGCCGTTCACGAAATGGCTCTGATCGCTCGACAGCAGCACCAGCAGCGCGTCCAGATCTTCGGGCTTGCCGATGCGCTTTCGGGGCAGCATGCCGATGAGCTTCTTGCCCTGCTCGGTCTCCCAGTGGTGGTGGTTGATTTCGGTGTCGATGTAGCCCGGACAGATGGCGTTCACATTGATGCCAAATCGGCCCCATTCGAGCGCCATCGCTTTTGTCATCTGCACCACGGCCGCCTTGCTCATGCAGTAGACGCCGATCTGCGGCAACACCTTCAAGCCCGCCATTGAAGCGATGTTGATGATGCGCCCGCCCGTGTAGCTGCCCGGCGCCGAGCCGTTCGCACGCGCAAGCATGCGTTTGCCCACTTCCTGCGCGACGAAGAACGCGCCCTTCACGTTGGTGTCGAAGATGAAGTCGTAGTCGTCTTCGCTGACCTCCTGAATGCGCTGCGTGGTGCTGACGCCCGAGTTGTTCACGAGGATGTCGATCGAGCCGACTTCCGTCTCTGCATGGGCGACCGCCGCCCGAATGGAAGCGCGATCCGTCACGTCGCAGCCGACCACGTGCGCGTCGCCGCCCTCGCCTTCGATCTGCGCGCGCAGCGACTTGAGTTTTTCCATCCGTCGGCTGGCCAGCACCACGGCCGCACCCGCGCGCGACAAGGTGCGCGCGAACTGCGCGCCGAGCCCACCGGAGGCGCCCGTGATGAAGGCCACGCGGCCCGACAGGTCGATGTTGTAAGCCATGAATCGTGCTTCCCGCTGATGGTTTGGTATGCGTCACGGTCCGCAGCAAAGCGCATCTCAGGCCCGTGCTTTGCCCGACATAGAATGATTTTTCCTACCCGATACCGAACCATTATCGAGCGAGAAAGCAGATGACCAAAGACGAAATTCTGAGCACCCACGGCCCGCGCGAATCGATGGATTACGACGTCGTCGTGGTCGGGGGCGGGCCGGCCGGGCTGTCGACGGCGATCCGCCTGAAGCAACTGTCCGAGCTGTATGGCCAGGAGCTGTCGGTGGTGGTGCTGGA
Source organism: uncultured beta proteobacterium (assembly GCA_963784295.1). Taxonomy (GTDB): domain Bacteria; phylum Pseudomonadota; class Gammaproteobacteria; order Burkholderiales; family Burkholderiaceae_C; genus JBBPYC01. The sequence continues at coordinate 68,073 of CAWAQL010000016.1, forward strand.
GAAGGGGTCCGAGGCCGGTGCACACATCCTGTCGGGTGCCATCATGGACCCGCGCGCGTTGTCCGAACTGTTCCCGAACTGGCAGGAACTTGGTGCACCGCTGAATCAGCCGGTGACCGACGACGCGATGATCTTCCTGAGCGAAGACACCGGCTACCGCACGCCGAATTTCCTGCTGCCCGAGTGCTTTCGCAATCACGGCAATTACGTGGTGAGCTTGGCCAACTTCACGCGCTGGCTCGGCGGCCAGGCCGAAGCCAAAGGCGTCGAAATCTTTCCCGGCTTCTCGGCCGCCGAAGTGCTCTACAACGACGACGGCAGCGTGCGCGGCGTGGCCACCGGCAACGTGGGGATCGGCAAGGACGGCGAGCCGACCGGTGATTTCCAGCTCGGCATGGAACTGCGCGCCAAGTACACGATCTTTGCCGAAGGCTCGCGTGGCTCGCTGTCCAAGCAGCTGATTCGCCGCTTCAATCTGGATGCGGGCCGGGACCCGCAGACCTACGGCATTGGCGTGAAAGAACTCTGGGAGATCGACCCGAAGCGCCACCAGCCCGGTCTCGTGATGCACACGGCCGGCTGGCCGATGAAGAGCGACACCTACGGCGGCTCGTTCATGTATCACATGGCGGACAACCTGGTCACGCTCGGCTTCATCACGGGGCTCGACTACAGCAACCCGTACCTGTCGCCGTTCGAGGAGATGCAGCGCTGGAAGACGCATCCGAACATTGCGTATTACTTGGCCGGCGACGAAGCCCACGGCGTGAAGCCCGGCAAGCGCGTGGGCTACGGCGCGCGCTCGATCACGGCGGGCGGCCTGCAGAGCTTGCCCAAGACGGTGTTTCCGGGCGGCGCGCTGGTTGGCTGCGCGGCCGGCTATCTGAACGTGAGCCGCATCAAGGGCAGCCACGCCGCGATCAAGACCGGCATGCTCGCCGCCGACGCTGCGTTCGCTGCAATCGGCGCGGGCCGCCGGCACGACGAACTTACCGCGTACCCGGAAGCGTTCGAAAAGAGCTGGCTGCACGCCGAACTCAACAAGTCGCGCAACTTCAAGGCGTGGTTCAAGAAAGGCCTGACGGTGGCCACCGTGATGAACGGCGTCGAGCAGTTTGCGCTGCGTGGCCACGTGCCATGGACGCTGCACCGGGACAAGCCCGATCACGCTTATATGAAGCCGGCCGCCGAGAGCGTCAAGATCGAGTACCCGCGGCCGGACGGCAAATTGACGTTCGACCGGCTCTCGAGCGTCTATCTGACCAACACCAACCACGCCGAGGACCAGCCGCCGCACCTGACGTTGAAGGACGCGTCCGTGCCGGTGGCGATCAACCTTGCGAAATACGCAGGACCGGAAGGTCGCTACTGCCCGGCCGCCGTCTACGAATACATCAAGGACGGCGCGGGCCAGGACAAGCTGCAGATCAATGCGCAGAACTGCATCCACTGCAAAACCTGCGACATCAAAGACCCGACGCAGAACATCGTCTGGGTGCCCCCCGAAGGCGGTGGCGGACCCAACTACGTCAACATGTAGCCGCGTTCGAATTCAACTTTGTTCTCTCAATACGGAGCCGATTCATGACCGACAAGAATACCCAGCAACATGCCGAAGAAAGCAACACGCAAAAGGACCCCGCCACCTGGGTCACTGGCGATGAAGAGATGACGGGCGCACAACGCTCGTACCTGAAGACGCTGTCGGAAGAAGCGAAAGAAGACTTCGACGAAACGCTCACGAAAGCCCAGGCCTCGCAACGCATCGATGAACTGCAGCACAAGACCGGGCGCGGCACGCACGGCAAGCCAGAATCAGCCACCGACGGCAGCAACGCGAAGTCGGGCGACTGAGACGCCGAGTTGACTCAAGCTTCGCAGCGGCGCGACAAGCCGGGTTCCAGTCTCCCGCATTCGGGCTGGCCGATCCGTTGTGGCCGATCGTTTGATCGATCAGAACGACGACGGGCAATCGGTGAAGATCCTGATCCCGGGAGGTGGCGTTTCGGGCGTCCGGCTTGCACGCGCGTTGCTGGCTGAAAAGCAACTTCGCATTGTGGGGACTGACCCACAGAAGATCTCGAAGACCAAGGTGGCCGACCGCGCCGAACCGCCGCGGGGCTGGTCGCAAGACGACCGCATCGCACCGTGGGTCGGCAACTGGAACGAACTGCCTGCACCGCAGCGAACGCGTGTGTCGACGGACAGCACAACCACTGTGTTCCACCTCGCTGCCGCCGTCGGCGATGAGCAACTGATCGTCGATTGCGGCCGCGAACGCTTGATGCGTGGCTGCGACGTGCGTCTCATGACGGTCAGCCAGGACACCGAGGTCGTGTTGTCCCCGCCAAGTCGCATCACTTCCGGTTTGGTCCGGGTCGCACCGACCAGCGACACCGCGTGGGGTGCGCCGCAGGCAGTTCTACCTCACTGCGCACGCGCGTGCACGCCATGGCCGAAGCGCTGCGAAAGGGCGGTGGGCACGCGGCACACAGCCTGCCCGACCGGCAGATCGATGCGCCGATCGCCAAGATCGATGCAACTTGGCCCGGAAATGTGAAAACGCCCCACGCGGCGGCGCTGGGGCTCCAGCCCGATGCCGACTTCGAGACGGTGGTGCACGAGTGCCTTCGCGAAAACCCGGATGCGGTCAAGCGAGGGGCAAGCCCATAATCCCGGGTTGATCGGTGCGTGCCCGCGCGCCTGAATTTCGTCAAATCAAAAACAGTTTCGAGGAGCTTTCTTTCGTATGCGTTATTCCCGTATGTTCGCCGCTTGCGCGCTTTCTTTCGGCCTCGTTGCGGGCCAGTCGGCGCTGTCTCAGACGGTCATGAAGATCAACATCTCGACCGCGCAAAACTCGCATCAGGGCGTGGCGATCGACACGTTTGCCAAGGAAGTCGCCAAGCGCACCGATGGCCGCTACAAAGTCGAGACGTTCTACAGCGGCTCGCTCGGCGGCGAGCGCGAATCGGTGGAAGCGGTGCAGCTCGGCACGCAGGCGCTGACATTCACCTCGACCGGACCCGTGCCGAACTTCGTGCCCGAGACCAAGATTCTCGATGTGCCATTTTTATTCCGCGACAAGGCCCACGCGCGCGCCGTGCTGGACGGCCCGATTGGCGACGATCTGCTCAAAAAATTCGACGCACGCGGCTTCAAGGCGCTGGCCTGGGGAGAAAACGGCTTTCGCCACATGACCAACAGCAAACGCGAGATCAAGGAGCCCGACGACCTGAAGGGCTTGAAGATGCGCACGATGGAAAACCCGGTGCACATCGCTGCCTACAAAGGTCTGGGCATCGTCACCACGCCGATGGCATTTCCGGAAGTGTTCACCGCGCTGCAGCAAGGCACCGTGGACGGTCAGGAAAACCCGCTGTCGGTGATCATGGCGTCCAAGTTCGATCAGGTGCAAAAGTATTTGAGCCTGACCGGTCACGTGTACTCGCCCTGCATCTTTCTGATGAACAAGGCGGACTTCGAGAAGCTGTCGGCGGCCGACAAAACCGCGTTCCTCGAAGCCGCCAAGGCTGGCGTGAAAGCCAACCGCGATCGCGTGGATTCGGACGATGAAAAAGGCGTGGCCGAGTTGCGCAGCAAAGGCATGGACGTGACGGAGAAAGTGGACAAGCCGGCGTTCGTCGCCAAGCTCGCGCCCGTGAACGCCGAATTCGAAAAGCAGTTCGGCAAAGACAACATCGAAAAAATCCGCAATTACAAATAAGCGAAGGGCGCCGGTTGCAAGACACCGCACGTCCCTCACGCGCCTTTTAGCCCGCCTCGCCGCCGTCCGCGCCGAGGCGGCTTTCGTTTCTGGTCTGTGCCGAACCGACACCCCGTCGCTCGGTCGAGCCGATCATCTGGATCGCACTTCGATGAAATCCGCATTTTTGAAATTGGAGCGGTTCACCACCGGGCTGGCGATGATCGGCGCGTGCCTGATGATGGGAATAGCCGCCAGCCTCGGCATGTTCCAGATCATCACGCGCTTCGTGCTGGAAACGCCGGCCGAATGGTCCGAGATCCTGATCCGGCTCTCGCTGATCTGGATGGTGTTTCTGGGCATTGCCGCCGCGTTTCGCCAGGGCGCGATGGTGAACGTGGACGTGCTCTACCGCTGGAGCCAGCCACGCATGCGGCGCGTGCTGGACTGGGTGGTGTGCATCGCAGCGCTGCTGTTGATCGCGGTCATCGTCTGGTGGGGCTGGGACTATGCGGTGCGCGGCAAGGTGCAGTCGATGGCCGGGCTGGAGAGCATCTCGATGTTCTGGGCATACTTGGCGTTGCCGGTCGGCGGCGTGTTCGCGGCGATCGGCGTCATCGGCAACCTGATCGATCCGAAGCACAACGAACTGGAGACCGCGCAATGACCGCCGCGATGCTGACCACGATGATGTTGTGCTTCGCGCTCACCGTCTCGGTGGCCGTCTCGATCGGGCTGGCCTCGGTGCTCGGCATTCAGGTGACGAACGCGAACATGCTGATCTCGGTGAAGGAGATCTTCAACTCGATCAACAAGTTTCCGTTGGCTGCGATCCCCTTCTTCATCCTGGCCGGCAACATCATGGAAACCGGCGGCATCTCGCGCCGGCTGGTGGAGTTCGGCAAGTCGGTGGTCGGCGGCGTGCAGGGCGGCCTGCCGATGACGTGCGTGCTGACCTGCATGATCTTTGCAGCCGTATCGGGTTCGTCCGTGGCCACCACGTTCGCGATTGGCACGATCCTGATTCCGGCGCTGGTCAAGCATGGCTATCCGGTCACGTTCGCAGCGTCGCTGCAGGCCACCAGCGCCGAGCTCGGCGTCATCATTCCGCCGTCGATTCCGATGATCCTGTACGGCGTGAGCGCCGAAGTGTCGATCGGCGAGTTGTTCATCGCCGGTTTCGGCCCGGGCCTGTTGGTGGGCTTGGCGCTGATGCTGTTCGTCTGGCTGTTCTGCAAATACAAGGGCTGGGGCAAGAACGACGGCGACGGCCGGCTGCCGCTGGGCAAGGCGACCTGGCAGGCCGGCTGGGCACTGATGATGCCGGTGATTGTGCTGGGCGGCATTTACGGCGGGGTGTTCACGCCGACGGAAGCATCGGCGGTGGCGGTCTTTTATTCGCTGGTGGTCGGCACCCTGATCTACCGCGAGATCGGCGCAAAGGACCTGTACGTGGCGCTGCGCAAGTCGGTGCTGTCGAGTGCGGTGATCATGTTCGTGATCGCCAACGCGGGCTTGTTCGCCTACCTGATCACGCGCGCCGGTGTGCCGGAAGCGATCGGCCTGTGGCTGCAGAGCGTGTTGCAAAGCCCCGCCTACTTCCTGCTCGGCGTGAACGCAGCGCTGTTCGTGATCGGCATGTTCATTGAAACCAGCGCCGCGATCATCGTGCTCGCTCCGATCCTGGCGCCGGTGGCGCAGCACTTCGGCATCGACCCAGTGCACTTCGGCATGGTGATGGTGGTGAACCTCGCGCTCGGCATGATCACGCCGCCGTTCGGGGTGAATCTGTTCGCGGCGTGTACGGTCGCCAAGATTTCGCTTGACCAGATGTTCGGCTACCTCATCTGGTTCGTCGGCGTGATCATCGTCTGCCTCATGGTGATTACCTACGTGCCGGAGTTGTCGCTGGCGCTGCGCGACCTGGTGTATTCGCGCAACTGATGCACGAGATCGCTTCTGCCGACCCCTGCGCGCTGCGCAAGGCGTCGCAAGGGGCCGGCAATGCACCACCCGGTATCACTCACACTTTCTGCAAAGCAACTTTCGCCGCCCCACTTTTTAATCGCTTTTTCCGCCATCCACCATGCTCAAGTACACCGAGAATCACGAATGGGTCCGCGCCGAGGACGACGGGAACCTCACGGTCGGCATCACCCCACATGCACAGGACGCACTGGGGGACGTCGTGTTTGTCGAATTGCCCGGCGTCGGCAGCACGATCGCCAAGGGCGCCGTGGCCGGCGTGGTCGAATCGGTCAAGGCCGCGGCCGATGTGTACATGCCCGCCGATGGCGAAGTCGTTGCGATCAACGACGCGCTGCGCGACGACCCGTCGCTTGCCAACAGCGACCCGCTGGACGGCGGCTGGTTTTTCAAATTCAGACCGTCCGATGTCGGCCAGTTCGATGCACTGATGGACGAAACGCGCTACAGCGCGTTCAAAGCGAACGCCTGAACCGTCTGCGGAAGCCCGCACGGCGGGATAGAGCGATCGGAACCGGCCAAGGCCCACGGCAGACCAACGGACGGCGTGATCCCGCTGGGCTTCGCCGATTAAATCGCCGCAGGCATCGAAGCCCTGCAACCTACCCGGCACAACTTCCGAATCGGATTCGAACGCTGCGCCGATCCGTTCGGCCATCGTCCCCAGTGCGACGGGCCGCGTGCGAGCGCGGCTCGCGCATGTCGGCCCGCCAGCGCCGCGGGTTGTGGTGGGCTTTTTTCGTTCGACCTCTCCACCCATCAGGGCCTTTCCGACGAACTCGCTTTCCTCGACCTTGTCCAAAACCCTCACCTCCGCAGTCGTGACCGCCGCTGCGCTGACCGGTGCGAACGCTTTGGCCGCTTGCTGTGCCGTCGTTCGGCTTTGCCAACGGCTACCGGCGCATGTTCGTGCAGCGCGACGTGCGCGGGGTACAAGCGCAGTTGTTGATGCTCGCGCTGGCGGTCGTGGCGTTTGCACCGGTGCTCGCCGCGGGCACGGTGTTCGGCCAGACCGTCTCGGGCGCAGCGGCGCCGTTCGGCTTGTCGGTGGCGATCGGCGCCCTTCTGTTCGGCATCGGCATGCAGCTGGCCGGCGGTTGCGGCTTGGGCACGCTCTACTCGGCGGGCGGCGGCAACCTGGGCATGATGGCCGCGCTGGCCGCTGCGATGGTTGGGTCTTTCTGGGCGAGCCTGCAAATGCAGTGGTGGCAAGGCCTGCCGGCGTGGGCGCCGCTGGTGTTGGGCGAGCGCCTCGGGTGGACCGCGGCGGTGGCCATGCAGCTTAGCGCGATCGGTTTGTTGTGGGGCGTGGTGCGGGCGATGCATCGGCCGGTGCCCAAAACGTCGACGCGCCAGCCGAGTGCCAACGCTTGGTGGGCCGGGCCGTGGCCGCTGCCGGTGGCCGCCGTGCTGCTGGCCGTCGGCAACCTGAGTGTGCTGCTGATCGACGGGCGCCCGTGGAGCATCACCTGGGGCTTCACACTCTTGGGCGCCAAGGCGGCTGCGCTCACCGGCTGGGACCCTGCATCGAGCTGGTTTTGGCGCGACGGTGGCGAGCTCGCCACTTTGCACGGCGGATTGCTGCAAGACGCCACATCGCCGATGGACTTGTCCATCATGCTTGGTGCGTTCTGCGCCGCTGCCCTGGCGAGACAACTGGCGCCTGCCAAGCGCATGGCGTGGCCGTCGCTGGCGGCTGCGCTGCTCGGCGGCTTGCTGATCGGCTGTTGCGCGCGCATTGCATTCGGTTGCAACATCTGCGTATTCTTCTCAGGCGTGGCGTCCAGCAGCCTGCACGGCTAGCTCTGGATCCCAGCGGCACTGCCCCGGGCAGCTGGGTCGGTGTCCACTTGCGGCGGCGCCTCGGACTGGCCGACTGACCGCGCTGTGCGCGATCCAGGACATCGGCCCGGGGGTGGGCCGACCGCGTCACTCAGAACGGAAACTTCATCCCGCCCGGCAGGCTCGGCATGCCCGGCATGCCGGCGGTGATCTTGCCCATTTTTTCCTGGGTGGTGTCGTCGGCCTTGCGCACGGCGGCGTTGAACGCGGCCGCGACCAGATCCTCGAGCATGTCCTTGTCGTCGGCGAGCAGACTCGGGTCGATCGTCACGCGCTTCACGTCGTGCTTGCAGGTCATCACGACGCTGACAAGACCAGCGCCGGACTCGCCGGTGACTTCGACCAGCGCAAGTTCGTCCTGCGCTTTCTTCAGGTTTTCCTGCATCGACTGGGCTTGCTTCATCAAGCCGGCGAGTTGGCCTTTGTTGAACATGGTGTGGGGTCCTTTGCAGCGGCACCGCAGCGCCTTGGAGGGGAGTAAAAAGAAGATCGCGCCGGCCGCTGACGGCCTGCGCCCTGCCCTGGATTGTCGTTCAGGCCGCGCGCTGCGGGGCGCCAATGGCCCGCACGCTGCCGGGCACAATGCGCGCGCCGTAGTCGCGCATCAAGCGTTGCACGAACGGGTCGCCCTCGATGCGTGCCACCGCTTCGCGCTGCGCCTGCTCGGCAGCCGCTGCGATGCGGCGCGCGGGCGAATCGCCGACCGCCGCGATCTCCACCCGCAGCAGCGCCACCGCGTGACCGTCGGCCACCAGCGCCTGCGTCAGCCGCTCGCGCGACACGGGCTGGTCGAGCGAAGCACTCGCCACCCGCAACGTCCAATGGCGGCCATCGCGCGCGATCAGCTGCGACTGCAGCGCGAGCTCGCGCACCAGCGCGGTGATGGCGCCGCTGGCGGTCAGTTGCTGCACCGCCCGGTGCCAGAAATCGCCGAGGTCGTCGCCAGCGATCGCTGGCGATACAACGACTTGAACATCGCCGCCGGTGCCGGTGCCGGTGCCAACGACGGCGTTGGAATGCTCAGATATCCGAGGCGCGCCGTCGGCGCGCTCGGCAGTGCTGGCGGTGTCGGCGACGTCGGGGTCTGCTGCATTCCCGTCGACATGGGTCGCCCGCCTGTGGTCGATGTCGATGTTCGGATCGGCTTTTGTGACTTCGTCCCGACCCCCATCCACGCCGCCTGCGGCTGCTTGTGCATCGGGCGACGGCGCTTCGGCGGGCCCGGATGCCCGTGCATCGCAGACCGTCGCGTCGGTGGCTGCTGCGAAGGGCGACGACCTGGGCTCGGGCGCCAACGGCGTCGGTGCGGCGTCGGGTCGAGCTGCATCCCCTGCGAGTGCCGATGCGCGTGGAACTGCGCGATCCGTTGCCGGCGCAACGGGCAGCGCATCGTCCGTGCTGCGCAACGGCGCCACGTCGATCACAGGCGACGTCGTTAGACCGCCGCTTCCCATTCGGGCTGACGCATCGGCCTCCCGCAAATACATCGCACCGGCGACGCCGGAGGCAGCGGGGTCTTTCGCAGGCAGAACCGCGGCCTCAGACGCGCGAGCGCTCAGGCCCGCATCGGCACCGTCGCCTGCGTGCTTGCTCGAAGCGACGGCCACCGCATCGGCCGACGAATCCGATGCAGCGTCTGCCGCACGCTGCTTGTGCGTCAACGACGCAGCTGCAGCCGCGGCCTCAGTCTGGCCCGCTGCGGCGCTTTCAATCGATGTTCCTTTCGCTGCGGGGGGTGCCACCGCACGCCCAACGGTTGCGGCCGGCAGACCGGCCGGCTTGAACGCCAGCAGCCGCAACAACACCATCGTCAGGCCGGTGTATTCGTCGGGTGCCAAGCCCAGCTCGGCGCGCCCGTGCAGGCAGATGCTGTAGAGCAGCTGCGTTTCGTCCGCGGGCAGCTGTATGGCCAGGCGGGCCGCGTCGCCGGCTTCCGGGTCGGTGTCGGCGTCGGCGTCGTCCGAGTCGGTTGTGGCGGCGGCCGCCCGATGGGTGGCGGCGCCAACTGCCACACCGCCATGCGCTGCAGCAGCAGGCTCATGTCCTCCAGCGTCGCGGCGGCGCTGAAGCCATGCGTGCGCAGCGTGTCGACGGTGGCGATCACGCCGTGCGCATCGCCAGCAGCCAGCGCCGCGATCAGCCGCAGCACGTGCGTGCGGTCCACGCTGCCGAGCATCTGGCGAACCGGCGCTTCCTGCAGCCGGCCCCCGCCGAATGCGATCGCCTGATCGGTCAGGCTGAGCGCATCGCGCATCGAGCCCCGCGCGGCCCGCGCGATCAGGCGCAGCGCGGCCGGCTCGGCCTCGACCTGCTCGCTGGCCAGCACCTCGGTCAGGTGTTCGCGCACGGTCTGCGGTGCCATCGGCGCAAGGTTGAACTGCAGGCAGCGGGACAGCACCGTGACCGGCACTTTCTGCGGATCGGTCGTCGCCAGCACGAACTTCAGGTATTCGGGCGGCTCCTCCAGCGTTTTCAGCATCGCGTTGAACGCGTGGCCGCTCAGCATGTGAACCTCGTCGATCATGAAGACCTTGAAGCGGCCTTGCACCGGCTTGTAGACCGCTTGTTCGAGCAGCGACTGAATCTCGTCCACGCCGCGGTTGGAGGCCGCGTCGAGCTCGGTATAGTCGACGAAGCGACCGCGGTCGATGTCGCGGCACGGGTCTGCAGACGCCGCAGGGCGCGTCCGTCACGCCGCCGCTGCCGTCCGGGCCCACGCAGTTGAGCGACTTGGCCAGGATGCGCGAGACGGTGGTCTTGCCGACCCCGCGCGTGCCGGTGAACAGGTAGGCGTGGTGCAGCCGCCCGCTGCGCAGCGCGTTCGCGAGCGCCTGCACCACATGCGCCTGGCCGACCAGTTCGGCAAAGCTTTTCGGGCGGTATTTGCGCGCCAGCACGAGGTAGGACATGGCGGTATCTTACGGGTTGAGACCGCGCTGACGGATGTCGGCGGCGCGTTGCAGGAACGGCCGAAGCGGGATTTGCCGGCGGCGTTTCGACCGCACTTCGGTGCGGTGTGCAGACTTTGCAGCACGGACCCGACCACACCATGGACCGCTACACAATCGATAGCTGCATCTTCATATACCACCTGGATCCGGAGCGTATTCTGTTCCAAATCCAGAAGTCGGCCGGACGCGTTGACCAGCGCACCTCAGCCCAACGCCATGCGCTGAATCGTCCAGTAGCCCGCCAGCGCGATCAGCGCCCACGACCCAGCGCGCACCAGCGCTTGGCCATACCACGACAACCGCACCAGCAACCACTGCAGCGCACACCAGCCGAGCACCACGAGCAGCTGGCCTGCTTCGACGCCAAAATTGAAGCCGGCCAGCCCCCACAGCAGCAGCACGCCGTCGGATGCCGGCTTCGCGCATCACTTCGGAAAACCCGAGACCGTGCACGAGGCCGAACAACAACGCGAGCACATCGGTGCGAATCCAGCGCACCGGATACAGGTTCAGCGCCGCCGAGATGCCGATCGTGATCGCGATGGCCGGCTCCACCCAGTTCGGCGGGACGACGATCCAGCCGATGCTGGCCAATCCGAGCGTCAGCGAGTGGCCGATCGTGAACGCGGTCACTGTGCGCAGCAGCGCAACCACGCCGTCGCCTTTGGACAGCGGCCGTGCTGCGTCGAGCGCGGTCGCATGTGTAGGGCGCCGCCGAAACAGCCGGATCGGCAGCAGCAGCGCAAGCAAAAACGCGAGGTGGTCGATGCCCGACAGGATGTGGTGCACGCCTTCTGGGAAAAATTGCGCAAGCGTCGCGGTGCCGCTTTGCGGGGCCAACTGCTCAGCCGTTGCAGTGGCCGCTTGCGGTGATTCAGCCGCTGCGCGAAGCGTCAGCGAACGGCCCGCCCGGGGCGCGGTGGTGGCCGCGATCGGGCGGCCATCGAGCGCACCGCCGACCAGCAGCCGGTGGCTCGCGTCGATGCCCTCAAACAGCGCGTAATCGAGCACGAGCGCTGCCGGCGCCGGGCAATCCAGCGGTGCGGTGAGCCGCACATAGTGGCCATCCACGCGTTGCTCAACCGCGGCAAACACGAACCGCAGCGTAAGCGGTCGGCCTGCGCATTGCAGCGCGAACCCGTTTTCGACCCAGCCGATGATCTGCGGCAGCGCCAGCCGCACCTCGCCCCAGGTCAGCGCACGGTCGTTGTCGGCATCGAGCGTGGGCAGCGCCGCATCGAGGTCTTTCAACGCGATCGACAGCTCGGCACGGACGGCCGGGTGGCCTGCGGCGTTGGCGTTGGCAGCTGGCGGTGAAGCAGGCGGGTTGGCCGCGCCAGCGGCCGGCGCAAGCAGCAGATAGGCATCGCTGGCTTTGTGCGCAAGGCACGGCCCGGCGCCCAGTGCCAGCAGCAGCAACGCCAGCAGCCCGCGCAGCCAGGCGCCGACCGATGGCGCGCGCCATTGGATGACCCGGCCAGTCGGGCAACGGGCCGCTCCACTCACAGCCACGGTGCGAGCCGTGCGTCGACCAGACCGGTCGCGCGCAGGGTTTGCAGCAGTTGCGTCCGCACCGCAGGCCGCTCGGCCGCAGTCGCTGCGGTCAGCGCGATCCACCAGTCGAGCGGTTCCTTCTGCAGCGTCAGATTGGCCTGTGCGGCCTGCAGCGCTCGGTCGGCATCGGGCTCGATCCACAGGCTGAACAACGCGGCTTCACGCGCGTGCAGCGCCGGGTCGTCGCCGCGTTCGGCCAGCGCCGCAAAGCGCTGCTGCAGGTCGTCGGCCAGCGTGCGCCACGCGGGGTCGCCCTGCCGTTTGGCGGCCACAGCGCGGCGCAGCTGCACCGCGTCGCTTGCGGGCCGGCCAGCCAATGCAACTTCCACGGCGGCGGGGTCCTGACCGCGCAGCAGCAGGTCGGCCAGAGCCAGCGCGGTGTAATCGTCCGCAGCCAACGCCAGGCTGGCGCGGTAGTCGGTCGCGGCTGCGGCGTCGCTGCCGGCGCGCTCTTCGTTCTCGCCGGCGAGCGACAGCAGCCAGGCGCGCACATCGGCGCTGGTGTTTGCGCGAGCCAGTGTGCGATAGCCGTTGCGGGCCTCGTCGTGCTTGCCCAAGAGCGACAGGGTTTCGAGCCGGCAAGCCTGCGCATACAGCGGCGCACCGCTGGCCGCAACCCGGTCGCACGCGGCTTGCGCATCCGCGTAACGGCCGGCAACCCGGTTCAAGGTGGCGAGCGTGAGCCAGCCTTGCGCGTTCGATGCATCGCGCGCCAACGTGCGTTCGAGCGTGCGGCGGGCTGCGGCGAATTCGTGCCGGCTTTGTTCGATGGTGGCCTGCAGCACCGCGAGGTCGGCCGGCGCCTCTGGCTTATCCCACCAGGGCGCAAGCACGGCTTGCGCGCGGCCCAGATAGCGCGGCTCGGCCAGTTCGCGCGCTTCGCCGATCCAGCGGCGCGCGGCGGTGGCCGCCTGCGCGGGTGTAGCGGCTTGCAAGGCCACACGGGGTGGCAGCTTCTCGAGCACGACCGCGTCGTCGGCCGGTGTCGCGTCGCGGCCGGCGGCCACTGCGGCCATGGGGCACACCGTGTTCAGAACAACAGCGACGAGCAATGCATAGGAGACAGCCCAGCGCGTGGCTTGTGCCTGCGATGCAAGCAGCCATTCAAGCCGCCCTTGCCGCCTAGGGACTTCAACCGTTGAGCGGCTGCACGGCGCAAACGGGTGGCGATACGGAAATCGATGCATTGGCGATTGTGATTCGAGCACCGAATCGATTGTGCGGGGCATGACGAAGGGAAGAAATCGCCGTTCCAAATGCAACGCGGCGTGCCCGATCAAGGACACGCCGCGTCGCAGGGCACACGGCGCCAATCGCCGGATGCGCCAGCTGCCAAATCAAATGTCAGATCGCTTCCGGCTCGGTCGTGTTGGTAGTGCCAAACGCCTGATTGCTCAACACCAGCGGCTCGGCTGTGTTGTTGCCACCCTGCGCGACCAACTGCCGGACCAGTGCGACCGACGGGTCGACCGATGCGGACGGTGGGGGTGTCGGTGTGCCGCCCGGGCCGGGGCCCGGATTGACGCCGCCGTTGTCATTGCTGTCGCTGCTGCCGCAACCGGCGAGCAGCACGGAAGCGAACGCGAGCGCCAAGCCGGCGCCGATTTTCGAGTGCTGTTTCATGGGTGGATTCCTGTGCTTGGAGCTTGGAAGAGCGGCCGGGGTCGGCTCACTTCGCGCCCGGGTTCGGCGTGTTCAGGTACGGGAACACGGCCAGGAACGGCACCGCCGCCTGGTCCACCGCGTCGTTGATCGTGAGCGACGCCGCACCAGCCGGCACGCTGGACGGCTTGCACGCCGACGTCAGGCTCGGCACACCGGGCACGCCGTTCAAGCCGAGCGCGTTGTTGTCGCCATTGGCCATGCACAGGCCGCCGAGCACCGCGACCAGCGAGATGTCGACCACGTCGTCTTTCGGACGCCGGCCGTTCGGGTAACCCGCGTTGTCGTTGCCCTTGGCCAGGATGTTGCCCACGATGCCCAACCGGTTTTGCTGCGCAAACGGCACCGGCGCGGTCGAGGTATTCAGGCGCAGCACTTCGGCCGGCGTTGCGTTGGCCGGCTTGTTCACGCCGGCGATGCCGGTCAGGAACGTGGTCGCCAGGTCCGTGCGCGGGATGTTGGTCGGCGCCAGCGCCTTCGTGTCACCGGCCAGTACCAAGCCGAGCAATGGCGGCAAGGTCGGGTTCGTCACATAGGTGAGGAACTGGGTGTCGCCGCTCGGCTTGGAACCGTTGAACTTGTCCTTGTCCTTCAGGCCGATCACGACTTCGTTGACCAGCGGCTGGGCCAGGCGCGAAACCTGAACCCAGGCGCCACCGACTTTCTCGGTCGTCTGGTAGCCGGATTCCGGTGCGCCCGACAGCAGCCGAGCCTGGCGCAGGCTGGCGGTGGTCCAAGCGCCGATCACCGGATCGCTGCCGGCCGTCAGGCAACTGCGCGGGACTTCGAGCGCAAACGTGGTGATGTTCTGGTTCTGGATCGAATTGGCGGCCGCCGCGTTGATGTTGGCCGGGTTCGTGATGACGGACAGCGGTGCGTTCACCAAGTCGAAGATCGGACCGAGGTTGACCGCAAAGCCTTCCTGGCGCTGGCCGACAAAGACTTTGCCTTGTGCACCGCAGCCGGGGATGTTGATCGCAAACACGTGCTTGGCCGCATACGCTGCATAGGCGGCCGTGTCACCAAGCGTCTTGGTGCCGATGTAGTCGACCGGTTTGGCAAACGTGTCGTTGCCGGACGTGCCGGTGATCTTCGAAGCCTGGCCACTGCGCCGGTCGCCGCGCACCAGCGTCAGCGAGTAGCTCTCGACCCGGTTCAGATTCGGGTCGGCGAGCGCGCTGACGGCGCCGGCTTGGATCAGCGGGATCGACACGTTCGCCTGGGCGGCGCCGCTGCCGATCGGCAATGTGACATCGCGCAGCGTGACCTGCGGGCGGAACTGGAACGTCAGGTCTTCCTTCGCGTCGCCGTTGTTGTCGATGTGGATTTCATACAGCGCGTTCGGATCGAGTGCGAAGTAGTTCGGGCCACCATACGGGTCCTGCAGCGGCACGTAGTTGGCGATCAGCGTGATGTAGTCGCTGCGGCCGCCGCTGCCGTCGGCGGCCACGCCTTCGTAGCTGCGGAACATGTAGAGGTCGGTGCCGTCGACCTTGGGCGAGGTCGTGATGAACGGTGCTTCGCGGTGGCTGGACGCCATGCTCTGGCCTGCCACACAGGCGGCGGCCAGGGCAACCGCGGTCATGACCGTTTTCTGAAATTTCATGGAAAAAGACTCCAAGGGTGGAAACGACAAAGAGAAACCAGCGGGTAGAAGGGTCGGCAAGGCGCGCCGGAGGCAGCGAACGATGCGGATCTCTCCCAACCTATGGATACGCACCGACAATCGCTGCGGATTCAGCTGTCGCACTGCACGCGGGTAAACACCTATCAGCCAGCGTCGCCCGCCGCTTGGCTCTCCGCTGTTGACGAGGAATCGGTGAGGCGTTTCGCGTGCCTCGTCCAGGCCTTGCCCCCAACCGGGCGTGTTGCCCGGCACATCGTCGCCCAGGCGCCCTGAGCTCGTCACGCCGGCAGCAGATCGGGCACGGTGCCGCGGCGGCGCAGGTTGGCCGCCATGCGCAATCCGAACCGCATCCGGGTGCGATCCCACGGGGTGAAGCGCGGCACCTGAAACGGATCGCTGCCACTCTGCGCCGCGCCCCAGGCGGTGCTGAATGCGGCGTCGAAGCCAGCCGCGCGCGCGAGCTCGACCGTCTCCGCCGAGTAGTCGGTGCCGGGTTTGCCGTTCGGGTAGGCAAACAGCGGAACCGGCGCGTCGAGCCAGGCTTCCAGTGTCGCTTTGCCGATTCTGATCTCGTCGAACGCGGCGACGCGGTCCAGCTTGGCGAGGATCGGGTGCGACACGGTGTGCGCGCCGATCGACATGCCGGCGGCGTGCAGTTCGCGCAGCTGTTCTGTGGTCATCATCAGATCGGTCGGCGGCGCGACCTTCGCGAGGGCGGCGAGGCGCTCGGTCGCGGCCACGCGCGCGTCGGTCGGCAGGTATTTGAGGCGTTGCAGCAGGTTGTCGATCGTCGCTCGGCGCTCGGCGAGGGTGTTGACAGGGCTCGGTCGATCTGTGGCCGCGCCGCCGGGCAGCTCGCGCAGGTCGAGCGCGCGCTGGTCGGTGGCACGCAGCGCCTCAATCACGGTGTCGTTCCACATTCGGCCGCCGTTCAGGAAGCCGGTTGCAACGAAGAACGTCGCGGACAAACCGTGCGCGTGCAGGATCGGCAGCGCGATCGTGCGGTTGTCGGCGTAGCCGTCGTCGAATGTGATCGCACACGCGCGCGCCGGCAGCGTGCCGTCGGCGAGACTGCGCATCGCATCGGACAGTGGCAACACCTGGCACCAGCGCCGCAGCCAGCCGCAGATCGCGGTGAAGGCCGCCGCATCGATCTCGCCGGGAAACAGCGGATCGGGCCCGGGCAGCACACGGTGAAAGATCAGCACCGACAGGCGCGCGTCGGCGCCGCGGCCGGCGCTGAGCGTGAGCAGCTGCTTCAACATGCGTTCAAGCAACCGTTCGCGGCCGTGTGGCAGCGGGTGAAGCCGGTCGCGTTGGCTGGGGCGGCACCTCGGGTTGGGCCAGTCCCGGCACCCAGCGCCAAGCGTACGGCCGCGCGGGTTCGATCTCCCAGGCGCGTTGCCCAACCCAGTGTCGCGTGACCAGCAACGCGACCATGATGTCGTAGGGCAGATCGAAGTAGGCCAAGCTCAAGAACGCGCCGCCCACCGCGTAGCCGACCAGCGCCACCTGACACATGCCTCCGAGTTCCGCGCACCACTGGGTCTGCGGCAGCGCACCGCCGTGTTTGCGGAGCCAGCCGGCGGTCGACCAGCTCGAAAACCAGATGCCCAGAAACAGAAACAGCCCGATGAAGCCATGGTTGCCCAGCGTCTGAAAGTAGATGCTGTGCGCTGCATGCACGAATGTCGGATAAGGGGAATAGATCGCGAACAGCTCGGGGCGCGCCGCATTGAAGCCCACTCCGGTCGGATAGTGCAGGCCGATGTTCCACGCGTTCCACCAAGCGCTGATGCGGCCGAGCGAGGACGGGTCGGTCTCGTAGTCGTCGATCGTGGACATACGGGCCGTCCAGGCGTCCGGCATGAAGCCGACCAGCAGCACCGCACCGATCACCATCACGAGGCCGATCACCAGCTTGTTCTTGCCGCGCCACCAAAGCGCCGCGAGCATCGCCGAGATCGCGAGCAGCGCGCCGCGCGAGTAGCTGCCGACCGCGGCGACCGCGCACAAACCCATCGCAAGCGTCATCCCGATGCGTCCCCAGCGGTTGGTCAGCTGCAGCTGCAAAAACCGCAGCAGTGGAATCGTCATCACAAGCGACAGCGCAAACTCGTTGTTGTCTTCGATGAACGAGCCGACTGGCCCCCAGACGTGGTGGTTGCCGCCGGTCAGCAGCGTGAACAGCCCGCCTTTGGCGCCCAGCAGCGCGAGCGACCCGGCCGCCATCCACAGCAGCGCGAGCACGTGCTGCTTGGTGTGCAGCAACGCGAGCGCGGCGACGATCATCAGGTCGATCTTGATGACCTTCTTCCACTGTTCGTAGTCGTCGGTCATGTCCAGCCCGAACAGCCACGACAGCGTCATCCACAGCATGAACGCGACGAGAAAGATCGAAGCCGTGCCCTTGAACGGCGACTGCCGTTCCTTCGTCACGAAGAAGCCGATCATGACGGTGGCGGCGGCGAATGCAGCCAGCGGTGCGTCGTAGGCGAAACCGTAGGTATAGCGGTGCGGATTCATGATGCTCAACCACGTCCAGAGCATGATCCCGACCCAAGGGCGGCGCAGCGCGATCAGGCCCATGGCGAGCACGATGGCTATGATGAGGATGTCACGCATGGCGGTTGCTCACGGGCTGGGTGGGGGCGAAGATGGCGACCGCGCTGCATGACTCACCACATAGCGGTACTTGCCGGATTTTTCGGGCGCGATGTGCTTGACCTGCTCCACCAAGACCTCGACTTCCGCGCCAAGCCGCTGCCGAAAAGCCAGCACGATGCGATCGGTCAAGTCGGCAGCGAAATTTGCATCGGTCACCAGCAGCACCTGCACGGCCAGCCGGCTGTGCTGAACGATCTTGAAAGCATGTACGCCAGCCAGATCGCGCAGCACGTAGATCAGCGCCAGACCATGCAGCACCGTGCCATCGGCGGCGATCACGAAATCGGTGGTGCGGCCCTCAAGCCGCTCAAGCAGCGGCAGGCCGCGGCCACACGCGCACGGCTTGCTACCCAAAGCACCCACGTCGCCGGTGCGATAGCGCACGAATGGAAAGTCGCTGGTGGCCAGATGCGTAACGACGATCTCGCCGGTTGCACCGGTCGGCAAGCACTTGCCCGTGCGCTCGTCGACGATCTCGACAATCAAATCTTCGGCAGTGATGTGCATACCGCCTTCCGGACATTGGTGCGCGATGAAGCCCGCGTCGCGCCCGCCATAGCCGTTAGCCACCGGGCAGCCGAACACGCCCTCGATCACCGCACGCTGGTCGTCGTACAGCCGCTCGGACGTGACGAAAGCCACCCGGATGCCGAGGTCGTCGAGCGCCGCGCCGCGCTGCTGCGCATGGCGTGCGATGTGCGCGAGCGCCGAAGGATAGCCGAACAACTGAAGCGGGCGACGGGCGCGAATCGTTGCAATGAAATCGTCGAGCCGCGCTTCCGACATCTCGAACGCAGGCAGCAGCTCGGTGCGCAGCACGCGGTCGCGCAGCCGGCGAAGCCGGTCTTGCGTGCCGAGTTCGATCGGCGAGCCCCAGACCACCAGTTCGCGGTCGCCGATGTCCACGCCCCACCAGCGCGTGGCGCGCCACTTGGCCGCCACATCGTGACTCACGCGTTCTTTGCCAATGAAGAAGATCAGCGGCTCGCCGGAGGATCCACCGGTGTTGAAGCGCGCGAGGTTGGCCGCACCCGGGCGCTTCATCGCTTCGATGTTCGCCCGGATCGAGGCCTTGTCGAGCAGCGGCAAGCGCTGCAGGTCTTCAAGCGATGTGACTGCCGCCGGATCGAACCCGATCTCGGCAAACAAGGCGCGATAGTACGGCACTTCGTCGCCGATTCGTTGCAGCAGCGCGCGCAGCCGCTGCAGCTGGTGTGCTTGCAGCTGCTCGGCTGTCCACCACTGCGACCGCTCCATCGCGCGGCGCAGCGCGACCGTGTCGTGACGTTTCAGCCGCTCGTGCAGCGGAAACAGCACTTGCGAGACGAAACGGCTGAAGGAGAGGTCCATCGCTTCGGCTCAATCCACGGCCGCGACGGGTCTGGCTGATCGCTGGACCGAATCCCCGCGGCCGATCGCGAGATACTCGATCCCGAACGATGTGACGACTTCGGGCTCGAACAGATTGCGCCCATCGATAATTAGTGGCGACCTCAGCATGTCGCGGATCAGCGTCGAAGTCCGGGCTGCGGAATTCCTTCCACTCGGTCACGATCAGCAGCGCGTCGGCGCCTGCGCAGCGCCTCGGCCTGGCTGTCGACGAAGTCCAGCCCGGCGCGCTCCGGCGAGCACGCGCTGCGCTTCGGCCATCGCGACCGGGTCGTAGGCCCGCAGCGTGCGCGCCGCGCCGCGCCAGCTCGCTCGATGATGACGCGGCTCGGCGCCTCGCGCATGTCGTCGGTGTTGGGCTTGAACGCCAGGCCCCACATCGCGAAGCGTGCGGCCGCGCAGGTCCTCGCCGAAGCGCGCGACGACCTTGTCGACCAGCACGTGCTTCTGGCGCTCGTTGGCGGCTCGACCGCCGTCAGCACCTCGAGCGGCATGCCGTGTCTCGCGCGCGGTGTGGATCAGCGCCTTGACGTCCTTCGGGAAGCAGCGAGCCGCCATAGCCGGTGCCCGGGTACAGGAAGTGGGTAGCCGATGCGCGGGTCGCTGCCGATGCCCTTGCGCACCATCTCGATGTCGGCGCCCACCTTCTCGGCCAGCAGCGCCAGCTCGTTCATGAAGCTGATGCGCGTGGCCAGCATCGCGTTGGCGGCGTACTTGGTGAACTCGGCGCTGCGCACGTCCATCAGCTGCAGCCGGTCGTGGTTGCGCATGAACGGCGCGTACAGCGCGCGCATCAGCAGCGATCGCGCGCTCGTCGTCGGCGCCGACGATGATGCGGTCGGGCCGCATGAAGTCCTCGACCGCCGCGCCCTCCTTCAGGAACTCGGGGTTGCGACACGACGGCGAAGTCGATCGTCGCGCGCCGCGCTCGCGCAGCGCCGCGCTGCACCGCCGCGCGCACCGGTCGGCGGTGCCGACCGGCACCGTGCTCTTGTCGACGATGACCTTGTAGTCGGTCATGTGGCGGCCGATGCTGCGCGCCGCGGCCAGCACGTACTGCAGGTCGGCCGAGCCGTCCTCGTCGGGCGGCGTGCCGACGGCGATGAACTGCAGCGTGCCGTGCGCCACCGCCGCGCGCGACGTCGGTCGTGAACTGCAGCCGGCCGGCGGCGACGTTGCGCTGCACGATCGCCTCGAGCCCCGGCTCGTGGATCGGGATGCCGCCGTCGTTCGAGCATGCGGATCTTGTGCTCGTCGACGTCCAGGCAGAGGACGTCGTTGCCCATCTCGGCCAGGCAGGCGCCGGTGACCAGGCCGACATAGCCGGTGCCGATGATGGTGATTTTCATGGAGGAGAGTTTGACTTAGGTTGATGGCAGTCGTCGTGCAGGGAGCCGCGTTGCTCCCGGTGCGCCCAGCTTAGGACCTGCCGATGACCTGCGCCGCGGCGGCGGCCTTGCCTTGCACGGGCGCCGAGCGGCACAACTGGCGGAACTCCGCTTCCAGCTGGTCTATGCGTTGGCTCCAAGTGTTGGCCTGCGCATAGGCGCGAATCGCGTCTCGGTCCCAGGTGCGCACCAGCGCTCGCGAAATTGCGGCAACCAACTGCGGCCGATCGCCGAACGCGACGACTTCGCCCAACGTCGCGTCGCACACCACTTCACGGTTGCCGCCGACGTCGGTTGTCACCACGGGAAGCCCGCACGCCATTGCCTCCAGAAACACGTTGGCCCAGCCTTCGTTGCGCGTGGCCAATACGAACACGTCGGCCGCGGACAGGATTTTTTGAAGCTCAGCCGACGGTAGCGGACCCAGAAAGCGCACGCAGTTGTCCAGCTGCAGCGAATGCGCGAGCACCTTGAGCCGGTCCGTCCAGTCGCCTTCGGTGCTCGGGCCGCCGACGATCAGATATTGAAGTTCAGGGAAATTCTTGCGCAATTCGGGCAGGCATTCGAGCACGCGGTGAAAGCCTTTGCGCTCCACCAGCCCGCCAATCGAAATCAACACCGGCACATTCGGCTTCAAGCCAAGCGCAGCGCGCGCCGGCTGCTTAAGTATCGGCTGAAAACGGTTGATGTCCACGCCATTGCCAACTACTTCGGTTTTGCGCGGATCGATCCCGAGCGCGAGCGCGGTCTGGCGCAGGGATTCGGACACGGCGAACACCCGGTCTGCCCGCTGCAGTGCATTTCGCAGGCGCAAGCGCAGCACTGGATCGTTGACATGGCGCTGCTCGGTGCCACGCAACGTGATCGTGACCGGCACCTCAAGCCATCGGCCGAGTAGCCCCGCAGCGTAGCCGTCAGGATAGGCGAAATGTGCATCGATGATGTCCAGTCGCCCTTGCGCCTTCAGCTTCTTGAGCCGCCCGTAGGCGCCGAGAGCCATCAGCACACCATCGAAGCGCTTAAGGACACTCGGCACTGAAAAAAATCGGGGGAACCAGACGTCGAAGCCTTGCTGTGATTCATGTCGCGGCGCGCCGGGCCTGAAGCCCGGCCGCAGTCGCGACACGAGCCCCTGCAGCGGAAACCACGGAGCCGGTGAAACCACCGACAACGGCATGCGTTGACCGACACGGAACACGCGCTCTCGTACGAACAGTCCGGCGCCCGGCTGTCGGCTGCTTGGGAACAGGCTGCTCAGCACCACCACGTGCGGACCGCCCGACTCAGCGTGTGGTTCTGACATGGGCGCGGCGCGTAAGGCGCTGGTAAGGCTCGACATAGTTCTCGATGCTGCGCGCCAGTTGCGCTCGGTCTCGACAAAACGGCGACCCGCTGCGCGCAGGCGCGGCCAGCTGGTGCGGCGTCGGCCAACAGCGCGAGCAGCCGTTCGGCCAGCGAGTCGGCGCTCGCCGGCGTGGAACAGCAGACCGGTCTCGCCGTCGCGGATCAGCTCGCTGGTGGCCGCCCACGTCGGACGCCACCAGCACGCGGCCCTGCGCCATCGCTTCCAGCGGCTTCAGCGGCGTGACCAGTTCGGTCAGCCGCATCGAATGGCGCGGGTAGGCCAGCACGTCGATCAGGTCGTAGTAGCGCTGCACTTGGCCATGCGGCACGCGGCCGGTGAACACCACCCGGTCGCCGACGCCGAGCGCGCCGCCTGCGCCTTGCAGCGCCGCATCCTGCGGGCCGCCACCGACCAGCAGCAGCCGTGACTTCGGGCGTGCCTGCCAGCAGCCGCGGCAGCGCGTCGAGCAGCAGGTCGAGCCCTTCGTACGCGTAGAACGAGCCGATGAAGCCGACCACGCTGGCGCCGTCCAGGCCCAGCTGGGTCTCGCAGTGCGGCGTCGGGCGCGCTGCCCGACTGCGAACGATTCGATGTCGACCGCGTTCGGGATCACCGTGATCTTCGACGGCGCAATGCCGCGCGCGGCGATGTCGCCGCGCAGGCCTTCGCAGATCGTGAATACATGCTGTCGCCTCGCGCATCGCGCGGGTTTCGAGCCAGCGCGTGAGGCGGTAGCGCACGGCGCCTTCGGTGGTGGTGCCGTGGTCGACCGCGGCGTCTTCCCAGAACGCGCGGACTTCGTAGACCACCGGGATGTCAGGCGCCGGCCGACCCGCAGCGCCGGCGATCGCGTTCAGCACCGGCGAGTGCGCGTGCAGCAGGTCGGGGCGGACTACTTCGGCCACCTCGAGCAGGCGCTGCTCGAGCGATGCGCATCAGCGCCATCTCACCCAGGCCCGGCAGATCGGCGAGCAGGGACTGCGGCGGGCGGCGTGCGGTAGAAGTGTCAAGCCATCGACCGTCCTGCTCGGGCTGCTTTGCAGTCGCCTTGCTTGGCGCTCGTCAGGTGAAACGTCTGCCAGCCCGCCGGCGCTGCTCGCGCAGGATCGACAGCGTGCGAAAGGTGTAGCCGCTGTGCAGCGGGATCGAGTGGTCGAGCACATGCAGCACGCGCAGGCCACGGGAATGCGCGGGTTCCGCAGCGTGCGGCGTCCCTGGATCCGGCGGGGGGGCAGACATGGGCAGGCGGCGGGATGCGGTGTGATGCGTTGCGGGACGCTCAAGCCAGCGCGGCAGCCGCTGCCGCCGCCGCTGCAGGTGATTCGGCGGTCGGCACATCGCCGTTTTGATGGCGCAGGAACGCATCGAACATCAACAATGTCCACAACGGCGCGCTGTAGTCGCGGCTGCCGTTCTGATGCGCGGTGACCAGATGCTCGAGATAGTCGTGGTTGAACCAGCCGGTGTCGGCGAGCTGCGAGCCCAGCACCGCGTCTTGCACACGCGCCCGCAACGGGCCGCGGAACCAGCGCGCCAGCGGCACCGCAAACCCCATCTTCGGCCGGTACAGCACGTCGTGCGGCAGTTGCGGCTCGTAGGCCTTTTTCAGCAGGTGCTTGCCGTTTTGGCCGCGCACCTTGAGCGAAGTCGGCAAAGTCGCCATCCATTCGACCAGCTCGTGGTCCATCAGCGGCTCGCGCACTTCGAGCGAATGCGCCATGCTGGCGCGGTCGACCTTGGTGTTGATGTCGCCGACCAGATAGGTCTTCATGTCGAGGTACTGGATCAGCGCGAGCGGGTCGTCGGTCTCGGCCTGGCGCGCATGGCGCTGGAACACGTCGAGCGCGTCGTAGCCGCCGAGCTCGCGCTTCAAGCTTGTCACTGAACAAAGCTTGGCGCATCGGCCCGCGCAGGATCGAAACCGAATGAAAGTAGGCCTCAACCGAGCCGCGCGCCATGCCTTCGAACGTGGTCTTGGCGCGCAACACGCGCGGCGCCCAGTCGGCCTTCGGATAGGCCCGCCCAAGCAGGCCGAACAGCGGTCGACGCAGACCGGCCGGCAACATCGAGCGCATGCGCTCTTCCATCATGTGCAGCCGGTAGCGCCGGTAGCCGCCGAAGGTCTCGTCGCCACCATCGCCCGAGAGCGCCACCGTCACGTGCTTGCGCGCAAGCTGGCAGACGCGGTAAGTCGGGATCGCAGAGCTGTCGGCATACGGCTCGTCGTACAGGCGCGCAAGCGTGTCGATCAGGTCGAAATCATCGCTGGCGACCGTCTCGAGCCGGTGCGCGGTCTGGTAGCGCTCGGCGACCATGGCCGCGAATGCGGATTCGTTGAAGCGCGGATCGTCGAACCCGATCGAGCAGGTGTTGACGGGCCCGTTCGACAGGCCGGCCATTGCGGCGACCACCACGCTCGAGTCGACGCCGCCGGACAAAAACGCGCCGAGCGGCACTTCCGAGATCATGCGCAGGCGCACCGATTCGCTCAGCCGTTGGGTCAGCTCCGCGCACGCATCTGCTTCGGAAATCGCGTTGTCGAGCGTGAAATGCACGTCCCAAAACTGGCGCGGCGCGGGCATGCCCTGGCCGCGTTGCAAGGTCAGCACGTGCCCTGGCGGTAACTTCCGGGCTTGCCGATAAA
The DNA here is from genome assembly GCA_963784295.1 of uncultured beta proteobacterium. Classification (GTDB taxonomy): domain Bacteria; phylum Pseudomonadota; class Gammaproteobacteria; order Burkholderiales; family Burkholderiaceae_C; genus JBBPYC01. The sequence continues at coordinate 92,834 of CAWAQL010000016.1, forward strand.
TGGTGCGCGGCTCTGCCACATAGCCGAGTGCGAAATACTCTTCGATTGCGCACGGATCGATGTCGCGCGGCAAGCCGCCGTGGGCAAGCAGTGATTTGAGCTCGGAGCCAAAGACGAACGTCTGGTCCGGCAGCAGCGCGTAATACAGCGGCTTCACGCCGAGCCGATCGCGCGCAAGAAACAGTGTTTGCCGGTTGCGGTCCCAGAGTGCGAACGCGAACATGCCGCGGAACCGTTCGACGCAGCGCTCGCCCCAGGCTTCCCATGCATGCACGATGACTTCCGTATCGCTCTGCGTGTGGAACACATGACCCAGCATCTGCAACTCGGGAATCAGCTGTTGGTAGTTGTAGATCTCGCCGTTGAAGACGACACAGACGCTTTTGTCTTCGTTGTAGAGCGGTTGCTGTCCGCTCGACAGATCGATGATCGACAGCCGCCGATGGCCGAGGCCCACGCCCGGCTCCAAATGCACGCCGCCTTCATCTGGGCCGCGATGCAATTGGGATTCGTTCATGCGCTGCAGCCGTGCACGGTCGATCTCGCGCGTGCCGACGAGATCCACGATTCCTGTGATGCCGCACATCGTCGTTCAACCTGCCTGTATGGAGTGACCCGGCACGCGGCTGTCGAGCAGACGGTCGTACAAGGTTTGATAGCCCTGCACCATCGCCTCGATGCTGAACTGTTGCAGCGCGCGTTCCCGTCCGGCTGCGCCCAACTGGCGCGCGGCCTCGGGTGCAGTCGCCCAGCGCAGCAGCACTTGAGCCAATGCGGCCGGGTCTGCGGCCGGCACGATTTCGCCGGTGCCTGCAACCACCAGTTCCGCATTGCCGCCTACGTTGGTTGCCAGTACTGGCAGGCCGCACGCCATCGCTTCGAGGACTGTATTGGAAATGCCTTCGGCCAGCGACGGCAGCACGAAACAATGCAGACCCCGCATCAGTTGCGGCACGTCGTCACGCTCGCCCGGCAGCCAGGCAAGGTGCGCCACGCCCGCCAATTCGAGCAACCGCCGACATTCGGCGCGCAGCGGCCCGTCACCGATCAGCACGAGCCGGACCTTCTCCTTCAGCGCTGGCTGCAGTCGCAGCAGTTCAATGAATGCGCGCGCAAGTGTCGTTTGATCCTTCACATGCTGCATGCGGCCGACGGTGCCGATCAGCCAGTGCTCGTCTGTATCGAACGGGCAGCCAGGAACCGACTGGGGTACATCGCCGCGGGGATGAAAGCGCGCCGTGTCGACACCGTTGCACAAGCGCGTGACGCGATCCGGCGGCACACCTACCGGGCCGATGAGGTAGTCGGAGAGGTCGCGCGACAGCGCCACATAGTGGTTCACGAATGGCCGGTACAGGCGGCGCAGCCGCTGGTACTTGACGCTGCGTCCGTCCAGGTCGCCGACATCGCGGCCGTGTTCGCCGTGAATGCGCACCGGCACGCCGGCGGCCCAAGCCGGCACGACGCACTTCGAGTGCGGCTAGATTGCGGGTATGCACGACTGCCGGGCGCAACTGGCGCAATAGCCGGTAGAGCTTCGGATACAGCCGCAGCGCATGCCCCGGCGGTTTGTCGAGCGCCACATAGGTCACTTCGTCGCGCCGGATGCGGTTTTTCAGCTCACCGATGCCGCACAACGCAACGATTGCATGCCGGTAGCGGCCCGGACGCATGTGGTTGATCAGGTTCACGATGCCGTTTTCGAGCCCGCCGGTGTCGAAGTGGTAGACCAGATGCACGATCAGCGGCGCGGCGCCGTGCGGCGTCGGCACCGCTGCACAGTCGGGTCGGACACCGCGATCAAAGCCGCCAAAGGTGGTAGCCGGCGTTGATCAACGCGTGGCGATCGCAACCGCCTTGACGTCGATGAACGCGCCGCCCTTGACCAGCTTTTTGCTCAGGTCCTCGACAGCCAAGCCTGCGAATTCGTCGTGCGCGACGGCCGCGACGATGGCGTCGGCGCGCGGCAGGTCGCTCCACTGGTGCAACTGCACGCCGTATTCGTGCATCGCTTCGTCGGCGTCGGCCTGCGGGTCGGTCACGAACACCTCGACGCCGTAACGTCTTCAGCTCGTGGATGATGTCGATCACTTTCGAGTTGCGCAGGTCGCCGCAGTTTTCCTTGAAGGTCAGGCCCAGCACGTTGACCTTGGCGCCCTTGACGTAGCTGCCGGCCGCGATCATCTGCTTGATGGTCTGCTCGGCGATGAACTTGCCCATGCCGTCGTTGATGCGGCGCCCGGCCAGGATCACCTGCGGGTGGTAGCCGAGCATCTCGCGCCTTGTGCGTCAGGTAGTAGGGGTCGACGCCGATGCAGTGGCCGCCGACCAGGCCCGGCTTGAACTTCAGGAAGTTCCACTTGGTGCCGGCCGCCTCGAGCACCTCGCTGGTGTCGATGCCGAGCTTGTCGAAGATGATCGACAGCTCGTTCATCAGCGCGATGTTGAGGTCGCGCTGCGTGTTCTCGATCACCTTGGCGGCTTCGGCGGCCTTGATGCGACGAGGCGCGGTGCACGCCCGGCATCGATGATGCGCTCGTACAGCTGCGGCCACCGCGTCCAGCGTTTCGGGCGTGTCGCCGGAGACGATCTTCAGGATCTTGGTGAGCGTGTGCTCCTTGTCGCCGGGGTTGATGCGCTCGGGCGAATAGCCGACGAAGAAGTCCTTCTTCCACTTCAGGCCGGATTCGCGCTCGAGCACCGGAATGCAGACTTCCTCGGTCGCGCCCGGATAGACGGTCGACTCGTAAACGACGATCGCGCCTTTCTTCATGTGGCGGCCGACGCTGGTGCTGGCGCCGATCAGCGGGCGGAAGTCCGGGATGTGGGCGTCGTCGACCGGCGTCGGCACCGCGACGATGATGATGTCGGCCTCGGCCAGCATCGCCGGGTCGGCCGTGTACATGGCGTGCGCTGCGCGCTGCATCTCGTCGTCCGTCAGTTCGCGCGACGGGTCGATGCCGCGCAGGCACGACTCGCACCTTGCGCTTCGGCGATGTCGAAGCCGATGGTCGGGCCTTCCGCGCCGAACGCGACCACCAAAGGCAGCCCGACATAACCCAGGCCGACCACCGCTACTGTTTTCATAAGCCTCGCATCCCTGCTTGTATTCTCACTGCCCCACCTGCCCCACCTGCCGCGCGGCGGCAGCGACGTCGCTGCGCAGCGCATCGCTCCGCTGGCGCAGATACGCATCGATCGCACCACAGTGCGCTTCGAAAAACATTTTCAACGCAGCGGGCGGTTGATTCGGCGGTGCAATCAGCGACAGCACCGCGGTGTCGTTGACTTTTCCACGCAAGCGCGCAATCGCTCGGTGCAGGCGCATCCAGCGGTCCGAACCGGAGACGAAGCCATCGTCCCACTGCACGCGCCAGATTGCTGGTTGCCCACCGTACCCTTGTGATTCGTCGATGTCCGCGCGCAGCGGTTGTGAAGCCACTGCAGGCACCGTCCGATCGCCACAGCGCAGCGCCAGCGTGTCGGTCTGTGGAAGTTTGGAGGCCGGCAATGGGTCGATCGTGCCCTGCAGATCGGAGGTCTGCCAAGCGACATGCGCGACCGGTCGGTCCGTCAACGCCAAGCCGACCTGCCAAAGTGCCTTTCGGTAGACCACAACGTTGGCACCAGTTCTGTCTGCATGGACCGCCGCACCGGTGGCCAACGGCGAGATCGGCGTCGGCTGGACTTGCCAAGCCCCAGCTGCCGGCAGCTGAGGCGTCGGCGAATCCAAAGCGATGACCGATCCAAAGCGTCCTCCGATGGCCAACCGGCCCGCCATAGGTGGCACCGCGACCCAGACGGCGATCAGCGCCATGATGATCCAGCCCAGGGCCGACAGCCCAGGCCGCCCCATCAGTGGGTCGTGGTGCGGCCCACCGGGCAGCGACGCCCCTTGCGGCTGCGGCTCAGTCCAGCGTGCGCCGATCGCAAACATGATCGAGATCACAACACCGAAAAATACCCAGCCGTAGATCAGGTGATCGACGCCGGTGGCGATCCGGTTGTTCGACAAGTGCCCGAGCATCACGATGATGTAGGCACGCACCCAGTTGGCCAGAATCGGCACCACGATCGACACCGCTACAAACACCGCGCGCCGTCGCCACGATGTGTAGTTGAGATAGGCGAACAAGGCCCCGACCGTGACCGATGCGATCAGGTAGCGCACGCCGCTGCACGCTTCGACCACCGACCAGGAGCCCGATGGAATCTGAAAATTGTTGCCTTCGCGAAACACCGGCACTCCGGAAGCGCGCAACGCGAAAATCGTGAAATCGGCGGTCTTCTCAATCAGCAGCGGCAGCAAAAATTCGCCGAACGGCACCGCGAACAGCAGGAACAGCAACGGAAACAGGATCCATCGAACAACGGACCAGCCAAGCATGAGAAACGCGGCTGCGATCAGCATGCCGACGAACGCGAACTGCATCACCACGTTGGCGCCGATCGCTTGGCCGACCCACCAGCACACGCCGAGCAACAGCAGCGGCACCGTCCAGATCGGAGCGATCGCTGGGGTCGATGCCGCCAGACGGTCTCGCTGGCGCCAGATCAGCCACAAGGAGATCGGCGCGATGAAAAACCCGTGGGCAAATGTTTCCGAGCGCGACCAGATCGCGACCATCGATGCCGCCGTGTTGCGATAGCAAAACCCGATCCACAGCAGCAACAGCACGGTGAGTGCTGCATGCAGCGGCCAGTGCCGGGCAGCCCGCGGGGCAGCGTCAGGCGACATGGCTGGCTTCGGCTTGCGGCAATGCACGGGTCATGAAAGGTTCGATCTCCGCCATATGGGCAGCCCAGCTGAACCGCTGCAGGACGCTGGCACGGGCTTGCCGACCCAGCTGTGCAGCCGACGCCGGCGCGGCATAGAACGCCAACACCTTTTGCGCGAATTCGGCGGCGTGAGTCGCGGTGGCGAGCGTGGCCAGCGTCGACACGTCAAACGCATCGACGCAGGCGCTCGACGCGACGACCGGCCGCTCCATCGCCATCGCTTCGAGAATCTTGTTTTGAATGCCGCGCGCGACGCGCAGCGGCGCGACCACCACGCCCGCATGCTGCAGGAAAGGCCGCACGTCGGGCACCGTGCCCGTGACCGACACGTGGTCGCACGCCAGCGCCTGCACGGACAGCGGCGGATTGCGTCCGACGATGCAAAAACGCAACTCCGGCAATGTCTGCCGGATCGGCGGCAACACCTCGCGCGCAAACCAAATCACCGCGTCGACGTTCGGCCAGTAATCCATCGCTCCGGTGAAGACAATCGGCGCCATGGGCTCGTCGGCAAATGGCGACAGCCGGGTGGCGTCCGGTGCGTAGTAATCCGCATCGACCCCGTTGCCGATGGTGGACACGCGCGCTGCGCATTCGGGCGCGAGCTCGCAGAACAGCGTGCTCTCGCGTTCGGTCACGAAGAACGACCGGTCCGCCTGCCGCGCAACCCGCCGCTCGAATGCGAGCAGTTGCCGGCTCTCCCGGCGATAGAGCCAGGACAGCGGCCAGCGGTGGCGCTGCGCATAAGTCCCCCATTTGGCCGAATCCACATCGACGAAATCGATCAGCACGACGGGCCCGTCGCTGGCGGCGAGCTGCGGCCGCACGTACTGCGCCATCGCGCTCGAAAAGACGACGACCGCGTCGATCTGCCGATCGCGGACCACGTGGTCGACCCAGCGCTGCATTGACCGATCGGCGTAATACGGCAAGCTCAGCGCGTCGCCACTGGCCAACCCTTGCAAACTTTTCAGCTTCGCGGCGGTCGGCTGCAGATCGACTACATGCAGCTCCGCCACCAACCGCTCGACTTGCGTCACATGCACGCGGTCGGCCGGGTCATCGATGAACGTGCCCAGATGGACCCGGTGCTTTCCAGCGAGATGCTTGAGCAAATGGTAGGAACGCACCTTGTCGCCCTTGTTGGGCGGGTACGGCAGGCGGTGCACGAGATAGAGAACGTTTGCCATTCGGGGCAGCAACTGCCGCGATCAACCAAGGCCGCGCACAATGTGCGGGCCGATCAGGTTGGCAAGCGAAATCGGCATCTTTTTCCAGGTCTCGATCAACAGCCGGAACTTCTTGTTGGCCGGGTTGTTTTGCGGGATCGAATCGCGCTGGTACAGACGGTACTGGTAGTGCAGCGGGGTCGGCTCGAAGCCCCAGTTCTTCTTGAAGTCGAACGAGCCAGTGCCGCGCTTGCTGCGGCCGAAGTCGAACAGACGCACACCGCGCGCCGCGGCGTGCCGCATCAGCTCCCAATATTTGAAGTCGTTCGCAGCGACCGCGCGCGCAGCCACGGCATCGCCCGCGTAGTACGGCAGCACCTCGTCCCGAAAGTAGAAGCTCAACACCCCGCTGAGCGGCGTGCCGTGCGCGTCCCGCACGACCAGGACGTTGCAGTCGTCACCGAACGCGCGCAGCAACGACCGGAAGTATTTCTTGGCGAACGCGGGTGTGCCGTGCCGATGCACGTTGTCTGCGTACAGCGAAAAGAACGCGTCGGCGTCGGGCTCGATCGCGCTGGTGAGCCCCGCCTTGACGCCTTTTCGGACCATCGCACGCTGCTTGCGCGGGATTGCGTTCAGGTTCGCATCGTCGTCGGCTGCGATCGACTTTCTGAACGTGACGTAGAGGTCCTGCACCGGCCAGTCGTTGTCGGTCTGCGCGATGTTGCGAAACTCCAGATGTGCAACTTTCAGCCGCCGGGCCAGCCGCTCGGCTTCCTCGGTCAACGCAGCCGCCACCGCTTCATCGTTTGCTGCGACGCCGCCATACACGGCAAACGGCAGGCTCACGAGCGATTTGCCGAACAGCAGCGTCGCAACATTGGCCAGCGGCAACACGCCCACCACTTGGCCGTCGACTTCGGCAAAGTAGTAGTACGTGTCGTGCCCGAAACTTTCGCGAATCACGCGCTGCCAGCCGGACCGGTGGAAGAACGTGGCGTGCGGGCAGTCTTGCACAAACGCGTCCCAGGCCGCATGCGCCTGCACGTCGTCTTGCAACAACCGGTGGATGGTCGCCATCATCAGGCCGGCTGCCATGCCGCTGTCGCCGAAGGCACCCACAGCGGGGGCTGTGGATTGAGAAAAATCTCGTCCATGCGGCCCCATTGAAAGTCCTGCAAAAGCCGCGCGAGCCGGCCCTCCATGCGGTTCAGATTCAGGTAGTGACGAAACTTCGCCTTGGCAGCCGCCGCCTGCACGCGCGGCTGGTCGGGATCAATCTCCCAAGGATGGAAATAGAACACCACCGGTTGCTGCTCGAACGCGTTGACGCGCGAGAACATCCACTTCGAGGCCCGATACGGCAGCAGCCGGAAGTAGCCGCCGCCGCTGGCCGGATAGTTGCGTCCGCGCAGCCGCAGGGTGGTGATCGGAATCTCAAGCAGGCCCGAGGCGCGCCGGTGCGGAACACGCGGTGCGTCGGGCATGCCGTAGTGGTCGTGCCGGATCGGGTAGACGCTGGAGCTGTAGGTATAGCCGGCTTGGGTCAGGGCGTCGAATGCCCACAAGTTGCGCTCGTTGATCGAAAAGCTCGGCGCACGATAGCCTCTGACCGCGACACCGGCCACGTCTTCGAGCAGCGACTTGGCACGCGAAATATCGGCCGAGAAATCCGCCCCGGACAGGCTCGACGCCCGCTGGTGCCCGAAGCCGTGGCTGGCCAGCTCGTGGCCCTGCTGCACGATCTCGCGCACCAGCGCCGGGTAGCGTTCGGCCACCCAGCCGAGCGTGAAGAACGTGGCCTTGGCGTCGTGCTGCGCAAACAGCTCGAGGATGCGGTGCGACGTTGCGCTCGACGCGGCATTCGAGCTGGTCCCAGTCGGCGCGGGCGATGTGCGGCTCGAATGCGGAGACCTGGAAGTAATCTTCCACGTCGACCGTGAGGGCGTTGGTGATCATGCGAACGAAATCGGGTTTCTTAAAGGATGCTTTGCACCGCGCCTCAAGCAGCTTGGCTGGCCAGCCAACGCGTGAGGTCTTCGGCAATGCGCGTGGCCGCATGGCCGTCCCAGCGTTCGGGCACGCGACCGCGCTTGCCGGCACCGGCCAAGATCTGGTCGAGCAGCGACAGCGTCAGATCGCGGTCGTGCCCGACCAGGCTGTTGGTGCCTTGGTCGAGCGTGATCGGCCGCTCGGTGTTGTCGCGCAGCGTGAGGCACGGCACGCCGAGCGCGGTGCTTTCCTCCTGCAGCCCCCCGGAGTCGGTCAGCAGCACGGTGGCGGCCGACATCAACCCGAGCATCTCCAGATAGCCTTGCGGCGGCAGCAGCAGCATGCGGTCCGGGTCGAGTTCGCGATGCAACTCGAAACGCCGGATGTTCTCCCGCGTGCGCGGATGGAGCGCGAAAACGAGCGGCAACCGCTGTGCGGCACGCGCCAATGTCTGCAGCAGATGGCGCAGTGCGTCCGGGCTATCCACGTTCGATGGGCGGTGCAGCGTCACCACGCCGAAGCGGCCCAGCCCCTCATGCCAACGCGCGGGCACGTCCGGCACCGTCTGCAATACGGTCTGCGGGCTCGGCGCTTTCGGGCGGGCGGCGAACAGCGAGTCGATCATCACGTTGCCGGCAAAACAGATGCGCGACGCGTCGATGCCTTCACGCAGCAAGTTGTCGCCTGCGCTGCGTTCGGTCGTATAAAGCCGGTCGGCAACTTGGTCGCACAGCTTGCGGTTGATCTCCTCGGGCATCCGGCGGTCGTGGCTGCGCAGGCCCGCCTCCACATGCACAACCGGCACGTTTTTCTTGACCGCGACCAGCGTGCAGGCAAGCGTCGAATTGACATCGCCCACCACCACCACACAGCGCGGCCGATGCTCATCCAGCACCGCCTCGAAGCGCAACATCACCTGGGCGGTCTGCACCGCATGCGAGCCCGATCCCACCTTCAGATTGACGTCCGGCCGCGGCAACTCGAGATCGGTGAACAGCCGGTCGTTCATGTCCGCGTCGTAGTGCTGGCCGGTGTGCACGAGCAAGGTTGCCAAGGGCGGATCGAGCGCAGCGAATGCGCGCAGGATCGGCGCCATCTTCATGAAGTTGGGCCGCGCACCGACCACGCACGCGATCGGCCCGGCGTTCGGCGCAAGGGGCGATACAGCCGTCATTTGTGCGGCTCGCTGGCCAGCGCGCGCTCGACCGGCTCGCGCACCAGTCGCTGCAGCGTGGTCAGGATGGTCGCATTGGTCGACTCCATCCGCAGCAGCCGCTCTTCCAGACGGGACAGTCGCTCGTCGCTGGCGTCGACGCGGTGCTCGGTGCGTTCGGCGGTCACGCGCGCTTGTGCGATGGCAGCGGTCGCCGAGGCATATCCGGTTCGTGGTGCAGGAACGAATCCTGCGCCCATGTGATCGTCGCCCAATCCATCGTCGAACGACTCTTCCTGCATGCCGTCTTCCACCTCGCGCACCTCGGCCATTGTGAAATGGCGTTTGTCGTTCAAAAACCCGAGCAGCAGCAGCCGGTCACACACCCCGTTGATGCGGCGTGGAATACCGCGGCTCAAACCATAGATGCCTGCGAACGCGGCATCGTCGAAGGTCGGCTGGCCGGTCGAGCCCGCGCAGCGGAGCCGGTGCTCGACGTATTGGCGGGTCTCCGACTCGTCGAGCGGGCCGATGTGGCAGGCCGCGATCACGCGCTGGCGCAACTGCTGCATGTTGCGCCCCTGCAGAATGGTCCGGAACTCAGGCTGGCCGACCAGAAAGCTTTGCAGCAACGCTTGGCTGCCGAACTGAAAGTTCGACAGCATCCGCAGCTCTTCGAGCGCGGTCGGACTCAGGTTCTGCGCCTCGTCGACCACCAGCAGGCAGCGCTTGCCCTGGCCGGCCTGGCTGACCAGAAAGACCTCGATGGCCATCAGCAGATCGGCCTTCGAAACGTCCTTGGTACGCACACCGAACGCCGCACCGATCATGCGCAGCGTGTCGTCGGCCTCGAGCTGGGTGCTGACGAGTTGCGCTGCCACCACCTCGGTCGACTCGAGGCTGTCGAGCAGGCCGCGCACGATCGTTGTCTTGCCTGCACCGATCTCTCCGGTGACGACGATGAAGCCTTCGTTGCGAAGAATGCCGTAGTCGAGGTAATCCTTCGCGCGCCGATGCTGCTTGCTTGCAAAGTAAAAACTCGGGTCCGGGTTGAGCTGGAACGGCTTGCACAGCAGCCCGTAAAAATCTTCGTACATGACGTTAAAACCGCAGCGAGAGGCGGGCGAATATCGACATTTCGTCGTACGACGTCGAATCGCCGCCCGAAGAAAAAGACTTGCTCGCGCCGGCTGAGAAAAACAGCTTGGGTGCGATGCGATTGGTGTAGTTGACCGACAAGGTGCGCAGATTGGCGGTCAACGAGTTGCCCGGACTGTTCACCCTCTGGATCAACCCGGTCACGTTCACGGCCGAATTCGGCGTGAGAGAGTGCGCAAACGTGGCACCGACGCGCCGCTGCCGGATTTCGTTGGCACGCGCAAAGTCGCCCTCGACCACACCGCTGTTGTCCAGCGGCCGGCTGTTGGTTTGGCCCAACAGCAGCGTGAGGACATCGCGCTTGCCGATCAAGGAGTAGCTGAGCTGCTGGTCGCGCTGCAACGTGCTGGCGGTTGCAAAGATGCTTGAGGTCACAGGCGAGTTGCCGTTGAACCCGTTTCGCTGCAGATACTGGTTGACCAGCTGCGCGCGTTTGTCCGGGTCCGGCTCAACGTTGGCGAACTGGCTGAACAGCAAATCGTAGACCGAGCCCTGCGCGCCGATGTTGCCCAAGCCGCGGCCGATCACCACATCCTTGGTGTCGCTCACGCGCAGTGCGCTTTGCGCGGTGCGTGTTTCGGCCACAAAAATGTGACCTTCGCCGAAGAAGCGATGCTGCTGTTCGTACTCGAGTCGGGTGCGCTGCGACGGTCGCCACCGCAACCCCGCGCCGACGGTCGTGTAGCCACGCTGCTCGTCACTCAGGAAGTTGTTGACCTCGCGTCCGCCGCTGCCGTAGACGCGAAATTGCGGATTCACGATCCAGCTCAATACGGCGCGTGCGGCCGAGGCATCGATGTTGCGACTTGCCCGGTAGTCGACGATTGTGCGGCTCCCTTCGAGTGCCCAGCCGACGTGCCGAGCGGGGTAGTCTTCGCGCAGGTAGCCGAGAAATTCCTGCACGGTCGCGTCGGTCGGCGACGTTGATCCGCTGGACAGCACGCTGCCACGGTAACGCAACTCGTAGTTGGCTTGATTGAAGACGCGGCCTTTGGCATAAGGCGAGACAAAATACGACCGAACTTCGGTCGAGTTCGTGCTGGCTCGGGATGCATCGCTCGGCTGCACGCCGAACGCCGATATGGTGGACCTCGAGATCTGGCCGCCCAAGTCGACGAATATCCGCCGCTCGACCGCTTCCAGCGTGGCCAGCCCGTTGAGCTCGTTCCGCAACGTGGCCGGTGCGGCGCCGCCCGAATATGCAAAGCCCCGCAGCGTGTAGTCGAGAAAGCCCCGCACGCGACCGCCGTAGCTGGATACCCGAACACCGGGGCTGAGTTCGTAGATGAAGCCACCGCGCCGGTCATTCGTCGAAAAACCGACATTGTTCGAATAAGTAATGCTGGTCTCGATGCGCGGCACGATGGTGAGGCCGCGCTGGCCAGTACCGGCCTGCCCTGCAAAGGAGCCGCTTCCCGTGCCGCCATTGCCTACTGCACCGCCGAGACCGCCGCCGGGCAATACTTGCGCTGAGGCCAGCCCGGCGAACAAGCCGCCGAGCAGCAACACGATCGAGCACCAGGCGGCGGGACAGTGCCAGCCTTCAAGCCTGCAGTCCGTGCGAAGCGGATGCACAACCTGTAGCTGTCGCATCATCAAACGTCTCGGGCCGCAGGCGCTGCAGACTCCGACTCTGCGCCATACCCATACCCATACCCATACCCATACCCATAGCCGTATTGCGAGCCGGTTGAGCCGGTGGATGCCTGGTTGAGCATCATCATCTTGACCGGACACGCTTCGATCGACGCCAGCGCAAGCTGCACGTCGGACTGCAGCGTCTTGTCGGCCTGCACCACCACCACGATCTGTCCCATGTGGGTGGCGAGCACCGGGGACTCAGTCGTCAAAAGCAGTGGTGGCGAGTCGAAAATGATGATGCGGTCGGGGTACCGGCTCGCCATGTCGAGCAGCAACTGGGTCATCGCGTCGCTCGCCAGCAATTCGGTCGCGCGCGGATGCGGCGTGCCGCTCGGCAGCAGCACAAGCTTGTCCACATTGGTGCGCAGCAACACGGAGGCCAAGTCGACCGAATCTGAGGTCAACATGTCGAGCAGACCCCGACACGGCGGCAACCCGAGCATGCGCAGCACCGAGGGACGGGCCACGTCGGCGTCCACCAGCAGCACCGTGTTGTCGAGTTCGGTCGCGATGCTCATCGCGAGATTGATCGCCGTAAAACTCTTGCCTTCGCCCGAGACGGCGCTGGTCACCATGATCAGGTTGCCGTTGGGCACCGCAGCGGCACCGCGGCCCATCGCGTTGCTGATCAACGGACGCTTGATGAGCCGATATTGGTCGGCGATGTGCGAGCGCGGCGCGTGCGGGCTCACGATGCCCGACGCGGCCAATACGTCCAGGTCCAGCGTGACCGAAGCAGACGTCGCCGCCACCATCGCCGGGTCGAGCGGCAGGCGCTGCGCAACCGGCTCGGTCGTGGGCGATACGACTGCTGTGGCGACTGCGACCGGGGTCCGCAGTGAGGCAGGCGCGGGCTCGACGGGCGTGGCTTGCTGCGGCCGAAACGTGCTGTCCGGCACTTCGGCGCCGGCGCGCCTCAACTGTTCCAGCCGTCGGGTGGCTTGTTCGATCAGACTGCTCATGGAGGCGAAGGCGCTTTCACGCGGGTCGAGAGAAGAAAGCGAGCAGCATGATGCCGGCGATGAAGAGCCCGATCAAGCCGCTGGATGCAGCGACGAACCGGCGCAGGTCCGCTCGCCGACGGCGCAGCGTGGCCTCGTTCATCACCTTGGTCACAACACCCAACAACGGCAAGCCGACGACCGTGCGCAACGAGCGGGAGTCGTGGAAGACCGGGCGCAACAGGCTGGCCGCAAACGCCACGAACACCCCGCCCGCGATGCCGGCGACCAACGCAAGCGGCAGCAGCAACGTGCGGTTCGGCGCAACCGGGCCCGACGAGACCTGCGGCGGATCGATCAGCCGGAAGTCGGCTACACCGGCCGACGATCCCAGTTCACCCGACAGAGAGGCGGCTTCGCGCCGTCCGACCAGATCGTCGTAATTCTTTTTGTGGATCGCGTAATCGCGGTTCAGTTGCGTGAACTCAGCCTCGATCTGAGGCGTCGTTTTCATCTGCGAGCGCGCCCGCTCGTAGCGCGCCACGTATTCACCCACCCGGGCTTTCAGGCCCGCCACCTGAATCTGGGCGGCTGCGAGCAGCCGGGCCACTTCCTGATACGCAAGGTTGTTGCTCGTGCTGCCGATGCCGGTGGTCGAGGCGCCCATGGCAAGGCGGCGCAAGTCGGCCGTCTCGCGTTGCTTTTGCTGCTCCATTTCCTTCAGCAGCCGGCGCGAGCCGACCACGTCCGGATGCTGCTCGGTGTAGCGCTGCAGCAAGCCGTCAAGGTTGTGCTGCACGGCAGCGATCCGCGCATCGATTTCGGGGGTCGACGCCGTCATCGCCGATTCTTGCAGGATGCCAGCGATCGAACTGTTGGCCGACTCCGCCTTCATTTCCTGCAATTGCTTAACGGCTGAGTCGCGTGAATTTTCGGCTTCCGCGAGTTCGAGCCGGGCCTGGCTGAGGAGGCCATTCAACTCAGACAGTCGGGTAACGCTGTCCTTGCCGTCACCCCCTTGTTGTTCCAGGTTTTTAAGCTTGAAGTTCTTGAGCCTCAATTCGGCCTCTTCGAGCTTGTTCTCGTATCCCTTGATCTGCTCGTCCAGAAAGCGTTTGGCCACGGCCGAGTCCTTGCGGCTGTCGCCCAGGCTGGACTCCACGAAGATTGACACCAGCGACTGGATCACGCGTTTGGCCTTGGCCGGTTCCGAATCCTGGTAGGACAAGGTATACAGGTTGTCGCGCGCCGCGCTTTTGATCTGCAGCGTTCGCGTCAGCCGTTCCACCAATGCGGCTTGCGCGTCCTTCGACTGCGCACCCAGGTCGAGATCGGCCATGCGGATCAGCTTCTCCATGTTGGGACGGCTGATCAACGTGCGGCTGAGCATCACGACCTGCTGGTCGACGTTCGGCTGCACGGTGAGGCCTGCCATCAACGGCTTAAGGATCGATTGGGTATCGACGTAAATGCGGGCGCTTGCTTCATACCGATCGGGAATGCGAAACACGATGGCCGCGCCGACGATCGCAACGATCCACGCCACAAGCAGCCCCAGCCAACGATGCTTCCATACGCCTTTGGCAATCGTGGTGACCTGACCGACCAACTCATCCATGAAACGATCAACTCCTATGTTCTGCAGCGTGGCGGGTTTGAATCCGGCTGTATGACTGCCCGCCCGCCCGCCTGCTGTAAATCAGCTTAAAACCAGCTTTGTGGAATGATCAATACATCGCCGGGCAGCATTTCCACGTTTCGTGAGATGTCGCCGTTTCTGATCAAATCCCTCAGCCGCACCGAATAACGCTTGTTGCCTTCCGATGTGCGCAGGATCGTGGCGCCGTTGCCGTCGGCGAAGTCGGTCAGCCCGCCCACGGCGATCATCACATCGAGCAGTGTCATGCGCTGCTTGTAGGGCAGGAACTGCGGCTTGGCCGCTTGCCCGACCACGCGAATCTGCTCGCTGTAGGGGCCGACGAAGCCGGTGGCGACCACGGTGACCACCGGGTCCCGCACGTATTTGGCCAGCACCTTTTCGATGTCGCGTGCGATCTCGATCGTGCTTTTGCCCTGCACCACCAATTCGTCGACGAGCGGGGTCGACAGCTTCCCGTCCGGGCGCACTGGCACGGTCAAGGACAGGTCCGGATTGCGCCAGACGATGATGTTGAGCGTATCGCCCGGGCCGACGATATAGCTGTAGTCAGACGAAGCGGCCGAGACCGGCGCCGGTGGAATGTCGGGGCCGAACAACGCGCATCCGCTCAAGACGCCCAAAACAGCTGCCAATGCCAGCGAAACACCAAAGCGGCGGGAAATGTCATGGCTGCGCAACACGATCGAACAAGGTGATTTCATGATCTTCTATTTTGTTACTACGAGTTACTGTTTCGACACTGTAATCAAGAAAAGCGCCTGTGAACAAGATGGCAGAACTGCGGTGGTGCGTGCCGTGCTAAAAGGCACGACAACGGTGCTAAACACAGGCCGAATGTGGTTCGACTTTGTCGCTGCATGGTCATCCAGTCTTGCCTTCATCATTGCAATCTCTGGGTCGTTCCGAACATCCCCCCGCTTCGGTCCATCCGCAGGGCGAGCCCTCGAGTGTCGCCGAGATGATGCGGCTTTGGTCAGCTTATTCATGGCTTGTATCAATCGGTGACTGCATTCATGCACAAAATATTGATGGTTTGCATGGGCAACATCTGCCGCTCGCCGTTGGCCGTGGCGGCGTTGGATGCCGTCATCAAAGCGCGTCGCCTCGAGGACCACTTCGTGACCGACTCGGCGGGCACCCATGTGCGGCGCTCCGCAGGTCAGCGGCCTGACCCCAGGGCGGTGGAGTCCGCCGAACGGCGTGGCTACCAACGCCTGCAGAAGCAGCGGTCGCGTTCCATCACGGAGCTCGACTTCCAGCATTTCGACCTGATCGTCGCGATGGACAGCGACAACCTGAAAAACTTGAAAAAAATCTGCCCGCCAGCGCTCCAGCACAAATTGCATCTGCTACTCGATTTCGCAGACGGCGTGGACATCTCCGACATTCCCGATCCTTACTTCGGCGGTCCGGCCGGCTTCGAGCGTGTGCTCGATCTGTGCGAGGCTGGCGTGACCGGGCTGGTCAACCGGTGCCTGCGCAGCCCACCCGGACGGTCAATCGGGCCGATATGAAGCACCCATAAGACAGCGGATGCACGTGCGGACTCAGATGCCATAGTAGTCGCGATACCATGCCACGAAGCGGCCGATGCCGTGCTCGATCGATGTCTTCGGAACAAATCCAACCCAGGTTGCCAACGCATCGGTGTCCGCATACGTCTCGGGCACATCGCCGTCCTGAAGCGGCAACATCCGCTTTTCGGCTTGGCGGCCAAGTGCTTTTTCCAGACACGCCACGAAATCGAGCAACTGCACCGGCTGGTTGTTGCCGATGTTGAAGACGCGGTAAGGGGCAGCGCCTGCGCCGGTCCCATCGGCGCCTTGCGGAACGCGATCGAGCACCCGCACCACGCCCTCGACGATGTCGTCCACGTAAGTGAAATCGCGGCGCATGTGGCCGTGGTTGAACACGTTGATCGGCTGGCCTTCCAGAATCGCCTTGGTGAACAAGAACAACGCCATGTCCGGTCGACCCCAGGGGCCGTACACGGTGAAAAAGCGCAAGCCTGTAGTCGGCAGCGCATACAGATGGCTGTAGCTGTGCGCCATCAGCTCGTTGGCTTTTTTGGTCGCCGCATACAAGCTCACCGGATGGTCGACCGAATCGCTTTCGGCAAACGGCATTTTGGTATTGCCGCCGTAGACACTGGAGCTCGACGCATAGACCAAGTGTTGCACCTTGCCATGTCGACACCCTTCCAGGATGTTGATGAAGCCGAGCAGGTTTGCATCGACATAAGCATGCGGGTTCTCGAGCGAATAACGCACGCCCGCCTGCGCCGCCAGATGGATCACTCGCTCGAAGTGTTGTCGCTCGAACAGCTCGGCCATCGCCGCACGATCGGCGACATCGGCGCGCACGAATGTGAATCGTTCGTGCGCCTGCAGTTGCGCGAGCCGCTTTTCCTTCAGCGCGACTTCGTAATAGTCGTTCAGGTTGTCCAGGCCCACGACCTCGTCGCCGCGCTCGAGCAACCGCAACGCGGTGGTCATGCCGATGAAGCCAGCCGCTCCGGTCACTAGCACTTTCATGATTGGGGGCGGGCCTTCCTGCAATTGCAGAGTTGCGAAAAGCCGCCATGGTAGCGGCCTCGTCTCGCAAGAAGGCTGAGCGTTGCCGCGATGCGACCGGGAAGTCGGCACTATGTGGCGAACCTCTGAACAGGCGTCGTGCAACGCGAAGGCGATGCGCCCTGTGCAGCACAAGTATCTGCAATGCTCACGCCACTTCTCTGTCTCGCTGTTTCGCTCGAAGTCAGCGTTTCGGGCAAGAACCGTTTTTGCCAAGGCGAGGTGACCTGAGCCGGGTCGGATGGGCGCGGACGCACCGACCGGCACCACCGCTCGGTACTGGCGGCTTTTTTCGCAAGCGAACGTGACCACCGCGGCGCGGTCGAAGATTGCCACGGCCCACACTTGACCCAGCGTGCCCGGCCGACCAGCCGGCCCGTTGGTTCTTCGCCCGCACTCAACCACAGCTGCCGAATTTTTCACGGCATCGGCAGCTGAGTGTTTCCACAGGCGCTGCTTTGACGAATTGTTCCTGTTCGACGCCAGCACCACGTGGGAAATTCCAGCGGCCGCTGGTGCCCGTGCAAGAGGCTGCGGCGTGGAATCCAGGCAGGGAAAAAGTCGGTCACTCGGTCGGCAAAACACCATCGATTGAAGGCGAGTTCGCCTACAAGTCGTTACGCAAGTTTGGTTTCAAAGCGACCGACACGCAACAGGGACTCAATAGAATGAAAAACGCACCGCTTAGAAAGTTTTGGCATACCGCGTTGCGCAAGGGGTTCGCGAGCTTTCCCCGCTCCACCCGATTTTCAATTTATCGCTCGTTTGTCGACTGCGATCCTGCTCCGGACCCACGATTAATGCTGAAGATTGCCGATACCAAGGAGGAGCTCGAAGCCTGCTTCCGCCTCCTGCACGATGCCTACGTAGCCAGTGGCTTTCAAAAACCCGATCCGTCTGGCATGCGGGCGACCATCTATCACGCGCTTCCCACCACCACCACGTTGTGTGCGACCTACGACGGCGAAGTGGTCGGCACCATGTCGCTGATCCGGGACAGCGCGTTCGGCTTTCCGATGCAGCAGGTGTTCGATCTGGCCGGCGTGCGCGCCCAGGGCGGCAACATCGCCGAGGTGTCGGCGCTGGCCGTGCATCCGCGTTATCGCAGCACCGGCGGCGCGATCCTGTTTCCGCTGATGAAGTTCATGTATGAATATTCAACGGCGTTCTTCGACACCCGGCACCTGGTCATTGCGGTCAACCCGAACCGCATCGAGATGTACGAGTCGCTGCTGTTTTTCCAGCGGCTGAACGAAACGAAGATCGACAACTACGACTTCGTGAATGGCGCACCGGCCATCGGTGCATCGCTTGACCTGTCGACCGCGCCCGAAGTCTTCAAGCAGATCTATGGTGAGCGCAGACAGCGCAAGAACCTGCACTCGTACTTCACCGAGATCACGTTGCCGAACATCGTCGTGCCAAACCGCCGCTACTTCACGACCAACGATCCGGTCATGACGCCCGAGTTGCTCAACTACTTCTTCAACGAAAAAACGCGCGTGTTCGAACACCTGGACGACCGCCGCCGCGTGATGCTGCGCGCGATCTACGACACGCCCGAATACGCCGACGTGCTGCCGTCGATCGACCAGACCGTGCAGACCGGCCACCCGCTGCGCCAGCATCAGCGTTACGCGATCAAGTGCCCGGCATCGATCCAGCTCGACGACAGCCCGGAAGCGCGTGCCCGCAGCATGCTCGTGATCGAGGCATCCGAAGAAGGCTTTCTCGCATCGTCCTCGGTGGCGGTGCCGCTCGACCGCTGGTTCGACGTCACGGTGCAGTTGGGCGACAACGAGCGCACCCAGCTGCGTGCGATGTCGGTGCGCGAGAGCGTGAACGGCGTGAACGGCTGGTATGCGTTCCGGATCGAGCAGCCCGACGCGGCCTGGATCAAGCTGGTGAACGCGCTGCAAGCCGGCCAGACCCACGAAGACCTTCAACACGCGAGCATCTTTACACCGGTGCCGGCTTGATGCGCATCGGGTTGCCTTCGGCCCTGCAGCGGCGCTTGCAGGCTCGGGTGACCGGATTAGCAGGCGGTTGCTTGCGCGACGCAGCATGCAACATGTCGGGCGTGGTCACCGCCCGGCCCTGGGGTCGATCAAACCCTATCTGGCAGCTTCCTGCGCGCGCAGCTCCGCGACGCGAGCCTGCAGGCGTGCGAGCACCACTGCCGAAACGAACGTGCTGACATCGCCCTCGAGCTTGGCGATCTCCCGCACCAGCGTGCTCGAAATGTGCTGCACCGCATCGCCTGGCGGCAGAAACACAGTCTCGATCGTGGGCGCCAACCGGCGATTCATGCCGGCCAGCTGGCTTTCGTAGTCGTAGTCGGTGCTGGAGCGCAGACCGCGCAGCATCACCCGCGCGCCCTGCTGCGCTGCGAACTCGACGACCAAGCCGGAAAACGACACGACCGCGACCCCGTCGATCTCGCCGACCGTTGCGCGCGCCATCGCGATGCGCTCATCCAGATCGAACATTGCCTTTTTGTGATGGCCTGCAGCCACGCCGATCACCACGCGCTCGAACATCACCGCCGCGCGGCGCACCAGATCTTCGTGCCCTAGCGTGATCGGATCGAACGTGCCCGGATAGACCGCGACCACCGACGCCTTGCGGTCCCTTGGTCGCTGCAGCGCAGGGTCCGAAACGGTTTCGTTGATTGCCATCCACTTCTCCCTTGCCGCCAGACACTTGGCAGCCGATTATGGAATGCGTCAGGCGCCGGGCAGCCGCCCGATCAGATGCGCGTGGACGCTGCCCGCGTGCAGATACTTCAACGTCTCCAGCCCGAGAACCTGCAACCGATCGGCTGTCCAGCGCACCGGCGCTTCGAGATAGATGCGCCCCTCTGTCCGAAGCGCAGCAGCGGCGGCGGCCAACGCCGGACCGTGCAACTCCGCCTCGAACGGCGGATCGATCAACACCAGATCGCAGCTGTTTTCCCCCAGGCGTCGCAGCGCCGCCACACCGTCGCCGCGCTCAACCTGCAGCGTGAGCGAGGTCGCATCGAGCCGACCGCACAGCGCGCGCAAGGCCGCTGCCAGTGCCGCATCCCGCTCGCACAACACCACTTTGGCCGCACCACGCGACCCGGCCTCGAGCCCCAGCGCGCCGCTGCCGGCGAACGCGTCGCAGACGACCCAGCCGGTCAGCTCGTGGCCGAGCCAGTCGAACAGGGTCTTGCGCACGCGGCTCGGCGTGGGCCGCAAACCCGGCCGGTCGGCCACCGCCAGGGGCGTGCGCTTCCAACGCCCGCCGATGATGCGCACCAGGCCCGGCGCTGCCGATCGGGTGCGCACCGGCTTGGCCGCCCTGCGCGCAGGCGCCGTGGTCACGGCTGGCCGCCGACCACCACCGTCACCATCCGGTCGGGCTGCAGCTTGCGCTGAAATGCGGCCTTGATGTCGGCCACGGTCAGTGCCTGCACCCGCTCGGTCCAATGATCCAGGTAGTCGAGCGGCAGGTCATGCCAGGCGATGTTGGCGATGTTGCCCAGCAGGGCGCGGTTGCTGTCGAGCCGCAGCGCGAAGCCGCCGATCAGGTTTTGCTTGGCCGCTTCGAGTTCGGCCTCGGTCGGCCCGTCGGCGACGAAGCCGCTCAGCACGTCCTTTGAAACTTGCACGGCTTGCTTGGCCTGGTCGGGCCGGGTCTGCATGCCGATCGTGAACGCGCCTGCGTGCAGCCCCGGCGCGAAGTAGCTGTAGACGCTGTAGCTCAAGCCGCGTTTCTCACGCACCTGCGCGGTCAGCCGCGACGTGAAGCCGCCTCCGCCCAGGATGTGGTTGCCCACCGTGAGCGGAAAGTAGTCGGGGTCGCTGCGCGGATAGCCGGGCTGGCCGATCAGGATGTGCGCCTGGGCGGAGGCAAACGGAATGTCGCGCTCGACCGCCTGCGTGAGCGGCGCCACGTCGGCCACCGGCGGCAGCGCGTCGCAACGCGACGGCTCCGGCAGCCGCGACAGCAGTTGCTTGGCCAGCGCGTCGGCGCGCGCGCGGTCGATCGCGCCGACGATGCTGATCTTCGCGCGGCACGGCCGCACCGTGCGGTCGTAGAACGCGGTCATGTCGGCCGGTTCGATCCGCTCCAGCGTCTGCTCGGTCGTCTCGTAGCCGTACGGATGGTTGCCGTAGACCGCCTGGGTAAAGTTCCGGCGCGCCACCGTGGCCGGCCGGGTGTCCGCTTCGCGCAAGGCGGCACCGATGCGCTGGCGGTCGCGTTGCCAGACATCCGGGGGGAATGCGGGCGTGCCCAGTTGGCGGGCAGCAAGCGCGCCAGCTTGGGCGAGCAAATCCGGGTCGGACAACGTGCGCAGCGAAAAGCTCATGCGGTCGTCGCCGGCCCGCGCATCGAACGCGGCGCCCAGGTCGGCCCAGGCTTCGCTCAAGGCGTTCTCGCCGATCGCGGGTTCCTTGCCGTCGGCCTTCACGCCCTTGCCGGCTTCGCTCGCCGTCACGCTGGCCAACCCCGCCTGCTTCGCCGGATCGCGCCGGCTGCCGGCGTCGAAGTCGATCTGCACATCGATCATCGGGATGCCGGGGCTCGGCACCAGATAGATTTGCGCGCCGCTCGGCTGCATCCAGTGCTGGATCGGGATCGCGGCTTGCGCGGCCGTTGCGCAAAAGATTGAGACAAATGTCACCAAGGCGCCCGTGCGCACTGCATTTTCAGCTATTCTTTTCATAGTCTTCTCAGCGTTGTTCGCCGCCGTGCAGCGGGCCGGCCGCAGCCGGGCGCGGCGGCTTCTTGGGGTCGATCGGCTGCGGCACCAGCACGCCGACGCTCAGCTGGTCGTCGTTGAAATACTTGCCCGCTACGCGCTGCACCTGCGCGGCCGTGACCGCGCGCAGCCGATCGATCAGCCGCTCGTCCGAGTCCAGCGGCAAGCCCAGCGCCCAGAAGCTGCCGAGCGAGCGCGCCTGCGAGAACACCGAATCGCGCTCATACACCTGGCTCGCGATCCACTGGGTCTTTACACGTTTCAACTCGGACTCTTGCACTCCGCCCTCGGCCACCTGCGCGATCTGCGCACGCAAACGCTGTTCGGCATCGACTACCGTCTTGCCAGCCGCTGGCACCGCATCGAGCACGAAAAGCTGCGGCCCGCGGCCCAGCAAGCCATTGCCGGCGCCGGCGCTGTCGGCCACGCGATCGGGCCCCTGCGTCAACGCGCGATCAAGCCGCGCGCCGCGGTAGCCGTCGAGCACGGCCGCCAGCACGGTCAACGCCAGCGCGTCTTCGCCTTCGGCGACTTGCGCAGGCGGCTTGGCCGCGGCGGTGCCGGCGCCGCTTACGGGCTGTGCGGGCGCTTCCGCCACCATCGGCGCAAAGCCGGTCAGCCGCGGCGCCTTGAACGCCATCTGCAGGTACGCCTGCTCGGCCGGCGCCTTGAATTCGATGCGGCGCAGGCCTTGCTGCGGCGGCTCTTCCCTTGGTTTGCGCACCGGCACCGCGTGCGCCGCCACACCGCCGTAATAGCGCTCGGCCAACGCGCGCACCTGCGCCACATCCACGTCGCCGGCCACCACCACGGCCGCGTTTGCCGGCACATACCAGCGTCGATAAAACGAGCGCACATCGTCGGGCGTGAGCGCGTCCAGATCGCTCATCCAACCGACCACCGGGCGGCCGTAAGGCGAGGCCACGAACGTCACCGCGTCGAGGATCTCGTCCATGCGTGCGCGCGGCGAGTCTTCGGTGCGCAGCCGGCGCTCTTCCTTCACGACCTCGATCTCGCGCTTGAACTCGTCGTCGCTCCACTGGTTGTGGGCGAAGCGGTCCGACTCCAGCTTCATCACGTCTTCGAGGCGGTTGGCCGGAATCTGCTGGTAGAAGCCCGTGTAGTCGCGCGCCGTGAACGCGTTTTCCCGCCCGCCAAGCGCGGCCACCCGGCGCGAGAACTCACCCGGCGGCAGGTCGGGCGTGCCCTTGAACATCATGTGCTCGAGCACGTGCGCGACGCCGCTGGTGCCGTCGACCTCGTCCATCGCGCCGACCCGCACCCACAACATGTGCACGGCGGTCGGCGCGCGCCGATCCGGCTTCACGATCACAGTCAACCCGTTGGCGAGCGTGAATTCCACAACCGGCAACGCGGCCGGCTCGGCGGCATGTGCAGGGAATGTGGTGGCGGCCGCAACGGCCAGCAAGCCGGATGCGAAGAGTCGTTGGGTGGGGTGTTTCATAGAATCGTCGGATTGTAGAAACCCGCTCAATGTTCAAGTTTTTAAAGAAGATTTTTCGCGGCAACGATCCGGCCGAGCAGCCCGCCGCGCCTGCGCCGGCGGAGCCGACCACCGCGCCGCCGGAAGCCGCCGTTGTCCCCACCCCTGCCGACGCTGCCGAACCGCCCCGGCGGCTGCAGGAGCCTGCCGCGGTCGAGCCGGCTGCGGCGCGGTCCGTCGGCGCGGCGCCGGTTGCCCATGCGCAACCCGCGGTGCCCGACGAATCCCCGGTTGCGGCGTTCCGCCCGGTCGACGCCCTGCGATCGGAACCCGGAATCGGTGCCCGCCCCGATGCACCGGCGACCATGCCGACCGATGTGTTGTTCACCGAGGCTGCACGCGTCGAAGCGGAGCCCGCGGCATTGGTCTCCGCTGCGCCCGCCTCGGTGGAACGTCCGGCAGGCGACGAGCCGGTTCGTTCGCCATTGCGTGCAGATACACCAGGACCCGCACCAACAGTCACTCCACCTTCGCCCGTCGCACCAGCGCTCGCCGTCTGGGCGGCCGCACCGAGCCTGATCGGCAGCGCGCTCGTCACGCCGCTCGAGATTCCGGTGCCGCAGTCCGCACCGGCCGCGCGCGAGCGCTGGACGTCGCGCCTGAAAACCGGCTTGCGCAAGACCGGCAGCAACCTGAGCAGCGTGTTCACCGGCGCGCAGATCACCGAGTCGTTGTATGACGACCTGGAGTCCGCGCTGCTGCTGGCCGATACCGGCGTGCCGGCCACGCAGTTTTTGCTCGACGAGGTGCGCCGCCGCGTCAAAGCCGGCGGCGCGACGCACCCGACCGCCGTGCGCAACGCGCTGGTGGAAGCGCTCACGCAGCTGCTCAAGCCGCTCGAGCGCGAACTCGTGATCGGCCGGTTCACGCCCACCGTGATCATGGTGGCCGGCGTGAATGGCGCGGGCAAGACCACGTCGATCGGCAAATTGACCAAGCACCTGTCGAACGAAGGCGCGGCGGTGCTGCTGGCCGCGGCCGACACGTTTCGCGCGGCGGCGCGTGAGCAGCTCGGCATCTGGGCCGATCGCAATCTGGTCGAGATCGTTTCTCAGGAAGGTGGCGATCCGGCGGCCGTGAGTTTCGATGCGGTCACCGCCGGCAGGGCGCGTGGCAAGGACGTGGTGCTGGTCGACACCGCGGGCCGGCTGCCGACGCAGCTCCACCTGATGGACGAGCTGAAAAAAATCAAACGCGTGGTGCAAAAGGCGGACGCCACCGCGCCGCACGAGGTGCTGCTCGTGATCGACGGAAACACCGGCCAAAACGCGCTCGCGCAGGTCAAGTCGTTCGATGCGGCGCTTGGCCTGACGGGCCTGATCGTGACCAAGCTCGACGGCACCGCCAAAGGCGGCATGCTGGCCGCGATCGCGCAGTGGGGCGTGGACCGCGCGCGCATCAGGCCCGGTGCGCAACCGATTCCCGTGTACTTCATCGGCGTCGGCGAGAAGCTGGAAGACCTGGAGACCTTCAACGCGCGCGAATTCGCGCAGGCGCTGCTGAGTTGACGCCCACCGCACTGTCACCGATCGGCATGGGGGTTCGCGCGTCGCGATCGGGTAGCACGGCTTCGGTAGCGCGGCCGTCGAGGTCGAGCCCACGACGCGCCGAATGACAAACGCCACTTCGCTGCCCTACGCCCGGTACATCGCCTTGGCCGGCCCGACCGCCGCCGGCAAAAGCGCCGCGGCTTTTGCGATCGCCGCGCGCCATCCGTGCGAGATCATCAGCGTCGACTCCGCGCTGGTCTACCGCGGCATGAACATCGGCACCGCCAAGCCGAGCGCCGCCGAACGCGCCGCGGTGCCGCACCACCTGATCGACATTCGCGATCCGCAGAACGCTTACAACGCGGCGGCGTTTGCCGAGGACGCACGGCGCCTGATCGGCGAGATCAACGCGCGCGGCCGCATTGCGCTCCTGGTCGGCGGCACGATGCTGTACTTCCGTGCGCTGTTCCAGGGGCTCGATGCGATGCCGGCGGCCGACCCCGCAATCCGCATGCAGATCGCGCACGAAGCCAGCGAAGTCGGCTGGCCGGAGATGCACCGTCGCCTGGCTCAAATCGACCCGGCCACTGCAAAGCGGCTTGGCTCCCGCGATGGGCAGCGCATCCAGCGCGCGCTTGAAGTGTTTCGCAGCGGGGGGCAGACCCTGTCGTCGTTACACGCTACGAAAACAGGCGCAGGGAATGCAGACCGCACAGGCGCCCCGCCGCTGTTCAGCCTCGAACCACTGCAACGCGACTGGCTGCACGCCCGGATCGCCGAGCGCTTCGACGCGATGCTGGCTGCCGGCCTGCTCGACGAAGTCCGCCACCTGCGCGCGCGAGGTGATCTGCAGGCGTCGCTGCCGTCGATGCGCAGCGTCGGCTACCGTCAGACCTGGGCAGCGCTTGAAGGCGAGATGCCGATGGCCGAGTTGCGCGACCGCGGCGTCTTCGCAACGCGGCAACTGGCCAAGCGCCAGCTCACGTGGCTGCGTTCGATGCCCGACCGCCACGTCATTGCGTGCGATCGGCCCGATGCGGTGGTGCAGTTGGTCGAGGCCGTCGACCGATCGCTGGTGGCCATGTTTCAGCGACCCCTCACCGACAGCACCGGGAGCCCCAACAGATGATCGTCCAGGTAAACCAGCTGGCCAAACGCTACGGCCCCGTGGCCGTGTTCGAGCACGTCTCGCTCAATGTGGCCGCTGGTGAGTTCGTCGCGATCGTGGGCGACTCGGGCGTCGGCAAATCGACCTTGCTCAACTGCATCGCCGGGCTCGACAGCTGGAGCGAAGGCAGCGTCACGCTCGACGGCGTGGACCTCGACACATTGAACGACGACCGGCGAGCGCTGCTGCGCCGCGCCAAAATCGGTTTCGTGTTTCAGGCGTTCCATGTGTTGCCGCATCTCGACGTCGCGCAGAACGTCGCGCTGCCGCTGATGCTGCTGCAACAACCCGACGACGCGCGCGTGCAGCAGATGCTCGCTGCGGTGGGCTTGGAGGGCCTGGGCGCGCGACTGCCGGAACAGCTGAGCGGCGGGCAGTTGCAGCGCGTGGCGTTGGCTCGCGCGTTGGTGCACCGCCCCGCCCTCGTGCTGGCCGACGAGCCCACCGGAAACCTGGACCCCGGCACCGCCACCCGCGTGCTCGACGTGCTGGTGGCCCAGGTGCGGGAGCAGCACACCGCGCTGGTGCTGGTGACGCACGCAGTCGCCGCCGCAAGCCGGGCCGATCGCGTGCTGCGGTTGAAAAGTGATGGGATCGAGCTGGCGCTGCAAGCGGCATGAGGGCCTTCGTTCAAGCCGAGCCGGGAACGAGGCCGGTTCGCAAGCACGTCGCCCGACCGCATGGTCAACTTGCAAACCAAGAACGAATCGATCCCGGATTTCACCGGCCTGCGCAAGGCCACCATTTCCAGCACGTGGCGCTGGACCAGATGAACCCTCGGCGACGCTGCCAGCACCCAACACCAAAGTTTCCATTCGGTTTGGCGATGACTGAGCCCAGGCGGCCGCAGCCAAACGTTTGATCCAAGCCTGTGTCGATCGGCAACGGACAGGCGTTCTTCGCGCCAACCACCACTGTCCTGAAGCCGGTCTGGGGCGCTGCGGTCTGCGTTCGACTTCGACCAAGGGGACACGATGGCTGCACGCTCCGGCTTGCTGCGGCATCCGAGCGGTCGCTTGAATCTGTTCAGACGCTCGAAGCGGGCCTGCATCTCCATCAGGCCGGCAGCGCAGATTGCCCGGTCGCCTGACGGTAGCACTGGCAACGACAGCGGGTGAACAACCGCTTTGGACCGGTGGCTCGCGTGCTGCGAACGTCGCAGGCGCCCGACGAATGCAAACGAATCAAGCCTGAGCGGGCGCCAAAAACAAGAAAAGGACTCGGCGTTTCCGCCAAGTCCTCAATTCGTCCGAATGCCTGTTTGGTAGGCGCGAGTGGACTCGAACCACCGACCCCCACCATGTCAAGGTGGTGCTCTAACCAGCTGAGCTACGCGCCTGTCGTCGTGTTTGCCGACAGCCTCACATTGTAGCAGCAGCAATGGCTCGGTGCCCATCATCGCCGGCGCGCGCGGCGCACGCCGTCGACCTGGGCCACCACGCCCAGCGTGTGCTCGAGCCGGGCCGAATCGGCCACCTCCACCGTGAACGTCATCCACGCGGTGCCGCGGATGGTTTGGGTCTGCACCCCGATCACATTGGTGCGGGCTTGTGCGAACACGTCGGAGATGTCGCGCAGCAAACCCTGGCGGTCGTGTGCTTCGACTGCGACATCGACCGGATAGACGGCGCTGCGCTCGACGCCGACCGGCGGAGTGCCCCAATCGACTTCGATCACCCGCTCGGGACTGCGGCTGGCCAAGTCGCGGAAATTGCTGCAGTCGCTGCGGTGGACCGACACACCGCGGCCCCGTGTGACGAAACCGGACACCCGGTCGGGTGGGGCCGGCCGGCAGCATTTGGCGAGCTCGGTCAGCAGCGAATCAAGGCCCACGACCAGCACGCCGTCGCGCGCGGTTGCGGGTGGCGTCGCAATCTTCAGCCGCGGCGGCTCCTCGGCGGATGGCGGCGCGCTCGGGCGCAGCAACTGTTCGATCTGCCGCAGCGAAAACGCGTCCTTGCCGACTGCGCCGAACAGGTCTTCGGCGGACTGGAACCCCACCTGTGCGGCCACGTCGTCGAGCTTCCAGGCGGTCTTGCCTTCTCGCTGCAGCAGCTTTTCCACCGCCTCGCGGCCGCGCGCGGCAGTCTGGTGTTGGGCCAATGCGTTGAACCAGGCACGCACCTTCGCACGGGCGCGGTGGCTGACCAGATAGCCGCCGTCGGTGCTCAGCCAGTCGCGCGAAGGGCCGCCTTCGCGCGCGGCGATGATCTGCACCGTCTGGCCGTTTTTGAGCGCGGTGTTCAGCGGCATGAGCTGGCCGTCGATGCGCGCGCCGCGGCAGCGGTGGCCGAGGCTGGTGTGCACGCTGTAGGCGAAGTCGACCGGTGTCGCGCCTTGCGGCAGCTCGATCACGGAGGCCTGCGGGGTCAGCACATAGATGTGGTCTTCGAGCAGCCCTTGCGCGGCGGCCACGCCGGACAGGTCGCGCTCCCAGGCCAGCAGTTGACGCAGCACCGCGATCTTTGCGTCATAAGCGCTGTCGGCGCTGACGCCCAGGTAGCCTTTGGTGCCCGCTTCTTTATAGGCCCAATGCGCGGCCATGCCGTGCTCGGCGTGGTTGTGCATGGCTTGGGTTCGGATCTGGATTTCGATCGGCTTGGCGGCGGCGTCGCGCACCACCATGTGCAGCGACCGGTAGCCGTTGGCTTTCGGCTTGGCGATGTAGTCGTCGAACTCCTGCTCGACCGGGGTAAAGCGCTCGTGCACCCAGGCGAGCGCCGTGTAGCAGTCCTGCAGCTCCGGCACCACCACGCGCAGCGCCCGCACATCGAACACCCGATCGAAGTCGAGCCCCTTGCCACGCATCTTCTTGACGATGCTGTAGATGTGTTTGGGCCGTCCCTGCACGGTGGCGCCGATGCCTTGCGCGCGCAGTTGTTGTTCGAGCTCGGTGCGCAGCTGCTCGATCTGCAGTTCGCGCTCGACGCGTTTTTCGTCGAGCATGCGGGCCACGTCACGGTAGGTGTCGGGCTCCAGAAACCGGAACGACAGGTCTTCGATCTCCCATTTGATCTCCCAGATGCCGAGCCGATTCGCCAATGGCGCGAACACCTGCAGCGATTCGGCCGCCTGCGCGCGGGGCATGCGTTTTTTGATGCTCGCGAAGTGACGCAGCGTCTGCAGGCGGGACGCGAGCCGCAGCATCACCACCCGCAAGTCGCGCGAGAACGCGAGCAGCATCTTGCGCACGTTCTCGGTCTGCACGACAGGGTCGTCGAGCGGCGTGGGCGCATCGACCGGCGCTGCTGCCGACCACGCACCGCGCGCCCGCTTTTGCACGCGCACGAGCTTGGTGGTCGCAATCGCGAGTTCGGCAAAGTTGTCGCCGAACGCCTTGGCGATCACTTCCTGCGGACGATTCAGGTACGCGCAGGTGTAGACCAGATAGCTGGCCGCCTGCATCGCTTCGGACCCGCCGATCGTCTGCAGAATGGCGGCGACCGCATCGGCGTGGGCCAGCGCGTTCTCGCCCGAGTCGAGCGTTTCGCCGCCGATCAGCGGCTCGGCGAACGCTCGCGCCCGCATGCGGGCGTTGGGCTGCGACGGCAGCGATTGCGCAGTTGCAGCGAGCACGTCGGGCACCGTGTGCGCGATGACCGCCACTTGGCCAGCCGCTTCGGTGCCCAGACTTTTCATCGAAGATTCAAGATTGAAATGGTCTCGGCCAGCAGCAAATGCGTTGCCCGCTCAGTCGAGCACGAATGCAGCGACGCAGTCGCGCTGGTCTTGCGGCACAAAGGTCGGCGCATGACCGACGCCAGCGAATTCCACCAGCTGCGCGCGTGGGCCGCGCTCGGTCATGGCCTGCGCAGAAGCCGAAGACAACAAGTCGGATTCCGCGCCCCGCGTGAGAAGCGTGCGTGCGGTGATCTGGTCGTACAGCTGCCACAAGCCCTCTGAGCCGCGCGCGACCGACGCCTCGGTCAGCATGCGCAGCGGGGTCGCGATCGCAGGGTCGTAGTGCAGCTGCCAGCCACCGTGCGGAGCGGGTTTGAGCATCGGCTGTGACAGCGCGAACCATTCCCCTTGCGTGTGCGGCCCGAACGTGGGGGACGCAGCCCACAACGCCGCAGCGCCTTCTACCTCCGTATCGAAATGCGCGGGCTGGCCCACATAGGCGCCGATGCGCGCAAGCGCTGGCCATTCGATCTGGGGCCCGACGTCGTTGAGCACGAGGCGTTGGATCGGGCACGGAATGGACAGCCCAGGCTGGCCCGCGATCACCATGCCGATCAGGCCTCCCATGCTGGTGCCGATCCAGCTCAGGCGCTCGATCGGCGCGCGTTGTTGCAACGCGGCAAGCACGGCCAGCAGGTCGGCCACATAGAAAGGCACAGAGTAGCCAGCCGGGTCGTCCAGCCAATCGCTGGCGCCGCGCCCGGCCACGTCGACGCACACCACGCGCACGTTGCTCGCGGCGCGCTCGACCAACGCGCGAGCCAGCGCGTCGAAGTCGCGTGCATTGCGCGTCAGCCCGTGCACACAGACCACCGCATGCGGCGCAGTTGGGTGGCCCCACTGCCAGCAGGCGATGCGGTGCGTTCCTGCGGTCGTGCCATCGGCCGGCAGGCGGTGCGTGTTCGCGCACGGCACATGAAACAACTGGGGCGGGTCGATGGGGCGATGGCGCATGGGACGGTGTGCGGCGGTGGAGGTGCGCAGCGACGCGGATAATTGCGTCACGCCACCTCTTGCAAAACGATCCTAAATCATCCGGAGAATCATTCATGCTCGCAGGCAAAACCGCACTCGTCACCGGCTCCACCAGCGGCATCGGGCTGGGCATCGCGAAAGCGCTCGCCGCGCAAGGCGCGCACATCGTGATGAACGGCTTCGGCGACGTGGCGGCACCGAAGGCCGAGATCGAGGCGGCCGGCCAGGCGCACGGCGTGCATGTCGAGCACCACAACGCCGACATGAGCAAGCCAGCCGAGATCGACGCGATGATGCGGTTCGCAGCCGACCGCTTCGGCCGCGTCGACGTGCTGGTCAACAACGCCGGCATCCAGCATGTGGCAAAAGTCGAGGACTTCCCGCCCGACAAATGGGACGCGATCCTTGCGATCAATTTGAGCAGCGCGTTTCACACGTCGCGGCTCGCGCTGCCTGCGATGCGCACGGCCAACTGGGGCCGCATCATCAACGTCGCCTCCGTGCACGGGCTGGTGGCATCGGCGGCGAAGTCGGCTTACGTGGCGGCCAAGCACGGCCTCATCGGCCTCACGAAAGTCACCGCGCTGGAGACCGCCACCAGCGGCATCACCTGCAACGCGATCTGCCCGGGCTGGGTGCTGACGCCGCTGGTGCAGCAGCAGATCAACGCGCGGGCCCAGAAAGAAGCCATGTCGGTCGAACAAGCCTCGAACGGCCTGCTCGCCGAGAAGGAGCCGTCGCTGCAGTTCACCACGCCCGACGAGCTCGGCGCCCTCGCGGTGTTCTTCTGCTCCGCCGCAGGCAACAATGTGCGGGGCGTCGCCTGGAACATGGACGGGGGCTGGGTCGCCCAGTGACCGCTTCGATCGGGCGCCGCCGGGAGCGTAGGCTTTTGCCTTGCCCAACCCATGACTACGCATCAAATCACAAAGGAAAACACGATGATCCATTGCTCACTCTTCTCCGTTCCGACCCGTCAGGTCGTGCTCGCGCTGGCGCTCGGCGCGGTGGCCGGCTCGGCAGTCGCACAGACACCCGCTGCAACGGCAGCGGCTTCGGCGGCCAAACAAGGCGACATGTCGGCCGCCACCGCGCCGCAGGTCAAGCAGCAAAACGGCGTGTCTTACGTCAGCGGCGGCATTGCGGATGAGGGCCAGGCAAAAGCCAAGGACCTCGGCCGCGAGATGGGCCTGCATCTGGTGTTCGCGCGCGCCTCCGGCGGCAACTACATGGCCGACGTTGCCGTGACGATCGCGGACAAAGCCGGCAAGACGGTGTTCGAGCTGCCGGGATCCGACCCGTTGCTCTACGTCAAGCTGCAACCCGGCAGCTACAAGGTGACGGCCAAGGCCGATGGCAAATCGCAGGAGCGCATGGTGGAAGTGCCTGCCAGCGGGCAGCACACCGAAACGCTGCGCTGGTAGACCGCAGCCCCGCCATGGGTGCAGGCGTTGCATGCGCCTGCACAAAGAGTGACCTCCATTGAACTCAAGCTTCGGCCGATCGGGTCGCTTTTTGTTTGAGCGGGCTGCACTCTCCAAAATGCGTCGTCCCCGCTGCAGACGGCGACGGCATCCTCGGCACTCGAACGCGATGGCTTCGCAGCAGCGCGTTCGCAGCCGCCGATCTTCGGAGAAAAAAGCAACGGTGCGGCTGCATTTCATCGGCGCGGCAATGCGTCGAACCCGAGTGCAAATGCGCTGCGGTCGAGGCGCGCACAAGCGCACTGCAGGCGACCTTGATCGAAGCACTTCGATGGCGTTCATCCGACCGTTCCAAAGCCTGCCACGTGTGCAAGGTTTCACCGGCCATCTGAGCGCTCGGTGTTCGCTGGCCCTGCCGGGTCGCGAGTCGACCGCGTCCTACGCACCGTGGAGATGTCGGCCGGCCCACGGCGGTTGCGTTGGAAGTACGCTTTCAATCCTTTCACCCCTTGTTCCAGGACCGAATCATGAAACGCGAAATTGCCGTTGTGGTGCTGACCGTCTGTACCGCTCTGACGCCTGGCTTGGTCAGTGCCAAAGGTTGCCTGAAGGGCGCCGCCGTAGGGGCGGTGGGGGGTCATGTCGCCGGGGGTCACAGTGTTCTCGGCGCGGCGGCAGGTTGTGCGGTGGGACGCCACGAAGCGAATAAAAAACAGAAAGCAGCCAAATCATCGGAGGGCGCTGCCGGCTCGAAGGCCGGCGACACGGGCCAGCCTGGCAAATCCTGAATCCGTGAACCGACCAACTCGCGCCGGTCGGGTCGATCTCACCGGGAGTGGGCATGACGGGGTCTCCATGCCCACGGGTGTGCAAATCAGAGCGCTTCGAGCGACGTTTCGCCCCGCCGCTCGCCAGTCATCTAAAAAAGTACCCAACTGCTTTCTAGAGCGTTGCTCGATTCCCCTGTTGCACGGTCACGGTTTCGACTGCATCAACTTTTGCTTTGAGCCGACGCTTCCACCGAAACCCGATTCAGTTGCCGTCGGAGGAACCGGGCAACGTCTAAGCAATCGTGGGGCATTGCCGCGTACGCGACTGCAAACGCCCAACTGAATGACGGGCGCAGCGGACGCCTTCGACAAGCGCTGCCTTGACACCGCTTGTCGAAAGAACGTGGCCGACTCGTTCCCGCTCTGCATGTAGGTGACGGCGTCCACCCGATCAAGCCAATCAATCACCGCCTGTGCAACGTTCTTCCGTTGCTTCTGTATCGTTTTGGCCATAACCGTTGCGATGAACACCACCGCTGCGCACGCAGGGATCCAATGAATCCGCTGCATCGTCTGCACCCGGATTGGGTCGAAGGGGCTGCTGCCACATTGGCAAGCCTGTCGCGCCCGTCCTCTTGGCAAGCGGCTCGATGCGCGCGCGGCCGTCGGCGCCAGCGCAATTCAGGGCAGCAGGCCACTGGCTCCTGACAGCAGCATGCAACGGATGCCGCGCACGCCTCGGTCGTGCAGCCGCTGCAACCCGGCATCGCTTTCGTCGGCCGGGACCACCACCACGCCGCGCGCCGACGACGGGCCAAACGCGTCGAGCGCTTTCAGCAGCAAAGTGTCGTCGAAGCCGTAACCCGTTGGTGGCACCAGCTTCACCGCTTCAGGCCGAGCGTGCGCTGCGCATCGCAATACGCGGGCATCGGCGCAGGAGGCGGTTTGTACGTGACGGTGGGTGACGGCGTGAAGCGATCTCCGTAGCTATGCACATGGCCGTCGCATGCACGCGCAGGAATCCACGGAACTGACGACGTGGGTTCGGCCGGCGAGGTGGAAGTATTCATGACGACGATGTCCGTGGTGTGGCTGCGAAGCGGTGCAGGCGATGCGCATATCTGGCATTGACGGCCCCCGGGGGCACCCGTCCCTGCACGATTTCAGCCACCTGTCGCACGGTCTCCAACGACTGATGTTCGATGGCCGCCGGTGTCAGGCCACCGATGTGCGGCGTGGCAATCACGCGCGGATGCCGCGCAAGCGCGGGTGTCGGCATCTGGTCCGGCGCGCGGCCCACATCCATGGCGCAACCCGCCAGCCGCCCGCTGTCCAGCGCCTGTAGCAGCGCACCTTCGTCGACCAGATTGCCGCGCGATGCATTGACGAAAAACGCACCGGGCTGCATCAACGCAAACGCCGCCGCGTTCATCAGCTTCTCGGTCTCTGATGTGGCAACTGCGAGGCACACCACATAGTCCGAGTCGGCCAGTAGCGGCTCCAGCCCGACTTGCCGAACGCCTTCGTCGTCCACATGCGCATACGGATCGGCGATCAGCACGCGCATGCCCAGCGCGAGCAGCGGATGGACCAAATAGCGTGCGATCTGCCCATAGCCGATCAGCCCAACCGTTGCGTTGCGAAGCTCACGCCCCATCCGAGCGGTCGGCACCCGACCCGCGTGGTATTGGGCCGATGCTTCGCCAATGCCGCGCGCCAGATCGATCATGACACCCACGATCCACTCCGACACCGAGGCCATGAAGCCGGCGCTTGCCTGGGTGACCAGCACACCCTGCGCGCTGGCGGCCGCCACGTCGATGTTGCGGATGTCCACCGCGCAGCGGCAGAACGCCACCAACTGCGGCAGTTGCGCCAGCAGTTCGGCACTGCCGGCCGCGTTGCGATAACTGACGATGAGGTCACAGCCCTGCGCGACTTGCGCCAATTCGACATCGCTCCAGTTCTGATCCCGATCGGCGCGGCGCACAGTCCCGAGCGCCTCCAGTCCGGCCAGTGCGCGCGCGCCGTAATAGTTCGCCAGCGCATCCGGGCCGTGCGTGAGAAAGATGGTGGGACGCTCGGTCGTGCTCATCGTGTGATCAACCCAGAAAGTGATGCGGAATCCAGGTGGCAATACCCGGCACAAAAATCACCCACAACAGCACCGGAATCTCGGCCAGCATGAACCACCCGACGTGCCGGGCGACTTCCGAGAACGAACCCTGCGCGATGCGGGTGGCGACGAACAACAACGGCGCGGTGGGCGGCGTCACCGCACCGATCTGGTTGCACATCACCATCAACATGCCCATCTGGAACGGGTCGATGCCGCAGGTCTTGCTGAGCTGGATCGCCACCGGCACAAAGATCAGCAGCACGGCGAGCGAATCGACGGACGTGCCCAGTACGATCATCACACCCGCGGCGATCAGCAGCACCATCGTCGGGTTCTGCGAAAGCCACGTGACGAACTGTACTGCGCTGACGTTGAACTTCAGATAGACCGGCAGCCAGCCCGAGGCGCCCGCAACCGCGATCACACGCGAGGCCATCGTGGTCATCACGGCCGCGTCGATCAGGATGCACGGCAGGTCGCGCAATTTGATCCGGCGGTGATCGAGCGTGCCGAGCAGAAACGCGTACAGGCACGTGGTCGCACCGGCTTCGGTTGCGGTGAAGACACCGGAGAGGATGTTGCCCAGAATCATGCCGCCGATCGAGACCTGCGCAATCGAGCCGTACACCACCATCACCATGCTCGACGGGATGATTGCGCCGCTGGTGCCGGCGGTGGCGATCAACGCGGCCGCAAAACCGGCCTTGCACCCCGACTGCTTCATGAGTTCTTCCAGACGAATGGCAAGCCGGGCACGTCCAGACGCTTCACGAACGACGCGTATTCGGCCGCGCCGCCCACAGTGGCCGATGCACCGCCGCCGAGCCGCATCGCCTCGATCACCGCGCGCGGCTCTGGCCGAGCTGGCTGGCCGGAAAAATCTTGACTTCCGTGCTGTCCGAGTTCGCGTTCACGTAGGTCATGAACGGGTGCGCCGTCATGGTGTTGTCGACACCGAGGTCCGCCGGGCTGGCGGTGTGGATGCAAACCGGCTTCTTCGCCGGGCTTTGGGCCGCCACCGGCGCTGCCAGCGCGATCGACGGCAGGGACAAGGTCAACGCGTGCAGAACACGGTTCGTCTCGGTTCCCTCAAGTTTTGTCGCGGCGTGAAGTGACGCAGCGACCCTGGCCTGGCATTAAGCTGCCGTCGACGATTGGTCACCCGGGGTTCCACTGACGCGTCCGGCGGCGGTTCCCCTTCAGAACACGGACTGGGTTCAGCCCGTTTCCACCGCGTCCGACGGCCGTTGTCCGGAAGCCGTGTCCGGGTCGGGCGTGCCGCCCGGCAGCAGCGCCGCCAACGTCTGCAGCGTGTCCGCTTCCGCCAGCGGCTTGTCCTGCCGCCAACGCAGCATGCGCGGAAACCGCACCGCGATGCCGCTCTTGTGGCGCGTGCTTCGGGCGATGCCTTCGAAGCCGAGTTCGAACACCTGCGTGGGCTCGACGCTGCGCACCGGCCCGAAGCTCTCGACGGTGGTGCGCCGCACGATCGCATCGACCTTGGCCATCTCGGCATCGGTCAGGCCCGAATACGCTTTGGCAAACGGCACCAGCTTGCGGTCGGGGGCTTGCGGCGGGCCGTCCCAGACCGCGAACGTGTAGTCGCTGTAGAGCGAAGCGCGCCGGCCATGGCCGCGCTGCGCGTAGATCAGCACCGCATCGATCGTCAGCGGCTCAATCTTCCACTTCCACCAGATGCCGACGTCGCGCGTGCGGCCCACGCCGTACTGCGCGTCGCGGCCCTTCAGCATCATGCCTTCGACACCGAGCGAGCGCGCGGCTTCGCGCTGGCGCGCGAGATCGGCCCAGTCGGTGCCCTGCAGCGTCGGGCTCGGCCGCAGCGCAGGATGGTTGACTCGTTCGATCAGTGCGTCCAGCCGCGTGCGGCGCTCGGCCTGCGGCAGCCTGCGCAGGTCCTGCCCATCTTGCTCGAGCAGGTCGTAGCCGAGCAGCACCACCGGAATCTCGCGCAACAGCTTCGGCCCCAACGTTTTGCGGCCGATGCGACGTTGCAGCTCGGCAAACGGCTGCACGCGGCCTTCCTCGACTTGCGTTTCGGTCGCTTGCGAAGTGGCGCCGGCATCCATCGCACCGCGCCAGACCACGATCTCGCCGTCGAGCACGGTCCCGTCGGGCAACGCTTCGCCGAGCGCCATCAGCTCCGGAAACCGGTCGCTGACCAGTTCCTCACCGCGCGACCAGATCCAGCACTGGCCGGCTCGGCGCACCAGTTGTGCGCGGATGCCGTCCCACTTCCATTCGACGATCCAGTCTCCGGGCGGGCCCAGCAGGTCGTCGAACGCTTCCGTGGGTTGATTGAACGGGTGCGCCAGGAAGAACGGATACGGCTGGCCACTGGTCTGCGGCAGGCGCTCGGTTTCCGACTCGGGCGCGATCAGTGATTGGTAATCGACCTGCCCCGGCCGCGCGCCGATGTGCGTATAGCCCATCAGCCGCTGTGCGACGCGCTTTGCATCGACACCGCCGACCGCAGCGAGCGCCTGCGTGACTTGCAAGCGCGAGACGCCGACCCGGAATGCACCGGTGATCAGCTTGAAGTAGACGAGCCGCTCGTCAACCGCAAGCTGCCGCCACTGTGCGAGCAGCACGTCGTCGAGCCGCTCGGGCGCCTGGCGCTGCAACTCGCGCAGCGGCAGCAGGTGCTGCTCGATCCAGTCGGCCAGGCCCAGATCGTGCACCTGCGTCGGTGCGGGCAGCAGCAGCGAGATCGTCTCGGCCAGGTCGCCGACCGCGTCGTGGCTTTCTTCGAACAGCCACTCGGGCAGGCCCGCGGCGCGTTGCGCCAACGCGCGCAGCACCTTGGTCGGCACCAGTTGGCGCGGCTTGCCGCCGGCCAGAAAATAAACCGCCCACGCCGCATCGCGCGGCCCGGCCACGCGCAAGTATTGCTGGAGCGTGGCCTGCTTGATCAGGTTCGAGGTGGACGCGTCGAGCGCGTGGTAGAGCGCGGCGAAGGCTTTCATGGACGGTGGTCGAGCAAAGGCGCTGCGATCATGATTCGGCTGCCGGCTCGGGCACCGTTTGTGCGTCTTCGACAGCAGGCGATGCGTCCGCTGCATCACCGCCCTCTTTTCGGTCGCTCACGTCGTCGTCATGCCCGTATTCGGTCGCGAAGCCCTGTGCGTCGAGCCCGTTCTCGTTCAGCCACCGCACCATCACCGCGATGCTGCCGTGCGTGACGATCACGCGCTCGGCGCCAGTGCCGCGAATAGCCGACTGCAGCCCCGGCCAGTCCGCGTGGTCGGACATCACAAAGCCGCGGTCCACCCCGCGGCGCCGGCGTGTGCCACGCAGCTGCATCCAGCCGCTCGCAAAGCCGTCCGAGTGCACACCGAAGCGGCGCATCCACGGCGTGCCTTGCACGGACGGCGGCGCGACGACCAACGCGCGCTTGATGAGGGCTGCGTCCACGCCCGGATCGGTCACCTTCATGGTCGGCGGCAACTGCACACCGGCCGCGCGGTACACCGCATTCAACGGCTCCACTGCACCGTGCACGATGATCGGCCCGATCGACGCATCGACGCCGTGCAGCACGCGCTGCGCCTTGCCGAACGAATAGCACAGCAACACGGACGCGCGGCCGGCTTCGGCGTTCGCGCGCCACCAGTCGTCGATCTGGCCGAACAGCACGCCTTGTGTGGGCCAGCGATAGATCGGCAGCCCGAACGTCGATTCGGTGATGAACGTGTCGCACCGCACCGGCTCGAACGGCGTGTTGGTGCCGTCCGCCTGCGTCTTGTAGTCGCCCGACGCGACCCAGACCTTGCCCGCATGTTCGACCCGCACCTGTGCCGAGCCCAGCACGTGGCCGGCCGGGTGCAGCGAAACGCGCACGCCGTTCACGTGCACCGCTTCGCCATACTTCACCGCCTGCAGATCGATGTCGGTGCCGAGCCGTGTGCGCAGCGTGCCTTCGCTGTGCTCGTGCGCCAGATAGTGCGTGTGGCCGGACCTCGCGTGGTCCGAATGGCCGTGCGTGACGACACAACGATCCACCGGCCGCCAGGCATCGATGTAGAAGTCGCCCGGCGGGCAATAGAGGCCTTCGGGGCGCGCGACGATCAGGTCGCCGGGGCGCGACGGTTGCTTGGCATGCGCCTGGGCGCGCAGGTGAAAGTGGGTGGCCGCGCTCGCGGTGTCTTGCGGATCGCTCATCGGGTCTGATGATAGAAGGCGCAGGCGGTTTTGGCATCGTTCTCGGCACCCAAGCTGCGGTCGGTTTTCCAGTCGATCGGACTCATGGTTCGATTGAGCAAATCGCCTGCCCATGTTGGGCCTGACCACGCGCCTGCAGGTCCGCGCGCAACGGGCATTAAGGCAATTGCCGCGCAGCGCCGACCACCGTCCTCAAGCCTTCGGCAACGTCACCCCGATCTGCCCCTGGTACTTGCCGCCGCGATCCTTGTAGCTGGTCTCGCAGACCTCGTCGCTTTCGAAGAACAGCACCTGCGCACAGCCCTCGCCCGCATAGATCTTTGCGGGCAGCGGCGTCGTGTTGCTGAATTCGAGCGTGACATAGCCTTCCCATTCGGGCTCGAAAGGCGTTACGTTGACGATGATTCCGCAATTGCGGACGAACACGCCGGCTTCCAGCGCGAAGTTGCCGGCCTCGGGCACCGTCAGGCAGTACACGTCGTGCTGGCCCGGCAGTTCCTTGATTTCAACGATCTTGTGATTGCGTTGTGCCGGAACGCCGCGAAACGCGGCGAGCCCATCCGGAAACCGGCGAAAGACCGAGCGGTCGCAGTTGAGCAAACCGGCCGCGCCGCGGATCGATCCGGTCTGATCGAGCGTCGCCCGGACGGTCTCTCCGGTGTTGTCGCCGCGCAGGTTGATGCCACGCGCCAGCTCAGCCTGCGCACTGCGGCGCGATCCGTCGTCGCACGCCCAGACGTCCCGGCTGATCCGGGACTGCCGCAATCGCTCCGCGTCGCTCTCATGGCGGCGCAGAGTGGCCTCCCGATGCGCCTGGCGTGTGGCCGCGGTGGGGATGCGACGCGCTTCCAGCACACGCTGCCGAACGGGAAGATATCGATCTTCGCTCCAGAACGACAAAGCACGCTCGTGCTGCTGCGGGCTCCAATGGGCAGACCACTGCGGATCGAGTGCAAGTCCCGCCAGCGCTGGCCGAATCGACTCCCCATGCTCGGCCGGATCGAACGCGTCACCGCAGAAGCGGCTGTTGTGCATCTGCAGGTGCGCCTGCGCTTCCATTCGCTCGATGTTCGTCGGCCGGTTGTTGCGTCGGTCGAGATCGACATGATGCCGGTGGGTACCCGGCTCATCGGCATAGATGCGGTTGCGCAGGTTCCACTCGTCCGCCAGTCGATGCGTCGGCAGGACGCGGCCGTTGATGGGCTGGTAGACCTGCTCATCGCCACGCGCCAACTGCCGATACAACGGCATCAACGAGTGGCCGGGCCGAAGATCGCTTGCCGGCACCATGCGGCCGTCCCGCGTGAGAAAGTCGTGATCCGGCGTGGCGTGGATCCATTCGTCGTTGTCGAGTCGCAGCGCAAGCAGGCTGTCGCGACCGACACAGCGCGGCGCGTCCAGCAGAGACACGATGACATGGCCACCGGGCCCAAGGCTATAACCCCAGAACAGCTCGCCATCCGCATGGCGCTGCGCCATCTCCTCCAGCGTCGGCGAGGTGCCGTCGACCAGCGCAACCCGCGTGTCGCCACTGAAACAACGCGCGTACGTCGATTTGCCGAGACAAATCGTGAGCACGTTGCGCGGTATCCGAAAGTACTCGAGCGTGCGCGCGAGTGCAAAGCTGTTCGGCGGAATGATGCAGCTGTCGCCGTGGAAATCGACAAAACTTTTCTCGTCGAAATTCTTCGGGTCCACCACCGTGCTGTGGATGTTGGTGAACACCTTGAACTCGGGCGCACAGCGGATGTCGTAGCCGTAGCTGCTGGTGCCGTAGCTGATGATGCGCTGGCCGGCGGCTTCGCGCACTTGGCTTGGCTCGAACGGTTCGATCATGCCGTGCTGCTCGCACATCCGGCGGATCCAGCGGTCGCTCTTGATGCTCATGTTCGGGACGATTCGGGTGAGGACTGCTGCACGGAACGGCTTTCTTCAATGGGGTTGTCTACTACCAAAATCATAGCTGTCTGCGTATATTTTACGGGCGTCCGGCAGGCTTTTCATCTGAAATTTCCAGGCCGGGTGCACTGGACTCAGCGCAACAGTCTGCCCTGCACGCCTTCGACCAGCCAGTCCATGCGCAGGATCTGCGCATCGGTCAACGCCTGGTTCGCTCCGATGACGACGTGTCCTTCGTTGTCGCGCACAGGCGTGCTGCCGGCTGCGAACGGCAGCAGCCGCCCGGCTGCGATTTCTCTCTCCCGCATCTCTACCTCGTCTTGCAACGCCGCATCGGCCTGCGGCCCGAAGTCGCCGACGCGCACCATGCCGCTTGCAAGGCCGCCCCAGACGTCGCCGGTCTGCCAGCGGCCGTCCAGCACCGCCTCTACTCGCGATCTGTAGTAGTCGCCCCACCAGTGCGTGACGGCGACGAGTTGCGCGTTCGGCGCGACGCCGCGCATGTCGGAGTTGTAGGCGATCGCGAGCTTGCCGCGCTCCTCGGCGGCCGACATCACAGCGGTCGATCCGGTGTGGAACGCAATCACGTCGACGCCCTGGTTGAACAACGTCATCGCCGCATCGCGCTCGCGCGGCGGATCGAACCACGCATCGAGCCAGACCACGCGGACCCGCGCCTGTGAATTCACCGATCGCATGCCCAGCATGAACGCGTTGATGCCCTGCAGCACTTCGGGGATCGGAAAGCCGGCCACATAGCCCGCCATGCCGGACCGACTCGCACGGCCGGCGGCGATACCAGCCAGATAGCGGCCTTCGTAATAGCGTGCATTGGCCACCGCCACATTCGGTGCCGTCCTGTAGCCGGTGATCGACTCGAACCGCACCTCGGGGAAGTCGCGCGCCACTGCAAGGGTCGGCTCCATGTAGCCGAAGCTGGTGGTGAAGATCAGCCGGTTGCCGCTGCGCGCGAGTTCGCGGATCACGCGTTCAGCATCGGTGCCTTCGGCCACGCTGTCGACGTGCGTGGTTTGCACATGGTCACCGAACGCAACGTCCACCGCCTGGCGGCCGAGTTCGTGCTGATGCGTCCAGCCGACCGGCAACACCGGCGTGACGTAGACGAAAGCGACTTTCAGGGGCTCGTTCGGCATGGCCGCCCTGCTCGCGGTTGCTGCAAAGGCCAGCGCGGCGATCGACACGGCGCGGCGTGTCACGAGGTTTTTGTACATGGTGGTCCTCTACATGGCTCTCATTGCGTCGAAAGGAAAGCCGAGCTTTGAGCAACAGCCCGGCCGCCGCGAGCTTAACCGGGACCAAATCCACCAGTCCTGCAAACAAGCAGCGCAGACCGTGCCTGCCGGCCATGCGCTGCAGCCGAATCGGTTGTCCGGTCGTCGCCGTGGTGCGATTGCGGCTCCCGTGCCCACGCTGAAAGAAGAAATTTCAGGTCTTTCATGACGGCCGCATCTTTTCGCCAAGGCCCGTGCGTAGTGTGGATTGCGGGGCACCGCCGAAGCACGCTGGCTGACGGTCCATCGGCATGCACGCCGTGCGAAGACAGCCAACGAACACCGAACCACAGCGAAGGAACTCCATGAAAGCGAAGATGAGAAAAATTTCGATGATCGCCGCAGCCGCGGGCCTGCTTGCCGGCGGGTTGACCGCCTGCAGCAGTTCGGACGACAACCCGTCGTCCGCAACCACGCCGGTCGCCGTGGGTGACACGGTCTTGCTGACCGCGTCCGGCAAGCTGGTGTCGTTCAATCGCGCGTCACCGGCCACCGTGGTGGGCACGGTCAATGTGCGCGGGCTCGGCAGCAATGAGACGCTGCTCGGCATCGACTATCGCCCGGCCAACGGTCAGCTCTATGCGGTGTCGAACACCGCCCGCA
Organism: uncultured beta proteobacterium; assembly: GCA_963784295.1. GTDB lineage: Bacteria > Pseudomonadota > Gammaproteobacteria > Burkholderiales > Burkholderiaceae_C > JBBPYC01. The sequence continues at coordinate 135,733 of CAWAQL010000016.1, forward strand.
TCTTCACGATCGATGCAACCACCGGCCAGTTGACCGAAGTCGCCACGTTGAAGGCGGCCAGCGGCGATCCGCGTCCTTTCACCACGCTCAGCGGCACCGACTTCGGCGTCGATTTCAATCCGGTCGCCGACCGCCTGCGCGTGGTCAGCAACAGCGGCCAGAACTTGCGCATCAACGTCGAGACCGGCGACACCATCAGCGACGGCGACATCACGCCGCCCGCGGGCAGCAGCGCATCGATCACCGCGGTGGCGTATACGAATTCGTTCGCGGGCACGACCAGCACCGCGCTCTACGACATCGATGCGGCCAACGGGCTGTTGCATCTGCAGGACCCGCCGAACGCTGGCGGCCTTGCCGCCGGGGTTCCACTGGGTGTGCGCGCCACGACGGTGAATGGCTTCGACGTGGACGCCCGCAACAACATCGGCTATGCGGCGCTGACGGTCGGCAGCGTGACCGGCTTCTACCGGATCGATCTGGCAGCGACGACGGCCGCGAATGCCGCCACGCGCATCGGCGACATCGTTGGGGGCGAGACCGTGCGCGGCCTTGCGCTCGCACCGGTGGCGGCACCCACGGCCATCGGGCTCGGTACGGACAACCGGCTGTTCGGCTTCGATCCGAAGGCGCCCAACACGTTGACGTCCAACATCGCAATCACGGGGTTGCAATCCGGTGAATCGGTGCTCGGCATCGATGTGCGTCCGGCCAACGGCCGCCTGTATGCGTTGACCAACGCCGCGCGGCTCTATACCGTGGATGTGGGCACCGGGGCCGCCACGCTGTCCAGCACGCTGCAGGCGGACGTGGGCGACAGCACGCTGCCGTATGCCGGCTTGAGCGGCACGGTGTTCAGCGTCGACTTCAACCCGGCGGCCGACCGCTTGCGCGTGCTCAGTGAAAGCGGGCAGAACCTGCGGATCAATGTCGAGACCGGCGCCACCACCACCGACGGCATCGTCAACCGCACGCCGGCCGCCACCGTGCTGGGCGCCGCCTACAGCAACGCGTTCGCAGGCACCACGACGACCACCTTGTACGACCTGGAGGGCCGCAGCAACGTGCTCGCGCGCCAACTGCCGCCGAACGACGGCACGCTGGTCGATATCGGGCCTTTGGGTGTCGCCCTGGGTGACCGTGCCACCGCGTTCGACATCGGCGGCGGCGGCAACGGGTTGGTGTTGCTGGCGTTGCCGGCAACGGGCACACAGGCTCCTTACTCGCTCTACACCGTCTCGCTTGCGACCGGCGCGGTCAGCCTCTATCGCAACACCGGCGACGCGGCCCTGTCACGCATCGGCGGTGCGAACGGGCCGCAACTGCGCGATCTCGCGATCCGCTTCTAGCCAAGGCCAGAGCGCTGCCGCTGTGGAAGCGGCAGCCCGTGTGGTCAGCATCGGCCCGGCTTCAGATACATTCGATGCCGATGCCAGACACCTTGCAGCCGTTCGACTACGAAGCGGCACTTGAAGCCTGCGCGCAGGGCGACGCCGGTGCGCTGCGCGCACTCTACGAACGCGAATCGCGTTGGTTGCTCGGTGTGGCGCTGCGCATCGTGCGCGATCGGGCACATGCGGAAGACGTGCTGCAGGAGGCATTCGTGCAGATCTGGAGCAAGGCGGGCAGCTATCGCCGTCCGCTCGGTTCGGCCCGTGGCTGGATCTATACGGTGGTGCGCCACCGGGCGCTGGATGCGGCGCGCCGCCTTGGCCGTGAACTGCCGGTGGGCGACGACATTGCCTTCCTGAGCGACTCGGCTGCACAGGCCGACGCGGGTCAACTTCAGGCCAATGGCATGCGGGAAGCGCTCGACCACTGTCTGACGCAGCTCGATGCACAACCGCGCGCGTGCATCATGCATGCGTTTGTCGATGGCTACACCTATGCGCAGATTGCCGCCGCATTGAATACCCCGCTCGGAACCGTCAAGAGCTGGATCCGGCGCAGCTTGGTCACATTGAAAGCGTGTCTGTCATGAGTGCGCTGGACGATCCCGCAGAGCGCGATGCGATCGCCGGCGAATACGTGCTGGGCACGCTGGAGCCTGCCGAGCGCGCTGCCATTGAAGCCGCGCTCGCCACCGATGCGCGATTGCGGCAGGCGGTCTATCGCTGGCAGGACCGGTTGCTGCCCCTGGCGCTCGACGTGGCGCCGGAGCAACCGTCCACCGATGGCTGGGCCGCGATCGAAGCACGTCTTGCCGCCGCAGCACCGCAACGCATGTTGAACGCCGCGTCGCCTCTCGCCCGAGACCACACCCAACCGGCAGCCAACCAGCCGCTGTTGCGGCGGCTGCGCGTCTGGCAGTCTTTGGCGGGTATCGCCCTCGCGGCCAGCATCGTGATGGCGCTGCTGCTCGCGCGTGGGGCGCTGCCTGTGCCTGCCGGAGAACGTTACTTGGCGTGGCTGCAAGCGCCAGAAGCGCGCGCACAAGCCGGGTGGCTGGTCGAAGTCACGTCGGGCCAGCGGGTGCGGCTGTTGCCGGTGGCAGGCAACAGCGACACGGTGCCGCCCGGCAAAGCGTTGCAGTTTTGGACCAAGCTCGAGGGCGCGGCCGCTCCGACTTCGCTCGGTCTGGTGCGGCCGAATCAAGCCACCGAACTGTCGGCCCAGCGCTTGCCGGGAGTCGGCGAGCAACAGCTGTTCGAACTCACGCTGGAGCCCGACAGCGGCTCACCCACCGGCAAGCCGACCGGGCCCGTGCTCTACGTGGGACGGTCGTTTCGGCTTTGACGGTCTGGGTGCGCGCTGCGCGGTCGGGCAGCACACTGCATCCGTGCGGCGGGCATCAGGACGTGTTCTTCGCCCAAGCCTGATAGCGCGCCAGATTCTCCGCGTTCGGCGGGTACATGCCGGGCAGCGCGGCGCCCTGCTGCACCTCGTTCATGATCCAGCCTTCGAGCCGCTCCTGCTCGGTCGCGGCAGCAATCACGTCGTCAAGCAGCGCGGCCGGGATCAGCACGGCGCCGTCGCCGTCCACCACGATCACGTCGTTCGGAAACACCGCCACACCGCCGCAGGAAATCGGTTCCTGCCAGCCAACGAAGGTCAGGCCGTTGACCGATGCGGGCGCCGCATTGCCCTGACACCAGATCGGCAGCCTGGTCGACAGCACGCCCTCCAGATCGCGCACGACGCCGTCGGTGACCAGCCCCGCCACACCGCGCTTTTGCATGCGCGCACACAGGATGTCGCCGAAGATGCCGGCGTCGGTCGTGCCGAGCGCGTCGACCACCGCGATGCAGCCTGCGGGCATCGCTTCGATCGCCGCACGTGTGGAGATCGGCGAGCCCCAGGATGCCGGCGTGGCGAGGTCTTCGCGTGCGGGCACGAAGCGCAAGGTGAACGCACGGCCGACCAGCCGCGGCTGGCCTGGCACGAGCGGGCGGCTGCCGCGCAGCCAGACGTTTCGCAGGCCTTTCTTGAGCAGCACGGTGGTCAGCGTGGCGGTGGTGACGTGTTCCAACGCGGTGACGACGGCGGGATCGATGGCGAGCGGTTCGGTGTTCATGAGCGGTCGGGGCCTCGAAATGATGGTGGACGGATGGAGAGTGCGCAACGGCCGGGCACTCAAGCCAGCGCCGCAGCCACATGACGATAAAGCAGCACGCCAGCGGTCAGTCCCAGCACGGCGAATGTCGCCATCATGCCGGCGACGCGGAATCGGAAGTCCTCTTTTGCTTGGCTCACGCCCCACGCATGGGCCATGCGGCCTGCGGTCAGCACCAGCCCGAGCACATGGACAAGCCATGATGACGCGTTGTCCGTCTCGACGAAGAAAATCAACAGCAGCGCCAACGGCACGTATTCCGCGAAGTTCGCATGGACCCGTATCGCCCGCTGCATGCGTGCGTCGCCTGCGTCGCCGATTGCAATGCGGTTCTGGCGACGCAAACGAATGGTGCGCACGCTCAAGACCACGAACAGCAGCGCAAGCAACGCGGCGTAGCCGCTGACAATGGGTGGCATGAGGGGCATGGTCCGTTTGGCAGCAAAGAGCGATCGACGGCGTCGGCAAAACGGTTCGGTCAGGACCGGCTTGGCAGGCCTGCACTGCGCAGCAAAAAGTCGACTACCGACAGCGTGTTGGTCGACATCAGGATGTGCCCACCGGCCACATGCGTGACGTGCCAGCCGACGAGTTCCGCAAGCGGCACGAAACGTTCGTAAGGCTGCGGGTCGCGGTCACGCGCGGGCAGGCAACCACCGGAAAACCCAATGACGTCGGCTTGCGCGGCCCGCACCGGCTCAGTGAACGTGCGCAGCGGCTGCGGTGTGAGGCGGCTGGCCACCTCGGCGACCAACGCGGGATCGGCAAAATCGAACTGCGCCACATCGGCGGCGGCAGGCGGCCATCGGTCGATTCCCGCGCGAGCTTTTGCATGCGCGCAACTGCCTCCGGCGCGACCAGATTCAGCATCGACTGGCCGGGCCGCGGCACCACGGCTTCGATCCAGGCGACGTGTGCCAGTCGCTTGTTCAGGCGCGCAAGCAATGCGGGCCCGAGCAGACCGATGCACGAACGCAGCCCATGGACCACATCGTTCGGGTTCCGCGCCTTGACCAGCGACGCCCACGCCTTCGACATGGGCGTCGGCATCGATCTCGGGATTGAACCGGTCGGCGCGATGCCCGAGCCTGTGCAGCGTGGGTGCGAAACAGCGATGGCCTGGTGCTTCGAGCGCCACGGTCACGGCATGCGGGCACCAACCGCCGTGCCAGGCGCCATGCACCCGCACGAAGCTCACCGCGACCACAGCCGATCGGATGCGATGGCTGCACCCTCGGCCATCGCACGCAGCTTGGCAAACACGATCTGCGGATCGACCAGACCGTCGCCGGCAAATGTCGAGAAGCCGCAGTCCGAGCCGGCCATCACGCGTTCGCGCCCGACGATCGATGCAAAGCGCTCGATGCGCTGCGCGACCAGTTCGGGATGCTCGATGTAGTTCGATGACGACTGAATCACGCCGGGAACCAGAATCTTGTCGGCCGGGATCTCGGCCTTCAGCGCTTCGAACACCGCCCACTCGTGCGCATGCCGAGGGTTCGCCGCTTCGAACAGCAGCGCCTGCGGGCGCGCCTTCATCACTGCGCTGAAGATTTTTCGCAGATCGATGTCGTGGTGGTGCGGTCCTTCGTAATTGCCCCAGCACAGATGCATGCGAATGCGGTCGACTGGCAAGTCGCGCAGTGCGTGGTTCAGCGCTTCGATCTGCTCGTGCACGTGGACCAAAAACTGTTCGTCGGTCTCGTGCTTGAACGCGACGTGCCGGCCCATCGCCAGGTCCGGGCAATCGATCTGCAGGATCAGGCCCGCATCGACGATGCTCTTGTATTCATGCCGCATCGCCTCGGCCAGCGCCTCGAGATATGCGGCTTGCGACGGATAGTGCCGGTTCGGCTGGAACACTGCGATCACACCGGGCGAAGCGGCATTCATGAACGCTTCCGCCGCGCCGGCGCCTTGCACAGCCGCTTGCAGGTTTGCGATGTCTTCTTTCAGCGGGCGATCGTTGCGCAACCGGATCGGGCCCGTGCAGCAAGGCCGGTGGATCTTGACCGCGCCTTCGCGCCGCTTCATCAGCCGACCCAGGTAGTCCGGAAAGTCCTCGAGATCGGCGCCGCGCATGCCGGGGCTGTCGCCTTCAAACCCGCTGAAGCGGTCCTTGACGTAGTTCGCGTAACCGACCTTGGCCTGCTCACCGTCGCTCACGATGTCGATGCCGGCTGCGCGCTGTCGCTGCACCACGTCGGCCACGGCGGTACGCATCGCGGCGAAGAACGCGTCGTCGTCGGTCGCCTCGCCGCCTTCACGGCGTGCGAGCAGGTCGACGACGACTTGCGATCGCGGCAGCGAGCCGACATGGGTGGTGAGGATGCGGTTGGTGGACGTCTTCATCGCGCCTGTCCCTCGCAGAGGGCTCCGCCGCTCATTCCGCCTTCACCGCCATGCCGTCCGCACCGAAGCCGGCGTTGACTTTCTTTGCCTTATCGGCCAGCGACACATCCCATTTGACTCGGCCAGGCGTCTTGCCGCCGAGCACCGAGATCATCAACCCGCCGGTGACCGGATCGTCGCCGTCCAGGCTGCGAAACGCGCGGTGCACGAACGCCGGCACGCTGATCGTGTCGCGCGGACCCAGCATGGTGGTGTGCACTTGGCCGGTCGCGCCGTCGATCCAGTCGACCTCCCAGCGGCCGGACTGGATCATGAACACCTCTTCGCTGTCGTGCCAGTGCATGGCAGCGCCGCAATCTTTCGGCGCCACGATGAAGTCGACATGAAAGTTTTCTGCCGCGGGAATCTTCGGCTTGAAGTTGGGGTCGTCGGTGACGCCCGAGCCGATCACGCTGTAGAGCGTGCGTTCGTGGCCGGTGACCCAGGTGTCGACGAACGCGCGCGGGCTCGCCGGAATGTCGCCCCAGCGCGCGATGCGCCGCTGCATCTGCTCGGGCGTGCAGGGCTCGGACGGCGCGACGTTGGCGTCCCAGGAATCGATCAGTGCTTGCTTGTCCATGTCGATCATGCAGCGGGTGCCGGCGGAGAATGAGATACCGGACGCGAACTTTAGCGCGTTGCCGGCGCACCGCGGGCCGGCACGTTGCGCGTGGCGCCTGCCGAAGAAATAACCGATCCGGCCGCGCTAACCCTTGACCGCGCCCGCCGTCAGGCCGGTGATGATCTGCTTGGCCGCAACAAACGTGAAGATCAGCGGCGGCAACGCGATCATCACGCCGGCGGCCATGATCTTGCCCCACTCGACACCCGAGTCGGTGATGAAGTTGGAGATCGATGCGGGCAGCGTGCGCGTGACGCGATTCGTCAGGATGAAGCTCAGGATGAACTCGTTCCAGGCGAGCCGGAACGTGAAGATCGCCGCCGCTGCCAAACCGGGTTTGAGCAGCGGCAGCACGATCTTGTAGAACACCCGGAACGGTCCGCAGCCGTCGATCGCCGCGGCTTCCTCGAGTTCGATCGGCAACTGGTCGATGAAGCCGTACAGCAGCCAGATCGTGAACGGCAGATTCAGCGCCACATAGACCAGCACCACGCCCGAGAGCGTGTCGCCGATGCCCCAGGCCTGCCAGAGCACAAACACCGGCACCGCAAGCACCGCGGGCGGCAAGGTGCGCAGGATCAGCGTCGAGTAACTGAGCGGCTCGCGGCCCATGAAGCGAAACCGCGCCATTGCGTACGCGCACATGGTGCCGAGCATCAACGTGATCAGCGTGGCCGAGACCGAGATCTTCAGGCTGTTCGCCATGTAGCGATCGACGTTGTTTTCCTGGATCACCGAACGATAGTTGTCCATCGTCGGCGGTGATCAGCCAGGACCAGTGCGTCGAGAAGATCTGCGCTTCGGTTTTCACCGACGTGTAGCCGAGGATCACGAGCGGCAGCAGGCACGCAGCCGACAGCACGATCAGCACCAGATAGTGCAGCGGCGTGCCGCGCGGCGGGGCTTCCTCGTTGGTCATGCGCGCCTCGACGACTTCAGGGGATTGGCGATCAACAAAATCGCGAGCGACAGCACCGAGACGATCACGAGCAGCAGGATCGACAGCGCGGCCGAGTAGCCGAGCCGCTGGCTGATGAACGCGGCCTTGAAGATGTGCAGCGAAAACAGCTCGGTCGACAGGCCCGGCCCGCCGAACGTCATCACGTAGATCACCTCCAGGCCGCGCATGCCGTCGATCATGCGCGCGAGCAAGGTCACGATCAGGATCGGCCGGATGATCGGTAGCTTGACGCGCACGATCTGCTGCCACCAGTTCGCGCCGTCGATGCGCGCGGCCTCCAGCACGCTCGACTCAAGCCCCTGCAGGCCGGCCAGCACCATGATCAGCACGAACGGCGTCCACTGCCAGATGTCGGTCAGCACCATCGCAGCGAACGCGGTGGCCGGCTCGGCCAGCCACGCGTGCGGCGCGATGCCGACTAGCGCGAGCGCCTGATTGATCGGCCCGAAGCTCGCATCGAACAGATAGCGCCAGATCAGGCCGACACAGATCGGCGCGATCATCATCGGCAGGATGAACACGGTGCGAAAAAACCGCATGCCCCGGATCGGTTTTTCAAGGAACAGCGCGAGCGCGATGCCGAGCACCATTTCGCTCGTGACCGCGACTATCACGAACGCGAGTGTGACGCCCATCGAGGTCCAAACCTGCGGCGACTTGAGCATCTGCACGAACGCATCGAAGCCGATGAATTTCGCGGTGCTGGCGAAGTCGGTGCCCATCGGCCAGTCGTAGAAGCTCAAGCGCACCGCATCGGCGATCGGCAGCGCGAGGCCTGCAATCATCACGAGCACGGCCGGCAGGATGTAGACGTACGGCGTCAGCCGCGCGAGCCGGGCCGACGTCGTCGGCGTGCAGCCGCCGGATTGGTTGGGGCGCGGCTCGATCCGGCTTTTCAACGGATTCAGCAGTTCGGGCGACGACGCGGCGCTCATGACAAGGACGAACGATCAGCTCTTCAACCAGCCGCCCTTGCGCACCACGTCTTCAACGGCCGGCACGATCGCATTGAGCGCCTGCTTGGCCGACTTGCCGCCGGTGATCACGTCGGGCAGCGCGGTGCCGATGATCTGCTGGCTGATGCGGTCCCATTCGGGGATCAGCGGGCGCCAGTCGGGGTTGCAGATCTTGAGCGATTCGCGCAGCGCGGGCACCTCGATCGCGTATTTCTTCTGCATCTCGGCGTTCTCGAGCGTCGACAGGCGGTTCACATTGCCGCCGGCCAGCGCAATCTTCAGATCGGCCTTCTTCGTTGTCAGCCACTGCATGAACAAAAACGCCGCGTCCTTGTTGCGCGCATTCTTCGGGATCGCCATCGCGAAGCCGCCGCTCTGCGCCGAATGCTGCGTGCCCTTCGGATGCACCACGTAGCCAACCTTGCCGACGATCTTGCTCTTGGCCGGGTCCTGCGCGGGGCCGAACACCGAGATCGAATCGAGGTACATCGCGGCCTGGCCTTGCAAAAACGCGTTCTGCATCTCGCCGAAGCCGTAGCTCGCAATGCCGGGCGGTCCCGTGTCGACGATTTCCTTGAGGATCTCGGCCGCCTTCACGCCCTGCGCGTTGTTGAACGCTGCATGCCAGTCGTCGGTGAACACCGAGCCGCCGTTCGGCGTCAGGTGCAGCAGCCACGCGGCCGTGACCTGGTGCCCGGTCTGCCCGCGCGAAGTCAGCCCGCCGATGCCTTCCTTTTCCTTGATGACATGGCACAGCTTCAGCAGTTCGTCGTAGGTTTTTGGCGGTGCAAGTTTGTGCTTTTCGAAAATGTCGGTGCGGTAGCCGAGCACGCCGGTCTCGGCACCGAACGGGATGCCGTAGGGCTGTGCGCCCGGGCCCGGCAGGTACATCCTGGGGCCGCCGACCAGCGCGTTGGTGTCCCAGTATTTCGGAATGATGTCCTTTTGGTCCCAGTCGGCGTCGGCCAGCGCCTTGTTGTTGAAGTATGGATCCAGCGGTTCAAGGAAATTCTTCTGCACATATTCGGTCTTCCACATCACGACGTAGACGATCACGTCGTAGTCGCCCTGCCCCTTGCCCATCTCGAGCGTCTGCTTGTCCTTCATGCGCAGGTATTGCATCTTGTCGCGCTCGACCTTGATGCCGGTCTCGGCCGTGAACTCGCCGAACAGCTTCTCGGCTTGGTCGTAGTGCGGGTGCGCGGGAAAGTTGATGACGATCGTCTGGCCCTTGTACTTGGCGTACTTGTCCTGGGCCAGCGTGTGCACCCAGGGGCCAAGCGTGGCACCGGCGGCGGCGCCCTGAATCAGTTGACGGCGTTTCATGAGGGAATCGGGTCTCCTGGGTAGAAAAACAGAAATTCAATGGCTCAGCGACAGGCCGTGCGGTCCCGGCTCGAACACATACAGGCTGTCGGACCGCGCATGTGCGGTGATCGTCTGACCGACCAGCATGTGGTGATTGCCGGTGGCGGTGAACGTGATCTCATCGGCTGCGTCGCCGTGCAGGGAGCAGCTCAGCACGCTTTCGGTGCCCAGGTATTCGCAGACCGTGACATGCATGCGGATCGCGAGCGCGTGGGCGGCTTCGCCAATCCGGATCGACTGCGGCCGCACGCCGAGCACCACGCGGTGCCCGATGCGGGAACGGGCCGCAGCCTGCATCGCGGGCGGCACCGCGCAGCTGAAACCGTCGCCGCCAAAGCACAGTTCGCCCGCGCGCTCATCAATCGCCGCATCCAGAAAATTCATCGTCGGGCTGCCGATGAAGCCGGCCACGAAGCGGTTCACGGGTCGATTGAACACGTCGTCGGGGCTGCCCATCTGTTGAATGCGGCCCTGGTCCATCACGACGATGCGGTCGGCCAGCGTCATCGCTTCGGTCTGGTCGTGTGTGACATACACCGTGGTCTTGCCAAGCCGCCGGTGCAGCAGAGCGATCTCGATGCGCATGTGGCCGCGCAGCTTGGCGTCGAGGTTCGAGAGCGGCTCGTCGAACAGAAACACCTTGGGTTCCCGCACGATCGCGCGGCCCATCGCGACGCGCTGGCGCTGGCCGCCCGACAGTTCCTTGGGTTTGCGCTTCAACAGCGGCTCGATGCCGAGCACCTTGGCTGCATCCGTCACGCGCCGCGCAATCTCGGCCTTCGACGTGCCGGCCAAGTCAAGCGCGAAGCTCATGTTCTGCGCCACGTCCATGTGTGGATAGAGCGCGTAGTTCTGGAACACCATCGCGATGTCGCGGTCGGCCGGGGTGGCGCGCGTCACGTCGCGACCGTCGATGACGACTTGGCCCGATGTCGGCGCTTCGAGCCCCGCGATCATGCGCAGGGTGGTCGACTTCCCGCAGCCCGATGCGCCCACCAGCACGATGAACTCACCGGCCGCTGCGCTCAGGCTCATCTCCTGCACCACCTGGACGTCGCCGAAGCGCTTGGCTATGTTTTGCAGTTGCAGGTAGGACATTGTCAACAGGAAGGGAAATCAGAGTCGGCAGGACTCGACGCGCCTTCATGGGTGGGCTGTGATGGCCGTTATTGCTGCGGCGGGCACACCAGGCGTTGTCTGCACTCCGACCTTCCGGACCGGCGCGCTTTCAAAGAATGATCGAGTGCGTGGTGACGCACAGCAATAGGGTGATTCCCTCGAACGATCAACCCAATGCGGGCCCGGTCATGCGCTTCCAGCGGGGTTTGCCCTGAGCGGCAAGGTGCCTCACGACGTGCAAGCCGCGTTGCCCTCGTCGGGCGCTGAAAAGCCCGACGGGCAGAGTCGCGACATCCGGTGGATGCAGCGCCGCACCCTTCGAGTTGCCAGCGCGGTACACGCAGGCTGCGCAAAACGCACTCCGGTCAAGCGGTGCAGCCCAGGCAGCAATGCACACGATGGCCGAGAAGCCGACCCACACCGCTCGAAGCGTTTTGCAATTTTTGGCGAAAAAAATAACGAGACAGCCGCACTCCCCCTTTTCCCGCATACCCCTCGCTGCCTTCGCTGTTGCATCAGCGGCCACTGCGCCGACGGCGTGCGGCGGGTCCGACAACGACACGACATCGGCGACGCGCATCTGCCCGATCGAGCCCGGCACGGGGTTGGTGATCGAAGTCGCGATCCCCGGGCGCTGCGCCCGGCGATGCGTGCCCGTTCACCTCGCTGAATGAGACCGGTCTCGGCATCGATTTCAACTTGGCAACCGGCCGCCTGAGCGAGCTCGGCGATATCGGGCAGACCCCGCGCGTCGACGTCGAAACCGGCACGGTGACGACCGACGGCGTGATGAATCGTGTCATGCCGGCGCCCGTGCTCGGCGCCGCCTGCAGCAACGCGTTTGCAGGCACCACCAGCGCCACGTTGTGCGACCTCGAACGCAGCACGAACGCGCTCGCGCGTCAGGTGCTGCCGAACAACGGCACATCGATCGACATCGGCTGGCTCAGCGTTGCGTTGACCTGCCCGCCCCGCATCGACATTGCGGGCGGCGGCAACGCGTTCGCACGGGCCGTGCTGCCGAGCGGCAGTGAGGGCAGTGAGGGCATTCGCGCTACACGGTGTCGCCTGGGACCGAAGCGCAGACCCTGCATCGCAATAGCAGCGGCGACGCCGTGCCGTCGCGCATCGGTGGCATCGGTGGCGCGAGCGGATCGGCGTTGCGCGACCGCGCGATTCGGTCCTGAGTCAAGACCGCCAATGCGTTCAACCGGCTGTGTTTTGCGGCGCAGGTCGCAGCACCCGGATCATCCGACGTGCCGCAATCTGCGGACCGTAGTAGTCGGCAACATGACACGCTTCGATGAACCCGAGCCGCAGGTACAACGCCAGCGCCACGGGGTTGTCGGCGCGCAGTTCGAGCTGGATCGACTGGATGCCTGCAACCCAAGCCGATTCGATCAGCCATTCGACCATCTGCGTGGCCACACGCCGCTGTCGATGCGCGGGCTGCACGCACAGCAACGTCAGGTGAGCGGTGTCCTGCCCGAAATGCATCGCGGCGAACCCTTGGGGCACCGACGCAGCACAGCAGGCCACCAGCACCACCGTGTCCGGGTCGCGCATCATGGCCGCCAATTGGGCAGTGCGATAGCGCCAGGCAAGGCCGGTCTCGATCAGGTCGCGCGACAGTGCGGCCAGCACAGGCGCGTCAGCCAGTCGCGCGATCCGCAACCTCAGATTGGTTGAATGATCCACGGATTTGGTGGCACGAGGAGACAATGGACGGAGCCGATCGCGCCTGGGCCGCCTGGGAATCGGGCTGCGGTGCTTCAGACCGGTGCCGCGGTGAACGCCGAACCGTCGCGATCGGCACTCGCTGCCAGCGCGAGGAATGCCGCTTCGGCCGCTGCGGAACCGGTCTGGCACAGCAGTCGCTCGATGCCGTTGTTCTCGTCCTCATCGATCCACAGGTAGCCGAGCTCCCAAGAGGCAAAATGCGCGCGCGCGCCGTGTTCACGCATCGACAGCACGCGCAAGTGGACATGACGCCAGTCGGCTTCGAGTTTTTCGAGCAGGTGGTCGACCACTTCGGCCGGCCCCTCGAGCAGTTGAGCGAACCGCACGCCGTCGAAGATCAACATGCCGCTGATGCCCCGCTGCGCATTGTTGGCACGGGCGGCCTTGGTGATGGCGCCCACCACGGACGGCGGTGCCTCATCGGCCAATTCGCTGACGTACAGAAGTGTTTTCACGGGATGGTTGCTTGCGGTTTGGGCGTTGCCTCAGGACCAACGAGCGGAGGGTCGCCATCGATTGTGATGGCTAGACGATTGTGATGGCTAGACAATTGATGCCTGCATTGCTGCACCCCAAGCATCGCCGAGATGGCCTCAGGCTTGGGTTCCACGATTGTGTGCGATTCGATCGACCGCCCTGAGCGGGTCTATCGGCTCGTCTCGGCCAAGAGCGCCTGACAAAACGTCTTCCGCGCACGCACGCAGATGACGCCGCAGGCCAGTACCAGCAGAGCAATACGGGTATCGATGCGACGCGCGAACCGCACCCGCGGCTTGCCAAAGGCAAGCCCGCCAGCGTGGGTGCGCTCAACCACCCAGCGATGACACCCCGGCCGATCATTGCACTCGGCGCCCCGGCGGGCGATTCGAACTTGAATGCTGCACAGCAACAGGTGCACGCGGCAACGCGCGCAGTCGTAGCCTTTGTCGGCATGCAGCATGGTCGGCCACCTGGCGTGGCCGCCCCGGTTTGCCAGGTACGGCCGGCAGCGCATCGGCCGGCGGCTCAAAGACCACCGAGTCGTGCCGGTTGGTAGCCATCACCCAACACGTCAGCGGCAAGCCTTGGGCATCGGTCACAAGGTGGCGTTGCGGCCGAGCTTGCCGCGTTCCGTCGGGCTGGGCCCGGTGTGCAGGCCCTTCAGGGGCTGGCCACGTTCGCCTCGTCAACGCGGGCACGGCCGAAGTCCAACCCGGCAGCGCCGCGCCGCTCGGCCAGCAGCAGCCGATGCACTGGGCTTCCCCCAGTTTCCCCGGCGCCTCGCCTGGACCTTCAAGCGCTGCCTTCCCCCTCAAATTGTTCTGGGATCAATTGCATGTCGCGCGGTATCGCGTGCAGACGCCGTGCCGGCAATGAGAGTCAACACGACTTCGTGCAATACCCGGCGCCGGTCGGCTTCGCGGGTGTGCTGCGGACAGATCGTTTGGGACGAAACTCCCGGGTCGGTCCAGATCTTCATCGCGGCCCCTTCAAAGTCGATCTACAACAGCCTGTACTCAACCAAGATCGAGCCTGTCGAAGCGGCCCGCGGAGCGCGCGATTGTTGTTGATCACCAGAAGGTGCTTGCTGCAAGGCCCGTCCACCAGCCACAGCGCGTGCTCGATGAGCCGATTGACTTTGCAGGCTCGCGCCTCGCGCGATAGGCGGAGAACGTTCGGTTTACCGACCCCTTCCCCGGGCTGGAAGCGATCACCGGGACAAATCGACCCTGGATGCATAGCCCTGTTTGCAGGAACACCCATGCTTTCGTGACTTCCAAAAACCGGTGCATGTCGGGCACCACACTTGCTAAGGCGCGGTCATCCTTATTTACTGAAAGGCAAATCGCCGTGGGCGTACTCGACATGCTCTTATCTGCAGTCACTCCGGAGGCCAGCCCCGAAGACCGTGCACGGTCTCGTGCAAAGGCGCTTGCACTGGCTGGCAATGGCAACGGCCGCTGGCTTGCCAGCACAGTTGTGCACCATAAGCAGATCGAGGCCGCGTTCGATGCGGTCAAGGCCGCTGCCGGGGCCGACGCCCGGCGATCCGCGCAAAAGCGGCTGGCGCTTGCGCTGACCGGCCATTCGCTGGCTGAGGAAGCCGTGCTGTACCCGGCGATGGCGCTGTCGGATCAAAAAGCGCACCCGGGTGTGGCATTCACCGAGCAGAGCGCAGCAAAGGTTCAGCTCGCCGCGCTCGATGATCTGGCGCCCGCCTCGCAGGACTATATGGATAAGCTCGAGCACCTCCGGGCTGCCGTCGCGCACCACATTCACGAAGAGGAAAGCAACTGGTTCATGAAGCTGCATGACGTGGCAAGCCCGGACAAGCAAGTGCAATTGAGCAGGCGCTACCAAGAAGAGTTTCAGCGCTACACGAGCGGCAGCGGGGCCATGTAGCGCGCGATGGGGCCGTACTGGCCCGGTGGGAAATTGGGCCACCGGCCCCGATCGGCAGCCGCATTTGCGGTGCCGTGTGACCTGAGGACTCAGTGTCCACTTCTCTATAGCCGCAACTCGCGAACGCAGCACGCCTGGCGCGCATCCTGCGTCGATGCCTGCGCTTTGCTTCCCGCACGCGCACTGGTCAATCCCAGTCGAACTCGAAGGCTTGGCTGCACATCTGGAGTGACAGACATGGTGGATAGAAAATTCTCGTTCGAAACTTCCTGGGGTGCGAATTACGGCGCAGATGGGACACGGTTCAGGCTTTGGGGCCCCAGCGCCTCGCGCGCACGCGCGCGGTCCGTGATGTTCGCCGTGCAGCTAGAAGATGCCGTTCTTTCTGTCCGGCAGCCGAACCTTCCCGGAACGACCAATGAATATCCGAACTGGCGCATTCGATCCGACGTGATGCTGGAAGATCTGGCTGCCGATCCCCGCTTTCAGACACTCACCCGCGCCATGCGCGAGGAACGACCGGAGATCACCCCGTGAGCCGACCACTCATCGCCACCTATCGCCTGCAGTTCCGGGAAGGCACGGACTTCGAAGAAGCCCAACGTCTTGCCCCCTATCTTCAGACGCTGGGGGCCAGCCACCTCTACGCCTCGCCGATCTTCGCGGCCGCACCGGGCTCGACGCACGGCTACGACGTCGTGGATTACAACCGTTTCGAGGACGACCTCGGAGGCGACGCCGGGTTTGTCGCCATGAGCGACGCACTGATGCAACACGACATCGGGCTGATCCTCGATTTCGTACCGAACCACATGGGCGTGTCCCCGAAAAACCCCTGGTGGGAGGACGTGCTGCGGTGGGGTCGGAAAGCCGCTACGCTCAGACCTTCGATATTTCCTGGGAGGCTGAAAAAATCCTCATTCCCACGCTCGGCAAGCCCTATGGGGCTGCCTTGCGGGACGGTGATCTCTCGGTGGTGTTCGACCAGGTCAGCAGCCGGCTGCGTTTCGATGCGTCCGGTTATCAGCTTCCGCTGGATCCGCGCACGTTGCGCCACGTCTTCGGCTTCCTCGTTCACGCGGAGCGCGACCCCTTGTCCGCCGTTTCCTGACGGCGGTGCAGGCGGATGCGCAGGAGCTGGACGAGCGTTTCGGCGAACTTGCAGCCCAGGCGGACTTCGTCGGCGCCCTGCAGCAGGCCGTCGCAGCGATCAACGCCGACAAGACCGTGTTGCACCGGCTTCATGAGGCGCAGTCCTGGCGGCTCGCCTGGTGGCGGCTTGCGCGTGAGAAGCTGTCGTACCGCCGCTTTTTCGAGATCGCCGATCTCATCGGCGTGCGTCAGGAGATGCGGCGCGTTTTTCGCGACAGCCACCGCACGGTCCTTCGACTCGCGCAGCGAGCGAGCGTCTCGACGGCATTCGGATCGATCACGTGGACGGACTTGCAGATCCCAAAAGTCTATCTTCAGGATCTCAGACAGGCCTTTCAGTCGGTGGTGCGACGCGACCCCCTGATCCACGTCGAGAAGATCCTGACCGGCGACGAGCGGCTGCGGACCACCTGGAAGATCGCCGGGACCACCGGCTACGAGTTCATCACCGCCCTCTGCGGTCTTTACGTGGACGCCGCCCAGGAAGAAGCGATGACGCGCGCGTACGCCGAGTTCCTCGGTGGCCACGAAGATCTGCGCGCGATGATCGCCGAACAAAAGCGCTTCGATCTTCGGTCATAACCTGGCGGGCGAACTGAAGTTCCTGACCGACGCGGCGCTCGGCGTTGCCGCCCAGGGACTGGAGACCCGCGACTTCGGGCGCGATGCGATCTCGCAATCCATCGTGGAGGTCGCGACGGCACTCCCCGTGTATCGAACCTACGTCGGCACCGATGGCGTGCCCGACCAGGATGTGGAAATCATCGACAAGGCGGTGGAGCGCGCCCAGTCGGGGCGGGAAGTCGAGGCTGACGGAGCCGATGGACTTCATCGGGCGGCTCCTCAAACTCGACTTCGAAGACGGCCGCGACCTCACCGGTGCCCTGAACTTTGCGCGCAGGTTTCAGCAGACCACAGGCGCTGTCATGGCAAAGGCCGTCGAGGACACCGTCTTTTATCGATACAACCGTCTGATCGCCCTGAATGAGGTGGGCGGCGAGCCGGACCAGTATGGAGCTCCTGTCGGAGCGTTTCATGAGGCGATGCGGATGCGGCTTGAGGATCAGCCGCAGGGGCTTGCTGGCGACCTCCACCCACGATACCAAGCGGGGCGAGGACGCACGTGCGCGGCTCTACACCTTGAGCGAGGCGCCGCAGACGTGGGCGCAGATGGTCGCCGACGCTGCCGCTGCCCTGGCACCCTTTCGAAAAGACGATCGAAGATGGACTGGTCTCGCCCGATCCGGCGACGGAATGGGGGTTCTACCAGTCGCTTCTGGGGGTTTTGCCGGCCGATTTCGACCCCGCTGACGGGCCGAAGCGCCAGGAAATCGGCGAGCGGCTGAATGCGTTCATGCAAAAGGCGGCGCGCGAGGCCAAACGCTTCACCTCCTGGACGGCGCCCGCCAAAGCCTATGAGGATGCCTTGCAAGGCTTCGTCGCCGCGGCGATGTCGCGCGAGCAGTCGGGCGACTTCCTCGAAGCATTCTGGGATCGCGCCCAGCCGCTGGTGGCCGCCGGTGCGCTGAACTCCCTGTCGCAGACGCTCATCAAACTGACCGCCCCCGGGGTTCCGGACATCTACCAGGGCACCGAGTTCTACGACTTCTCTCTCGTCGATCCGGACAACCGCCGTCCGATCGATTTCGCAGCCCGCGTGGATGCGATGGCCGATGGAGCCGGCATCGCCGAAGCGCTGGTTCGTTGGCGCGACGGACGGGTCAAAGCCAAGCTCACTGCCGCGGTGCTGAAGGTGCGGAGCGCGGCGCCCGAGCTTTTCACTCAAGGAGATTACCTGCCACTGGAAGTCGAAGGACCCCAAGCCGAGCACGCCCTGGCGTTTGCGCGCGTCGACAACCTGGGGCGTGCCGCGGTGGTCGTGGCACCGCGCATGACGGCAAAGCTCCTGGACGGCCGAACGGACCTGCTGGTCCCGGCATCCTTCTGGCAGGACACGACGATCCAGCTGCCGTCACGTCTTGGCACGGCCGCCTTCACGGACACGCTCGGGAATGCTACGCTCCCGGCCGGTCCGACCCTCGCGCTGGACCAGCTTTTACGTGATTTTCCCTTTGCGCTTTTCTCGTTCGGCACCCACGAAAGGTCTTCGTCATGAGAATGGGGCGTGGGGGTCTGGTCCAGACACCCGGGGCATTTGGAAAGAACCGTGCGGCGGCTGTGCGCCGGTGAGCAGCGTGGTCATCAAGGAGACGCTTTCTTCTGGGCAGCGGCCTGCTGCTTCTGAGCATGAGCCTGGTCGCTCGCCTCCCGGAATGCCGGCTCGTCGAATCGAAAACGCGGTCGACAGCGGCTCGCGAAACACCCTGTGTTGAGAGGCGCAACGTGATTTGCTTGAACCACACGAAGAGCTTTGAATGCGTCGAGGCCGGAGGCGGGGGGGACGATGGATTCGCCTCCTTCCCGGCTGTTCTTACGGAAGCCTTGCGCAGCCGCAGGCAGGGCGAGCGCATGAGCGACGGGACGGTGCGCGCCCTCAAGGGCGCGCCGATGCAGGTCCTCCTGCGACGGACCTGGACGCCGCCGGCCCCGCGGGATGCTCCGGTTGCCACCCTGAGCCGAGGACGATGAGCGAAACACAGGAAAGACACGGCGGTACGGCGGATGGCGGCGCAAGCCAGGGAGCAGGCCATGAAGTGGATGCCGGCCAGCGCGACAAGAAAGAAGCCGATCTGGTCCAGCGCAAGACCACGCCGCGCACCACCGTCATCTACGAAACGGTGCGCCGCACTGGCGAAGAGGAGATGGCACGCCCGCTGGTGTCTTTGTGGTGGTCGGGCTTGGCCGCCGGACTGTCGATCAGTTTTTCGCTGTTTGCCGAAGCCGTCCTGCTTGTTAGCCTGCCCGCCGCAGCCTGGCGCGACCTGGTTGTGGCGCTGGGCTATCCGGTCGGGTTCCTGATCGTGATCCTGGGGCGTCAGCAGCTGTTCACCGAAAACACCATCACCGTCATTCTGCCGGTCATTGCGAAATTCAGCGCCCGGAGTCTGGGCAGCGCGGCGCGACTGTGGGGCATTGTGCTGCTGGCCAATCTCTGCGGGACACTGGTCGCGGCGTTGTTCTGCACGTATACCCCGGTCATCACCCCGGAAGTGCGCGAGGCCATGCTCGAAGTGTCTCGCCATGCCGTGATGCACCCGGTGTTCGAGACGCTGCTGCGCGGCATTACCGCCGGCTTTTTGATGGCCGCGCTGGTTTGGCTGATGCCAGCGGCCGGGGAATCGCAATTCGGCATCGTCTTCGTAATCACGTACCTGATCGGCGTTTCGGGCACGGCGCATATCGTGGCCGGCAGTGCGGAGGCCTTCATGCTGGCACTGCACGGCGAAATGCCGCCGGCCTCGCTCAGCCTGGGTTTCGGACTGCCGGCGCTGGCGGGCAACATCATTGGCGGCACCGCATTGTTCGCGATGATCTCCTATGCGCAGGTGATGAACGAGATCGAACCGCAGTTGGATGACGACCATGCCGAAGCCGATTGACCGCGTTCATATGTTCCGAACTTCGCATTGCCCATGCCGAAACACGACACCTGGGCGGCGCCTTCCATCGACCGTGCCAGATCGTGAGTGGCGCACTTGCTCGAGATGGATCGATCGCATTCATTGGCTGTGGCGGGCGCGGTCGCAGTCCCTGGCAACCGCTGCATTCATTAGCTTCAGCATCGCCAGGGTGATGTCGACACCACTGCCGTCGCAGCAGATGAAGTAGATGATCTGCCATTGGCGCACGGCAATAGCCGCGTCAGACTGCCTGTTCACTCCCCGCATTTGGTCGTGCAATCCCATCCCTTGAATGGAAGGGGGAGGCCTTTTGGGGCCAAGTGCTCCACGGCTGTGCCGCAACGACAGAAGGCGGTGCGTCCGAGCACCACAAAACACTCAAGAGCGCTTGAGGGCGCTGTCCAGACGCCACGGCATCGGCCCCAAGACCGTAGCGAAGTGGAAGCGGCGAGCCTCCACGGGTGATTGCCCAACAGGCCCGAAGCAGCCGAAGTCGATTGTTCTGTCAACTGAGGACGAGGCCATCAACGTGGCTCTCCGAAAGCAGACGCTGCTGCCTGTGGACGGCTGCCTGTGCGCGCTGCAGCCGACGATTTCTCGCCCGACTCGCTCATCGCTGCACCGCTGTTTGCAGCGACACGGCGTGAGCAGACTGCCGCCAAGTCAACAGTGACAAGCCAGCACGCCAGGCCTTCACGCGCTGCCCGAGCCCGATCATCCGTGGACCGATGGGCCAAGTCGAGCGCATGAGCCGCACGATTCCAGGAAGCTCCCGCCCAGGCGCTGCCACTTGCGACAGCCATGACCAAGCCGGGGCAGCATCTTCAAGACTTCATCGCCGCCTACCACTTCGCCCGGCGGCTGAAGGCCCGGTGGGCGGGCCGACGCCCGACGAACACCGCCGCAGATGCTGGACCTCAGCGTGCCAGAGCGATTCATCACCGATCCCATCCATCAATGGCCGGGAAGAAACAATCAATCCTCCAACCGCGGAGCGACTGGCCGCTTACAAAAAGGCGAACTCTGCAAGTCCTTCAAATTCAGGCCACGCGACCTGAACAGCAAAAAGGGTTAGCAAGTTGTGGCCTGCTAACCCTTGTGCATATTGGCGGAGCGGACGGGACTCGAACCCGCGACCCCCGGCGTGACAGGCCGGTATTCTAACCAACTGAACTACCACTCCTGGCAGATGACGTTTCGCTTCTCACGAAGCGCAAGTGCCACCGACTTGTGCTGCATTTCCTCAAACGACTAGCGCTCCAGGAAAAAGCTGGCGACCCTACGGGGATTCGAACCCCGGTACTCACCGTGAAAGGGTGATGTCCTAGGCCTCTAGACGATAGGGTCAAAACCTTTTTGCTCTGACGAAACAGATCTAACTTCTTGTTCTTGGCAATCGACTGCTGCAGGTGTGTTGGTGGAGGTAAGCGGGATCGAACCGCTGACCTCTTGCATGCCATGCAAGCGCTCTCCCAGCTGAGCTATACCCCCGCAACCTCATTCCACGCGCTGCACTGCGTCGAGCCTCGAATTATAGCTCGGACATGATGCCGTTCTGCAGCCGTTGCAACGCGACGTTGCGCGGCAGCAAAGCCAGCACGGCATCAAGCGAAGGCGTTTGCGCCGTGCCCATCGCAAGCACACGCACCGGTATCGCGAGTTGCGGCATTTTGAGCTTGGCTTCGGCCAACGTTTCCTTGATGGCCGAAGCGATCGCAGACGATGTCCATTCGACCTCGCGCAGCCGCGTCTCGCAAGTGCGTCGATCGCCGGCCGAATTGCCTCGGTCACGTGCTGCGCGCGCAGCTCGGCGGCAATGGCCGGATCGCGATAGAACGGCGCTGCCCAGTCGGCCAGTGCAACCAATGTGTCGCAGCGATCCTTGAACAAGCTCGCAGATCGCCGCCAGCCGCTCGTCGGCGTGGATGCCGCTGTCTTGGTCGCAGGCTGCGGCCGCACGGCGGCACCAGTGCTTCGCCGCTCATGCGCCTTCATGTGCTGCGCGTTGACCCAGCGCAGCTTGGCCTCGTCGAACTGCGCGGCGCTGCGGCCCAGGTGGTCGAGGTTGAACCAATCGACGAACTGCGCGCGCGCTGAAGATCTCGTCGTCGCCATGGCTCCAGCCGAGGCGCGCCAGGTAGTTGACCATCGCGTCGGCCAGGAAGCCTTCATCGCGAAACTGCGTGACCGGCTTGGCGCCATTGCGCTTGCTCATCTTCTCGCCCTGCTGCGTTCAGCACGGTCGGCAGGTGCGCGTACACCGGCGGCGCCGCTTGCCCAGCGCGCGAAAGATGTTGATCTGCCGCGGCGTGTTGTTCACATGGTCGTCGCCGCGGATCACATGCGTGATCTGCATGTCGATGTCGTCGACCACGACGCAGAAGTTGTAGGTCGGCGTGCCATCGGGCCGCGCGATCACGAGGTCGTCGAGTTCGTCGTTGGCGATCTCGATGCGGCCCTTCACCTTGTCGTCCCAGACCACCGACGCCGCTCTGCGGGTTGCGAAAACGCAGCACCGGCTGCACGCCTTCGGGCACCGCCGGCAGCCTCTTGCCGGGCTCGGGCCGCCAGGTGCCGTCGTAGCGCGGTTTTTGCTTCGTCGGCCAGCTGCACTCTCGCGCAGCGCGTCGAGTTCGGCGATGCTCATGTAGCACGGATACACCAGCCTCGGCGTCATGCATCTCGCGCAGCACCGCCTTGTAGCGGTCCATGCGCTGCATCTGGAAGAACGGGCCTTCGTCGATGATCGAGCCCAAGCCACGCCATGCCCTGCAGGATCACATCGACCGCGGCTTGCGACGACCGCTCGACGTCGGTGTCCTCGATGCGCAGGATGAAGTCGCCGCCGCTGGCGCGTGCGAACGCCCACGGGTACAGCGCCGAGCGGATGTTGCCCGCATGGATGAAGCCGGTGGGCGATGGTGCGAAGCGGGTGCGGACGCGTGGGACCCGCCCATCGACGGGGCTTGACGTTGGTCCGGCCGTCGTCACAGCGTCTCCAGTCCGCGCGACAGATCGGCCAGCATGTCGTCGATGTGGTCCAAGCCGACCGCGAGCCGGATCAGGCCCTGCTGGATACCCGCAGCCTGGCGCTGCGCTTCGCTGAGCCGCCCGTGCGACGTGGTGGCCGGGTGTGTGATGATGGTTTTGGTGTCGCCCAGGTTGGTTGCGATGCTGATCACGCGTGTGCTGTCGATCAAGTGGAACGCGTGACGCCGCGCGTCCTCGGGCGTTTCCCCGTGCAGCTCGAACGTGACGACCGCACCGCCCAGCCCCGACTGTTGCCGCATCGCGAGTTCGTGCTGTGGGTGCGAAGCCAGCGCCGGGTAGTGCACGCGCCGGATGCGCGGCTGCTGCTCGAGCCAGTGCGCGACCGCCAACGTGTTCTCCGACTGCGCGCGCATCCGGATGCCCAGCGTCTCCAGACCTTTCAACACGACCCATGCATTGAACGGCGCGAGTGCCATGCCGGCGGTGCGCACCACGGGGCCGAACGCATCGGCAATCAACTTGGCCGGTCCGCAGATCGCGCCGGCCATCACGCGGCCCTGCCCGTCCAGGTGCTTGGTGCCCGAATGGATCACGAGATCGGCGCCGAGTTCGACCGGCCGCTGCAGCGCCGGCGTGCAGAAACAGTTGTCGACCGCGAGCAGCGCGCCGGCGTCGTGCGCGATGGTTGCCAACGCGCGGATGTCGCAGACCTCCGTCAGTGGGTTGGTGGGCGTTTCCGCAAACAGCAGCTTGGTCGTCGGCCGCACCGCGGCGCGCCACTCGGCCAGATCGGTCTGCGACACGAACGCTGGTCTCGACGCCGAACTTCGCGAACTCCTTGCCGAACAGGTTCAAGGTCGAGCCGAACACCGAGCGCGAGCAGATCACGTGGTCGCCGCTTTTGAGCAGCCCCATGCACAGCAGCAGGATCGCGCCCATGCCGGTGGCGGCGGCGATCGCCGCTTCCGTTCCCTCCATCGCCGCGATGCGTTGCTCGAAGCTGGCAACCGTCGGGTTGCCGGTGCGCGCATAGGTGTAGCCGAGCGTCGGGTCGGCGAAGCGCCGCGCGGAGGTTTCCGCGTCGGGCTGCACGAAGCCGCTGGTCAGGTAAAGCGCTTCGGAATGCTCGCCCCACTGGCTGCGTTCGACGGCGGTGCGCAAGGCGAGCGTGTCGCGATGCAGGCCAGGCGGCAAGGAAGAATGAGGTTCGGTCAAGGAATCGGTCCTGTCGGTGGGCAGATCGAACGAATGGATGCGGTGTGCGACCCGGCGTCATCCGCGGTCCGGCAACGCCACGGGCGCCGTATCGGCGGGCTCGTCGTCGGCATCGACTGCGGCTTGAGCCAGCTGGCGGCTGACGCCGAGCCGCTCGATGTCCTGCACGCTGATGTCGCCGGTCACGTAGACGCCGTCGAAGCACGACGCGTCGAATTCGGCCGGCATGCCGTCGCCGGAAACGGTTTTCATCGTGCCTGCGCGCACCGCGCGCTTTCATGCCTTCGATGTCCTGATAGATCAGCGCGTCGCAGCCGATCATCGCGCGGATCTGCTCGACCGTGCGGCCGTTGGCGACCAGTTCGGTCGCGGTTGGCATGTCGATGCCGTAGATGTTCGGATAGCGCACCGGCGGCGCCGCGCTGGCCAGATACACCTGTCGCGCACCGGCGTCGCGCGCCATCTGCACAATCTCGCGGCTGGTGGTGCCGCGCACGATCGAATCATCGACCAGCAGCACGTTGCGGCCCGCGAACTCACTCGGAATCGCATTCAGCTTCTGGCGCACCGATTTCTTCCTCACCGCCTGGCCCGGCATGATGAAGGTGCGGCCGACATAGCGATTTTTCACGAATCCTTCGCGGTAGGGCTTGCCGAGCAGGTGCGCGAGCTGCATCGCGCTCGGCCGGCTCGACTCGGGAATCGGGATCACCACGTCGATGCGGTTCGGCGGCAAGGTCGAGATCACGCGCTTGGCCAGGGTCTCGCCAAGGTTCAGCCGCGCCTTGTAGACCGAAATGCCGTCCAGCACCGAGTCCGGCCGCGCGAGATAGACGAACTCGAAGATGCACGGCGTGAGCGCGGTGCGCGTTGCGCACTGCTGCGCATGCACCGCGCCTTGCGCGTCGACGAACATCGCTTCGCCAGGCGCCACGTCACGCACCAGCGTGTGGCCGGTGCCTTCGAGCGCGACCGACTCGCTTGCGAACATGGTGGTGCCGTCCACGCCCTGGCCGAAACACAGCGGCCGAATGCCGTGCGGATCACGAAACGCGAGCAGTCCGTGGCCTGCGATCAACGCGATCACCGCGTACGAGCCCTTGACGCGCCGATGCACTTGGCCCACGGCAGTGAACACGTCCTGCGGCCGCAGCGGCTGGCCTTGCGTCGCGCGGTCGAGCTCGTGCGCGAGCACATTGAGCAGCACTTCCGAGTCGCTCTCGGTGTTGATGTGCCGATGGTCGGTGTTGAACAGCTCGGTGCGCAGCGCGGCCGCGTTCGTCAGGTTGCCGTTGTGCGTCAGCACGATGCCGAACGGCGCGTTCACATAAAACGGCTGCGCTTCGTGCTCGTCGAACGCGTCGCCGGCGGTGGGATAGCGCACCTGGCCGATGCCGCTTTCGCCTGGCAGTGCGCGCATGTGGCGCGTGCGAAACACGTCGCGCACCATGCCGCGCGCCTTGTGCATGTGAAACTTGCGCTGCTGCTCGGTCACGATGCCGGCCGCGTCCTGGCCGCGGTGCTGCAGCAGCAGCAACGCATCGTAGAGCAGTTGATTGACAGGGGTCTTGGCAACGATGCCGACGATTCCGCACATGAGAATGGTTTCCTTCGGGAGATCAGCAACAACGGTCCGGATTCGGCCTATCGGCTCGGCTTCGGTGTCTTCAAACGATGTAGCGCGAAAACGCCTGCGGCAGCGACGGCTTGACCCAGACCAGCAGCGCGTTCAGATACGGCGCGCCGGCCGAATTACGCCATAGCGGACTCTGCCCGAGCGGTGTGAGGCCCGCCACCACCGCCACCGCGAGCAGCAATACAAGCGCCCGCGCCAAACCAAACACCATGCCCAGCGCCCGGTCCACCGGCCGCAGACCCACCGCATTCACCGCCTTCTTGATCAACGACACGAGCAGCCCGCCGATGAACGCAATCAGGACGAACACCAATGCGAACGCCGCCGCATAACGCAGAGGCTCGGCCAGATCACCGAGCGGCAACTGCATCGCCAGCGACGGCGCCAGCCATTGCGCAAGCAAAAACGCCGCGGTCCACGACACGAGCGACAGCACCTCATACACCAGCCCGCGCCACGCGCCGAGCAGCAACGAAACCGCCAGCACGGCCAGCAACGCCCAATCGACGACGGTCATCGCGCGAGTGGCTCTGCAATCGGCCACCCACGGGCCGCGACTGGGCTGCGGCCCACCACTACATCGTCAGGATCGACGCCGGCAAGCTCACGCCTTTGAGCTTCGATGCTGCGTCGTCGGCTTCGGCCTTGGTCGAAAACGGCCCGACCCGCACCCGGGTCCAGGTGTCCGCGCCGATTTTGGTTTCCTGCATGAATGTCTTGACGCCCGCGCGTTCGGCCTTGGCACGTGCCAGACGCGCGCGTTCCGGCTCCGAGAACGCGCCGATCTGCACCACATAACGGCGACCCACGGAAGCGGCTGCGGCAGCGGCCTCCTTTTCGCTTTTGCCCTGCAGCAACGCCCGGGCCCGCGCCGACTCTTCGAGCTTGGCAATGCGCAGCTCATCGCGCGAAGTCGGCTTCGGTCCCGGCCGCTCGACCCCTGTGGCCGTTTTCGCCGATTCGCGCTCGGTCGGACGCGCTTTTTCTGCCACGCGCTCAGCTGGTTTCTCGGCCGGCTTTTCTGCGGTCGTCTTGCGCGTGCGATCGGTGGTGGGGTCGGACTCGGGCACCGATTCGACTTGCGCTACGGTATCCGGCCTCTTCGCATCGGCGCCGTTGGGCATCAATTTCGTCGCGACCACGGGATCGCGCCCGCCAGGCGCCGCGCTTGACCGCGCTGCAGGCGGTACCGCGACAACGGTCGGCCCGCTGGCTGCGGCACCCGAGCCCGCCGCGCCTGCTGCAGGGGCTGCCACCAGCGCACCCGTGTCGCTGCCCTTGGCGGCGCTGCGCTCGGGCAACTCGATCGGCACATCCTTGGCCACCGGACGCGGTTGCGTGTCGAACAACAGGGGGAAACCCACGACCCCGGCCGCCACCAACACCGCAGCACCGATGAGCCGATGACGCGCGCGCCTGCGCATCGATTCGACCGACTCGGCCGAACCCACGGGGTTGCGTCGGTTTTCCGTCACGCGGCCGTTCGATAGGGATCTGAAGAGTGCCATGAAAAGGAAATTTGGCGGCCGCGTGCGGCCCGTTTCAATGCATGCGCAAGTCGGAAAAATTCAGGCCGCGTCGCCGGCTCGGTGTGCTGCCAGGTCGGGCTTTCAGCGGGCTTGACCTGCCATCACGGCGCCCACCGTGACGAACGATCCGAAGACGACGATTCTATCAGCGGGGGCACTTTCCGCGAGGGCCGCCGCATGGGCTTCCAAGGGGTTGCCGAAGCAACGCACCGAGGCTTTGATCGGGTTGTCCAACGTGACGAATAACGCTTCCAGATCGGCGGCTTTGGCTGCGCGCGGAGTCGGCAAATCGCAGAAATACCAGTGATCGACCAATGGCGCGATGCGCTGCAGCATGGTCGGCAAGTCCTTGTCGGCCATGACGCCGAATACCGCGCGCGTGGCCGGATAAAAACCCATCGCGTCGAGGTTCGCGGTCAATGCGGCCACCGCGTGCGGGTTGTGCGCAACGTCCAGCACCACGGCCGGCTGACCCGGCAGCAGTTGGAAGCGGCCGGGCAAGTCGACCAGCGACAGCCCGCCGCGCAGCGCCTGGGCGCTGACCGGCAAACGTTCGCGCAAGGCCGTCAAAGCCGCGAGCACACCGGCCGCGTTGACGAGTTGATTGGCGCCGCGCAAGGCCGGATAGGCCAGACCGCTGTAGCGCCGCCCACCGCGCTGCTCGGAGGCGCTCCAGCCCCATTGCAGCCGCTCGCTGCCGGCCACCCCGGTCAGCGAGAAGTCGCGCCCAGCAAGCCACAGGTCGGCGCCGATGGCGTTCGCGTACCGCTCGATGCTGGCCGGCGGCAACGGGTCGCTCACCACCGCGGGGCGACCGGGCCGCATGATGCCGGCTTTCTCGAAGCCGATCGATTCGCGGTCCGGGCCCAGGTATTCCATGTGGTCGAGGTCGATGCTCGTGATCACCGCACAGTCGGCGTCGATGATGTTGATTGCGTCGAGCCGGCCGCCAAGCCCCACTTCAAGCACCGCCACGTCGATGTTCGCGTGCGCCATGAGCCGCAGGATCGCCAGCGTGGTGAATTCGTAGTAGGTCAGCTCAACGAGGTCGCCGCCGTTTGCTGCCCCACCAACGCGCGCCTTCTCGACCGCTTCGAAATGCGGCAGCAGCTCCGCGCCGTCGATCGCTTCGCCGCCGATGCGACAGCGCTCCTCGAAGCGGATCAGGTGCGGCGAGGTGTAGACACCGCAGCGCCAGCCCGAGCGCTGCAGCACCGCCTCGAGCATCGCACAGGTCGAGCCTTTGCCGTTGGTGCCGGCCACCGTGATGACGGGGCAGTCGAAGCGCAGTTCGAGCCGCTCGGCCACTTGGCGCACGCGGTCGAGGCCGAGTGCGATGCCGGCCGGGTGGAGCCGCTCGGCGTGCGCGAGCCAGTCGTTCAGTGTATTCATTTGCATGGGGCGCAGGCTGCAACAATCGGGCCCGCATCGCGCGCCCCTTTCTCGACTCGATCGCTGTCGCGCGGCCCTTTGCAGCGAATCAACCCATCGAAAGACGATTGTTCATGCCAACAGAATTCCTTGCCCAGGCGACGGTCAGCACGGCCGCCAACGTGTATTTCGACGGCCGCTGCATGAGCCACAGCCTGCAGTTGGCCGACGGGAGCAAAAAGAGCGTCGGCGTGGTCCTGCCCGCCACTTTGCGTTTCAACACCGCTGCCACCGAACGCATGGAGTGCGTGGCGGGCGAGTGCGAGTATCGGCTGGGCAGCGATGACGCATGGCGCGTGTCCCGTCCCGGTGAGTCGTTCGGTGTCCCGGCCAACGCCTCTTTCGAGATTCGCGTCGCGACGGCCTATCACTACATCTGTCATTTCGAATAACAGGCAGCCCGCAGCAAACCGGTCCGCTCGGGCGCGCCCACGACAGCGCCCGTTCCCGATCAGCGTGCGGGCCGGACCGTGCGCTTCTTTGCCGCGTCGCGCGGCACAAACACCTTGCCGGTGCCGGCCGGACGCGCGGGCCGTTCGGTCGCACCGCGGGCGCCCATTGCAGGACGTCGGTCCACAAACTCGCCGCCGTCGCGCCGTTGCTGACCGTCTCCGCTCGCTGCCGGATCGCGCCATGGCGCGCCACCGCCGCCCGCCCGCGCACCCGCCGGCTGCCAGTCGCGTTGGAAGCGATCGCTACCGCCGCCGAAATCGCGTACGGGCTCGGCCCGGCCACCGCCGCGGCGATCGGCATCGAAGCGGCCACCACCATTGCCGGCATAGCCACCACCGCCGCCATAGCCGCCGTTGCCACGCGGTGCGCCGCCACCGCCACCCTCACGACGCCCACCACGCGGCGCGCCGTGATCGCGGTCGCCGCCACGGCCGCCGAATCCAGCGCGCGGCGCGCTCGGCGCGCGTTGCTGCGGCTCCAGCCCCGCGATCACGTCGGTCTTCAGCGGCTGACGCGTCAGCGCCTCGATGTCGAAGATGCGACGGCGGTCGCGAAACTCGGCAAAGCTCACGGCCAGCCCGTCGCGGCCCGCACGGCCGGTGCGGCCGATGCGGTGCGTGTAGTCCTCGGCCTTCATCGGCAGGCCGAAATTGAACACGTGCGTCACGGTCGGCACGTCGATGCCGCGCGCGGCGACGTCGGTGGCCACCAGAATCTGCACTTGGCCTTGGCGCAGCGCCATCAGACGACGGTTGCGCAGGCCCTGGCTCAGCGCGCCGTGCAACGCCACCGCAGAGAAGCCGGCTTGCTGCAGGTCCCCGGCCAGCGCATCGCACTCGATCTGCGTGCTCGCAAATACGATCGCCTGATTGATCGTGGTGTCGCGCAGCCAATGGTCGAGCAGCTTGCGCTTGTGCTGCGGGTTGTCGGCCCAGAACAGCTTCTGCGTGATGTTGGTGTGACGTTCCTGCGGGTTGTCCACCTGGATGCGGCGCACCGACGCGCCCTGGTTGCGCATCACGCGCAGTGCGAGCTGCTGGATGCGCGGCGCCAAGGTGGCGCTGAACATCATGGTCTGGCGGCGCTGAATGGTCAGCGTGTTGATGTCGGCCAGATCGTCGGCAAAGCCGAGGTCGAGCATGCGGTCGGCCTCGTCGATCACGAGGAACTGCACCGCGTCGAGCCGCAGCTGCGACGAGCGCTGCAGGTCGAGCAGGCGGCCTGGTGTGGCCACCACGAGATCGGCGTTCTGCAGCCGTGCGATCTGCATCTGGTACGGCATGCCGCCGACCACGTTGGCCACGCGCAGGCCGCGGCAATGCTTGACCAGATCGATCGCGTCGTGCGCGACCTGCTGCGCGAGTTCGCGCGTCGGACAGAGGATCAGCGCGCCGGGTGCGGCGGGCTTGAAATTGCGCGTGTTGGTCGGGTCCTTGCGCTTGGCCTTCTTCGGCATCGCTTCGCCGCGCGCTTCGGCTTCCGCGCGCAGGCGTTCAAACTCGGCCTTTTCTGCGGCTTCTGCGGCCGCCTGCTGTTGCAGCAGGGTGTGCAGCACCGGCAGCAAAAACGCCGCCGTCTTGCCGCTGCCGGTCTGGCTGGAGACCATCAGGTCGTTTGTTGCGCGGCCATCGGCGTCGGCTTCGAGCGCGAGCGGGATGGCTTGCTGTTGCACGGAAGTCGGCTGGGTGAAACCCAGGTCTTCGACCGCGCTCATCAGTTCCGGCGCCAGGCCGAACAGCATGAAGCCGTTCGGTGCGAGCGGCACCTCAGGCGCCTCTTGCACCTCAGGCGTTTCGAGTGCTTGCAGCACGTCGGCCTGCAGCTCGGACGTTGCGTTGCCGCCAGTCACTGGCCGGTCGGCCGCAGTGTCGATGTGGTTGTCGTTATGGGAATCGGCAGGCGAAAAATCGCTGCCTGCGTCGAATGCGTCGGTCATGGTGTTTGCTCACTCTCATGGCAGGCGCCGCAACGGTTTCATGGGTTGCGAGCAGCCGCGCCGAATGGTTCAAAAACATCGACCATTTCAGCGAAGCTCTGAGTTGCAAAGCCACTTCGCGCACCGCTCGGGTCGGCGCTGAAAAGGGCTGCAACTCCCGCGCAATCTTCATCGGATTGCCGCTTGAGTGATCTCTCTGCAGGGCCAGGTGAATTCTTCGATTTCAACGGGCGTGGTGCCTGTTGAAAAGGATCGATTTCAAGTGCTGGCCGCGCGATCAAATGCGAAAGGCAGATGCACAAATTGCACGTATTTGGCGCGTCGCGGCTGGTTTGCTCCAAACCGCGTCAGGCCTACTAAAAGTGCAGCCTTCGATTATCGCATGGATGCGGGTTTTTACCTAATCCAAAGGGTCTTGTCAGTCGGTCATGCGCAGGAACCGGTCGCGGTAATGCTCGAGTTCGTCGATCGACTCGTGCACGTCGGCCAGCGCGGTGTGTTTCTGCTGCTTCTTGAACGACGACGCGACCTCCGGGCGCCAGCGCTTGGCCAGCTCCTTCAACGTGCTCACATCCAGATTGCGGTAGTGGAAAAACGCTTCGAGCTTGGGCATGTACCGCGCCAGGAACCGCCGGTCCTGCCCGATCGTGTTGCCGCACATCGGGGAGCCACCTGTCGGCACGTACGCGCTCAAAAAATCGATGATCTGCTGCTGCGCGTCGACTTCCGTGAGCGTCGTGGCCTTGACCTTCGCGGTCAGGCCGCTCGCGCCGTGCGTGTTGGTATTCCAGCTGTCCATGCGACCGAGCAGCTCGTCGCTTTGATGGATCACAAGCACCGGGCCTTCGACGCGCGGCGTCAAGTGCGGGCCGGTCACGACCACTGCGATTTCGATGATGCGTTCGACTTCCGGATCAAGCCCGGTCATCTCGCAGTCGAGCCAGACCAGGTTCTGGTCCGATTTGGCCAGCGGTGCATCGATGGCTGGTGCGTTGGCGACCGACATATCTGAAGCTGGCGCGGAGGTGGTGGCGGCGCCGGGGGCAATCGCCGCCGGATCGAGAGGAAGCTGGGTGTCGGACATGGGAACAGATTGTCGCGGATGGCCCTGCGGTGCACACGAACGCGGGGCAAGCGCCTAAACTTCGAGTCATCCATGTCCGAGACCACCCATTATTCTTCCGCCGCGCTCGCGCTGACCGTGGCTTTCGCGTTGGCCGTGATCGCGATGCTGCTGGTGCAGTTCTGGCTCGCGTCGCGCCAGATTCGGCACGTGGCGCAGCATCGGGATGCAGTGCCGCCTGCGTTTGCCCTGCACGTGAGCGAGACCGCGCACCAGCGGGCCGCCGACTACACGATTGCCAAGACGCGTCTTGGTCTGCTCGATATGGCTTTCAGTGCGGCGGTGCTCATCGGCTGGACGTTGCTGGGCGGGCTCGATGCGCTGAACCGCGCGTTGCTCGGTCTGCTGGGCCCCGGCATGTGGCAGCAGTTGGCGCTGCTCGGCTGCTTCGCATTGATCGGCGGGCTGATCGAGCTGCCGATCTCACTCTACAAAACGTTTGGCATCGAAAAACGCTTCGGCTTCAACCGCATGAGCGGGCGGCTGTGGTTGACCGACCTCGTCAAGTCCACGCTGTTCGGCGCGGCCATCGCGCTGCCGATCGCCGCGCTCGTGCTGTGGCTGATGGGCGCGGCCGGCACGTACTGGTGGCTGTGGGCGGCCGGTGCCTGGATGGCGTTCAACCTGCTGCTGCTGGTGGTCTATCCGGTCTGGATCGCGCCGATATTCAACAAGTTCGAGCCACTCGCCGACGAGGTGTTGAAAACCCGCGTAACGCAACTCATGCAGCGCTGCGGTTTTTCCGCCGAAGGCCTGTTCGTGATGGACGGCAGCAAACGCAGCGCGCACGGCAACGCGTATTTCACGGGCTTCGGCGCGGCCAAGCGCGTGGTGTTCTACGACACGCTGCTCGCACGGCTGGCGCCCAACGAGGTGGACGCGGTGCTCGCGCACGAGCTCGGCCACTTCAAGCACAAGCACGTGACGAAGCGCATCGGGTTGATGTTCGGCCTGAGCTTTCTGGGCTTTGCGCTGCTCGGATGGCTGTCGACCAAGCCCTGGTTTTTCAGCGGCCTGGGGGTGACGCCCAATCTGGCCGTCGGCGCGCCGAACGACGCGCTGGCGCTGTTGCTGTTCATGATGGCGCTGCCGGTGGCAAGCTTCTTCATCTCGCCGCTGGCCGCGCAGCTGTCGCGCCGGGACGAATTCGAAGCCGATGCGTACGCCGTGCAACAGACCAGCGGCGGCGACCTGTCGGCTGCGCTGCTGAAGCTGTATGAAGACAACGCAGCGACGCTGACGCCGGATCCGCTTTATGTGCGCTTCTACTACTCGCACCCGAGCGCGGCCGAGCGGCTGGCCCGACTCGCACCGGCGGCATTGGCCACACCGGCTGCTTCGCATGCCTGACATGCTGGTTGCGAAGCCCGATCGGCCCCTGGCACGCGTCTCTGCATTGTTGAACGCTACACAAATCGTAGCAAACCTGGCGCAGGTGGACGGCTGGCGGCTCGATGGCGACGGGCCGCTGATTGCCATCGAAAAGCACTTCCGCTTCCGCGATTTTGCCGAGTGCCTCGGCTTCGTGCAGGCGCTTGGCTGGGTCGCGCGGCGCCTGGACCACGCGCCGGTGCGGGTGTCCATCGAAGCAACCGATGACGCGGCAGACGGTGCTGCCCGTGCGGTATGCGTGCGCTGGTCGACCCCCTGCGCCGGGGGCCTGTCTGCACAGGACTTCGATGCCGCACAGCGGACCGATGCGCTGCTGCACTGATCGATTGCCGCAGTCGGTGCTTCGGGTTTTTCCTTGAGTCAGGCGCGGGTTGCGACCAAGTTGCAGGCCGGGCTGGTCGTCGCAGGCTACGGCCGGCACTGCGTGGTGGAAACCGACGACGGGCAACGGCGGATCTGCCATCCGCGCGGCAAGAAAAGCGAGGTGCTGGTCGGCGACCGCGTGCGCTGGCAACCGAGCACCGACGAAGGCACGATCCAGGCGATCGAGCCGCGCCGCAACCTGTTCTGGCGACAGGACGAACTGCGCAGCAAGGCGTTCGCGGCCAACCTCGACCAAGTGCTGATCCTGCTTGCGGCCAACCCGGTGTTCTCCGAGTCGCAACTCGCACGCGCCTTGATCGCAGCCGAAGCGCAGCAGATCGCGCCGTTGATCGGTCTGAACAAGGAAGACCTGACCGCGCCGTTCGCCGCCGCCGCGCAGCGCCTTCGGCCTTACGCGGCGATGGGCTACGACGTGTTGCCGCTGGCGCTCGGCCGGGCGGTGGATGTGGGTGCCGACCGATTGCGCGAGCGTCTGGACGGTCGGGTGACGTTGGTGCTCGGGCCGTCCGGCACGGGCAAGAGCACGCTCACGAACCGCTTCGCACCCGGCGCAGCAGCGGCCACGCGCGAGACGTCGAAGGCGCTGAACTCCGGCAAGCACACGACCACCAGCACGACGCTGTACTGGCTCGATGCGCAGCGTCGCAGCGCGTTGATCGATTCGCCGGGATTCCAGGAATTCGGCCTTGCGCACATCGAGCCGATGCGGCTGGCCAAACTGATGCCCGACTTGGCACCGCTGACCGAACGCTGCCGCTTTCACAACTGCACGCATCGGCATGAGCCGGGTTGCGAGTTGGTCGCGGCCGTTGCCGCGCAGCAGGCCGTCGTGTCCCAGGGCAATGGTGAAAACGCTGCGGGCCCAAGCCCTTTCTTGATCGGCCGCTACAAAATCTATTGCGATCTGTTCGCCGAGCTGAGCCAGCCAAAGACGTATTGACGGGCGCGATGCGCGCGCTCATGTGCCCATTTTTGCTGCCGCTCGAAGAAGCGCGATTCGATCGCCCGTTCGAATCACATTCGGCGCGCGCGCCATGCAGGCAGACGCCGAGCTACAGCAGCCGGGCAAGCGTCAGCAACGCAAGCACCACCAGCCACATCGCCACCGCCCGGCCCACCAGTCCGACCACGCTGCGCAGGTGCGCCGGTTCCGCCTCACGTCCCGGCGCCGACCAGCTTGCGGACTGCGTTGCGCGGTCGTCGTCCAGCCCGTGCGCACCGGTCGATGCATAGGCAGCGTCCGACTTCAGCGCCGTACCGCCCAGCCGCACGTTCAGTGCACCCGCAGTGGCGGCCAGCACCACACCGTCGTTGTCTTGCGGAAACTCACGTGCCTGCCGCCGCCAACCGTCGATCGCTTCTTCGAAGGCGCCGACCACCGCAAAGCTTGCCGCGGTGAGTCG
Organism: uncultured beta proteobacterium; assembly: GCA_963784295.1. Taxonomy (GTDB): domain Bacteria; phylum Pseudomonadota; class Gammaproteobacteria; order Burkholderiales; family Burkholderiaceae_C; genus JBBPYC01. The sequence continues at coordinate 170,991 of CAWAQL010000016.1, forward strand.
CGTGGGCAGCCAGTCGATCGCGTGCCAGCAGGCGCGCGTGACACGGCGCAGCGCCGCATTGGCCGACTGGCCGTCGCGGCGCCGCCAGTAGCGCGCGACGAACTCCGCCAGTCGGTACAGCACCGCACCCGCCGGACCCAGCCCCAGCGCAGCAAGCACCGCATACCAGGCCAGCACCCCGAACACCCGCCGATGTGCGGTCAGCACGAACGCTTCGATCACATGCCGCACGAGTTCGACCGGCGGCACATCGCGGGCATCCACCTGCTGCCACTGCGCGAGCCGCGCGCGCGCGCCGATCTCGTCGCCGCGAACCAACGATTCGCGGATGCCGGTGAAATGGCGGCTGAACTGGCGAAATCCCAGCGTCACATAGAGCACCGCGATGTCCCAGGCCATCGCGGCCGGCCAGCCGGCGCCGCGTTGCAGCAGCGCATGCAGGGCGACGACCGCCGCCACCGGCAGTCCGATGCCGATGCCCCAGGCGACCGCGCCGTGCGCGACGTCGCCCGCGTCGAAATGGCGTCCGGTCCAACGCGCCCAGCCGAGCAGTGCCGCCTGCAGCGGATTGCGGCGCGCCAGCGGCCAGGCCTGCTCGAGCAGCAGCGCGCAGACGACCGCAAAGAAGATCATGGGCGGGATGATAGGCCGCGCCTTCGGCGCGGCGGCAGCGGGCCAGCGGCGCCCGATGCGCTCGCGTCAGGCGCTCAAGAACCGATAGAGGTTGCGCAGCATCGCCGCAGTGGCACCCCAGACGAAACGCTCGTGCGCGCCGTCCTGCCACGGCATCGAATACCACTCGCGTGTGGAACCTTCCCACTCGAATGCATGGCGGCGGTGCTGCCTTGGGTCCATCAGGAACGCAAGCGGCACTTCGAACGCGGTGGCCACTTCGTGCGGGTTCACGCGCAACGCGTACGCCGGGTTGATCAGCGCAACCACCGGCGTGATGACGAACGCGCTGCCGGTCACGTAGTCGGGCAGGCTGCCGATGACTTCGGCAAAGCGCGCCTCCAGACCGACCTCCTCCCACGCCTCGCGCAGCGCGGTGGCGACCGCATCGGCGTCTTCCGGATCCGACTTGCCGCCAGGAAACGCGACCTGGCCCGCGTGTGTCGACAGGTGCGCGGTGCGCTCGGTCAGCAGCACGGTCGAAGCGTCCGGGCCCCGCAGCACGATCGGGATCAGCACGGCGGCGCGTGCGGGCTCGCGGTCCGGCAGGAACCGGCGCTCCTGCGTCAGTTCGGGCCGCCACGGTGGCGGCTGCGCGAAGCGCGCGCGCAGCGCGTCGGGGCGCAGATCGGCGAGCGGCACGGCGGGCAGCCAGGGATCGCCGGCGCCGACGATCGGCACCTTGCGTGGGTCAAAGCTCGGCAGGCTGGACACGCCCAGCGGCTTGCCGGTGGATGGTTCGTTCGTGGTCATTGCAGGGGTTGCGGCAAGAAAAAACCGCCGCAAGCACAGAGGCTCGCGGCGGTTTTCGTCGAAGCGACAGCGACTGTCGCTTCGAGCAGGCGGAAAGCTTACTTCTCGCCGGCCGGCAGCTTGACGCGGAACGGCAGTTTTTCCTTGATGCGCGCCGACTTGCCGCTGCGCTCGCGCAGGTAGTACAGCTTGGCCCGGCGCACGTCGCCGCGGCGCTTGACTTCGATGTTGGCGATCAGCGGGCTGTAGGTCTGGAACGTGCGTTCGACGCCCTCGCCGCTCGAGATCTTGCGCACCGTGAAGCCACTGTTCAGGCCCCGGTTGCGCATCGCGATCACGACGCCTTCATAGGCCTGCAGGCGCTTTCTCGCGCCTTCGACCACGTTCACGCTGACCACCACCGTGTCGCCGGGGCCGAAGACGGGGATCTTCTTGCCCAGGCGGTCGATTTCTTCCTGCTCCAGGGTCTGGATGAGATTCATGGGTTCCTTGGGGATCGATCGTGCCCGCGCCAGGCGGATCTGCCGCTGGGTCTCTGGTCGAGAGAGACACCGAGCGGGACGGGCCGAATGACATCGACAAAACCGTCAACCAGGCAGAGGATCGCTATAAAAGCAAAGCCGCCGATTATAACTTTTGGCGCTGCGCGGACTTTGCCGGCTCCGGCGGGAGCAGATCCGGCCGCACGCGCTGCGTCAACGCCAGCCGCTCGGCGAGCCGCCAGCGCTCGATGCGTACGTGGTGGCCGGAGCGCAATTCGTCGGGCACGCCCTGCCCGCGCCACCGCTCGGGCCGCGTGTAGTGCGGGCAGTCGAGCAGGCCTTGCACAGCCGGGTTGAAGCTGTCGAACACATGGCTGTCGGGATCGTGCAGCACGCCGGGCAGCAGGCGTGCGACCGCATCGAGCAGCGCGATCGCCGCGATCTCGCCGCCGGAAAGCACGAAGTCGCCGAGGCTCAGCTGCCGGTCCACGAACGCATCGATGAAGCGTTGATCGAGCCCTTCGTAGCGGCCGCAGATCAGGATCGCGCCGGCCGCCGCTGCCGGGTCGGCAAAGCCGGCCACCACCGCATGGTCGATGCGGCTGCCGGTCGGCGAAAACAGCACCACCGGCGCTGCGACTGCGGCTTCACCGGCACCCCGGTCGATCCGAATCGCCTCGACGCAACGCGCCAACGGTTCCGCCAGCATCACCATGCCGGGGCCGCCACCGAACGGCCGATCGTCGACGCGGCGATAGGCGCCGTCGGCAAAGTCGCGCGGGTTCCAGCAGCGCAGCGCAAGCTGGCCCGAATCGAACGCGCGCCGCGTCACACCGGCCGTGGTGAACGGCGCGAACAGCTCGGGGAACAAGGTGACGACGTCGAAGCGCATGGATTCAGAAAGAGCGCACGGTCGGGAAGCGACGCAGCCGCTCAGGCCGTCATTCTGTCGCGCTGCGCGAGCGTGCGAAAAATCCGCGACCACAGCCCCGCCACGGCCAGCGTGCCGATGCCGCCGAGCAGCACCGAGCCGACCGGCCCGAGCAGCGCGGCCGTCGCGCCCGACTCGAACTCGCCCAACTGGTTGCTCGCACCGATGAACACCGAATTCACCGCGCCGACCTTGCCGCGCATGCCGTCGGGCGTCTCAAGCTGCACCAGCGTCTGGCGAACCACCACGCTGACCATGTCGGCGGCTCCTGAGACCGCGAGCGCGGTCATCGACAGCGCGAGGTTCGTCGACAGCCCGAACACCACCATGCAGACGCCGAACAGCGCCACCGCCCACAGCAGCTTGGCACCGACCCGACGCTCCATCGGCCAGCGCGTGAGCACGACCGACATCGACCAGCGCGCCCACGGCCGGCGCTGCGCGCAGCAGGCCGAGGCCCCAGGGCCCGGTCAGCAAGATGTCCTTCGCATAGATCGGCAGCAACGCGGTGGCGCCGCCGAGCAGCACCGCGAACAGGTCGAGCGACACCGCGCCCAGCAGCAGCTTCGCGCGCCAGATGAAGCGCACGCCCGACGAGCAACGTCTCGAGCGTGACCGGCCGGCGCGGTGGCGGCACGTGCTCATAGCCCAGCCGCAGCATCAGCACGACGCCAATGGCGAGCAGCGCCGCGCAGACCGCGTAGACGGTCGCCGCGCCCGCGACGAACAGCACGCCGCCGATGGCCGGCCCGCCGATGATCGCGGCCTGCGAGCCGGCCGAGCTGAACGCCATTGCGCGCGCGAGCATCGGGGCCGGCACCAACAAAGGCGTGAGCGCCTGCTGCGCGGGCATCTGAAACGCACGCACCGCGCCGAGCGCCACCGACAAGCCGAGCAGCAGCTCGCGCGTGGCCCAGCGTTCGTGCGCCGCAGCGGCCAGCGTCAACGCCACCAGCGCCTGCGCGCACAGGCAGGCTGCAACGATGCGGTCGCGCCGGTATTGGTCGGCCACATGCCCGGCCACCAGCGTCAGCAGCAGCGCGGGCACGAACTGATAGAGCCCGACCAGCCCCAGGTCCCACGCGCTGCCGGTCAGGTCGTACATCTGCCAGCCGACCGCCACCATCACCATCTGGTTGGCGGCCGTGCCGAACAGGCGTGCGAACCACAGCCGCATGAATGCGCGCTGGCCGGTCAGGTCGGAGAACGTCGGAGCGGACACGCTGCGGTGGCGGATGGGCAGCGAGGGTTCAGGGAGGGGACGGCGTTCGGCGTGGACTCGGCCGCGGCAGCGATCGGACGACCGGCGTCTGTGCGAACGCATCGACGAAGCCGGCGCTGCGGTCAGTCGTACTCGGGCTGCCAGTCGACCGTGATGCGGCGCGCAGCCAGATCGACCGCATCGACGAATGCCGCGACAAACGGGATCATGCGGTCGCGCGGTGCCCCGGAGCCGACTTGCGTCGGCATCTCGATCACGAGCACGGTCTGTGCGCCCGTCGAGAGCAACTCGCGCACGTCGCCGAGCGCCACGCCTTCGCGGTTCACGACCGCCAGCCCGATCAGGTCGACCCAGTAGTACTCGTCGGTCTGCGCGGTCGGAAAGCTCGAGCGCGCTACGAACACGCGCGCACCGGCAAGCAATTGGGCGACGTCGCGATCCGCAATCTCTTGAGCCTGGGCGACAACGCTGTCGGCGTGCTCTTTGGCTTCGCGGACGCGCAACAGCTGGCTGCCCTCGAACGCGCGCGCACCGCGCTCGGACGGCAGCAGATACCAACGTTTGGAAGAAAAAAGCGCCTTCGGGTCGGCGCTATGGGGCAACAGCTTGAACCAGCCCTTCAAGCCCCAGGCACCCGTGATGCGGGCTACTTCAACCGCATCAGGTGGCAGCTCGGCGGGCTCGAGACCAGCGATCATGCGCGACGGCTCCTTGAGCCACTCGGCGCCGGGCAGTCCGATGCAAAAATGGCCATAGCGGGAGAACCGGGCAAATGCCGGCCACCGATCGGCTTCAAGTGCGAGTGGTGCGGAGCAGGCACTCGCGCCAGCCCGACCGAGTTCGGGGGACCTATTTGCCGGATCAGGCCGCGGCGGCTTCGGCCGGCTCGGCAGCAGCGGGTGCCAGCCCACCGGCCACAGCCGCCTGGCGCACCAGTCGCTCGACGGTCGGCGACGCCTGCGCGCCGACACCGCGCCAGTAGCTCAGCCGGTCCTGCGCGAGGCGGATGCTTTCTTCGTGGCTCTTGGCCAGCGGGTTGTAGAAACCGATGCGCTCGATGAAGCGTCCGTCGCGGCGCGTGCGCTTGTCGGCCACGACGATGTTGAAAAAGGGGCGGGCTTTGGCGCCGCCGCGCGCGAGTCGAATCACAACCATGGTGTTTGTCCTTCGAGGCGCCGATACCGAACCGCGCTGCCTGTGCGTTGCAAGAAAATCCAAGCGTCGACGGCCGTTGCTGCAAATGCACGCGTCCGGCGACACGCGAAAAGCCTTCCATTATAACTTCCGCTCCTGCCATGCCTATCATTCGACCCAGCCGGGACAACGACGTGCCCGCTGTCACCGCCCTCTATGCACACCATGTGCTGCACGGCACCGGCACCTTCGAGACCGAGCCGCCGAGCCAGGCCGACATGGCGCAGCGCCGCGCGGACGTGCTCGGCAAAGGCCTGCCCTGGCTGGTGGCCGAAGACGCGGGCGTGGTGATCGGCTACGCGTATTGCCAATGGTTCAAGCCGCGCCCCGCGTACCGATTTTCGGCCGAGGATTCGGTCTACTTGCGCCCGAGGCGCAGCGGCGCGGCGTGGGCTGTGCGCTGCTCGTGCGCGCTCGAGGCGGACGCGGTCGCCGCCGGCGTGCGCCGGCTGATCGCGGTGATCGGCGACTCGGCCAACCACGGCTCGACCCGGCTGCATCGCTCGCGCGGGTTTCAAAACGTTGGCACCCTCACCGCGTGCGGCTGGAAGTTCGGCCGCTGGCTCGACGTGGTGATGATGGACAAGGCCGTGGGCGCTGGCGACACGCCCCCCGAATGACCGCGGCGGTCGCAGCAGCCGTGAGCGGTCGCACAATCTCCGCCGATGAAAAACAAGACGATGGCGACCTGGCTCGCATTCTTCGGAGGCCCGCTCGGGCTGCACCGCTTCTACCTGCACGGCTTTGCGGACACGCTCGGCTGGTTGCTGCCCATTCCCACCGCGCTGGGCCTCTACGGCATCGAGCGCGTGCAGCAGTACGGCGTGGACGACCGGCTGAGCTGGTGGCTGATCCCGCTGCTGGGCTTCACGATCGCGGCTGCTCGCTGACCGCGATCGTCTACGGCCTGGCCAGCCGCGAACGCTGGAACGCGCGCCACAACCCGGACGCCGATGCCGAACACGTGGCCGGCGGCACGCGCTGGATCACCATCGCGCGCCGTCGTGATTGCACTGATGGTCGGTACCGGCGTGCTGATGGCGAGCATTGCATTCAGCTTTCAGCGCTACTTCGAGGTGCAGGTCGAGGAAGGGCTGAAAATTTCGCAGTGACGGATGTTTTTTTATCAAAACACGCTGAAGTGCAGGCACAGCCTTCGTTGTCAGCTATCTTTTTAATAGTTTGTCAGTCGGCGCAGACCCGATCGTGGCGCCGGCCTGAAAACGCTTGCCGTCCAACCGATCGACTGTCGGCTTCGAGCGGTCGAACGTCGGCGCCAGGCGCATGTTCGAGGCGATGACCGGGTGGTCGAAGTCCGGCTTGCCGTCCGCACGCCAAGCCGGTGGCCAGACTTGGAAGGGCATGCCGCAGATGTTGCAGTGGCAGTGCCGCACGGTATGGGTGCCGAACGGGTTGGCGCCGACCCGCTCGGGCATCGTCTCGCGCTTGAACTGCGACGTGGCGACACGGCAACGCAGCTCCGCAGCGTGCCGGTGCGACTGCTGCAATGAAATGGCATTTGTGCAATGCGGTCGGCTCGGGCACCTCCCTGATACGGCTTGACAATGGCAGGAAGCTTCGATCAGGGCCATTTGTTTCGTCCCTCAGTCCAGATCGACCAGCTTCGGGCACCAGTCGCCACCGCGTCCTTCGGGCGTCTCGTCCAGCACGTTCCACAGCGGCGTCGGGACGACGGCGCCCCGCGGGTCCTGGCCGGGATCGGCCATGTCGAAGGCGGTTTGCTCGGCCCAGAAATGCCGGATCGTGCCGCCGCCGCTGCGTATGAAGAAACGGATGGCCGGAACGTCCGCATCGTCTGTACGGAGGTGGTCGCGCTTGCAGTCGCCGCTGGCATTGAAATAAAGCTTCAAGTGTCTCCAGCCGCGCGCCTCCTTCAAGGCGACGATCCGCTCGATCGGCGAGCACGCAACAAAAGCGAATCCCGCGCGTTGCTGCGTCGTGGGCGCTTCGCCGTCCCAGGCGTTCCTCGATGTCGTGCACATCGGACAGGGCTTTTTCACGGCCCGGACCGTGCATGAAGCTGCAGATCATGAGCGTCTGCGTGTCGGCGAACAGGTTTTTCATCTCGATCGGGGCGTGCTCGCCTTCGCAGCGTTCGGGCCCCGTGACTGAGCCACCCGCCGGCAGTTCGCGGCGCGGCTGCGCGACCCCCACGATGCGGCGCCGAAGCTCGATCTCGTCGGCCAGCAGCGCGTTGCGGGCGCGGCGTTGGTCGGCGATTTCACTCAGATGGACTGCCTGGTTACGGGCACCGAGTTCGGCGACCGGGGACAGGGCTCCCGCCGTGGGCTTGAATTTTTCTTCTTTCGTTGCGACGTGTGCAGCTTCGCGATCTGTTCGTCTTCGATCAAGGGGGCACCGTCGGGCTGCCACGCGGTCGCCCAGTGGCGTCGTCCGCTCGAGGTTGCTGCCCTACGCCGACGCGGCGCGTTCCAACGCGGCGACGTCGAGCTTCTTCATCTCCATCATCGCTTTCATCACGCGTTGGGCCTTGGCCCGATCCGGATCGGCAAGCAGCTTGGGCAGCACGCGCGGCACGATCTGCCAGGACAGGCCGAAGCGGTCCTTGACCCAGCCGCACTGCTCGTTCGCGGGGTGCGCGGACAGCGCTTCCCAATAGCGATCGACCTCGGCCTGATCCGCGCAGTCGATCGACAGCGAGACGGCTTCGGTGAACCGGAACTCCGGGCCGCCGTTGAGCGCGAGGAAGTTGCGCTGGCCGAGCGTGAACGCCACCGTGAGCACCTCGCCTTGGCGGCCGCTCGGATAGTCCGACGGCGCGCGGGTCGTCTGCTCGATCCGGCTGTCCGGGATGAGATTCGTGTAGAACTTCGCGGCTTCTTCGGCATGGCCGTCGAACCACAGACAGATGCTGACCTTGTCCACGAGCACTGCTCCTTCGCTGTGACTTACGCGTCGACCATCACTTCGAACCCGCCGTAGATCATGCGCTTGCCGTCGAACGGCATGTCCTTCGGCATATCGGTCGAAGCCATCATCTTCTTGTTGCCTTCGTCGCGCACGGCCTTGGAAGGCCAGACGATCCACGAGAACACGACGACTTCGTCGGGCTCGCACTTGACGGCCATCGGGAACGAGGTGAGCTTGCCGTCGGGCACGTCGTCGCCCCAGCATTCGACGACCTGAAGCGCACCCCAATCCTTGAAGCGCTTCGACATGTCGCTCGCCAGCTTCTTGTACTGCTCGCGGTTGGCCTTGGGCACGGGGACGACGAATCCATCGACGTAGTTCATTGCCTTGCTCCTGTTTGAAAGCGGAAACGGGCGATATTGCCTACGGCATACATGGCGCCGTTCAACGGCACGACGAACGGCGCCGCGACGGATCGACACACGAGCCGTGAAGAAAAGTTATCAAAACGCAGCACATGCCGCAAGTCGGCCCAGGCCGGCTCATCCGCTTGCGTCGTCGATCCGCGCCGCTTAGCATTGCATGCGAATCGAGCGGGCCGTCGTTGTTCGCCCGTTCGACCTGCGAGGAGTTGCCATGCGTCCGATTCCCGAACCCGGTCGAAGGGCGATGCGAAGCCTGGCTGTTGCGTGTTCTGCAGCGCTGGTGCTGGGCGGCGTCACGACGGTCGCCGCTCAGACGCCCGGCAATGCGAAGGCGCAGCAGGACGCGACCAAGCTGTTGAAGCAGATCGAAGCGGCCACCGGCAGCAGCCCGCCGGCCGTCAAGGCGCCGACCGCCGACCCGTGCGCGATCGTGCCGGCGGCGGAGGTGAAAAAAGTTTTCCCGGCTGCTGCTGCCGCGCCCGAACGCAGCCGGCGACTTGAGGAATACGGGATCACCGAATGCGTCTGGAAAAGCGCGAACGGGCAGATTCTGCTCGGCGTGCAGGAGTCGATCGCCCAGACGCCAGCGAGCGCGCAGGAAGAGGCGCTCGGCATGGCGCAAGGCATCGCCGATCCGCTCAAACGCGATGCGCTGCGCAACGTCCGGATCGAAAAATTCGCTCAGCTCGATCTGGACAATGCCGCGTTTGTCGAGACCTCCAATCCCGCGCGAGGCATTCTCGGAGACGGCGCTTTCATGGCGCTCGTGAAAGGCCCGCAGGTGGTCACGCTCGGGTCGCCCGAACTGCCGAGCCGGGATCGCAACGACGCACTCAAGGCGCTTGAGCGCCTGGGTGCGGCGGCATCGAAGTCGTTGGTGAAGTGATGCCGCGGCGTCGGGCTGCGCAAGGTCGCTGCAGGCAACGCAATGCGCTTTTCCACGCCGAGCGGGCGATCTCATTGATGACAGTCGCTGCCACGCGGACTCGCGGTCAATGTGGCGGGCGTGTACAGCAGCGGGATTGCGCAAAACAGGCTCGTGCCTACCAGAACCAGACCCACATTGAGCGCGGGCGAGCCCACCGGAAGCCGATCGGGTGGAAAGAACGCCACCACAAAGCTGAACAGCACGCCCGCAAAACCCACGCCCGCAGCGACCCACATGCCGAGGTCGCCGCCAGGTGCGCTGCCCCCAGAAATCAATAGCGCCGCGATCCAGAGTTCGATCAACTCGAGAAGGGGATCGGACCGATGAAGAGGCGATTCACCGAGGAGCAGATCATTGGTTTCCTGCATGAAGCCGATGCTGGGCTGCCCATCAAAGCGCTAGGCAGGAAGCACGGCTTCAGTGAGCCGAGCTGCTACGCCTGGACGGCGAAGTTCGGCGGCATGGAGGCTTCGGACGCGCAGCGTCTGAAGGCGCTGGAGTCCGAGAACGGCAAGCTCAAACGCTTGCTCGCGAACTCCCTGCTGGAAGTCGACGCAATGCGCGAGGTCTTGCAGCGAAAGTAGTGGCCGTGGCGGCACGGCGCGAGGTGGTGCACGAACTCAAGGCCCTGGGCCTGAGCGAACGCACGGCGTTGAAGCTGGTGGGCATCAGCGCCAGCGTCGACGCAAGAAGCTGCCCGTGCCCGAACGGCAGCCACTGCTGCGACCCATTCAACCCAACGAGGCGTGAAGCATGGACAACGCGCTCGACGAACTGGCCACAGGCCGCAGAGCCAAGACGCTGACGGTGGCGGACGACTGCACCAAGGAGTCGGTGCAACCCGTAGCCGACACCTCGATCCCGGCGCGGTATGTCTCGCGCGTGCTCGACCAAGTCAAGGTCGAGCGCGGCTTGCCCAAAGTCCTTTGCACCGACAACGGGCCCGAGTACACCGGGCGCACGATGCACGACTGGGCGGCCAGGAATAGGGTCGAGTTGCGTTTTATCCAGCCCGGCCAAGCCGGTGCAACTACGGTTCAACCTTTGGACTCTAGAGCCGACTGCTGCTGAACTCGGGGGCAGCGCTGACCGATGAAATCTCCGGTCGCTCCTCGCGCATGGCGCGGGCAAACGTCTGAAAGCGGGGATCGGCAGCCAGATCTTCCAGCATCACGTCGGATCGAATGCGCCAGTTCGGATATTCATTGGTCGTTCCGGGAAGGTTCGGCTGCCGGACAGAAAGAACGGCATCCTCAAGCTGCACGGCGAACATCACGGACCGCGCGCGTGCCCCGAAGCGGTGGATCGCCACGGCAAGGTCAATGCTCAATGCGGTGGGCATGTCGCGCTCACCGCAAACGACACCGGCATATCCGGGCGGAAGCAGGCGGCTGCGATCGAGCGCCTCCAGGAGCGCCTTTCGGTTTTGGCCGCGATCCTTCAGGTCGCGCTCGCTTGCTTCTTTCGCCTGTCGGCCCGTCTCGGCGCGAAGCGCGATATCGCTCCCGGTCCACCACCCGGCGAGCGTTGCCAGATCGTGCGTGGAAATGCAGGCGAGCGCGAGTTTCGGATACTGCGCCGGTGCGATGAACTCACCGTTCCTGTCGACTCCAAAATAAAGGACGCGGTACGACAACATGTTCGCGGCTTCCATTGCCGGACGGAAGCCCTCTGGCACCGTCCCGAGGTCCTCGCCAATGACGATGCAGCCAGTGGCCTCGGACACATTTGCGACAGCGTCGATCATGGCCCCCAGCGGATAACGAACATAGCCGCCTGCAGCCGCCTTGCCGCTCGCGGGAATCCACCAGAGGCGGGCAAGACCCATGGCGTGGTCGATGCGAATCGCGCCAGCGTGTTGCATCAGCGCCCGATAGGCATCGCCGAGCGGCTGGTAGCCTCGTGCCGCCAGCACCTTGGGCGACAGGGGAGCGAGACCCCAGTCCTGCCCTTCGGAATTGAACAGATCCGGCGGCGCACCGACGCGGGCAGCGCGCACGGTGAGATCGGGATCGGCCCAGGTGTCCACCCCGTCCGGAGCAACGCCGACGGCGAAATCGAGATAAAGCCCGATCCGCATTCCAGCCGCCTTGGCGCGGGCTTGCGCGTCGCCGAGTTGCTGGCTGGCGACGAACTGCAGCCACGCATGAAAGTGGACGTCCTCTTCATGTTCGGCCTCGAAGCGCGCGACCGCCTCGCTCTGGCGGCTCTGCAGATCCCCTGGCCAGCCGTGCCAGCCGGCATGACCGCCCTCCTTCACTTGATGCGCGGAAATCGCTTCGAACAGCGCGAGCGAATACAGGCTGTCGCCGTTGTCCTGCCGGAACTTCTCCCATCCCTCGTCCAGGGCGCTGGGCCGCCCGGCAAAGAGTTGCCGCAAGAGCCGCACCTTGAGCGATGCGACCATCCCATAGTCGACCAGATCGCCGTCGCGATCGGGGAATGCGGCCGCGTCTTCGTCGCGCAATGCGCGGATCGCCGCCGCGCCGCCCGGAAGCTTGTCGACTGCAATGTAGAGCGGATTGAGGAACCGACGCGTCGAGGGAGAATAAGGACTGATCCGTTCGGGCTCAGAGAGAAACAATGCATGGAGCGGGTTGACGCCGAGAAATGAAGCGCCCGCCTCTCCCGCGATCTCGGCAAGGCGCGCGAGGTCATCGAAATCGCCGATTCCGAGGTTTCGGCTCGAGCGCAGGCCATACAGCTGGCAGGTCAGCCCCCAGACGCGGTCATCCTGCAGATGCTGCGGGAGGGCGCAGCTGCGTGTCGCCTCGTGCTGCTGGCTGGCAAAGTCACCCGTTTCGCTCGTTTGCGGATCGATCTCGAGCACTTGCAGCAGCGCGTGCTTGGCCTCGTCCGAGATTTCCATCACTTCCTCTAGTTCGGACGTGTACCGGACGCAGATGCCATGGCTCTGCGCCAATTTATCGAGACGATCAGACATTGCCGGTTCCCTGAAACAGCCGTGAGGCAGCCAGGACGAAGCACACCGTCCATGCGGGCAGCACGCCTCTTTGCAACTGCTCAAGGGGGGACTTGTGGTTCGAGTAGACAAGTTGAGCCCCCTCGACCTCACCCGAGAGAAGCGCGCGCTCGATCTCCCAGCTCCGATCGCAAAGATTGGCGAACAGGTGGTAGACCTTGCCGTCCTGCAGGTTCCAAGCCGCGGCGAATGCGTGGTCCTCGACGAAAGCAAAGCCGCAACGGCCGTTTGCCGCTTTCAGCAACGGCATCAGAACGTCGCGTCGCCGAGACAGCAGTTCCTGCGTGACTTGCAGCCGGCGCTTTGGCAGGGGGCGTGACAGTTGCGACCAGTCCAGTTTGGAAGCTGTGAAAGTGGCTTCATCGTTCGGATCGGGGAACACTTCAACGGCACGCGCGTCCTCGAACGCGGAGAAGCCCTTGAATTCTTCCTTTCGTCCTTTCGAAACGGCCTCGCCGAGCTCGCCATGAAAATCGGTGAAGAAGCAGAAAGAATGGGTGTCGCCGAACTCCTCCCCCTGGAACATCAGGGGGATCTGGGGCGACAGCAGCAGGATCGCTTGCAGGCAGTCATAGGCGCGGGCCGAACTGAGCGCATGCAGGCGGTCGCCGAACGCGCGGTTGCCGACCTGGTCATGGTTCTGGAGGAAATGAACGAAGGCCGTCGGTGGCAGATGCGCGGACGAACGACCGACCTCCTTTTTGCGATGTCGGGAATACTCTCCTTGAAAGACGAACCCCTTGGTCAGCGCCCTGGCCATCTGCTCGGTGCTGTCGGTCTCGTAGTCCTCGTAGTAGCCCTCCCGCTCATTGGTGGCGATCACATGAGCGGTGTGGTGAAAGTCGTCGTTCCACTCGCCGGAAACGAGGGGGATGGAGCCGTCTTCGTTGCGCTCGATGTGCCAGACGATGTTGCGGTCGTCCTCGGTGGTGATATGGACATGTCGGTCCCTGAAAACCTGACGAACACGCGCGGCGAGTTCCTTCACCAGGGGCGTCTCTGTGGTGTCCTTGATGGAATCGATCGCATCGAGCCGCAACCCGTCCAGGCGGTATTCGGTCAGCCAGTAAAGGGCGTTCTCGATCAGGAACCGACGCACCGGTTCCTCGTCATAGGCCATGGCCGACCCCCAGGGCGTCTGGATGTCCGCGTGAAAGAACTCCGGCACGTAGGAGGGAAGGTAATTCCCATCCGGCCCGAAATGGTTGTAGACGACGTCGAGAAAGACCATCAGACCCCTGTCATGGGCGGCATCGACAAGCCGCTTCAGGCCTTCTGCCCCGCCGTAGACCTCATGCGGGCAGTAGAGCAGCACGCCGTCATAGCCCCAGCCGCGCCGACCGCTGAACTGAGCGACGGGGAGCAGCTCGATCGCCGTGAAGCCCGTCTCCCTGAGGTGATCAAGCCGCCCCACAACGGCGTCGAAGGTTCCTTCTGGCGTGAAGGTGCCGGTGTGAAGTTCGTAAAACACCGTCTCGTGCCAAGGCCGGCCCTTCCAGTCCGGTGTCTTCCAGACATGGGCCTTGGGATCAACGAGGCGCGACAACCCCTGGACACTGCCCAATTGCGCTCGTGCCGCTGGATCGGGCACGGTCTCGCCACCGTCGACGCGAAAGCCGTAGCCCGATCCGACTTCGACACGGCTCGTCACGCTCTCCCACCAGCCGCCGTCCGCTTTCGTCATGGGCTCGAAGGCGAGCGCTTGCGTCCCGTCGTTGTCTGCGATCGCGAGCTCGACGCACGAGGCGCTGGGGGCCCAAAGCCTGAACCGTGTCCCATCTGCGCCGTAATTCGCACCCCAGGAAGTTTCGAACGAGAATTTTCTATCTGCCATGTTTACCACTTCAAGTTTGCAGCCGAAGCTGAGCGTCGTGCTCGTCAAGGGAGAGATCGACATCGGTCGAATGGGCCGTGTCGCCGAACAGGGCGGACTGCCACTTCATGGTGCCCCGATGCTGCTCGGGCACAGGGAGCCCCTGGAAGAATGTTTGGGTTGGCAGGGTGTCCGGCGTCGAACTCGCAAGGACCGTGGCCGCGGCGGTAACCGCTAACGAGGCCCGGACGCCGCCTCGGCCAAGGCACTTGCCGACGAGTGAAGAGGATCGGCATCGGAAGGGTTGCGGTCATTCGACTTTTGTCCGGATGCTTCAACGAGTGAGCTCGGCACGGCAGGCCTGTAGCAAATGCCGTTCCTCCGATGCAAGTGCGGCGATCGGGAAGCGCACTGAACCCCCAAGCCGCCGCTCGCCTCAGAGCCGGACAAGCTTTCGACTGCCGCAGCACCGGGGCCGCGAGCACGCCGATCGCATGGCTCCGGTCACGACTGGCACACGATTGCCTCACAGTCCTTCTCGCAGCCTCAGCGGTCCGGATCGGTACGACCGCGGGCGCCCATGGCGGAGGGTTCGCCCCGTAGCCGGTCAGGTCAAGCGCGGCGGGGGTTTTGGGAGTGTCACGGTGAACACCGTCTTCGCGTCCGCGGAGGAGACCGCCACCGTTCTCCCGTGAGCCCGCACGATCTGGCGAACGATGAATAGCCCCAGGCCCAGGCTGGTGCGCTCGGCATTCGAGTCCTCCCCGCCGCGCCGCAGCGGCTCGAACAGCAGTTCAACGACTTGTTGGTCGATCACGCGCCCCGAGTTCTCGATCAGCAGGCGCACCTCGTCATCGCGGCCCACCAGCTGCACCGCGATCGATGCGCGTCGCGTGCCGTGCTTGGCGGCGTTTGCGATCGGTTTGCCGAGCAACTGCTGGAGCCGGGAAGCGTCCCACGTGCCCTGCGTCGGACCCTCGGTGGCGAATTCGATGACGTGCTCGGGCCAGGGGCTTGCTGCAGTTCGATCTCCTCCTGGCAGGCCACCGCGAGATTCAGGCCGGCCGGGGCAACCGGGATGCCAAGATCGAGCGAGGCACGGTTGTGGTCGAGCAGATCGTCCAGCAGTTGCCTCATCCACTCTCCGCTGCGGATAAGCTGCGCCGTGGGCGCGCTGGCGGGCGTTCCGTCGCTGAGCTTGGCCAGCAGTCTCGATGTCAGCAAAATGGCGTTGAGCGGCCCTCGCAGATCATGCCCGAGCATGCCCAAGAAGACGTTGCGCCAGCGCTCGACCTCGAGCGAGAAGAAATGGACCGACCCGGCCCACGGCCTGGTCGATCGCTTCGTTGAACCGCATCGTGTCGGCCAGGGTGTCGGGCCCGGGCACATGCGCCCACCCCCACCGCCGCAGCACGGTGGCGCGCAGCGCCCGGTACTCCCCCCACCATCTGCTCGATGGTGGAGCCGCCGAGGGCGCGCAGCAGGGCATGCGTTTCGGGAGCGGTCTGCGCGCAGTCGACCGACCGAAGCGCATGGCCGCGAGACTTGGTCGCCTGCTCGTCTGGCGTCTGGCGTCTGGCGTCTAACGAGTCTTGAGATCCCGCGCCACGGCTTCGAGGATCTGTTGGGCGTGATCCCTCAGAACCGCGGCCGGCAGGAGCGTCCCGGCAAACGATTCCCACTCGGCGAGGATCGCCTGCATATGGGCTTCGATGAAGTCGACCAGTCGCATGGTGTGTCGTGCTGCTCAGGAGCATACGACAGCGCGGGAGTCGTTTTTGCCGGCGCACAAAGACAAAAACTCCCGAGGATCCACGATGCGCCTGGTCATCGCAGACGACGACAGCGATGCTGCCGAGGCGCTCGGCGAACTGCTGCGACTTTGCCTGGCCGAGCCGCTCGAGATCGTGCGGGCCTGCAACGGCAGGCAAGCGCTCGCGGCCGCAACGGGCTTGCCCACGCCCGACGCAGTTGTCATGGACATCGAGATGCCGAGCCTGAACGGCTTCGATGCAGCGTTGGCGATCAGGCACAAGCTTGGCAGCCTCGCTCCCCTGCTCATCGCCGTCTCGGGACATGTCGGCAGGACGGGTCTTGCCGATCTCGGCGGTGCTTTTGACCATGCGCTGCCGAAGCCGATCGACATCGATGCCCTCCTCGGATTGCTGAGGGCGCTTCGAAGCCGATAGCCGTTCAACGCGCCCGGATGGAAGCGTCGATCGTCATGCCCTTAGAACGGTACGACCGTTCCCAGGCGCGGCGTTGGCGGTCGACCGCCTGTTCAAGGGCACGGCGAATGAACCGATGGTGTGCATCCCGGCCTCGCCCACGGCCCTTTTGACGGCAGCCGGCAACGCCCCCGGCAATCGCGTGTCGGTAGATGTCAAGTCAGTTGTCGCGCGAATCGTGTGGCCCAAGCCACTTGCATCGGCGCACCATTGCCGGAATGCGCGGTTGGCCGATTTCGCTCGATTCCTTGACGCCCTCAGACATCGTTCAACGATTGACTGGCCCCATCGCTGCTCTCGCAGTCGTAGGGCTGCTAACCAACGATCTTGCGGCTGAACAGATCGACGAACCGATCGAGGAAGAAGTAGATACCCCGCACCTCGGGGGCAGATCGCGGGGGGCACATCGCTGATGTCCCAGCAATAAATCCGGTTGGGTCTGGATGCGATTGGCGCGCGCGGCTTGCGCCTGTCTGCGACGCATTCCAGGCGACGGTGAGTCGGTTGGCCAACCTCACGGAGCAATCGATATGGCGTCGATTCGCTGGCCACGCAGCCGCCCTGCTCCGCCAGGCGTGGCACGATCTTGACCTGATGCTCGAACAGCCCCTTCTCGTTGCACCAGACATGCAGGGCCGAACCTGCCAGGTGATGGGTTTCCTGCAGGGCGAGCAAGCGCTGGGCGGGGCTCCACGATTGCGCCAGCAGTTCGTCCGGCAGTTCGGTCGCCGCGCTGGGAGCGCGGGTCTGGCGGTTCGATCGATCGAACCACTTCCGCACGATGCCGACTCGTGTTTTCTGCGTTTTCTGCTACTTTTTCAGGAGTTCAAGACAGTCCCTGGGAAGCACCTCACGGCTCTGTCATGTCAGGTTTGGGGCAACCCGCCGAGCAGTTTGTCCAGCGTGACCGGATAGTCGTAGACCCGAATCCCGGTCGCGTTGTGAATCGCGTTGTTCACCGCCGCGCCGATGCCGCTGATGCCGAGCTCGCCGATGCCCTTGATCTTGAGCGGATTGGTCCTGTCATCCAGCTCAGGCAGGAACGTGATGTCGATTGGCGGGATGTCGGCGTTCACCGGGATGTGATATTCGGCCAGATCGTGGTTCACGAACTGGCCATGGCGCGTGTCGGTCAGGCCGGCCTCGGTCAAGGCGCTGCCGATGCCCCAGATGATGCCGCCGATGATCTGCGAGCGCGCGGTCTGCGGGTCCAGGATGCGGCCGGCCGCGAACACGCTGGTGACACGCCGCACGCGGGTCTCGCCGGTGATGCGGCTCACGCCGACTTCGACGAAGTGCGCGCCGTAAGACGCCTGATCGAACGCCTCTTCCATCCTGCCGGGCTCGATGTGGCCTATTGCTTCGATCGGCGCATCGACCAGCTCGGCCAGCGGCACGCGCTTCGTTCCCGCACTCGCCATGCCGTCTTTCAGCGTCAACGCCTTGCGCGCCACGCCCATTTTCTTCGCCAGCGTTTCGACGATGTCGGCGGCGGCAAGCGCAACCGCAGAGCCCGAACTCGCCGCCCCCATCGAGCCACCCGAGCCGAACCCTTTCGGAAAATCCGAGTCGCCGAGCCGCACGGTTACCTGCTCGATCGGCACGCCGAGGATTTCGCCCGCGATCTGCGAGAGGATCGTGTATGTGCCGGTGCCGATATCGGTCATGTCGGTCTCGACGCTGACCTTGCCGTCCGGCGAAAGGCGCACCCTTGCACGCGCTTCGCTCAACTGGTTGATGCGGATGCACGACGCCATGCCGTGGCCGATCAGCCACTCGCCCTCGCGCGTCTGGGCCGGCTTCGCATTGCGCTGGTTCCAGCCGAACCGGCGTGCGCCTTCATCAAGGCAGGCGACCAGATGACGCTCGCTGAATGGGCGATGCCGCGTCGGGTCTTCCTCAGGCTCGTTCAACTTGCGGAACTCGACCGGGTCGATACCGACCTGCTCGGCCAGCTCATCCATCGCGCATTCCACCGCGAGCATGCCGACCGCTTCACCCGGCGCGCGCGTCGAGCCGGCCTCCGGCAAGTCGAGCGTCATGATGCGCTGCGTGAAGCTGCGGTTCTCGCCGCGATACAGCGCGATGCTGCCGAACGCGACCGGCTCGAAAAACTTGCGCCCTTCGCGCTGGCTCACGATGCTGTCGTGGCCGAACGCGGTGAGCCGGCCGTCCTTGCCGCACGCGAGGCGGACGCGCTGCGAGGTCTCCGACCTTCGATAGACGATGTGAAACAGTTGCTGGCGCGTGATCGCCATCTTGACGGGCCGGCCGGTTTTTTTCGCCCCCAATGCGGCCAGCACCGATTCGACCCCGAGCCCGCCCTTGCCGCCGAAGCCGCCACCGACAAAGGGCGACATCAGATGCACGTTGCTTTCCTCGATGTCGAGCGAATTCGCGAGCATCGACTTCGCGATCGAGACGATCTGCGCCGATGCGTAGACCGTTAGCTTGTCACCGTCCCATGACGCGATCGCCGCGTGCGGCTCCATCGCGGCGTGGATGTGCGACGGCGTGGTGTAGGTGCGGTCCAGCTTGTGTTCGGCTTTTTGCAGCGCCGCGTCCACGTCACCTGCCTTCATGTCCTTCAGCTTCGCGTCTTCGCCGGGCGGCTTCGCTGTGGACTGCAGCGCGCGCGCGTCGAACCGGCCCTGGTCTTCTTCGACCGAATAGCGCACCACCACGGCTTGAGCCGCGGCGCGTGCCTGCTCGAAGGTGTCGGCGATCACGACGCCAAGTGACTGGCCGTAGTGCTCGACCGTGTCGTTGCCGCGCAGCAGTTGCTTGTCGGAAAAACCGCCGGTCTCGCGCGGGATCAATGGGTCGTCCACGATCACGGCGAGCACGCCGGGCATCCCGGCAGCAACCTGCGTATCGAAGCCTTCGACCCGGCCGCGGCCGATCGTTGCGCAGATTGCATAGCCGTGCGCCAATGCTTCGTCAACCCGCTGGTCGAGCGTGTAGGGCACGGCGCCGGCCACTTTCTGTTGGCCTTCCACGCGGTGCATCGGCCGGCCGACCAGGCCCTGCGCGCCGCGGTCGAGCGCGGTGGTGCCGACCGGCGCGTCCATCTTCAGCTCGTTGTCGTCATGGCTCATGCGGTGGCTCCGGTCAGTTCTTCGAGGCAATGGATCAAGGTGCGGCGCATCAGCGGAATCTTGAAGTCGTTGTCGCCGCAGCCCTTGGCGTCTTTCAGCAGCACATCGGTCGCCTGCTCGAACAGTGCCCGCGACGGGGCCTGGCCGACCAGCGTGGCTTCGACCACTTCATCGCGCCAGGGCAGCGGTGCGAGGCCGCCGAATGCGAGCCGCGCCGCCGAGATGCGGCCCTGCTCGACCGCGACGACCCCCGCCACCGACACCAGCGCAAACGCATACGAGGCACGGTCGCGCACCTTGCGGTAAGCCTGCTGTCCCGGTGGTGCCGCAGGCAGCACGACGTGCGTGATCAGTTCGTCGGGCGCCAGCACCGTTTCATGCTGCGGCGCATCTGCGGGCAGCCGATAGAAGTCGTCGAGTGCGATTCGCCGGGTCGAGCCATCGGCGCGCAGGGTGTCGACGCTGGCGCCGAGCGCACGCATCGCGACCGCCATGTCGGACGGATGCGTCGCAATGCAATGCTCGCTCGCGCCCAGCACCGCATGAATGCGCGTGATGCCACCGATCGCGCTGCAGCCGGAGCCCGGCGCGCGCTTGTTGCAAGGCATCGCGGTGTCGTAGAAGTAATAGCAGCGCGTGCGCTGCAACAGATTGCCGGCCGTCGTCGCCTTGTTGCGCAACTGGCCGGACGCGCCGGCCAGCAGTGCGCGCGACAGCACCGCATAGTGCTGGCGCACCGCCGGATGCGCAGCCAGGTCGCTGTTGGGCACGAGCGCACCGATCTTCAGCCCGCCGTCTTCTGTTTCCTCGACATCCGCCAATGGCAGCCGGCCGATGTCGACGAGTTTGTCCGGCGCCTCGATCTGCAGCTTCATCAGATCGAGCAGGTTGGTGCCGCCTGCGATGAACCGGGCCTGGCCGTTGGCGCCGTTGATCGCAGCGCAGGCGCCGGCTGCATCGGCGGCACGTTCGTATTCGAAAGTCTTCATGGCGCGCGCCCTGCCTGGTCTGCCGACACGTTCGCCTCGGCGACTTCACCGATCGCGTCGTTGATGTTCGGATAGGCCGAGCAGCGGCACAGGTTGCCGCTCATGCGTTCCGCAATCTCGGCGCGCGTGAGCTGCACACTGCCTTCGTCGAGCGATTCGCTCACATGGCTCGGCCAGCCCATGCGCGCCTCTTCGAGCAGCGCGGTCGCAGAGCAGATCTGGCCGGGCGTGCAGAAGCCGCACTGATAGCCGTCGTGCTCGTAGAACGCCTGCTGCAGCGGGCTCAGGTTGTCCGGCGAGCCGAGCCCTTCGATCGTCGTGATCTCGTCGCCGTCGTGCATCACGGCCAAGGTCAGGCAACTGTTGATGCGCCGGCCGTTCAAGAGCACGGTGCAGGCGCCGCACTGGCCGTGATCGCAGCCTTTCTTGCTGCCGGTGAGGCCGACCGTGTCGCGCAGCAGATCCAGCAGCGAGGTGCGCACGTCGGGGTCGAGACGATGGCTTGCGCCGTTGATGTGGAGTTCGATCATGTGGTGGTGTCCTGAGGTTCTCGATTTTCTTGACGATGGATTGATGCAGCAACGGGCGTGCCTTGTGGTGGGCCGGCGCCTCCAACAGCTCAGCCTTGCTGCGGCAACGGCGGTTCGACAGGACAAGCCGATCGGACGTCGCATGCCCGCGTCGCCAGGCCGAGTTATGCACGTTGAAACAGCGGTCGGCAGCAGCTACGCGCTGTGCCCGATCCCAAGCAAAACTTCAGCGCGGTGCAGCGCCCACCGAATGCAGATACAACGCAGCGGCGCGCTCGGTCAATGCACCCGGTTGGCCGTCGCCGACGATCCGGCCATCGACCTGCACCACCGGCGTCACGCCGCCGAGCGTGCCGGTCACGAACGCTTCATCGGCCGCATAGACCTGGGCCAGGGTGAAGTCACATTCGCGCACCGCGCCGCCGGCCGCCGCCCACGCCGCGATCACGTTGGCCTGCGTGATGCCCTTGAACGAATACGCGCCGGTGGAAGTCCACAGCTCGCCGCCCCGCACGATGAAGAAGTTGGTCGAGTTGCAGCTGGCGACGAAGCCGCGCGGATCGAGCATCAACGCTTCGTCGGCGCCCGCATGGATCGCCTGGATCAGGTTCAGCCGGCTGTGCGAATTCAGCCGCAGATCGAACACGTCCGGGCCGCTGGTGCGAAATGTCGAGGTGAACAGCCGCAGACCGCGCTGCTTGACTTCCGTGCGCGGCGTCTTGAACTCGGCCACGATCACGAGCGTGGCGCCGCCGATCACGAAGCGCGGGTCCTGGTTCACGGTGCGCTTGATGCCGCGCGTGACCATCAGGCGCGCATGCGCGCCGTCCGTCATGCGGTTGCGCTCGAACGTGTCCTGCAGCGCCTGGACGACCTGCGCGCGACAGGCCGATGTCGAGCGCGATCGACTTGGCGCCTTCGAACAACCGGTCCATGTGCGCGTCGAGGCTGATGATGCGGCCCTGCACCAGGCGCGGTCCTTCCCAGATGCCGTCGCCGAGCACGAACCCGCTGTCGAACACCGAGACGCGCGCCTCGTGGCGTGCAAGGAATTCGCCGTTGACGCAGATCTGCACGGCCTCGTTGCGTGGATCGGCCTGATAGCCCTGGGCACTGGCGTCGGTGTGAAGCAAATTCCGTGGCAGCCCCTGTGATCTTGGCGGCCCGCGTCAGGCGAGCAACGACATGCCGGCGGTTCTGGACGCCTGCACGTCGGAAGTCATGACCGCACCGAAACCGGCGCCATGCGAGATGCGCTCGATCAAGCAGTCGGCGAAGTCCGCTTTGCCAGCCCGGAACACGCGCAGCGCCTTCGCGACGCTTTCCACACGATCGATCAACAGTTCCTGGCTTTGAAGCAGCAATTCAAGCGCGGATGCGATCTGCGGGCGTGACAACGCGTAACTTGACGAAAGCACCGAAACCAGTTCGATTATTGACACAAGCGAGACGAAGCCCGGCCGCTGACTTGTCAACGATTCGATCACACGAACGGCTTTCGGCGCCAGTTTCGGATCGTCCTGCATGATGTAGCGCACCAAGACGTTCGTATCAAGGCCGATCATCTTGCCGATGCGCCTTTGCCAGCGATGGCAGCGTTCATTTCTTCGATCGACACGCGACGAGCAGGCTTGCCGAACATGCCCTTCAACTCGCGTACCGAACGGGTTGCAGCGACCACTTCGTAGCGGCCGGGCCGGATCTCGACAAACTCGACTCGATCACCGGCTTCGACACTCAGAGCCAAACGAACATCGACCGGAATCGTGATTTGCCCTTTGGATGTGACGGTGGCGGCGCTCATGAAACTATTTTCTCCGGGCGGTTGGAGATCCAGGTTCCTTACTTCACTGTAAGGCAAGCAAGACCCTGACCGTGACACCGCTCATCGACGTCTCAAACATCGATCGCCGCCGCCGACCCGGCCTGCTTGCGCAATTCAAACTTCTGAATCTTGCCGGTGCTCGTCTTCGGCAGCTCGCCGAATACGACCGTACGCGGCACCTTGAAGCCGGCCAGGTGTTTCTTGCAATGCGCGACGATGTCGTCCGGTTTCGTCGTCGCGCCGGCCTTCAGCTCGACGAACGCGCACGGCGTCTCGCCCCAACGCGGATCGGGCTTGGCCACGACGGCGGCGGCCAGCACGTCCGGGTGCCGGTACAGCACGTCTTCGACCTCGATCGACGAGATGTTCTCGCCGCCGCTGATGATGATGTCCTTGGCCCGGTCCTTGATCTTGATGTAGCCGTCCGGGTACATCACGGCCAGATCGCCGCTGTGAAACCAGCCGCCCGCGAACGCCTCTTCGGTCGCCGCGGGGTTCTTCAGATAACCCTTCATCGCGACGTTCCCCTTGAACATGATCTCGCCCATCGTCTCGCCGTCCTGCGGCACTCGTTGCATGGTCTCGGCATCGAGCACGCGCACGTCGCGCTCCAGGTGATAGCGCACGCCCTGCCGTGCATTGAGCCGCGCGCGTTCGCCGATGTCGAGCGCGTCCCAGGCCTCGTGCTTTGCGCAGACCGTGGCCGGGCCGTACACCTCGGTCAGGCCGTAGACGTGCGTCAGGTCGAACCCCATCTGCTCCATGCCTTCGATCATCGAAGCCGGCGGCGCGGCACCGGCGACCATCGCTTTCACGCCTTTGGGCACGCCCTGTTTCATCGCTTCATCTGCATTCACGAGCAGGCCGTGCACGATCGGCGCGGCGCAGTAGTGCGTGACGCCGTGCTCGCGGATCATGTCGAAAATGGTTTGCGCGTCGGCCTTGCGCAGGCAGACGTTGACGCCGGCACGCGCTGCCACCGTCCACGGAAAGCACCAGCCGTTGCAGTGAAACATCGGCAACGTCCACAGATAGACCGCGTGCTTGGGCATGTCCCACTCGAGCACATTGGAGATCGCATTGATCGCGGCGCCGCGGTGGTGATAGACGACGCCTTTGGGGTTGCCGGTGGTGCCGCTCGTGTAGTTGAGTGCGATCGCATCCCACTCGTCGGCGGGCAAGCCCCATGCAAAGTCGGGATCGCCGGTCGCGACGAACGCGTCGTACGTGGTGTCGCCGAGCCGCACGCTGGCGCCTGCGTACAGTGCATCTTCGACGTCGATCAGAAGCAGCGGCGTCTTGCGCTCGCGCAGCGCGACCGCTTCTTTTGCAAGCTTCGAGAACTCCGGATCGACGATGAACGCTTTGGCCTCGCCGTGGTCGAGCATGAACGCGACGGTCTGCGCGTCGAGCCGCGTGTTGATCGCGTTCAGCACGGCACCGGCCATTGGCACGCCGAAATGCGCTTCGACCATCGGTGGCGTGTTGGGCAGCATCACGGCCACAGTGTCGTTTTTGCCGACGCCGTGTTGCGTCAACGCGCTCGCAAGTCGACGACACCGCATGTACAGCTCGCGCCAGGTGCGACGCAAGGATTGGCTGCCTTGGCCATGCACGACGGCCAGCCGGTTGGGATAGACATCGGCCGCGCGCTCCAGAAAAGAGAGCGGGGACAGCGGCGCGAAGTTGGCCTCACAGCGCGGCAGGTGCTGGTCGAAGATGCTGGACATGGGCTGTCTCCACTTGTTCGTCTTGTGGGCTTGATCTGGAAAGCAGCTTATTACAGTGGCTCGGGCAGCTGCGACAGCGCCGCAGCCACAATAGACCCGTGGCCATCCCTCAGTCTTTTTTGCAGGACCTGATCGCGCGCGCCGATCTCGTCGAGCTGATCGGCCGGCATGTGCAGCTGAAGAAAGCCGGGGCGAATTACGCCGGGCTGTGTCCGTTTCATGCGGAAAAGTCGCCGTCGTTTTCGGTCAGCCCGACCAAACAGTTTTTTCATTGCTTCGGCTGCGGCAAGAGCGGCAACGCGATCGGCTTTCTGACCGACTACCTGGGCCTGGGCTTCGTCGATGCGGTGAAAGACCTGGCGCACCAGTACGGCATGCAGGTGCCCGACGACGACAGCACGCCGCAGGAGCGCGCGCGCTTTGCCGAGCAGCGAAAACAGCAGGCGACGCTGCACGACGTGCTCGAAAAAGCCGCGGATGCGTATCGCCGCCAGCTGAAGTCCGCAGCGCACGCGATCGACTATTTGAAGCGCCGCGGCGTCTCCGGCCTGACGGCGAAGCGATTCGGCCTTGGCTATGCGCCGGCCGGCTGGAACCATCTGGCGGGGGTGTTCCCGAGCTACGACGACCCGCTGCTGGTGGAAAGCGGCCTCGTGATCCAGCCCGACGACGAAAACGACGCCGAGCACACGCGCCGCTATGACCGGTTTCGGGATCGGCTGATGTTTCCGATCCGCAATCCGAAGGGCGAGACGATCGGCTTCGGCGCGCGCGTGTTCGGCGATGAGAAGCCGAAGTACCTGAATTCGCCCGAAACGCCGGTGTTCAGCAAGGGACGCGAGTTGTACGGCCTGTTCGAGGCGCACGCGGCCGTGCGCGAAGCCGGCGTGGCGCTCGTCACCGAAGGCTACATGGACGTGATCGCGCTTGCGCAGCACGGATTTGCGCACAGCGTCGCGACGCTCGGCACCGCGTGCACCGCCGAGCATGTGCGCACCCTGTTTCGCGTGACGGATGCGGTCGTCTTCGCGTTCGACGGGGATGCAGCCGGGCGGCGCGCGGCGCGCAAGGCGATGGACGCGGCGCTGCCGTTTGCGACCGATCTGCGCAGCATCAAATTCTTGTTTTTGCCGAGCGAGCACGACCCGGACAGCTACGTGCAGGCGCACGGCCGTGAGGGCTTTGCCAAAGCCGTGGCGCAAGCCATCCCACTGTCGCGCCAGTTGCTCGAAGCCGCGCGCGACGGCTGCGACCTGGGCCACGCGGAGGGGCGCGCGCGCATGGCGGCGCAAGCCAAGGCGCTGTGGCTGCCGTTGCCGGACGGCGCGCTGAAGCGTCAGTTGCTCGCCGAGATCGCGAAAGCGGTCGAGCTCGGTGCCCATGAGTTGACCGAGCTGTGGGGGCTGAACACGCGCCGATCCGGCAGAACGCCATCCAGCTATGCAAACAGTAGCAAACTAGGCAGCGCGGACGGGCGCAACACCGGGTTTTCATCATCGGACGACGGCCACCGCGTCCGCAACGCGCCGGCCAGCCGTGCGGATCACACGGTTCGCTTGTTGCTGGCCACGCCTGCGCTGTGGGACGGCTTGTCGGGCGAAGACCACGAGCTGCTGAGCGCGCTGCCCGGTGCACACGGCCTGTTGTTCGTCTGGCTCGAGTCGCAACGACATGAGCACGGCGCCCAGCCTTGGGGTGCGCTGCGCGAAGGGTTGCGCGGGCATCCCGCCGAAGCGTTGGCGCTGAAACAGATGTCGAGCGAATTTTCGGAGCCTGCTGCGCTCGGCAAAGACGAGGCCCCGATGAAGGCATCGGCAGATGACGCGCAGCCGCCCGACGGGCAATTAGACATCCTCGCAAGCATGGCCGCGGAGGCCGACGCCCTGACCCGGCAGTCGACAGAAGCGGCGGCCGAACTGCGCGCCATCCTCGACCGCATGCTGGTCGATCACCTGATGCGGCTTGAAAACGATGCGCTTGCCCAAATGTCCACCGATGCGAGTGCACTGGAGCGCTATACCGAAGTACACAAACGTCGGTGCATGCTGCAGACACTGCTTGGGTCGCGCGGTTCCTGACCGATTTGACGCGATAGACCACGACAAACGCCCGGGCCAAGCGAGCCGACACGTCGCGCAATGGCCTTGAAATTCGCCGCAATGCCTATAATCTAAGGTTTGCCTTGGCGGCAAGTGCGACAGCAGTACCTCCGAACCGACGCGCCAACCGATCAGCCCCATGCAGGCACGACCGGCGCCACCGAGCCGACCTTTCGGCCGGTTCTACTCGCAAGGGCTGCACACCAAATGATCGCCCACCCCTCTTGCTGCGAACGCCTGTGCTTTTCGATGCTTGTTCACGCGCTGCCTCATCGAGCGTGGGAACTGGCGCTTGCTGTGCGATTGCTGCGTCCGTTCGCGCCGCATCCGCCGTCGTACGGAGGGGAAGCTCCAGGCCATGACCCAACCGCTTGCCGACCAGAATTTTTGAGGGGCCGACCATGCCAAATTCAAAGACCGGAAAACCCACAGTTTCCGCCGCCATGTCCAACGAGGCGACCGTGACCGAGCGCCCCGCTGCGCCGAAGTCGGCCAAGGCAACAGCACCGCTGGCCAAAAAGCCCACGGCCGAAAAAGCCGTGAAGGCGGTCATGCCTGCACCCGCAACGGCGGACAACGCTGCGCAACCCAGGAAAAAGCCCGCCGCCGCGGCCAAGCCGGAAGCGCGCGCGCTAGGCGCCAAGAAAGTGGCCCCGGCCAAAGCGAAGCCGCCCGCCAAAGGCGCCTCCAAGCAGGCCAAGAGCACGCTCGACGACGACATCGTGCTGGACGACGAAGACACCGATACCGACATGGAAGTGGTCGAGGAAACGCCGGCAGCGACGCCCGACCAACCCGAGGCCGTGGTCGAAAAAGTCAAGCCGCTGCGCATGAAGATCAGCAAGGCGAAGGAACGCGCCTTGATGAAGGAGTTCGGCCTCGACGAGACCGTGCTGTCCGAAGAAGACATGCTGAAGCGCCGCGTGCGGCTGAAAGCACTGATCAAGCTCGGCAAGACGCGCGGCTACCTGACGCACGGCGAGATCTCGGACCACCTGCCCGACAAGCTGGTCGACGCCGAAACGCTCGAAGTCGTGATCTCGATGCTGAACGACATGGGCGTCGCGGTCTACGAGCAGACGCCGGACGCCGAGACGCTGCTGCTGAACAACACGGCACCGACCGCCGCAACAGAAGAAGAGGCGGAAGAAGAAGCCGAAGCCGCATTGTCGACGGTGGACAGCGAGTTCGGCCGCACCACCGACCCGGTGCGCATGTACATGCGCGAGATGGGCACGGTCGAGCTGCTCACGCGCGAAGGCGAAATCGAGATCGCCAAGCGCATCGAAGGCGGCCTGATGCGCATGATGGAAGCAATCAGCGCGTCGCCCGCGACGATTGCCGAGCTGCTGCGCATGTCGGAAGACATCGCGAGCGGCAAAGTCGTCATCTCGACCATCGTGGACGGCTTCTCGAATCCCAACGAAGCCGACGACTACGTGGCCGAAGAAGATTTCGACGAGTTCGACGAGGAAGACGACGACGACGGCAACGGCGGCTCCAAGGCGCTGACGAAAAAGCTCGAAGAGCTGAAACGCGAAGCCCTGACCCGCTTCGAGACCCTGCGCGCCATGTTTGAGAAAGTGCACAAGGTCTACGACAAGGAGGGCTACGGCACGCCGCACTACGTGAAGGCGCAGGAAGATCTCAGCAACGAGCTGATGACGATCCGATTCACCGCGAAGACGATCGAAAAGCTCTGCGACATGGTGCGCGGCCAAGTCGACGATGTGCGCAAGAAAGAGCGCGAGTTGCGCCGCATCATCGTCGACAAGTGCGGCTACCCGCAGGACGACTTCATCCGCGACTTCTCCGGCTACGACAAGAACGGCAACCGCGTGGCGTCGAACATCGTGAACCTCAAGTGGGTCGAGAAGCAGGCCGCGGCCGGCAAGCCGTGGAGCGCCGTGATGGAGCGCAACATCCCGCCGATCCAGGACCTGCAGCAAAAGCTCGCCGACCTGCAGTCGCGCGTGGTGGTGCCGCTGTTCGAGTTGAAGGAAATCAACAAGCGCATGAACGAGGGCGAGGCCAACTCGCGCCATGCGAAGAAAGAGATGATCGAGGCAAATCTTCGGCTCGTGATTTCGATTGCGAAGAAGTACACGAATCGCGGCCTGCAGTTTCTCGACCTGATCCAGGAAGGCAACATCGGACTGATGAAGGCGGTCGATAAGTTCGAATACCGGCGCGGCTACAAATTCAGCACGTATGCGACCTGGTGGATTCGCCAGGCGATCACGCGCTCGATCGCGGACCAGGCGCGCACGATCCGCATTCCGGTGCACATGATCGAGACCATCAACAAGATGAACCGGATCAGCCGGCAGCACCTGCAGGAGTTCGGCTTCGAGCCCGATGCGTCGGTGCTGGCCGAGAAGATGGAGATCCCGGAAGACAAGATCCGCAAGATCATGAAGATCGCGAAAGAGCCGATCAGCATGGAAACGCCGATCGGCGACGACGACGATTCGCATCTGGGCGACTTCATCGAGGACAGCGCGAACACCGCACCGCTCGAGGCCGCGATGCAGGCCGGCCTGCGCGACGTGGTGAAGGACATCCTGGACAGTCTGACGCCGCGCGAAGCCAAGGTGCTGCGCATGCGCTTCGGCATCGAGATGAGCACGGATCACACGCTCGAAGAAGTCGGCAAGCAGTTCGACGTAACGCGCGAGCGGATTCGCCAGATCGAAGCGAAGGCGCTGAGGAAACTCAAGCACCCGAGCCGCTCGGACAAGCTGCGCAGCTTCATCGACACGCTCTAAGGGCGAGAGCCGCTGAATGCCAAGCCCCTGGGACCGAAAGGTTTCCGGGGCTTTTTGCCGGGGTGCGGCGCGGCGAGCGTTCAGGCACCCCGTCGCCGCTTGTCCTGTGGTGGCCAAGCTCGATCACGCGGCCAACGCGCAGAAGGCCGGTCTGCCGCTGCGCCCGACCCGCTTGCTGATTTTCGGCAATCCAGCGCTCGGCACGCCGCTGATGCGTGCAGCGCAGACCGCAGCCATCGATCTGCCGCAGAAAATGCTCGCCTACACCGACGCATCGGACCGCACGTTCGTGGCCTGCAACAACCCCGCGTTCGTCGCACGCCGCCTCGGTGCGCAAGACGCCCTCGAGCCGGTCGACAAGATCGCCGCCGCGCTGGAAAAACTGGCCGCTGCAGCCGCCGGGAACTGACCGGCACCGGGCTCGATCGCGGGCTTGCGGCTCAGGCCGCGATCAGCCCGCGCAGCACCTGCCCCTGCACGTTGCCAAGGACGATCGTTGCGATCTGCAGCAGCACCAGCAGCACCAGCGGCGAGAGATCGATGCCGCCCACCAGGGGAATCATGCGGCGAAACGGCGCCAGAAGCGGTTCGCACAACTGCCCGATCACGTCCGTGAGCGACGACTGGGCCGACGGAAACCACGACAGCACCGCGCTCACGATCACGATCACCGTGAGCCCCGAGATCAACAGCCGCACCAACCCGAACAGCGCCAGCACGGGGAGCAACGCGAGGTTCAAGGCACCGGGCGCCAGGCCCCACAGGATCAACTGTTCGGCCAGCATCAGCAGATAGGCACCGATCAGGCTGGCCCAGTCCCACCCACTTGCCGCAGGCAACAGACGGCGCAGCGGGAGCACCAGCCAGTCGGTCAGCGCGAACAGAAACGTGCCCACGGGATTGCGAAACGAGATGCGCTGGCGCTGCATGTAGGCACGCAGCAAACAGGCGCCGGCCAGCGCGCCAATCACGATATCAAGCAGGAAAGACAGGATTTGGAACAGCATCGGGCGCGCTTCGATTGGGGTCGTGGGATGATAGCGGTCGGCTCATGCCGCCCTGTGTGCTGCGCTTGTGTCGCCGTTCTCTTGCGAGCTTCAGCACCCTGGCTGCCCCGGCGTCATTCACCCGCAGCTTCTTCCCTCCGATGTCGAATCCAGACGCCCCTTCCCCTTCACCGCAGCGGCTGCCGCTGTTCCCGCTCGGCACGGTGCTGTTTCCACTCGGCCAGCTGCCGCTGCGCATCTTCGAGGTGCGCTATCTGGAGATGATCGGCAAGTGCTGGCGCGAGAAGACGCCGTTCGGGGTGGTCTCGCTGACCCAGGGCTCCGAGGTGCGGCGGCCCGGTGCGGCCGAGCAGTTCCACACTGTCGGCACCACCGCGCGCGTCGATTCGCTGGAAACCGTGCAGTCGGGCTTGCTGATGGTGCGTTGCACCGGTGGCGAGCGCTTTCGGATCGAACAAAGCGAGCAGCTTCCCAACGGCTTGTGGACCGCGTCGGTGCAGCCGGTCGACCCGGACCAGGTGGTGCCCGTACCGCCCGACCTCGACGGCACCGCGCAGGCGCTCGAACGCCTGCTCGAAACCTTGAGCCAGCGCGAAGAAGCCCCGCAGTTTCTGGTTCCGGGCACCCGGCTCCAGTTCGACGATTGCGGTTGGGTATCGAACCGCTGGTGCGAGCTGCTGCCGCTGGCGCCGGCCACCAAGCAGCGCCTGATGGCGCTCGACAATCCGCTGGTGCGGCTGGAGCTGGTCAGCGACATCCTGTCGAAGAGCGGCATCACCCCGTCGACTTGAAACGGGCTGCGTTCGAAGGGCCTCCTCATCTCTTTTTTTGCTGCCGCGCATGTTGCATACCGTGATCGGCTGGCCGCGCCGGGCCAAGCAGGGGTTTGTCGCCGCCGTCGATCTGGCCTGCGGCCTTTTTGCGATGTGGCTGGCGTTCTCGCTGCGGCTCGACACCCTGCACTGGCCGCAAAACAGGGAATGGTTGATCTATGCGATCGGCCCGCTGCTGGCGGTGCCGATCTTTGCGCGCTTCGGGCTTTACCGCGCGATCTTTCGCTACACGGGCATCTCGGCGCTGCTGACCACCGCCAAAGCGGTCGCGGTCTATGCCGCGCTGCTGTCGATCCTGGTGCTGACGACGCGCTGGCCCGTGGTGCCGCGCAGCATCGGCGCGCTGCAGCCGCTGATATTTTTCCTGTTGGTGGCCACCAACCGCGCGGTTGCCAGGTTCTGGCTCAGCGGCCAAGTCGGCCTCTGGCGGCGCCGCGCCGCCGGCCGGCTGCTGATCTACGGCGCGGGCGATGCGGGCGTGCAGACCGCACGCGGGCTGGAAGGCACCCGGCACTATGCACTGCTCGGCTTCATCGACGACGACCCGGCCAAGGCCGGCCGCAGCATCGACGGCGTGCCGGTACATGCGCCGGCGGAAGTGCCGGCGTTGGTCGCGCATCAGCGCATCACCGACATCCTGCTCGCGCTGCCCAGCACCAGCCGGGAGCGCCGCCACCAGATCATCGAAAATTTGCGGCCGCTGCCGGTGCATGTGCAGACCTTGCCAGCGCTCAGCGACCTGGCCAGCGGCCGCGTGACGGTGCGCGACTTTCGCGAACTCGACGTGGAAGATCTGCTCGGCCGTGCGCCGGTGCCACCGAACCCCACGTTGCTCGCGCGCAATCTGGCGGCCAAGGTGGTGCTCGTCAGCGGCGCCGGCGGCAGCATCGGCAGCGAACTGTGCCGCCAGATCGTGGCGGAGCGCCCGCGCCAGTTGCTGCTGCTCGAGCAAAACGAATTCGCGCTTTACTCGATTCACCAGGAGTTGCTGCGGCTGTACAGCACCGATGAATCCGCCCCGCGCCTGGTGCCCCTGCTTGGCAGCGTCTACAACCACAAGCGCATCTCGGACATCCTGCGCACCTACCGGCCCGACACGGTCTACCACGCGGCCGCCTACAAGCACGTGCCGCTCGTCGAACACAACCCGGCCGAAGGCGTGCTCAACAACGTGTTCGGCACCCTGCATCTGGTGCGCGCCGCGCTCGAAGCCGAAGTGAAAAGCTTCGTGCTGATCTCCACCGACAAGGCAGTGCGCCCGACCAACGTGATGGGCGCGAGCAAGCGGGTGGCCGAGCAGATTCTGCAGGCGCTGTCGATCTGCGAGCGGCCCAGTTTCTTCGATGTCGAAACCGGCCGACAAGCGGAAGTCGCCAATCGCACCCGCCTGTCGATGGTGCGCTTTGGCAACGTGCTCGGGTCAAGCGGCAGCGTGGTGCCGTTGTTTCGCCAGCAGATTGCAGCCGGGGGGCCAATCACGGTGACCGATGAGCGCGTGACGCGCTACTTCATGACAATCCCCGAGGCCGCGCAACTCGTGCTGCAAGCCGGCGCGATGGCCAGGGGCGGCGATGTGTTCGTGCTGGACATGGGCGAGCCGGTGCGGATCATCGACTTGGCGCGGCGGATGGTGCAGCTGTCCGGCCTCACGGTGCGCGACGCGGTGCGTCCGAATGGCGATGTGGAGATCGTGACGACCGGTCTGCGGCCGGGCGAAAAACTCTATGAGGAATTGCTGATCGGCGAGTCGCCCGCCGCCAGCGCGCACCCCCGCATCCTGACCGCACAAGAGCCGTTCGCGCCCTGGCCCACGTTGTCCGCCGCGCTGGGTCAACTGCGCGCTGCCTGCCTGGACAACGACGTGACCCGCATCTTCAGCCTGCTGAACATGCTGGTGCCCGGTGCGGGCTTTGCTGCAGAGATCCAGGACTACGTGACGGTCGACGCCGCCGTCGAGGCGGCCTGATGGCCGTGGACAAGGATGCGCGCACGTTGGCTGCAGCAGCACCATCCCCACGGCCGACCGACCGCACCATCGTGCGCGGCATCGTCTGGGGCACGTTGTTCGTGTTGGCGGCGAAGTTCGCCGGCGCGCTCAAAGAGATGGTGGTGGCCTGGCGATTCGGCATCGGCAGCGAGATCGATGCCTATCTGTTCGTCTTCAACTGGGCGACGTGGCCGCTTGCGGTCTGGTTCGCGGCCGTGAGTGCGGTCGTCGTGCCGCTGTTCGCCAAGTTGCGGGCCGAGCGCCCGGCGGCCGAACTGATGCAGATGCAGCGCGAGCTGTTCGGCGGCTCTTTGCTGCTCGGCCTGCTGCTCGGCGGCGCGGTGGCGGTGTTGCTGCACGCGCTGGTCGCCATGCCGCAGTTGGGCCTGCCGGACAGCACGGCCGCACAGGCCGCAGCGATCGCCACACCGATGGCCGGGCTTGCCGCGCTTGGCGTACCGATCTGCCTGCTGTCCGCCTGGATGATTGCCGAGCAGCGCTACGCGAACACCATGTTCGAAGGCGTTCCCGCGCTCACGATCGCGCTGCTGTTGTCGACCGGGCTCGTCGTCGGGCTCGACGGTCTGGTGCTGGCGACGCTGGCGGGTTTCGCGCTGCACCTGATCGCGCTGCTGGTTGCGCTCGGCAGTCGGGGTGCTCTCGCAGGACCCCGGCTGTTGCTGCGCTCGCCGCATTGGGCCGGTTTGTATCGGGGCATCGGCGTCGCGCTGGCCACCAACGCGCTGCTCGCTGCGGTGGTGCCGATCGACCAATGGTTTGCTGCCGGTTTGCCATCCGGCTCGGTCGCAACCTTCGGTTATGCAAACCGCGTGCTCGCACTGGTGATCGGCATCGGCGTCACGGCGGTGGCGCGGGCCACCCTGCCGGTGTTCTCCGCCACTCGGTTCGCACTGGGCGATGCGCTGTGGCGGGTGGCTTGTCGCTGGGCCGCGCTGTTGCTGCTGGCCGGGATCGTCGCGGCCGTCGTGGGATGGTGGAGCGCGGAAGGCGTTGTCACGCTGCTGTACGAGCGCGGCGCGTTCGGCCAGCAGGACTCACAGGCGGTGTCGCTGGTGCTGCGCCATGGCCTGCTGCAATTGCCGTTCTACTTCGGCGCGGTCGTGTTGCAATCGATGTTCTCCGCGCAGGCCTGGTACGGCGCGTTGCTGCTGGCCAGCGCCATCGGCATGACTGTGAAGCTGCTGGCAAGCGCCTGGTTGATCGACACGCACGGTCTGCTCGGGTTGCAGTGGAGCACGGCGGCGATGTTCGCAGCGCAGGGGTCGGTGCTGCTCGCGCTCGGCATGCGGCACAGCCGGGCTGCAGCGCTCTGATTGACCGGTCACCCAACATCTTCATGCTCAACCAGTTGCACGCCCATTTCCATCGCCCCGAGCGCGGCTGGGACCCGGTGCCGCCTGCGCATGCGTCGACGTATGCCGAGTCGCCCGATGCGGTCGTGGACGCCGCACTGTTGGCGCAGCTGGACCACTGGACCGGCGGGTTGCGCGGCAAGCAGGTGCTCGATCTGGGCAGCGGCCCCGGCCATCACGCGCTCGCGTTCGCACGGTTCGGCGCCAACGTGACGTGCTACGACACGTCGACAATCTACCTCGACTCGTTGCAACGACGGGCTACCGAAGCCGGCCTTGCACCGCGCATCCGTTGTGTGCTCGGATATCTGGATCATGCGCCGGCACGGTTGGGCAACGAACGGTTCGACCTCGTGTTCAACCGCGTCTGCTGGTATTACGGCTTCAGCGACCGCGGTCTGGCCAAGGCCGTGCATGCGCTGATCGCCCCCGGCGGCGGCGGCTTCATCGAAACGCCGATCGCCGGGCACAACCTGGCACAGGCGAGTGCGTCAACGCGCGTTCGGACCTGGCTGAACACGCACCTGCACCTCAAGATCGGCCATCCGTTTCCGCCCGCCGGCCGCATCGCCGAGCTGTTCGAGGAACGGGGAGCGGCCGCCGTCCGCGTCGAGCACGATCGCCCCGGCCACGAACGCCTCTGGATCAAGATGCCGGCAGCGAGACCATGAACGCGCGCTACCTGCTGCGCTTCGACGACATCTGCCCGACCATGGATTGGGTCAAGTGGTCGCGCCTCGAGCCAATGCTGCTGGCGTGCGGCGTGCGACCGCTGCTCGCGGTGATTCCGGACAACCAGGACCCGGCGTTCCACGTGTCGTCGCCCCGCGCCAATTTTTGGACTTACTTGCGGGAGCGACAGCAGCGTGACGGCTGGGCGATCGCGATGCACGGCCTGCAGCATCGCTATCACGCGCAGGAAGTCGGCGGACTGCTCGGACTCAACAAGAACAGCGAGTTCACCGGCTTGCCGCGTGCACAGCAGCAGGCCAAGATTCGTGCGGGCCTGGAAGTGTTCCGTGGACACGACGTCCATGTGGACGGCTGGATCGCGCCCGCCCACAACTTCGATGCGGTGACGGTGGATGTGCTGTTGGAACAAGGCATCCGGTTCATCAGCGACGGCTTCTTTCACCGGCCGGTCCGGCATCTGGCCGCGTGCTGGGTGCCACAGCAGCTCTGGAGATTCCGTGCCATGCCGTTCGGACTCTGGACGGTGTGCTTGCATCACGCAGCGTTCGTGGAGCGGGATTTCACGCAGCTGCAAACCGACTTGGAGCGCTTCGGCAATCGGATTGTGAGCTGGCAGGACGTGACCCGAGACGCCGCGTTCCCCGACGCCACGCCGCTCGACCACGCGTTCTTTCGCAGCTGGCAGACCGCGCTGGCTTGCAAGCGGCAACTGCGCGGCTTGCGGCGATTCGCCTGAGCGCGCCCGCTGCTGGCTCGACCCCGATGCGCATCTGTCATGTGATCACCGGCCTCGGCACTGGCGGCGCGGAACGGCAGGTGGCCGATCTCGGCCGCGCGATGGTGGATCGTGGGCACATGGTGTCGATCGTCTCATTGACCGAGGAGGCGAATCCGGTGCCCCTCGACCGGCGGCTGGAAGTCATCACACTCGGCCTCAGCAAGCGCCCCGCGTCGCTCGCACGCTGCCTGCACCGCTTGCGGCGCACGTTGGCAACGTTGGCGCCCGACGTCGTGCACAGCCACATGTTCCATGCCAATTTGCTGGCCCGGCTGGTGCGGCCGACCTTGGCGCTGTCACGGCTGATCTCGACTTCGCACAGCACGCAGGAAGGCGGGCCGCTGCGCTTGATCGCTCTGCGCCACACCGACCGTTGGGCCGACCGCACGATCGGCGTCAGCGATGCGGTGGTGCGCAATCTGCTCACGCATCGGGCCTGCCCGGCGCAGAAGCTGGGGACGATCCACAACGGCATCGACGTGGCGCGCTTTGCGCCCGATTCGGCGCAGCGCCACGCGATCCGCGCGGCGTTGGGGCTTGATGCCGCCACGTCGCTGCTGCTGGCCGTCGGCCGGCTCGTGCCCGCCAAGGACCATCCGAATTTGCTGAGCGCCTTTGCTGCTCTGGCTCAGCGAAAGCCGAATGCGCTGCTCGCCATTGCAGGAGCAGGTCCGGGCGAAGCCGCATTGCGCGAGCAGGCGCAGCGCCTGGGCGTCACCGATCGGGTGCGGATATTGGGCATGCGGCCCGACATCCCGGCGCTGATGAACGCAGCCGATGTGTTCGTGTCGTCGTCGTCCTGGGAAGGGTTCGGGCTCGCGGTCGCCGAAGCGATGGCCTGTGAAAAGCGCGTGGTCGCGACCGACTGCGGCGGTGTGCGCGAAGTGGTCGGGGCTTGCGGCCAGCTGGTGCCGCCGCAAGACTCCCAGGCACTGGCCGACGCCTGCACTGCGGCGCTCGACATGCCGACCCTGAAAGCCCGAGCCGCTTGCCGCGCGGCACGCCTGCGCATCGTGCAGCGGTTTTCGCTCGATGCCGCCGTCGACCGCTGGTTGCGCTTGTACCGTGAAACGGACGCCCCTCATGCCGTCTGAGCCGGGCATCAAGCCGAAACTGCTGTTCATCGTGAATGTCGACTGGTTTTTTCTCTCGCACCGGCTGCCGATTGCACTGCAGGCATTGCGAGCCGGCTACGACGTGCATCTGGCCGTCGGCCTCACCGACCGGTTGCCCGAACTGACTGCGCACGGCATCGAAGTCCACCCGATCGCGCTGAGCCGCGCCGGCGTCGCACCGCTTGCTCAGGCGCGAAGTTTTATGCAGATGCTGCGCGTGCTGCGACGGGTGCGCCCGGATGTACTGCATCTGATCACCGTCAAGCCGGTCGTATTCGGCGGCATTGCGGCGCGTCTGCTGCGCGTCCCGGCGGTGGTGGCTGCGGTGCCGGGACTGGGTTATGTATTCACCACGCAAGGACGCATCGCAGCGTTCGCACGCGGCCTGCTTGGCTGGCTTTATCGCCTGGCGCTGTGCAGCCCGAACATGACCGTGCTGTTTCAAAATCCGGACGACCGGCAGCGGCTGATCGAAGCCGCCCGGCTCGACCCGGCGCACACGCGGATCGTGCGCGGCTCCGGCGTTGATCTGGCGCGCTTTGCCGCCACGCCCCTGCCACACGGTGTGCCGCTCGTGGTGCTGGTCGCGCGGCTGCTGCACGACAAAGGCTTGCACGAGTTCGTGCAAGCGGCACGCGATCTGCACGCGCGTGGCTGCACCGCCCGCTTCGCGCTGGTGGGCGCGCCCGACTTCGAAAACCGCGCAAGCGTGGACGCGGAGCAGCTCACGCGCTGGCGCAATGAAGCTGCCGTCGAACTGTGGGGGCAGCGCGAGGACATCCCTGACGTGCTCGCACAGGCCCACCTCGTGGTGCTGCCGTCCTACGCGGAAGGGCTGCCAAAGGTGCTGTTGGAAGCGGCGGCCTGCGCGCGCGCAGTGGTCACCACCGACGTACCCGGGTGTCGCGATGCCATCGAGCCGGATGTGACCGGTCTGCTGGTGCCTGTCCGCGATGCGGCTGCGCTTGGCCGCGCGATCGCGCGCCTGCTGGACGACTACACGCTCTGCGAGCGCATGGGCCGCGCCGGCCGCCAGTTGGCCGAGCGCGAATTCGGCATCGATCGGATCGTCGCCGCGCACATGGCGCTGTACCGCGAAGGACTGGACGCCCGATGAGGGAGAACGTGCTCGTGACCGGGGCCACGGGCTGGGTCGGCGGTGCCCTGGTCGAGCGGCTCGCGCGGGTCGAGATGCAGCGTGTTCGTGCGTTGACACGCCGCGCTGGAACCGATGTCGTCGAAGGTGTCGAGTCGGTGGGGTGCGCGGACCTTTCCGACTCGAGCGATCTCAGCACGTTGGTCGCTGGTTGCACGTCGGTGATTCACGCCGCCGCACGCGTGCATGTGATGCAAAGCGGGTCTTCCGACGATCTGGATGCGTTTCGCTGCATCAACACGCTGGCCACCGAGCGGCTCGCGCAAGCCGCGGCTGCGGCGGGCGTGCGTCGCTTCGTCTTTCTGAGTTCGATCAAGGTCAATGGCGAGCAGACGGCGCCAGACACGGCGTTCACGGCAGAAAACGCGCCAGACCCGCAAGACGCGTACGCGGCCAGCAAGCACGAGGCGGAGATCGCCTTGCGCGCCGTCGCCGCGGACACCGGCATGCAGGTCGTGATCGTCCGTCCGCCGTTGGTCTACGGCCCCGGCGTGCGTGCGAACTTCGCGGCGTTGCTGCGCGCGGTAGCGCGCGGCGTACCGTTGCCATTGGCCTCGGTGCGTAACCAGCGCAGCCTGATCGCGCTGCCCAATCTGGTCGACTTCGTGGTCGCCTGCATGAACCACCCTGCGGCCGCGGATCAGACCTTTGTGGTCAGCGACGGTGAAGACCTGTCGACGCCTGAGTTGGTGCAGCGCATGGCCGCCGCGCTAGGCCACCCTGCGCGCCTGTTGCCGGTGCCTGTGGTGATGTTGCGCGCCGCCGCCGCGCTGCTCGGCCGGCAAGCAGCGATCGATCGCCTGTGTGGCAACCTGCAGATCGACCAGGGCAAGGCGCGCGAGCTGCTGGGCTGGACGCCGCCGGTCGGCGTCGACGAAGCCCTGCGCAGCACCGTGCAGGGCATGAGCCGGCGATGAAGCGCGCGTTCGATCTGCTGCTGGCCGGACTGGCCGGACTGCTGTTGCTGCCGCTGGTGATCGCAGTCGCAGTGGCCGTGCGCTTCACCTCCCCCGGCCCCGCGCTGCACTGGTCCAGCCGCATCGGCCAGCACAACGCACTCTTCCGCATGCCCAAGTTCCGCAGCATGCGCATCGACACGCCGCAGGTCGCCACGCATCTGCTGACCGAGCCGGGCGCATGGCTGACCCCCATCGGCCGCCTGCTGCGCAAGACGAGCCTGGACGAGTTGCCGCAACTCTGGAGCATCCTGCGCGGCGACATGAGCTTTGTCGGCCCGCGGCCCGCATTGTTCAACCAGCACGATCTGGTCGCGCTGCGCCGCGCACGCGGCATCGATGCGCTGCCGCCGGGGCTGACCGGCTGGGCGCAGGTGAACGGGCGCGACGAATTGCCGATTCCTGCCAAGGTCGAACTCGATGCGTGGTACCTGCAGCACCGGTCGTTCGCGCTCGATCTGCGCATCCTGTGGCTGACCGCGCGCCAGGTATGGCGTGGAGTCGGCGTCTCGCATTGAGCGCGACGGCGCAGACGGTTCCTTAAAATCGCTGGTTGCCTGTGCCGCACCTTGCGGCTTTTCTTTTTTGCCGCCCCACAAGAACAACTGCGCCATGACCGAACCGACTTCGCCGACCGCACCTGCAGCGCCTTCCGCACCTCCGGTGGACGAAAACCAGCTGATCGCCGAGCGCCGCGAGAAGCTAGAAGGGCTGCGTGCGGCGCACGAGGCCGACAGCGCGCGCGGCGCCGTGTTCCCGAACGACTTCAAGCCGACGGACCGCGCCGCGCCGCTGCTGCTGACGCACGGCGACAAGACGCCGGAAGCACTCGAGCAGCACCGCACGGTCGCCAAGGTGGCCGGCCGCATGATGCTGAAGCGTGTGATGGGCAAGGCCAGCTTCGCGACGCTGCAGGATGCAACCGGCCGCATCCAGGTCTACGTCGCGCGCGACAGCGTCGGCGAAGACCTCTACAACGAATTCAAGCGCTGGGACCTGGGCGACATCGTTGCGGCCGAAGGCTGGATGTTCAAGACGCGCACCGGTGAGCTCTCGATCCATGCCACCGCGATGCGCCTGCTGACCAAGAGCCTGCGACCGATGCCCGACAAATTCCATGGCATGGCGGACCTGGAAACCAAATACCGCCAGCGCTATCTCGATCTGATGACCGACGACGACGCGCGCCAGCGCTTCGTGCTGCGCAGCCGTGCGATCAGCAGCCTGCGCGAGTTCATGGTCGGCCACAAGTTTCTCGAGGTCGAGACGCCGATGCTGCACCCGATCCCTGGCGGCGCGATCGCCAAGCCGTTCGTCACGCACCACAACGCGCTCGATCAGCCGATGTATCTTCGCATCGCGCCCGAGCTGTACTTGAAGCGTCTCATCGTCGGCGGCTTCGAGCGCGTGTTCGAGATCAACCGAAGCTTCCGCAACGAAGGCATCTCGGTGCGGCACAACCCCGAGTTCACGATGATGGAGTTCTATGCCGCGTACTGGAACTACCTGGATCTGATGACGTTCACCGAAAGCCTGATCCGCGATGCGGCGCAGAAGACCTGCGGAACGTTGGCGCTCAGCTATCAGGACAAGGCCGTCGATCTGAGCCAGCCGTTCGCGCGGCTCACGATCGCGCAAGCCATTCAGCAGTACACGGACGCGGGCGAGAACGTGGGCGACGCGCAATGGCTCGTCA
Organism: uncultured beta proteobacterium; assembly: GCA_963784295.1. Lineage (GTDB taxonomy): Bacteria > Pseudomonadota > Gammaproteobacteria > Burkholderiales > Burkholderiaceae_C > JBBPYC01. Next base: position 212,147 of record CAWAQL010000016.1, read on the forward strand.
ACGCGTTGAAGAAGCTCGGCATGAGCGAACAAAAGGATCGCTTGTCGCAACGCTCGCTCACCAGCCTGCAGGTCCTGTACTTCGAGGAAGCGGTCGAGCACCAGCTCTGGCAGCCGACCTTCATCATGGAGCACCCGACCGAGATCTCGCCGCTGGCGCGCGCGAACGACGAACGGCCCGAGGTGACCGAGCGCTTCGAGCTCTACATCACGGGCCGCGAGATGGCCAACGGGTTTTCCGAACTGAACGACGCCGAAGAGCAGGCCACGCGGCTGCGCGCGCAGGTCGATGCGAAGGAGGCCGGCGACGACGAAGCGATGTACTTCGACCACGACTTCATCCGCGCGCTCGAGCACGGCATGCCGCCCACCGGCGGCTGCGGCGTCGGGATCGACCGCTTGATGATGCTGCTGACCGATTCGCCGAGCATTCGGGATGTGATCCTGTTTCCGGCGCTGCGGCGCGAGGTCTGATCCCGGTCGTGGCGGCGGTCGGCGGACGACCCGACCCCAGTCGGCCGTCATGGTCGCATCGGGTGGGTTCTGGTTGATCCCGATCGCCGCCGAATGTTGCAGCGTCGAAGCGCCACAAGTTTTAGGACAAGGCCACACAGCGGCGGAGTTGTGGGTTCGGTGAGTTGCGCTCGCCGCACTGCATCGCACCGTGCATTCGTGGGCTCTTCGCCCATTGGCTGCATCGCTGTCCGCCAGGGATCAATCCGGTCCACAAACCACTTGTGAGCGACCGAGCCGAATCGTCGCCGCCCGAGCGCACTTCCATGCGGGGGTGAGGGGTCAAGATTTGACGGAAACAATGGGTCGGACGGATCAAGGGATGTCAGCCGCGTCCTTCAACAGGCCCGCCGCTTGCCGCATGAGGATCCCCAACTTGTTCCAGGAGACTTTCATGATCAAACGCTTTTGTCTCGCCCGCGTCGTGGTGGGAGCGGCCGCTGGATTTGTTCTGTTTTCAGCCCAGGCGCAGACGACGCCCCCCGCAAGCAGCGGCGTGCCGGGCGCCATGCGCAACAGTGCGTCGACCACCGCGCCGGGCTTGCCCCCGGGTGCGGCGTCCACAAGCGGCGACAAGGGCGCAGTGCCGGCTGCCAGCGGGGCAATGGGTGCGAAGCCCGCAGCCGACCAAGCCAGCGGTGCGACACGCAACGGTGCGCCCGCCACCGCACCGGGCATGCCGCCAGGCGCTGCGTCCACCAGCGGCAACAAGGGTGCCGTGCCGGCCAGCGGTGCGATGGGTGCGGACCAAAAAAAATAAGCATCAAGCCGCGTTGAACCGGTCGCATCGCAGGATGCGATGCGACTGCGCGGACGCTGGCGTCAGTGGGCAGCGTTCTCTTGGCTTCCAAAGCGCGGACCGATAAGACCGCGCTTTTTATTTGCTGGTTGCCAAAGCCCGTTGCTTGGCATCAAACGGTCGAGGCGGATACGCGTGGGTGCCGACAGCGTCGTCTTCATCCTGGAACACGCTGTGCGCACGCCTCGTTCGGCAGTCGTCCGACCGAACCGGGGATTTGCCCACGGCCGCCCCTGAAATCAAGCGCGCCGCGGTTGACCTCCAATTGCCGCCGGCATCGCCCAGACCCGCCCACCGCCCACGCCGTAGAGCCGACGGCCGGCTTGCCGCTCGACCATGTGGCCGCCCGTGAATTCGCCGAACGCCGGCAGGATCGCACCGCCTTCGTCGCCTACGAAGCACGGCAGCCGCATCGATTCGCGCCCGCGGCCGGACAGCCGGAAGACCGGATGCACGTGCCCCGCCAACACGAAATGACTCGCATGCTGCTGTGGAATGTGGCAACACGCAAACGGACCGATGCAATGCGGTTCATCGACCACCTCGATGTCGAGCGTGGCCGGCGGGTCGCCCGCGCGGTCGTCGTGGTTGCCGCGCACAAGCGTCATCGCAATGCCGTGATGCCCGGCCCGCCACGCGTGCAACGGGTCCAGCAACGGTGCCTGCTGCGCCAGCGGCCCATGCAGAAAATCGCCGAGGAACACGAGTTGCGCCGGACGATGCCGCGCGATCAGCGCATCGAGCCGCCGCAGGCTCTCACGCGTGGTGCCGGCCGGCACCGGCTGGCCGAGTGCCCGATAGGTCGCCGCCTTGCCTAAGTGCAGATCGGCGATGAACAGCACGCGGCCGGCTGGCCACCAGACCGCGTGGTCGGGCAGCAGGTGCAGCACCTCGCCCGCCCAGCGCACGGCACAGACTGCAAGGTCGGCATCCGCCGTCGAATGGGAGACATTTCGTTCGATCATGGAAGCCGCGAAGTTTGCCAAAGATCGAAAGTGCCATCGGCGTGGAGTCGAGCGACAAAGGTTTCGGCAAGCGGCGGCCCGGAAGAATCAACTGGTCCGCTGATCGTTCGGCCGACTTGCGATTGGATCGGCACACCTTGAACACGATCGCACGGATGCAGCTCAGCCTCGCAAAATGTCTGCCTATTCGGATCATTGCTCACAGAGGATTTGCCATGCGCATTGCCGACATTCGAACGCACTTGTTGTCCGTACCGTTTGCCGACCCGCCACAGACCGGGTTCCTGACACTTGAGCATATCGACCTGCTCGTGGTTGAAATCGAGACGACATCCGGCGTCATCGGAACCGGCTATCTGCATCCGTTGGCCGGCGGGATGCGGACGCTGGAAACCTGCATTCACGAGATGCTCAAGCCGCTGCTGATCGGTGAAGACATCCAGGACGTGCCCGCGCTTTGGAACAAGATGTGGAAGGCCACCTACATCCAGGGCCGCATGGGCATCAGCGTGATGGCCATGTCGGCGCTGGACATTGCGTCGTGGGACGCGCTCGGCCGTGCCAGGAACATGCCGCTGTGGCAATTGTGGGGCGGCGAGGCTGACCCGTTGCCGATCTACGGCTCCGGTTGCTACCGCGGACTCGGCCATGACGGGATGATCGAGAAGGCCCAGCGCTTCGTTCAGAGCGGCTATCGCGCGATTAAGATGCAGGTGGCGCATGTGTTCACGCACGAGGAGGATGTAGCGAACGTTCGCGACATGCGCGCGGCACTCGGCGACGACGTGAAGATCATGGTGGATGTGAACCAGGGCTGGACCGCCGAAGAAGCGATCAAGGTAGGGCGCCGGCTCGATGAATTCGGCATTGCCTGGCTCGAAGAACCCGTCATAGCAGACGACTTCGACGGTTATCACGCAGTCGCAGATGCCATCCAAACGCCCGTGGTCGGCGGCGAAAATCACTTCACCCACTACGACCTCAAACCCTTTTTTGCAAGCGGCAAGATCCCGATCCTGCAGCCCGACATCATGCGCGGCGGCTACACGGAGCTTCGCGTCATCGCGGAACATGCCGATCGCGCGGGGATCAAGATTGCGCCGCACCTGTTCCCGGAGTTGAGCGTTCATCTGAATGCGTCGATAGCCAATCCGTCGTGGCTGGAAGACATGGGCTGGCACGACCACTTGTGGGTCGAGCCGAACCGCCCGCGCAATGGCTTTCTGACGCCGCCGAATCGGCCGGGCCACGGCATGGATTTCAAACCCGAGCTGTTTCGCGATTTCCCTTATCGAAGATGACTGCCGGGCCATCGGTCGAGCGACCGAGCCGAACAGGCCATGCGTCATCGAACACCGTCGATCCAGCACCACTGGCTCCAACCAAGCCGCCGCGCAACGCCGCCCTGTGCGTATTCATAGGGGTGGCAATGGTCGCGACGGCCGCCGCTCGCGTCTGGGCTTGCGAGGCGCCCCATCCCCCCGCCCGTCACCGCCGGACTCGCGCCCGAAGTCAAGCGAGCTGCGCACCTGCGCGATCACGTCCTCGGTGGTCTGCGGCGCCTCATCCGGGCGGCTGTCGTCCACGCCCGCGTCCTGCTCCAGCTCGGCCAGCATGCGCGCGATCCGGTCGGCGACTTTCTCGTTGCTGAGCTGCTCGCGGTAGCGTTCGACCATCAGCGGAAAGCCGAACGGCGTCGGCCGGCCCGGGGACTTCAGCACGAAGCGTTGCGCGGCGATGCGCGCAAAGCACAGGCGCAGACGGCCGATGTCGAGCTCCTGCGACAGCAACTCCTGCTCGGCCTGCGTGAGCAGCTTGTTCTCGGGGTCGTACTTGGTGAAGACCTCCCAGAAAAGCGAGGATGAGGCCTGCAGCTGCTTGTTGCTGCGCCGCTCGCCCGGGTGGCCCTGGTAGATCAGGCCGGAAATGCGCGCGATCTCGCGAAAGCGCCGGCGTGCGAGTTCGCTCGCGTTGAGTGATTCGAGCACCTCGTGCAGCAGCGTCGCGTCGTCGCGCTCGGCATACAGCGCGTCGGGCACCAGGGCAGCCCAGTCGACTTCCACCGCGCAGAGCAGTTCGAAGCCGTGGTCGTTCACTGCGATCGAGAACGTGCGCGGCGCGCTCTGTGCCAGCCGCCAGGCCACCAGGCTCGCGAGCCCCAGATGCGCGAGCCGTCCCGCGAACGGGTAGACGAACAGGTGAAATCCCTCGCGCGATTCAACGGTCTCGGCCAGCAGCGTGTCCTGCGTGGGCAGTGCCGACCAGCGCCGCTGCACGTCGAGCAGCGGCAGCAGGCAGGCGAGTTCGGCCGAATACTCCGTCGTGCGGCCGGCCTCGACCAGCCCGAATTGTTCGAGCATCGCATCCGCCAACGTCATCGACAATGGCAGCTTGATGCCGCTCCAGCGCGGCAGCGCGGGGCGTTTGCCGCTCGCCTTGCGCACCCACGCGGTCATCTCGTGAATGCGCACCAGTTCCAGAAAGCGGCCACCGAACACGAAGCAGTCGCCGGGTTTGAGCCGCGCGACAAAGCTTTCTTCCACGCTGCCGAGCCGCGCGCCGGCCACGAACTGCACGCTCATGCTCGCGTCCGACACGATGGTGCCGATGTTCATCCGGTGCCGGCGCGCGAGCCGCGCGTCGGGCACGCGCCAGATGCCCTCTTCGTCGGGCAGAGCGCGGTGGTAGTCAGGGTAGGCAAACAGCGACTTGCCGCCCTGGCGCACGAAGTCCAGACACCACTGCCAGTTCTCATCGGACAGGTTTGCGTAGGCCGCCGTGCCGCGGATTTCAGGCAACAGTTCTTCGGGACGGAAGCCGCCGCCGAGTGCGACCGTGACCAAGTGCTGCACCAGCACATCGAGCGGCTCCCGCGGCGACGTGCGCGACTCGATCTCGCCCGCAGCAATCGCCGCGCGCACCGCCGGTGCTTCGGCCAGCTCCAGGCTGTGCGTGGGCACCAGCGTGATGCGCGACGGCCGGCCCGGCGAATGCCCTGAGCGCCCCGCGCGCTGCAGCAGCCGCGCGACGCCCTTGGCCGATCCGATCTGCAGCACGCGCTCGACCGGCGCGAAGTCGACGCCCAGGTCCAGGCTCGACGTGCAGACCACCGCGCGCAGTTCGCCATTCTTCAACGCAAGCTCGACCCACTCGCGCACCGAACGATCGAGCGAGCCGTGATGCAGCGCGATTTCGCCGGCCCAGTCGGGCCGCGCGTCGAGCAGCGCCTGATACCAAAGCTCGCACTGGCCGCGCGTGTTGGTGAAGATCAACGCACTGCCGCTGGCCGCGATCTCGTCGATCACCTGCGGCAGCAAGGTCAGGCCCAGCTGGCCGGCCCACGGAAAGCGTTCGATGCGCGCGGGCAGCAAGGTGTCGACCGTGAGCTTCTTCGGCGTCTCACCGCGCACCATCGCGCCCGATTCGGCCCGGTGGCCGAGCAAGGTGCGCATCGCGTCATGCAGATTGCCGAGCGTGGCCGACATGCCCCAGACGCACAGGCCGGGACTGAACACTTCGAGCCGCGCCAGCGCCAGCTGCACCTGCACGCCGCGCTTGCTGCCGATCAGCTCGTGCCATTCGTCCACCACGACGAGGCGCACGGTCTTCAATTGCTCGCGCGCGTCGGCGCGGGTCAGCAACAGCGACAGGCTCTCGGGTGTGATGACCAGCGCGGTCGGCAGACGGCGGCTCTGTGCGGAGCGTTCGGCCGCGCCCGTGTCGCCGCTGCGCGAACCCGCGCTCCAGTGCGGTTGCAGCGCGGCGAGCGGCTCCATCAACGCGCGCGTGGTGTCGGCGGCGAGCGCCCGCATCGGCGTGACCCAGAGCACGGTCAGCGGGGGCGATGTGTCCGGCCGCGCGCGCTTGCGGGCGGGGCGCTCTACCGGCTCATCGGCCCCGCTCCCGGTTGCTTCATCCGCGCCCAGTGCTGCATTTTTTGCAGCGATAGCGGCAGGCGCTACCTGCGCATCTGCCCCAAAAGCCTGCAACGCACCGAGCCACACCGCGTAGGTTTTGCCCGATCCCGTGGTCGCGTGCAGCAACCCAGATCGGCCCGCGGCCAATGCGGCCCAGACCTCGCGCTGAAATTTGAACGGCTTCCAGTCGCGACTGGCCAGCCAGTTGGCGGCAGTGCCCCGCTTCATGCGTCAGTGCGGGCCCGGCGTGAACCCGGCAAGTACGCCGCTGCGCTGCATGCGTTGCCTCGACGCGCTCAACGGATGCGCAAGCGCCCCGCGTCGCCCTGCACGATCTCGCCGATCTCGGCGGCCGCCTCGAACCCGTGCCGCTCGAACACCGCCAGCACATCGGCCACCGAAGCCGCATCGCACGTCACCAGCAGCCCGCCGCTGGTCTGCGGATCGGTCAGCAGCGCCTGATCGTGCGGCGAAAAATCGGCCGGCAGATCGACGCCTTGTCCGTACCCTTCCCAGTTGCGGCCGGACGCGCCCGTGACCATGCCCTGCTCCACCATCGCGCGCACGCCTTCCAGCAGCGGCACCTTGGCCCAATCGATCGCCACGCCGGCCTTTGCACCGCGTGCGAGTTCCAGCGCGTGGCCGGCCAGGCCGAAGCCGGTCACGTCCGTCAATGCATGCACGCCGTCCATCGCGGCCAAGTCCGGGCCCGGTGTGTTGAGCTTGGTCGTCACGGCGATCATTTGCTGGTAGCCGGCGTCGGACAGTTGCTCTTTCTTGAGCGCGGCCGACAGCACGCCGACGCCGAGCGGCTTGCCCAGGATCAGCCGGTCGCCGACCTTCGCATCCGAGTTGCGCTTGACCTTCTTCGGATGCACGACACCGAGCGCGACCAGGCCGTAGATCGCCTCGACCGAATCGATCGTGTGGCCGCCCGCAATCGGGATGCCGGCCTCCCTGCAGACCGATTCGCCGCCTTCCAGCACCTTGCCGATCACGTCGGTGGACAACACGTTGATCGGCATGCCGACCAGTGCCAGCGCCATGATCGGCTTGCCGCCCATCGCATAGACATCGCTGATCGCGTTGGTGGCGGCGATGCGGCCGAACTCGAACGGGTCGTCCACGATCGGCATGAAGAAATCGGTGGTCGCGATCAGCGCGATGTCGTCGGTCAACTGGTACACCGCCGCGTCGTCCGCGGTGTCGATGCCGACCAGCAGTTCGGGCGGCACCGGCATCTTGTTCGTGTTCTTCAGGATTTCGGTCAACACGCCCGGCGCGATCTTGCAGCCGCAGCCGCCGCCGTGGCTGAGAGAGGTGAGGCGCGGGCCTTTGGGAATGGCGCGGTCGGGTGCGTTCATGCGGGAGAGCTCCTGAAAAACGGGTGGTTTCGGTTGCGCGCTGCGCCAAGGCGATGCCGCAGGCGTGACCCGGATCGTCGGCACGACAACCGGGTCGGACCTCGCAGTATCGCCGCGCCACGAAGAGCTTGCCGGATCACGACATGCCCGAGAGGTGCCGGACACATCCGTATCCGCTACGGGCATTTCGTGCCAAGAAACATCACGGTCGACGAAGAACGCATGCGAGGCCCGCTGCAGTTCACGGGTTTGCAAACCCGATCGGAAGTCGGTGAAGCGCCGTGCATGCCGGGCTGCCAGCCTTGCCCGCCGGCAACCGATGCGCCAACCTCGCAGCAGGCTGGCTTCGGATGGCGGCCTCGATGCGATGCGGACCGATCAGCCGCTGTTTTCGGTCGACGCTCGGGCGGCATGAACCCTCCGAGCTCAATCTGCGTTCAGCAGGGCCAGAAGCATCCCGAGCAACGTCGCCTGCTCATGTTGCGGCTCGAACAGCGGCGCGCGTTCGGCACATTGGCGGGCAAGGCTCGCCAGCCACGAAGGCTCGTCCCGGCAGCGCACCAGCAGGCGTGCAAGCGCTGCCGCATCGCCCACCTCGAAATAGCCGCTGTAGTCTTCGCCCAACATGCCGACGTTGCCGGCAATGCGGCTCGCCAGCACCGGCGTGCCGCAGCAGGTCGCTTCCATCACGACGTGCGCGCCGCCTTCCATCTTGCTCGGATGCACGAGCACGTGCGCGTGCCGGATCGACTCGCGCGTGGCGTCGTGGGGCTGCGCGCCGAGCCAGCGGTAATTCGGATTCGACCGATCGAGCGCGGAGGCCTGCGCGCCCAGCGCGGGGTCGAGCGCGGCGCCGATGTGATCGAGTCGAATGTCGTTGCGGCCGCCCGCCTCCAGCAACCGCGCGGCGTCGAAGTACGTCTGCGGCGACTTCTCATCGCGCAGATGCCCGACCGCCAGCGCGCGCAGATGCGTGGTCGGCTTGTCCAGGATCGCCGGCTGCGCCTCGGTCGACTGAAAACACGCCGTCGTCTTGTCGCGATATTCGGCCGGCAAATCGAGCGGCGCCCGCTCGTGCAGCACCACCAGCCGGTCGGCCAGCCCGAGCGATCGCTGCGCGCTCGGGTCGGTATGGATGTCCCGATACAGATCGGTGCCGGTCAGCACCACGATCAACGGCGCATCGGGCCGCGCCTCGGCGAACGCCTGGATCGACGCAGCCGAGCGGCGCGCATGCAGCGCGATCAGCGCATCGGCCGGGTCATCGCCTGCTTGCCAACGATCGGTGAGCCGCACTCGATAATGCCCGCTCAACATCTGCGACCAACGCTGCGCGGTTTGCCAGTTGCCGTTGTTCGCATCGGCCAGGGCCGGGGTGACGATGCAGACCAGAGGAAGGGGCGACATGGCAGCCGTTATACAGGCCGACCGCACAGGCCGACCGCACGACCCGACCGCAGCCGAGGCCGATGCGATGCGGCGTGCCGATGCGGCGCAACTCGAAGCGGCCTTGGGCGAAGGCCGCACCGAGCTGCTCGCGCTGTTCGACGGCTTCGAAGCGGCGCTGGGCGCGCAGGGGCTGCGCATCGCGTTCGATCCGAGCCTGAACCTGCCGCTGTGGGAGCTCGGCCACATCGGCTGGTTCGAGGAATGGTGGATCGGCCGCAACCGGGACCGCGCGCGTGGCATCCACTTCGATGCGACGTTGCCGCGCACCGCTTCGCTGCTGCCGAATGCAGATGCGTGCTACGACTCGGCCAATGTGCCGCACGCGAGCCGATGGGGTCTGGCGCTGCCGGACGCAGGCCGCACGCGGGCCTACCTGGCCGCGGTGCGCGCGCAAACGCTCGAGCTGCTGCGGGAAGCCGGCTCGGACGACGACGCACTGTATTTTTTCCGCCTGGTGCTGTTTCATGAGGACATGCACCGCGAGGCGTGGCTGATGATGGCGCAGCAGTTGGGGTTGCCCCTCGCAGCGGTCGATGCCAAGCAGACGGCACGCCCAGCACTTCGCGGTGTCGACGAAGCCGCCCGCGCATGGGCGATCGACGCCTGCGCATCGAGCCGCGTCGGCGAAGACTTGACGGGATTTGCCTTCGACAACGAACTCGCCCCACACCAGCAGGTCGTCGCCCCCTTCGAAATCGACCGCGCACCCGTCCCCTGGCACCGCTACCTGTCCTTCATCGAAGCCGGCGGATATGCAGACGCATCGCTGTGGAGCGCCGCTGGTTGGCAATGGCGGCAGCGGCGCAGCGACGGATTGCCTTTGCATCTGCGCCGAAATGCCGATGGCTGGTGGTGTCGTCGCTTCGGGACTTGGACGCCGATCGATCCACAGGCGCCGGCCATGCACCTGAGCGCGTTCGAAGCCGCGGCGTGGTGCCGCTTCGCCGGTCGCCGGTTGCCGACCGAGTTCGAGTGGGAAGCGGCGGCGCTGCAGGCACCCGAGCAAGGCGAGCGGTTCGACTGGGGCCACGTCTGGGAATGGACCGCAAGCCCGTTCGCGCCTTACCCCGGCTTCGTGCCGCATCCGTATCGGGAATATTCCGAACCGTTCTTCGACGGGCGGCCCGTGCTGCGTGGCGGCTCATGGGCCACCACGCCGCGCATGCGCCATCCGCGTTATCGAAACTATTTCGGCGCCGGACGCAACGACGTGTTCGCAGGCTTTCGAAGCTGCGCGCTCAACAGATAACGTCGGTGAAGGGCATTCCGCAGGCTGCCGCCCGGAATCGCGGCGCACACGGTTTAATCTCGGCAGACCCACCGAAAACAACAGGCATCGCTCTCATGACACGATTTTTCTCGACCACCTCGCGCTGGCTGGCGCCCACGCTGGCCGTGCTCTGCCTGACGTTCTCCGCCGCCTCGCACGCGCAGCAGACGCTCAAAGTCACCGCAATTCCGGATGAGTCGCCGACCGAACTCGCACGCAAGGCCGCGCCGCTGGTCAAATACCTCGAACAGAAGCTCGGCATGAAGGTCGAATTCACCCCCGTGACCGACTACGCCGCGGCGGTTGAAACCTTGATCAACGGCAAGATCGACCTGGCGTGGTTCGGCGGCTTCACCTTCGTGCAGGCGAACGCGAGGAGCGGCGGCAAGGTGATTCCGCTGGTGCAGCGCGAAGAAGACGAGCGCTTCAAGTCGGTGTTCATCACGGCCGATCCGGACATCAAGCAGCTCACCGATCTGAAGGGCAAGACGGTCAGCTTCGGATCGCAAAGCTCGACCAGCGGCCACCTGATGCCGCGCAGCTTTCTGCTGCAGGCCGGTGTCGATCCGGACAAGGACTTCAAGCGCAGCGCGTTCAGCGGCGCGCACGACGCCACCGTGGCGGCCGTGGCGGCCGGCAAGGTCGAAGCCGGTGCATTGAACAAGTCGGTCTGGGACAAATTGACGGCGGACGGCAAGGTGGACACCTCGAAGGTGCACGTGTTCTACACGACGCCGCCCTACTACGACTACAACTGGACTGTGCGCTCGGACATGCCCGAAGCGCTGCGCGAGAAGATCAAAAAAGCCATGCTCGATCTGGACCCGGCTACTGCCGGAAGGCAAAGCGATCCTCGATCTGCAGCGCGCCACGCGCTTCGTGCCGACCAAGGCCGAGAACTACAGGGGCATCGAAGCCGCCGCCAAAAATGCGGGCCTGCTCTAGGCACCCGCGCGCCTGACGCTTGAAACTCGAACTGCACGGCGTGCATGCGCGCCACCCGGCGGCGGCGCGCGGCACCACCGCATTGCGCGGGGTTTCGCTCGCGGTGGCAGCGGGCGAGCAGGTCGCGGTGATCGGCCCGTCCGGCGCGGGCAAGACGACGCTGCTGCAGGCGGTGGGCGCGGCGCTGCGGCCCTCGGCGGGACAGGTGGTGCTGGACGGCACCGACGTCTGGGCGCAGTCCACACGCGCGTTGCAGCGCCAGCGCGGTCGGCTTTTCATGGCGCCGCAAGTCCCGCCGCTGCCGCCGCGTCAGCGCGTGGTCACCGCCGTGCTGGCGGGCCGCCTGCCGAGCTGGACCTTGGGCACCAGCCTGCGCTCGCTGTTCTATCCGAAGGACATCGCAGGCGCGCATGCGGCGCTGGAACGCTTCGATCTGGCCGAGAAGCTGTTCGCGCGCGTGGACCGGTTGTCCGGCGGCGAGCGGCAACGCGTCGGCCTGGCGCGTGCGCTGCTGTCTTCAGCCACGCTCTGGCTGGTGGACGAGCCGCTGTCCGCGCTCGACCCGACCCGGTCCGAGCAAGCGATCGGCGCGCTGACCGTGATGGCACGCGAGCGCGGCGTGACGCTGCTGACGACGATGCACCAGGTCGACACGGCGCTTGCGCATTTCCCGCGCATTCTGGGGCTGCGCGCAGGCGAAGTGTTGTTCGATCTGCCGACCGCCCAGGTCGGGCGTGAGGAACTCGGCCGGTTGTATTCGCAGCACGAGGATGAGCTGACCGGCGGCGCCAACCCCGCCATCGATGATGCGCCGCCGTCCGCCAACGCCAGACCGCAACCGGCGGTGATGCACTGCCGCTGAAGCGGCCGGTGCGTC
>CAWAQL010000017.1:0-321760 GCA_963784295.1 uncultured beta proteobacterium
TTGCCAATGTCACAGCGAGACCTAGCGCGCGCCCCGTCCTGATCACCAAGGGGTCATCCTTTCACACTGGGAAACGCCGGTCTGGACATGTTCGGTGCCCTCTGACCGGCACTCTACCCAGCCCCATGGCAGCGAGATATGCGTTTCGATCTGTCTCTCATTATGTGACAGCTATTGCGCTCACGCTCACAACAAATCTCTCACAATGTGAGAGAAGTGTTGTGCATTCCATCCGCGAACCGAGACGGGGCCGCTGCACAAAGACACAAGCTGCCTGGCAAGCATTTAAAGGGTCAGGAAACACAAGTTTAACGCATATCATATATTGAGATTCGTGGTGGACGTGCTAAATAGGGCTCGCATAAGCCTATCTGCGTTTCTCCGCTCAAATATTTCGATACTTCAACCTGGCGTCAAACATGCAGCCCGCGACCAATGCCAATAAAAAAATCCCCACATCACGCGCCCGATCCAAAACAAAAACGAAATCCGCCCGGCCCAGGGCCGGTCGGGAAGCCAGACACTTTTGCGGGGACTGGATGTTTTGGAGGCGGTCGCATCCGGGGTCACCAGCCTTGTGGAGCTTGCCGCCACCTTGAAGCTCAATCGCAGCACCGCCCATCGGCTCGCCGCCACCTTGGTCGAAAAGCGGTATCTGATTCATTCCCAGAAACGGTTATGGGCTGGGCCCCAAATCACTAGAGCTCGGCTATCAGGCCAGGGTGCAGCTCAATATTCCGCGCGTGGCGCGGGACCATCTGGAACGGCTTGCCGCGCAGACCGGCGAACGGTGCATTTGGGGGTCCTGGATGGCACCCGGGCTTTGTACCTGGACAAACTTCCCGGCCGCCGCAGGGTGGAAATCAGTTCCCGGGTCGGCGAGCTTCAACCCTTGCGCTCCACCGGCCTTGGAAAGGCGTTGCTGCTCGACGAAAACGAGGCGCAATTGCGCGATTTCTACCGCTGCGAAAACGGCCACGGCCAGCGCTACAAGGTGTCGGAAAGCACCTGGATGAAGCGCATGCGCGAATATGCCAAGCGCGGCTGCGCCTTCGACCTGGAAGAAAATGAGGACCGCATTCGCTGCGTGGCCGCTCCGGTTCGGGATGCGACCGGCAAAATCAAGGCCGCCATCAGCGTTTCCAGCGCCGCGCAGTATATGAACGACAAGCGCATGCAGGCGTTGACCGAAGACGTCTCGCCGCGGCGGAGCAGATCAGCCTTGAATTGGGATGGGACGGCGCATCGATTGTGGCGGCAAGAAAAGCCACCAGGAAAGCCGCCTAGGCGGCGTGCGGTCCCGCGCCCTACTGAAAGAAGATCATCCGCTTTTTCCCATCCAGCAACGTGCGGTCGAGACCTTGGATCGGCCTTCTCAACTCGGCCAGATCCTTGAATGGCCGCGCCGTGCGGCGCGCGATGATGGCTTGCGCCGCCTTTTGCGTAGGTGTGCAGGACCCCCATCAACGTGTCGGCATCGGCATGATTGACGTCGATAGGCGTCATATTCTGGAAAAGATAATCCATCACCAGACCGAACTCTTCGTGCGTCCCCCGCGCCCCCGGTCGATCATCTTCTGAACCGTGTCATGCCAGGCGTCATAGTCCCTGGGCGTATCCATCACCAACTGCATGCCGTGACAGCTGGCGCAAACCTTCACCACCGCCGCTTCGGGCGTCGTGGCCTCCGTTGCAGCCTGCTGGCCCGCGGCCGGCGTCATCGCCAAAAGCAACCAGCCGCTCAAGAGAGCGGCTGTGCCTGGCAATACCCAACCGAATACGCGACTGTTCAAAATACCGTGATACCGTTTTATCGGGCGGATGACTGCGGCATGCCCTGCATTGGGATCGGTGCCGGTCGGCGTCACCACCGGATAAGCCGCACCCTGCATCACCGGCATATGCGGCCCGACGCCCAGCTTTTCGGCGGTGACGAAATCGCCATACTCGTTGCCGAACTGGTTGGCGACGCGCTGCAAGCGGCCATCCACGAAGGTCATGTCCAGCTCTTTCTCGCTGTACATCTTGGTGCCCCATTCGCTTTTGGTAACTGCCACAACCTTGCGGGTCGCGAGGATCGATGATATCGCCCGAGGACGCATAGACCAGTTTGCCGTCCAGGCCGAACATGATCCAGAAATGTCGTCCGGCGTGTCGATGTCGCGATCTCCTTGGGATTGTCGGTGTTGCTGAAGATATGGATCTTGTGGAAAATCGCATCGGCGATCCAGACTTCCTTGCCGTCGGGCGACAGGGCGATGCCATGGCTGGGGCAGCCATGCGGCACCCGGGGGCGGGGCGTCGTGTTCCAAACCGGACGCCAATCGACGCTGGTGACTTCCACCGTCTGCAGGATTTTCCCGGTCTTGGTATCGGCCACGATATAGCCCAGGAAGTTGTTCTGGTTGACGTAGATCTTGGAAGAATCCTTGTTGAGCGCCTGCACCCGGACATTTTCGGGAACTGAATCTTCTGAACGATCTTGCCGGTCTCGATATCGGCAATCTGCAGCAGCTTGCCGTTGGGCGACATGAAGGCGCGCTTGCCGTCGGCGCTGAGATTGAGATTGTGCGCGCCCGGGCTGCCCGGGGCATGGAGCGTCCTGATGTGCTTTCCGGTTTTGGCGTCCAGCACATACCAATAGTCCTGCAGGTTCGAACCCACCACCAGGGTCTTGCCATCGGCGGAGACCTGGGGCCGTTCGCAGCATTTGCCGTCCAAGGTGGTGGTCCACACCATCTTGTCGGTCGCAAGATCGAGCGCGCCCAGCCGGCCGCGGACCGCGAGATAAAGCATGTTGGTGGCAGGGCTTGCCGCAACGCCGGAAACATCTTCCGCGGCCATGCTGCCGGCATATTCCCACATGTGAATGCGCTTGACGAAGGCGTAATTGTTGTCGGCGTCCAGCACGATAATGCCGCTGCCGTTGGGGTACATCTGCCGCTCCAGCGAGCCGGGCATGGTCACATAAAGCAGATGGCGGCTGTGAATGGTGAAGTCGCCGCGCGGACGCTGCGGGCCTGCGCCCGCCGGACGGGGCACCGGCGGCATCACGATCGGTCCGCTGCCCACGACATTGGCGGTGGCGGGAAGGGGATTGTCGCTGGACGCCGCCCGGGCCGCGCCCGGCCGGTCAGGGGCCGCGGCGCTCTGCGCCAAGGCTACCGCGCAAGTACCAACAAGCAACGCGCCCGCAAGCTTCATCACATTTTTCATCGACGTCCTCACCCTTCAGATTTTCTTGTCGTTTTACGGTTACGCCGCCACCAAGTGCGGCTTGAGATAGGTGTTCAGCGCCAAACGTATCTGGGCCTTGTGCGCCTCGGTAAGCGGACCTGTGCGGCGGCGAGCACCACCACCCGCCGGCTGACCGGGCGCCGGCGGATTGACGCGCATGATCGCATCTTCCGCGAAGACGCCGCGCGCCTTCATCACATACTCGTTGGCATGCGGCAGGGAATTGAACGCCAGGAAGCGGCCGAAGGTATCATAGGCGTCGCGCTTGCGCCCGGCGCGGTAGGAATTGAAGCAGGTCTGCAGAACATCGGCCAGACCGGTATAGGGACAGGTGCCCAGGAAACCCAATTCCAGCTCGGCGAAGAAGGTCGATGCCCCCGGCGCCGGAAAATCCGCGACCTTGCCGCCGGTTTTCTGCAGCAGGTCCGGCGCCCGCTCCAGCGGATCGCCTCGTTTCGTCCTTGACCGCCATGATCCCCGGGACCGCCGCCGCCAGGGCGACCAAGTCGTCGACACTGACATTGCCCACGGCCTGAACCATGATCGGCAAGCCGCTGGCGTCCGACAGGGCCTTGAAATAGGCGGCCGCGTCGGCGCGGCTGCTGTCGGGCGGAACCAGGGAAATAATGCCGTCGGCTTTCAGGCTCTTCGCCTTCCTGCAATATTCCTGCGATGCGGCGATATTGAAGCCTGCGGTCTGCACGCCCAGGATCAGGGCCGTATCGCCCTTGACCGAAGCCAGGGCTTCGGCGCCGGCATGCCATTCCGCCGGAGTCAGGCTTTGCCAGCCGCTGGCATTCTGCGGCCAGGCCATGCCGGCGACCTTGCCCCGGTTCAGGAATTGCTGCTGCTTGACCATCGCATCGACGTCGAAGCTGTTGTCCGGCTTGCACGGCGTCCAACCGATGGGGAAAACCCCGGCCAGCGGCTTGCCATTGGGAGATTTGGCGATAGGCGCCGGGGGTGGCCGCCAGCGCGCCCTGGCCTGCGACGGCAAGCAGACCGAGCGATGCGCCGGCGCCCTGCAGAAACGTTCGGCGATTATTCATCATGCAAAGTATTCCTTTCACGATCCGACCCGGGACTTGCCCTCCGCATCTTATTATTCAGCAGTTCGGTCTTGTCCCAAAATCACGTAGCAATGCATGTCTCAGCAAGTGAAAGGCGGCTAATGCGCCACCTTGCCGTAACTTGGAAAAATCTTCCGGCTGATCGCCTCGGCGGCCGCGATCAATTGGCCCGCCACGTCTTCCTGCCAAGTCCCGCCATAATTCCTCGGCGGAGTCGGCAAAGGATATCGCCGCGGCGATGTTGCCCTGCGGATCGCGAACGGGCGCGCCGACACAGCAAATGGTCTGGAACACTTCCTTATTGTCCACCGCATAACCACGCTGGCGCACGGCCGCGATTTCGGACCTCAGGCCATCCACGCTGGTAATCGTCTGAGGCGTCAGCGCAACAAAATCGCCATCGTAGAGGAAATCTTCAAGCTGCTGGGTGGAAGGCCCGCCAGCAGGGTCTTTCCCAACGCGCTGCAATAGGCCTCCTGCTGGGCTCCGACACGGCTCGGGATCACAACCCCGACCGGCTCGCCGAATTTCGCCGAATAGGTCACCATGCTGTTTTCCAGCACGCCGACATGCACCACGCCCTTGAGGCGGGCTGCGAGGGCCGCCAAGACATCTTCCGAGGTCGCGCGGATCAAGATCCCCGATGGCCACGTCCTTGGACAGAGTCGCCAAAACCATGCCCGGCCGGTAACAGCCCCGCCTGTCGCGCACCACGGCGCCGATTTCCTCCAGGGTTTTCATCAAGCGGTGGGCGCAAGCTTCGGACAATCCGGTACGCCGGCTGAGTTCGGCATTCGTCACCCACTCCTGCGGACCGCTGAAAGGAACGCAGCAAGGCAAACGCTTTCTGTACCGATTGATTTTTTGGAGTAGCCATCTCGCGCCCCGGCAATCTTCCTGTTGTCCCAAACTCCCCTGGCCGCGGGACCGGCTGCACCGCTGTGCGCGGTCGTCGTCTTATCTCAATATGTAAAACGCGACAAAATCATATGAGACAACCCCGAAATCCGCAATGACACCGGGGTTGCGCGGATGCGATCCGTGCAAATGTTAGCGGTACAAAATAGTCACAACTTGTCGCGCGCCGAGGCGAGAATCGGATCAAAGCGCTGAAACGCCAGTAATACCATTGTGCAACGCGGCACAAAATCAGTAGGTCGTCCGGCCGCCCGAAATATCGAACGTCGCGGCGGTGGAAAAGGAACATTCCTCGCTGGCCAGCCAGCAGACCAGGGCGGCGATTTCCGCGGCCTCGCCCAACCGGCCCATCGGAATGCGGGAGCGCATATAGTCGATCTGGCTTTTGGGCAGCTGATCCAGGATCGGGCTTTCAAAGGTGGCCGGCGTGACGCAATTCACCAGCACGCCGCTGGTGGCGAGTTCCTTGCCCAGGGACTTGGTGAAGCCGATCACCGCGGCCTTGGAGGCGGAATAGGCCGACGCCTTGGGATTGCCTTCCTTGCCCGCCACCGAAGCGATATTGACGATCCGCCCATAGCCCTGCGCTGTCATCAGCGGAACGATCTCCCGGCAGCAATAGAAGGTTCCGTTCAGGTTGACATCGATGACCTGGAGCCAGCTGTCGATGGGATAGTCGATGACGGGGACGGTGGCGCCGGTGATGCCGGCGCTGTTGACCAGGATATCGATCTTGCCCAGAGCATCTTTGCTCTGCCGGGCAGCCGCGACGACGTTTTGGTGATCGCCGATATTGACGGGCACGGCGTGGGCACCGCCTAGTTTCTTTTGGGCTTCACCAAGCGCCGACGCGTTAACGTCCCACAAGGAAACCCGGCCGCCTTCCTGGACAATTCTTTGGGCCGCCAAAAGACCCAGTCCGGACGCGCCTCCCGTAACGACGGCGGTGCGCCCGGAAAAACGGCCAGCAATCATATCCATGACGTATATCCCAGAAACTCAAATACCTTTGGCGCAACCCGCGCCTGATCCGGGAACACGCACGAAGGCTCAGGCCCCGCGGCAAACGCCGCGGGGCCTTCAACTCAGAATTGCTTGCGCAGGCTGAACACGGTGTACCGGCCCAACGTGCCGCCGGACGCCACGATATAAGCCCAGCATTGCTGGAAAAGGTTCGCCGCCCGAGAGATAGATCGGCGGGCTGTCGTCGCCGATATTGTTCATCGTTATGCTGGCTTCGGCGTCGCTCAGCCACGGGGCCAAACCGCTCAGGTCATAGCTGACATAGAGATTGACCGGGTGGAATGATTCAATGCGCCTCTGGTTATACAGGGACAAGGACTGGTTCAGGACGGGCGAAACGTTGAAGCCCGGGCTGTAATTGCACCTGCACCCGGCCCGTCACCGGACCGACCGTGGCGGCCATGAACGCGGTGGTGGCCGACAGCGGAACGCTATACTGCACGAGATTGATGGGGGCCAGGCCCGGGGCCGGCGTATTCTCGTTGGTCGAGTTGATGGTGCCTGAAATCCGCCCGACAGGGTGCCGAAACCTTCGATATCCGTTACGTAATTGATCGCGATATCGAGACCCTCGATCAACGCCTCGCCGAGATTGTTGCGGCGCAGGTCATAGAGGATATAGGGCTGATTGACGCCCGGCGTGTTGAAGGCCGAGGCCAGATCCGGTCCGGGGAACCCGGTGGCGGCGACAGGGCATTCCGCGCGCCAAAATTGGTGGGATAGCGGGCCTGGATCTGCGCCAGGGTCGGGTTAAGCATATAATACTGATTATAGGCGCCCGAGAACAGCAGACCCGGGTTGTTGAGGATCAGGCCCATCTGATGTTCGAACTTGATATGGAAAGCGGTGACGTTGATGTCGAAGCCCGGTCAGGTCAAAGCCCAACTCGGTGGTGGGATGGAAATCGCCGCCGATCGACCAGGTCCTGCCCGTTTCCGGCCCCAGCAGCGGATTGCCGCCCGGTGTGCTGATGGAGGGGCGCAGCGCATCGGCCGCCGATGTGCCCGGCGGCACGTTGGTGTTCGCGGCGGTGCGTTGGGCCGTATAGGTGAAACGCGTATCCGGCGCCGAGGTATCGGCAAGGCTGGGCGCGTCAAACGAGGTACCATTGGTGGCGCGGATGGTCAGGGCCGCGAACGGGTCATAGTTGAAGCCCAGCTTGTAATTGTCGGTGTCGCCAAAGTCGCTATAGCTGTCGATACGGCCCGAGACATTGAAGGAGAGGGCGTGCACGAGCGGCATGCGGTTGGCCTCGCCGACAATCGGGACATTGAGTTCGGCAAAGCCCGAATTGGTGATGCGGTGCGGCCTGGCGATCGCCATCTGCGCGCCGGGCGGCGGCGGACCCGCAAGCGTGCCGATCGGCCAGTTGGTGTTCCAATTGGCGACATAGTCGTCAAATGCCCACTGGCCGCCGAACGCCGCCTTGACCGCGCCGCCGGGCAGCTCGAACAGGGTGCCGTTTGCCGACACGCCCTACTGGATCTGATGCTGGATGGCCTTGCCGTACGACCCGGTATTCAGAATATTGTGGATAAGCAGGGGATTGCCGGAGGTGAGATTGTAGGGATTCACCGCATTGCCGGCGAGACTCGGGCTGGCGACCAGCGCGGGCGATCAGAACGCCGGCGACGGTCACCCGGCGCATCGATTGAGACAACAGAGCCGTATTGACCGTTCTCTGGAAGCCGGTGGTGTTGCTGCGGCCATAGTTGAAGATCGCGGTTGCCTGCCAGTCACCGAACGGCAGGTCCACCATCAGCTTGGGCGTGATCTGGAACACCTGAATGTTGTTGTAATCGGTGAGGTTTTGGCTGCCCCAGAAAGGCCTGAAGTCGAAGGAAACGTTATGGGTGGTTTCGCCGTTGATGGACTGGAAATAGGGATTGGTGGTGTCGATCGCGATATTTGTGGCGCTCAACATCGGACGTTCATCGCCGAATCCAGGCGCGTGGACCAGAGGAACTTGGTCGAAAACTGCACCCCTTCCATGATCTGCTGATGGAACTGGCCGAAGAAGGAATTCTGTTCTTCCCTAGGGAAAAGCGAGCGGTAGGAATTGGTGTCGCAACGGTTGAACGAACCGGCATTGGTGGTGGAATTCAAAGCGCCAAACGGACCCGCCGCACCGCATAGGCCAGCATGATCAACAGCCAGCTGCCGGTCACGAGCGTATCGGTGCCGGGCCAGCGTCACGCCCTTGAACAGCCGCAGGTAGCCGATCGCCAGCACGATGCCCGGCACCGCGAGCGAGGCGCTCGCGATCCAGTCGAGCCACTTCGCGGCCGGCAGCGTGCTGCGCAGCATCAGGTAGGCAATCGCCACGCCGAGCAGCACATCGAGCCCGGCCGCGAGCCCGCAATACAACAGCGTGTTGCCGATCATGCCGCTGGTGGTCCCGAACACGGTCGCGTAGTGCGCGAGCGTGTAGGCATCGGGCAGCGGCGAGAAGCTCCAGACTTTCGCGAACGACAGCAGCAGCACGCCGATGTGCGGGCGACAGCACCAGCAGCAGCACGAGCACGATCCAGCCGTAGGCGGCGAGCGATGCCCACGGCGACAGCTCGCGCCGCTGCGATGCTGCGCGCCGCCCTTCTGGAGCGTCGAGTAGTCGCGGCCCGGCCAGCATGCGCGCCGACAGCGCCATCGCGAGGATCGAAAAGCCGATCATGAGCACGCTGATCACATAGCCCAGCGGGTCTTCCAGGCCGACCTGCGTGATGCGCAGATACGCCTGCGGTGCGAGCAGGTTGGTCTGCCCGAGCACCAGCGGCGTGCCCAGGTCGTCGAACACCTTGACGAACACCAGCGACGCGCCCGCGACGAAGCCCGGTGCCGCAAGCGGAAAGATCACGCGCCGGAACAACCGCCCGCCGGTGCAGCCCAGATTCAGCGCGGCTTCCTCCATCGCGCCGTCGATGTTGCGCAGCGCGACCGTCAGGTTCAGCAGGATGAACGGAAAGTAGTGGATCGACTCGACGAAGATCACGCCGGCGAGCCCGTCCATGATCGGCAGCGTGAAGCCGAACGCGTCGCCCAGCAGCAGGTTCACCGAGCCGGAGCGGCCGAAGATCAACTGCATCGCTGCCGCGCCGACGAACGGCGGCATGATCAGCGGCAGCACACCAAGCGTCTGGACCAGCACCGCGCCGCGGAACTCGAAACGCACCGTGAGGTAGGCGAGCGGCACCGCGATCAATGCCGCGAACAACGCCGACATGCCCGCGACGAACAGGCTGTTGAAAAACGACTCGCGCATCAACCCCTGATCGAAGAACGCGCCGAAGTGCCCGAGCGTGAAGCCGCCGTCCGCATCTTGAAACGCGGTGACGAACACGCGGCCGACAGGCAGCACCAGGAACAGCAGCAGGAAGCCGAGCGCCAACGCGCCGGCGATCCAGGCGCCCGCTGGCACCCGTGCCCAGGCGCTCGGCCCAGCCCATCGCGCAGCCGGCGCGTTTGCAGCCGTCGTCATCGCGGTGGCGCGATCAACAAAAGCGGGGTGCGGGCGCGATCAGCGCGCGGCGCTCAGCGCCTGCTGCGCGAGTTGTTGCGCCTTTTGATAGTTCTCACGCGCTTGGGAATTCCAGCGGTCTTCCAGCGTGGTCAGTTGCTTGTTCGCGGCCGCGTCCTTCTTGTTCGCGGTGAACACGGCGAGGAACGCCTTGTCGGCCACGCGATCCTTTGCAACCACGGGGGTGAAGGCGAGCTCGCGCGCCTGCTTCAGCAAGTCCTGACCTTGCGTGGTCGGCTTCTTTTCCAGCGCAGCGGTGGCTTGGTGAATCGCTTGCGTGGCGGCTTGCAGCTCTTTGAGCCGGAACGTGATGGTCTGGTCGAACAGCGAGGCGACGACGTTGTAGCGGGCCTCGGACAGATCCGAGTCGAACTGCACCCGGGCACGCTCGGCAAGTTCGAACGGGTCCGGGTAGCCCTTTGGTTCCTTGCCCGCGAGCGCGGCCCGCGGCAACACCGGCAGGCGCGAAATTTTCGGGTCCAGCAGCAGCAGCTGGCCTTCGGTCGACAGGCTGTAGCGGATGAATTTTTTCGCCTCTTCCGGGTTCTTGGCGCCGTTGATCAGGCCGATGTTGGCCGGCACCACGGCGGTCAGGTCCGGGTAGACGAACTCGACCGGAAAGCCCGAGTATTTGCTGGCCAGCCCGAAGAAGTCGATCACCAAGCCGATGCCGAACTGCCCGTTGTTCACACCGTCCGGCACGCCGAAGCTGCGTTCGGTGATCGCCGCGCTGTTGCCGCCGATCTGCAGCAACTCGCGCCAGCCTTCGTCCCAGCCCGCGCCCTGCAGCAGCGTCTCCACCGTCAGGTGCGTCGTGCCCGAGCGCGACGGCGCGCTCATCGCCACGTGCCCGAAGTACACCGGCTTCACCAGGTCCGCCCACTGCGCGGGGGCCGGCAGCTTGTTCGCGGCCAGGTAGCGGGTGTTCCACATCAGCCCGTAGCCGGCCAGCGCCTGGCCCAGGTACATGCCGTCCGGATCGTTGATCGGATAGTTGCCTGCCTTGGCCGGCACCGCCGGGTTGGCCAGCGTGGCGATGTTGTCAAGCAGTTTTTGCTTGACCAGGATCTCGAACGCATCGGGCGCCGAAGCCCAGAAGACGTCGGGCCGTTGACCCTGCGGCAGCTCACGCACGTAGGCAATGCCCTGCACCGTGTTCTTGTTCAGGATCTCAAGCCTGCTGTCGGGATTGGCTTTCTCGAACGCCGTCTTGTAGGCAGACGTCAGCTCCTTGGGGAACGACGTGATCACCGTGATGGTGCCGGCGAATGCGCTGCCGACGCCCAGCGCGGTCATCAGGGCAAGGGCCAATGACCGGCTGAGTGCGCGAACCAAGGGACGTTTGCAACTGGACATGGAGGTCTCCAAAAAGGCCTGGTTATGGATTTGCATCGCGCACCACGCGCTGCAGTCGGTGCAAGCGGGTGTCGCAGTCGGCCTAGCGCGATGCGTCGGCGTCGTCCACCGACGCGGTCCAGCGGTCGTTCCAGCCTTTGATGTCGCGCCGATCGCGCTTGGTCGGGCGCCCCTGCTGCAGCGTGGCCGCGGGCTCGACACCGAAGCGCCGCTGCTGCGCGGCGTCTTCGCGCGCTTTGATGCTCTCGGCGGTCTCTTCATAGAGCCGCTGGGCGACCGGGGCCGAGCCGCGTACGCCGGACAGGTCGCGCACGATCACCTCGCGCTGTACAGAACCCTGGCGCAGACGCACCGTGTCGCCGATCTTGACTTCGCGCGCGGGCTTGATGTCTTGCGCGTTCAGCTGGACGCGGCCCCGGGAGACTTCCTCGGTGGCAAGCGAACGGGTCTTGAAAAATCGCGCGGCCCAGAGCCACTTGTCGATGCGTACGCCTTCCATTCAGCGGCGCCCGGTCGGGGCGACTGGCGAGACGGTCACACAAGCGATGGTGAGGGCGGATGATCTCAACGGTATGGCGTCCGGGACAGCATGGAAACGACTGTCATTTTGACGCAGCTTCAGGCACCGCGCGGCGTCCGTGAATACCCTGATGGGCACGCCAACGCACGCGTGCAAATCCGGCGCATGATCGCGCAATCCAAATTGTTGCACCCCCTACAGGAACCACGCCATGCGTCGCGATGACTTTCTCAAAACCCTCGGCGCGCTGGCCGTCACCGCCACCTTCGGCGGGCTGTCGCTGTCCGCCCGCGCCGCCACCAACATGAAGATGATGATCCCGGCCAACCCCGGCGGCGGCTGGGACACGACCGGCCGTGCCCTGGGCAAGGCGCTGCAGGAAGCCGGCGTGGCCTCAAGCGTCGGCTACGACAACAAGGGCGGCGCGGCCGGCGCGATCGGCCTGGCCCAGTTCGTGAATTCGGCCAAGGGCGACCCGAATGCGCTGATGGTGATGGGCGCCGTGATGCTCGGCGGCATCATCACGAGCAAGCAGCCGGTGATCCTGACCCAGGCCACGCCGATCGCGCGGCTCACCAGCGAATACAACGTGTTCGTGCTGCCGGAGAACTCGCCGTTCAAGTCCATGAAGGACGTGGTCGAGCAATTGAAGAAAGACCCGGGCAGCGTCAAGTGGGGTGGCGGCTCGCGCGGCTCCACCGAGCACATCGCCGCCGCGATGATCGCGCAATGCGGTCGGCGTCGACGCGTCGAAGATCAACTACGTCGCGTTCCGCGGCGGCGGCGAGGCCACGGCCGCCATCCTCGGCGGCAACGTGACGGTCGGCGGCAGCGGCTACAGCGAATTTGCGGCCTACATCGAAAGCGGCAAGATGCGCCCGATCGGCGTGACGTCGGGCGAGCGGCTCGAAGGTCGCAACGTGCCGACGCTGAAAGAGCAGGGCATCGATGTGGAGATCGGCAACTGGCGCGGCGTCTATGGCGCACCGGGCATCTCGGACGTCGAGAAAAAGCAGCTCGTGGCCGCTGTGAAGCGCGCGACCGAGACCAACGCGTGGAAAGAAGCGCTGCAGAAAAACGACTGGACATCGGCGCTCTTGACCGGCGACGAGTTCGGCAAGTTCGTCGACAAGGAGTTCGAGAGCCTGCGGACCATCATGACCAAATCCGGCATGATTTCTTGAACCCGGACGGCTCGCAAATGCACCGGCACTCGGCGACTGACTCTTCTGCCCGGGACCGCGCTTGAACACGTCCGCTTCCTCCTCGAATCCGCTGCAGGCGGCGGTCGGCGCCGGCGTGCTGGTCGCCGCCGCGGTGCTCGCCTATGGCGCGCTGAGCATTTCCGGCGATGCGGGCTATGCAGGCGTCGGTCCGAATTTCCTGCCGTGGGTGGTGACGATTGCGCTCGCCGTCTGCGGGGTGCTTTCTGATCGTGCATGCGCTCGGGGGCGGTTTCCGCAGTTTTCCGGAAGCATCGGGTGCGGCGCACGGCGACTGGGGCGGCTTCGCCTGGGTCTCGGTCGGCCTGCTGGCGAACGCAGCCCTGATCACGACGGTCGGCTTCATCCTGAGCTGCACGTTGTGCTATGTACTGGCGGTGCGCGGTTTTCGGCGCGCGGCGGGTCGAGGCAACTGGCGCCTTAGTACCTTGCTGCTGGACGTCTTCACGGGCCTGGCCATCGCCGCGCCCGTGTTTTGGATGTTCACCAAGCTGCTTGCGATCAACCTGCCGGGCTTGACCGACAGCGGCTGGATCTGACGGTTTCGACCTCACACCGAGAACCACAACAAGAAGGGGACCCGATGGAAGTCTGGGACCAGTTGATGCAGGGGTTCGTGACGGCGGGTACGCCGATCAACCTGCTGTGGGCGTTGTTCGGCTGCACGATCGGCACCGCGGTCGGCGTGCTGCCCGGCATCGGCCCGGCGGTGGCGGTCGCGATGCTGCTGCCGATCACCGTCAAGGTCGAAGCGACTGCGTCGATGATCTTCTTTGCCGGCATCTATTACGGCGCGATGTACGGCGGCTCCACCACATCGATTTTGCTGAACACGCCGGGTGAATCCGGCTCCATGGTGACTGCCATGGAAGGCAGCAAGATGGCGAAGAACGGCCGCGCCGGGGCGGCGCTGGCGACGTCGGCGATCGGCTCGTTCGTGGCCGGCACGATCGCCACCATCCTCGTCACGTTCTGCGCGCCGCTGGTCGCGAAGTACGCGGTGCTGCTCGGGCCGCCCGAATATTTCCTGCTGATGGTGCTCGCGTTCACCACGGTGAGCGCGGTGCTCGGCGGCAGCACGTTGCGCGGCATGACCAGCCTGTTCGCGGGTCTGGCGATGGGTCTGATCGGCATCGATCAACTGTCGGGCCAGATGCGTTACACGGCCGGCGTTCCCGAGTTCATGGACGGCATCGAAGTGGTGCTGATCGCAGTCGGCCTGTTCGCGGTCGGCGAGGCGCTCTACAACGTGCTCTACGAAGGTCGCACCGTCGAGAGCGAGAACAGGATGAGCTCGGTGCACATGACGAAAGATGAGTGGCGTCGCTCGTGGCCGGCCTGGCTGCGCGCGACCGCCATCGGCTTTCCGTTCGGCACGATCCCCGCGGGCGGCAGCGAGATTCCGACATTCCTGAGCTATGCGGCCGAGAAGAAGCTGTCCAAGCACAAGGAAGAGTTCGGCACCACCGGCGCGATCGAAGGCGTGGCCGGCCCGGAAGCGGCCAACAACGCGGCGATCACCGCGACGCTGATCCCGCTGCTCACGCTCGGCATCCCGACGTCGAACACGACCGCGATTTTGCTCGGCGCGTTTCAGAACTACGGCATCCAGCCGGGGCCGCAGCTGTTCCAGACCTCGTCCGCGCTGGTCTGGGCGCTGATCGCGTCGCTCTATATCGGCAACGTGATGCTGCTGGTGCTGAACCTGCCGCTCGTGGGCCTCTGGGTCAAGCTGCTGAAGATCCCGAAGCCGCAGCTCTATGCGGGCATCCTGATCTTCGCGACGGTCGGCGTCTACGGCATGCGGCAGAGCGCGTTCGATCTGTTTTTGTTGTATGCGATCGGGCTGCTCGGCGTGGTGATGCGGCGGTTTGACTTTCCCACCGCGCCGGTCGTGGTCGGCATGATCCTCGGGCCGCTGGCCGAAGCGCAGATGCGCAACGCGTTGTCGATCGGCGAAGGCAACTGGCTGGTGTTCCTGCAGCGGCCGATGTCGCTCGTGCTGTTGCTGGTGGTACTTGGCGTGCTGTTGCTGCCGCGTGCGCTGCAGTTTTGGAAGGGGCGACGCCGAGTGCCGGTGTAGCGCGGGCGGCCGCAACCGCCACGGCGGCTGCGCGGCCGGCGCATGGCGGCATCTGGGTGCGTCTGGCGGTGCTGGCGGATCAATTCGGTGGGCTAACATCAAGGTCCGGTTCGGCACGTCGAGCGCATTGCCTGCGCTGCACGACCACGCAGCCGCTGCCCCCGCGCTCCTCGCCAACGATTGCCGATCCACGCAATCGCGCGCCGACGGCTACGGCCCGCTTTCCACCATTCACTTCTTTCGACCTCCGTGCGCCTGAGTTCCCTCAAACTGGCCGGCTTCAAGTCGTTCGTCGAGCCCACCAATCTGATGTTGCCGGGCCAGCGGCTCGGCGTGGTCGGACCCAACGGTTGCGGCAAGTCGAATCTGGTCGACGCGGTGCGTTGGGTGCTTGGCGAGTCGCGCGCGGCCGAGTTGCGCGGCGAGTCGATGCAGGACGTGATCTTCAACGGCTCAAACCTGCGCAAGTCGGCATCGCGCGCTTCCGTGGAGCTGGTGTTCGACAACACCGCCCAACGCGCGGGCGGGCAGTGGAACCGCTTCGCCGAGATCGCCGTGAAGCGCGTGCTCACGCGCGACGGCACCAGCAGCTACTACCTGAACAACCAGCCGGTGAGGCGCCGGGACGTGCAGGACGTGTTTCTGGGCACCGGCCTTGGACCGCGCGCCTACGCGATCATCGGCCAAGGGACGATCGGCCGCATCATCGAGTCGCGTCCGGAAGACCTGCGGTTGTTTCTGGAAGAAGCCGCCGGCGTGTCCAAATACAAGGAGCGCCGGCGCGAAACCGAAGGCCGCATGGCCGACACACGCGAACACTTGACGCGCGTCGACGACATCCTTCGCGAGATGCACGGCCAGTTGGCCAAGCTCGAAGCACAGGCCGAAGTCGCCACACGCTATCAAACCCTGCAAGTCGACCTGACCACCCGCCAGCAGCAGCAGTGGTTTCTGAAGCGCGCGGAAGCGCAGGCCGACGGCACCAGGACCGCCGCGGAAGCCGAGCGCGTGAAGACCGAGCTCGAAGCGCAGACCAGCGCGATTGCGCCGGCTCGAAGCCGAACTCGAAACGACCCGGCAGGCCCACTATGCGGCGGGCGATGCGATGAACCACGCGCGCGGCCTGCTGTATGAAAGCAGCGCCGAAGTCGGCCGGCTCGAAGCCGAGATTCGCCATGTGGCCGACAACCGCCGCCGCATCGATCAGCGCCTGGCCGCGCTGACCGCCCAGCTTGCGCAATGGGCCGAGCGCGGCCAGCTCGCCGCAACCGAACTCGAAACGCTCGATGCGGGTGCGGCCGACAGCGCGGCGTTGGCAGCCGATCTGGCCGAGCAAGTCGCACAGCACGCCGATGCGCTGCCCGCGTTGCAGCAAGCGGTGCAGGACGCCCGCCAGCAGGCCGCCCGGGCGCGCAGCCAGTTGAACGAGTGGCAGCAGCAGCTTGGTGTGCTGGCCGCCGAAGCGCGCCATGTCGACGAGCAGCAGCGCCAGTTGCAGCAACGCCAGGCGCGCCTGCACGCCGATCGGCAGTCGCTGGTGCTGCCCGATGCGGCGCGGCTCGCGGCCCTCATCACCCAGACCGATGCGGCGGCGGTCGTTGCCGAAGCAGCCGAGCGGCGCGTGCTGATGCTGCAGCAGGCGGCTCCGGAACTCGAGCAGCGACGCCGCGCATGCCAGCAGACCGCCAGCGCCGAAACCCAGCGGCGCGTGGAGCTGTCCGCGCGGCTGGATGCGCTGACCGCGCTGCAGGCCAAGCTGCGCACCAATGAGAAGTTGAAGCCCTGGCTGGCACGCCACCGGCTCGACCAGGCCGCACCGCTTTGGAGCCGAATCGACGTCGAGCCGGGTTGGGAAAACGCGTTGGAAGCCGCGCTGCGCGAACGCCTCGGTGCGCTCGAGCCCGCGGCCCACACATCGCAGCCGGGTGCTTGCGCGGCCGATCCGCCGCCGACGCGCCTGGTATTGTTGTTCGGTGCCGACGGGGCGGTTGCCGAGCCGGCGCTCCACACCTTGCCCCATCCGGTGCCCAATGGCTGTCGCCCACTGGCTGAGCGGCTTCGCGCGATGGTGTCCATGCATTGGCAGGCGCCGCTGGCCGACTGGCTGCAGGGCTGCTACAGCTGCGACAGCCTCGACACCGCGCTTGCGGCCCGCGACGCGCTGCAAGTGGGCGAATCGATTTTCGTGCCCGCAGGCCATGCGGTCGGCCGGCACGGCATCGACTTTTATGCGCCCGACTCGGAGCGCGCCGGACTGCTTGCCAGAGCCCAGGAAATCGAACAATTGCGTCTGCGGCTGCAGTCGCAGACACTGCAAGCCGACGCCGCGCGCGAGGCGCTGGCCCAAGTCGAGCGCGCGTGCGCAGACGCCGCCGACCAACTGGCGGCCGCACGCACGGAGGCTTCACAAAGCCGCAACGAAGCGCATCGCCTGCAACTGGACGCCCAGCGGCTTGCGCAGCAAGCCGAGCAAGCGCGCATCCGCGGCCAGCAACTCGATGCAGAACTCGCGGAGATCGGAGACCGCACGCAGGCGCTGCAACAGCGCCAGGCCACCGTGCAGACCCGGTCGACCGAGTGCGCTGCGCAACGCGACAACGCGCAGCGAGAACAGACCGCGCTCGACCGTGCCGTGCAGGCCGCCGAGCAAGCGTTGTCCGAGGGGCGCGATGCGCAACGTGCGCGCGAACGGGCGGCCAGCGAGGCCGATTTCGCACTGCGCAGCCTGCGCGCCCGCCACGGCGAGCTGCTGCGCGCACTCGACGATGCCCGTCAACAGCACGAGGCGATCTCTGCCGAGCACAGCAGTGGCCAGCAAGAGCGGCTGACCTTCGACGACGCCGCCTGCCAGCACAGCCTGCAGGACGCGCTTGCGACGAAAGTCGAGCGCGAAGCGGAGCTGTCCCGCACGCGCGGCGAGCACGACGAGCTCGGCATGCAGCTGCGCACGGGCGAGGAGCAGCGCATGACGCTGCAGTTCTCGTTCGAGCCGCTGCGCGCGCGCATCACCGAGCTGCAACTGAGCGCGCAGGCCGCCCAACTCGGCGCCCTGCAGTGGAGCCAGTTGCTGGCCGATGCCCGGGCCGATCTGGGTGCGCTGGCGCACGCAATAGCGGCCGATCGGGTTCGCCTGCCCGGCATGCAGGGCGAGATCGATCGGCTGCAACGCGCGATCGACGCGCTCGGTCTGGTCAATCTCGCGGCGCTGGCCGAACTCGCCCAGCAACGCGAGCGCGAGCGGTTTTTGCAGGCGCAGGCGGTCGACCTGCGCGACGCGTTGGCCACGCTGGAGTCCGCGATCCGCAAGATCGATGCGGAGACGCGCGCGCTGCTCGGCGACACATTCAAGGCGGTCAACGCGCACTTCAGCCAGCTGTTTCCCGAACTGTTCGGCGGCGGCCAGGCCAGCCTGCAGATGACCGGGGAAGAAATCCTCGACTGCGGCGTGCAGGTGCTCGCGCAGCCGCCGGGCAAGCGCAACCAGACGATTCATCTGTTGTCCGGCGGTGAGAAGGCGCTGACCGCGATCGCGCTCGTGTTTGCGATCTTCCTGCTGAACCCGGCGCCGTTCTGCCTGCTCGACGAGGTGGACGCGCCGCTGGACGATGCGAATACCGAACGCTATGCGAAACTCGTCACGCGCATGAGCCGAGCCACCCAATTTCTTTTCATCAGCCACAACCGGATCGCAATGGAAATGGCCGAACAACTGATAGGCGTCACGATGCAGGAGCCCGGCGTGTCTCGCGTGGTGGCCGTCGATATGGAGTCGGCCGCGTCGCTGCTGGCCGAAGCCGCATGAACGCATTGCTCGAAAAACTGCCGATCAGCCCGTTGACGCTCGGGCTCACGCTCGCGGGGTTGCTGCTGCTGGTGCTGCTGGTGTTGTGGAGCGGCTGGAAGACCCGGCGCAACACGCCGAAGCAGCCCGATTCAAGGTTTTTCCCGCCCGATGCAACCGACTTGCCCGGTGGGCGCGCCCACACCGATGGCCGGCGCGACCCGACGTTCGATGCTGCAATGAGGCCGCAGGGCGAGGGGATGTCGCCATCGGACGCCGTCGAGGCGGACGGCTGGTCGTCCACGGCGGTGGGCACCGCGTCGGCCTTTTCGGCGACCGATGGCGACGATCGGCTCGAATTGCCCGCGCGGCAGGATCTTTCGGCTGCGCCGAACGCTTCCGTGACGCGCCAGCCCGTGCTCGACCCACTGATCGACGTGATCGCCACCATTGCGCTCGACGTGCCGCTGTCGAGCGAGACGGTGTTGCAGGCGATGCCGCCCACGCGCCGGGTCGGCACCAAGCCGTTCGCGGTGGAGGGCCAGCCGGTGGGTGCAGACGATTGGGGCCCGCTGCATCCCGGCGAGCGCTATCGCGCGCTGCAGGCAGGAGTGCAGATGGCCAACCGCACCGGCGCGCTCAACGAGATCGAGTTCTCCGAGTTCGTCGTCAAGACGCAGGCGTTTGCCGATGCAATCGGCGGCGCGTGCGAGTTTCCCGAAATGCTGCACGAGGTGGCGCGCGCGCGCGAGCTCGACCAGTTTGCGAGCGACCACGATGCGCAGCTCGGCCTGCATGTGCACGCACAAGGCTCTTCGTGGAGTCCCGGATACGTGCAACAGCAGGCATCGCGGCTCGGTTTCATCGCGGGGCCGATTCCCGGGCGCATGGTGCTCTGCGGCACCGATGCGGCGCAGCCGGCGCTGCTGACCTTGTCGTTCGACACGCAAGCCGCGCTCGCCGAAGACCCGACGCAGGCGGCGATGCGCGAGGTGCGCCTGAGCCTGGACGTGCCGCAGGTCGACCGCAGCGCATTGCCATTCGCAAAGATGCGCGAGGTCGCCACCAAGCTGGCCAGCGCGATGGAAGGGGTGGTCACCGATGAGCGCGGCCAGCGCCTGCCGCCCGCGGCGATGGACCAGATCCAGACCGAAGTCGAGCGGCTCTACGACAAGCTCGATGGCCGCGATCTGTCGGCGGGCTCGCCGCTCGCGCGCCGGGTGTTCAGCTAAGGCGCAGCGTATGGCTGGGGCGGATGCGGGGCGATCGATGACCAGCGGGGCGCGAGCCGAACCGGCCGATTCGGCAGTGCTGCAGGCGGCTGCCCTGCGGAAAGCGCTGCATGCGCACGCACACGCTTACTACGTGCTCGACGCGCCCAGCGTGCCGGACGCCGAATACGACCGGTTGTTTCAAGCGTTGCAACAGCTCGAGCACGAGCATCCCGAACTGCAGACCGCGGATTCGCCCACGCAGCGGGTCGGCGGCGCGGTGCTCGGCGAGTTCGCCGCAGTGCGCCACGCGCAGCCGATGCTCAGCATCCGCACCGAGACCGACAACGGCCCCGCCGGCGCCGAGAACTTCGACGCCCGCGTGCGACGCGAGCTCGGCTTGGCCAACACAGATGCGCCCGTGGCCTATGTCGCCGAGCCCAAGTTCGATGGTCTCGCGCTCAGCCTGCGCTATGTCGACCGCGTGCTCGTGCTGGCCGCCACGCGCGGCGACGGCGAGACAGGTGAGGACGTCACGCAGAACGTTCGCACCATCAATCAGGTGCCGCTCCGGCTGCCGGCGGCCGCGCCGGCGCTGCTCGAAGTGCGCGGCGAGGTCTATCTGCGCCGCGCCGACTTCGAGCGGCTGAACGCGCGCCAGCGCGAGCGCATCGCCGCCGGAGAAAAGGGCGAGAAAACCTTCGTCAACCCGCGCAACGCCGCCGCCGGTGCGGTGCGCCAGCTCGACCCGGCGATCGCCGCACAGCGCCCGTTGAGCTTTTATGCGTATGCGATCGGCGAGATCACGCCGGCCGCCGAGGGCGGGCCCGCATTCGACACGCATTTCGACGCGCTGATGGCGCTGAAAAACTGGGGTTTCCCGGTCGATGCGTTGGTGCGGCGTGCCGCCGGCGCGGCCGAACTGGTCGCCTATCACGCGCATCTGGGCAACTTGCGCGACGCGCTGCCGTTCGACATCGACGGCGCGGTCTACAAGGTCGATGCCTACGCGCTGCAACGCCGGCTCGGCTTTTCCAGCCGCGAGCCGCGCTGGGCGGTGGCGCACAAATACCCGGCGCAGGAGCAACTCACGCGCGTGCTGGCGATCGACGTGCAGGTCGGGCGCACCGGCCGCCTGACGCCGGTGGCCCGGCTGGAGCCGGTGTTCGTCGGCGGCGTGACCGTCACGCACGCCACGCTGCACAACGAACTCGAAGCGCGCCGCAAGGACGTGCGGGTCGGCGACACGGTCGTGGTGCGCCGGGCTGGCGACGTAATCCCGGAGGTGGTGTCGGTTGCGGTGCAGCAGCGCGCCGCCGATGCGCAGCCGTTTTCGATGCCGCCGCAGTGTCCGGTGTGCGGGAGCAAGGTGCTGCGCGAGGAAGACGCAGCCGACCACCGCTGCACCGGCGGGCTGTTTTGCGCGGCCCAGCGCAAGCAGGCGTTTTTGCACTATGCCCAGCGCCGCGCACTGGACATCGAGGGCCTGGGCGACAAGCTGGTCGAACAACTGGTCGATCAGCAGGTTGTGCGCACCTTGCCGGACCTCTACCGGGTCGGCTTGACCGCGTTGACCGCGCTCGACCGGTTCGCCGAGAAATCGGCGGCGAACCTGCTTTCGGCGTTGGAGGCGTCGAAGCAGACCACGCTGCCGCGTTTCCTGTTCGGGCTGGGCATTCGCCACGTGGGGGAAGCCACCGCCAAAGCCCTGGCCCGACACTTCGGTGCGCTGGATGCGGTGATGCAGGCATCCGAAGCCGAACTGCTGGAAGTCGACGACGTCGGCCCGGTGGTGGCCACCAGCATCCGCACGTTCTTCGAGCAGCCGCACAACCGCGAGGTGGTCGAGCAGTTGCGCGCCTGCGGGGTGCGCTGGACCGAAGGGCAGCCGGCCCAGCGCACACCGCGGCCGCTGGCGGGTCAGACCTGGGTCGTGACCGGCACGCTGCCCATGCTAAGCCGCGAGCAGGCCAAGGAGCGGCTGGAAGCCGCCGGGGCCAAGGTGGCCGCCTCGGTCAGCAAAAAAACCGACTGTCTCGTCGCCGGCGCGGACGCGGGCAGCAAGCTGGACAAGGCGCGCAGCCTCGAGGTACCGGTGATCGACGAGCAGGAGATGCTGCGCCGGATCGGTGGGGACACCGACCCCGGTGCAACCGGTGCCGTAGCGCCGTAGCGCGCGGTCCGACGGCCGCCGTCGCAGAGCGCAATCCGCTGTGGTCTTTACCTGAAAGCAACGCGAGGGTGGTCGGCCCGAGCGCACACCTCGCGCGTTAAAGGATATGGCCCGCGAGCACATGCCGGGGCGCAATCCGTGTCACGATGACGCGCTACGACTTCGAAGGAGAACGCACCTATGAAGCATTCAATGTTTCGGCCGCTGCTGCTGGCAGGCGTCATGGCCATCGGCGCCTTGTTGAGCGGCTGTGTGGCCACGCCGGTCAATCCTTACTACGGCGGCGCCGGCTACGCCTACGGTGCCGATTACGGCTATGGCGGCTACGGCTACCCGGTCGGCTCGGCCGGCTTCGGTTATTACGGCGCCGCACCGGTGGTGGTGGCGCCGGTGGGCATCGGCCTCGGGTTCAGCGGGGTGTTCGGCTCTTCGGGATACCGCAATCACTGGGGCCACCGGGGTTATGGCCACGACAACGGTTATGGCGGCGGCTATCGGCCCGGCTACGGCGCCGTGAAGCCAGGGTCGAATCCGGCAGTCGGCGGCTGGGGCGTGCGTTCGGGCGGCGGCAGCGGCTGGGGCGGGCGCACTGGCGGTGGCTGGAGCGGGCGTGGCGGCGGGGGCCGGCGCTGACGCGCATGCCCGCGCGTTTGCACCGAGTCGCATGACGGTTCGCGACATTCTGAGGATGGGCGATGCGCGGCTGTTGCGCGTGGCCGAGCCGGTGGCGGACTTCGACAGCGACGCATTGCACCAACTGGTGGCCGACCTGCTGGACACGATGCACGCGGCCGACGGCGCGGGACTGGCTGCGCCGCAGATCGGCGTGAACCTGCAACTCGTGATCTTCGGGACCGGGGTGCCGACGCCGCGCGACTTGGGTGCCCCACCGGTGCCACGCACCGTGCTGTGCAACCCGGTGATCGAGCCGCTGTTGCCCGATGATGGCACGACGGCCGAGCTGGAAGAGGGTTGGGAAGGGTGCCTGTCGGTGCCGGGCCTGCGCGGGCTGGTGCCGCGCTTTCGCCGCATCCGATATGCGGGGTTCGACCCGTACGGCGATCCGATTCTCCCGCGCATTGCCGAAGGGTTTCACGCGCGGGTGGTGCAGCACGAGTGCGACCATTTGATCGGCCGGCTCTATCCTACCCGCATGCGCGACCTGACGCAGTTCGGGTTCACCGACGTGTTGTTTCCGGGTTTGCCGCCGACGGACGACTGACGCTTGCCGGTGCAGCTTCCCGCTGCCACGGCCGCACGACCAACAACCAGCCGCAGACCATCGCGACGAACGGCATTACCGGGTAGTGAAAGCGCGATTGTCCTGAGAACACGATGGCGATCAATGATGGGTACAGCGCGACGCCATATGGCAGCAGCCACCAGCCCAGGCGCCGGCCGCCGATGCGCGCGCGGCCGCTGGCCAGCAGCCAGCCAGCCCAGGCGAAGCCGAGCAGCATTGCGAAATAATAGATCTGATTCAGCATCCGGCCCGCACGAAACCACAGGTGATGCGCGTCGTAGAAACGCACACCAGCCTGGTAATTCCACTCCGCCTCACCGTCCGGCGCCCACAGCCGGAACAGTTTGGCGGGCACCAGCCGCACGAAGTCGAGCGGATTCGCGTGGATCCATTCGATCGCGCGCCGCTTGAATTCGCGATCGGTCTCGATCTGGGTCGCGACCGTGCGCGGCACCGAAGTCACGAGCGGATCGTCTGGCGTGTAGTCGCCGCGCGCGCTCGGATTGTTGCCGGTCAGCAGCGTGATGCCGCCGTTGGTGGACACCAGCACCCATTCGCCGAACACTGCGTGATTGCGCAAAGTCCAGGGCATGACGACCGCGAACGCGAGCACCAGCACGAGCAGCCCCTGCGCGCCTCGCCGCCCGACCGCGCGCCAGCTCAGGCCGTCGTGCAGTGCGGCAACCGCGAACAGCGTCGGCACCAGGATCAGCGACTGCGCCTTCACGAGCATCGAGTAGCCGAACACCAGACCTGCGAGCGGCAGCGCAAGCGCCCAGGGCCGCGCGATCACGAGCCAGCAACCGGCCAGGATCAGTGTGGTGTACATGACTTCGGTCAGCACCAGCGGCGTGTAGGCCGCGTGGTTCGGATACAGCGCCAACACCAGCAGACCAGCCCGGCCGGCTAGTTCGGAGTCGAACAGGCGTCGCCCGAGGTCCAGCGTGAACCAGGCACCGATGCACGCGAAGATCAGATTCAGCACCTTCACGAGCGTGACCGAGACGCCGAACACGTTGAATAGGGCACCCAGCAGCAACGGCCAGCCGGGCGGCCAGAACGCGGTCGGCACGCCGCCTTCGGAGTAACCTGCGCCATCGGCCAGCGCGCGCGCCCGGTTCATATACCAGGCGGCATCCGAGGTCGGATCGAGCGGCAGCAAACACAGCGCCGCGCGGATCGCGATGAACAGCACAAACAGCGCGAGCACGGTGCCGTCCGCACCGAGCCGCCGCTGCAGCCAGCCGGCCTCGCCGCCTTGCCTCACTTGCGACGCCACGTGAAGATCGAGCTGGCAGCGTAGTTCCAGACGGTGCCCACGAGCGCGCCGACCAGGCCCGCGATTACCCACGAATACTGATCGGCAAAGAAGAAGTTGGCGACCCCGACGTTGCCGATCACGCCAATACCGCAGATCACATAGAACGACAGCAGGCTCGTGAAGAAGGCCCAACCGGTCTTGCGCCGATCCCGGTAAGTGAAGGTGTTGTTGAACAGGAAGTTGGTCGTCATCGCAACGAATGTCGCAATGCCCTGCGCGGCCGCGAACACAACCCCGAAGCCGCGGAACAATGTCCACAGCACCACAAAATGCACCGCCAGCCCGCTCGCGCCGACCAGCGAGAACAGCAAAAAGCGCGGCGGGATGACGTGGCCGACCGTCTTGTCGATCAGCAGCAACAGGTATTCCCAGAGCACCGCCGAGTCGAGCTTGCTCTCGCCCGCGTGGCGCGGCCGGAACGTGTAGGGCACTTCGGCGAACCGGAACTCCTTCGGCGCGGACGCGAACAGGTCGAGCAAAATCTTGTAGCCCTCGCCGGACAGGCGCCGCACGGCCTGCTGGAATGCGTCGCGCCGGATCATGAAGAAACCGCTCATCGGGTCCGACAGCGGCGCCTTGGTGACAAGCTTGGACAACCGCGTTGCAAACCGGCTCATGCGCAGCCGCGAGGCATCCCACTGGCCGGTCGAGCCGCCCGCGCTGTAGCGGGTGCCGACCACCACGTCGAGCTGCTGCTCGCGCAGGGTGCGCAGCATCGTCGGCAGCTCGGCTTCGTCGTGCTGCATGTCGGCGTCGATCACCGCGAGCACCGGTGCGGCGGACGCGAGCATGCCTTCGACCACCGCACGCGACAGGCCGCGCCGGCCGATGCGCTGGATGCAGCGCACGTTGTCGCGCGCCTGCGCGAGTTCACGCACCAGCTCAGCGGTGCCATCGGGCGAATCGTCGTCGACGAAGATCGCCTCCCAGCGAATTCCCGCGAGTGCCCGATCCAGCCCGGCCAGCAGTTCGACCACGTTGTCGCGCTCGTTGAATGTCGGCACGATGATCGATAGTTCGACGCCGTGCGCGGCTGCGCCGTCAGCACGGATCGGGTTGGTGTTGGGCAGGATCGCCTGGGCCGGCCGGGACGGGTCGCTGGCAGCAAACTCGATTGTTGCTTCGGATGGGGCGGTCACGGGGGAACTCCAGAACACGCGCAGCGCGTGCGCCCGGGTCGGGCGGCGCGGCGCTGGGGGCAAGGCCGAAGGGGGCAAGAAAACAATGGAAGGCGAAAAGGCAGGCGTTGGCCCAGCCGCTGACGATCGTAGCGCGAGTACTGGGCGCCCGACGTGGGGCTCGGGCGCGCGCCTGCGCAGTTGTTAACGCCCAGCCGGATCGGACGACAGCGCCTGCAGCAGTTCGGTCTCTATCTCGAGCTGCTTGCGATTCGCGCTCAACTCGCTCCCGGCGATCAGGAAGGTGTCTTCCACGCGCTCGCCAAGCGTGACGATCTTGGCGAGCTGCAGGTGAGCTGGTGCGCGGCCAGCACGCGCGTAACCGAGTAGAGCAGACCGGCGCGGTCGCTCGCCGAGATGCTGAGCAGCCAGCGCTCCGCGCGCTCGTCAGGCTGCAATTCGATGCGCGGCGCGATCGGAAAGCTCTTGACGCGGCGCGAGACCCGACCGCGGCTCGGCGCGCGGCAGCGGCGCGTCACTTTGCAGCGCTCGCGTTAGCCCGGCCTGGACCATGGACGTCAGTTCACGGTAGTGCTCGGGCAGCATCGTCGTGACGATCTGGAACGTATCCAGCGCCCAGCCGTTCTTCGTGGTGTGGATGCGCGCATCCACGATGCTGAAGTCGGCCGAATCGAAATAGCCGCAGATGCGCGTGAACAGGTCCGTCCGGTCCGGCGTGTAGACCAGCACCTGCAGCCCTTCGGTCTGCGGCGAATGCCGCGCGCGCACCAGAAGCGGGATTTCGGCGCGGCCGCCGCATCGACCACGTCGCTGCTGCGCCGCGTGCAACGGGGCGCTCCACATGGCGCGACAACTGCGCGGGCATGCCAGGCGATGTCGGCGGCCTCATGCCGCATGAAGTAACCCACGTCGAGCGTCGCCCACAGCGGCTCGTAAGCGCGATGCGGCTCGCCGTGCAGCTGCAGCAGCACCAGCGCTTCGCGTTTTTTGGCGCTGACCTGCGTCTGCGTGTCGGGCACGTCGCCCTGCAGCCGCCGCAACGTGGCGCGGTACAGGTCTTCGAGCAGCTTGCCTTTCCAGGCGGTCCAGACCTTCGGCGACGTGCCGCGGATGTCGGCCACCGTCAGCAGGTAGAGCGCGGTCAGGCGTCGCTCGTCTGCGACCAGCGCGGCGAACGCGGCGACCACGGCCGGGTCGCTCAAATCTTCCTTTTGCGCAACCCGGCTCATCGACAGGTGCTGCAGGATCAGAAACTCGATCAGGCGGTGTCGTCCGGCGCCATGCCGTGCTGCGCGCAGAACGCGACCGCATCGCGCGCGCCGAGCTCGGAATGGTCGCCGCCGCGGCCCTTGCCGATGTCGTGAAACAACGCGGCGACATACAGCAGCCACGGCTTGTCCCAGCGCTCGGCGAGATCCGAGCAGAACGGGTACTCGTGCGCATGCTCGGCCATGAAAAAGCGCCGCATGTTGCGCACCACCATCAGGCAGTGCTGATCCACCGTGTAGACGTGAAACAGGTCGTGCTGCATCTGCCCGACGATGCCGCGAAACGCCCACAGGTACCGCCCGAGCACCGAGGTCTGGTTCATCAGCCGCAACACGTGCGTGATGCCCGAGCGCTGCTTCAGAATCTGCATGAACGTCGCGTGGTTCACCCAGTCGGCGCGAAACGCCGCATCCATCACGTGCCGCGCGTTGTAGAGCGCGCGCAACGTGCGGGCCGAGAAACCGCGCACCACGTGCGTCTGGTACAGCAGGAACGTCTCGAGGATCGCGTGCGGGTCGCGGATGTAGAGATCGTCGCTGACCACCTCGATCAGGTCGGCGCGCGCGTTGAAGCGTGCATTGATGCGGCGCATGCCGCCCGACTGCAGGCCGAGCCGCTCCTCGATGTTGAGCATCAGGATGCGATTCAACTGCGTGACCGCCTTGGCCGCCCAGTAATAGCGCTTCATCAGCGCCTCGGATGCGCGGATCGGCAGCCGCTGGCCGTCGGGCGTGATCGAGCGGAACCCGAACGATTCGGCCACCGCCGTCTGCAGATCGAACACGAGCCGGTCTTCGCGACGTCGCGCGAGCAGGTGCAGCCGGCTGCGGATCAACGACAGCAGGGACTCGTTGCGGCGCAGCTGGCGCGCCTCGAACGGCGTGGCCAGGCCGTTGTCGGCCAGTTCGTCCCAACTCGCGCCCAGGCCGGCCGCTTTGGCGACCCACAGAATCACCTGCAGGTCGCGCAGGCCGCCGGGCGACTCCTTGCAGTTCGGCTCGAGGGAATAGGGCGTGTCCTCGTATTTGCTGTGCCGCTGGCGCATTTCGAGCGTCTTGGCGATGAAGAACGCTTGGCGGTCGAGGCGCCGCAAAAAATCGGCTGCGGAATTCGTCGAACAGCGCTGTGGCCCCCACCACGAGCCGCGACTCGACCAGCGAGGTCTGCACCGTCAAGTCTTTCGCCGCTTCGCCCAGGCAGTCGTCGATGCTGCGCACGCTCGAGCCGATCTCGAGGCCCACGTCCCAACAGCCGGTCACGAATGCTTCGAGCTTGACGGCGAGTCCGGGATCCGACTCAGGGTCGGCGCCGTCGGGCAACAGCAGCAGCACATCGACGTCCGAGTGCGGGAACAACTCGCCCCGGCCAAAGCCGCCGACCGCGACCAGCGCGAACGGCGCGTCCAGCCCGACTTCCTGCCAGACCGCCTGCAGGGCCTGATCGGCCAGTGCCGACAGCCGCCGCAACGTGCCCCGGATGACACGCGCAGCCGACGCGTGCGTCTGCACCGGCGCGAGCAGTGCGGCTTTCGCCGCCAGGTAGTCGCGCCGCCGCTGCGGCCGGCTGGCCGGTGGCGTGCGCAGCACGGCGGCCAAGGGTCGCCTCAGCCCGCGGTCGCTGTGGCCACCGAAACCGCTTCGGCCACCGCCTGCGCTGCGGTGGCGGCCGTGGCCGGCTGTCGCACGAAGTCCGGCACCGGAGGGCTGCCGGCGGACACCGTCAACACGTCATAGCCGGTCTCGGTCACCAGCACCGTATGCTCCCACTGCGCGGACAGCGAGTGATCGCGCGTGACGATGGTCCAGCCGTCGCCCATCTCGCGGATGTCGCGCTTGCCGAGGTTGATCATCGGCTCGACCGTGAACGTCATGCCCGGCACGATTTCGGCCAGCGTGCCGCGCTTGCCGTAGTGCAGCACCTGCGGGTCTTCGTGGAACACCTGGCCGATGCCGTGGCCGCAAAACTCACGCACGACCGAGCAGCCGTGGCCCTCGGCGAACTTCTGGATCGCCGCGCCGATGTCGCCGAGCCGCGCGCCCGGGCGCACCTGCTCGATGCCGTGCCACATCGCCTCGTAAGTCAGCGCGGACAGTCGCTTGGCCGCGATCGACGCCTCGCCGACCAGAAACATGCGGCTCGTGTCGCCGTGCCAGCCGTCTTTGATGACGGTGATGTCGATGTTGAGCGCGTCGCCTTTTTTGAGCGGCTTGTCGTTTGGAATGCCGTGGCAGACCACGTGATTGACCGACGTGCAGATCGACTTCGGGTACGGGATGTAGCCGGGCGGCTGATAGTTCAGCGGCGCGGGAACCGCGCCCTGCACCTGCGTGATGTAGTGGTGCGCGAGCCGGTCCAGCTCGTTGGTCGTGACACCGGGCATCACGTGCGGCGTCAGGTAATCGAGCACCTCGGAAGCGAGCCGGCCCGCGATGCGCATGCCGCGCACGCCGTCGGCATCTTTGTAGGTAATGGCCATAGGCTGGCGATTATCTCAGGCGGACCGTCGGTCGGCACCTCCGTGCGGCGGGAAACAACGTTGCGTGCAGGTTTGCAACGACCAGGCGGCGCAAGCCAGCCGCCCGCGCCGCCCGCGCCGCCCGCGCCGATTCGGCAGGGGCCCGCAGCGCGCGATCGCGCATCGCAGACCCGGTTGGCGGTCTGTCGGGCCTCCTGCCAGACGGCGCGAGGCCGACCCAGCGCCGAGCGCCCCCGACGGCGCCCGCGCCCGACCCACCTACCTAAAATCGACCTCTTTGACCACAGGCAGGTTCGCGCAGCCTGTACGGCTTTGACCCTGCATCCCCAAGACCCGAGCCCATCCCGCCACGTGACCGCGATCGAAGGCGGCAACGCGCTGTCGGGCTTTCGCGCGCAGCAGGTGTTGCCGGCACTTAAAAAAGTGCACGATCGCATCGAAGGCATCTCGGCGCGCCACGTGCATCTGGTGCTGGCCGATGCCCCGATCGGCGAGGCCGAGCATCGACGGCTGGCGGCGCTGCTCGAGCCGGCCGAGCCCCCCATCGGCGCGGCCGACGGCCCGCTGATCGTCGTGGCGCCGCGGCTGGGCACGGTGTCGCCATGGGCATCGAAGGCGACCGACATCGCACACAACTGCGGCCTTGCCGTGCGCCGCATCGAGCGCATCACCGAGTACCGGCTGTCCGTCAAACAGCCGCTGCTCGGCAAGGCGGTGCTGACGCAGGCGCAACTGCAGGCGGCCGCTGTGCTGCTGCACGACCGCATGACCGAGAGCGTGCTGTGGCAACGGGCGGATGCGTTCGCGCTGTTCGATGCGCTGGCCGCCCCGGCGATGGAAACCGTGGACGTGCTCGGCCGTGGCCGGCAGGCGCTGGTGCAAGCGAACCAGCGCTTCGGTCTGGCGCTGGCCGACGACGAGATCGACTATCTGGTCGATGCATTTCGGGGCTTGCAGCGCAATCCCACCGACGTCGAACTGATGATGTTCGCGCAGGCCAACAGCGAGCACTGCCGGCACAAGATCTTCAATGCCGCGTTCGCGATCGATGGCGAGCCGCAGCCGCGCAGCCTGTTTTCGATGATCCGGCACACGCACGTGGTGAGCCCGCAGCACACCGTCGTCGCCTATTCGGACAACGCGTCGGTGATGCAGGGGCACGACATCGAGCGCTTTTCAGCCAAATCGCCTGGAACCGCAAATGCAGCAAGCGTCTTCAGCTATGAAAAGCAGAGCGAAACCAGCCACGTGTTGATGAAGGTCGAAACCCACAACCACCCGACCGCGATCGCGCCGTTCGCGGGTGCTGCGACCGGCGCCGGCGGAGAGATTCGCGACGAAGGCGCGACCGGCCGCGGCTCGAAGCCGAAGGCGGGCCTCTCCGGTTTCACGGTGTCGAATCTCTGGGGGAGCGACTTCGGCCGGCCCGAGCACATCGCGTCGCCGCTGCAGATCATGACCGAGGGGCCGCTGGGTGCGGCCGCGTTCAACAACGAGTTCGGCCGACCGAATCTGTGCGGCTACTTTCGCGCCTACGAGCAAGCCGTCGTGTCCGACATCGATACGCTGCAGCGCGGCTATCACAAGCCGATCATGATCGCGGGCGGCCTCGGTGTGATCGATGCGCGCATGACCACCAAGATCGCATTCCCGGCCGGCAGCCTGTTGATCCAGCTCGGTGGCCCGGGCATGCGCATCGGCATGGGCGGCAGCGCGGCGAGTTCGATGGCGAGCGGCGCAAACGCGGCCGAACTCGACTTCGATTCGGTGCAGCGCGGCAACCCGGAGATCGAACGAAGAGCCCAGGAAGTGATCGACCGCTGCCGTGCGCTGGGCGAGGCGAATCCGATCCTCGCGATCCACGACGTGGGTGCGGGCGGATTGTCGAATGCGTTTCCGGAGCTGACGAACGATGCGGGCCGCGGCGCCCGGTTCGATCTGTCGGCGGTGCCGCTCGAAGCAACCGGGTTGGCGCCAAAGGAGATCTGGTGCAACGAAAGCCAGGAGCGCTATGTGCTGGCGATCGCGCCGGAATCGCTCGGCCTGTTTCAGGCGATCTGCGAGCGCGAGCGTTGCCCGTTTGCGGTCATTGGAACGGCGACCGAAGCACGGCAACTGGTCGTGACCGGCGGTGCATCGGCGACCGACACCAAACCGGTCGACATGCCGATGGACGTGCTGCTCGGCAAGCCGCCGAAGATGCAGCGCGACGTGCGGACGGTCGCGCGCCGGTTCCCGCCGCTTGACCTGTCGAACACCACCCTCGAGCAGGCGGCGGTCGCCGTGCTTGCCCATCCGACCGTGGCCTCGAAGCGTTTTCTGATCACGATCGGCGACCGCACCGTCGGCGGGTTGAGCCACCGCGACCAGATGGTCGGGCCGTGGCAGATTCCGGTGGCCGATTGCGCGGTCACGCTGGCCGACTACGCGGGCGTTCGCCGGCGAGGCGATGAGCATGGGCGAGCGCACGCCGCTGGCCGTGATCGATGCGGCCGCAGCGGGCCGCATGGCGATCGGTGAAGCGATCACCAATTTG
This sequence comes from uncultured beta proteobacterium, assembly GCA_963784295.1. Classification (GTDB taxonomy): domain Bacteria; phylum Pseudomonadota; class Gammaproteobacteria; order Burkholderiales; family Burkholderiaceae_C; genus JBBPYC01. The sequence continues at coordinate 32,094 of CAWAQL010000017.1, forward strand.
CTGGCCGCGCCGATCGCGCTCACGCGCGTCAAGCTGTCCGCCAACTGGATGGCGGCATGCGGCGAGCCGGGCGAAGACGCGGCGCTGTTCGATGCCGTGCGCGCGGTCGGGATGGAACTGTGCCCGGTGCTCGGCATCTCGATTCCGGTCGGCAAGGACTCGCTGTCGATGCGCACGCAGTGGCAGGCAGCCGACGGCGCGCAGAAGAAGGTCACGTCACCGGTCAGCCCGATCGTGAGCGCGTTCGCAACGCTCGCCGACGTGCGCGGCACGCTGACGCCGCAGCTCGACGCCGACGAGCCCGACACCACGCTGATCCTGATCGATCTGGGCCGCGGCCGCAACCGCATGGGCGGCAGCATCCTTGCGCAGACGCTCGACCAGGTCGGCAGCCAGGCACCCGACCTGGATCATCCGCAAGACCTGATCGCGCTGGTGGCTGCAGTGAACGAATTGCGCGCACAGCAAAAAATTCTGAGCTACCACGACCGCAGCGACGGCGGCCTGTTCGCGTGTGCGTGCGAAATGGCCTTCGCGGGCCATGTGGGCGTGGCGCTCAACGTCGACCTGCTGGTCACGGAGGGCGACGGCATCGGCGACAGCCGGGCCGACTGGGGCGACAGCAAGAACTGGGCGACGCAGGTCAGCGTGCGGCGCGACGAGCTGACGATGAAAGCGCTGTTCAGCGAAGAGCTCGGCGCGCTGTTGCAGGTGCGCACGGCTGAGCGCGACGGCGTGATGCAGACCCTGCGCACACACGGCCTGTCGAAATACAGCCACTATGTCGGCAAGACGCGGCCCGAGCGCTCTCCGATGGCCGCCGGCAAGGGCGAAATCCAGGTCTGGCGCGACGCGAAAAAAGTGTTCGGCGCGCCGCTGGTCGACCTGCATCAGGTCTGGGACAGCGTGAGCTGGAAGATCTGCCAGCAGCGCGACAATCCGGCGTGTGCGGACGCCGAACACGCGGCAGCCGGTGATCGGGCCGACCCGGGCCTGCATCTGTCGCTCCCGTTCGATCCGGCCGAGGACGTCGCCGCGCCGTTCCTGAACCTGACACGCCCCAAAGTCGCGGTGCTGCGAGAGCAGGGCGTCAATTCGCACGTCGAGATGGCCTATGCGTTCGATGCGGCCGGGTTTGAAGCGTTCGATGTGCACATGACCGATTTGCAGACGGGCAGGGCGGACCTGTCCGACTTTGCCGGGGTGGTCGCATGCGGCGGCTTCAGCTACGGCGACACGCTCGGCGCTGGGGTCGGCTGGGCGCGCAGCATCATGTTCAACCCGCTGCTGGCGGATGCATTCCAGGGCTTCTTCAACCGCGCCGACACGTTCGCTTTGGGCGTCTGCAACGGTTGCCAGATGCTGGCCGAACTCGCCGACATCATCCCGGGCGCCGCAGCCTGGCCGCGCTTCACGACCAATGTCAGCGAACGCTTCGAAGCGCGCCTGTCGATGGTCGAAGTCCTCGATTCGCCGAGCCTGTTCTTCGCCGGCATGGCCGGCAGCCGGCTGCCGATTGCGGTGTCGCACGGCGAGGGCTTTGCGAACTTTGCGCGGCGCGGCGACGAGCAAAAGGCGGTGGCCGCCTTGCGCTTCACCGACCACCTGGGCGCGCCCACCACGCGCTACCCGTTCAATCCGAACGGCAGCCCCGGCGGCCTGACCGGCGTGACCACGCCCGACGGCCGCTTCACCGCACTGATGCCCCATCCGGAGCGCGTGTTTCGCAACCTGCAGATGAGCTGGACGAACGGCGACATCGCGCAGCAGAGCCCCTGGATGCGGATCTGGCGCAACGCGCGGCGCTGGGTCGGCTGACGCAGCTTGACCGGGTCGGGTGAGCGAAGGACAAAAAATCGCGACGCGGGCGTATAAGCTGTCGGCAAAGCAACCCCGTCGCCAACCAAGGCGCCGAAGAGCGCGGCGGGCGGCCGTTCAGACCAACGAAGGAGACAAGCTTTCATGCGCGCGCATCACAAGTTCTGGCCGGCCCGGTTGCCGCTCGCCATCCGCCCCCCGGTCACGCCCCTTTGGGACAACCTGGCGGTCAATGCGCGCCGTTATCCGGACAAGCCCGCGCTGGTGTTCTTCGGCACGGTGACGACCTATGCGCAGCTGCTGCACCAAGTCGAGCGACTGGCCGCACGGCTGCACCTGCTCGGGGTGCAAAAGGGCGACCGCGTGCTGCTGAACATGCAGAACTGTCCGCAACTCGTGATCGCGCACTTCGGGGTCTTGCGCGCCAACGCGGTGGTGGTGCCGGTCAATCCGATGAACAAGGCCGAGGAGCTCAAGCACTACATCACCGACCCGGATGCCAAGGTCGCAATCACCACCGCCGATCTCGCCGAGGAGCTGGCCAAGGCCAACCACCAGCTCGAACCGGGCGTGCGGCTCGCGCACCTGATCGTCACGCAATTCACCGATGCGTTCGACGCCGACGTTGCCGGCGAAGACGCACCGCCGGCCGTCTGGCGCGACTGGTTGCTGACGCAGCACGCGCTGCCCGCGTTGGATGGTGGCCAGGCGATGCGCTGGACCGACGCGCTGGCCACCGACGCCGCGCCGCCTGCAGCCGATGTGGGTCCGGAAGACCTCGCGATCCTGCCCTACACCAGCGGCACCACCGGCCTGCCCAAAGGCTGCATGCACGTGCATGCGAGCATCAACCACAACGTGGTGGCCAGCGCACACTGGGGCAACGGCACGCCGGAAAACGTCACGTTGGCCGTGGTGCCGATGTTCCACATCACCGGCATGGTGAGCCTGATGCACACGAGCATCTATGTGGGCGCCACGCTGATCATCATGCCGCGCTGGGAGCGCGAATTCGCCGGCCGCGCAATCTCCAAGTGGCGCGTCACCCACTGGACCAACATCCCGACGATGGTGATGGATCTGCTGGCCAGCCCGAACTTCGACAAGTACGACCTGACCAGCCTGGTCTACATCGGCGGCGGCGGCGCGGCGATGCCGCAGGCGGTCGCGCAGCGCCTGCTCGATCTGTACGGGCTGCGCTACGTGGAGGGCTACGGCATGACGGAAACCGCCGCGCCATCGCACAGCAATCCGCCCGATCATCCGAAGCAGCAGTGCCTGGGCATCCCGTACATGAGCACCGATGCGCGCGTGATCGATCCGGAGACGCTCAAGGAGGTGCCGCCCGGCGTAGCGGGCGAGATCGTCGTGCACGGCCCCGAAGTGTTCCGCGGCTACTGGAAGCGGCCCGATGCGACGCGCGATGCGTTCACCGAACTCGAAGGCAAATCGTTCCTGCGCACCGGCGACCTGGGCCGCGTGGACGAGGACGGTTATTTCTTCATGACGGACCGGCTGAAACGCATGATCAATGCGAGCGGTTTCAAGGTCTGGCCGGCCGAGGTCGAGGCGTTGATGTTCCGCAATCCGGCGGTCGCCGAAGCCTGCATCATCTCGACCAGAGACGCCTACCGCGGCGAGTCGGTCAAAGCCGTGGTGGTGCTGCGCGCCGACGCGAAGGGCCGGGTCAGCGAGCAGGACATCATTGAATGGTGCCGCGAGCACATGGCGGTCTACAAAGTGCCGCGCATCGTTCAGTTCGTCGATGTGCTGCCCAAAAGCGGCAGCGGCAAGGTGATGTGGCGGGCGCTGCAGGAGGCGGAACAGCCGGTTGAGCCTGCCAGAACCTGAGCAACAGCAACAGCAACAGCAACAGCAATCGCTGCCCTGACCATCACGCCGCGACTATATTTCGCATCGAAAGCTGGCTGGACGCGGGTACGCAAATGCGCGTCCGAGGCCGCTGCAACACAAGATCCAATTCAACGGAGACCCAGAAATCCATGAGCACCGCCATCGAATCCGTGCTGGTCGAAAATCGCGTATTCCCACCCGACGAGCAGACCGTGAAGAACGCTCGAATCTCGGGCATGGACGCGTATCACGCGCTGTGCGTGGAAGCCGAGAAAGATCCGGACGGCTTCTGGAGCCGGCTCGCGCGCGAGAACCTGGTCTGGACCAAGCCGTTCACGCGCACGCTCGACGAATCCAACGCGCCGTTCTACAAATGGTTCGACGACGGCGAGTTGAACGCGAGCGCGAACTGTCTCGACAAGCACATGGGCTCTGCCGTAGAACAGAAGACCGCGATCCGGTTCGAGGCCGACGACGGCGCGGTCACCAAGGTCAGCTACCGAGAGCTGCTGGACCGCGTTGCACAGTTTGCGAATGCGTTGAAGGCCAAGGGCGTCCAAAAAGGCGACCGGGTGCTGATCTACATGCCGATGACGATCGAAGGCATCGTCGCAATGCAGGCGTGCGCGCGCATCGGCGCAACGCACAGCGTGGTGTTCGGCGGGTTTTCCGCAAAGGCATTGAACGACCGCATCATCGACGCCGGCGCGGTCGCGGTCGTCACGTCGAATTTTCAGATGCGCGGCGGCAAGGAACTGCCGCTGAAAGCGATCGTCGACGAAGGCCTGGCGATGGGCGGCTGCGATGGGGTCAAGACCGTGTTTGTCTACCAGCGCACCAAGTCGCCGTGCAACATGCAGGACGGGCGTGACCTCACGTTCGAGCAGGCGCTCGAAGGCCAGAGCAGCGAATGCGCGCCGGTCGCAGTCGGCGCCGAACACCCGCTGTTCATCCTCTACACGTCGGGCTCGACCGGCAAGCCCAAAGGCGTGCAGCACAGCACCGGTGGCTACTTGCTGTGGGCCAAGCTCACGATGGACTGGACGTTCGATCTGCGGCCCGACGACGTGTTCTGGTGCACCGCCGACATCGGCTGGATCACGGGCCACACCTACATCGCGTACGGGCCGCTGGCCGCTGGCGCGACGCAGGTGGTGTTCGAAGGCGTGCCGACCTATCCGAACGCGGGCCGCTTCTGGCAGATGATCGAGCGGCACCAAGTCAGCATCTTCTACACCGCGCCGACCGCGATCCGGTCCTTGATCAAGGCAGCGGAAGCGGACGACAAGGTGCATCCAAAGCGCTCGGACTTGTCGTCGCTGCGCATCCTCGGTTCGGTCGGGGAGCCGATCAATCCGGAAGCCTGGATGTGGTACTACAAAAACGTCGGCGGCGAGCGCTGCCCGGTCGTCGACACGTTCTGGCAGACCGAGAACGGCGGCCACCTGATCACGCCGCTGCCGGGCGCGACGCCGCTCGTGCCGGGCAGTTGCACGTTGCCGTTGCCGGGCATTGCGGCGGCGATCGTGGACGAGACCGGCAAAGACCTGCCGAATGGCGCCGGCGGCATGTTGGTCGTGAAGCGGCCTTGGCCCTCGATGATCCGCACCATCTGGAACGATCCCGAGCGCTTCAAGTCCGCCTACTTTCCGCCCGAGATGGGCGGCAAGATCTATCTGGCCGGCGACGGCGCGGTGCGCAGCGAGGACCGCGGCTACTTCCGCATCACGGGCCGCATCGACGACGTGCTGAATGTGTCCGGCCACCGCATGGGCACGATGGAAATCGAATCGGCGCTGGTGGCCAAGACCGAGCTGGTGGCCGAAGCCGCTGTGGTCGGACGCCCCGACGCGATGACCGGCGAGGCGATCTGCGCGTTCGTCGTGCTGAAGCGTCCGGTGCCGACCGGCGACGAGGCGAAGCAGATCGCCAAAGACCTGCGCGACTGGGTTGCCAAGGAGATCGGCCCGATCGCCAAGCCGAAGGAAATCCGCTTCGGCGAGAACCTGCCGAAAACGCGTTCCGGCAAGATCATGCGGCGCCTGCTGCGCGGGCTGGCCAAGGGGGAGACGGCGCCGCAGGACACTTCGACGCTGGAGAATCCGGCGATTCTGGAGCAACTCGGGCAGGCTTACTGATGCGCCAACGCCGTTGCGGCATGTGCTATAAAAAAGGTAGCTGAAAACGATGACCGGGCAAGCGCGTGTAGCTTGTTTTGTCTGAATTGTTGGTCTGAACGCCAAAAAAAAGCCCGGCAGGTGCCGGGCTTTTGCTTTTTGCGTGACGGGGTCGGGCGGCGCTGCGCCTACCGGACCGTCAACACCCAGGCCGCGAGTTGCCTGGCTTCCGCGTCGCTCACATTGGCGTTGGCCGGCATCGGGATCGCACCCCAGACACCCCCGCCGCCCTTCTGGATCTTCGTGGCCAGCCGCTCTGCTGCACCCGCGTCGCCCGCGTATCTGGCGGCGACGTCCTTATAAGCCGGGCCGACCAGCTTTCGGTCGACCGCGTGGCACGCCAGGCAGTTCTTCGATTGCGCGAGCGCCAGGTCCGCCAACGCCGGGCCGGCCGCCACGGCTGCGGTCGCCAGCATCAGAAAAGTTCGCATCATCGTGTTTATTGCTCCCGGGTTCTTCGCGGATCGCACTACATTGCCCCGGCGGGTACTGACCCAGCGGGTGGTGCGCTGTCGCCGTTGACCGGCGTCCGGTCGCAAGACTCGGGCCGGTCCCACCCACTGTAGCGATCGAACAAAAGAACGGAGCCGCGCATGGCCATGCTGGGATTGGGAATCGTGTTGCTGCTGTGCAAGTGGCTCGACTTCGGCTGGCCCGCGCACTGGTCGTGGTGGATCGTGCTCGCACCGTTCGGCTTGGCCGTGGTCTGGTGGAGCTGGGCCGACGGCACCAGCTACACCCGGCGCCGTGTGATGGAACGCGAGGTGCAGCGCAAGCAGGACCGGATCGACAAAAGCCGTGAGGCGCTCGGCACGCTGCGCCGCAAGCAGCGCTGAGCCGGCTCGCCGGTTGCGTGGTTTGCTGATGCGTCAGAAGTCGTCGAGCACCGCGCCGCGGCTGGCGCTCGATGCGTTGAACGCGAACTTGGCCTGCACGCCGCGCGTATAGCGCGGCTTCGGCGCGGTCCAGGCACCGCGGCGCTTTTCGATCTCGGCCGCCTCGACGTTCAGCTCCAGCTTCAACTGGAGCGCATCGATCGTGATGCTGTCGCCCTCGTTGACAAACGCAATGGTGCCGCCGGCCGCGGCTTCCGGTGCGACGTGGCCGACCACCATGCCCCAGGTGCCCCCGGAGAAGCGCCCGTCGGTGATCAGGCCGACCGACTCGCCCAGACCCGCGCCGATCAGCGCGCCCGTGGGTGCCAGCATCTCCGGCATGCCGGGGCCGCCCTTCGGGCCCAGGTAGCGCAGCACCATCACGTCGCCCGCGACGATCTGGCCGTCCAGAATCGCCTTCAGCGCCGATTGCTCGTCGTCGAACACGCGGGCCGGGCCGGTGATGACGGGGTTCTTCAAGCCGGTGATCTTGGCGACCGCCCCTTCCGGGCTCAGGTTGCCCTTCAGGATCGCGAGGTGGCCTTGCGCATACATCGGTTGGTCGATCGGCCGGATGACGTCTTGGTCGGCACGCGGCGCGTCGGGCACGTCGGCCAGCACTTCCGCGATGGTTTGCCCACTGATCGTCATGCAGTCGCCGTGCAGCAAACCGGCTTTGAGCAGCACCTTCATCACCTGGGGGATGCCCCCGGCCTTGTGCAGGTCGACCGCGAGATACTTGCCCGACGGCTTCAGGTCGCACAGCACCGGCGTCTTCTGCCGAATTCGCTCGAAATCGTCGATCGTCCATTCCACTTCGGCTGCATGTGCAATCGCGAGAAAGTGCAGCACGGCGTTGGTCGAGCCGCCGGTCGCCATGATCACGGCCACCGCGTTTTCGATTCCCTTGCGCGTCACCAGATCGCGCGGCTTGATGCCTTTTGCGATCGCCTGCACCAGCACACGGGCGGATTCTTTCGCCGAATCGACCTTTTCGTCATGCGGATTCGCCATCGTGGACGAGTAGGGCAGCGAGATGCCGAGCGCTTCGAACGCGCTCGACATCGTGTTCGCGGTGTACATGCCGCCGCACGAACCGGTGCCGGGGATCGCACGTTTTTCGATCTGCGTGAGGTCCTCGTCGCTCAGGTTGCCGGCCGCGTTCTGGCCGACCGCTTCGAACACGCTCACGATGTTCAAGTCCTGGCCCTGATAGCGGCCTGGCAGGATCGTGCCGCCATAGACGTAGATCGCCGGCACATTGGCGCGCAGCATGCCCATCAGGCCACCGGGCATGTTCTTGTCGCAGCCGCCGACCACCACCACGCCGTCCATCCACTGGCCCTGCACGCAGGTCTCGACGCAGTCGGAAATCACCTCGCGGCTGACCAGGCTGTACTTCATGCCTTCGGTGCCCATCGCCATGCCGTCCGAGATGGTCGGCGTGCCGAACACCTGCGCGTTGCCGCCAGCTTCCTCGATGCCGGCAATCGCTGCATCGGCGAGCTTTTGCAGGCCCGAATTGCACGGCGTGATTGTGCTGTGGCCGTTTGCGACGCCAATCATCGGCTTCCCGAAGTCGCTTTGCTCGTAGCCCATCGCGTAGAACATCGAGCGGTTCGGCGCGCGCGCCTTGCCTTCCGTGATGTGGCTGCTGCGCGCGTTCAGGCGCTGGATCGGGATCACTTTTGGGTTTGGCATGGCGATTTGAGCGTTGAGATGAGGGGTGTGTGGGCTGTGCGGAGGGGTACGGGGCACGGGCGGCAGCAGCGCCAGTCGGCACCACCGTCTGCCGGCCCAGAAAGTATGTGCTTGGGCAAACGCCGTTTCCAATCTATTTTTCGCGCATCATTGATATGCTGAACATATGAATGAGCCGCCTCGGATCGACCCCTGGATCGAACTGCGCGTCTGGCGCCAGTTCGCTGTGCTTGCCGATGAACTGCACTTTGGCCGCGCTGCGGTGCGTCTGCACATGACACAGCCGCCGCTGACGCAGGCGATCATGGGGCTGGAACGGTCGCTCGGCTGCCGCTTGTTCGACCGCACGAAGCGGCGCGTCGAACTGACCGCTGCAGGTGCCGCGCTGGTGCCTGCGGTGCGCGAATGGCTGGCCGCCGCGCAGACACTGCCGCAGCGGGCGCAGGCGGCTGCGGCCGGTGAGGCAGGGCGGTTGCGGTTGGCATTTGTCTCCACCGTCGGGTTCGACTTGCTGCCGCGCTGGGTGCGGGCATTTCGCGCGGAGTCGCCCCAAGTGGCGCTGGAACTCACCGAAGCCACCGGGGACGTGCAGCTTGCGATGTTGGCCAGCGGCGGTGCGGACGCCGGCTTCATGCTGCACGCGCCCGGCTTTGCGCCGACGGGCTTCTCCACCCTGGGGGTGACGGTGGAGCCGCTGGTGCTCGCGCTGCCGGATGCGCATCCGCTGGCGGTGACCGACTCGTTGCTGCTGGAGCCGGTGTTCGCTGAGCCGCTGGTGTGCTTTCCGCGCCGAATCCTGCCGTCGGTGCACGATGCCCTGTTCGCGCTGTATCACGCGGCCGGCCGTGAGCCGCAGATCGCGCAGGAAGCGATCCAGATGCAGACCATCGTCAACCTCGTGGCGGCCGGCCTTGGGGTTGCCTGGGTGCCCGAGAGCGTCGGCGGATTTCAGCGCCGTGGGGTGCGCTATCGGCGGCTCGAACCGACTCGGCACGCGCGACTTGCCGTGCCGTTGTGCGAAACCAGTCTGGTCTGGCGCGAGCCGCCGACCGTGCCCACGCTGGCGCGGTTCATCGCGTTTGCAAAGGCACAATCCAGCGCATGCTGATTCACCCCCAAATCGACCCCGTCGCGCTGCAACTCGGCCCGCTGGCCATCCACTGGTACGGGCTGACCTACCTCGCGGCATTCGGTTTGTTCATGCTGCTGGCGTTTCGGCGACTGAATCACCTGCCCTATGCGTCGGCTGCCGCCAGCCCGGCCGGCGCCTGGAGCCGCCGCGATGTGGAGGACATGCTGTTCCTCGGCGTGCTGGGTGTCGTGATCGGTGGGCGGCTCGGGTACTGCCTGTTCTACAAGCCGGGCTTCTATCTGTCCGAGCCCCTGAAGATCTTCGCGGTCTGGGAAGGCGGCATGAGTTTTCACGGCGGCATGCTCGGCGTGTTCGCGGCGATGTTCTGGTTTGCGCATTCGCGCGGACGGCGCTGGCTCGACGTGACGGATTTCATCGCGCCGTGCGTGCCGCTCGGGCTGGCGATGGGTCGTGTGGGCAACTTCATCAACGGCGAACTCTGGGGCCGGGTGGCCGACCCGTCGCTGCCCTGGGGCATGGTGTTTCGCGGCGCGGGGCCGCTGCCGCGCCACCCGTCGCAGATCTATCAGTTCCTGCTCGAAGGCGTGTTGCTGTTCGCGCTGTTGTGGACTTACGCGCGGGGGCGGGGGCCGAACGGCCTCGGGCGACGCACGGGCCAGGTCAGCGGGCTGTTTTTGGTGGGCTACGGCGTGTTGCGTTTCGTCGCCGAGTATTTTCGCGAACCCGATGCGTTTTTGGGGTTGCTCTCGCTCGGGCTGTCGATGGGGCAGTGGCTCTGCGTGCCGATGATCGTTGGTGGCCTCGCACTCTGGCGCTGGGCGACGGTTCGGTTGGACGCCGCATCGCCGCTCGCGCTGCGCACTTGACCTCGAGGGCAAGGCCATGGGGCGTTTGCGAATTTCGCTGCTGCCTGTCGAGCACGAAAAGTAAGCGCTTCGAGAACCGGCAAAGCACCCGTGCTGTCAGCGATGTCGGCCGCTGTGAGGTTGACCATCAGAAGCCGCCCGCAGTGTCGACCGCGATGTGGCGTTTGCGGCCCGCGATCTTCTTGGCTGCGTCATACCCTCGGTCCTTGGCTTGTGGCGCTTTAATGCTCTGGCTGTCGAGGACGCCAGCACTTGGACAAGGCGTGCGGCCCTCCTGCTCGCGTTAAAGACGAAAAAAACCCGCCCGGATGACCGGGCGGGTTTTCTTGTCGGGTGCTGCACGTCGCCGAATCCGAGGAAGACTCAGTTCGTCGGCGCGCCGCCGGCCAAATCACCTCAATTGCGCGTCAATGCAACCGACGGGTCGTCGCCCTGCTTGGCGATCACATTGATGCCGGTCGCTGCACCAGCAGCCGTCACGACCGGCACGGTCACGAACAGCACATTCTGGTTGTCGCGAATCGTGTAGCGGCCCTGGAACAGCACGTTCTTCGTGCCGGCCGTGGTCACCACGATCTTGTAGTCGCCGCCGCGACGACCCAGCGAATCGGTGTTGTCGCGCGGGCTGGACTGCTTGAAGCCCACGGCGGCGAAGTCCGCGTTCAGCGAAGTGATGTCCTGATCCACGCCGACCGTATAGACATCCACGCTCGGCACGTTGGCCGACGCATTGAAGATGCGGACGCGCGAATTGTCGTTGACGACGGTCAGGTTGGTCGGGTCGTTCAGCACGGCCAAGCTCGTCGCACCGCTGGTTTCGGAGACCGCAAAGATCGTGTACTTGTGGCCGCGCTCGGCATCGATGTTCACGCTGCCGGCACTGGCGCCGCTGCCGGTCAAGCGCACATCGTAGGTGGCGTTGTTGTTGTCGGTGTTGAAGTAGTTCGTGATCGTCGGGAACGTCACGTTGGTCGCTTCGTTGCGGGTCTGGCCGTTGCGTTGCAGGGTCACTGCCGGCGCGCCCGGTGCGACGTGCGCGAGACGCACTTGCGGCTCGGCGGTGCCGATGACGTTGGCCACGCCGCTGTCGCCGCAGGCGGTCAGCGCGGCCAGCGGAATCATGGCCAGCAGGAGTTTGTTCATGGTGGATCGGTTCATGGATGAGGTCCTCTCAATTTTCTACGGGGTGGGGTTTTTGGACCGAATGACCTTAACACAGCGATGCTGGCAGGCCGCCTCCTCAAACGTTTCATCCTGTAGGAAAGCTTCCCGCAAAGCGCGCCGACGACGGCTGCAAGTGGTCGACCGCGCGACGCGCAACCGTGCTTCGGCGCAGCGAGCGACCGTCCAGGACGCCGCTTATACCTGGGGCTTGGGCACCGGCTCGCCCTCGGGCGTCGGCGGTACGGTGGGGAGGTTCGGGCCCTTGTCGGGCTCCACTGGCAGGGCGCCCGGTTCGGAGCCCGGGGGCAGGTCGCCGGGCGGATGCTGTGTGGCGGTCAACGACATGGTGGGCACTCCTGGGGTGAACGAAAAAAATCGCCAGCAAAGTCCGGCGAGCGTCAACGCATCGGGGTGAATGAGCGGCTTGCAGCCCATGTGCGGTTCAGGTCGCTGCCGGTCGGAGCAGGCCGCGCGCCTGCCGCGCCGCGCCGGGCTTCAACAGCACGACCAGCGCGCCGGCGCCGCCGTCGGCCGGCCGCGCCTGCACGAACGCAAGCACTTCGTCCTTTTGCACCAGCCAGCTTTGCACGCGCGATTTCAGCACCGGCGTCTTGCCGGGCGAGCCGAGCCCTTTGCCGTGCACCACGCGCACGCAGCGCAGCCCGGCCTTGTGCGCGTCCCGGATGAAGACGCCAAGCTGCTCGCGCGCATCGTCCCGCCGCAGGCCGTGCAGGTCGAGTTGGCGCTGGATGCTCCAGTCGCCGCGCCGCAGCCGGCGTGGGATGTCGGGTCCGAGGCCGCTGCGGCAAAAACTCAACGCGTCGTCGGTGTCGAGCAGCGTCGCCACATCGAAGCCGTCGCTCAACGCCTCGCGCAGCACCGCTTCCTCGTCGAGCGCGCTGCGCGGCGACCGGCTCCGGCGGCTGCCGCACATGCTCGGCGCGCGGCGATGCTTTCAGCGGCGACACGTCGCCCACGGCCTGCGCGAACAATCCGCTCGGCCGCCGCCGCCTTGCGCAGCGTCTCGCGCCGGGCCGACTCCAGCGCGGCCTGCTGCGCAGCCGCGCGGGCGGCGCGTTCGGCGGCTTCGGCAGCCAGCTGCTTCAACGCCTTCAACGAGGTGATGCGCGTGGGGCGCGGCGCGTCGTTCATGATGGATCGGCACCTTACATGAAGCCGTGTTCGGCCATCGACAAGGTGGCACCGGCCCCCACGATCACGTGGTCGAGCACGCGCACATCGACCAGGGCCAGCGCGCTTTTGAGCGTCTGCGTGAGCGCTTCGTCGGCGCGCGAGGGCTGCACCGAGCCGCTCGGATGGTTGTGCGCGAGCACCACGGCCGCCGCCCCGTGGTGCAGCGCGCGCAGCACGACTTCGCGTGGGTAGACGCTGGTCTGCGTCAAGGTGCCGCGAAACAGCTCCTCCATGGCGATCAGCCGGTGCTGCGCATCGAGGAACAACAGCGCGAACACCTCGTGCGGATGCGCCGACAGATGCAGCTGCAGATACTGACGCACCGCCGAAGGGGTCTCGAACGCAGCGCGTTCGCGCAAGGTCTGGCCGAGTGTGCGACGCGCGAGTTCGAGCACCGCCACCAGTTCGGCGCGCTTGGCGGGCCCGAGGCCTTTCACGCGCTTCAAGTCGACTGGGCTGGCCTGCAGCAGACCGCTCAAGCCGCCGAAGCCGCGCGGCGGCGGCTCCAGCAGCTGCTGGGCAAGCTGCAGCACGCCGAGGCCCTTGATGCCGGTGCGCAGCAGCAATGCGAGCAACTCGACATCGCTCAGCGCCGCCGCGCCGCGCGCCAGCAATTTCTCGCGTGGCCGCATGTCGGCGGGCAGGTCGTGCATGGACATGGGGCAAGGGCGGTGCAGCAGGCAACGCGGAAGAAAGGAGGGTTGGAAGGAAGACTGCCGCCCGTGTCTTCGTCAGCGGTAAGCGCAGCGGGTCGCGTGCTTGCTTCCTACAATCGAGGCAGTTTAGGTCGCACCTCACAGCTGCCTGCTCTTGTCTCAACGAAGTTTGCCGATCGATTCCGCCTTCATGTCCACCCTTTCGGTCCAACCCGACTCCTTTCTGACCTTGCACTACCGGCTCGCCGGTCCGCAGGGCGACGTCGTGAACACGTTCGGCGGCCAGCCGGCCACGCTGACGCTGGGCACGGGCGTGCTCGCGCCACCGATGGAGGCGGCGTTGCTCGGACTGCACGAGGGCGAACGCTGCCAGGTCGAACTGCCGGCCGGTGCGGCGTTCGGCCAGCCGAACCCGGAGATGCTCCAATGGGTGGCCCGCGATCTGCTTGAGCGGCTCGGCGCGCCGCCGGAGCAATACCAAGTCGGTGAAGTGATCGAATTCCCCACGCCCGACGGCAGCGCGGGCTATGCGGGCACCGTCAAGCAGATCGGCAACGCGAACAGCTCCGATGCGTTGCTGTTCGACTTCAATCACCCGCTGGCCGGCCAGCCCGTCACGTTCGAAGCGCTGGTGATCGGCGTGCTCTAAGAGACCAAGGCGAGATGTCCAACCCGATGCAATCATCCACCCAGATCCTGCTGGCCGAGCCGCGCGGCTTTTGCGCCGGTGTCGACCGCGCGATCGAGATCGTCGAGCGTGCGCTGGCCAAGTTCGGCGCGCCGATCTACGTGCGCCACGAGATCGTGCACAACACGTATGTGGTGAACGACCTGAAAGCCAAGGGCGCGATCTTCATCGAGGAGCTGGCCGACGTGCCGCCCGGCGCCACGCTGGTGTTCAGCGCGCACGGCGTCTCCAAAGCCGTGCAGCAGGAAGCGCAGGCGCGCGGCTTCAAGGTGTTCGATGCGACGTGCCCGCTCGTCACCAAGGTGCATGTCGAAGTCGCCAAGCTGGCCAAAGAAGGCTACGAATTCATCATGATCGGCCACAAGGGCCACCCGGAGGTCGAAGGCACGATGGGCCAGCTCGACGCCGGCATCCATCTGGTCGAAGACGTGGCCGATGTGGCCCGCGTGGCGCCGCAGCAGACCGAGCGGCTCGCGATGGTCACGCAGACCACGCTGTCGGTCGACGACGCGGCCGAGATCTCGGCCGCCATCAAGGCGCGTTTTCCGAAAGTGCGCGAGCCCAAGCAGCAAGACATCTGCTATGCGACGCAAAACCGGCAGGACGCGGTGAAGATGATGAGCCCGCAGGTCGACCTCGTGATCGTGGTGGGCAGCCCGACCAGCTCGAACAGCAACCGGCTGCGCGAACTCGCGCAGAAGCTGGGCACCACGAGCCACATGATCGACAGCGCCGACGAGCTGAAGCCCGAATGGTTCGAACGGCCACGCCCATGCGCGTCGGCCTGACCGCCGGCGCGTCGGCGCCCGAAGTGCTGGTGCAGCAGGTGATCGCGCGCATCCGGGAGCTTGGCGCGGTGTCGGTGCGCGACATGGACGGGATCATTGAGACCACCAAGTTCCCGCTGCCCAAAGGCCTGCGGCCCGAAACGTTCGAACCGAACCTTTGAAATCGCTGCCGATGCTGCTCGACGCCGACGATGCCCAGTTGCTGCTGCTGTCGTGGCAGGCCGGGCCGCTGGCGCAGGTCGCCGAAGCCGAGGCGATGGTCGCGCAGGCCCGGCGGCTCGCGCAAATCGCCGGGATGCTTGGCGTGCCGATCTGGGCGGTGATGCAGGACGCTTTCGGCGCATTCGATGCGACCTTGCGCAGTGCGGCCGCCCGCACGCTGGAGACGACCTCGTTCAACGCGTGTGAGGACGGTTTGATCGAACTGCTGAAGCCGCCTGCCCGGCCCGCTGGCGGCAATGCGCGCAGCCTGCCCAAACACCTGCAGCGGCCCGCCGCCGAACCCGCTGCGGGCCGCCAGCAGATCGTGCTGACCGGCTGCGAGGCGCACGTCGTGGTGTTGCAGACCGCGCTGGGGCTGCTCGCAGAAGAATTCGAGGTCTGGGTTGTGACCGATGCGTGCGGTACGCGCCAGGTGCGCGACCGGGACGCTGCGTTCGACCGGCTCGCCGGCGCCGGCGTGGAGCTGGTCACGGCCGAGATGGTGGCGTTCGAGTGGCTCGGCAGCAGCCGGCATCCGGCATACGACCAGGTGCTTGCGTTGCTGCGTTGACGGGCAAGGCGCCGTCGGAGACGCGGCAAAAATAGTTGAATCAGGGAGACGACCATGCCCGACCATGCGGCGAGCTACGCGGAGTTCCACCGCCGTTCGATCGACGACCGCGACGCATTCTGGGCCGAGCAGGCGCAGCGGATCGACTGGCAGACGCCGCCGATCACGATTTGCGATGACCGCCACGCGCCGTTCACGCGCTGGTTTGCAGGTGGCACCACCAACCTGTGTCACAACGCGGTCGATCGGCATTTGCTCACGCGCGCCGAGCAGCCCGCGCTGCATGCGGTGTCGAGTGAAACCGGGCTGGCGCACAGCTACTCGTTTACCGAACTGCACACCGAGGTGCAGTGCATGGCCGCTGCGCTGCGGTCGCTCGGCGTCGGGCGGGGCGACCGCGTGTTGATCTATCTGCCGATGATTGCCGAAGCGGTCTTTGCGATGCTGGCCTGTGCGCGCATCGGTGCGATCCACTGCGTGGTGTTTGGCGGCTTCGCGTCGCAGGCGCTGGCCAGCCGCATCGACAATGCCGAGCCGACGCTGATCGTCAGCGCCGATGCGGGTTCGCGCGGCGGCAAGGCGATTGCCTACAAGCCGCTGCTGGACGCCGCGATCGCCCAGTCGAAGGCGCCGCCGAAAGCGGTGCTGCTCGTCGACCGCGGGCTCGCGCCGATGCAGCGGGTGCCGGACCGCGACCACGACTGGGCCGCCTTGCGCGCGCAGCACCTTGGCACCGATGTGCCGTGTGTGTGGCTCGACGCGACGGACATCAGCTACACGCTCTACACCAGCGGCACCACCGGGCTGCCCAAAGGCGTGCAGCGCGACGTGGGCGGCTATGCGGTGGCGCTCGCGGCCAGCATGCCGCAGATCTTCGGCGGCCAGCCGGGCGAGACGTTCTTTTGCACCAGCGACATCGGCTGGGTGGTCGGCCACAGCTACATCGTCTACGGTCCGTTGCTCGCGGGCATGGCGACGATCCTCTATGAAGGCCTGCCGACGCGGCCTGACGGCGGCATTTTCTGGCAACTGGTGGAACGCTACCGGGTCAGCGTGATGTTCAGCTCCCCGACCGCGGTGCGCGTGCTGAAAAAGCAGGATCCGGCGCTGCTGCAGCGCCATGACTTGTCCGGCTTGCGTGCGCTGTTCCTGGCCGGCGAACCGCTGGACGAGCCGACCGCCAGCTGGATCGGCGACGCGCTGGGCGTGCCGATCGTCGACAACTACTGGCAGACGGAAAGCGGCTGGCCGATCCTGTCGCTGTGCAACGGCATCGAGCGGCAGCCGAGCCGCTATGGCAGCCCCGGCTTTGCGACCTACGGCTTTGACGTGCGGCTGATGGACGAAGTCACCGGGCAGGAGTTGGGCGAGCCCAACCAGAAAGGCGTGCTCGTGATCGTCGGTCCCACGCCGCCGGGCTTCATGCAGACCGTCTGGCGTGATGACAAACGCTATGTCGACACCTACTGGCGCACGATTCCCGGCCAGCAGGTCTACAACACGTTCGACTGGGCCATTCGGGACGAGGACGGCTACTTCTTCATCCTCGGCCGCACCGACGACGTGATCAACGTGGCCGGGCACCGGCTCGGCACGCGCGAGATCGAAGAATGCATCGCGAGCCATCCGAACGTGGCCGAAGTGGGCGTGGTGGGCGTCGCCGACGCACTCAAAGGGCAGGTCGCGCTGGCGTTCGTGATCGCGAAGGACGGCGCCGCGCTGCACGACGCAGCGGGCTGCGCGGCGCTGGAGGCCGAGCTCATGAAACGGGTCGATGGCCAACTCGGCGCCGTCGCCCGGCCGGCCCGCGTGCGCTTCGTTTCGGCGTTGCCCAAGACGCGCAGCGGCAAGCTGCTCAGGCGCGCGATCCAGGCGGTTTGCGAGTCGCGCGATCCCGGCGACCTGAGCACCATTGAAGACCCCACCGCGCTGCGCCAGATCGGTGAATCGTTGATCGATCGGCCCCAGAACGCTTGATCCGCTTGCGCATTCAGCTATAAAAAATATAGTTGGGTGTGGAGCTGTTGAAAAGGCGCTGCCGCCGGGCGATGCACCAAAAGTGGCACAATTGCGGCGGACAGTTCAAGGCCCTTCCCCTGCCACCGTCGCATCCGCCAACCGGTGAAGCCGTGTCGCGGAAGGTTTTTTTGACCAGCTAAATGGGCGCCCCGGAGGGCATCCGAAAGGCGAAGCGAGATCATGAGCGCGCAACCCCCCGGCTCGGTGTATCAGTCCTTCCAGGGCAACACCTACCTCTTCGGCGGCAACGCCCCGTACGTCGAAGAGATGTACGAAAACTACCTGGCCGACCCGACCAGCGTCGGCGACAACTGGCGCGATTACTTCGACGAGTTGCAGCACGTGCCGGCCACCGACGGCAGCAACGCGAAAGACGTGCCGCACCTGCCGGTCGTCAACGCATTCAGCGAACGCGCGAAGCAGGGCACCACGCGCACGGTGCAGGCCAGCGGTGCGAATTCCGAACTCGGCCGCCAGAGCACCGCGGTGCAGCAGGTCATCGCCGCCTACCGCAACATCGGCGCACGCTGGGCCGACCTTGACCCGCTGAAGCGCGCCGAGCGGGCGGCCGCACCGGAGCTGGAGCTGTCGTTCTACGGCTTCTCCGATGCCGATCTCGAGACCGTGTTCAACACCAGCAACACGTTCTTCGGCAAGGACACGATGTCTCTGCGCGACCTGCTGAACGCGCTGCGCGAGACTTACTGCGGCACGATCGGCGCCGAGTACATGTACATCACCGATCAGGTGCGCAAACGCTGGTGGCAGGAGAAGCTCGAGAGCTGCCGCAGCAAGCCGAAGTTCGATGTCGAAAAGCAGCGCCACATCCTGGACCGGTTGACCGCAGCCGAAGGCCTCGAACGCTTTCTGCACACCAAGTACGTGGGCCAGAAACGCTTTTCGCTTGAAGGCGGCGAGAGCTTCATCGCCGCGATGGACGAGCTGATCCAGTTGGCCGGCGCCAAGGGTGTGCAGGAAATCGTGATCGGCATGGCGCACCGGGGGCGCTTGAACGTGCTGGTCAACTCGCTCGGCAAAGTGCCCGCCGACCTGTTCGCCGAGTTCGACCACACGGCACCCGAAGACCTGCCGAGCGGCGACGTCAAGTACCACCAGGGTTTCAGCTCGGACATCAGCACCAAGGGCGGCCCGGTGCACGTGACGCTCGCATTCAACCCGTCGCATCTCGAGATCGTGAACCCGGTGGTCGAAGGCTCGGTCCGCTCGCGCATGGACCGGCGCGGCGACCCGAACGGCATGCAGGTGCTGCCGGTGCAGGTGCACGGCGACGCGGCATTCGCGGGCCAGGGCGTCGTGATGGAGACGCTCGCGCTGGCCGAAACCCGCGGCTATCAGACCGGCGGCACGGTGCACATCGTGATCAACAACCAGATTGGCTTCACCACGAGCGACCCGCGCGACGCCAGATCGACGCTCTACTGCACCGACATCGTCAAGATGATCGACGCACCGGTGCTGCATGTGAACGGCGACGACCCGGAAGCGGTGGTGCTGGCCACGCAGTGGGCGCTCGAATACCGGATGACGTTCCATATGGACGTGGTGGTCGACATCGTCTGCTTTCGCAAGCTCGGCCACAACGAGCAGGACACGCCCGCGCTGACCCAGCCACTGATGTACGGCAAGATCGGCCAGCACGCGGGCACCCGCAAGCTGTACGCCGACAAGCTGCAGCGCCAGGGTCTGGGCGACTCGCTCGGCGACGACATGGTCAAAGCAATGCGCGCCGCGCTCGACGCCGGCAAGAACACGTTCGACCCGGTCATCACGAACTTCAAGAATCGCTTTGCGGTCGACTGGTCGCCGTATCTGAACCAGAAGTGGACCGACGCGGCCGACACCGCGTTGCCGTTGTCCGAGTGGAAGCGGCTGGCCGAGCGCATCACGACCGTGCCGGAAGGCTTCACGCCGCACCAGCTCGTAAAGAAGGTGCTGGACGACCGCGCTGCCATGGGCCGCGGCGAGACCCGCGTCGACTGGGGCATGGGCGAACACATGGCGTTCGCGTCACTGGTGGCAAGCGGCTACGCGGTGCGGCTGACCGGCGAAGACGTCGGCCGCGGCACCTTCACGCACCGGCATGCGGTGTTGCACGACCAAAAGCGCGAGAAGTGGAACACCGGCATCTATGTGCCGCTGCAAAACCTGGGCGACACGCAGGCCCCGTTCAACGTGTTCGACTCGATCCTGTCGGAAGAAGCGGTGCTCGGCTTTGAATACGGCTATGCGTCGAACGACCCGAACACGCTTGTGATCTGGGAAGCCCAGTTCGGCGATTTCGCCAACGGCGCGCAGGTGTTGATCGACCAGTTCATCGCATCGGGCGAGGTCAAGTGGGGCCGTGTCAACGGCATCACGCTGATGCTGCCGCACGGCTACGAAGGCCAGGGCCCCGAGCACTCGTCGGCGCGGCTCGAGCGCTTCATGCAGTTGTCGGCCGACACCAACATCCAGGTCGTGCAGCCGACCACCGCGAGCCAGATCTTTCACGTGCTGCGCCGCCAGATGATCCGCAACCAGAGGAAGCCGCTGGTGCTGATGACGCCAAAGTCGCTGTTGCGCAACAAGGACGCGACATCGCCGATCGGCGAGTTCACGAACGGCGGTTTCCAGACCGTGATCCCCGAGCAGAACGCGGCGATCACGGCCAAGGCCGACAAGGTCAAGCGGCTGATCGCGTGTTCGGGCAAGGTGTACTTCGACCTGGTCAAAAAGCGCGAGGAGCGCGGCGACGAGGAGGTGGCGATCGTTCGCGTCGAGCAGCTCTATCCGTTCCCGCACAAGGCGTTCGCGACCGAGCTGAAGCGCTACAAAAGCGCGACCGAGATCGTCTGGTGCCAGGACGAGCCGCAGAACCAGGGCGCCTGGTTTTTCGTGCAGCACTACATCCACGACGACATGGTCGACGGCCAGCGGCTCGGTTATGCGGGGCGCGCGGCGTCCGCGTCGCCCGCGGTCGGCTATTCGCACCTGCACCAGGAGCAGCAGAAGGCGCTGGTCGAAGCCGCGTTCTCCCGCCTCAAGGGTTACGTGCTGACCAAATGATGATCGGTGCATCGCGGCCTGTCCCAGGCGCCGCGCTGCGCCCAGAAGAACCAATGAAAGTGTGAAAGATGGCTATCGTAGAAGTCAAGGTTCCGCAGTTGTCCGAATCGGTGGCCGAGGCGACCTTGCTGCAGTGGAAGAAGAAGCCCGGTGAAGCGGTCGCGATCGATGAGATCCTGGTCGAGATCGAAACCGACAAGGTGGTGCTCGAAGTCCCGGCCCCGTCGGCCGGCGTGATGGCCGAGTTGGTCCAGCCCGACGGTGCGACCGTGGCGGCGGACCAGGTGATTGCCAAGATCGACAGTGAAGGGAAGGCGGGCGCGACAGCAGCCCCGGCGCCGGCTGCTGCCGCAGCGAAGGGTCCCGCGCCGGCACCCGCGGCACTCACGCCAGCACCCGCTGCGGCTGCAGGCGCCAAGTCCGGCGTCGCCATGCCGGCGGCCGCGAAGATGATGGCCGAACAGGGGCTCGCCAGCGGTTCGGTTGCAGGCAGTGGCCGCGATGGCCGCGTGACCAAAGGCGACGTGCTGCAGCACGGCAAGGACGCTGTTGCCAAGCCGCCTGCGCCATCGGCCGCACCCGCGCCGGCCGCGGCCCGCAGCGCCCCGGCGCCGCTGCCGCAGGTGGCGCATGCATCCACCACCGATCTGGGCGATCGGCCCGAACAGCGCGTGCCGATGAGCCGGCTGCGTGCGCGCGTGGCCGAGCGACTGATCCAGTCGCAGTCGGTCAACGCGATCCTGACCACGTTCAACGAAGTGAACATGGCGCCCGTGATGGAGATGCGCAAGCGCTTTCAGGAACGATTCGAGAAAGAGCACGGCGTGCGCATCGGCTTCATGAGCTTCTTCGTGAAAGCGGCCGTGC
This sequence comes from uncultured beta proteobacterium, assembly GCA_963784295.1. GTDB lineage: Bacteria > Pseudomonadota > Gammaproteobacteria > Burkholderiales > Burkholderiaceae_C > JBBPYC01. The sequence goes on from CAWAQL010000017.1 coordinate 53,692, forward strand.
ATGCGCTGAAGAAATACCCGGTCGTCAATGCGAGCGTGGACGGCACCGACATCGTCTATCACGGCTATTTCGACATCGGCATCGCGGTCGGCTCGCCGCGCGGGCTCGTCGTGCCGATCCTGCGCAACGCGGACCAGATGAGCTTTGCCGACATCGAGAAAAAGATCGCCGAATACGGCGCGAAGGCCCGCGACGGCAAGCTCGGGCTGGAGGAGATGACCGGCGGCACCTTTTCGATCTCCAACGGCGGCGTGTTCGGCTCGATGTTGTCCACCCCGATCATCAACCCGCCGCAGTCGGCGATCCTCGGCGTGCATGCGACAAAGGATCGCGCTGTGGTGGAGAACGGCCAAGTCGTGGTGCGGCCGATGAACTATCTGGCGATGAGCTACGACCACCGCATCATCGACGGCCGCGAAGCGGTGCTGGCCTTGGTCGCGATGAAAGACGCGCTCGAAGACCCGGCGCGTTTGTTGTTCGACATCTGACGGCAGACCGTCTCGGGGGAGGTCGCGCTGCGCGAATCGATGCGCGAAGGCCGCGCTTTGCAAGCCCGCAAGTCCCGAACGCGACGCTGCCTACCGTGAATTTTCAGAAAGTGATTGAGTGATGGCTACACCATTCGACGTGGTCGTGATCGGCGCTGGGCCGGGCGGCTACATCGCGGCGATTCGCGCTGCGCAACTGGGCTTTGACGTTGCCTGCATCGACGAATGGACGTCGGCCAACGGTGGGCCAGCTCCGGGCGGCACCTGCACCAACGTCGGCTGCATCCCGTCCAAGGCGTTGCTGCAGTCTTCCGGGCAATTCGAAGACGTGACCAAGCACTTCGCCGAGCACGGCATCCAGGTCGAAGGCGTGTCGCTCGACCTGCCGCGCATGTTGGCCCGCAAGAACGCGGTGGTGCAGCAGAACAACGACGGCATCCTGTACCTGTTCAAGAAAAACAAGGTGACGTTCCTGCACGGCCGCGGCAGCTTCGTCTCAGCGGGCGAAGCGGGCTGGGAAATCGAGGTCAGCGGTCGCGGCAAAGGCGAGGACAGCACCGTCACGGCCAAGCACGTGATCGTCGCCACCGGCTCGAGCGCGCGCGAACTGCCCGGCGCTGCGTTCGACGAGGAACGCATCCTGTCCAACGACGGCGCGTTGCGCATGGGCGCGGTGCCCAAAAAGTTGGCGCTGATCGGCGCGGGCGTGATCGGGCTTGAGATGGGCTCGGTCTGGCGCCGGCTCGGCGCGGAAGTGACTGTGCTCGAAGCATTGCCCACATTCCTCGGCCTGGTAGACGAGCAGATCGCGCGTGAAGCCAGGAAGGTGTTCGACAAGCAAGGCCTGAAGATCGAGCTCGGCACGAAGGTCGCGTCGGTCGAGCGCACCGAGCAGGGCGTGCGCATCGCTTACCAGAGCGCAGACAAGGCGGCCAAAACCCTCGAAGTCGATCGCCTGATCGTGTCGATCGGCCGCGTGCCGAACACCGCCGGCCTGAACGCCGACGCCGTCGGCTTGAAGCTCGACGATCGCGGTTTCATCGAAGTCGACGCCGAATGCAAGACCGGGCTGCCCAATGTCTGGGCGATCGGCGACGTGGTGCGCGGGCCGATGCTTGCGCACAAGGCCGAAGAAGAAGGCGTCGCGGTGGCCGAGCGCATCGCCGGGCAGCGGCCGCACGTCGACTTCAACACGGTGCCCTGGGTGATTTACACGCACCCCGAGATCGCCTGGGTCGGTCAGACCGAGCAGCAGCTGAAAAGGGAAGGCCGCGCCTTCCGCGCCGGCAGCTTCCCGTTCTTGGCCAACGGCCGCGCGCGCGCGTTGGGCGACACCACCGGCATGGTGAAGATGATCGCCGACGCCGAAACCGACGAGATCCTGGGCGTGCACATGATCGGCCCGGGCGTGAGCGAATTGATCGCCGAAGCCGTGGTCGCGATGGAGTTCAAGGCGAGCTCGGAAGACATCGCGCGCATCTGCCACGCGCATCCGTCGTTGTCGGAGGTGACAAAGGAAGCCGCGTTGGCCGTCGACAAGCGCACGTTGAACTTCTGAGTCGTGCACAACCACGGACCACGGCACGATCGATGAGCGTCGAGGCGCGTTACCGGCGCGAACTGGCCGAGCGCGGCTTCACCGAAGACCCGGCGCAGCTTGCCGCGGTGGCAGCCCTCGAGCGGTGCGCGCGTGAATGGGCGAGCTTTCGCAAGCAGCGGTCGAGTCCGCTCAAAAAATTGCTGAACCGCCCCGAGGTGCCGCGCGGTGTCTACATGCACGGCGGCGTCGGTCGCGGAAAAAGTTTTTTGATGGAGTGCTTCTTCGATGAAGTCGCGCTGAAGCGGAAAACCCGACTGCACTTTCACGAATTCATGCGCGAGGTGCACCGGCAGTTGATGGAACTGTCGGGCACGGCGAATCCGCTTGACGAACTCGGCGCGCGCATCGCAAAACGGTATCGGCTGATCTGTTTCGACGAGTTTCACGTCGCCGACATCACCGACGCGATGATCCTGTACCGGTTGCTCAAATCGTTGTTCGAGCACGGCGTCGGCTTCGTCACCACATCGAACTTCCACCCCGACGGTCTCTACCCGGGTGGCCTGCATCGCGACCGAATCCTGCCGGCGATCGAACTGCTGAAGTCTCGGCTCGAGGTGTTGAGCGTCGACAACGGCACCGACTACCGACGGCTCACGCTCGAGCAGGTCGAGATGTATCACACACCACTCGGTGCCGAAGCCGACGCGCTGATGACCGAGGCGTTCGACCGCGTCGCGGAGACCAGCGACGAAGCGCCGGTGCTCACGATCGAGTCGCGCACCATCGAAGCCCGGCGCAAGGCGGGCGGGGTCGTCTGGTTCGACTTCAAGACGCTGTGCGGCGGCCCGCGCTCGCAAAACGACTATCTGGAGATCGCTTCGCAGTTCCACACACTGCTGTTGTCCGGCGTGCCCCACATGCCGGTGCGCATGGCGTCGGAAGCGCGGCGCTTCACTTGGCTGATCGACGTGCTGTACGACCGGCGGGTCAAGCTGATCATGGCCGCCGAAGTGCCGCCCGAAAAACTTTATACGGAAGGACCGCTCGTGCATGAATTTCCGCGCACCGTGTCGCGCCTGAACGAAATGCGCTCGGCCGCCTATCTGGGCACCGTGCGACGCATCGTCGACACGACGTTGACCTGAATGGCCACTCGATCAACGGACGTGGATCGCCAGGAAGCGACGACGACACGACGCAAGCAACTGCGCCGATCGATGGGTGCTGTGCTGTGTGCGTTGCTCGTCGCGTTGCCGCTGGCGCAAGGCGTGCACGCGCAGCCGGCAGCCGAGGAGCCGATGGCCGCGCAGGCCGAACGCACCCGCATTGCAGCGCAGCGCAGCCGCATCGACGCCGATTATCTGACGGCGCAAAAAGCCTGCTTCAAGCGGTTCGCGGTCACCGACTGCCGCAACGACAGCCGTCGCCAGCGCGATGCCGCCCGTGCGGTGCTGCGCAAGCGCGAGATCGAACTCAACGACGCCGAGCGCGTGCGCAAGGCCGACCTGCAGCGCGACGCCATTGCGGCGCGCCGGCTCGAACGCGCGCGGCGCGACGCCGAGGCAGCGGCTACCGGCGTCCCGGGGGCGTCGGCACGCGATCGATCCGGTGCAGCGGGACCGATCGCGCCGCGTGCCCGCAGCAGCCCCCGCAGCGACGGTCCGAGCAAGCCGATCGCCCCGCGCGGCAAACCGCGCAGCGACGATGCGGCTCGCCGAGCCGGTGCGGCGGCGGACCGCGCCGAACGTGCGGCGCAGGAAGCCGGCAATTTCGCTCAACGCGAGCGACTGCTGCGGGAGGCGGCCGAACACAAGGCCGATGTGTTGAAGACCAATGCAGCGCGCGAGAAGCCGGCGGCTCCATTGCCGGTACCGACGGGGGCCGATGTGCGTTGAGGAAGGCCATCCGAACCGCGGTCGGCAAACGATTGGCTGGGGGCGCCACATCCTCACATCGCTGCAGGGCAGCGAATCCCGACTTGGCGGCAGTGCCTCGGTCAGTTCCTTGAGGTGATCGCGACAAACCCAGCCGTTGCGAGCGCTCAACCTCTGTCTGTGTCGTTCAAGAAAGTCGCTCACTGGCCTGGCGTAGGGAAGGACCCACTGGACGGGCACTTCCCGCTTGACATCGCCATCCCGCGATGCTCGCCGCGCGCACGGACTTCAGGTATTCGACTTGTTTCTGGCCGCCTTGACCGGCGGCTTGGCGGCTTTTGCCGGCGGCGTCGCGGCTGCGCCGGGCACGGCGGAAGGCGGGCGTTCGCGCGCCGGGCCGGCACTGCTCACCACCTCGAGCGGCTCGACCTTCAACACCACCAGCGACAGGTTGTCGCCCGCGCCCTGGCTGCGCACGCGCGCTTTTTCGATCAGCAACTCGGTGGCGTCGCGCGGCGCTCAACGCGGCCAGCACCCGGCCGAGCTCGTCTTCGCTGAAGTAGTGCCAGACCCCGTCGCTGCAGGCCATCAACACATCGCCAGGCTCCAGCTGCGAGATCAGATGCGGCTGCAGCGGCGGCAACTCCTCGGTGCCGAGACAGCCGACCAGAATGTTCGACTGTGGATGGTCGTTGGCTTCGGCCGCCGTGATTTCGCCTCGATCGACCAGCCGCTGCACGTACGAGTGATCGAGCGTTCGACGGCGCAACTGACCGAGCCGGAAGTGATAGATGCGGGAGTCGCCCGAGTGGATCCAGTGGCAGTCGCCGCCCGGATTGACCACGAACGCGGCCAACGTGCTGTGCGGCTCCTGCTCGGCAGAAATCGCGGTCAGCCGGATCACGGTGTGCGATTCGTGGCCAAGCTGGCGCAACAGGTTGCTGGCGTCGTCGGTCGCGGGGTCATAGCGCTCGAACAACTGGCACGCGGTCAGCATGACCTGATCGGACGCCTTGCGGCCACCGCTGCGACCGCCCATGCCGTCGGCCACCACCGCGAGCAGGCAGCCGTTGGCACTGCGGTGCGGCAACAGCATGACCTGGTCCTGCTGGTAGTCACGGTCGCCTTTGTGGATGCCGGTCGAGCCGGACAGGCGGTAGCCCCGAACGGACATGGTGTGTCGAATCAGCGCTGCGGCATGTCCGCGCTCGAATACCCGAGACTTACGGTGGCGTCGGGCGGGATCGGTGGCATCGTCGCGTTCCAGGTTTCCCAATCGGTACGCATCGCAGCCAGCCGGTCCGGCTCGCGCCTGGCGCGGTTTGCGCGCTCGCGCTGGTCGGCTTCCAGGTCGAACAGGTAGTCGTGCCCGTCCACGCGCAGATATTTCCAGCGCCCATCCCGCAACGCGCGCTGGCCGCGGTGGTTCATGCGCCAGTGCAGCGGCCGCTCGAACTCGCTGCCCGGCGCCCGCAGCAGCGGCAGCAACGACCGGCCGTCGAGCGGGCAGGCCGGGTCGGGGGTGACGCCGGCCGCGTCGAGCACGGTGGCCGACCAGTCCATCGTCATGCACGGTTGCGCGCTGATGCGCGCAGGCGCAATCACGGCCGGCCAGTGCGCGATCCAGGGCACGCGGATGCCGCCTTCGGTCAGGTCCATCTTGCCGCCGACCAGTGGCCAGTTGTCGGAAAAACGCTCGCCGCCGTTGTCGCTCGTGAAGACGATCAGCGTGTTGTCGAGCAGCCCATGCCGAACGAGTGCGGCCACGACCGAGTCGATGCCCTCGTCCATCTGCGCGATCATGCGGCGATAGCGCTCGACATTGCCGCCGTCCAGATGGAACAGGTTGCTCGCCACCTCGGGCGCGATCGCCGCATCGTCGCGCGTCTCCCACGGCCAGTGCGGGGCGGTGTAGCAGATCGACAGGTAAAACGGCGCTTCGCGGCTGGCCGCCATGTCATCTGCGGCCATGCGATCGATGAAGTCAACCGAGTGCTGCGAGATCAGGTCGGTCAGGTAGCCTTCTTCGTGCCGTTCGTGTTCGCCAAACCATAGGTCGTGCGTCCGGGTCGAGTCGCAGTGCGTGAAATAGTCGACACCGCCGGCCATCGGGCCGAAGAACTCGTCGAAGCCGCTGCGCAGCGGTCCGAACGCAGGTGGATAGCCCAGATGCCATTTGCCGATCAGGGCGGTGCGGTAGCCACCGGCTTTGAGCAGCGAAGGCACGGTCGGCTACTCGGGCGGCAGCCCGAGTGTGGTGCTGCCGCGGCTCCGGCTGTTGATCGGCTCTTCGAGCGCACCACGCAGCCGGTACTGATAGCGGCCCGTCATCAACGCGAACCGAGTCGGCGAGCAGACCGGCGCGTTCGCATAACCGTGCGTCAGTCGCAGGCCATTGGCCGCAAGTCGGTCGAGCGTCGGCGACACCGGCGCCCGGCCGCCGTAGCAGCCGAGGTCGGCAAAGCCAAGATCATCGGCAACGATGAAAACGATGTGGGGCCGCGCGGCGTGCTGATCGGTCATGGGCAAGGGAATTCGACCGGAGGTTCGGCGAATGAGCGGAGCTTAACGAAGGATTCCCCCGAACCCGCGATCAAACGTTCATGATCGAGACCGACTTCGTGTTCAAGTACGCTTCCAGCGCCTCCGGACCGCCCTCGGAGCCGTAGCCCGAGTCTTTCACGCCGCCGAACGGCATCTCGGGCCACGCCATCGCGGGCTGGTTGATCCACAACATGCCAAGCTCGAGCTGCTGCGCCAACTGGTGCGCGTTCTTCAGCGAACGCGTGAATGCATAGCCGGCCAGCCCGTACGGCAGCCGGTTTGCTTCCGCAATCGCTTCGTCAAGCGTGTTGAACGGCCGCACGGCCGCCATCGGGCCGAACGGCTCGTCATTGAACACTTTGGCTTCGAGCGGCACGTCCATCAGCACGGTGGGCGAGAAGAAATTCCCGGCCTCGCCGATGCGCTTGCCGCCGGTGGCGACCGTGGCGCCCTTGGCGATCGCGTCCTCGGTGAACTCGGCCATCGCGGTCAACCGGCGCGGATTGGCCAGCGGCCCCATCGTTGACTCTTTTTCCATGCCACTGCCGACCTTCAGGCCGCTGGCATAGTCGGACAGGGCTTTGCCGAACTCCTTGGCAATGCTCTCATGCACGAGAAAGCGCGTCGGCGAAATGCAGACCTGGCCTGCGTTGCGGAACTTGGCGCCGCCGGCCGACTTGACCGCGAGCGCGATGTCGGCGTCTTCGGCCACGATCACCGGTGCGTGGCCGCCCGAGCTCCATCGTCGCGCGCTTCATGTGCTTGCCGGCGAGCGCCGCGAGCTGCTTGCCGACCGGGGTGGAGCCGGTGAACGTGATTTTGCGGATCACCGGGTGCGGGATCAGGTACTCGGAAATCTCGGCCGGGTCGCCGTAGACCAGGCCGATCACGCCGGCCGGCACGCCCGCGTCGACGAACGCGCGGATCAGCGCGGCCGGAGACGCCGGGGTTTCTTCCGGCGCCTTCACGATGATCGAGCAGCCGGTGGCCAATGCGGCCGAGAGCTTGCGCACGATCTGGTTGATCGGAAAGTTCCATGGCGTGAACGCAGCGACCGGCCCGACCGGCTCGCGCAGCACCATCTGGCGCGCGGCCAGATTGCGCGCGGGCACGATGCGGCCGTAGACGCGGTTCCCCTCCTCAGCGAACGTGTCGATCGTGTCGGCCCCGGCCATGATCTCGCCTTTGGCTTCGACCAGCGGCTTGCCCTGCTCCTGCGTCATCAGCTCGGCAATCTCGCCGCTGCGCTCGCGCAGCAGGGCAGCCGCCTTGTGCATCAGCTTGGCCCGCTCGACGGCGCTCGTGTTGCGCCAGACCACAAAGCCGTCGGCGGCCGCCTGGATCGCGCGGTCTAGGTCCGCTTTGCCGGCTTTGGCGACCCGGCCGATTTCCTTGCCGGTGGCCGGATTGAACACGGCCAACGATTCGCCGCCGACCGGATCGCACCACTGGCCGCCGATCATCAGTTGGGTATCGGAATAATTGTTGCTCATGGGTGTGTCTCTTTCAGGGCGATCGGGTTTTGCCGTCGGCGCGTGACTGGGCGCAGGGCCGCCAGCGGGTCTGCCATCATAGGACACCCAGCGTTTTGCCAATCGTTTGTCGACTGTCCGTGGCAGCGGTTGTGGCCGCGCGCTGCCGAGTGCTCGGTGTCCCGGTTCGCCCATCCCGGACCGATTGTTTTTCCTCTTGCTCATGATCCGACCTGCCGCCGTGTGTCGTTCGCACGCCCATCGCCGTCCTGGCGCTTTCGTTGTCCCGCTTGCACTGTCACTGGTGCTCACCAGTTGCGGCGGTCGCAACCATGAGGGTGGTGCGCACACGCCAACGTACAAAGGAGCGAGTGATTGGTCGGGCACCGTCACGCGGGTGTCCGACGGCGACACGCTCTGGGTCAGGCCCGCATCCGGCGCGCCGCGCAAGGTTCGCATCGACGGCATCGACGCGCCCGAGTCCTGCCAAGCCGGCGGCGTTGCGGCCAGCGCGGCGCTGCGCCGGAAGGTCCTGCGCCAACAGGTGCAGGTTGCGACGCGTGCGCTCGACGTGTACCAGCGCGAACTTGCCACGGTGCGGCTCGACGGCCAGGATGTGGGTGCGTGGCTGGTCGAACGCGGCCACGCGTGGTCGTATCGCTTTCGGCAGGACAGCGGCCCCTACCTGCGCGAGGAGCAGCAGGCACGCCGGGCCGCCCGCGGGCTGTTCGCCGATCCACAAGCGGTGAATCCGCGCACCTTCCGCCAGACCCACGGGCCTTGCTGAACGCCAGGCAACGGGCCGCATCCAAGCGAGGCGGCCGGGCGTAACCAGACGCCTGCAGCGCGCGAACTGGTTTTCTGACAGGATCGAAGCGGTCGGCTGCGGCGTCGTGGTCAACTGCCACACGAGCGCGGAACTTGCTTTTCGTTGCGCCAGTCCCTTTTCTCCCACCACGAACCGGACTTCGCCGTCCCACCCGCTCATGCACGCCACGCTCCCGTTGCTCGCCAACACCGATTTTCCCGCGCTCAAGCGCCGCACGCTCGACACGCTGCAGGTCAATCTCGGCTATCGCTGCAACCAGAGCTGCCTGCACTGCCACGTGAACGCCGGCCCGAACCGCACCGAAGAGATGTCGCTTGGCACCATCGAGACGATCCTCGAGGTGTTGCGCGCGCATTCGGCGATCAAGACGCTCGACCTGACCGGCGGCGCTCCGGAATTGAATCCCCACTTTCGCCATCTCGTGGCAGCCGCGCGCGCGCTCGATGTGCGCGTGATCGACCGTTGCAACCTGACGATCCTGGAGGAGCCGGGCCAGGACGGACTGGCCGAGTTCCTGGCCGCGCACCGGGTCGAAGTGGTCGCGTCCATGCCATGCTATATGGAGGACAACGTCGACAAGCAGCGCGGCAAGGGCGTCTTCGATGCGAGCATTCGCGGGCTGCAGCGTCTCAATGCGCTCGGCTACGGCCTGCCGGACTCGGGTCTGTCGCTGAACTTGGTCTACAACCCGCAAGGCCCGAGCCTGCCGCCGCCGCAGCAAGCGCTGGAGCACGACTACAAACAGCATCTGGCCGCGCATTTCGGCGTGTTGTTCAACCAGTTGTTCACGCTCGCGAACATGCCGATCCAGCGGTTCGGCTCGACGCTGGTCAGCAAGGGCCAGTTTGCCAGCTACATGGATCTGCTCAAAAGCGCGCACCGCGAAGAGAACCTTGACCAGGTGATGTGCCGCTCCTTGGTCAGCGTCGACTGGCAGGGGCTTTTGTCCGACTGCGACTTCAACCAGCAACTCGGCCTGCCGATTCGCGCGGCTGGCCGGTCGCGCATGCACCTGCGCGAACTGCTGACCGCGCGGCTCGACGGCGCCGCGATCCGCGTGGCCGATCACTGTTTCGGCTGCACGGCCGGCCAAGGCTCGAGCTGCGGCGGTGCGTTGGAGGACGCCGCGGAGACTGTGAGCACCGCTCACTGACGCGCGGCAGGGCGGCGCCGCCGGACAGCCTGCGGCATTTGGATATCTTCATTTTTCTCAAGCAGGAGTTCTTTCCCATGCGATCGATTCGCGCATTTGGCCGCGCCATGGCCATTCGGGGTGTTGTGTTGCTCGGGCTGTTGGGCTTGGCGGGCCTCGCGATGGCGCCGGCCCATGCACAAGAAGGCGGCACGATCAACTTCGGCGTGGGCCTCTACCAGCCCGACAAGGAAAAAAACGATGCCACCTATCGGCCGCTCGCCGAGTACTTGGCGAAAGCGCTTGGCCGCCCGGTCAAGCTCTACACGGTCGACAGCTGGGAAGGCCTGGCGAAGTCGCTGGCCGCGGGCGAGACCGACATTGCGTTGCTCGGGCCCTGGGGCTATGTGCTGGCGAACCATGTCGCCGATGCGCAGGCGGTGGCTTCCATCCTGTACGACGGCAAGCCCGAGTACCACGCGGTCATGATCACCCATCCGAACTCGGGCATCCGCTCGATCGCCGACTTGAAGGGCAAGTCGTTCGCGTTCGGCGACAAGGGCTCGACCTCCGGCTATCTGATTCCGTTCCATCACTTTCAGAAGAACGGCATCGACCCCGAGCAAGTACCTCGGCAAGGTGCTCTACACCAAGCATCAGGCGATCGAGATGCAGGTCACGCGCGGCGAACTCGACGCCGGTGCCGACTACAACCGCAACCGCGACGCGATGATCGGCGAGGGGCTGATCAAGGCCGCCGACAGCGTCGTGTTCTGGACGTCCGATCCGCTGCCCAACGACGCGGTCGCGGTGCGCGCCGGGCTTGCCAAAGACACCGCGTTCGTCGCCAGGCTGCGCAGCGCGCTCGAAGCCGTCGGTCCCAAGCTCGCCCAGCAGCCGGGCCTGCTGCCACCGCGCTATACCGGCTTCGTCGCCAAGGACAACGACTACTACCGGCCGATCCGCGACGCCGGTCTGGCCACCGGCAAGCTGATGCCGCGATGAGCGGCGGCGAGGCGACGGCGGCCGCGGGAGCCGACGCGGCTCGGTCCGCGGCGTCGGTGCCTCGACCGGCGACGCTGCACTCGCCGCGCCCGTGGCTGCTGGCGTGGCTGCTGGGCGGCTGCGCATTCCTGGTGCTGGTCAGCGGCTGGACCTTGGCGCGGGAAGGCGATTTGAGCCTCGGTCGCCGGCCCTGGCAGAACCTGCAGCGCACCGCGGCCGAGTTGGTCGAGCCGAGCGTGCTGCGCCTCTGGTTCGGCAACCCGCAACTCGAGGTGCGCGACGGCAGCGGGCGGCTGCTGCGCACAGAAGACCAACGCGCGACCGAGCGCCGTTACCTGGATGGCCTGGCGCGCGCGCTTTGGACGACGTTGCGCATCGCCACGCTCGGCACCGCGCTGGCGGCGTTGCTGGCGCTGCCGCTCGGGCTGCTGGCCGCGCGCAATCTGCAAGCGCCTTGGCCGCTCGCGTGGGGCGCCAAAGGCACACTCGACACGCTGCGCGCGATCCACACGCTGGTGTTCGGCCTGTTTCTGGTCGGCATCGTCGGGCTCGGCGCCACGGCGGGCATTCTGGCGGTCGCGCTGCACTCGGCGGGCTCGCTCGGCAAGCTGCTGGCCGAGTCGATCGAGGCGCTCGACATGCGACCGATCGATGCGGTGCGCGCGACAGGCGCGCGTCCTGTTCAGGTGTTTTTCTTCGGCGTCCGGCCCGCGGCGCTGCCGCAGTTCGTCTCGCAGCTGATGTACGTCTGGGAGTTCAATCTGCGGGATTCGACGATTCTGGGGCTGGTCGGCGCCGGCGGACTCGGGTTGCTGCTGTCGGAGGCGATGTCGCTGTTTCAGTGGGGCCGGCTCGCCACGCTCCTGATCGCGATCGTGCTGATGGTGACCGTGTTCGATGCGCTCAGCCGTGCGGTGCGCGAGCGCATCGTCTGAAGCCGTGACGGCCGTGCAGGCGATGGTCGAAGCGAACGCGTTGCGGGTCGCCGTGGCGGGCAAGTCGTTGTTGCACGACCTGACATTTGCGGTGGCGCCTGGCGAACACGTCGCGCTCGTCGGGCACAACGGGGCCGGCAAGTCGACGTTGCTGCGCGCGCTCTCGGGCTTTGCCGAGGTCAGCGGCGGCAGCCTGCGGGTGAATGGCGTCGCGCTGGCCGGGCTGCGTCATCGCCGCGGCGGCGGGGCTGCGGCGGCTGCGCAGTCAAATCGCGCAGGTGCACCAGGGACTGCATCTGGTCGACCGCCTGAGCGTGCTCGACAACGTGCTGGTGGGCGGGGCCGCCCGGTGCGCTTCGCCGCTGAGCTGGTTGCGCCGCTGGCCCGCCGACGAGCGAGCGGCCGCGCACGCCGCGCTCGCGCGCGTCGGCATGGATTGGGCGGCGCAGCGGCGCACCGATTCGCTGTCCGGCGGCGAGCGGCAGAAGGTCGCCATCGCCCGAGCGCTGCAGCAGCGCGCACCGATCCTGCTGGCCGACGAGCCGACCGCGAGCCTCGACGTGCAGGCGGCCGATGCGGTGCTGGACCTGCTCGCTTCGGTCGTGCGGGAGCGCGGCAGCACGTTGATCTGCGTGCTGCACGATCTGCAGCGTGTGCCACGCATTGCGACGCGCGCGATCGGCCTGCGCCGCGGCCGCGTGATCGCCGATCTGGTGGTGACGGCGGACACGCCGCAGCGCTTGAAGGAATTGCTGTCGTGAACGTGAAGACCCGAGCGTCGGTAAGCGCAGCGAGCTCGGATGCGACGGCCGCCGGCCGCCTGTGTCCGCTGCGCTACCGTTACGGCGCTGCGGCCCTCCGCGCAACCGAGGCCCGTTCGGTACAGACGCTGTACGTGGTCGGCGGCTTGTACGGCAACCTGCCTGCGTTGGACACAGTGGAGCGCATGGCCAAGTTGGAAGCACAACCCCCTACCGTCTGCTTCAACGGCGATTTCAACTGGTTCGACGTGGCCGACCAACACTTTGCCGAAGCGAATCGGCGCGTGCTGCTGCACGATGCGATCCAGGGCAACGTGGAGGCCGAACTGGGCGCCGACAGCGACGACGCAGGCTGCGGCTGCGGCTATCCCGAAGACGTCGACGCAGCGACGGTGGATCGTTCGAACCAGATTCATCACTTGTTGAAAACCACCGCAGCGCGCCACCCCGCGGTGCGCAGCCGCATCGCGCAACTGCCGATGTTCGCGCGGTACGCCGTGGCCGGGCTCACCGTGGGCGTCGTGCACGGCGACGCCGATTCGCTGGCCGGCTGGCGTTTCGACGTCGCGGCGCTCGCCGACGAGGCGAACGCAGCCTGGCTGCGCGCGGCGTTCGAGGCGGCCGACGTCGATGTGTTCGCGAGCACGCACACCTGCCTGCCAGCGGTTCGCCGCATGGCATTGCACAGCGGCAGGCCGGGCCTCGTGGTCAACAACGGCGCCGCCGGGATGCCTAACTTCGCGGGCGATTTGCGCGGGCTGTGCACGCGCATCGGCGGCACGCCGTCGCCGCATCGAACGGTGCACGAAACGCGGGTGGGTGCTGCCTACGTGGCGCTGCTGCCGTTGGCCTACGACACCGCGCGCTGGCGGTCGATGTTTTTGCAGCAATGGCCGCCCGGCACGGCAGCCTGGTCGTCCTACTTCGAGCGCATCGAGCGAGGCACGCGCTTCACGCTGCGCGAGGCGTTGCTGCCGCCCATGCTGGCCGCCTGATCCGTCAGCGGCCGAACACCAGACACTGGTTGTTCGCCGGCAACTCGACACGCCGCTGCAGCACGAAGCCGGCGGCTGCGGCCTCGCGCTCCACATCGACCAATTCCCGAATGCCCCACTGCGGATCTCGCGCGCGCAGGTCGGCATCGAACGCGACGTTGCCGGGCGCAGCCGGCCGCACTTCGCGCGCATCGAAGTAAGGCCCGTAGGTGACCAACGAACCGCCTGGCGCCAGCCGTTGCGCAGCACCGCGAAACAGCGCTCCGCAGCAAGCCCAGGGCGCGATGTGCAGCATGTTCGCGCAGTAAATCGCATCGAACAGACCCAGCCGCGGCCATGGGTCGGCCAGCACATCCAACGCGACCGCAGGCAGCACCTGCGTGCGGTCAGCGCCCGCCAGCGCACTGTAGAAACCGATGTCGGCATCGAGTGCGTCCAGCGCACCGGTCGTGTCGACGCGGTCGCTGGGCTGCCAGCGCCAGCCAGGCAGTCCGGCTGCGAAATGCGCGATGTGCTGGCCGGTGCCGCTGGCGATTTCGAGCGCGCGGCCCGATGTCGGCAACAGGTCGCGCAGCAGCTCAAGAATCGGGCCCTTGTTGCGGTCGGCGGCTGGGCTGTGGCGTTGCGGCAGGGCGGGGGGTGAACTCATGGCGACTTCGAGGCGAAGGCGCCGATTCAAGCGACCAGCCGATAGTGCTTGCGACTCAGGTCGAGCCCGGTCCAGCGCTCGACCTGCATCGCGAGCCGGTGTTTGCGCTCACGCCGGGTCAGCACGTGGTCGGCTGCAGGCGCAAACTGCGCCTGTGCCTGCGCGCCCAACCAGTTGCGCATCGGCGCGGGATGGGTGCCGGTGAACGGCACCAGCGAACGCGCGTCGATGCGTGCGTAGTCGACGGTAGGCGCGGCGCCGCGCCAGTAGCGGCTGACCTGATCCAGCTTGCGCTGCATCGCGTCTTCGCGCCGCACGTGGCCATAGTGAAAGATGCGGGCCTGCGCGAGCGCCGCCCGCGGCGGCCGGCCACGCCGATGTTTGTCCATCACGACCCAATATTGGCCGTCGGGGGCGTACGAGCGGATCGTGTTGCGGATCAGCCGGCATTCGCGCCGGTACCAGGCCGGGCTGATCGCAAGCCAGTCGGGCGAGCCGTAGAAATGCAGGTAGTCGAACACCAGCGCTTCCACCCGCGTGTCGCCGTGCAGCCGGTCGACGCTGGCTCGAATGGTGGGCAGATCGTCCTCATGCACCACTTCGTCGGCTTCGAGATAAAACGCCCAGTCGCCCAGACACGCGTACTGCGCAATCATCTTCTGCTGCGCGTAGACGAAGCCGCGCTCGGCCATGCGTTCGTTCCAGACGGTTTCGATGACGCGGATTTTCGGGTCGTCGATGTGTTGCACGCGGGCCAGCGTTTCGTCGTTGCCGCGGCCCAGCGCGACCACGAACTCGTCGACCAGCGGCAGCAGCGAGCGGATCGATTCGACGAACGGATAGCCGAGCTCGACGCCGTTGCGTAGGAACGTGAAGCCGCTGATCGAAGGCCGCGCGCTCATGCCTGCAGCACATCGGCCAACGGTTCGACCGGCGCATTGACTTGCTCAAAGCCGCTGCGGTGCAGCCGCGCATACAGACCGCGCTGCTGCGACAGCTGCGCATGCGTGCCGACTTCGACGATGCGCCCGTGCTCGAGCACGACGATCCGGTCCGCGTGTTCGATGGTGGACAGCCGGTGCGCGATCACGAGCGTGGTGCGCCCGGCCATCAGCCGTTGCAGTGCGTCCTGCACGAGCCGTTCGCTTTCGGTGTCGAGCGCCGACGTGGCTTCATCGAGGATCAAAACCGGCGCGTCCTTGTAGAGCGCGCGCGCGATCGCAAGCCGCTGGCGCTGGCCGCCCGACAGTTGCGCGGCGTTGTGGCCGACCAGCGTGTCGATGCCGCGCGGCAAGGCGGCCACGTGCGCGGCAAGGTTCGCGGCTTCAAGGCAGGCGTGGACTTTTCCGCGGTCGATGTCGGCCGCGTCGGATGCGCCGAGCGCGACGTTGGCGGCCAGCGTGTCGTTCAGCATCACCACATCCTGGCTGACCAGCGCCAGCTGCGCGCGCAGCGCTTTCAACTGCCAATCGCCGAGCGCGACGCCGTCGAGCAGCACTTGGCCGCCGGTCGGCTGCACGAAGCGCGGCAGCAGGTTCGCCAGCGTGGTCTTGCCGGCGCCCGACGGGCCGACCAACGCAACCGTCTCGCCAGGCTCCACCGACAGGCTGACGCAGTCGAGCGCGGCGGCCGCCTCGGCCTGCTGGTATTGCACGGTCACCTGATCGAATCGCAGGCGGCCCAGCGCACGGCCGGGCGCGTGGGTGCCGCTCGACTCGGGTGTCGTGTGGTCGACCAACTCGGTGCCGCGCTCAAGCGCTGCCAGCCCGCGCGTGATCGGGTTCGCGACTTCGGACAGGTGCTTGACCGGGCCGACCAGCATCAAGGTCGCCGTGATGAACGCGACGAAGCCGCCGACCGTCACGCCCGACGTGCTGCTCTGCCACAGTGCCATCGTGATCACGGCCGACAGCGCCGCTGCCACCACCATCTGCGTGAGCGGCGTCATTGCAGCCTGAGCGGTGGTCGACTTCATCGCGAGCCGGCGCAGCGCCTGCCCGAGCGCCATGAAGCGGTTCGTCTGCGAAGTCTGTGCGTCGTGCAGCCGGACCATGCGGTGCGCGAGCACGTTTTCTTCCACCACGTAGGCGAGCTGGTCGGTCGCCAGCTGGCTCGACTTGGTGATCTTGTAGAGCCGCTTGGTCAGCATCCGCATCACGACCGCCACGGCCGGAAACAGCAGCCCCACGATCAAGGTCAGCTTCCAGTTCAGATACAGCAGATAGCCGAGCATCGCAACCACCGTGAGGCTGTCGCGCGTGAGCGTGATTAGTGCGTGCACGAGCAGCGCCGCGCCGTTTTGCACCTCGTAGACGACCGTGTTCGACAACGCGCTGGCCGACTGGCGCGTGAACAACGCAAGCTCGGCGTCCTGCAGCCGGTCGAACATCGCGCCGCGCAGCCGCAGCATGCCGTCGTTGGCGATTTTTGCCAGTGCGTACTGCGCGACGAAGTTGCAGGCCCCACGGATCGCAAACAGCGACATCATCGCCAGCGGCACCCACCACAGTGCGATGTCGCCGGCTTGGAAACCCCGGTCGAGCAGCGGCTTCAGGAGCGCCGGCATCAGCGGCTCGGTCGCTGCGGCCAGCACGGTGGCGGTGGCGGCTGCGCCCCAGATCCAGCGCGGTCGGCCGAAAAATGGCAACAGCCGTCGCATGCGCGCTGCCAGCCGCAGATTGCCTTCGACGGCGGGTTGCCCGGCGATCGGTGCAGGCGGGGTTTCAGCCATCGAGCCGCTCCCGCGGCAGTCCGCTGGCGCCGTACGCAAACAGCAACCCGCCCACGATGCAATAGAAACTGCCTTTGGACGAGTCGAACAGCGCCGAATTGAACAGCGAAGCCACCGCAAGCGACACCGCCATCACGAGGATGGCGCGTGCGCTCGGCCGGTCGTAGCGGCGTGCATCCCAGGCGCTGGTGGCGATCCACACCACGAACAGCAGCACGCCCACCACGCCGAGCTGCACCCCGATCAGCAGGTATTCGTTGTGCGGATTTCGAATCTTGCGCGTGAACTCGGGCGGCTTGCCTTGTTCGAGTTGCAGATAGCGCGTCTGCCAGCTGCCCACGCCGGTGCCCAGCCACGGCGCCGCCCGGATGCTCTCGACCGAGCGGCGCCAGAAGTTCAGCCGCTCGCCCGACGACGAATTCTCCGCGCCCTGCGCAACGAAGCGGTTCGTCTCGGTGACGATGTCGGTCAGTCGCTCGCGTCCGGTGGTCGAGGTAACGAGCAGCAGGCCGGCAACCAGCACCGGCGCCAGCACGGCTGCCGCGCGAAAGCGGCGCGGCAGCTCCCACCACGCGACCAACGCGGCCAGGGCTGCCGCCACCGCCCAGCCGCTCCGCCCGGGCAGCAGGTACAGCGTGTCGAACACCGCGAGCACCGACAGCAGCAGCAGTGCCCAGCGCGCCCCGCGCCGCTCGACGGCCAGCGCATCGCGCGCGACCCAGCACAGCGCGGCGAACGTCGCGGTCATGATCGACTGCGTGATGTAGTCGGAGAACACCGAGCCAGCCGACAGCCGATGCTGGTTCAACACCCAGGGCAGGTCCAGCCCGGTGCTCAGCAGCATCGAGCTGAACAGCACCAGCACCTGCGCGCACGTGTAGCAGGCGAGTGCCAGCAGCGCCTCGCGCCGGCTTGCGAGCAACACCATCAACGTCGGAATGAGGATCAGCTTGCCGTACTTGGCGACGTCGGCCACCGCACGCGGCCAGTCGGCCACCGTCCAGCCGATGCTGATCGTGAACCAAAACAGCAGCACGAGCAGCAGCACCACCGACGGCAGCTCGACCCGACGCAGCGCCGCCCGCTCGTGCGGCCAAAGCAGAAAGAAAAGCGCAAAGATCAGCATCAGCACCTTGCCGATCGATGCCGCGGCGGTCGAGATTGGCGTGGCGAGCGCGGTGAAGCAGGCGATGGCAACGCCCGTGTGGCGCAGCCAGCCGGGCAGATGCCCGTTGGACGCTTGCGCTGCCGTCGGGGCGTGGAGCGCAGCCGCCTTGGCGCCCGACATCAAGGAACCGCCCGCGGGCAACCGGGGAAATGTGCCGGGTGCCAAGGGCCGGACGATTCGTGCGCGCGGAAGGAGCCAGGCATCAGTTTTTGCCCTGCTGGCGGCGCATCATCCACAGCCCCAGGTACTTGTAGTAAGTGGTCTGGGCATTGTAGATGGCGAGCACCAGCCCCAAGCGCCCGTCGCGGAAGCCCTGGCGCAGCAGGTAGGTGCGCACGAACGCCCAAAAGCCTTTGCCGATCGCCTTGGCCAGTCCCGCCGATGTGCCGCGTGCGGCCAGGTCCTGCGTGCCGGCCTGCGCGTAGCGCTGCAGCTTGACCAGCACGTCGTTCAGGTCGCGGTAGCTGTAATGAATCAGCGGTGTCTGGAGGTCGGCCGTGCGGCCCGCATTCGTCATGTGTTCGTGCACCGCATGGTCGGTGAAGCCCGCCAGCGGGCGGCGCACCAGCCGCAACGTGAAGTCGGGACGCCAGCCGCCGTGCTCGATGAAGGTGCCGCACAAGCTCGAGCGGCGCGGCAGCCGATAGCCGTCGGCCACCGGCGTGCGGATGGCCGCGAGAATCTCCTGCTGCAATGCCGCGTCGACGCGCTCATCGGCATCGATCACGAGCACCCAATCGGCGCTCGCCAACGCAACGCCACGCCGTTTCTGCAGGCCAAACCCCGGCCAGTCGGTCTGGTGCACCACGGCGCCTGCCTGCCGCGCCAGCGCGACTGTGTCGTCCTTGCTGCCCGAGTCCAGCACAAGCACTTCATCAGCGAACGCGACCGATTCGATGCAGGCGCAAATCTGATGCGCCTCGTCGCGGGCCGCGATAATCACGGACAACGTCGCTTCTTTTTTTTCCATATCGATGCAATTTTCCATGACCAACCGTTTTGCCTGCGCGGCGCCCGGCGCGTGGTGGCGCGTTTTCGTGCTGGCGTTTTCGCTGTTGCTCGCTGCTCTGCCGGCCGCAGCGCAGTTTCGGGTCGAAGTCTCCGGCGTGGGCATGACCCAGTTTCCGATTGCGCTGCCGGCGTTCCGCGGCGAGGCGCAGGCGCCGCAAAAGATCAGCGCGATCGTGCAGGCCGATCTCGAGCGCAGCGGGCGCTTTCGCGCGGTCGACGCGTCGGGTGTGTCGCTCGACGAAACGTCGCAGCCCGACCTGACACTCTGGAAACAGCGCACGGCCGATTCGCTCGTGACCGGCAGCGTGAAGCGGCTCGGCGATGGCCGGTTCGAAGTGCGTTTTCGGCTGTGGGATGTGGTCAACGGACAGGATCTGGGTGGCCAGAGCTACACCGTGCCGCAGGTCGATCTGCGCCTGACCGCGCACCGGATTGCCGACTACATCTACGAGAAGCTGGTCCATGAAAAGGGCGCGTTTTCCACCCGAATTGCCTATATAACGAAGGGCGGCGGACGCTATGTGTTGTGGATTGCCGACGCCGACGGCGAAAACAGCCAGACCGCGTTGTCGAGCCCCGAACCCATCATCTCGCCGGCCTGGTCACCCAATGGCGATCGCATTGCCTACGTTTCGTTCGAGTCGAGAAAGCCGGTCGTCTACGTGCACGATGTGGCCACTGGCAAGCGCCGGCTGATTGCGAATTTCCGCGGATCAAACAGCGCACCCGCATGGTCGCCCGACGGCCGCACGCTGGCCGTTACGCTGAGCCGCGACGGCGGCTCGCAGCTCTACACGATCGATGCGAACGGCGGCGAGCCACGGCGCCTCACCCAGTCGGCGAGCATCGACACCGAGCCCGCGTATTCGGCCGACGGCGCCAACATCTACTTCGTGAGCGACCGCGGCGGTGCGCCGCAGATCTACAGAATGTCGGCGCGCGGTGGCGCGCCGGAGCGCGTGACGTTCACCGGCAGCTACAACATCTCCCCGGCGATCAGCCCCGATGGTCTCTGGCTCGCGTACATTTCCCGCATCGGTGGCGCATTCAAGCTGCAGGTGATGGATTTGGGCACCGGCAGCGTCAGCTCGATCACCGACACCGGCGTCGATGAGAGCCCGAGTTTTGCGCCGAACAGCCGGCTCATCGTCTACTCAACCCGCGACAGCGGTCGCGAAGCGCTGATGACGACCACGCTCGACGGGAAAATCAAGGCGCGGCTTGCCAACAAAGGCGGGGATTTGCGGGAGCCCGATTGGGGGCCGTATCCGCGCTGACGCATGGGTTGCATTCGCTGAGCTTGCAAGCTGCCGAGCGGCTCCGGCGCGACGGATCGACGAGTTCGGACCGTCGAATGGACCGATGTGATTTTTCTTCCAATCATTTTTATTGTTCTAACTGGAGTGTGGGTAATGACGACCAAACGGTTTGTGCTGGCTCTTTCGCTGTTCGCGGCGTTGGCGGGCTGCGGCTCGGATGTGAAATTGAACGACGTGCCGGTGGAAGACCGCACCAGCGGCGGCATGGGCTCGGACGGGCGGGGCGTCAACGGCAGCGGCAGCGGGCAGAGTTCGGTCACGCCAGTCGACCTGGCGCGCCCCTCCGACCGTGAAGACGGCCCGCCGGCCAGCGTCGGCCGGCTCGTGTACTTCGACTACGACAGCTACGTGATCAAGCCCGACTTCCAGAATCTGATCCAGGAAAACGCGCGCTTCCTGCGGGCCGCGCCGAACCGTCAGGCCATGCTTGAAGGCCATACCGACCAGCGCGGCGGCAGCGAATACAACTTGGCGCTCGGCCAGCGTCGTGCGGAAGCCGTCAAGCGTGCGCTCGAGTTGCTGGGCGTGTCCAGCAGCCAGCTCGAAGCGGTCAGCTTCGGCAAGGAAAAGCCCGCCGACCTCGGCAACGACGAGCAGGCGATGGCGCAAAACCGCCGGGTTGAAATCAGCTACCGCCGTTGACCGGGGCCGAAACACACAAGGAGCCTGCCGCCATGAACGCTGCGATTCGCCCGCTTTTTGCCGCCGCGCTGACCGTTTTGACGTTGACGAGCGCGCAGGCCGCGCTGTTCGGCGACGACGATGCGCGCCGCGCGATTCTGGAGCTGCGCCAGCGCGTCGATGCGAGCCAGCTTGCGCAGTCGGCCAGCGAGCAGCGGTTTGCCAACGAAAGCGCCCAGCTGCGGCGCAGTTTGCTCGAGCTGCAGTCGCAAATCGACCAGCAGCGCGCCGATCTGGCCAGTTCGAAAGGGCGTGAGGAGGAACTGACCCGCGCCGTTTCTGACCTGCAGCGCGCCAACAAGGACCTGCAGCAGGAGACGCAGGAGCGGTTGCAACGCATGGAAGCGGCCAAGCGGGCCGCGCCGGAAGGCGGGGCTGAGCAAAGCGCCGCGCCCGCTGAGCGCACGGACTTCGACAACGCGCTGGCGGTGTTCCGAAAAAGCGACTTCGCGGCGGCGCAGGTCGCGTTCGGTGACTTCACGCGCAAATACCCGAAGAGCAGCCTGCTGCCGATGGCGCTGTTCTGGCTCGGCAATTCGCAGTACGCGACGCGTGATTATCAAAACGCGATCGGCAACTTCCGCGCGATGCTGGCCACCGCGCCAGACCATCCGCGCGCGTCCGAGGCCGCTCTGGCGATTGCCAATTCACAGATCGAGTTGAAGGAAGTTCGCGGCGCACGCCGCACGCTCGAGGACCTGATCAAGGTGTATCCGCAGACGCCCGCTGCCAGCGCGGCCAGTGAGCGGCTCGCGAGCCTGCGGTAGGGCACCTGAGCGGGCAGCCTGGCGCGTCGCGCTATCAGGTCATGCAGCTCGAAGCGGCAGCCACCGCCCCCGATCTCGAACGCCGCTTCGGCGGCTTGCAGCGGCTCTACGGTGCACAGGGCGCTCAGCGCATCCGGTCGGCCCACGTGGCGGTCGTGGGCGTTGGCGGCGTCGGCTCTTGGGCGGTTGAGGCGCTTGCGCGCAGCGGCGTGGGACGGCTGACGCTGATCGATCTCGACCACATCGCCGAGTCGAACGTGAATCGCCAAATTCATGCACTCGACACCACACTCGGTCAGGCAAAGATCGAAGCAATGCGCGACCGCATCGCGCAGATCAACCCCGCCTGCACGGTCCACTGTGTGGACGAATTTGTGCAGCCCGAGAACTGGCCGCAGCTGCTGCCCGAACCGGTGGACGCGGTGATCGACGCCTGCGACCAAGTGCGCGCCAAGGTCGCGATCGCGGCGTGGGGCCTCGGGCTGGGGACCCCTTCACCGCAATCGCTTGTGATCAGTGCAGGTGCGGCAGGTGGCAAGCGTGCCGCGCACCGGGTCGACATCGACGACCTGGCGCTCGTCACGCACGATCCGCTGCTTGCCCAACTGCGCCAGCGCCTGCGCAAGGAACACGGGGCTGCGCCGGTTGGCAAACCGATCGGGCTGGCCTGCGTGT
This sequence comes from uncultured beta proteobacterium, assembly GCA_963784295.1. Classification (GTDB taxonomy): domain Bacteria; phylum Pseudomonadota; class Gammaproteobacteria; order Burkholderiales; family Burkholderiaceae_C; genus JBBPYC01. The sequence continues at coordinate 76,271 of CAWAQL010000017.1, forward strand.
TCAGCCGCGAGCCGGTCGTGCGACCGCAGGTCGCCTCTGGCCAGAACCCAGACCTGGGCAGCGAGACCACCGACAACACCCTCAATTGCCACGGCTACGGCTCGGTCGTCACCGTAACGGCGACATTTGGCCAGTGCGCGGCCGGCTGGGTGCTCAATCAACTCGCCGTGCGACCCGCATAGAATTCGCACACAGTTGGTGCTCGCGGCCGTGGTTCACACGGTTGCAGTTCAACGGGAAGCAGGGACGGAGTTTTGCCGACGCGCGTGATCTTCACACGGCGGATGAGACCACCGAAACCTGCGCTGCCCCCGCAACGGTCAAACGGCCGGATCGGCCCCTAAAAGCCGATCCAGCGAAACCCTCATACAGCCACTGGGCGCACCGAACAGGCGCCTGGGAAGGCGAGGAACGTTCGCAGCGCCGTCAGCCCGGATACCGGCCAACGAGGTGGTTGCCGTCTTCGCATCGGGCGCTTGCCAGTGCTCGATGCGCCTGCGGTGGCCGTTTTGCCCGTGGCGCTGGCGGGGAGGCCGAGCGCTGGGTGTTTGCCCGAGCGGTTGCTCGTGCGCCAAGGTGCTCTTTCGTGTTGAACCATTTCACTTTTGCTTCGAGTCCTGTCCAAGGCCGGGTCGCGCGTCAGCGTGGCCAGGGCGCTTTTCTTGCGGCCACGGCCGCTGCTGCTTCAATCGCGGTGGGCCCAACAGCCCATGCCCAGCCCGCGCCCACACTGGGCGAGACGGTGGTCACCGCCAACCGCACGCCACAGCCGCTGGCCGACGTGCTGGCCGACGTCAGCGTGCTCGACACCCAGACGATCGAGCGCAGCGGCGCCCGCGGGATCGCCGATCTACTGGGGCGCCTGCCCGGCATCGAGTTCAGCCGCAACGGCGGGCTCGGTACCCAAACCAGCGTGTTTCTGCGCGGAGCCGAGACGCGCCACACGCTGGTGTATGTCGACGGCGTGCGCATCGACAGCCAGGCCACCGGCGGTGCGACCTGGGAGAGCATCCCGCTCGCGCTGATCGACCGCATCGAGGTACTGCGCGGCTCGGCCGCTGCAATCTATGGCTCGGACGCGATCGGCGGCGTGGTGCAGATCTTCACCAAAAAAGGCGAGGGCGCAGCCAAGCCGTTCGTGAGCATCGGTGGCGGCACCTACCGGACCGCGCAACTCGAAGCGGGCGTGAGCGGCGGGACCGAAATGGTCGACTACGCGATCGGCGGCGCGCACCAACGCAGCAACGGCTTCAATTCACGCATTGCGCCCAAGTCGAACGTCGACTCGGACGGCTACCGGCAAACTTCAGGCAACGCGCGCATCGGCTTCAAGCCCGTCGCCGGTCAGCGCATCGAAGCCACGCTGCTCAACAGCGAGACGAATTCGCAGTACGACGGCTTCACACCCGGCGTCGACGACCGCAACCACTACCGGCTGCAGACGGTGGGCCTCGGCTGGAATGCGCAGTGGACCGAGGCCTACCGCACGCGTGTGCTGGTGGACGAATCGCGCAGCCGCTACGAGTCCAGCCCCGATCCGTATCTGACGCAGACCCGGCTGCGCAACTATCTGTGGCAAAACGAGTTGCGGCTCGGTCGCCAGTCGCTGACCGCTGCGCTGGAGCGGCGCGAGGATCATCTGGAAGACGCATCGATCGACCGCAGCCGCGCGCAGAACGCGTTGGCGCTCGGCTACGGCTTTCAAGGCAGCGAGCACTCGCTGCAACTGAACGCGCGGCACGACCGCGACAGCGAATTCGGCGGGCAGACCACCGGCGGCGCGGCCTACGGCTATGCGTTCACCAAAGCCTGGCGCGCCAGCGTATCGGCCGGCACCAGTTTCCGCGCGCCGACGCTCTATCAGCGCTTCAGCGAATACGGCATGGCAGGCCTGGAACCCGAGACGGGCCGCAACGTCGAGGCCGCGCTGCGCTGGCGCGAAGGCGCAAGCGAGTTCGGCGCCGTCGCCTATCGCAACCGCGTGACGAACCTGATCACGTTTGGCGCAGCCGGCCTTTGCGCATCCAAGTTCGGCTGCTATGCAAACACCGCCAGCGCCGATTTGCGCGGGCTGACCTTCAGCGGCGCCCATCGCATCGGGCTGCTCGGCTTGCGCGGCAGTCTCGACTTCCAGGACCCGCGCGACCGCGACACCGGCCATGTGCTGGGTCGCCGCGCCAAACGCCACGCCACGCTCGGCGCCGACTACGCGCTCGCTGGCTGGTCGCTTGGCGGCGAAGCGCAGACGTCGAGCGCTCGCTTCGACAGCAACGCCAACAGCGTGCAGCTGGGCGGCTATACGGTGTTTAACCTGCACGCCAGCCGCCGGCTCGGTCGGGACTGGACGCTGCTGACGCGCGTCGACAACCTGAGCAACAAGAATTATCAGCTGGCGGACACCTACGCCACCCCGGGCCGCGTGTTCTTCGTCGCCGTGAAATGGGCGCCGCTTTGACCCCTGCGGCCTGTGCGGGCGTGGCGGCGATCGACATTGGTCGCGGGCCGCAGCGCATCGTCTGCCTGACCGAGGAGGCGACCGAGTGGCTTTATCTGCTCGGCGAGCAGCAGCGCATCGTCGGCATCTCCGGCTACACGGTGCGCCCGAAGAACGCGCGGCAGGAAAAGCCAAAAGTCAGCGCATTCCTGACCGCCAAGATCGACCAGATTCTCGCGCTCGAGCCCGACTGCGTGTTCGGTTTTTCAGATCTGCAGGCGCCGATCGCGGCCGAGCTGATCGGCCGCGGCGTGCCAGTCACGATCTTCAACCAGCGCAGCGTGGCGGAGATCTTTTCGATGCTGCATCAAGTTGCAGCGATGGTCGGCGCCGCCGAGCGCGGCGTGGCGTTGCTGGCCGCGATGCAGGGCGAATTGCTCGCAATCGAACGCGCCGCCGCCGCGCTGCCGAAACGGCCGCGCATCTATTTCGAGGAATGGGACGAGCCACCGATCAGCGCCATCCGCTGGGTGTCCGAGCTGTTGCAGATCGCTGGCGGCGACGATTGCTTCGTTGAGCTCGGTCGCATGCCGATGGGCAAGGACCGCATCATCGCGGACCCGGCTGAGATCGTGCGGCGCAATCCCGACATCGTGATCGGCTCGTGGTGCGGCAAGAAATTCCGGCCCGAGAAGTTCGCCGCACGCCCTGGCTTTGCCGCGATCACTGCGGTGCGCGACGGCGCACTGTTCGAGATCAAATCGGCCGACATTCTGCAGCCCGGCCCGGCCGCGCTGACCGATGGCGTGCGCCAGTTGCACCGGATCGTGCGGGACTGGGCGGCGCGGCGTGGCTGAGCGTGGTCCGCTGGACCCAGCCCGTGTGGTCGAGCCAATCGACACCGCGCGCGTTACCCAGCGGTCGAGCGCGACGGCTCGGCCAGCGAAAGATCGGTGGCGCCACGGTCGGTGCGCTTGGTTGCTGATTGCCGCTGGTGTGCTCGTATCCAGCGTGGCCGCAGCCGACGCGGCCAAGCCCGTCTCCGTCACCGACGACCGCGGCGTGACGGTCGCATTTGACCAGCCGCCGCAGCGAATCGTCACATTGCTGCCATCGCTGACCGAAACCGTGTGCGCGCTCGGCGCCTGTGACCTGCTGGTCGGCACCGATCGGTTCTCCAACTGGCCGCAGTCGGTGCAGACGCTGCCCAAGCTCGGCGGCCTCGACGACGCGCAGGTCGAGCGGTTGTACGCGTTGAAGCCCGACGTGGTGCTGGCCGCCCGATCCGCCCGCGTGCTGGAACGGCTGGAAGCGCTCGGCATCCGCGTGCTCGCGATCGACTCGCAGACTCTGGGCGACGTTCGGCGCACGCTCGGCTCGGTGGCCACGCTGCTCGGGCGCCCGCAGGCGGCCGTCGACCGGCTCGCCCGGATCGATGCCGAAACGCAGGCCGCGGCCGCCCGCGTCCCCGCCGACTGGCGCGGTGCCAAGGTCTACTTCGAGATCTCGACCACGCCGTTTGCGGCCGGCGCGTCGTCGTACATCGGCGAATTGCTTGGGGCGCTGGGGCTCGGCAACGTCGTGCCGCCTTCGCTCGGACCGTTCCCGCAGCTGAATCCCGAATTCATCGTGCGCGCGAAGCCGGAGCTGATCATGGCGTCTGCGCGCGACCTCGTCGGCATGCACGAGCGCCCGGGCTGGGGCACGATTCCCGCGCTGTCGGCGGGTTGGATTTGCGGGTTCGATTTGGCGCACTACGAGCTTCTGATCCGGCCCGGACCGCGGCTCGGCGAAGCGGCCGCGGCGCTGGCCGACTGCGTGGCGGGTCTGCCGGCGCGCGGCGCGGCGCGGTGAGCACACTGCCGATGGACGCCGATGCGCAGCCCGATGCGACGGCCGCGCGCCGGGCGGCGCCGCGCCTCGCGCTCGCGCTCGGTGCGGCCAGCCTGCTGCTGATGGCGTGCGGGCTGGCTGCCGGCAGCGACGGCTGGTCGCTTCACTGGGCGCGCGACTGGGACGTGATCGCCGCGATTCGTGCGCCCCGCACGCTCGGCGCGTTCGCCGCCGGTGCGCTGCTCGGGCTGGCCGGGGCGCTGGCGCAAGGGCTTTTTCGCAATCCGCTCGCCGATCCGTATTTGCTCGGCAGCGCCGCCGGCGCGGGACTGGGCGTGGTGCTGACGATCTTTGCAGGCGGCCAGCTGGGGGAGCGCATCGGGTTGGCCCACGCCGGCTGGCTCATGCAGATCGGCCTGGTCGGCGCGGCCTTCGTGGGCGCACTGGCCGGCGTGTCGCTGACCTTGCTGCTCGGCGGCGGCACCGCGCAGCCGTTGATCCTGCTGCTGGCCGGCGTGGTCGTCGGCGTGCTGCTGGCGGCGGTGTCGGATTTGATGATGCTGCTGTCGCCCGAGGCGCTGCGCGGCAAACAGGCATTTTTGCTCGGCACCACCGGGTTTCTGGGCTGGACCAGCGTGGTCCTGCTGGGCGCGTCGCTCGCCGTGGCGGTGCCACTCGCGGTGCGCTTCGCGGCCGTGCTTGATGCGCTGGTGCTCGGGGAGGCGAGTGCGCGCAGCCTCGGGCTCGATCTGCCGCGGCTGCGCCTGCTGCTGGTCGCGCTGATGGCGCTGGCCACCGGGGTGGCGGTCGCGCAGGCGGGCTTGATCGCGTTCGTCGGACTGGTCGCGCCGCACTTGGTGCGGCGTTTGGTGACGGTGCGACACGGCGCGTTGCTCGCGTTGTCCGCGTTGTCCGGCGGCCTGCTGCTGCTGGCCGCCGATGTGGCCGCGCGCAGCGTGATCGCGCCGCAGGAGCTGCCGGTGGGGGTGCTGACGGCGGTGGTCGGTGGCGCGTATCTTCTGGTGTTGCTGCGACGTCGCGCACGCGCCGACCATGGCTGACCAAGACTCGCGGCTGCACGCCGACGGCGTGAGCCTGCAGCTGGGAGGGCGGCGCGTGCTGGACCGGGTGTCGGTCACGTTGTCGGCGGGCCAATGGGTGGCGGTCGTCGGCCCCAATGGTGCGGGCAAGAGCAGCCTGCTGTCGGTGCTTGCGGGCCTGCGCCAGCCGAACGAAGGCAGCGTGTGGTTGGACGGTCGGCCGATCGATGAGTGGACAGCCACCGAGCGTGCGCGACAAATTGCCTGGCTGGCTCAGCAGGGCGAGGCCGAAGGCGAGATCGCGGCGCGCGACGTGGTGCGCCTCGGGCGCCTGCCGCACCACGGGCTGCTCGGTGCGCCGGGCGCGGCCGATGAAGCCGCGGTCGATGCCGCGATGGCCGAGACCGAATGCACCGCATACGCGGGTCGGCGCCTGAGCCAACTCTCCGGCGGCGAGCGCCAGCGCGTGCTGCTTGCGCGGGTACTTGCCGTTCAGGCCGGTGTGCTGTTGCTCGACGAGCCGACCGCCCATCTCGACCCACCGCACCAGCGCGCGTTGCTGCGCAGCGTGGCGCGCCGCGCCGCCGCGGGCGCGGCCGTGGCCGTGGTGCTGCACGACCTGACGCTTGCACTGGCCGCCGACCGGGTCTGGCTGATGGATCGGGGCCGGCTTCTGATGGACGCTGCTGCCGACGACCCGGCGCTGCACGCCGCGCTGATCGGGGTGTTTCGGCAAGCGGTCGCGATCGAGCGGCTGGAGCGGGACGGGCGGGTGCACCACGTCGTGCGGCCGCTGCTTTGAGCGGATGAGAACACCGCGCCCGCGCAGATTGCAGGGCTGACCGAGCGCTGCCGTGCGACCACGCAGGCGGTGCTGCGACGGCGTTCGATCGCGCATCGGCCCAGTGGCAGCGGGCTGCACACACGCACATGCTGCTCGGCGACATCGATTCTGCAAGCGCATCGCGACTGGATCGTGCGGCGGTGTGAGGCGACCGGCTTGATGCCGTGGTTTGCGCCGTGGGACGAGCGCCGCGCGCTGTTGTGCCTTGCCGCGATCGCGCACGGCACCCAGGCCCGGCTCGTGGAGATCGACACGCGCCACCCCGATGCAGCGCTCGGCGGTGCAAACTTCTTTTCAAGAATGCGTCGAAGGAACAAATGACCGAACTTGTTTTGCGCGCCCGCTGCATCCTGGTGCTGGGCACCGGCCGCGGTGCGGGCACAAGCTGGCTCGTGACCGCGCTGTGTCGCTGGTATGCCGCCCGCGGCCTCAAGGTCGCACCGTTCAAGGTGCTGTACGAAGCGGCGGATCGGCGCACCGTGGACGGCGGGCAGATCGGGCCGGACGTCTACCTGCAGGCACTGGCCGCGCACGCCAAGCCCGGTTTGTGCATGAACCCGCTGTTGGTCCGCCAAGATTCCGACGGATCGCGCGAGGTAACGTTGCTCGGCGAGGTGCAGCAGGGCGCCAACGCGACCGAGCCGCTCGCATCGAACGCCGCGCTGTGGCCGCCGGTGCTGGGCGCGCTCGATGCGTTGCGTGCGGCGCACGACGTCGTCGTGATCGACGGCGGCAGCGCACCGGCCGACGGGTCGACGGCACCGCATGCGGATCTCGCCCTCGCACGACACACCGACGCGCGCATCCTGCTGGTTGCCGCTGGCGATGGCGAGCCCAGCGACCCGTTCGCGCATCTGCACGGCAGCTGGTCGCTGCTCGACGCAAGCGACCGCGCGCGCATCGACGGCTTCGTGTGCAACCGGTGCGAAACCGACGCGGTGGCGCGCGCGCCCGCTGTGGAAGCGCTGCAGGCGCACACGGGCGTGCCCACGGTGGCGAGCATTCCTCTGCACATCGAGAATCGGCTCCACACGCAACGCAGCGCATTCGAGGAACGTGGGAGTGGCTCGTCCGATGCCCGCATCGCGATCGGCATCCTGCGTGGGCCGAAGGTCGGCAACCTGGACGAATTCCGCCCTTTGCAGTGCGTGGCCGACGTGCACGTGGTCTGGGTCGAACGGCCGGAGGACCTGCATGGCATCGACTGGGTCGTGCTGCCGGGGTCGACCGACACGACGGCCGATCTCGCGTGGCTGCGCGCCACCGGACTCGACCGTGCGGTGTGCGTGCACGCCGAGCGCGGCGGCGCGGTGCTCGGCGTCTGCGCCGGGCTGCAGTTGCTCGGCGAAGCGCTGGTGGACCCGGAACACATCGAAGGCAACGCAGCCGGGCTGGGGCTGCTGCCGTTGGTCACGCGGTTCGAGCCGGAGGAGACGATGGCGCGCACGCAGGTCACTTTCCAGCGGCTGGGTGGCGTCTGGCAACCGCTTTCGGGGCTGGCCGTCGAGGGCTATCAGGTGCACCACGGCCAGACCGGACACGCGCACGCGGCGCAGCACCCCGCCATGGCGGCCGCGGGCGACATCGCGCGGGCGGTGCTGCCCAATGGCCTCGGCTGGCAAAACGGCGCGGGCAACGTGCTGGGCACCTACCTGCACGGGTTGTTCGAAGACGCGCATGTGGTGCGCGCGCTGTTTGGTGCGGATGCGTGCACGCTGCACGGCACGTTCGACCGGATCGCCGATTGCATCGACGCCGCGTTTGCGCCCGATGTGCTGGAAGCGTTGCACCGCGCGCCGGACCCACGCGGTGCAAGTTGACCGTTGTTTGCAGGGGCTGCAGGAGCTGACCCAAATTCTTCCCAGGCGCCGGTCCACAGTGCGCGAGCAGCTACATTTTCCATAGTGACGCTGCAAGCGGTCGACCTCGGGCGTGGATGGACCGGCCGCTAAAATTCGGTGCAGCAGATCGGGCTGTCCACCGCTGCGGTGGTTGTCTGCTGCCGAGCGAATCGATATCAACCCTTCAGCAAGCAAATTTGCCCTTCAACCCATGACTCGACGTCGATCGCCCGGACCCCATGACCCTGCTCGTCGACTCTTTTTGGCGCGCCACCGAGCAGACCTTTCAGCCCAAGGTGATCGGCCTGTCGCTGCTGCCGCTGGTGCTGATGACCGGTCTGGCCGTCGTGCTTGGCTATTTTTTCTGGGCGCCGGCCGTGCAGTGGATGGGCGGCGTGATCGACGGCTGGCCGTGGTTGGCATCGATCTGGGGCTGGCTCGACAAGAGCAACACCGGCGGCGCCGTGCACGCGTGGATAGCGCCGGTGCTGCTGCTGTTGCTGGCCGTGCCGGTGGTGGTGCTCGCCATGCTGACGCTGGTCGCCACGATGATGACGCCGACCCTCGTGGCAATGGTTGGGCGCGGGCGGTTTCCGCTGCTGGAGAAGAAAAAGGGCGGTGGTCTGGTCGCCAGCATCTGGTGGTCGGTGAGCGCAACGGCCATTGCACTGGTGCTGTTGCTGCTGTCGATGCCGCTCTGGCTGATCCCGCCGCTGATTTTGATTTTGCCCCCGCTGATCTGGGGCTGGCTCACCTACCGCGTGATGGCATTCGACGCAATGGCCGAACATGCGAGCGCCAGCGAACGCAAAGCGATCTTCAAGCGGCATCGCACGTCGCTGCTGACGATCGGCGTCGTGAGCGGCTATCTGGGCGCCGCGCCGGCGGTGGTGTGGGCTTCGGGCCTGCTGTTCGCGGCCGCCTTCGTCGTGCTGGTGCCGCTGGCGATCTGGATCTATACGCTGGTGTTCGCGTTCTCCTCGTTGTGGTTCACGCACTACTGCCTGACGGCGCTCGACCAGCTGCGCGGCGGCGACGTGCGCCGTACGCCGCGCGCGGACGGCCCGGTTGTCTCGATCCACGAAAACACAGGAAAGCGTCTTCCCCATGAATCCCACCTCGCCGGCCACCGCGCCCTCCAGCAACCCGACCCCCGGCAGCCCTCCCATGACTGACGCGGTGCCCACGTTCGGGCTCGTCATCGTCGGCGACGAGATTTTGTCGGGCAAGCGCGTCGACAAGCACCTGCCCAAAGTGATCGAACTGCTGAGCGCGCGCGGCATCCCGCTCGGCTGGGCCGAGTACGTGGGCGACTCGCGCACGCGCATCGCGGCCACGCTCGAGCGTGCATTCGCGTCGAGCGACATCGTGTTCAGCACTGGCGGCATCGGCGCCACGCCGGACGATCACACGCGCCAAGCCGCGGCCGGTGCGCTCGGCGTGCCGCTCGCACTGCATCCGGACGCCAAGCGACTGATCGAAGAGCGCATGCAGGAAGTGGCCGCCGAGCAAGGCGTGCGCTATGAGCCGGACCGTGCCGACAATGTGCATCGGCTCAACATGGGCGTGTTCCCTGCCGGCGTGCGGCTGATCCCGAACCCGTACAACAAGATTCCGGGCTTCAGCGCCGATGGCCCGGGCGGCGGCGCCGTGCATTTCGTGCCGGGCTTTCCGGTGATGGCATGGCCGATGATGGCCTGGGTGCTCGACACCCAGTGCCGGGCGTGGTTTCGCATCGGGGCATCGATCGAGCGATCGGTGATCGTCTTCGGCTCGATGGAAGCCACCCTGACGCCGCTGATGGAAACGATGGAAGCCGACCACCCCGGCGTGCGCGTGTTCAGCCTGCCCAGCGTCGACCATCCGCAGCTCGGCCGGCACATCGAGCTGGGTTTAAAGGGCGCACCGGATCTGGTGGCGGCGGGGTGGCCACAACTGCTGGAAGGCCTTCACGAGCTCGGTGCGACGCTGGGCGCCGAATCGGTGCGTGCCTGACTGCACCCGACTGGTGCGATCTGGATGACGCACTGTTTCGGTGCATTGCGGCGCCTCAACATACGTTCAAACCGTTATGCTTCAGGGCGTTTGATTGACCCGCAGGCACGGGGTGTCAGACGGCAGATGGACACGGCGTTGGCACAGAATCTGCATCCGGCAGCACGGTTGCCACCTGCGATGACGTGGGATGGTGGGTGACCCGAAGGACTTGAGCCAAGCGCCTTGCCCGCGGCCGGTCGCATCGGCATCTTTCAAAGAATTTTCAACCGAACCCAAGGAGCCTTGCATGGCGAAGAGCGTTGCAGACGTAATGAGCATGGTGAAAGACAACGACATCAAGTTCGTTGACTTTCGCTTCACCGACACGCGCGGCAAAGAGCAGCACGTGACGGTGCCGGTGTCGCACTTCGACGAAGACAAATTCTCGTCGGGTCATGCGTTCGACGGCTCATCGATTGCCGGCTGGAAAGGCATCGAAGCGTCCGACATGCTGCTGATGCCGGACCCGGACACTGCCAACGTCGACCCGTTCTTCGAAGAGCCGACGATCTTTCTGACCTGCGACGTGCTGGAGCCGGGCGACGGCAAGGCCTACGACCGCGATCCGCGCTCGATCGCCAAGCGCGCCGAGGCCTATCTGAAAGCGTCTGGCCTGGGCGACACCGCCTACTTCGGACCGGAGCCCGAGTTCTTCGTGTTCGACAACGTGCAGTGGAACACGGACATGCAGGGCGCGATGTTCAAGATCGACGAGTACGAAGCCGCCTGGAACAGCGGCAAGAAGTTGGAGCAGGGCAACAAGGGACACCGGCCCACCGTCAAGGGGGGCTACTTCCCCGTTCCGCCGGTCGACTCGATGCAGGACATGCGCGCCGAGATGTCGACGATCCTCGAGTCGCTCGGCATCCCGGTCGAAGTGTTTCACCACGAAGTCGCCGGTGCGGGCCAAAACGAGATCGGCACGCGGTTTTCCACGCTCGTGCAACGCGCCGACTGGACGCAGGTGCTGAAGTACGTGGTCTGGAACGTGGCCCATGCGTACGGCAAGACCGCCACGTTCATGCCGAAACCGGTGGTCGGCGACAACGGCAGCGGCATGCACGTGCACCAGTCGGTCTGGAAGGACGGCAAGAACCTGTTCGCGGGCGATGGCTACGCGGGTCTGTCCGAGTTCGCGCTGCACTACGTGGGCGGCATCATCAAGCACGCCCGTGCGTTGAATGCGATCACGAACCCCGGCATCAACAGCTACCGCCGTCTGGTGCCGCACTTCGAAGCGCCGGTCAAGCTTGCATACTCCGCCAAGAACCGCTCGGCGTCGATCCGCATTCCGTACGTCGCAAACCCGAAAGGCCGCCGCATCGAAGCGCGCTTTCCCGATCCGCTCGCGAACCCGTACCTGTGCTTCTCGGCGCTGCTGATGGCGGGGCTGGACGGCGTGGAAAACAAGATCCATCCGGGCGAAGCCGCGACCAAGGATCTCTACCACCTGCCGCCCGAGGAAGATGCGCAGATTCCGACCGTCTGCCACAGCCTGGACCAGGCGCTCGACTACCTCGACCGCGAGCGCGCTTTCCTGACCAAGGGCGGTGTGTTCACCGACACCATGATCGATGCCTACATCGAGCTCAAGATGACGGAAGTCACGCGCAGCCGCATGGCCACGCACCCGATCGAGTTCGACATGTACTACTCGCTCTGACCCTGAGCGATCACAGCCCAGGCGACACAGCCGCCGGGCCTGCAAGGCAGCGCCCGATCGGAACGCCGCAAGGTCCGATCGGGCGCTTCGAGACCGGCAACGGCTGCATCCGGTGTGCAGTGCGAAGCCGGTCTTTTCATTCGCCGCAGCGATTGCGGGACGATGCGGGATACTCGCCAGCCAAGTCCACTTTGCCCGACCTCGCCTGTCGCCCCTTCCGCATGAAACCTGTTGTTCAAGTGATCGCCGCGGCGATGGCCGTCATGTGTGTCGTCGGGCCCGGGCTTGCCCAGTCGCGCATCTACCGCTGCGGCAACGAATACACGAACAATCCGCCACAAGGCCAGCAACGCAGCTGCACGCTGGTCGAAGGCGGCAACGTCACGGTGATCGAGGGCACGAAGCCGCAGCCCAGCGGCCCGCCCGCGTCGATGGGCAGGGGCAGCACCCGCGCGTGGTCACCGCACCGCCGGCCGGCGCACCGCCGCGCATCGACAGCGCCGATCAGCGCGCGCGTGACAACGACGCCCGCGGCATCCTCGAAGCCGAACTGCGCAAGGCCGAATTGCGCCATGCCGAGATGCAAAAGGAATACAACAGCGGCGCGCCTGAGCGCATCGCGGGCGAGATCGGCAACGACATGCGCTATCAGGCGCGGATTGCGGAATTGAAGGCCGGCATCGAGCGCGTCGAGAGCGACATCGCGGGCATCCGGCGCGAACTCGGCCGTGTGACGCCGCGCTGAGTCGAGCGCCAGGAATCCGGCTTGCGGGCAGCTTTCCAACGGGATGCGACTTGAGTCGCTTCAACCGTTTTCACCACGTACCCCGATCTGCTTGTGCAACCCGATCCCGCCCCCGCATCGGCACGCTTTCAGGCGTTCGACCTGTTGGCCTCGCTGGTGGTGGTCGCAGCGCAGGACGGTCGGGTGCTGTATGCGAACGCGGCGCTCGAAGATGCGCTGGGCAGCTCCCGCCGCAGCATCGAAGCATCTGCGGTGTACGGCTATTTCACCGATCCCCATGAGTTGCGTCAGGCCATCGACGGCGCCGTGAGCAACGCTTACTCAAGCCGCCGCTACGACAGCTGGCTGCTGCGCCCGCATCAGGAGCCAATGCCGGTGCATGTGATCGTGGCCCAGACCGACCGCCCCGGCGAAGTCATCCTCGAACTGTTGCCGCAGGAGCAACAGTCGCGCAAGGACCGCGAAGATCGGTTGGTGGAACAGGCCGCCTCGACGAAAGAACTGATCCGCAACCTCGCGCACGAGATCAAGAACCCGCTCGGCGGCATTCGAGGCGCGGCGCAGTTGCTCGAGATGGAGATCGACAACGCCGAACTGACCGAATACACGCGCGTGATCATCCACGAGGCCGATCGGCTGCAGACGCTGGTGGACCGCCTGCTCGCGCCGCACCGCAATCCGCACGTGGTCGGCGACGTGAATATCCACGAGGTATGCGAACGCGTGCGCTCGGTGATCCTGGCCGAGCACCCGCGCGGGCTGACCGTGCAGCGCGACTACGACGTGTCGCTGCCCGAGTTTCGCGGCGACCGCGAGCAGTTGATCCAGGCGCTGCTGAACGTCGTGCAGAACGCTGCCTATGCACTGGCCGACCGTGTGGTGGCGGGCGATGCGCACATCGTGCTGCGCACGCGCGTCGCCCGCCAGGAAACGTTCGGCCAGCGACGCTACCGATTGGCACTGGAATTGCATGTCATCGACAACGGACCGGGTGTGCCGGATGCGATCCGCGACCGGCTGTTTTTTCCGCTGGTCTCGGGCCGGATCGGCGGATCCGGCCTGGGGCTGACGCTTGCGCAGACGTTCGTGCAGCAGCACGACGGCATGATCGAGTGCGACAGCGTGCCGGGACGAACCGACTTCAAGCTGCTGATTCCGCTGCCCTGAGCCGGAACCCATCGGCGCGAATCGACGGGCGTGGGCGCGCGCTCCGGCTCCGGTGTGACAACGATGCCCGCTGCGCGGATTGCGCAGCGGGCAGAGCAACAGCCCAGGAAGGCCAAGTCGATGAAATCCATCTGGATCGTGGACGATGACCCATCGATCCGCTTCGTGCTGGAAAAAGCGTTGCAGCGCGAGCAGCTGCCCACCCGCAGCTTCGCCAGTGCGCGCGAGGTGTTGAACGCGCTGGCCGAGGGCGATTCGGCCGAAGCGGGCGGCCCGCAGGTGCTGGTCAGCGACATCCGCATGCCGGGCGAGTCCGGCCTCGTGCTGCTCGAGAAAATCCAGCGCAGCCACCCGTCGCTGCCCGTCATCATCATGACGGCCTATTCGGACCTGGACAGCGCGGTGTCGGCGTTCCAGGGCGGTGCGTTCGAATACCTGCCCAAACCCTTCGATGTGCCCAAAGCGGTCGAACTGATCCGCCGCGCGGTCGAAGAAAGCCAGCGCGAGGAGGTCACCGAAGAGCTGGTTGCCGAGGCCCCCGAGATGCTCGGCCAGGCGCCCGCGATGCAGGACGTGTTCCGCGCAATCGGCAGGCTGTCGCCGAGCAACGTGACGGTCATGATCACCGGCGAGTCCGGGTCCGGCAAAGAGCTGGTCGCGCGCGCGCTGCACCGCCATTCGCCGCGGCACAACGGGCCGTTCGTCGCGATCAACACGGCGGCCATCCCGAAAGATCTGCTCGAGTCCGAATTGTTCGGGCACGAGCGCGGCGCGTTCACCGGTGCGCAGACGATGCGGCGCGGCCGCTTTGAGCAGGCCGACGGCGGCACCTTGTTTCTGGACGAGATCGGCGACATGCCGGCCGACTTGCAGACGCGCTTGCTGCGCGTGCTGTCGGACGGCCACTTCTACCGGGTCGGCGGCCACAATCCGGTGAAGACGAACGTGCGCATCATCGCGGCGACGCACCAGAACCTCGAACAGCGCGTGCACGACGGCGTATTCCGCGAAGACCTGTTCCACCGGCTCAACGTGATCCGGCTGCGCCTGCCGGCGCTGCGCGAACGCAGAGAAGACATCGCGATGCTGACGCGGCATTTTCTGCAGCAAAGCGCGCGGCAGCTCGAAGTCGAGCCCAAGCGCATCAGCGACGCGGCGCTGGCGCAGCTCGACCGTTTTCCGTTTCCGGGCAACGTGCGCCAGCTGGAGAACATGTGCCACTGGTTGACCGTGATGGCGCCCGCGCAAGTGATCGAAGCCAAGGACCTGCCGCCCGAGATTGCAAGCGTGGGGCCGTCCGCAAAGGCCGTGACGGCCGAAGCGGCGGGCTCGGAAACGTCGGCTGCCAAGGCGTCGACTTCGCTGCCGTCGACGACTGCCCAGGGGAGCCCGCCTGCATCGTTTGCACCATCCGAGGCCCGCACCGAACCCCTCGACGCATCGACGCCGGTGGACACCGGCTTCACCACCCAACCTGCTGCCGAGTGGAACGAGACGAGCGACCCCGACGGCCGACAACATCGCCTGGGAAACCGGTCTTGAAGCCGAAACGCAGTCGCTGCTGGCCAACGGCCAGCACGACATCTGGGAGACGCTTTCGCGCCGCTTCGAAGCGCGGCTGATCCAGGCGGCGCTGTTCAGCACGCGGGGACGTCGCATCGAAGCCGCACAAAAGCTCGGTATCGGGCGCAACACGATCACGCGCAAGATTCAGGAGCTGGGCCTCGAGTGAAGCGCTGCGCCTGGCCCCGCTGACTTATGCTCGGGCCGACCATGAAGCTGCACAATTATTTTCGTTCGTCCGCGTCGTTTCGCGTGCGCATCGCGCTCGCGCTCAAAGGGATCGACTACAGCTACCGATCGGTTCATCTGGTCCGCGGCGAACAGAAGGCGCCCGAGTTCGCCGCGCTGTCGGCGGATCGACTGGTGCCGCTGCTCGAACTCGACGACGGCACCCGGCTGTCGCAATCGATGGCGATCGTCGAGTACCTCGATGAGGTGATGCCGCAGCCGCCACTGCTGCCGGCCGACCCGCTCGGCCGGGCCCGCGTGCGTGCGCTGTCGCAATCGATCGCCTGCGAGATCCATCCGCTGAACAACCTGCGCGTGCTCAAGTATCTGGTGCGCGACTTGAACGTGGACGAAGCGGCCAAGCTCGCCTGGTACCAACACTGGTGCCGCGACGGCCTGGAAGCGTTCGAGCGGCAGCTGATCGACATCGCACCCGATGGCCGCTATTGCTGGGGCGATACGCCGACGCTGGCCGACTGCTGTCTGGTGCCACAGATCTTCAATGCCCAGCGGTTCGAAGTGGATTTGAAAGGGCTGCCGCGCACGATGCGTGCTGTTCGACGAGTGCATGAAGCATCCCGCATTCTTCGCGGCGCAGCCTTCTGCCTGCCCCGACCACGAGGCTTGAACGCAGCGCCAGGCCGACATGTTTCGGCGGCCGGTTTGGCTGACTTGTTGAAGCCCGATTGGCCGGCGCCCGCACGGGTGCGCGCGGTCTGCACGTTGCGGGCAGGAGGCGACTCGCAGGCGCCGTTCGATCAACGCAATCTGGCGTTGCACGTCGGCGATCGCGCTGAAGGCGTGGTTGCCAACCGCACAGCGCTGCAGACAGCGATCGGTGCGCGGCCGGTGTTTCTCGACCAGACGCACGGCGTCGTTTCGGTCGACCTCACGGCCGATTCACCCGATGGTCTGCGGGCCGATGCGAGCAGCACGCAGGCGATCGGCGTGGCCTGCACGGTCATGGTGGCCGACTGCCTGCCGGTGCTTTTGTGCGATGCGACCGGCCGACGAGTGGCGGCCGCGCATGCGGGCTGGCGCGGCTTGGCGGCGGCGTGCTCGCGTCGGCGGTCTCGCGTTTTCGTCAACCCGGCGCGCCACCGGTTGCAGCGCCGATGCGCCGATCGCATGGCTCGGACCCTGCATCGGACCGCGCGTTTTCGAAGTCGGCCCGGAGGTGCGTCGCGCTTTTGTCGACGGCGCGCCGGCCGCCGCCAATCTGTTCAAGCCATGCGGTCAGGACCGATGGCTGGCCGATCTGGCCGGCCTCGCGCGGCTTGCGTTGCGTGCGCTCGGTGTTCGGTCGATCCATGGCAACGACGGCAGCGACGCGTGGTGCACCGTCGGCAATCCGTCACTGTTTTTCTCGCACCGGCGGGACGGTGTCCGCCGGGCTGGCGGCGTCGGCGGCACCGGACGATTTGCTGCCTGCATCTGGCGTGTCGAATGACGACGGCAGAGAAGCCGACGGCGACCGCTCGGCTTGCTCCGCCGCTTTGCGGGCGTTGCGTCGGCGCGGCGCATCGAGCATGTAGCCGATCAGCCCGACCGGCAGCAACCCATACAGCACGAACGTGAAGATCGCGCCCAGCACCGTGCCGTTGGCGGCGGTCGCTTCCGCTGCGGCCATCATCAACGCCACGTAGATCCAGCCGATCAGCACCAGGTACATCGGCCGATCATCGCCCAACGACGCGGTTGCGCGCCGGTCGGGGTGGCTGGTAAGCTGGGATACAGTAAGGATGTTGATCCGGCGGCTCGCCCCTCGAGCCGCTGGCAAAACAAGAATGGAGACAACCAAGATGAGCACGAATCTCGCCGAGCCGTGGAAGCAGGGTGCCGAGCATTTTCAGGCGTTTCAACAGGCGCTCGGCGCAAGCTTTGCGCGGGCCATGGAAGCGTTCAAGGGGCTCGACGTGAGCGGCATGGGCCCCGGGCTGCCGGGTGCCGCTTCAAAAGCGCCGCAGATTGCGTTCGTGCCCGCCAAGCTGAAAGAGGTGCAGCAGACCTATCTGCGCGAGTCGGCGGAGTTGTGGAACGGCTCGATGACCGGTACATGGAAGTCCGAGGACAAGCGCTTTGCCGCCAAGGCATGGAACGAGAATCCGTTGGCCGGATTCACGGCCGGTGCGTACCTGTTGAACGCGCGCACGCTGGTCGCGTTGGTCGATGCGACCGACTGCGAATTGAAAGTGAAGAACCGATTGCGCTTTGCGGTCGATCAATGGATCGCTGCATCGGCGCCGAGCAACTTCCTTGCATTGAATCCCGACGCGCAACGCAAGGCGGTCGAGTCCAAAGGCGAGAGCATCGCCAACGGCGTGAAGAACCTACTGCACGACATGCAGCAAGGCCATGTGTCGATGACCGACATGAAGCAGTTCGAAGTCGGCCGCAACGTGGCAACCACGCAAGGTGCGGTCGTGTTCGAAAACGACGTATTCCAGCTGATCGAATACAAGCCGAGCACGGACAAGGTACACGAGCGGCCGTTTCTGATGGTGCCGCCGTGCATCAACAAGTTCTACATCCTCGACCTGCAGCCTGAGAATTCGCTCGTCAAGTTTGCGGTCGACCAAGGCCAGCACACGTTCTTGGTCAGCTGGCGCAATCCCGACAAGTCGATGGCGAAAAAGACCTGGGACGACTACGTCGAAGACGGCGTGATCCGGGCGATTTCGGCGGTGCGCGAAATCACCGGTGCCGACACGATCAATGCGCTGGGCTTTTGTGTGGGCGGCACCATCACGACTTCGGCGCTGGCGGTGCTTGCCGCACGTGGTGAGAAACCGGTGCACAGCCTGACGCTGCTGACGACGTTGCTCGACTTCTCCGACAGCGGCATCCTCGATGTGTTCATCGACGAGCAGATGGTCAAGTACCGCGAAATGGAAATCGGCAAGGGCGGGTTGCTGGAAGGCCAAAGCCTTGCGTCCACATTCAGCTTCCTGCGCCCGAACGATCTGGTCTGGAGTTATGTCGTCGGCAACTATCTGAAAGGCGAGACACCGCCCGCGTTCGACCTGCTTTACTGGAACAGCGACTCGACCAATCTGCCAGGACCGTTCTACGTCTGGTATTTGCGCAACACGTACCTGGAAAACAATCTGGTCGTAGCCGGGCAAGGTAACGGTCTGCGGCGAGGCGGTGGACTTGAACCTGGTCGACTTGCCGGTCTACATCTACGGTTCGCGCGAAGACCACATCGTGCCGATCGGCGGCGCCTACCAGTCGACGCAAGTGCTCCGGGCAAAAAGCGCTTCGTGATGGGCGCCTCCGGCCACATCGCCGGCGTGATCAACCCACCGGCCAAGAAAAAACGCAACTACTGGACGCATGACGTGCTGCCCGACACGATCGACGAATGGCTGGAAGGGGCCACCGAGCACCCGGGCAGCTGGTGGACCGACTGGGCCGGCTGGCTCAAAATCCACGCCGGCAAACAGATCGCCGCCCCGGCCTACGGCAAAGGCACGAAGTACAAGGCGATCGAGCCGGCACCCGGCCGGTATGTCAAAGCGAAGGCGAAGGCGGCCAATGCGCCGTACTTGCTGCGCCTAGGGGAGTTCGCGATCGGCTCGGTACCTCGCAATCCGCCGTCCGACATGGCCGGACGCGATCAAGCCGGCGTTGAGTGAACATTGAAACGTCTGCCTACGCGCCACCGCGCACCCAATCCGAACTGAAAAATCATCAAAGGAGCACACCATGGAAGACATCGTCATCGTGGCGGCCACGCGCACGCCGGTCGGCAAGTTCGGCGGCAGCCTGGCCAAGATTGCGGCCACCGACCTGGGCGCCGCGGTTCTGAAGGAACTGCTCGCGCGCAGCAAGCTGTCGGCCGACCAGATCGGTGAAGTGATCATGGGCCAGGTACTGACCGCGGGCGCGGGCCAGAACCCGGCACGCCAAGCGCTCATCAAGGGCGGGCTTGCGAAGCAGACGCCCGCGCTCACGATCAACGCGGTCTGCGGCTCGGGCCTGAAAGCCGTGATGCTTGCCGCGCAAGCCATCCAGACCGGCGACAGCGAGGTCGTGCTGGCCGGCGGCCAGGAGAACATGAGCATGGCGCCGCACGTGCTGCCGAACTCGCGCGATGGCCAGCGCATGGGCGACTGGAAGCTGGTCGACACGATGATCGTCGACGGCTTGTTCGACGTCTACAACCGCTACCACATGGGCATCACGGCCGAGAACGTCGCGAAGAAGTTTGGCATCACCCGCGAGCAGCAGGACAAACTCGCACTCGACAGCCAAAAGAAGGCGGCCGCCGCCCAGGATGCGGGCAAGTTCAAGGACGAGATCGCGCCGATTGCGATTCCGCAGCGCAAGGGCGACCCGGTCATGTTCGACGCCGACGAGTTTCTGAACCGCAAGATCGTCGGCCGAAGCCCTGGCCGGCCTGAAGCCCGCGTTCGACAAGGAAGGTGGTGTGACGGCCGGCAACGCATCGGGCTTGAACGACGGCGCAGCCGGCGTGGTCGTGATGACCGCGAAGAAAGCGGCGTCGCTCGGCTTGACGCCGCTCGGTCGGATCGCGAGTTATGCCACCGTCGGGCTCGACCCGGCGATCATGGGCATGGGGCCGGTGCCGGCATCGACCGAAGCGCTGCGCCGGGCGGGCTGGTCGGCGGCCGACCTCGACGTGCTCGAGATCAACGAAGCGTTCGCCGCGCAAGCGTGCGCGGTGAATCAGGAGATGGGCTGGGACGTGGCCAAGGTGAACCCGAATGGCGGCGCGATTGCGATCGGCCATCCGATCGGCGCGTCCGGCTGTCGCATTCTGGTCACGCTGTTGTACGAGATGCAGCGCCAGAACGCGAAGAAAGGCATCGCGTCGCTGTGCATCGGCGGCGGCATGGGCGTGGCCATGACGATCGAGCGCTAACCACCGCAAGCCAGGCCGCCCATCGGACGTTGGGCAGACCCTCATCCACTCATTACAACATCAGGAGATAACAACATGGCACAACAACGCACCGCCTACGTCACCGGCGGCATGGGCGGCATCGGCACCGCCATCTGCCAACGCCTGCACAAGGAAGGCTTCAAGGTCATCGCCGGTTGCGGCCCGACGCGCGACCACGCCAAGTGGCTCGCCGAGCAAAAAGCGCAAGGCTACACGTTCTATGCGTCCGCCGGCAACGTCGGCGACTGGCAGTCCACGGTGGATGCGTTCACCAAAGCCAAGCAGGAGCACGGCACGTTCGATGTGCTTGTCAACAACGCAGGCATCACGAAGGACCGAATGTTCATCAAGATGTCGCGCGAAGACTGGGACGCGGTGATCGAGACGAACCTGAACTCGATGTTCAACGTGACCAAGCAGGTGGTCGGCGACATGGTCGAGAAAGGTTGGGGCCGCATCATCAACATCTCCTCCGTGAACGGCGAGAAAGGCCAGGCCGGCCAGACCAACTACTCGGCAGCCAAGGCCGGCATGCACGGTTTCTCGATGGCACTCGCACAGGAGATGGCCAGCAAGGGCGTCACCGTCAACACCGTCAGCCCGGGCTACATCGGCACCGACATGGTGAAGGCGATCCGAGAAGACGTGCTGGCGAAGATCGTGGCGACCGTGCCGGTCAAGCGGCTGGGCGAACCCAGCGAGATCGCATCGATCGTGGCTTGGCTCGCTTCGGAAGAAGGCGGCTACGCAACGGGTGCGGACTTCTCGGTCAACGGCGGCCTGCACATGGGCTGAAGCGGCCAGCTTCCGAACGGGCTGCGGCCCACCCACCTGCGGTCGTCCGGTTAGATAGCGCGAAAGCCCCGCTTCGGCGGGGTTTTTGCTGCCCGCTCCAACTTGCTATCTCACGCGTGCCGAAGCACCCGAGCGACCCCGCCCATGACGCCCGCATGAGGTGTTGCTGCTGCATGGCGGCCCTCCTTCAAAATACCCGGCAGCCATGTCGAACGAGCCAGCCTACTCTCCCCGCTTCTTCGCGTTGATTCCCTGCGCCGGTGCCGGCATGCGTGCGGGCGAGGGCACCCCGAAGCAATACCGGCTGCTTGCCGGTCGACCCCTGGTGCTGCACACGCTGGCCGCGTTCGCAGCCGTGTCGCGCATCGCCGATCTGCTGGTCGTCGTGGCGCCGGAAGATGCCGCGTTCGAAGCGTTCAGTTCGCCGTTTGGCGTGGCCGATTGCGGCGGCGCCACGCGCGCGCAGACGGTCGCCAACGGGCTCGACCGGTTGTTCGAGCTCGGCGCGGATCGGCGCGACTGGGTGCTCGTGCACGACGCGGCGCGCTGTCTGATCCTGCCGTCGCAGATCGATGCACTGATCGACGCCTGCGCGCACGACGCGGTCGGGGGGCTGCTCGCGCACCGCGTGGCCGACACGTTGAAGCAGCAGGCGCCGGACGGGCGGGTTGGCGCCACGCTCGACCGCGCAGACAAGTGGCTCGCGCAGACCCCGCAGATGTTTCGACTTGGGCCGCTGCTCGAGGCGCTGCAGCAGGCCGGCGATCAAGTCACCGACGAAGCGTCGGCGATGGAAGCGGCCGGCCATGCGCCGCTGCTGGTTGCGGGCGGCCTGCACAACTTCAAAGTGACCTACCCGGAAGACTTCGCGCTGGCCGAAGCGGTGTTGAAAAGCCGCAGCGCATGAGCACGCCGTTTCGCATCGGCGAAGGTTGGGACGTGCACGCGCTGGTGCCAGGTCGCACGCTCGTGATCGGCGGCGTCGAGATCGCGCACGTCACCGGCCTGCTCGGCCATTCGGACGCCGACGTGCTGTTGCACGCCGTGATCGACGCGCTGCTCGGCGCGGCCGCGTGGGGCGACATCGGCAGCCATTTCCCCGACACCGACGCCGCGTTCGCCGGTGCCGACTCTTTTGTGTTGTTGACCGAGGTCGGCAACCAACTGCGTGCGGCCGGTTTCCAGATCGGCAACGTCGACAGCACGGTGATCGCACAGGCGCCGCGCCTGGCGGCCCACATCCCGGCAATGCGGGCGCGCATCGCCGGGGCGCTCGACCTCGCGATCGACCGGGTCAACGTGAAGGCGAAAACGGCGGAAAAACTCGGGCCCGTGGGGCAGGGCGCCGCGATCGAGGCGCACGCGGTCGTGCTACTGATTGGATAGCTAAAAAACAAGTATTGGTAAGCGCTCCAGGGCCAAGTTGCTTGTTCCGATGCGCTGTGCACGTGGTGTGTCCGGTGTCGCGCACCCTTGAGTCACACACGGTCGGGCACGCACCCCTACACTTCAGGCGATGCTTGTTCTCGGAATCGAATCGTCCTGCGACGAGACCGGTGTCGCCCTGGTCGACGGGGGGACTTGCGGCGTGCCCCGGCTGCTCGCGCATGCGCTGCACAGCCAGGTCGCGATGCACGAAGCGTATGGCGGCGTGGTGCCCGAGCTGGCCAGTCGGGACCACATCCGGCGCGTGCTGCCGCTGCTGCGCCAAGTGCTGAATGAAGCGGGTCGCGCGCTCACCGCGGTCGATGCGATCGGCTACACGCGCGGGCCGGGCTTGAGCGGTGCGTTGCTGGTCGGCGCCGGTGTGGCCAATGCGCTGGCTGCGGCGCTGGACCGGCCCACGCTCGGTGTGCACCACCTCGAAGGGCATCTGCTGTCGCCGTTTCTGTCGGCCGATCCGCCCGCGTTTCCGTTTCTGGCGCTGCTGGTCTCCGGCGGTCATACCCAGTTGATGCGGGTGCAGTCGGTGGGCGACTACGAGCTGCTCGGCGCGACGGTCGACGACGCGGCCGGCGAAGCGTTCGACAAATCGGCCAAATTGCTGGGCCTGGGCTACCCCGGTGGCCCCGCACTGGCCAAGCTGGCGCAGCAAGGCGACCCCGCGGCATTCAAGTTGCCGCGGCCGTTGCTGCACAGCGGGAATCTGGACTTCTCATTTGCCGGTTTGAAGACCGCGGTGCTGACCCAGTGCCGCAAGCTGAGCGACCAACTGCCCGAGCGGCGCGCCGACCTCGCGGCATCGACCGAGGCCGCCATCGTCGATGTGCTGGTCGCCAAGTCGTGCCAGGCGTTGAATGAAACAGGAGTGAAGCGGCTTGTGGTGGCCGGCGGGGTCGGGGCGAATGCGCGGTTGCGCGCGCGGCTCGATGCAGCATGTGCGGCGATGGGGGTGCGCGTGCACTATCCGGAGCTGGCGTTCTGCACCGACAACGGCGCGATGATCGCGCTTGCAGCGGCCATGCGACTTGCCGCCGGTATCGAAGCAGCCCGTTCGGACCGCGCATTCGACGTCAAGCCGCGGTGGCCGCTCGTCGAACTGACGGGTGCACGCGGCGTCGGCCTACAATGAATGGGCAACGCGGTCCCGCAAGATCGCTCAGGCTGCCGGCCTTTCGACCCCGATGGGGGGCGGTGCACGGCGCCAACGCGGTTGCGTTCCTCGACCTGCCGTGTCGGCGAGATGTCGAATGCAATTTCAATCAAAAATCGGTCTTTAGCAGGAGCACCCTACTCATGAACAGCATCATCTGGCTCGTCGGCGCCGTCGTTATCGTGATCGCCATCCTCTCGTTTTTCGGCCTGCGCTGAAACGCTTCTCCTGCGGCGTCGGGTTCTTGATCGGCATGGCGATCCGTGCAGGTTGAGGCCAAACGGCCAGCCAAACCCCAAGCCGGTCGCTTCGATTTCGAACGACCGGCTTTCCTTTTTCTGTCGCGTCGCGTAGGTCGGTTGCAGCTTGTTTCACGCTGCTTGCAGCAATGGCCTGAAGATGCGGCTCCGAGCGGGAGGAACACACCATGAGTCCCCAACACCTCGTCATCACCCGACACGCCAACACGCAAGGCACGCTGACCACCGGTGTGATCGCGTTGAACCGGCCGAAGCAGATGAACGCGTTGAACGACGCGCTGATGGACGAATTGGGACAGGCGCTGGCCGCGTTCGATGCCGATGAGCAGATCGGCTGTGTTGTGCTGACCGGTTCCGACAAGGCGTTTGCCGCCGGCGCCGACATCGGCGCGATGGCCGACTACGACTTCATGCATGTGTTCAAAACCGGCTACATCACGCGCAACTGGGAGCGCGCCACCGGCACCCGCAAGCCCGTGATCGCCGCGGTCGCCGGTTTCGCGCTCGGCGGCGGCTGCGAGCTGGCGATGATGTGCGACTTCATCATCGCCGCCGACAACGCGCGGTTCGGGCAGCCCGAGATCAAGCTCGGCATCATCCCCGGCGCCGGCGGCACCCAGCGGCTGCCGCGCGCGATCGGCAAAGCCAAGGCGATGGACATGGTGCTGACCGGCCGGATGATGGATGCAACCGAAGCCGAACGCGCGGGGCTCGTCTCGCGCGTGGTGCCGCTCGACCAACTGATGACCGAAACGCTGGCCGCTGCCGCCACCATCTGCGGCCTGAGCCAGCCGAGCGTGATGATGGCCAAGGCCGCGGTGAACCAGGCGTTCGAAGGCAGCTTGGCCGAGGGCGTCGGCTACGAGCGGCAGCTGTTCCATTCGCTGTTTGCGACCGAGGACCAAAAAGAAGGCATGAAGGCCTTCACCGAGAAGCGCCCGCCCCGGTTCGCGCACCGCTGAAACCAGCGAGTTCGGATGCACCGGCCGTCGACCGTCTGCTGCGTCATCGATCGCGCCGCTCAGCACCGCCCGGCCCCACCCATGAACGACCTGCCCGCACGCCCATGAAAAACGGCAGCAGTGCGGACGTGTTGCGCCGCGTCAAGGAGATCGTCGAGCGGCACACGCGCCAGATCCTGACGGGTGATGCGGAAGCCGAGTTGAACGACATGGTGCGCGGGGCGTTCGCGAGCGAATCGTCGTTCGGCAGCATGCCGCCGCAACCGCGTCAGGTCACGATCCTGCTGGCCGACCTGCGCGGCTTCAGCACGCTGGCCACCACCGAGCCGGCCGAGTCGCTGACCGGTCTGTTGAACCACTGTCTGGCGCGGCTGAGCGATGTGATCTACCAGTACCGCGGCACGATCGACAAGTTCATGGGCGACGCGATCATGGTGCTGTTCGGCGCGCCGGTGCAGCGTCCAGACGACGTGGCGCGATCGCTTGCCTGCGCGATCCAGATGCAACTGGCAATGGCCGAGCTGAATGCCGAGCACGAGCAGCAGGGGCTGCCGCAGCTGCACCTGGGCATCGGCGTGCACACCGGCATCGTGATGGCCGGGCGTTTCGGCGGCACCGCTTACTCCGAGTACACCGTGATCGGCGACGAGGTCAATCTCGCTTCCCGCATCGAAGCGTTCAGCCTGCGCGGCCAGGTGCTGATCAGCGAAACCACCTATCGCCACTGTGCAAGCCAGGTGGTCGTGACGCCGCCGATGGTGGTGCACGTGAAGGGCAAGCCGCAACCCGTGCAGTTGCGCGAGCTGATCGCCTTTCCTTCGCTCGGGCTGCAGGTGCCGCGCCAGGAAATGCGGCGCAGCCACCGGGTCGAGGTGCAGATGCCGTGCCAGATGCAGTTGACGCAAAACAAGATCGTGATGCCCAATGCGGTCGCCGCCAGCGTCAGCGACATCGGCTACCACGGGCTGCAACTCGCGCTCGACCAGCCGCTCGACGAGCACACCGAATTGCGACTTGCGTTCGATCTGATGCTCGTGAACTTTCACGTGTCGGATGTGTACGCGAAGGTCGTCAAAACCGGGCAGAAGGACGGACGGTTCACCGCCGGCGTGGAATTCACCTCGGTTCCGGCCGAAGCCGACGCGAAGATTCAGATGTTTGTTCAGCTCTGCGTGGCCGGCGGCTGAACCCCGAGCGGACAAACCGGTCGACCGATCAACCTCGCACCGGCTCCACCGGCATCGGCGGCACGCCACGCGCCTCGATCGCCTCGGCAGCATCCAGGCACAAATCTTCGCGGAAGCGCGCGGCCACCAGTTGCACACCGACCGGGCCACGCGGCGTCATTCCGGTTGCCACCGACAACGCGGGCAAGCCGGTCAACGGCAGGCCGACCATCGGCATCTGAGCCCGCCAGACCCTGGCATAGGCTTGCGGGCTCTTGCGGTCGAGATCGACCGCAAACGGCAACTCGCCGCTGACCGGCAACAGCGCGACCGCGTACCGCTGCAGGAACAACTGCCAAGCGCGGGCTATGGTCGCGCGCTGCACCAATGCTTCAGAAAACCGCTGCAACGTCATGTGCCGGCCGACATCGGCTTGGCCGGCCAGCACCGCGATGGCGCCGGGGTCGCCTTCGCGCTCGGCCGCGGCGACCATCGCCTCGTAGCCGTCGCCGAGCCAGAGCACGATCTGGGCGGCGCTGGCGGCTTTGAGCGGTGGCAGATTATCGACCTCTGCGACCGCCCAGCCCGCGTCGCGCAGGCGGTCCGCCGCGTCGCGCAACGCCGCCTCGACCGCGGCGTCGATCTCGAGCCCGTCCGGGCGCAGGCACAGGGCAACCGTGCGCGGCACGTCGGGCCCGGTCAGCGGCGCCGGCACCCACCACGGGTCGCGTGCGCTCGGCTGCGCGAGCGCAGCCAGACCCAGGCGCAGGTCGCCGATGCTGCGCGCGATCGGGCCCGACATCGCCGTGATCTGGCCGCCGATCGATCGCTCCGGGCTGCTCGCGTTGAACGCCGGCACGCGGCCGAGCGATGGGCGCAGCCCGTGCACGCCGCATGCGTAAGCCGGATAGCGGATCGAGCCGGCGATGTCGGTGCCGTGGCCGATCGCACAGATGCCGGCAGCCACCGCCGAGGCGCTGCCACCCGACGAGCCACCCGGGGTCAGCGTGGGGTCGCGCGGGTTGCGCGTGCACCCGTGCAACTGGTTGTCCGTGAACCAGCGGTAGCTGAACGCAGGCGTGTTGGTGCGCCCGACGATCACCGCACCACTGGCCAGCAGGTTTGTCACCACCGGGCTGTCGTGCTCGGCAATCAGATTTTTTTGCAGGCGCAAGCCGTTGCTGGTGGCAAAGCCGCGCTGGTCCACGTTGATCTTGACTGCAACGGGCACGCCGGCCAAGGGCCCGCAATCTTCCCCGCGGCCGAGCCGCGCATCGATGTCGCGGGCGCGGGCCCGCACGTCGTCGGGCCGGTGGTCAACCACCGCATTCAGCCACGGATTGACCGCGTCGAGCCGCGCCAGTGCCGCGTCGGCGACCTCCAGCGCACTGGTTTCGCGCTTGGCAATCAGCGCCATGATCCGGGTGCCGTCGAGTTCGTGGAGTGCAGCCATAGGCCCAAGAGGGTAAGCGCAACGCCTGGCACCTGTAAAGGCGGTTTCGAAGGCAGGTGCCCGTTCATTCGCCCAAGCCCGATGCGGCGGTCGACCAGGGCAGGCGCGCCGAGCGGCGGATGTGGATGCTTCGCGAGTGCCGCAAGATGGAGCGAGGCAATCCGAAAAAGGGCGACGGGCGCTGCGCGGTGCATCGGTGTCTGATCTACGGTGCCGGCGGTGTGGCTGCGTGGCCGGCTCGCACGACCGACTGGCACCAACGCGCTGCGACCCGCGCTCGCAAGGCAGTTTGAGCGACGCACGACCGATGTGCGATCGGGCCTCCGGGAAGCGGCGCTTCATCGCCTTGCCCTGGAAGGCCGGGTTGCAAAGGGGTCCCGGGGGCTGGGTGTTGATACCCTGGATCCCTTGTTTGGCGAAGTCCACCCATCCGTCCGCGCATCGCGCCCGTGCGGCGGTGGACCGGGCTGGGCCAGCGACCGTCAGACCGCGTCAGCGCAGCCGACGCGTGGCGGCGCGGTCCCTTCAGCTCAGCAGATCGAACAGCGTGCGCGCAACCACCTTGGTGGCGCGCCGCAGATCCTCCAGCACCAAATGTTCGTCGCTGCGCTTGGCGTTGCTCTCCAGCACCGTGCGCGGACCGGCCCCGTAGATCGCGGCCGGCACGCCGTGCGCACCGAACAGCCGCACGTCGGTGTAGAGCGGTGTGCCCGACGTGGGAATCGGTTCACCGAACAGCGCGCCCGCATGCTTCTGCAGCGCTTTCACCAGCGCCGCGTTGTCGTCGTTCGGTTGCCACGACTCGGCCAGCAGCAGGCGTTTGATGTCGATGCGGATGCCTGCGATCTGCGTGGCCGCATCCTCGATCACGGCACGCACATCGGCTTCGACCTGCGCAGCATCTTCTTCGGGAATCATGCGCCGGTCGAGCCGCAGCACCACCTTGCCGGGCACCACGTTGGTGTTGGTGCCGCCTTCGATGCGGCCCACGTTCACGTACGGGTGGTCGATGCCCTCGACCGCCGAGTGGATCGACTGGTACTTCCGGTTCAGGTTGTAGAGCGCGTTCAGGATCACGGCAGCGCCTTGCAACGCATCGACGCCGGTGTCGGGAATGGCCGCATGCGCCATCTTGCCGTGCACGGTGACTTCCATCTGCAGGCAGCCGTTGTGCGCGGTGATCACCTGATAACTGAATCCTGCGGCGATCAGGTAGTCGGGCTTCGTGTGGCCGTGTTCGAGCAGCCAGCCCGGCCCCAGCAGCCCGCCAAACTCTTCGTCGTAAGTAAACAGCAGCTCGACTGTGCCCTTGAGCGATGCATCGGTGGCCAGCGACTCGAGCGCGCGCAGCGCAAAGGTGTAGCTGGCAAAGTCGCTCTTGCTGACCGCAGCGGCGCGCCCGTAGAGCTTGCCGTCGATGATCTCGCCGCCGTATGGGTCATGCGTCCAGCCGTCGCCGGGCGGCACCACGTCGCCGTGAGCATTCAGCGCGACGGTCGGGCCGTCGTCGCCGAAGCGCCGGCGCACGATCAGGTTGGTGATCGACTGCAAGCCGTAATCTTGGACTTGCTGCTCGGGCACCGGCAGCAGCTCGGGGTTCAGGCCGAAGTCGCGCAGCAGCTCGGCGGTGCGCTCTGCGTGCGGTGCGTTGTTGCCGGGCGGCGTGTCGGTCGGCACGCGCACGAGCGTCTGCAAAAACGCGATTTCCTCATCGAAATGCTGGTCGATCCAGACGTCGAGGGCGGTGTAGCGGTCGGCGCGGTGAGTCATGGAGCAGGTGCCTCGGCGGCCAGTTGGTCGAGCAGGGTTTGAAACGCACGCACGCACAGTTCGGCGTCGTTGTTGGTGATCGATTCGAGCGGGTTGTGGCTGATGCCGGCATTGAGTCCGCGCATGAAGAGCATCGCTTGTGGCATCGCTTCGTGCAGCTTCATCGCATCGTGGCCGGCGCCGCTGGGCAATCGAAAAATCGGCAGCCCGAGCGACTCGATCGCGCGCTCCCAGCGGCGTTGCCAATCCGGCGCACTGGGTGCAGCCGCCGCACGCATGGTTTCCTCCAGCGTGTGATGCACGCCGCGGCGCTCGCAGATGCGCGCGAGTTCATCGCGCACGTCCTGAGCGCACGCGTCCCGCACATCGTTGGTGGTGGCGCGGATGTCGAGGCTGAAGCGGCAGCGGCCGGGCACGACGTTCATCGAGCCGTTCGGCACCTCGAGCATGCCGACGGTGGCCACCAGATCGGGCACCTCGCTGGCGCGCCGCTCGGCGTACAACACCAGTTCGGCGGCGGCGGTGGCCGCATCGCGCCGGCTGTCCATCGGCGTGGTGCCCGCGTGGCTCGCCATGCCGACGATTTCGCCCATGTACCGCACGCTGCCGTTGATCGAGGTCACGATGCCGAGCGGCAGATCGAGCGCATTCAGCACCGGGCCTTGTTCGATGTGCGTTTCGACAAAGCCAAGGTACTTCGACGGGTCGCGCTTGAGCTTGCCTATGTCGTCCGGGCAGAGGCCGGCGTGTTCCATCGCGGCGCGCATCGTGATGCCGTCGACGTCTGTTTGCTCGAGCCAGTTCGCGTCGAAATGCCCGGTCAGTGCGCCGGAGCCGAGAAACACGGCCTTGTAGCGCTGACCTTCCTCTTCCGCAAAACCAACCACTTCGAAGCCGTACGGCAGGCGTTTGCCGGCCCGGCTCAGTTCGCGCACGCAGGCCATCGGCACGAAGATGCCGAGCCGCCCGTCGTACTTGCCGCCGTTCCTCACCGTGTCGTAGTGGCTGCCGGTCAGCAAGCGCTTCTCATCGGGGTCGCTGCCGTGATAGATGCCGACCACGTTGCCGACCGCGTCGATCTCGACCGAGTCGAACCCGCAGTCCTCGCGCATCCAGTGGGCCAGGCGCTGCGCACACGCGCGGTGCGCGTCGGTCAGGTAGGTCACGGTCAACTCGCCACGCTCGGCATAGCCGGGATCGGTGTTGGCCGACAGCCGCTCGGCCCAGTCCCAGACGAGATTGCCGAGTTCGGGCGTGTGGCCGAACTTGTCGTCCAGCCGGAGCTCGGCGATGCGGTGGATGTTGCGCAGCGATTCGGCGCGTTCGAAGTCCGGGTGATGCGCCAGCCGACGCGCAAAGGTCGCGATGATTTCGGCCTTGCTCAAGCCCTCGCCGCGCGGGCCGCGCACTGCGAGGACGAACGGGAAGCCGAACTTCGCGTTGTAGTCGTCATTCAGTTGTTGAATTTCTGCAAATTCATCGGGCGTGCAGTCGGTCAGTCCGGCCTTGCCTTGCTCATGGGTCGATTCTGCGGTCAGCGTCTTGCTGATCATCGCTTTGCCGGCCAGTTCGGGGTGGGCGCGGATCAGCTTCCGCTGTGTTCGATCCCGGCGTCGCGCACGACCTCGGTCAGCGCGAGCTTCAACTGCGCGAGGCTCTTGAACGGCCGCTTTGCCAACGCGCCGGCCGCCACCCACGGCGAATGTTCGTAGACGCCGTCGAGCGCGGCAGCGAACGCCTCGGGCGTCGCGGTGTTGATCTGTTCCAGCGTGGTCGTCATGGCGTGGTCACTCCCAGGTGAAGGCGCTGTCGGGTTGATAGGGGTGCGTGTCGCGCCAGTGCCGCGCGATGTCGGTGCGGCGCGCGATCCAGACGCGGTCGTGTTGTTCGACGTGGTCCAGAAACCGCTGCAGCCCGCGCAGACGCCCCGGATGCCCGAGCAGACGGCAGTGCATGCCGATGCTCATCATCTTCGGCGCATGCGCGCCTTCCGCATACAGCACGTCGAAGCTGTCGCGCAGGTACTGGAAGAAGTCGTCGCCCTGGCTGAAGCCCTGCGGCAGCGAAAACCGCATGTCGTTGGTGTCCATCGAGTAGGGCACCACGAGGTGCGGCACCGTGCCCATGTCCGCGGTTTTCACGCCGAGCCAGAACGGCAGGTCCTCGCCGTAGTAATCGCTGTCGTACTGGTAGCCCCCGTGTTCCACCACGAGCCGGCGCGTGGCCGGGCTGTCGCGGCCGGTGTACCAGCCGTGCGGCCACAGGCCGCGCGTCAGGCTTTGCAAAATCTCGGTGCCGATGCGCACGTGCTCGCGCTCGACCATCTCGTTGACCTGTTGGTAGTTGATCCAGCGCCAGCCGTGGCAAGCGATCTCGTGGCCGAGCTCCATGAACGCGTCGGTCAGCTCCTGGTGCCGTTGCAGCGCCATCGAGATCGCGAACACCGTCAGCGGCAGCTTGCGTTGCTCGAACTCACGCAGGATGCGCCAGACGCCAGCGCGCGAGCCGTACTCGTAGTTGGATTCGACCGACAGATGCCGCATCGGAAAAGCCGGCGGATTGAACATCTCGGACAGGAACTGCTCGCTGCCGGCGTCGCCGTGCAGCACGCTGTTTTCGCCCCCTTCCTCGTAGTTCAGCACGAAGTTGAGCGCCACGCGCGCCTGGCCCGGCCAGTGGGCTTGCGGCACGTCGCGGCCGTAGCCGCGCAGGTCGCGTGGGTAGCGGGTGCCAGATCGATACAAGGTGGTCATGAAAACTCCAGGGGCGAAGTCAAAGTAGGGGCGTGGGCAGCAGGCTGCGGCCACGAGCTCGGTGTGGTTCTCAGGTCGCCAGCCCCAGCGCAACGGCCAGGTCCGGGTCGCGTGGGTCGAGCTGCAGCTGCTGCTGCACGTTCATCAGGTGCGACTGCATGAGCGCGGCCGCGGCCGCCGCATCGCGACGCTCCAGCGCATCGACGATCCGCACATGTTCCTGCTGCGAATGCGCAGCCGAGTGCGCCGACTGGTACATCAGCGAAATCAATTGCGAGCGGCTCAGCAAATCGGCCAGCAACTCGGCCAGCACCGCGTTGCCCAGCAGCCCAGCCAGCACGATGTGAAAGTCGGCCAGCAGACGCGTGCGGCCCGACACATCGGTGCGCGCAACCGCCGCGTCTTCCGCCACGAGGTGCGCGCGCAGTTCGGCGATCTGTGCATCGGTGACGACGGCGCACAGCCGCGCGATCAACGCGCCTTCCAGCATCTGGCGCAGCTCGAACACCTGGCGTGCCTCTTGCACACCCGGCGTCGCGACGAACGCACCGCGGCCCGGAGCCAAGGTGACCAGTCGGTCCCTGCTGAGCTGATTCAGCGCCTGGCGCACCAGCGTGCGCGACACCTTGAACAGATCGGCGATCTTTTGTTCACCGAGCTTGGTGCCCGGCATCAGTCGACGTTCGACGATCGCCTGCGTGACCGCTTCGACGATGCGCTCCGTCGCGCCGCGCTGTGCACCGGGCGAAGCGGCCGCCGGCGCCTTCTCGCGCACGGCGGCGTTCGGCGCACGCGCACTTCGACCGCTCGAGCGGGCAGCGGTCGATGCGGACGGGGCTGGGGGGGCGGACACAGGCAAAACAAAATTCGATTGACCGATTGGGTCAAGTGTATACAATTTCTGCTGGGATGCCAATGCGGCGGCGGCAACGCAGGGGTGCGTCGGCATCGCTGAAACGGCGCCCACGCCTTTGCTGTTCCATTCATCAAGCAGAAAGATTTTCATGGGCCACCTGAGCACCCACGTGCTGGACACGATGAACGGCTGTCCCGCGGCCGGCATGCGCGTCGAACTGTTGCGCATGCACGGCGACCGCGCCGAGCCGCTGCAGGACTTCCGTTTGAACGAAGACGGTCGAAACGCTGGCGGCGCCTTGCTGGACGCGCAGGCGATGCAGCCGGGACGCTACCAATTGCGTTTTCACGTGGCCGCGTATTTCGAAGCCTGTGGCGTTGCACTGCCGCAGCCGCCGTTCATCGACGTGGTCCCGCTCGACTTCGGGATGGCGGACGCGGACGGTCACTATCACGTGCCGCTGCTGGTCAGTCCCTGGTCGTACGCGACGTACCGGGGCTCCTGAAGACGACGGATCGGCTGGCTTGCTCCCAGGGCGGTATTCGGGTTATCCCGAAGAATCGGTCGAATGGCTTTGTATACAATTTGAGTGGGTCGCAGCGGCGCTCGAACGGACGAACGAAATGCTTGCCGGCATTCTTTGCTCCAAACGGGAAAGGCGACCACCGTGCCTCACAGTGCCCGCTGTGGTGAGGTGGCCCAGACAGTGCAGGCGGGGCGGGCAGCTGGCCCGGTCGCTGCTGCAGCGCTGCCTCTGTTGAGGAATCCAACCCGCCATGGACACGTCTTATCTGCTCGAATGGGCGAACCTGCTGCTGCGCTGGGCCCATGTGATCGTTGCGATCGCCTGGATCGGTTCGTCGTTTTACTTCGTGTTTCTGGACAACAGCCTGACGCCGCCCGAGAGCGCCGAACTGGCCAACAAGGGCGTGAGCGGTGAGCTCTGGGCGGTGCACGGCGGGGGGTTTTACAACCCGCAGAAATACGCGGTATCGCCAAAGCAGATGCCCGATAACCTGCACTGGTTCTACTGGGAGAGTTATTCGACCTGGCTGACCGGCTTCGCGCTGTTCACGGTGCTCTATCTGTACAACGCCAGCACGTTTCTGATCGACAAGAACGTGCTCAACTGGTCGCCCGGCGCGGCGATCTCCTCGGCGCTGTGTTTTCTGATCGTTTGCTGGTTCGTCTACGACACGATCTGCCGTGCGTTCGGACAGAAGAAAAATGGCGACCTGATCGTCGGCGTGTCGATCTTCGTGTTCGTGATGTTCGCCTCCTGGCTCGCGTGCCAGCTGTTTGCCGGCCGTGCGGCGTTCCTGCTGGTTGGCGCGATGCTGGCCACGACGATGAGCGCGAACGTGTTCGTCTGGATCATCCCCGGCCAGCGCAAGGTGGTCGCCCAGCTGAAAGCCGGCGAACCGGTCGACCCGGTGTACGGCTGGCGCGCCAAGCAGCGCAGCGTCCACAACACCTACTTCACGCTGCCGGTGTTGATCGCGATGCTGTCGAACCACTATGGCTGGCTTTACAGCGGCAAGAACAACTGGCTTGTGCTGGTGCTGTTGATGCTCGCGGGCGCGTTGATCCGGCATAGCTTCGTGGCGCGCCACAAGGCGCTGGTGCAGGGCAGGCGGGTGCCTTGGGAGCATGCGCTGGCCGGCATCGTCGCAATCGGCGTGCTCACCGTCTGGCTCGCGCCGGCGCCACCGAGTGCCGCCGCCAAACTGGCCGCGGCGCAACCCGTGTCGTTCACCCAGGTGAACGCGGTGATCGGCCAACGCTGTGTGCTGTGCCACAACGCGCAGGTCAACCAGAAGGGCGTGATGCTGCACACGCCCGAGTTGCTCAAACAGCACGCGCAAGCCGTCTACCAGCAAGCCGCGGTGCTGAAGCTCATGCCACAGAACAACGCAACGCAGATCACCGACGACGAGCGCGGGTTGATCAAGCGCTGGTTCGAAGCGGGCGCGCCGGTTCAGTAGCACCTCCCCCGTCCGCGCGACCACAGGGCATGGGGTGAGATGGACTTCCGCATTGCGCACCATGCGATTGGGCTGTCACGGCATTTCCCGGCATGCCCCGACGCAGCGAGGCGCGCCCGGTTGCGCGGGCCCCGACAACCTGGTGTCTTACAGCCCGACTTTTTTCCCCGTGATCCGATTTGTCCGACCCCTGAACTTTTTTTAGCAGGAGCATCCCCGCCATGAGCACGCTCGCCGTCCACCCTGTGGACGAAGTCCTCCCCACCGCCCGGCTGGCCACGCTCGGCCTGCAGCACGTGCTGGTCATGTACGCGGGCGCCGTGGCGGTGCCGCTGATCGTCGGCCGCGCGCTCAAGCTCTCGCCCGAGCAGGTCGCACTGCTGATCTCGGCCGATTTGTTCGTCTGCGGCATCGTGACGCTGATCCAGTCGTTCGGCCTCACGCAGTGGTTCGGCATCAAGCTGCCGGTCATGATGGGCGTGACGTTCGCGGCCGTGGGCCCGATGGTCGCGATCGCGAACGCGAACCCGGGCATGGACGGCGCGCGCGCGATCTTCGGCGCGATCATCGCGGCCGGCTTGGTCGCGATGCTGATCGCGCCGATCATGGGGCGGCTGCTGCGCTTCTTCCCGCCGGTGGTCACCGGCACCATCATTGCGATCATCGGCATCAGCTTGATGCGGGTGGGCGTGGGCTGGGCGCTCGGGCCGCCGGCGCCGTTCGCCCAGGCCACCGATGTGAACAAGCTGGTCGCCATGGTCGACGGCGCACGGGCAGCGGCGATGGCCGCCGCCGCTTCGGCACCGTCGGCGGCCGCATCCGCCGCGCTGATCAAGCTCGGGCCGATCCCGCTCGTCAACAATCCGTCCTACGGCGCGCTCGACAACATGGCGATCGCCGGCTTCGTGCTGTTGGTCATTCTGCTGATGGTGCGCTTCGGTCGCGGCTTCATCGCCAACATCTCGGTGCTGCTCGGCATCGTGATCGGCTGCGTGGTCGCAGTCGGCTTCGGCAAGATGAACTTCGACAAGGTGGTCAAGGCGCCCTGGTTCGACGTGGTGCTGCCGTTCTCGTTCGGCATGCCGACGTTCGACCCGGTGATGATCGTGACCATGACGTTGGTGATGATCGTCGTGATGATCGAATCGGTCGGCATGTTCCTCGCGCTGTCCGAGATGACGGACAAGCCGATCAACCCGACACAGATGAGCGCAGGCTTGCGCACCGACGGCCTGGGCACCCTGCTTGGCGGCGTGTTCAACACGTTTCCGTACACGAGCTTTTCGCAGAACGTCGGCCTGGTCGGCGTGACCGGCGTGCGCAGCCGCTTCGTCTGCGTGGCCGCCGGCATCATCATGATCGCGCTCGGGCTGCTGCCGAAGATGGCGGCGCTGGTCGAATCGGTGCCGACCTTCGTGTTGGGCGGCGCGGGCCTGGTGATGTTCGGCATGGTCACGGCCACCGGCATCCGCATCCTGACCAACGTCGACTTCCGCGGCAACCGCTACAACCTCTACATCGTCGCAATCGCGATCGGCGCGGGGATGATCCCGCTGGTGGCGCCGCGCTGGACGCAACAGATGCCGCACGAACTACACCCCCTGCTCGAATCCGGCATTTTGTTGACCGCCGTCACAGCGGTGTTCCTCAACTTTTTCTTCAACGGCAGCCACGCCGACCACGCAGGCGCGATCGAGGCCGCGAAAGCGGCCGAGGCGCATTGACCGAAAGCAGGCGGCCGTGTCCGCATGTGATTCCCGACCCACCTGCACGGAAGCCGATGTGCGGGTCGATCGGGCGGCCGCCGATCGGCTGGCTGCGTCGATGCGATCGGGCTGATGAGAGATTTCGTCTGATGGATTGAATCCGGCGCCGATGCCGGTGCGCGACACCTCCGGGACTCAGCGCGACAAAGCAGTTCGTATGCCCGCCGCGTCATGCGCCGCTTCGTCCGCGCCGAGGTTGAACAGCAGCGAACGGACCATGGCCTCGCGCGGCTCGATCGGGCCGAGGAACCGGGGCGCTTCATCGGCCGCCTGCACGAGCAGCACCGGCAGCGTTTCGACCTCGACCTCCGAGACCAGTTCGGCATGGTCCTCGATGTCGATCCAGACAAAGCAGTCGCCTGCAAATTCCTGCGCCAGTTGGCTGAAAGCGCGGTGCCAGGCGGTGCACGACGAACACCAGCCCGCGCACAGGCACGCGACCAGCCGCTGGCCGTCGGCAAGCGCCACACGGATGCGTTCGCGATCGCGGACAGGCTCCAACAGGCCCGGTGCTGCAGATGGGGACGACATGGCATGTGAGTGTAGGGCGGCCCGGGTCAGGCGCGGCGCACGTCGGACAGGGTCGCGATGTCCCGATCTTGTCCGCTGTCGTCACCGGACTGGCTTTTGATCACGCTGAACGACGCGTCGGTCTCCAGCACCACGGCGGCGGCTTCGTCCAGCCGTTCCAGCCCGGCGCTGCGCAGCGCGCTGCGCACTTCGGCTTCGGTCACGCGATTGCGCCGCATGGTGGCGTGCAGCAATTCGCCGCGCAGCAGCAGCAGCGACGGCTCGCCCGTGACCAGCTTGCGCACCCACCGAACGCGCACGCTGGTCCAGGTCACGAGAAATTGCAGCCCAATCAACAGCGCCAGCGCGAGTCCGCCTTGCACCAGCGTCACGTCCTTCGACAGCAGGATCGACGCCAATGTCGAGCCGAGTGCGATCGTGACGATGAAATCGAACGCGTTCATCTTCGACAGCGTGCGTTTGCCGGACACCTGCAAAAAAACAATCAGCAACACGTACGCAAGCACGCCGATCACCAGCGTGCGCAGCGGTGCGTCCCAGCCGTCGAAGAAATAGTGTTGCATGCAATTCTCGTTTGTAGCCGTCTTGCCGGAGCAAAGAGCGCTTCGGTTTTTATAGCTGAGAGCTGAACAACGAGGCGCTCCAGTCAAGCATTTTTTGCCACACCGGGCGATCCTGCCATTGCGCGAGCGAAATTCGGGCGGCCTGCTGCAGGTCCTGCTCGAACACTTCCGACTGTCGCTGCGCGAACGCCGCGTCGTAGACGTTCAGGTTGGTTTCGTCGTTCACGCTGAACGAGCGGCTGTCGAAATTGGTCGAGCCGACGGATGTCCACAAACCGTCGACCACGATCACTTTGCAGTGGAACATGGTCGGCTGATATTCGTGGATTTCGACGCCCGCTTCGAGCAGCGGCCCCCAGTTCGCGCGCGACGCGTGGCGCACCACCGCCATGTCCATGTGCGGCCCGGGCACGATGATGCGCACTCGCACGCCGCGCTGCGCCGCCTCGACCAGGCTCTGCTTGGCAACTTCGTCCGGGACGAAGTAGGACGCCGATAGGTCGATCGACCGTTGCGCCGCCGTGATCGACATCAGGTAGAGCAGCTGCATCGTCTTGGAGCCGCCGCCCGGCGCCGCGCTGAATGCCTGGGCCCGCAAGTCGCCGAGGGCTTCGAGCGGCGGGAAGTACGCCTCGCCGCGCAATACCTCGCCGGTCGCTGCGAGCCAATTGTCCAGAAAAGCCGACTGCATCTGGCCGACCACCGGCCCTTCGACCTGGAAATGCGTGTCGCGCCAATGCTCAGGGCCCTGCGCGTGGCCGCTCCATTTGTCGGCCAGCCCGACCCCGCCGATGAAGCCGATGCGGCCGTCCACCACCAGCAGCTTGCGGTGCGTGCGGTTGTTGAAGCGCGCAAGGTTGTGCCAGACCGGCGCGTTGTAGCGTTGAATCTCCACGCCGCTTGCGCGCATCTTCTCGAGCAGCGCGTCGTCAAGCTCGCCGCCGATCCAGTCGAGCAGCACGTGCACCTGCACCCCTTTTGCAGCGCGCTCGCGCAGCGCTTCGGAGAACTCGTCGCCGGTCGCGCCGGAGAAATAGATGTAGGTCTCCAGCGTGATGGAGCGCTGCGCTGCGCGGATCGCGCCGAGCATCGCGGGAAAGATCCGATCGCCGTTCAGCAACGCCTGCGCGCGGTTGCCTGTGATCAGCGCCGGCGTCAGGATCGAACCAACCGCGCGCTCGAACTGCGGATCGTCCACCGGGTAGAGGTGCTCGAGCGCCACGTCGATCGGCTTGTCGCCCATGCTCAGGTTGGCCACCAGCAGCACAGCCAGCATCGTGAACACCAGCGCAGCGAGAAAAATCAGCGGGCTTTTGCGCATCGTGGTCGCAGGTTAGCGCAAGCCGTTTGCAGCGCCCGCACGCGGCTCGCCGGGTGGGCGCAGCGCACCCGTAGTGGCCGGTGGCCGAAGCGCCTGCGGACGCACGACGCCGATCTGCAGAGGGCGCTGGGGGCGAGAAGGCGACAGCGGAAGCAGCGCCGTGGATCGGTGATCGGACATTCGATCGTCGGCAGCGCGGTCTCCTTGTGATTGCGATACATGCCCCGGATTTCGACAAAACGGCGGTCGAACCTTAAAATGATGGGTCTTTGCCGAGCCGCTCGCTTCGCCGTCCGGCCTTGCTTGACCGATTCGACCCCGCGCTGCTGCAGCGGCGCAACCGGCCCTTGCCGCTCTGTGCATCGGCGGCCCATCACACAGCCCATTTCAATGAACGCCCCGATCGACGTCTCTTTCTTCGCGCGCGCGGCCAAGCCGATCGACAGCTACAGGAAGCATTGGGCGGCGCGCTTCGGCACGGCGCCGATGCTGCCGATGAGCCGCGCGGAGATGAATGGGCTCGGCTGGGACAGCTGCGACATCGTGCTGGTCACCGGCGACGCGTATGTGGATCACCCGAGCTTCGGCATGGCCGTGATCGGCCGGGTGTTGGAAGCGCAGGGTTTTCGCGTTGGCATCATCGCCCAACCCGACTGGCAGAGCGCGGAAGCGTTCAAGGCGCTGGGCAGGCCAAACCTGTTTTTCGGCGTTACGTCGGGCAACATGGATTCGATGATCAACCGGTACACGGCCGACCGCAAGATTCGTTCGGACGATGCCTACACACCGGGCGACATCGGCGGCAAGCGGCCGGACCGCGCGGCGATCGTCTATAGCCAGCGCTGCCGGGAAGCGTTCAGCGACGCGCCGATCGTGCTCGGCGGCATTGAAGGGTCGCTGCGCCGCATCGCGCATTACGACTACTGGTCCGACAAGGTGCGCCGCTCGATCGTGGTCGACGCAAAGAGCGATCTGCTGCTGTACGGCAACGCCGAGCGCGCGATCATCGAGATCGCGCACCGGCTGGCCAAGGGCGAACCCGTGCAGCAGATCACCGACGTGCGCGGCACCGCGTTCGTGCGGCGCCGCAGCGACGACGGCTGGTTCGAGATCGACTCGACGCAGGTGGACCGACCGGGTCGCGTCGAGGACCACATCAACCCGTATCAGACCACGTCGGAACAGGCGCAGGCGCAGGGAACGACCTGCAGCAAGGAGGATGGGGAAGGCGATGAAAAGGACAGCGGCAAGCGTGACGCATCGATGCCCAGCACAGCCGACGCCGGGCTGCAGCCGCTGACTTTTGTGCCGAACCCCAATGCGCGCGCGCGACCCGGCGCACCGCCACGCGACCGATCCGTAATCCGCCTGCCGAGCTACGAGCAGGTCCGGTCCGACCCCGTGCTCTACGCCCACGCAAACCGCGTGCTGCACCTGGAAACCAATCCCGGCAACGCGCGCGCCCTCGTGCAGGCGCACGGCGAAGGAACGACCGCACGCGACGTCTGGATCAACCCACCGCCGATTCCGCTGACCACCGCCGAGATGGATTTGGTGTTCGGCCTGCCGTATGCGCGCGCGCCGCATCCGAGTTATGCGGATGCGAACGGCCGGCACGATGGCCCGACCAAGATCCCGGCCTGGGAGATGATCCGCTTCAGTGTGAACATCATGCGCGGCTGCTTCGGCGGCTGCACGTTTTGCTCGATCACCGAGCACGAAGGCCGCGTGATCCAGAGCCGATCGGAAGACTCGGTGATCCGCGAGATCGAGGAGATTCGCGACAAGGTCGACGGCTTCACCGGCACCATCTCCGACCTCGGTGGGCCGACCGCGAACATGTACCGCATCGGCTGCAAGACGCCTGAGATCGAAGCGGCCTGCCGCAAGCCGAGCTGCGTGTATCCGGGCATCTGCTCGAACCTGAATACGAGCCACGCACCGCTGATCCAGATGTACCGCCGCGCGCGCGCCTTGCGCGGCGTGAAGAAAATCCTGATCGGCTCCGGCTTGCGCTACGACCTCGCGGTCGAGTCGCCCGAGTACGTGAAGGAACTGGTCACGCACCACGTGGGCGGCTACCTGAAGATCGCACCCGAGCACACCGAAGGTGGTCCGCTGTCGAAGATGATGAAGCCCGGCATCGGCAGCTACGACCGCTTCAAGCAGCTGTTCGAAAAATATTCGGCGGAAGCGGGCAAGAAGCAGTATCTGATCCCGTACTTCATCGCCGCGCACCCGGGCACGACCGATCAGGACATGTTGAACCTCGCGTTGTGGCTGAAGAAAAACGGCTTTCGCGCCGATCAGGTGCAGGCGTTCTACCCGAGCCCGATGGCGACCGCGACCGCGATGTACCACTCGGCAAAGAATCCGCTGAAGCGAGTGGGGCGCGACAGCGAAGCCGTGCCGATCGTGCGAGGCGAGAAGCAGCGCCGGCTGCACAAGGCGTTCTTGCGCTATCACGATGCGAACAACTGGCCGCTGTTGCGCGATGCGCTGAAGTCCATGGGTCGCGCCGATCTGATCGGCAACGGCAAGCAGCATTTGATCCCGACCTGGCAGCCGTTGAGCGACGGCGGCTACAGCAGTGCACGGCGCAAGAATTCAACGTCCGCGCCGCCGGCCGGCCGGATGCTCACCCAGCACACCGGGCTGCCGCCACGTGCCGGCATTGCGGCCAAACGCGGCGCTGTTCCTGCGCAAAACCGTCGGCCAAGGACCGACGCTCGATAAAAAACGTCGGCTCTCTGAAGCCCGCCATACGCGGTTCGCACTCAGGCTGGAAAAGATCGGCCGCAAGGCTGCGAAGGAGATTTCTCGCAAGCAAAACGGCCCGAGCCGCTGATCCAGCCACCGCCTCCAGCGAGAAAAAACGCAGTGGACGCACCAACGGTCCCGGCATCAGACCGTCAGCCCGACCCAGCCCATCACCGCCCTGAAACCGAGCGCCACCGCATACAGCGCCGCAACGCTCAAGGCCCAGATCAGCGCCAGCCAGCCGATGCGGCGCAGCCAGTTCGGACGCGGTCCGTCTTCGATCTGGTCGGGTGATTCTGGCAACGGTTGCATGGCGTTTCTCGGTCGCTGCGCTCAGTGATAACTGGCCGACGAATCAACCTTGCCGCGGAACACGTAGTAGCTCCAGGCGGTGTAGCCCAGGATCATCGGAATGATCAGCAGCGCGCCGATCAACGTGAACAGCTGGCTTTGCACGGGCGCAGCGGCGTCCCAGATCGTGATGCTGGGCGGCACCACATGCGGCCAGACGCTGATGCCCAGACCGCTGTAGGCCAGGAACACCAGGCAGAGCGTCAGGATGAACGGTGTCGCATGGCCTTCGCCCTTCAACGACTCCAGCAGTCGCCATGTCGTCAACAGCACGAGGAGCGGCACCGGCGCCAACCAGAACACGTTCGGAAAGCTGAACCATCGGGTGGCGATCGCCGCGTGCTGCAGAGGCGTCCAGATGCTGATCAAGCCCACCACGCCGAGCAGCAACAGCGTCAACGGGCGCGCGAAGCGCCGCATGCGCACCTGCAGCGGGCCGTCGGTCTTGTAGACCAGCCAGGTGCAGCCCAGCAGTGCGTAGCCAAACAGCAACGACACACCACAAAAGAGCGCAAACGGCGTGAGCCAGTCGAACGGGCCACCGCCGTAGCTGCGGCCGCTGACCTCGATGCCGCTGATCAATGCACCCAGCGCGACGCCCTGAAAAAAGGTGGCGCAGACCGAGCCGCCGA
Organism: uncultured beta proteobacterium; assembly: GCA_963784295.1. Classification (GTDB taxonomy): domain Bacteria; phylum Pseudomonadota; class Gammaproteobacteria; order Burkholderiales; family Burkholderiaceae_C; genus JBBPYC01. Next base: position 119,092 of record CAWAQL010000017.1, read on the forward strand.
TGAACGCGTAATCCCACCAATGACGCCGGAGCTCGCTCGCACGAAAGCGGAACTCGAACGCCACCCCGCGAAAGATCAGCCCCAGCAGCATCAGGATCAGCGGCAGATACAGCGCGCTCAAGATCAGCCCGTAGGCCAGCGGGAACGCAGCGAACAGCCCCGCGCCGCCCATCACGAGCCAGGTTTCGTTGCCGTCCCAGACCGGCGCCACCGTGTTCATCATGACGTCGCGGTCGCCGCGATTCGGAAAGAACGGGTAGAGCAGGCCGATCCCGAGATCGAAGCCGTCCATCACGACGTACATCATCACGCCGAACAGGATGATTGCGGCCCAGACCAGCGACAGATCGATGCCGAGGTTGTTCATCCAGGCTCCTGGTTCAAGTTGCAGGCCGCAACCGCAGTCGCTGCCCATGGCCATCGGTCGGCGAGCCGGATTCGTTGCCGAGCGGCACATCGTCGTAGGCCGCCGACACCGGTCGCGCCGGCGTGCGCGACTGGCCCGGGCCGCCCGGTGAGGGCTTCGCGCCCTCGTGCGGCGTCGGCCCTTCGCCGACCAGCCGCAGCACATACACGGTGCCGGCGCCAAACACCAGCAAGTAGACGATCACGAACAGCGCGAGCGAGATGCCGACCTGCGTCGCGCTGTTGGCCGGCGACATCGCGTTCGCCGTGCGCAGCAGGCCGTAGACCACCCACGGCTGACGCCCGACTTCGGTCGTGATCCAGCCGGCAATGATCGCGGCAAGGCCGGCCGGGCCCATCAGCACCATGGCACGCTGCAGCGCACGCGACTCGAACAGCCGACCGCGCCAGCGTGCCCAAGCCGCCCACAGCGCCAGCCCGATCATCGCAAAGCCCAGCCCGACCATGGTGCGGAACGACCAGAACACGACGGTCGAGTTCGGCCGGTCTTGCTTGGCAAAGTCTTTCAACCCGCGGAACTGGCCGTCCCAACTGTGGGTGAGGATCAGGCTGCCCAGGTGCGGGATCTGCACCGAGAAACGGGTCTCTTCCTTGTCCATGTCGGGCCAGCCGAACAATGTGAGCGGCACGGCTTCGCCCGGCTTGTTCTCCCAGTGGCCTTCCATTGCAGCGATCTTGGCGGGTTGATGCTCGAGTGTGTTGATGCCGTGGAAGTCACCGACGACCGCTTGCAGCGGTGCGACCAGCAGCAGCATCCACATCGCCATCGACGTCATGGTTTTCACCGCCGGCGTGCGGTCGCCGCGCAGCAGGTGCCAGGCGCCGGCGGCGCCGACGAACAGCGCGGTCGACAAAAACGCGGCCAAGCCCATGTGCGCGAGCCGGTACGGAAACGACGCGTTGAAGATCACCGCGAGCCAGTCGACCGGCACCACGCGGCCATCGACGATCTCGTAGCCGGCCGGCGTCTGCATCCAGCTGTTGGACGCGAGGATCCAGGTCATGGAGGTGAGCGTGCCGAGTGCGACCATGATGGTCGAGAAAAAGTGCAGACCGGGACCGACCTTCTTCCAGCCGAACAGCATCACGCCCAGGAAACCGGCTTCCAGAAAGAAGGCGGTCAGCACCTCGTACGCGAGCAACGGCCCGGTCACGCTGCCGGCAAAGTCCGAGTAGCCGCTCCAGTTGGTGCCGAACTGATACGCCATCACCAGGCCCGAGACCACGCCCATGCCGAAGTTCACCGCAAAGATGCGCGACCAATAGTGGTAGAGATCGCGGTACTCCTGCTTCTTCGTCACGAGCCAGGCGCCTTCGAGCACGGCCAGAAAGCTGGCCAGCCCGATCGTGATGGCCGGAAAGATGATGTGGAACGCGATCGTGAATCCGAACTGGATGCGGGCCAGCAGCAGGGCGTCGAAATGGTCGAACATGCGGCAATCGTGGTCAGGCGGTGGATCGGCTTCGAATGTGTGACCGCTCGGGCGCACCGAGCAGCGTCCCCGCCCACCGACAAGGGATCGAGTCGAAAAATGTTGCTTCAAGCCCAGCGGGCTTGTGCAATCTTTCAACGCCATGCGACGTTACCACCGCGCACATCGCAGCTTGAGCCGTGACCGCGCATAACCGCAACACGGTCGCAACTACGCGCGGGCGTCCAGCCGAACGTCGGAAATTGGTGATTTTTCTCGGCTGGTGCGGCAGTCGCCGATGCCCTGCGCGGCCGCGATGAAACCTATCGCGAAGTCGACGCAGCTGCGGCGTCTGGCCGCGGTGCTGCGATCCAATCGGTGGCCGGCCTTCGCGATGAGAAGTGCACCGGCGGCAACCGCTCAACCCGGCTGCAACAGCCGCTTCATCAGCTTGCCGTTCGCATTGCGAGGCAATGGTTCATCGGACCAGGTGAAGGTCTCCGGCACCTTGTAGTCGGCCAGTCGTTCGCGGCAAAAGGCCGCGATGGCGGCTTCGTCGCGCTGAACGCCGGGCGCGTGCAGCACCGCATGCACGCGCTGGCCGAGCACCGGGCAGGGCCGAGCCACGATGGCCGCTTCGACCATGCCGGGCCAGCCCATCAGCACGTTTTCAACCTCGACCGAGTAGACCTTGTAGCCGCCGCGGTTCAGCATGTCTTTCTTGCGGTCGAACAGGCGCACGAAGCCATCGGCGTCGACCGAGCCGAGATCGCCCGAGTGCCAGTAGCCAGCCGTGAACGACGCGGCGGTGGCCTCCGGGTTGGCCCAGTAGCCCGACACGACCATCGGGCCGCCGATCCAGAGCTCGCCGGTTTCTCCCGGTGGCAGCTCGACGCCTGCTTCATCCATCACGCGCAGATCGGTGGCCGGCAGCGCGACGCCAACGCTGTCGATGTGGCCCCGGGTCAGCCCGGCCGGCATCATCGTGGCAGGCGACGTGGTTTCGGTCGCACCGTACGCATTGATCGGCGTGAGCTGGGGCAGCCGGGCAGCGAGTGCGTCGATGGTTGCGACCGGCATCGGCGCGCCGCCGAAGCCGCCAATGCGCCACGCGGTCAGATCGGCAGCGGCAAACGTCGGATGCAGCAGGCACAGCTGGTACATCGCAGGCACCATCAGCGTGTGCGTGATGCGCTCGGCCGCCATCAGCGCAATGAACGATTCGGCTTTGAACGCGGGCACGATGACGGTCGCGCCGCCGACCCGCAGCATCGCAGCGATCACCGCAATCAAGCCGGTGACGTGGCTGGCCGGCACCGCGAGCGCAGAGCGGTCTTGTGCGCCCAGACGCATGCAGGCTTCGTAGTGCAAGGCCGAATGCACGATGTTCGACTGCGTGAGCGTCGCGCCCTTCGGGTTGCCCGTGGTGCCGGAGGTGTAGAGGATCACTGCGGTGTCGTGCTCGGCGGTCTGCACCACCGCCGGCGTCGCTGCCCGGCTCTCCAGCAACCGCCGCATGGACACGCCGTCGGCCGACGCGTCGCCCACCACCAGGCGCAGCCGCAGCGTCGGGGCTTCGTCCGCATCGGGCAGCCGCGCGATCAGGTCGGCATCGAGCACCACCCCGACGGCGCCGCACTGCTGCACGATGTAGGTCAGGCCCGGGCGCTGCTCGCGGATACCGACCGGCACCGCAATCGCGCCGATGCGCTGCAACGCCAGCAGCGCGATGACGAACTCGGGACGGTTGCCGATCCACAGGATCACGCGCTCGCCGGGCCGCACGCCCTGCTCGGCGAGCCGCGCGGCAAGCTGGCCGATCGCCGCATCGCATTCCGCGTAACGCCAGCGCTGCCCGTCGCAGACCAGCGCCTCGGCGTCGGGCCCACGTGCGACCGACGCCGCGAACATCGCGAACAGGCCCGTCGGCCGGCCCGCAAAGCAGCGCACCACGCGGTCGCCGTGCTGCGCTTCGTGCCGCATCGATGGCACCGCGAAGGCATGCCAGTGGTTCATGAGTGCAGGCGACATGGCATCAATGGGCGGTCGTGGCTGCAGCGACATTGGCGCCGCGCTCGACCACGAATTCGGCATCGACCAGCCGCCGCGCGTGGTTCAGATCGCTCTGCGCGATCAGCACCGAGATCGCGCTGCCTTTCAAGCCCGCGATCACCTCGCCGAGCCGCATCGACAGCGCGGGTGCGACGCCCTCGAACGGCTCGTCGAGCAACAGCAGCTTGGTGCCGACCGCGAGCGCACGCGCCAGCGCCACCAGTTTTTGCTGGCCGCCCGACAGCAGCAATGCGCGGCGTTCGCGCATCTCGGTCAGCTCGGGCAACACCGAGTAGACCAGGTCAAGCCGCTCGGACTGTTTCAGCTTTTTGTTGACCCAGACCGGCACCAGAATGTTTTCTTCGACCGTCAGCTCGGGCACGAGACCACGGTCTTCCGGCATGTAGCCGATGCCCAGCACAGCCCGCATGTGGGGCGGCAGCTTGCCCAGGTCTTGGCCGTCGAACACCATGCGGCCCTGGCTCGGTGCCAGGTGGCCCATCACCGAGCGCAGCAGCGTGGTTTTGCCCGCGCCATTGCGCCCTACCAGGCCGACCATCGTGCCGTCTTCGACCGTCAGCGACAGCCCGCGCAGCGCGACCACCGACTGGATCGCGACGTGCAGGTCTTCGATCTTCAGCATGCTGCGAATCCTTTCGCCGTCATGCAGATGCTTCCTGCAGCAGTTCGCCCGTCACGTAGCGGCGCACGTCGTCCGCGCGCAGCGCAACATCGGGCACGTCGTCGGCGATGATGCGACCCGCATAGAACGCGATCACGCGCGTCGAGTAGCGCTCCACGATGTCCATGTCGTGTTCGACGAACAACACGGTCGTATCGGCTTCCTCGCGCAGCGCATCCATGATGGTCTGCATCATCGGAAACTTCTCATCCGCCGACACGCCGCTGGTCGGCTCGTCGAGCAGCAGCAGCTTCGGAGCCGCCGTCAGCGCCATCGCAATGTCGAGCAGCTTGCGCACGCCGCCCGGCAACTCGGCCACGCGGCGCGCGTGCAGGTCGCCCAAACGAAAGCGGTTCAACAACGCGTGCGCGCGCTCGACCGCAGCTGGGCGGCGCGCGGGTTGCCAGAAGCTCAACCGTCGGTCGTGGCAGGCATTGGCGACCAGCATGTTCTCCAGCACCGTCATCTCGCCGTAGAGCTGCGGAATCTGGAACGACCGCGCCACGCCGAGCTGCGTGATCGTGCGCGGCGAAAGCGGCGTGATGTCGCGCCCAGTCAACCGAATGCGGCCCGCGTCCGGCTTCAGATAGCCGGTGATCATGTTCACGAACGTGGTCTTGCCCGCGCCATTGCTGCCGATCAGGCTGACCCGCTCGCCGGTGCCCACCACGACCTGCAGGTGGTCGGCCGCGACCACCGCACCAAAACGCTTTTCGATGCCGCTGGCTTCGAGCAACGGGGTGCTCATCGCCTGCCGCGTCCCATCCAGAGCGAGCCGATGCCACTCGGCAGAAAGCGGATCACCAGCAGCAAAAAGAGGCCGAGCACGAGCTGCCAGGTGTTCGGAAAATACGCGGAAGAAAACGACCGCACGACTTCGAGCACCAAGCTGGCTGCGAACACCGCGGCCACGCTCTGCCAGCCTGCGAGGATTGCCACGAACACGAACTCGCCCGATGTCGTCCAGAAGCTGAAGTTCGGCTCGATGTGGCCGAGCGCCATCACTGCAAGCGACCCACCCATGCCGCCGCAAAACGCCGCGATGACGAAGTTGATCGACATCGCCTGTCGCACCGAGCCGCCCAGATACTCGACGCGCAATTCGTTGTCGCGCACCGCCAACGTGACAAGCCCGCGCGTGCTGTTGAAATAGGTGCGCGCAAGCAGCGAAATCGCGGTGGCCAGCACCACCGCGATCACGTAGAGCGTGTAGACCACGCTGCCGTCGGCCAGTTCGTTGCCGAACAGCGTGGGGCGCCCCATGTTGAAGCCGTCGGAGCCGCCCATCCATTCGACCTTGACGAGCAGGCCGTAAGTGACCATCGACAGCGCCAAGGTCAACATCGCAAAGAAAATGCCCCGGTAGCGCGACAACAAGGGCGCAAACGGGGCCGCGATCACCACAGCCGTCGCGCCACCCAGCAGCGGCAACAGCACCGCATCCCTCAGCCCCAGCTGGTTGTACGCCAGCGCCGCTGCATACCCGCCCAGCGCAAACATCATTCCCTGGCCAAACGGCACCACGCCGCCGCGCATCAACACCACGATCCCGAGCGACGCCAACCCATTGGCGGCAGCCATCGTCAGCAGGAACGTGAGCCAGCGCGGCATCACAAGACCAGCCAAAACGAGCGCCACGCAAGCTGCCACCCCGACACCGATCGACCGCCAGGGGCTCGGCGTGGCAGCCATCGGCGTGCTTCCAGCAGGCTGTACCATCGACATGGGGTTAAGCCGAGCGCCGAGCAATCGGCGTGAACACAGGAAAAAAACCGCGCTGCAAAAGGAATGACTTACGCGGCAGGCACTCAGAAGGATCGCGCCTTCCGCCAGAACGGCAAACGTCAACTGCACGAATTGCCACACTCCATGCGTCGCTCTTCCAACCCAGCGGACGCCGCGGAGCGGGCTCCACCAGTCCGCTGCCGTCGCCCCCGGTCGGAGGTACCCGAAAGCCGACCGAAGGGGGTAGGGGCTGGGGGCGAGTCATATCTTCCTCGCCTGGATGCGCTGGAACAGCCCCTCGGGCCGGAAAATCAGCACGATCACCATCACGATGTAGATCGAGAACAACTCCGCCACGGGCGCGATATGCACTGCGAGCGAGCGTGCAAGTCCCACGATCAGTGCCCCGACCGCTGCCCCCTCGATGCTCCCGAGCCCGCCGATGATCACCACCGCGAACGACACGATCACCACGCCGACCGAGATGCCCGGCTGCACCGAAATCATCGGCGCCGTGAACGCGCCGCCGAGCGCAGCCAAAAAGATGCCGACCGAAAACGCCACCATGTAGACACGCGACACATTCACGCCCATGCTGGACGCAATCTCCGCGCTGTGGATCACGGCCAGCACGATTTTGCCCTGGCGCGTGCGGTTCAGCCCCCACCAAACCACCACACCGACCACGACCGCAAGCACCATCAGCGCGAAGTCGTAGCCGACGTAACTCTGCACGCCCACGTCCACGTTGCCAAACAGCCCGTACGGCTCGAACACGTAGTAAGGGTTCGCACCCCAGATCAGCTTGGTCACGTCCTCCAGGATCAGGAACATCGCATAAGTGACCAGCACCAGCAGCACTTCGTCGCGGCCGTAAAAAAAGCGCAGCAGCCCGCGCTCGGTCAGCGGTGCGACGATCGCCGCCACCGCCACGGCCGCCAGCAGCATCGCGATCAACGTGAAGCCGGGCGCCCACTTCATGCTTGCGGCCCAGCCGACAAAGCTGGCTGCTGCGTACGCACCAAGCGCATAGAAGCTTCCGTGCGCGATGTTCAAAATCTTCAGCACGCCGAACACCAGCGTAAGGCCGAGCGCGACGATGAACAGCCACGACGCATAGGTCAGGCCGTCGATCAGGATGGTGGAGAGGGCGGGCATGGCAAGCGGGCGGTCCGGTGCAGCGCGAGCGGGTGGTTCAGTCGGCCCACATCGACTCGGCGATCAGGGGCAGTTCTTTGCGCCGGCGAAGCCCGCCTTGATCCAGTCTTCCGACTTCTGGTCCGCCGGCGGGTTCACGCACTCGGCCGGGAAACGCACGATCTCATCGAGCACGACCAACTTGCTGATCCTTGTCGTAGCGCGTCTTGCCGATCGCGGTCGGCTGGATCGCCTGGTGCCCATTGCCCAACGCCAGTTCGATCTTGCCGCCGGGCGACTCCCACGTGCTGCCTTTGAGCGCAGAGGCGAGCTGCTCTGGCGTCGGCTTCTTGCCGCCGTTGGCGGCCATCGCTTTCTCCACTCCGAGCTTGAGCCCCATCAAGGCCTGCGCCATGCGGTACGGGGCCTGCACCGGATACACGTTGTTCGCGTCCGAATACAGCTTCCACCACCAGTCGTTCAAGGCCGACTTCGGCGCCATCATCCCGTATGCACCGCGTGCGCCGAGGATGGTGCCGTCGGGCATCTTGTCGCCGAGGTTGGGCAGAACGTGGTCACCTGCCGACAGCAGCACCTGCGTGCGCTTGAACAGACCGCGCGGTGCCGACTGCAGGATGAAAGCCTGCAGGTCACCGCCCCACAGGCTCGAATGCACCACGTCGGCGGGTTTGCTCATGAGCGCCGAGATTTCGGTGCCGTACTGGCCGGCGCCGAACTTCGGGTTCTGGTCCTGTGCAAGCTTTGCATCCGGGTAGAGCTGGCCCAACGACAGGGTGAAGTCTTTCTTCGAGTCCTGGCCCCAGGCGTAGTCCTGGTTGATCATGCTGAACTGCTCGACCTTGATGTTCTTGGCTTTCAGATAGCGAGCGAGCGCCACGTTGTCCATCGTGCCGTGCGAGGCGGTGCGAAATACGTAGTCGAACTTGTTGTCTTCGAAAATGCGCGGCGTGCCGCAGTCGTACAGGATCAGGAGGCGCTTCAACTCCTCGGCTGCCGGGGCCACGGCAAGGCAATCGCCCGAGCTCACGTAGCCGACCACTGCGTCGACTTTCTCGCGGTCGTACAGATTGCGCAGCTCTTGCACCTGCTTGGTGGCGCCGCCGGCTTCGTCGATGTAGACCGGTTCGATGGTCAGGCCGCCGAAACCTTTTTTGTCATAGGGCGCCGGGCCCTTGCCGTCATTGAACGCACCGATCAGCGCTTTGGCTCCGTTGACGGCTGGAATGCCGAAGCTCTCGGCCGCCTGACCCGACAGAAAACTCACCACGCCGAGCTTGAACGTCTCCTGCGCGTGCGCAGCAGCGCCCGCCAGTACCAAAGCGGCGCCGGCGGCCAGTGACGTCAACATGCAGCGCGGCCGCAAACGCATTGCGTGCTTCGATGAGATGGGGTTCATGGCGGGTCTCCTTAGAGGATGGTCGTGCTGCGCACTAGAAGGCCGCAGGGTCCGATTCATCTTAGTGGCCTGACCGATTCGGTCACTGCTGGAAAACCCGCGCGCGCCTGCTTGGACCGCCGCTTTTTTTTCGGGGCTGCCGCGCGGCGACTTGCCGGCTTGCGCTTCAGCCGGCGGCCTCCAGGGTGTGCAGCGGGATGTCCCGATCGCGTGCGAGCTGGTCCAGCTGTTCGCGCGTGCGGGTCAGCAGGAACGCGGCGACCGCCTCGTGGGTGGCTGGTGCGGTGGGGTCGGCGGCATCGGCCGGAACGCCGGCCGCATCGCAGAGCGCGCGCGCGAAATGCGGCTCGAGGGCAGCAATGGCGACCCGGCCGTCCCGGCACGCATAGACCCGGTAGCCCGCGTGCGCACCGCCGACCAGACCGGTCGGCGCGGTCAGGCCGAACGCGCGCGGCAGCGCGAGCCAGCCCGCGGCATCGGCCAGGGCAACTTCGATGAAATGTCCGCGCTGCGGGGACACCGCCGCCACCGCCGCGCTGGTGTTCCGCGTGCATCGCAACACCGCCTCCACTGCGAGCAAGGCGCCGCTCATGTCGGCGTACAAAGTCGCCGGCAACTCGGTGCCACTGATCAGGCCGTGTTCGGCGAGATAGGTCAGGTCGTGGCCCGGCTCTTCGGCACGTGTGCCGACAGCGCCGACGATGGCAACCTGCGACAGCGCGGGCCAGCGGGCTTGCAGCGCTGCCCAGTCGAGCCCGAACTTGTGCAGCGCCGAAGGCCGAAACGACGTGAGCAGCACATCGGTGCGGCTCAGTTCTTCGTCGAGGGCGGCGCGCCCGGCATCGGTCTTGAGGTCAAGCGTCAGCACGCGCACACCCGCAGTCAGATGGTCGTAGAAGCCACGGCGGTAGCGGCGCATCGGATCGCCCGCGGGCGACTCGATCTTGCTGCAGATTGCGCCCAACGCACGGCACCGCATCAGCGCGGCCGGCCCGGGCAGGTTCAGCGCAAGGCTCAGGATGCGGGTGCCCGCCAGGGGCTGATCGGGGAAGTCGGAGATGTTCATGGGCGCAAACACTACAACAACGCGCAACGCCACAGCGGCCACCTGTGTCCACCCCTGCGCGGTCGCGCGGACCGCACGGCGCGGCTGCGCAGCGCCGCGTCAAAGACCGAGGTGCTGCGCGAGGATTTCCGGGCTGGCGCGCAGCGCCTGCGACGTGCCGGCGAACACGACTTCGCCCTTGACGAGGATCACGTTGCGGTCGGTGATCTGCGGTGACGTGCTTCCAGTTCTTGTCGACGATCACGCTGCGAGATGCCGGTCGTCGCGGATCAGGCCGCAGATGCGCCAGATCTCGCGCGCGATCAGCGGCGCCAGGCCTTCGGTCGCTTCGTCCAGGATCAGCACGTCGGGGTTGGTCATCAGCGCGCGGCCGATGGTGAGCATCTGCTGCTCGCCGCCCGACAGTTGCTGGCCGCCGTGGCCCAGCCGCTCTGCCAGCCGCGGGAAGGTCTCGCAGCACGCGCTCGTAGGTCCAGTCGCGCTGGCCGCGCGTGCCGGCGCGCGCGGCCATCTTCAGGTTCTCCACCACGCTCAGGTTGCCGAAGATGCCGCGGCCTTCGGGCACGTAGGCAATGCCCAGCTGCGCGATTTCGTAAGGCGGCCGGCCGGTCATGTCGCGTCCCATGACGTCGACGCGGCCTGCGCGCGGCTCGCACCAGGCCCATCGATGGCTTTTGAGCAGCGTGCTCTTGCCCATGCCGTTGCGGCCCATCAGGCCGATGGTCTCGCCGCGGGCGACCGAGAAGTCGACGCCGCGCAGGATGTGGCTTGCGCCGTAATAGGTGTGCAGCCGCGGGCGTCGATCAGCAGTTCGATCGGGGCGGCGTCGCTCATGTCGCGTGCTCCGCTTCGCCCAGGTAGGCGGCCTGCACGCCGGCGTCGGCGCGCACCGCGGCCGGCGTGCCGCTGGCGATCACCTGGCCGTTGACCATCACCGTCAGGCGGTCGGCCAGCGCGAACACCGCATCCATGTCGTGCTCGACCAGCAGCATCGCGTGGTCGGGCTTGATCCGCAGCAGCAGCTCGACCATGCGCTCGGCCTCGGCCATGCCCATGCCGGCCAGCGGCTCGTCGAGCAGCAGCACCTGCGGCTCGGTGGCCAGCGTCATCGCGATTTCGAGCTGGCGCTGCTCGCCGTGGCTGATGGTGCCGGCGACGCATGTGCTGCGGTTGTTCCAGGCCCGCGAGCTGCCAGCGCGCGCATCGCAGCGCTGCGTTGGTTGCTCTCGAATCGGAAGCACGCGCGAGCCAGCCGGAATCGGCGTGCGGTCGGCGCGACTGGGCGGCCAGCCGCACGTTCTCCCAGACCGTGAAGGGCAGGAAGATGTTGGTCTTCTGGTAGCTGCGGCCCAGGCCCTGGCGCGAGATCTTCTCGGGCGCCCAGCCGGTCACGTCCATGCCGCCGAGCGTACCTGGCCGGAGGTCGGCGGCAGGTCGCCCGAGAGCAGGTTGGTCAGCGTCGACTTGCCCGCGCCGTTGGGGCCGATCACCGCATGGATGCGGTTGCGCACCAGGTCGAGCGACACGTCGTTGACCGCGGCCAGGCCGCCGAAGCGCTTGGTCAGCTGCCGGGCCGACAGCAGCACATCGGACTCAGCATCGGTCTGCTCGACTTGCGCGCGCCGATTGAACAGCGCTCAACCAGCCCGAGCAGGCCGCGCGGCGCGAACAGCACAGCACGATGAACGCCCATCCACAGCTGCCAGTGCTTGCCAAGTTGCCAGTCGCTTGCGTGCAGGTCCTTGAACAGATGCAGCAGGTATTCGAACGCGAAGGCGCCGAGGATCGCGCCCGCGAAGTTGCCCATGCCGCCCAGGATCACCATCATGATCGCGTGCGCGCTCATGTGAAAACCCATCAGCTCGGGGTTCACGTAGCCGGTCTGCGCGCCCCACAGGTAGCCCGCCAGGCCCGCCAGCGCGCCGGCCAGCGTGAAGGCCGCGAGCTTGTAGCCGAAGGTGCCGAAGCCCATCGCGCGCATGCGGTGCTCGTTGACGCGGATGCCGGCCAGCGCGCGGCCGAACGGGCTCCACAGCAGCCGGCGCAGGAAGCGCATAGACGCCGACCAGCAGCAGGCCAGCGTGAAGTAGTAGAACGACGCGCTTGTCGTCCAGGTCGAACAGCCCCGCATCGCGGCTTGAAGTTGATGTAGAGGCCGTCCGAGCCGCCCAGCGCCCGGTTGTCGAAGAACAGGAAGAACACCATCTGCGCGAAGGCCATCGTGACCATGATGAAGTAGATGCCGTGCGTGCGCACCACGAAGAAGCCGATGACCAGCGCGGCCAGCGCCGGAGGCCGAGCACCGCGAGCGGCAGGTCCACCACAGGCTCACCGGCTCGCCAGCCGGCGTCAGGAAGGCCAGCGCGTAGCCGGCCAGGCCGAAGTAGGCGGCGTGGCCGAGCGACACCAGGCCGGTCACGCCCTGCAGCAGGTCCAGGCTCATCGCGAAGATCGCCATGATCATCATCCGCGCGACCATCTGCGTGTAGAAGTCGGTGCTGCCGACGAACGGAAACGCGAGCAGCGCGACAAGGCCCAGCACCAGCAGCAACCGCACGCTGCGCGGCAGGCGTTCGAGATGAGTTCGCGGCGCACTCATGCGGGGACGTCCTGCTCATTGCCTGAACAGTCCTTCGGGCTTCCACAGCAGCACGGCGGCCATCAGCATGTAGACCAGCATGCCCGCGACCTGCGGCAGCAGCACCTTGCCGAAGGTGTCGACCAGCCCGACCAGCAGCGCCGCGATCAGCGCCCCGCGCACCGAGCCGATGCCGCCGATCACCACCACCACGAAGCACATGATCAGCACCTGCGAGCCCATGTTCGGATAGACGCTGGAGATCGGCGAGGCGATCATGCCGGCCACGGCCGCCAGCGCGACGCCGAGCGCGAACACGACCGCATGGATCAGCTTGATGTTGACGCCCAGCGACTCGGCCATGTCGCGGTTGAAGGCGCCGGCGCGGATCTTCATGCCCAGCCGCGTCTTCGAGATCAGCAGGTAAAGCCCGAGCGCCAGCGCAAGGCAGACGCCGCCGACGAACAGCCGGTAGACCGGGATAGGAAAGGTTGTCGGTCAGCGGGATCGACCAGCCCAGCGCCTCGGGCATCGGCACGCCGTGCACGTCGTCGCCCCAGAGGATGGAGCGCAGTTCCTCGAAGATGTAGATCAGCCCGAACGTGAGCAGCACCTGGTCGAGGTGGTCGCGCTGGTAGAAGTGGCGGAACAGCAGCCGCTCCAGCACCAGCCCGAACACCACCGACAGCGCCACGCCGCCGACGATGGCCAGCGTCAGGCTGCCCGACAGTCCGACCAGCGACTACGCCAGGTAGGCGCCCAGCATGTAGAAGCTGCCGTGCGCGAGGTTGACCACGCCCATGATGCCGAAGATCAGCGTCAGGCCGGCGGCCAGCATGAACAGCAGCAGCCCGTACTGCACGCTGTTGAGCAGCTGGATCAGGAAGTTGGCGAGGTCCATCGACGAGCGCAAGAACAACTGCAGATTCCAGCAGACGCCGCCGAGCCGGCTTTGCCGGTCCGCTGGCGGTGCCCCCAGCAAGGGGGTAGGCGAGAGTCGATCGAAGGGAGCGAAGCCTGGAAGCGCTCAGTCCCATCTTGCAGCCGGCGCCGGAGTCGGCCAGCGCCTTGGCGGCCATGCCGATCACCTTGTTTTCCTTGTTCTCGACGACGCGCAGGTAGATGTCCTGGACCGGGTTGTGCGACTTGCTCATGGTCCACTTGCCGCGCGGGCTGTCGATGGTCGCGGTCTCCATGGCCTTGTACAGCGCCGGCTTGTTGCCGAAGGTCGCCCTTGACGGCGTCGGCGCCCTGGACCAGCAGCAGGCCGGTGTCGTAGCCCTGCACGGCGTACACGTCGGGCTGCGGCTTGAACGCCTTGGCGTAGTCGGCGCGGAACTGCTTGTTGCGCGGCGTGTCCAGCGAGTCGCGTAGTGCATCGTGGTGATGATGCCGTCGGCGGCGGGGCCGGCGGCGTCGAGCACGCCTTCGGTCAGGAAGCCCGAGCCGTACAGCGGGATCTTGCCCTTCAGGCCGGCCGCTGCGTAGTCCTGGATGAACTTGGCGGCGCCGCCGCCGGCGAAGAAGCAGGCCACCGCATCGGGCTTGAGCGACGGCGATCTCGGTCAGCAGCGCCTGGAATTCGACGTTCGGGAAGGGCAGGCCGAGCTCCTTGACGATGGTGCCGCCGGCCTTGGTGTAGCTGTCGCGGAAGCCTTCGAAGGCCTCGTCGCCGGCCGCGTACTTCCAGGTGATCCACACGGCCTTCTTGTGGCCCTTGTCGACCATCGCCTTGCCCAGCGCAAGCGTCGGCTGCGAGTTGGTGAACGAGGTGCGGAACACGTTGGGCGCGCACAGCGCGCGGGTGGCGGCGTGCACGCCGGCGTTCGGGATCAGGCTCAGCACGCCGCTGTCGCGCGCCACCTTCTGGATGCCCATCTGCACGCCCGAGTGCACGGTGCCGACCAGCACGTCGACCTTGTCGCGCTGCACCAGCTTGTTGGCGTTCTCGACGCCCTTGGACGGCTCGGATTCGTCGTCGACCTTGAACCACTCGATCTCGCGGCCGCCGAGCTTGCCGCCTTTCTCGTCGATGCGCCATGCGCAAGCCGTTCTCGATCGCGACGCCGAGCTGCGCGAAGGTGCCGGTGTAGGGCAGCATGAGCCCGACCTTGACCGGCGCGCTGGTTGCGCGAACGACGGCCGCGGCAGCAGGAGGCCGCTGGAAGCCGCACCGAACAGGGCGGCGCTGCGCGATAGGAGCGTTCTGCGGTTGGTCATGATTGAAGTGGGGTCCTGCGTTGGCTTGGAGTGCATGAGAATGGGCAACAAATGCCTGAGTCGACTGGGCAATCTAGCCGATCCGACCCAATCTGCGCCACCTGACTTTCCCGAACCGCAACCTGACTGGCAGCCGGCCTTCGGGCGGGTTGACTGCTCGAACGTGCCCCATTGGGCACAGGTTCGTGGTGTGCGCGTGAGGGGCTACATTGACGTCGAAGCCGTGAAAATCATGACCGACGTTCGAACCGCTGCAAAGCATGTGCCGATCGATCGATCGCCGCGGCCACCGCCGTCCTCGCAACCTTCTTCTCGATTCATGAGCCCCAAGTCGCCTGCATCCCGCAAATCCGCCGCATCGCCGACAGGCAGCCGTGCGTCGAGCGCATCGGCGCGGCGAGCGACGACTGCGCAGCTCGATGCGGATGCGACCCATCGCCTCGCCGAGCCGACGCCGCAGCCGCCCAGTGCGCAGCCGGCGCAGGCCGCGCAAGCGGCCGATCCTCCCGCATGGCCCGAGCCGCCGCGGGATGCCAAGCCGCCACTTGCTGCGAAAACGCCCCGGACGCTGCGGCGCAAGGCTGCCGTGCTGGCCAATGAGGTCGACACCGTTGCCGTGCCCACGGCTGTGCCAGGCGCATTGGCACACGCGCCCTCGCTGCGACCGGTGAAAGCGGCCAAGCCGCCGAAGCTCAAGAAACCGAAACCGGTGCGCGACAGCTTCACAATGCCCAAGGGCGAATATCAGCTGATCGATCTGCTCAAGCAGCGCGCCGCAGCGAAGCAGCGGCATGTGAAGAAAAGCGAGATTCTTCGCGCCGGCATCCTCGCGCTGGCCAACATGACCGACGCGCAGCTGTTTGCTGCGCTCGACCAAGTGCCGGTCATCAAGACCGGCCGGCCGCGACGGGAGGAATCGCAGTGACACGCCCCTCCTGAGGACGGAGGTCTCGCGGCCTTTGCGTACACCCCTTCGGCGCGGTCGGGCGGCCTGACAGGACCCGACCTCGCGCGGTTACTGCCTTACACGCGCGGCGGATCGGTCTCGCGTTGCGGATGCCGGTGCTTGCCCATCGCCGCAAAGAACGGCTCGATCGCCTGCTTCGCATCGTCGGCCAGCAGCAGGCCCGGGTCGGCGCTGCCATCGGCAAGTTGCATCGGAATGCTCGCCGTGCCCAGCAGCAACTGCGACGCACCGAGTGCGAGGATCGTCTTGCCGTGCCGGTATTGGTCGCGGATGAATTCCATCGTGTGGCCAATCGCTGCGAGCTTTTCGACCGCCGCATCGCCCGCCGGCAGCACCAGTGCATCGAACAGGAAGCCGGGCTCGTTTTCCATCGACGCATCGGCTTGCAGCATGCCGCCGCTTGCGGTGTGCACCGGCCCGATCCGTGGGCCCACCACGCGGCCGATCGCGCCGGCATCGAGCAATGCCGACTGGATTGCCGCCACCGCCTCGCCGTCCACGCCATCGGCCACCAGGAGCGCGACCTTGCGCGTGCGGATGCCGCCATCGCCGGGCCGGGCCATCAGCGACAGCATCGGCGATTTGTCGATCTCCGGCGTCACCGGCGTGCTCCAGCGCGCGGCAGCGGCTCGGGCAGTTCCATGCCGCAGACCTTCGGCCACCTTCGCGGCCAGCTCGGTCGACACGTTCATCAGCCCGGCCACCATGCGCTCGCGGATCGCCGGCACGGTCAGCTTCGACAGCTCGAAGCGGAAGCCGGCGGCGATGTGCGCCTGCTCCCACGGCGTCTGGCTTTCGTAGAACAGCTTGGCCTGGGTGTAGTGCTCGGCGAACTTCTCCGGCTTGCCGCGCACCTTGTCGCCTCTGCACCGGCTGCGGAAACGACACGAAGCCCTTGGCCGCGCCCGCCTGGAACGGGCAGCCGCCGCCGAGCGAATTCGGCTCGTACGCCACGCGCCCGCGGTGGATCGCCTGGCGGTGCATGCCGTCGCGCTGGTTGTTGTGCACCGGCGCGATCGGCGCGTTGATCGGCATCTCGTGGAAGTTCGGGCCGCCCAGACGGCGTCAACTGCGTGTCGAGATACGAGTGGATGCGGCCGGCCAGCAGCGGGTCGTTCGTGAAGTCGATGCCCGGCACCACGTGCGCGGTGCAGAAAGCGACCTGCTCGGTCTCGGCGAAGAAGTTGTCCGGGTTGCGGTTCAGCACCATGCGCCCGACGAGCTGCACCGGCACGAGTTCTTCCGGCACGATCTTGGTCGCGTCGAGAAAGTCGAAGCTGAACTTCTGCGCGTCTTCTTCGGTGAAGATCTGCAGGCCGAGTTCCCACTCCGGGATACTCGCCGGCCTCGATCGCTTCCCACAGGTCGCGG
Organism: uncultured beta proteobacterium; assembly: GCA_963784295.1. Classification (GTDB taxonomy): domain Bacteria; phylum Pseudomonadota; class Gammaproteobacteria; order Burkholderiales; family Burkholderiaceae_C; genus JBBPYC01. The sequence continues at coordinate 136,145 of CAWAQL010000017.1, forward strand.
CGGTGGAAGTCCGGATCTGCGCCGGAGATCTTCACCGCTTCGTCCCAGACCAGCGAATGGGTGCCGAGCTTCGGCTTCCAGTGGAACTTGACGAGCTTCGACTCGCCCTGTGCGTTGACCAGCCGGAACGTGTGCACGCCGAAGCCTTCCATCATCCGGTAGCTGCGCGGAATCGCGCGGTCGCTCATCTGCCAGACCGTCATGTGGGTCGACTCGGGCGACAGCGAGATGAAGTCCCAGAACGTGTCGTGTGCGCTCGCGGCCTGCGGCATCTGGTGGTGCGGCTCGGGTTTGACCGCGTGCACCAGGTCCGGGAACTTCATCGCATCCTGGATGAAGAACACCGGGATGTTGTTGCCGACCAGGTCCCAGTTGCCTTCGTCGGTGTAGAACTTGACCGCGAAGCCGCGCACGTCGCGCGCCGTGTCCTTCGAGCCGCGCTCGCCGGCCACGGTGGAGAACCGCGTGAACACCGGCGTGATCTTGCCTTTGCTTTTGAACGGAGCCGCCGCGGTGAGCGCGGACAGGTCCTCGTAGCTTTCGAAGAAGCCGTGGGCGGCAGAACCGCGCGCGTGCACGATGCGCTCAGGGATGCGCTCGTGGTCGAAGTGCGTGATCTTTTCGCGCAGGATGAAGTCTTCGAGCAGGGCCGGGCCGCGCAGGCCGGCTTTGAGCGAATTCTGGTTGTCCGCAATGCGCACGCCCTGATTCGTGGTCAAGGGCTGACCACCCGAATTCACACGGACACGACTCAACGGGCCCACGGTGGGGTTGGTGCCCGGCTCATCGGCCGCACCATTGGTCTTGTCGTTTTCATTCTGCTCGGTCAATGTGCTTGCGCTGGCGAGCTTGGACATCTTGTCGGCCTGCGCGCCTTCGGGCGGGCTGACCGCGCTGTCGCGGCCGCTGTCGGTCAGGCTGTTCGGGTTGTGCGGCATCGACGCGGCGATGTCCTGCGTGTCGATGATCTTTTGCACCATTTGATCGCCGTTCGCGCCGGTTGGCCCTTTGCTCGGACCGCTGTCGGTCACCCGTGCGGCGGTCTTGCCCGCAGGTTTGCTGTTGACTGTGTCGTTCTTTGCCATGGTCGTGTCGGTTTCGTTTGGTTGTCGCTGATTGATGAACAAGGATAACGGCAAAACCAGTGTCTGTTGGCCAGCGATGCAAGTTGCGCGATCTGTCCGATGCCAACGATGCAGCGCTCAAAGGGGAGGCGACCTTCGCAGCGGCTATCGCAGACGCGCCAGTCCACGAGACGGCAGTTGGATTTGCTGACCGGTATCGGCCGCTCCTCGACGGCGCGTTGTGCAGCAACTCGACGACCGTGCAATGGCGGCGGAAAAACCCGTTTTTTCGCGCGGGTAATGTTGTTTACGGCTGGGCCCCGTGACACGACCACGATTCCGTTTGCGGACCGAGTCGGACGGAAACGCAAAACAAGGCAACAGGCATCGGTCCGTTCATATTGCCGATCGCCTCAAACAAATCCCAACGCGGCGACCACGACATGCTGGAAATTTAAAACTCGATCGTGCGCGAGGGCTGTGCAGCCGCGGTGACCGCAGCGCTGGACGCCGGCGCTGCGGTCACTGTCCCGTCTCAGGTCCGGCCGATCCGACACGGGCCCTGACCGACACCCAACTGTGCAACTGGCTGAAGTCGCTGGTCGACAGAGTTCGCAACGGCATCGATGAGCGTTTCGATCGGATCGCACCGCGTGTCGCGCCCGAAGCGATGTTGCTCGACAGGCGCGCAGCCGCTGACGTTCAGTGCACCCGAATGGGTGGCGCAGGTGGCCAGGCTGCGCGTGCTGGGCAGAAGCCGAGACGGCTCGGCCTGCGGGACCTTCACCGAGCGGGCCGGCGTGCTGTGGAAAGAGTTCTTCGCCGTGCTGACCGGCACCGAGCGCGAATGGAAGGAGCTCGGCGAGCGAGGCAAGATTCACTCGCTCAGCGACCACACGATGGGTCAGACGCGTGTTCAGGCCACAACGCCGTATGGATGCAGCAAGCCTCGTTTGCTGAGCCGCCGATCAAGTCGGTTGCGCAGCTATCCAGCGGACACCTGCCCATCAGCGCGCACGTTAAAGTGTCGATGCCGTCGATGTCGAAGTCCATTTCGGCGCGGCAGAACCTGACAGAACCTGAATCGCCCAACCGCTCCATCAGCCACGCGCATGCACCTCCGTCCATGAGCTTGCAACCAATCGCTTGGCTGATCGGCGCAGGCGGCACCCGTTTCGGCCGGCACGAAGGGGCCGGTGCGCTGGACCTGATGGCGATGGCCGCCACCGATGCGCTGGCCTCTGCGGCCCTGCCCCGCCAAGCGATCGACGGGGTGCTGTGCGGCTATGCGACCACGCTGCCGCACCTGATGCTGTCGACGCTGTTCTGCGAGCGCTTTGCACTGTCGCCGACGTTTGCGCACAGCCTGCAGCTCGGCGGCGCATCGGGCGCGGCGATGTTGATGCTGGCCGCCGAGCTGGTGCACAGCGGTCGCTGCCGCCATGTGCTGGTGGTGGCCGGGGAAAACCGCCTGTCGGGCCAGTCGCGCGACAGCTCGATCCAGACGCTGGCGCAGGTCGGCGATGCGGAGTTCGAAGTGCCGAACGGCGCATCGGTGCCCGCCTACTATGGGCTGATGGCGTCACGCTATCTGCACGAGACCGGCATCACCGAGGCCGACCTCGCCGCCTTCGCGGTGCTGATGCGCGACAACGCATCGCGCCACCCGGACGCGCACCTGCGCGCGCCCATCACGGCGGCCGATGTGCTGGCATCGAAGTCGATCGCCACGCCGCTCAAGTTGCTCGACTGCTGCCCGATCTCCGATGGTGCGATGGCGCTGGTGGTGTCGGCCGATGCGTCGCGCCCGGCCCGGGTGGAGCTCGCCGGCATGGGGCAAGCCCATCAGCACCAGCATTTGAGTGCGATGCGGGACGTGCTGCGGTGCGGCGCCGGCCTCGCTGCGCAGCGCGCGTTCGAGGCGGCCGGCGTGGGCATCGAGGACATCGACTACCTCGGCATCTACGACTCGTTCACGATCACGCTCGCGATGCTGATCGAGGAAATCGGCTTCGCACCGCGCGGGCGGGCGGCCGAGCGGCTGCGACGCGGCGACTTTGCGGCCGACGGTGCGTTGCCGCTGAACACGCACGGCGGCCTGCTGTCGTTCGGCCATTGCGGCGTGGCCGGTGGCCTCGCGCATGTGGTGGAGGCGTATCGACAGATGACGGGCCAGGCCGGCCCGCGCCAGATCGCATCGCCACGTTGTGCGTTCGTGCACGCCGACGGCGGCGTGATGTCGTCCCATGTCAGCCTGATCCTGCGGCGCCCCGCATGAAGGCCCTGGACGAACGCGGCGACACGGGGCTGGCCGCGGCGTTCCTGCAGGGGCTGCAGCAGCGGCAGTTGCGCTTCCAGCGTTGCGCCGACTGCCACCGAGCCCAGTCGCTCGCCCGCTATGCGTGCGCGCACTGCGGCGGCGATCGTCTGCGTTGGGAAACCGCCTGCGGAGCCGCGCGGCTGCATGCGGTCACGATCGTCTCGCGCGCGCCGTCGGATGCGTTTCGTCCGCTGGTGCCTTACACGCTCGTGATCGCAACGCTGGACGAAGGCCCGCGGCTGATGGCGCACGGGGTCGCCGGCGCCAGAATCGACGACCGGGTCGTGGCCAGATACTTCGAGCACGACGGACGCATCCTGGTCCGTTTCGAGCCATTCGCCGATTGACCGGTGCGCAAAAAAACGCCGTCCGCGCGCCACGGAGGAGCCTTCACCCATGATCGATTTCGCCGCACCGAAAGCATGGCGCTTCGACGACGTCGTGCAGCGCTTCGATGCGGACGACACCTTGCGTTATGCGTTGGCGCTCGGCCTCGGCGCCAATCCGACCGATCCGCACCAGTTGCGCTTCGCCAGCGAGGATGCGGTTCGTGCGCCGCTCGTGCTGCCGACTTTTGCGGTGGTGCTCGGCTACCCGGGCTCGTGGATGCAGAACCCGGCCACCGGCATCGACTTCACGAAAGTCGCGCACAGCGAGGAGGGGGTGGTCTGGCACGCACCCACCCATCCCGGCCAGGCTGCCGGGCGACGGCTGCAACGTTTTTGTTTGCAGCGTCCCCAAGGCGGGCGAGGTGCGCGCGGTCGCGGTCGGCGGCAGCCAACGCTCTGCGCTGCTGCCCGAGGTGCCAACCGTGGCCGAGTCGGGCCTGTCCGGCTACGAATCGTATTCCTGGGCCGGCTTCGTGGTGCCAGCGGGCACACCGAGGGAGATGGTCGAGCGGCTCAGCGCCGACATCGGCGCCGCACTGGCGGACCCGGCCGTCATGCAGCGGCGGTACGAGGCGGGCGCGGAAGCGATGCCGACCTCACTGCAGTGCTTCGGCCAGATGCTGCACGCCGAGATCCAGAAATGGGGTCGGGTGGTGCGCACCGAACAAATCCAGCCGAGCTGAAGAGCGCGCACCATGTCCGACCTGCTTGAATCCGCACTGAACCCGCGCTCGGTTGCCGTCATCGGCGCGTCCGACAACCCGCACAAGATCGGCGGGCGGCCGATCCACTACATGCAGCGCTGCGGCTTCTCAGGCACGATCTATCCGGTCAATCCGGCCCGCGAGGAAGTGCAGGGCATCGCGTGCTATGCCAGTCTCGCGGCGTTGCCGGACGTGCCCGACCTGGCGCTCGTGATCGTCGGCGGCGAACAGGCCGTCGATGCGGTCGCGCAGTGTGCGCGCCTCGGGGTGCGCTCGGTGGTGGTGGTCGCATCCGGCTTCGGGGAAACCGGCGCGGCCGGGCGCGCCGTGCAGCAGGCGATGGTGGACACCGCGCGTGCGGCCGGCATGCGCTTGTTTGGCCCGAATACGCAGGGCCTGGCGAACTTCGGCACCGGTGCGATCGCAAGCTTCTCCACCATGTTCACCGAAGCGCCGCCGCAGGACGGCCCGATCGCCGTGGTGAGCCAGAGCGGCGGCATGAGCGCGATGGCGTACGGTCTGCTGCGGGCGCGCGGCCTTGGCGTGCGGCATGTGCATGCGACCGGCAACGAAGCCGATGTTTCGGTCGCCGACCTGGCCTGGGCGGTTGCGCACGATCCGCACGTGCGGCTGCTGCTGCTCTACATGGAAAGCGTTGCCAACCCCGAGCTGCTGGCGCGCACCGCAGCCCATGCGCGCGAACGGGATTTGCCGATCGTCGTGGTCAAGGCCGGGCGCACCGCGGGCGGCCAGCAGGCGGCCGCCTCGCACACCGGCGCGCTGGCCAACGAGGACCGCACGGTCGATGCGTTCTTTCGCCAGCACGGCATCTTGCGGGTGCGCGACCCGCACGCACAGGCGCTGGCGGCCGAGGCGTACCTGAAAGGCTGGCGTCCGCAGGGCCGTCGGCTGGTGGTGGTGAGCAACTCGGGCGCGAGCTGCGTGATGGGGGCCGATGCGGCCGCCGGCTTCGATCTGCCGCTGGCCGAGCTGTCGACCGCGACCCGCAGTGCCCTTGCCGCCAAACTTCCCGGCTTTGCGACCACGACCAACCCGGTCGACATCACGGCCGCGCTGCTGTCCAACAGCGGCTTGTTCGGCGAGGTGCTGCCGGCCATCGCGGGCGATCCGGCCGCCGATCTGCTGCTGATCCACATCCCGGTGGCCGGCGTCGGCTACGACGTCGACGCATTCGCGCGGGACACCGCCGCGTTCGAGCAGCGCACCGGCAAGCCGGTCGTGGTCGCGGCTTGGCAGGACACGGTTTCGGCTCCGTTTCGGCGGGTTGGCATCCCGACGTTTGCGAACGAGCACGACGCGTTGCAGACGCTCGCGCAACTGGTCACGCACACCGCGCTGATGCGTGAGCGTCCTGCAACCTGGCAGTCGACACCCATGCCCGCGTTGCCACCGGGCGATGGCCGCTTCCTGAACGAGGCGCAGAGCCTGGGCTTGCTCGCGATGTTCGGCGTGCCGGTGGTCGCGCATCGCTTGTGCAAAACGGCCGACGAAGCGGCCGAAGCCTGGTGCGCGATCGGCGGGCCGGCCGTCGTCAAGGCTTGCTCGCGCGATGTGCCGCACAAGTCCGAGCACGGATTGGTCGCACTCGACGTGCGCAGCGAGGCAGCGGCCGCTGCGGAGTTCACGCGTCAATGGGCGGCGCTTGCAAAGCTCGGCGTCGCGCAAGACGGCGTGATCGTGGCGGCCATGGCACGCGGACAGCGCGAATTCCTGGTCGGCGCCCGCGTCGATCCGGTGTTCGGCCCGGCCGTGCTGGTCGGCGACGGCGGCAAATACGTGGAGGCGATGCCCGATGTGGCCGTGCTGCTGCCGCCGTTCGATGCCGCGCAGGTGGTGCAGGCGTTGCACAGCCTGCGCATCGCGCCGCTGCTGGGCGGCGTGCGCGGCGAGCCGGCGCTGGACACCGACGCGCTCGCGTGTCTGGTCGTGCAGATCGGACGATTGATGGTGGCGGCAGCGACCCAGATCGCTTCGATCGATCTGAATCCGGTGCTGGTCGGCGCGGACGGCGAAGGCGTGGTGGTGCTGGATGCGTTGATCGAGCGAAAAAGCGCTGAAACCTAGGCGCTTGCTTCACCGGCAGCTACGAATCGGATAGCAAATAACCGCGCGCCGGCAGACCGCCGGATGCTTCGGCACAATCGACGCCATGCATTGGACCGACCTGTTGATCGTGCTGGCCACCATCGCCGCGATGGAGTGGGTGGCCTGGGCCTCGCACAAATATGTGATGCACGGCTTCGGCTGGGGCTGGCACGCATCGCACCACGCCAAACGCACACATTGGTTCGAGAAAAACGACCTGTACGCGTTCGTGTTCGCCGGTGCGTCGATTGCGCTGATCTGGTTCGGCACCCAGGGCATCTGGCCGCTGCAATGGATCGGTGCAGGGCTGGCCGGCTATGGGCTGCTTTACTTCGTTGCGCACGACGGCCTGGTGCACGGGCGTTGGCCCCTCAAGGTGCAGCCGAAGCGCGGCTACCTGAAGCGGCTGGTGCAGGCGCATCGACTGCACCATGCGGTGCCGATGCGAGACGACGGCGTGTCGTTCGGTTTCCTGTGGGCGCCTTCGGCAACCAGGCTTGCCGCGTTGGTGCGCACGACCCGGCTGCGTCGCAGCGCGCCCGACCGGTGCGATGGCCAAGGCCGATGCCGCAACTTATTCGGGCAATTCGACCGCCGGCCTGCCGACACCCTGAGCGACGACTGCATCGGCTGCGTAGGCCGGCCGCTGCCAAAGCGTCTGGGCCCGCTGCGGCGCAGCACCTGCGCGGGTTGCCAACGCCACCGCACCGCCGCGCGCGGTCAGCCAGATTTTCTCCAGCCCGCTGGTCGCCACCCGCACGTCCCATGCGTGGCCGCCGCGCGCCTTCACGTGGCGGCCGATCGCGCGGTACACGCCGCGCGCGGTCGCAATCGACCAGGCCGAGCGCAACGGCAATGCGCCGATGCCGGCCAGCGCCGAGGTGTAATACGGCTCGGCCGCTTCCACCAAACGGGCGGCCACGGCGGCCAGCGCCTCGCGGTGCCGGGGCTCGCCCAGTTCGTCTGGGACGACGCCCGCTTCGCGCAGCCACTCGGCCGGCAAGTAGACGCGTCCGATGCCCGCGTCCTCGACAACGTCGCGCGCGATGTTGGTGAGTTGAAACGCAATCCCCAGGTCGCACGCGCGGTCGAGCAGCGCCGGATCGCGCACGCCCATCACGCGGGCCATCAGCAGCCCCACCACCCCGGCCACCCGGTAGCAGTAGAGCAGCGTGTCGGCCAGCGTCTCGTAGCGCGCGCCTTCGATGTCCATGCGAAAACCGCGCAGGTGCTCGTGCAGCAGCGGCGCTTCGAGGCCGTGGCGGCGCACCACGGCGGCCAGACCCGCGAACACGGGATCGGCCGCGTCCGGCGTGCCGTCGCAGGCCCGGACGGTCGCGTCTTCCAGTGCGATGAGTCGGGACAGCGGCGTGTCGGAGGCGTCCACCACGGCCGGTGCTGCGCTGGCCGGCCGCGCATGGCCCGACGCCTGCGCATCGATCACGTCGTCGCAATGCCGGCACCATGCGTAGAGCAGCAGCGTGCTCTCGCGCGTGGTCACGTCGAACAGGCGCGCAGCGGCGGCGAAACTGCTCGAGCCGGCCTCGATCGCGCGCTCGGCATGCGCGATCAAATCGGGGTCGACGCGGTCGTTCATGCGGCGGCCCGTGCAGGGTCGTGTGCGGCTTCGAGCATCAGCCCGGCGGTCGCCTTGGCCGAGCCGACCACGCCCGGCAATCCCGCGCCCGGGTGCGTGCCGGCGCCGACGATGTAGAGGTTCGGAATCACCGAATCGCGGTTGTGCGGGCGAAACCACGCGCTTTGCCGCAGCACCGGCTCCAGCGAGAACGCCGAGCCCAGATGCGCGTCAAGCCGCTGGTCGAAGTCGGCCGGGGTGAACACGCGGCTCGTCACCAGATCCGCGCGCAGGCCCGGCAGGTAGCGCGCTTCCAGGTAGTCGAAGATGCGATCGCGCCACTGCGGGCCGGCCACCGACCAGTCGACCGGCGCCACGCCCAGATGCGGCACCGGCGCCAGCACGTAATGGCTCGAACAGCCGGGCGGCGCCAGCGACGGATCGGTCACGCAAGGGGCGTGCAGATACAGCGAAAAATCTTCCGGCATCGGCCCTTTGAAAATCTCGCTGATCAGTTCGCGGTAGCGCGCGCCGAAGCAGACCGTGTGGTGCTGCAGCTCGCCGGGCGGGCGCTTCAAGCCGAAGTGCACCACCACGAGCGACATGCTGAAACGCTTGGCCGCGAGCCGCTTCGATTCCGCCTGGCCGCGCGGCTCGTGACCGAGCAGTTTTTCGTAGGTGCGCACCACATCGGCATTGGACGCCACCGCATCGGCCGCAAGGCGCTCGCCACTGCCAGCCAGCACCACGCCGCGCGCCTGGCCGCGATCGAGTTCGATGCGGGCGACCGGCGCGTTCAGCCGCACGGTACCGCCGATGTCCTCGAACAGCCGGATCAGCCCGCGCACCAGCGCCCCGGTGCCGCCGCGCGGAAACCAGACGCCCCAGCGCCGCTCGAGCGCGTGAATCAGCGTGTAGATCGATGACGTGGCAAACGGATTGCCGCCGACCAGCAGCGAGTGGAACGAAAACGCCTGGCGCAACTGGTCGTTTTCGATGAAGCGCGACACCATGCCGTAGACGCTGCGCCAGGCCTGCAGTTTGGCCAGCGCCGGCCCGGCCTGCACCATGCTGCGAAACGACAGAAACGGCACCGTGCCGAGCTTCACATAGCCTTCGTCGAACACCGCTTTCGAATAACTCAGAAAGCGCTGGTAGCCGGCCACATCGGCCGGGTTGCGCGCGTGAATCTGGCGGTCCAGTGCCTCCTGGTCGTTCGCATAGTCGAAGTGCGAGCCGTCTTCCCAGCAAAGCCGGTAGAACGGCGCCACCGGCAGCAATTCGACATAGTCCGAGAGCTTGCGCCCGCACAGCACGAACAGCTCTTCGAGCGCGGACGGGTCGGTGATGACGGTCGGGCCGGCGTCGAACGTGAAGCCTTCGTCCTCGTACACATAGGCGCGACCGCCCGGCTTGTCGCGCGCCTCGAGCAGCGTGGTTTGCACCCCGCCCGCCTGCAGCCGGATCGCCAATGCGATGCCGCCGAAGCCGGCGCCGATCACCACGGCGGTTTTCGGCGGAGACGTCCCTGGGGCGACGGGGTTCGGTGCGAGAGGATCGGTCATGGAAGGTGCGGGAAAACAGATGAGTCGGCTTACGGTTCAAGCATACGCAGGTCAAGTGCCGCCCGCATCGCCGCACCCAATGGCACCGGTGGCCGTCCGGTCAGGATGCGCAGCCGGTCCAACGTGCTGCTGCGGCCCGCGTAAAACCGCGCAATCAGCGGCTCGCGCAGGCTGTAGAAGCGCTGCATCACGCGCCAGCGCTCGGTTGGCTCGGCCGCCTGGAACAACATGCGGTTGAGCAACCGGTAGAAGCCCTGCGCGCGCCAACGCGCCAGCGCATGCGCGCGTACGGCGGCGAACAGCGCCTGCGCATCGAGCGCGGACACATCGGCAAACGTTGCCGAGATGTGCTCGGCCAGCGCGACGGCCGACGGCAGCGAATAGCCGGTGGTCGGGTGGAACAGGCCGGCCGACAGGCCCGACTGCGGCACGCCGTGTGCATCGTCCCAGAATGCTTCGCAGTCGCCGGCCAGCACGATCGGCAGCACGCCGTGCTCTTCGCGCAGCACCGCGTCGATCGTCCAGCCGTTTGCCTGCGCGTACGCCGCGATGCTGGCGCGAAGGGCCTCCGCATCAAGCGCAGCGCCATCGGTGTAGAACGTGTCTTCGATCAGCAGCATGTCGGCCGACAGCGGCAGCACGTAGAAGAACCGGTAACCTTCGCGCTGCTCGACCGTGGCGTCCATGAGGATCGGTGCGACCAGCCCGTGCGCGCTGCGGGTGCGCACCGCTTGCCCGAGGAATTTCTGATAGCCGAGCCGCAGGTGCGCCGAGGTCCGCTGGCCGCGGCCGTCGATGACCGCACGCGCGGTCAGCCGGGCGCCGTCGGCCAGCACGACTTCGGTCGGCGCAACCGCTCTCACCTCGACGCCGGTGCGCACCCGGCTGCCGAGGCGCCCCTGCAGTCGCTCGGCGAACCGCTGCGAGCCGATCGAGGCGTAGCCGCTGGCGATCGCGCGCGCGATCGCCGGAAAGCGCACTTGGTGCGACGGCCAGCGGTGCTCGATCAGCGGATCGACCCAGGCGTGCTGCGCCTCGGTCAGGTCGCCGTCGTGGAACGACCACGTGTGATTGCCGCCGAGCGTGTCGCCTTTCTCCAGCAGCAGCACACGCCAGTCGGGCCGACAGGCAGCGAGGTGCCAGGCAATCAATCCGTTGGCCAGCCCGCCGCCCACGAGGATCAGATCGGCGTCGAGCGCGGCGGGTGGCGATTCAGTCATGGAGATCGGCCGCTGCCGGTGCATCTGCGTCGATCGGCAGGGCCTGGGCAGCGGCGGAATCGGGCGCAAACGGCTTGGCGGACCGGCTCAGCCCTGCTCCGCACATCGCTTCGATCCGATCGGCCGCGAGTCGGGTGCCCGTGCCGTCGGCCGGTACCTGCTGGCCCAGCCGGGCCGCCTGCGCTGCGAAGGCCGGCTCGTCGAGCAGCCGCCGCAGCGTGTCGGCGATCGCGCGGGCACTGGCGAGGGCGGGAAACAGTCGCAGGCCAGCGCCCGCATGCAGCACCCGCGCTGCCACGCCGGCCTGGTCGAACGCGATCGGCAACAGCAGCATCGGCGTGCCGGCCACCAGCGCGTCGAGCACCGTGTTGAGCCCCGCGTGGGTGACGACCGCATCCGCGCGCGCCAGCGCCGCGCGCTGCGGTGCGAAGTCCGTGACCCAGCGCGCGCCCAAGCGTTCGAGCGTCTTGGCCTGCGCCGCGTTCAGGCCGCCGCAATGCGCGAGCAGCAGCTGCACATCGAGCTTGCGGCAGGCTTTTGCGATGCGCTTGAACAAGCCGAATCGGCCGCCCTGCAACGTGCCGAGCGATGCAAACACGAGCGGGCGCCCGTCGTCGGCGGGGTGCAACGCGAGCGCCGGCTCGGTTGTTGACGGCGGCCGCAACGGTCCCACGTGATGCAGCCAGGCGGGCGCGGCGTGGCGGGTGAAATCAAAGGACTCGATCGTCTGGCTCAGCTGCAGCGTCGCAGACAGGCAGTCGGTGAGCGTCGTGTGGCCGGACAGGCCGAGCTTCGCGGCGGCTTGGGCAATTGCTCGGTCGTGCGGCCGCATCAGCCAGTCGTAGACGCGCGCGCTGATCGCATTGCGCTGCAATGCCGCCGCATCGTTACCCGCAGGCCCCCAGGGCATCACGGGCAGGGGCAGCGCGGGCTCGCGGTTGATCGGCAGCGCACAGGCGACCGACACCCAGGGCAGGTCGAGCGCGGCCGCCACCAGCCCGCCGGCGGCTTCCATCTGATCGGCGATGACGACGTCGACGCCGTGTTCGCGCAGCATTGCCGGCGCTTCGTCGCAGAGCACGCCGGTCTGGCGGGCCATGTCGCGGATCACGCGCTGCAGACCGATCGGCCCGCCCGGGCGGGCCGCATGCGCAACGATGCGCGCCAGTGAACCCGCGGGCAGCGCGCGTCGGCCTACGCCCACGAATTCGATGCCCGGCGTGCGCAGCACGGCCTGCACGTCGGCCTGCTGCAGCCACAGCATTCGGTGGCCGCGCGCCAACAGCTCGGCGGCCAACGCCTCCAGCGCCCGGACGTGGCTCGTGAAGGGCGGTGCGATAACGGCAAAGCAGGTCAAGACGCGACGGGGTGAAAACGGGGGGTGAACGTGGGCGGGAAGCTGCAGGCGATCGGATCGAAGCGCTGTTCGATCACATCATCGCTTGCCGGCTGGCCCGGTGGGACCACCGGACCGATACGACCCAAATTTGCGCGGGCTGCTGGCGATCGTGCCTACAACGCCGCGAGCCGCTTCAATGCCAAGTCGAGCGTCTCGTCTTTCTTCGCAAAGCAAAATCGCACCACCCGCTGGTCGAACGCGTCGCGGTAGAACACCGACAGGGGGATCGCTGCCACGCCGATCTCGGTTGTCAGCCAGCGGCAGAAGTCCGGCTCGGGCAGGTCGCTGATCGCTTCGATGCCGACACACTGGAAGAAGCTGCCCTCGCACGGCAGCACGTCGAAGCGCGTGTTGGCCAGCCCCGCACGAAACCGGTCGCGCTTGGCTTGATAGAACGCGGGCAGCGATCGGTAGGTGCATGCATCGGCCATATAGGCGGCGAGCCCGTGCTGCACCGGCGTGTTGACGGTGAACACATTGAACTGGTGCACCTTGCGGAACTCGGCGGTGAGCGCCGCGGGGGCGGCCACCACGCCGACCTTCCAGCCGGTCACGTGAAAAGTCTTGCCGAAGCTGCCGACCACGAAGCTGCGCGCGGCGAGCGCCGGGAATCGTGCGGCGCTCTGGTGCGTCTGGCCGTCGAACACCATGTGCTCGTAGACCTCGTCGCTGATCAGCAGCACCTCGGTCCCGTCGAGCAGCCCTTCAAGCGACTGCATGTCGGCGGCCGACCAGACCGTGCCGCTCGGGTTGTGCGGCGTGTTGACGATCAACGCGCGCGTGCGCGGCGACATGGCCGCGGCGATGCGCTCGAAGTCCGGCCGAAACGTGTGCGGCGTGAGCGGCACGCGCACCACGGTGCCGCCGGCCAGTTCGATGTTCGGGATGTAGCTGTCATAGCACGGCTCCAGCACGATCACTTCGTCGCCCGGGCGCACCACGGCCAGGATCGCGGTGAGGATCGCCTGCGTGCCGCCGGCGGTGATCGTGACCTCGTCGGCCGCGTCGTAGCGGTGGCCATACATGGCCTCCATCTTGTCGGCCACTGCGGTGCGCAGCGCAGGCACACCGGCCATCGGCGGGTACTGATTCAGGCCGCTTTTCATCGCGGTGGCAACGGCCTCGATCAGCAGCGGGTCGCAGGCGAAATCGGGGAAGCCCTGGCCCAGGTTCACCGCGTCGTGCGCCTGCGCGAGCGCCGACATCACGGTGAAGATGGTGGTGCCGACCTTCGGCAGTTTGCTGGACAACGCGGGCGTGTGGGGCGTGGCGGCGACTGGATATTTCATGGGTCGGGTATTTTGCCGGGCAGCGCCGAGTGCCGCCGCAGCAGGTATTTGCGGGTCAGAGTTCGTAGTCGCTGTGCGATTGGCCGCTCATCGCCTTGTCGATCAGCACCCGGCTCAGGCGGTCGCTGACCAACCCGGCGAAGTGATAGACGAAGTTGCGCAGATAGGCACCGCGCTTGAATGCGACGCGCGCCACGCTCTGGCCGAAAAGCTGGCGCGCCGGGTGCACGACCAGCTCGCTGCTCAAGTTGTCGCGTACCGCCATCTCGGCCACGATCCCCACGCCGAGCCCCAGCCGCACGTAGGTCTTGATCACGTCCGAATCGATCGCGTCGAGTACGATGCGCGGCTCGAGCCGGCGCTGCGCGAATGCGGCATCGATCCGATGGCGACCGGTGAACGACGGGTGATAGGTCACGATCGGCTCAACTGCCAAGTCCTCCAGCGTGATGCGCGCCTGCGCTGCAAAGCGGTGCTCTGGCGGAAACACCAGCACATGCTGCCATTCGTAGCAGGGCAGCGTGACGAGACCGGCGTAATCGGCCAGCGATTCGGTGGCCACACCGATCTCGGCAACCTCGTCCAGCAGCATGCGCGCGACCTGGTCCGGCGCGCCCTGGTGCAGGCTGATGTTGACTTTCGGATACGCCTCGCGCAGCCGCGCAACCGGCTGTGGCAGCACGTAGCGCGCTTGCGTGTGGGTGGTGGCGATCGACAACGTGCCGCTGTCCTGCGCGCTGTACTCTTCGCCGATGCGCTTCAGGTTGCCGAGTTCGCGCATGATCAATTCGATGCTGCGAAGCACGTGCTGGCCCGGCTCGGTGATGCGCTTCAGCCGCTTGCCGTGCCGCGCGAAGATCTCGATGCCAAGCTCTTCTTCGAGCTCGATGATCGCTTTGGACACCCCGGGCTGCGAGGTATGCAGCGCCTTGGCGGCTTCGGTCAGGTTCAGCCGGTGGCGCGCTGCTTCCTGAACGAAGCGAAATTGGTGCAGGTTCATCGAAGAATCAAAACAGAGGTCCGACTTGGCCTTGCGAACTTTGCAGGCGCTCGATTATCGGCGGCGCACGCCGGCCGAGGCGAAGCGTTGAGCGAACACGTGCGGCCTGCCCGCATCTTAAAATTGCCGGTCCGTGTCTTGGCTCATCGTCGGGACTGTGCCCATCCAACGACGTTGCGCCTTTCGCAACCCGCTCGGCGCTTCTGCAGCCGCTCCAGCGTTTCATCAATTCCACACGGCTGATCACTTCCATGCTGTCGATCGATTCTTCGCTGCGTTTTCTCGAGCGCCCTGCGTCCGACGCGGTGGCGCGCCGCTGGCTGCTCGTGATGCTGCACGGCATGGGCGGCAACGAGCGCGATGCGTTCGCGCTGGTCGACCGCGTGCCGGATTGTTTTCACGTGCTGTGCGTGCGCGCGCCGGTGGTGCTCGGCCCCGATGCGTTTCGCTGGTTCGACTTCACATTGAATGCCGACGGATCGCGTGTCATCGACCAAGCGCAGGAGCGTGCTGGCCGGCTGCAGCTTGCCACGCTGGTCGGACAAGCCTCGGCCCAACTCGACGTCGACGCCGACTCGGTCGTGCTGGGCGGCCTCAATCAGGGGGGCATCATGGCGTTGTCGCTGCTGCTGACCCGGCCGGAACTGGTGCGTGCTGCCATGGTCATGCACAGCCGGTTGTTGCCCGAGGTGCTGCCGCTGATCGCGCCGCCCGAGGCGTTGCGCGGCCATCAGCTGTGGCTGAGCTACACCACCAGCGACGAGATCAATCCGATCCACTACGCGCATCAAATCCGCGCGGCGATGGCCAAGCTGCCGGTGATCTCGCGCTACGTGGAATTTCCTGGCACGTCCGAGCTTGGCGAGGCCGAAGCGTTCGAGGCACTTGAATGGCTGACGACGCTCGCAGAAATGGGGTGAGGCGGCGGCAGACCATGCGTCAGTGCCCGAGCCCGCTGGGTCGGCCTGGGCGAAAGAACGCGTCAAACAGCGCCGACAACGCTTCGAAATCGGCAGCAAAGCGCGGGCGATTGACAACATACGCTTCGCAGGCGACCGCAAAGAACTCGGACGCTGACTGCGCACCGTACGCGTCGAGCCAGCTGGCCGGCTCGCCGAAGCGCTCGGCCAGCACGACCTGTTCGCGAAACGCGTGATACGCGGGCTCGAACACCGCGCTCCAGGCCGCGCGCGCCGCTGAGCGCGTACGCGCACCCAGGAAGCCCACCGGCAGTGGCGGACAGCCATCGGCCACGCCGTCGCGCAGATCGATCTTGTGGATGAATTCGTGCACCACCACGTTGTAGCCGTGTGCGGCCGTGCTGTCGGCGGCGGCCACGTCGCGCCAGCTCAGCATCACCGGGCCGCCGTCCATCGCTTCGCCGGTCACCGCCTCTTGAAAACGATGCACGACGCCGCTGTCGTCAACGACCTCACGGCGGGCCAGCACCTCGTCGGCGTGCACGACGATGCCGACAAAATCGTCGTACCAGCGCAGTGCGACCGCCGGTTTGCGGTCGGCCTCCAGGTAGAGCAGCGGCAGCACCGCCTGCGCCGCGATGGCAGCGGCGATCGCATCGGTGATAACGAAGCCGTGCGCGCCGTGGAAACGCTTGATGCGCAGAAACTCGATGCTGAGTGCGCGCAGCCGCTGGGCATCCGCATCGCTCAGGCAAGCCAGAAATCGATGGTGCCGCAACAGCGGGTGCCACAGCGCGTCGGGCAGCAGGGGAGCCGGGCGTTGCCGGCGCAGCCAGGAAAACATCGGCCGTGTGCTGGGAAGACGGTATGAACGCGAAGCGTTTGCCGCCTCAGAGGCTGTGCAAGTCGATGCGCAACGGCTGCCCGCCGTTGCCGCGCACCAGCCGCAGCACCTGGCCCCGCGGCGGTTCTGCACCCAGATCCCAATCGCTCATCACCCAGCGCTCCAGCAGAGGTGCATCAGGGGCTGCGGGCCCGATCCGGTGGCGCGCCGGCTTGTGGGTGTGACCGTGGATCATCACGCGCGCATCGGCCGCTTCCAGCCAGCGTTGAGCGAGATCGGCATCGACGTCGGTCGCTTCGTACCGGCCATTCTGTTGGTGCGCCTCGCTGCGCTCGCGCATCTTGCGCGCGACCTCGATTCGCTGGCCGATCGGCATCGACACGATTCCCTGCTTGAAACCGGGTTGACGCACCTGGGCACGAAACGCCATGTAGGCAGCGTCGGCGATGCACAGCGCATCGCCGTGCGTGAGCAGCCAACGCCGCGCATCGAACACGAGCACGGTCGGGTCGTCGAGCAAGGTCACCTTGCAGCCGTCGAGCAGCCCGGCGCCGACCAGAAAGTCGCGGTTGCCGTGCATGAAAAACAGCGGCCTCGCTGCGCCCAGCATCCGCAACCAGTCTGCGCAACGGCGCGCGAACGGGTCGATCGCCACCGCATCATCGCCGATCCAGGCTTCGAACAGGTCGCCAAGGACGAACAGCGCATCGGCCGGATCGTCCTGCAGATGGCGTGCAATCGGCACGCAGATCGACTCGAAATTGCTGCGCGTCAGGTGCAGGTCCGAGATGAAGTCGACCCGTGCCCAGTCGGCGGGCGCCACCAACTCAACAAACACATCCGGCAGATGGCTGGTCGCATCCCCCACCGGTGCGGCGGCCCACGCACCGAGCGCCTCGATGGAATCGGGTACGCCGTCGGTGCGGCTCGGCGGCGGCGACACGATGCGGTCCGCTGCGCTCGGCTTTCAGACGTCGGTGACGACGGTTGCTTTCTCGATCACCACGTCCTCGCGCGGCACATCGGCGTGGCCGGCCTTGCTGCTGGTCTTGGCTGCGGCGATCTTGTCGACCACCTCCGAGCCTTCGCTGACACGGCCGAACACCGCGTAACCCCAGCCGGAGGCGGTCGGCGCCGTGTGGTTCAGAAAACCGTTGTTCGCGATGTTGATGAAGAACTGCGCAGTGGCCGAATGCGGATCGGACGTGCGCGCCATCGCCACCGCATAGTTGTCGTTGCGCAAGCCGTTGGCCGCTTCGTTCTGGATGGGCGCCTGCACGCTTTTTTGCGCCATGCCGGGCTCGAAGCCGCCACCTTGCACCATGAAGCCCGGGATCACCCGGTGAAAAATCGTGTTGTCGTAGTGACCGCTCTCGACATAGCGCAGAAAGTTTTCGACCGAAACAGGCGCCTTCTCCGGCTCGAGCTCCAGCGTGATGACGCCGTAATCGCGGACTTGCAGTTGGACTTTGGGTTTGCTCATGGGAATGCAGGTCAGTTGAATTGGTTGGGAAAACAGATACCCGAACGGCGTGCGGTGGCCCGGCCGACGCGACCGTCGCGATCGATTTCGGCTTATTTGAGGATGACAGCCGACTCGATGACCACCGGCGTCTTCGGCACGTCGCTCGGGAAAGGCCCGGCGGCGCCGGTGGGCACCGACTTGATCTTCTCGATCACATCCATGCCTTGGACGACTTTGCCAAACACGGTGTAGCCGAACAACTGGGGTGCGGATTCGATTTTGGCGCGCGGCGTGTTCTCATAAACGCGCCCTTGATACTCGAAGCGCGGTACGGGGTCGCCGGGCGGGATCGCCACCGGGTCCAGAAACGCATTGTTCGCCACGTTCACGAAGAACTGCGAAGTGGCCGAGTTGGGGTCGGATGTGCGCGCCATCGCGACCGTGCCGACCACGTTCATCGCGCCTCCTGCGGCCAGCGCAGCGCGCCCTTCGTGCACGACCGGCGCGCGGGTTCGCTTCTGCTGCAACTCGCGGTCGAAACCACCGCCTTGCACCATGAAGTTCGAAATCACGCGGTGAAAGATCGTGCCGTTGTAGTGGCCGTCTTTCACGTACTGCAGAAAGTTCTCGACCGTCTTCGGCGCCTTGTCGGGATAGACCTCGATGATGAAATCGCCGGCCGATGTTTTGAATTGCACCTGCGGCCCGCTGGCGGCCAGCGCCACACCTGCAAACAAAGCATTGAGCGCAATCGCACCGGTTGCAACAAGCAGTTTGCGTCGCGCCGATTCGCGCCAGGTCGAACGGATCATGGGTTGGAGTTCCTCGAGTTGGTCGGCTCGCGCAAGACGCTGTCCCCATCGACGGGTTGCTGCCACGTCACTGGGCCGCAGGCGCTGCGTCGCCCAACATCCGGCGTGCAAGCGTCAACTTGGGCAGCAGCCGCGGATTGTTGCGATCGAGTTGCTGTGCGTTCGCGTACGACTCGGCGGCGAGGCGGGCATACACATCGCCGAGATTCTCATGCGCCACCGCGTAGTTGGGATTCAGGCGCAACGCGGATTCGAGTGCTTCACGCGCTTTGCCAAACCGATTCGACTTCGCATACAACGCGGCCAGATTGTTGTAAGGCTCGGGCAGTTCCGGATAGATCCGCGTCAGCGCGATGAACGTTTGCTCGGCTGCATCCACCATGCCAGCATCCGACTGGATCACGCCTTGCAAAAAGCGCAGTTGCGGATCTTTCGGATTGTCTGCAATGCCTTTTTCGACCCGCACCAGCGCCAGATGGGTCTGCCCGGCGTTGGCGAGCCGCTGGATCTCGGTGTACTCGCTGGCCCGCACGCCGTTTGAGACGAGACACAGCAGCAACATCGAAGCGACAAGGAGTCGATTCGGGCTCAGGCGGGAGATGGCGGCGGAGTTCAAGGGGGTGGAAGTTGGCGGGCCTGGCGCGGCAAATCCAGGAGCGGCAGCACGACAACCAAGTTGCACGGCAACGCAAAGTTATACTGAAAATTATTCTAGCCGAGGGGTTGCGTGGGCGGTGCCGGCGCTTGGTCCCCTTGCGACACACGATGCCTGAACCGAAGGGTGTCCGCGCCCCCTTTTTTATCCGGCCTCGATCTCCCCAGCAGCAGACCCGTCAGCGCTTGGCGCGTGATGCGTGCACGCAACGCCAAGCGGTTCTCCAATCGTGCGACAACGATCAAAATAAAAGCGGGACCGGCGCCAGTCATTTGCCGGCTCGCGCCCGCAACCGTCTGCCGGTGCGCTTCCCTTCCCCTCCGATCGTGCCATGACTCTCCGCATCCACAACTCGCTGACCCGCACGCTCGAGCCGTTTGTGCCGAACGCGCCGGGCCGGGTGCGCATGTACGTTTGCGGCATCACCGTGTATGACCTGCTGCACATCGGTCACGCGCGCGCGATGATCGCGTTCGACGTGGTGCAGCGCTGGCTCAAAGCATCCGGCTACTCGGTGGACTACGCGCGCAACATCACCGACATCGACGACAAGATCATCCGGCGGGCGCTGCAGAACAACGAGCCGATCAAGGCGCTGACCGAACGCATGATCGATGCGATGTACCGGGATGCCGATGCACTCTTCATCGAGCGCCCCACGCACGACCCGCGCGCAACCGATCACGTGCCGCAGATGTTGGCGATGATCGACACGCTGGAGCAGAAAGCGCTCGCTTACGCCGTCGAAGGCGGCGATGTGAACTTCGCGGTGCGCCGCTTCGACGGCTACGGACGCCTGTCGGGCAAGTCGATCGACGAACTGCTGGCCGGCGAGCGCGTGGCGGTTGCCGACGACAAACGCGATCCGCTCGACTTCGTACTCTGGAAAGCAGCCAAGGTGGATGAGCCCGCCGATGCGCAGTGGCCGAGCCGCTGGGGCCCGGGTCGTCCAGGCTGGCACATCGAGTGCTCGGCGATGTGCAAGGCGCTGCTCGGCGACACCGTGGACATCCACGGCGGTGGCGCCGATCTGCAGTTTCCGCACCACGAGAACGAAATCGCGCAGAGCGCGGGCGCCAACGGCGTGCCGCTCGCGCGCATCTGGATGCACAACGGCTTCGTCAACATCGACGACCAGAAGATGTCCAAGAGCCTGGGAAACTTCTTTACCGTGCGCGACGTGCTGAAGCGCTACGACGCCGAGGTGGTGCGGTTCTTTGTCGTGCGCACGCACTACCGCAGCCCGTTGAATTACAGTGATGCGCATCTGGACGATGCGCGCGGCGCGTTGCGGCGCCTCTACACCGCGCTGGCCGAAGCGCCCGACATCGACGCGTTGCCGGCAATCGACTGGCGTGAGCCGCGTGCGGCGCGCTTCAAGGCCGCGCTCGATGAGGACTTCGGCACGCCGGAAGCCGTGGCCGTGCTGTTCGAGCTGGCCGGTGCGGTCAATCGCACGCGCGCTGCCGCAGACGCCGGCCTGCTGCGCGCGCTCGGCGGCACCCTCGGCCTCCTGCAAGCCGAGCCGCGTGCGTTTCTGCAAGCGCGGCAAGGTGCTGCCGACGCGGCCGACGCAAAGCTGGACGACGCATCGATCGAGGCGATGATTGCCGAGCGCACCCGCGCCAAAGCAGCGCGCGACTTCGCACTGGCCGACCGGATTCGCCAAACCTTGCTAGGCCACGGCATCGCCTTGAAGGATTCGGCTGTCGGCACCCAGTGGGAGGTGAAGTCTTGAGCGCTGCATCGATCCCGTTGTCCGCCGTGTCGATCGGGTGCGCAAATCCATGATTGATGCGCAACTGCTGGCCGATGTGGTGCCTGTGCGGGAGCTTGCCGCACAGCCCCATTACTGGGCCGACGCCTGCGAGCATCTGCAGTCGCGCGATCGCGTGATGAAGCGGCTGATCCCGCAGTTCGACGGCTTGTTTCTGCAGTCGCGCGGCGACGCCTTCACGACGCTGGCGCGCAGCATCATCGGCCAGCAGATCTCTTTCAAGGCAGCGCAAACGGTGTGGGAACGGTTCGCCCGGTTGCTGCCGCCGCACCGCATCACGCCGGAGGCGACGCTGTTGCTGAAGATCGACGACATGCGCGCCGCGGGATTGAGCCCGCGCAAGGTCGAGTACCTGGTCGATCTGGCGCTCAAATTCGATTCCGGCGCGCTGCGGCTCGCGCAGTGGACCGCAATGGAAGACGACGCGATCGCAGCCGAGCTGGTCGCGATCCGCGGCATTGGCCGCTGGACGGCCGACATGTTTCTGATCTTTCACATGCTGCGGCCCAACGTGCTGCCGCTCGACGACGCCGGCCTGATCAGCGGCATCAGCAAAAACTATTTCTCCGGCGAAGCGGTCAGCCGCAGCGACGCACGCGAAGTGGCGGCCGCCTGGACGCCGTTTTGCAGCGTGGCCACTTGGTATATTTGGCGCTCGCTGGCACCGCCCACGCCGCAGCCGAGCTGATCGGCGCATCGGCTGCGCTCCGATCGCAGCAAATCCTGCCGTCGGGTTGCAGGCCTCATCCTCCCGGCTCCTGTCCCGTTTCGCGTTTTCGCAGAAAGCCGTGCATGGCAAAAAGATCCTTTCTCGACTTCGAGCAGCCGGTTGCCGAGCTCGAGACCAAGATCGAAGAGTTGCGCGCCGTGCAAAGCGAGTCGTCGGTGGACATCTCGGAGGAGATCGAGCAGCTGGCCAAGAAAAGTCAGCAGCTCACGCAGACGATCTACAGCAACCTGAGCGCCTGGCAGATCACACGCATCGCGCGCCACATCGAGCGTCCCTACACGCTCGATTACGTGGCCGAGCTGTTCACCGATTTCGTCGAGCTGCATGGCGACCGCCACTTTGCCGACGACCTGAGCATCGTGGGCGGTCTGGCGCGCTTCAACGGCGCGCCGTGCGTGGTGCTCGGGCACCAAAAGGGCCGCGACACGCGCGAGCGCGCGCTGCGCAACTTCGGCATGACCAAGCCAGAGGGCTATCGCAAGGCGTTGCGCCTGATGAAAACGGCCGAGAAGTTCGGCCTGCCGGTGTTCACCTTTGTCGACACGCCGGGCGCTTACCCGGGCATCGACGCCGAAGAGCGTTGCCAGTCCGAGGCGATCGGCCGCAACATCTTCGAGATGGCGCAGCTGCAGGTGCCGATCATCGCCACGATCATCGGCGAGGGCGGCTCGGGCGGTGCGCTCGCGCTGTCGGTGGCCGATCAGGTGTTGATGCTGCAGTACGCGGTCTATTCGGTGATCAGCCCCGAAGGCTGCGCATCGATCTTGTGGAAGACCGCCGACAAGGCGCAGGAGGCGGCCGAAGCGCTTGGCATCACCGCGCCGCGCCTGAAAAGCCTGGGCCTGATCGACACCATCGTCGCCGAGCCGATCGGCGGCGCGCAGCGCGACCCCAAGCAGATGGCCGGGTTTTTGAAACGCGCGCTGGCCGATGCTTGGCGGCAGGTGGTTGAACTCAGCCCGCAGGCGTTGCTCGAGATTCGGCATCATCGGCTGCGCAGCTATGGCCGGTTTGCCGATGCCGCCGTTGGCGCAACGCCTTGATCCGCAGCGCCGCGCACGAGCGCGGGCCAGCACCGACAGGGCCCAGGCGGCCGATCACCACGGACTCAAGTCCGGCTGAGCGATGGAGCGGGTGAGTTTCGTTGCGGCCCACCACGGGGCGCTGCTGCTGTTCGCGCTGTGCTGCTGGGGCTGCGGCCGTCTGGCGCTCGACCGGTTGCTTCGCCGCACATCGATGACCGGCGGATTGAGCGCGGCCCTGTGCCTGAGTCTCGGCACCGCGATCGTCATGCTGGTGGTTCAGCTCGTGGCGCTGGCCGGCCTGCTGAGGACGCCGTGGTTGTTCGCGGTGCTTGCCGCCGGTTGGCTCGCGGCCGGCTTCGGCTGGTTTCGCTGCTGGCGTGCGAACGCGGATCGCCCGTCCAGCCGCATCGACCTGCGCCTGCACTGGACGATCTGGCTCGTGCTGTTGCTCTCGTTGTGCACGGTGCTGTTGCCGCTGCGGCCGCCGCACATGTGGGACGAGTTGTCGTTCCACCTGGCGCACGCGCAGCAGTGGGCGAACAGCGGGCGTTTCCAGATCAACGAATGGCTGCGTTATCCGTGGTCGCCGCTCGGCTATCAGCTCCTCTACGCATCGGCCCTGGTGCTGTACGACGACGTGATGGCGCATGTGCTGCACGCGTATGCCGGTTGGGTCACCGCGCTGCTGCTCTACCAGATCGGCGTTAGGTACACGAACCGGATCGTGGCGGCGGTGGCGGTGGTGCTCTGGCTGGCGCTCGCGCGCGAGAGTTTCTTGAACGCTTACGTCGACATGGCGGTGGCGCTGTACCTGTTGTCCGCCTGGGCTGCCTTCACGCTCTGGCGCGCCGAGCCCGACCATCGGGGCTGGCTCGCGGCCGGGGCGTTTCTGCTCGGGTCGGCCGCCGCAACCAAATACCAGGCACTCGGGTTCTTTCCGTACTTCGCGCTCGTGCTGCTGCTTGATCGCCGGCGGTTGCGCCTGCTCGCGGTGGTGCTTGGCTTCGGGCTGCTGCCCTGCATCTACTGGTACGGGCGCAATCTGGTGATGACGGGCGACCCATTCGATCCGCTGGGCGGAGCCTTGTTCGGTTTCACCGACTGGAATCTTCAGGACATGGTGTTGCAGTTGGAGGACGTGCAAAGCGGCCGCGGCTGGCCGTCGTGGTTGCTCTGGCCCGCGCTCGCGGCGCCGCTTTTTCCGCGGAACTGGCGCAATGCCGGGGTGCGCGCCGCCATGTTGTTCGCCGCTTGTGCGGCGGTGGTGTGGTTGGGGACATCGCACCTGCCGCGGTATCTGCTGCCAATGTATCCAGTCCTCTCGTGGCTTTCGGCGCTCGTCGTCTGGACCGGCATCGCCGCCGTGTCGACTCACGTTGCGGGTCGGTTGCGCCCTGCGGCCGATTGGAAGCCACTCACGCGCGGGCGTCTGCAAGGCGCTGGCGGCATGTTGTTGCTGCTGGTCGTGCTGCTGCCGACCACGCGCCTCCTGCAAAGGGACTGGGGCCTGATCGGCGCCACCCACGCGCAGCGCGATGCATTTCTGGACAGGCAGATGTGGGAGTACCGGGGTGTGCTGAACTTCCTGCAGCGCGATCCGACCGCGCGCGTCTATCAAAACGGCATGGAGGCAGCGCTCTACTACGCGCCGCAACCGATCTGGGGCGACCACTTTGGTCCGTGGCGCTACCGCGATTTCATGACGCTGCCGCCCAGGGAGCTGGCTGGGAAGCTCAGGAGACTCGGTTTCGATCTGTTGGTCGTGAAGATCTGGTTCGTTTCGTCCATGCTGGATGACCCGATATTTCGGCAGTGTTTCAATCAGCGATTCCGGGACCAGACGTTCGCGGTTTATCGCATCGAGCCGGCCAGCGTCTGTGATCACGATCCGGCACCGACGCTGTCGGAGAAGTCGGGCCCGCTCGATCCGCAGTTCACGGTCGGCCCCGCGCCGGCAGCCAACGACACGGCTTCGCCGCTCCCGCCGTGAAGGGCAATCTCTTGCTTTGCTGGGCATGGGTCGGCGTGCTGCTCGTCGGCGCGTTCGACCCCGCCGCCGCGCAGTCATCGACCGAGCACCCGCCATTCGTCATCGCACCGGTGATCGAAGGCTTGGTCGAGTGTTTGAACGCCAAGGAGCACGAGGGTCATGCGCAGTATTTCTATCCGGATTCGCTGTGCGCGCGCAACGACTACGACGCCACCGCGGCGCTTGCCCATTTGCTCGATCCGCTCGAGCCGGGCGGTGCGGCTGGGCACGTGCAGCTCGGCTACACCGCGACCATTCCGTTGCTTGGGCTTTACCAAAAGTTCGACGGCGCCTTCGTGCTCGACGGCAACAAGATTGAGGCTTACATGGAGCTGTTCACGCGCACGGCACGGCCGGTCGTGATCTATCTGGTCGCCAATCACTTCGACGCGCGCGGGCCGCTGCCGGATGCACTTGCCGCCGACAAGAACAACATGATGCAGCTGGCCGATGGCAGCGTGCCGGCGTCGCGCTATTACGGCAACAAGGTCCTGCCATACACGCTGCTGACCGACGACGATCTGGATGTGAACCGGTATCGATTCGACGCCGCCGACTACGTGCTCCGGCGCATCGCCGCATTGCCGGCGGAAGTCAGGCAGCGCATCGTCGCCGTGACGCTGGCCGGCGAAGTGCACCAGATGTTTCCGGACTTCGAAAACGGCATGGGCGCGTTCGACCGTGCGCAGGTCACCGACCACCATCCGCGCTCGGTGGCCGCGTTTCGCCGATGGCTCGAGCAGAAGTACGGCCACATCGACACGTTCAATGCGGCCAACGGGTTCGACTACCCGAACTTCGAGTCGGTGCCCGCACCTGGCAAAGACATCCGCCGCGATGCGATGCAGTCGTTCGGTGAACACTACGACGGGTTTGCGCACGGCACCCTGCCGGTGGAAGGCTGGCTGTGGGACCCGGGCCGCCGCGTGGACCGGCTCGAGCTGTTCGTCGACGGAGAGCGGATCGGCGACATCCCGCGCGGCTTCAACCGGCTGGACGTGTACCGCACGCTGGAGGAGATCACCGACCCGAACGTCGGTTTTCGAGTCGATCTGTCGTTTGCCAGGATGCCGGTCGGCCACCACCTCGGCCAGGTCATCGTCACCATCGGCAGCCAGCGTTACCTGCTGCGCAACTTCGACTTTCACATTGTCGGGCGCGACCAGGCCGCGGAGCGCGACACGCCAACGTCGCGCCTGATCTGGCTGCGGCCGTTTGCCGAGCTCGGCGATGTGCGGGGCTGGGTCGATCGGCCGAGAGAGGGCCAGGACGTTTACTTCAACCCGCTGGCGCGCGATTGGAACGATTTTCGCGCCAGGCAGGTGGTGCAGTTCATCGCCAAGTTCTATGCGATCGCGCGGCAGGCCGGCATCCCGCAGGACAAGCTGTACTCGCACCAGATCGTGCCGGAAGTCAACTCGAGCTGGAACGCGAAGCTGTTTGGCGTTGACCAGAGCCTTCGGTTCGGCCTGCCTTGGCGCAGCGGCCTCAACATGTACGGCGGCGCGGCCGACAGCGACTGGATTCGCGCGTTTATTGCCGATCGAAGCCTGATCGGCTACGGCGTGCCGGAGTTCAACCCGCAGCAGTGGAAGCGGCCCGGCGTGCACGCCGACGCCATCCGGTCGCATCGGCGCGGCGGTGCGCGCTTCGTGAGCCCATACTACCTGTCGATCACCTCAAAGCCGGAACTGACCGGCCGCGAAACGCTGAATCGGCTCGAAATCCGGCCGGACAATCCAGTGGAAGGCTCGGCTGCGTTCTATGACGCGATTCGCGACGCTGCAGCGCAGTGAGCAGGCAGTGAGCAGGCAGTGCGCTCTGTGATGCACGCAAACCGCACCAGTTGAAATCGCCTACCAAGCCTTCGCCCGCGTGCTGGCGCTGGTCAACCAAAGCTTCTCCATCGCGTGCCAGGAAAACGCCGCCAGCAGAATCGAAGCGGCCGCAGTTGCAATCAGCAGCGACATGCCCCGCCACGGGCTGTGCGGCAGCAGCGTGAGCAGCACCGGCATGTGCCACAGATAGATGCCGTAGCTGATCTGGCCCAGGTAGCGCAGCGGTCGAACCGGCCAGCCGCCGTCGGTCGGGCAGACGACCAAGGCGGCCAGCGTCGCCGCCGCGGCGGCTGCAAACAACGTGCGCCAGCCGATCACCATCGCAGGCACATCCCAGTAGCCGGCGTGCGGCCAGAAGGTGCTCCAAGCCAGATAGATCAACACCCCGGCGACCGCACACCACAGCGCAAACCTTGGCCAGCTCGAACCGAGCCGACCCGACATGGACAGCTTGGCCAGCACGATGCCGAAGCCGAATGCGTCGAGCGTGGCGGGCAATTGCGACGTCGCAAGCAATTGGTGATAGCTGTCGCTTGCACCGGGCGGCAGCACCAGCGTGGTCCCATACCGCCACGCGACCGCCGTGCCGACCCAAACCAGCAGCACCTTCCAGATCACAGCCCGCGCGAGCCACGGCGCGGTCAGCAGGATCAACAGATAGAACTGCATCTCGACCCCGATCGACCAACTCGGCGAATTGATCGAGCGCGAGGTCGGCTCGAAGATGTTGTGGATGAAGAGCGCGTGGCTGCCGATGTGCTGGACGGCGAAGCGCCAGCCGTACAGCAGCGACGAAGGATCGACGAAGAAGACGAACACCAGGCAGGTCAAGAAATACAGCGGCACGATGCGACGCAGGCGTCGGTCCACAAAGCCCCCCCGCCAGTCGGGCTCGGCCGTTGTCACGGCCCGCATCGCGCTCAGTGAAATCACGAAACCGCTGATCACGAAAAAGATGTCGACGCCGACCCAGCCCGCGCGAAAACCACGCAGCAGGCCCTCGGTCGGAAACGACACCCATTGCCCGAGATCGATCACATGCAGCACGAGCACCAACAAAGCCGCAACGCCGCGCAGCACATCGACCAATGGAAAACGTTGCAAACCCGACTCCTTGCCTTCTGTTTGATTCCCCGATGCGGTGAACCCTGATGCGCCCAGTTTGCAGCGGCTTCAACCCTGCAAATCGTAGCCCAGGCGGTGCGGCCTTCAGGGCGACGTGCAACCGCGTCTCGCTAAACTTCCGCCGGGTCGAACGGCCCTCGGCGCTCGACCCGCTGCAGCGCCGCAGCCGTGGCTCTGGGCGGCGGCAGGTTCGTGCGCGGCGCCATGCGCATCGCATCGCTGCCAGGCGATCTTTCTTTCCAGACCCTCACCGCGAACCCACCAGCGACCAAGCACGATTCGATGAGTTTTCCCGATCCTTCACCACTTGCAGCCTGTGGCCGCTGCGGCGCGGCGTGAACATGAATCACGCGTTGGTCGTGGACGCGCTGGCGATCGCGCGCCTCGCGTTCGGCGCTGGCGTGTTCGCACGCATCCTGGCGTGGCAGTGGGCAATGTGGATGCGTTGGGTATTTTTTGCCTCGCTGCTGTTGATTCGCATCGCACCGCACGTCGTGTTCTACCTCGGCTCGTTGAGCGCCGACGGCATCTTCTCGGTCGCGGTCACCGGCCTGACGTTCGAGCTGTGGCTGGTCGCAAGGCCACGGTGATTGAGCAAGGCAGCGTTGGCTGTTTTTGCTTTGACATTGCCCGCAGCGCTGTTCGCGCGCAGCAACGGGATGCTGTTGCTGTTGCCGATTGTGCTGATGTTGCCGCTGCTGCGCGGCGCAGACCGCTGGGGGCTGGCGGCCGTCACGCTGGCGTGGTGCGACGTGGTGGCGGTGGGCACGCGCGCCCACAGCGACAGCGGGCAAAGCGTGCTGTTCCCGCTGGCGATCTTCGAGACCTTCAACTTCCTGCAGCCGCGCCCGATGCCGTTGTGGATGTTGGAGCCGGCCATCTCCGCTCACACGATCAAGGTGCTGACGCAGCACCAGCCGATCGCGGCGTATCTCGCCTTCTACGATCTCGATTATTGGGACTCGCTCACGTTCAACGCCGACGGACCGAAGGTCAAGGACTTGCCTGAATCGGTGCTGCACGAATTTTTTACCTACAACCTCTGGCACAAGTCCCGGACTTCATGAGCAGCCGCGTGAACGTTTTTCTGGTGGCGACCACTGCTCGCGGCGGCATCGTGAATTATGTTTTTGCACGGCTCGTGCTTGCGCATCTGCAGACCCGGTCGGAGTTTCGACGCCCTCATCTCGACACGTTGGAATACGTCTTGACCGAAAACTACGAGCTGAGCTTTCGCCATCGCTGGCTGTTGTGGTCGTTGCTGCCGGCGATCGGGTTGCTGCTGTGGCTGTTCGCGCGGAGCATCCGACTGCGAGATGTGGCGGACCTGTTCGTGACGGTGCCGATGGTGCTGCAATTGGGTGCCATTTTTCTTTTCTTGATCGCCGCCGAATACCGTTATCTGCTGCCGTTCTATTTGCTGCCGCGGACGCTGTTGCCGATGGCTGTCCTTGGTCGGCAGGCACATTGTTCGCAATCCAGCTCGCCGGCGCAAGCGCGAAGCGCCTCATCGATGCTGCCAGTCCGATCGACGCAAGCAGCGGGCCGATCCGGCGTGCCACCGCGCCTTTCGCTGCGCCGGTGGCGCTGTCTATGACACGCGGGCGGCACTCGCCACGAGAGGGAATGCGGCGGGACGCACGTGCTCTCAAACTCGATTGGCCCCACTTGACTATGGCGCCGCGTGCGGTGTTGCGCGCATGACCGATTCAAAGCAAGCCGCGGCATTCGATCGGGCCATGGAACGGTTTCAACCCGGGCTGCCGCTTGCCGTTGCCTTCAGCGGCGGCGCCGACTCGACAGCTCTGTTGGTGGCCTGCGCCGACAAGTGGCCTGGCCAGGTGCATGCGCTGCATGTGCACCATGGCCTGCAGGCTGCGGCCGATGCGTTCGAGCGGCACTGCACGCAGGCATGCGATCGACTGGGTGTGCACCTTGCGGTGCGCCGGGTGGCGGCAGCCGCCGCCCCTGGCCAAAGCCCGGAGCAAGCGGCTCGGGCGGCCCGATACAAGGCATTTGCAGAGCACTTATCGGCGCAAGCACAGGCACAACCATCGTCTGCAGCTATCGAAAACGTAGCGATTGGGCATCATGCCGACGACCAGGTCGAGACCGTGCTGCTGGCCTTGTCGCGGGGTGCAGGAGTGCCAGGCCTGGCGGCGATGCCGGCGCGTTGGCGGGTCGGGGCGCTCACCTTTCATCGTCCGCTGCTCGCCGTGCCTCCGGCGGCTTTGCGCGATTGGCTCGTGCAGCGCGACGTCGGGTGGATCGAAGACCCGAGCAACGCCGACCCGCGCTTCACGCGCAACCGCATTCGGGCGCAGTTGCTGCCCACACTCGAAATGGCATTCCCGCAATTTCGCACCACGTTTGCGCGCAGCGCAGCGCATGCGGCGCAAGCGGCTGAGTTGTTGGCCGAAATCGCCGCCGAGGACCTGGTTGCCATAGGCACGCCGCCGCTGCTGACGCCGCTGCGTGCCCTGTCTGCGGCGCGCCGCGCGAATGCCATTCGTCATTGGTTGAAGACCGCGCATGGCACCACGCCCGAAGCCGCCCAGCTGCGCGCACTGCTCGTGCAGATCGAGGCTTGCAGCACACGCGGGCATCGCATTCGGCTGAAAGTCGGTGCCGGGTTTGTGCAGCGATGCGGCGAACGGTTGCACTGGTCGGCGTCCCCTGCATGATCACCGCGCTGCGTTCGCGCGGGCGCCTCCGACGCGCCTGCGGTGCGGAAACGGTCTGCGTGGCACTGCCCACTCGGTGTGTTTTCCGCCGCCGACCGTTGAAAGGCCGCCGGTGAGGGGGTCGCCATCGGCAGGCACCTCAAGCGCCGCCGGCGGCTCGCGTGTCTTCCTGGTGGTGCTGACCGGGTTGCTGGCGGTCTATGCGACCTGGCTGTGCACATTCTGGCCCGGGGTGCTCGGGCACGACAGTTTTGCCGTGTTGCGCCAGGTCGAACAGCCCGACGCATTCACTTCCGGCAAGCCGGCGTTCTGGTACGGGCTCGTTGCGTTGTTCTATCGCACCACGCGGCTCGTCGAAGTGCCGATCGGCATGCAGTTCCTGTTCGCCGCCGTCGTGTTTGCGCGCGTGCTCGGCTGGCAGTGGTGCATGGGGCTGCGCGCGGTGTTCTGGCTGTCGCTGGCATGGATTTGCTTGGCGCCGCACATGGTGTTCTATCTGGGTTTGCTGTATCCGGACGGCATTTTCTCGGTGGCTGCGGCCGGACTGTTGTTCGAGCTGTGGCTGGCGGCGCGCCGGGGCGGCATCGACGTGCGGTCGCTTGCCATGATCGCGCTGACGTTGCCGGTTGCGCTTTTTGCGCGCAGCAACGGGCTCGTGTTCGTGCTGCCGCTGACGGCTCTGTGGTTCCTTGTCGACAAAAAAAGCCGTGGGTGGCTGGCAACCATCGTGCTGCTCTGGTGTGCCGTGGTGGCGCTCGGTGCACGTCTGCATCACGACAAGAGCCAAGGCATCTGGTTTCCGCTGGCGATTTTCGAAACCGTGAATGTGCTGCACACGCGGGGAGAGTCCGCATCGGAGTCGGCCGGCAATCTTTCACCGGCCACGATTGCTGCACTTACGCGGCATCGGCCGCTCGGGAATTACGTCGACCACTTCCGCCCCGACTACTGGGACCCGCTCGTGCACGACCCCGACGGCCCGCAGGTGGGGCGTATGGACGAAGCGGATCAGCAAGTCATCGTGCAGCAGTTCTTGCGGCACAACCTTTGGCACAACTTTTCCGAATTCATCGCCAGCCGAGTCAACGTGTTTGCGGCAGCGGCCACCGCACGTGCCGGCATCGTCGAGTTTTGGTGGGCGAAGCCGGTGCTGGAGAACCTGGCGACGCGTTCCGTCTATCGGCGCTGGCGGCTTACAAAAGTGGAACAGGTCTTGACTGCGGTGCACGACTTCGGCGTGCGACACCGTGCCTGGCTTTGGTCCCCGCTGCCCGGGATTGGCCTCATGCTGTTGATGTTGATGAATGGCCTGCGCAACCCCAAACGCCATCTGCCGAGTCTGCTGGTGACGGTGCCGATGACACTGCAACTGGGCGCGATCTTCGTGTTCTCGACGGCCGGCGAATACCGCTACCTGTTGCCGTTTTTCGTGCAGCCGCTGGTGGTGCTGCCGGTGTGGGCAATGGGGGCGCGGCGGGTACCTGGGTAACGCCCCGGGCGGCGTGCCGAATGCTGCAGCTGGCCACCCGATCACACCCACCGCGCGCACCCGAACCGCCGCGTTGCCGAAGGTGGGCATTGATACAATGCCGGCCTGTCATGGCAGCGTCGCGCGAGAGGCAGCTCCGCCCGCTTCCAGTCCTGCCGGGGCATCGCTCTGAGCCTTATTGATCCCTCCCGCCCATGTCACTCATCGTTCACAAATACGGCGGTACTTCGATGGGCTCGACCGAGCGCATCAAAAACGTGGCGAAACGCGTGGTGAAATGGGCGCGGGCTGGCCATCAGATGGTCGTGGTCCCTTCGGCGATGAGCGGGGAGACGAATCGGTTGCTGGGGCTTGCCAAAGAACTTGCCCCCGAGAAACCTTCCCGTGAAATCAACCGCGAACTCGACATGCTGGCCGCCACCGGCGAGCAGGCTTCGTCCGCGTTGTTGGCGATTGCGCTGCGCGCGGAAGGCGTCGAGTCGGTCAGCTACGCGGGCTGGCAGGTGCCGGTGCGCACCGACAGCGAATACACGAAGGCGCGCATCGAATCGATTGACGGCGAGCGCATGAGAGGCGATCTCGACGCCGGACGCGTGGTGATCGTGACGGGCTTCCAGGGGGTGGACGCGCAAGGCCACATCACCACGCTCGGGCGTGGCGGTTCGGACACGTCGGCGGTGGCCGTCGCGGCCGCGCTTGGCGCGAAGGAATGCCTGATCTACACCGACGTGGACGGCGTCTATACGACCGATCCGCGTGTGGTGCCGGAAGCCCGCCGCCTCACCACCGTGAGTTTCGAGGAAATGCTCGAGATGGCGTCGCTCGGCTCCAAGGTGCTGCAGATCCGCTCGGTCGAGTTCGCGGGCAAATACAAGGTGCCGCTGCGCGTGCTGTCGAGTTTCACGCCGTGGGACCTCGAGTTGGAAACCGAGGCGCAGTCGGGCACGCTCATCACTTTCGAGGAAGACGAAAAAATGGAAGCGGCAGTGGTATCGGGCATCGCGTTCAATCGCGACGAGGCGAAGATTTCGGTGTTCGGCGTGCCGGACGAGCCGGGCATCGCCTACCAGATTCTGGGAGTCGTGGCCGATGCGAACATCGAAGTCGACGTGATCATCCAGAACATCAGCCATGAGGGGAAGACCGATTTCAGCTTCACCGTGCACCGCAGTGAATACGCGCGCACGATGGATCTGCTGAAAACGAAGGTCGCACCGCGGCTCGGAACCGATCGCATCGAAGGCGACCCGAAAATCTGCAAGGTCAGCATCGTCGGCATCGGCATGCGCAGCCATGTGGGCATCGCGGCAAAAATGTTCCGCGTGTTGGCCGAGGAGGGCATCAACATCCAGATGATCTCCACCAGCGAGATCAAGACCTCGGTCGTGATCGATGAGAAATACATGGAGCTCGCGGTGCGCGCGCTGCACCGTGCGTTCGATCTGGATCAGCCCGCTGCACAGGCATGAGATAATTTCATTCGAGCCGGAAACGTGACCGAGTGGCCGAAGGTGCTCCCCTGCTAAGGGAGTATGGGGTGTAGAGCCTCATCGAGGGTTCGAATCCCTCCGTTTCCGCCAAATGAGCCCGCCATTGCCGCGGGCTTTTTTTCGACTGTTGCCGCACTGAGTGCCCGGAGCCCTATCTGGAAGCCACTGACAGCGAACTGCGGGGTTTTCCCTGTTGCGCAATGCGACCACGCGCGTCGATAGTCCCTGGACAAGTTGTGCAAACAAACACCACAGGGAGACTCGAATGACCGAATTCAGCGCAAAGACACCATCTGCGTCCGAGGAAGCGAAGCCGGCACGCCGGCGTTTCCTGGGAGCCGCGGCAACGGGTGCTGCCGGCGTGGCAGCCATGGCCGCGCCGATGATCTCGGTCGCGCAGTCCCCCGTCACGCTCAAGATGCAGGGCGCCTGGGGTGCGAAAGACATCTTCAACGAGATGGCCGAGGAGTACGTCAAGCGCGTCAACGAAATGTCCGAAGGGCGTCTGCGCATCGACTATCTGGTCGGCGGTGCGGTCGTCAAACCTTTCGAAGTGATGGATGCGGTCAGCCGCGGCGTGCTCGACGCGGGCCACCAGGTTCCAGCCTACTGGTATGGCAAGAGCAAGGTCGCGTCGCTGTTCGGTTCCGGCCCGATCACGGGATGCGACGCACCGCAGACGCTTGCGTGGATCTACCGTGGCGGCGGCCTCGAGATGTATCAGGAACTGCTCAAAAAGCTGAACTTGAACGTGGTCGGCTACTTCGCAATGCCGATGCCGACGCAGCCGCTCGGCTGGTTCAAGAAAGCGATCACGAGCTCGGACGAGATGAAGGGACTGAAGTACCGCACGGTGGGCCTGGCGGCCGATCTCATGCAGGAGATGGGTGTCAAAGTCACCCAGCTGCCCGGCGGTGAGATCGTGCCGGCAATGGACCGCGGAGTGATCGAGGCGTTCGAATACAACAACCCGACGTCGGACCGCCGCTTCGGCGCGCAGGACGTCGCCAAGGTCTACATGATGGGCAGTTTCCACCAGGCGATGGAGTTCTTCGAGATCGTGTTCAACAAGCGCAAGCACGACGCGTTGCCAAAGGATCTGCAGGCCGTGCTGCGTTACGCAGCCGAGGCGGCATCGCAGTCCAACTGGTGGACCGCAATGGACAACTATTCGAAGGACCTCGACAGCCTGATCACCACCGACAAGGTCGAGGTCAAGCGCACACCGAAGTCGGTGTTCGAAGCCCAGTTGAAAGCTTGGGATGTGGTGTCGAAAAAGCTCTCGGACGAAGACCCGATGTTCAAGAAAGTGGTCGAGAGCCAGCGCGACTGGGCCAAGCGCGTGGCGAAATACATGTTCTTGAACGAAGCCGAGTACCAGATGGGCTACGAGCACCAGTTCGGCAAGATCCCGGGGATGTCGGCGTAACGCCTTCGCAAGCGCTTTTGCAAAACACCGCAGGGAGGCGCGAGCCTCCCTTCTTTTTCGAGGAGCAGCACCGATGCGCGTCGTGATTCGCATGATCGATCTGTTGAACAAATCCGTCGGTCATGCATTTGCATGGTGCATCGTGATTTTGACGCTCGGCGTCAGCTACGAAGTGTTCGTCCGTTATGTGCTGCGCGACCCGACCAGCTGGGCGTTCGATTTCAGCTACATCTTGTACGGCGCCTTGTTTTTGATGGCCGGCGCCTACACGCTGTCGCGCGGGGGGCATGTGCGCGCCGACGTGTTTTCCCGGCGTTGGCCGCCGCGGTTCCAGGCCGGGCTCGAAATCTTTCTCTACATCATCTTTTTCTTTCCGGGCGTGCTGGCGCTTGTGTTCGCGGGCTGGGGCTACGCGCACGATGCGTACGCGATCAAGGAGGTCAGCGTGAACAGTCCGGTCGGTATTCCGATCTGGCCGCTCAAGATGTTGATTCCGGCTGCCGGCTTTTTCCTTACGCTGCAGGGCATCTCCGAGGTGCTGCGTTGCGTGCTGTGCCTGAAGGAAGGGGTCTGGCCGCCGCGCATGCACGACATCGATGAGACGGAGCAGTTGATGCAGGCGCATCCGTCGGGCCCGGACGCGGGGGTGCGGTCGTGACCAATCCGCAACTCGCCCTGGTGATGCTGGGGCTGTTCATCTTCGTGATCCTGCTCGGCTTTCCGATCGCGTTCACGCTGATGGCAATGGGGATCGGCTTCGGTTTCTACGCCTATTACCAAGCGGGGCAGCCGTTCTTCGACAACGTGGTGTTTTATCTGTTCACGCAGAACACTTTCAGCGTGATGAACAGCGACATCCTGGTGGCGATTCCGCTGTTCCTCTTCATGGGCTACATGATCGAGCGGTCGAACATCCTCGACAAATTGTTCCTCAGCCTGCAGGTCGCGTTTCGGAAGGTGCCGGGTGCGATGGCGATCGCTGCGCTCGTCACGTGCGCGCTGTTCGCCACCGCCACCGGCATCGTGGGCGCGGTCGTCACGCTGATGGGGCTGCTCGCGTTCCCGGCAATGCTCAAAGCCAACTACGACCAGCGCATCTCTGCCGGTGTGATCTGCGCGGGCGGCACGCTCGGCATTTTGATTCCGCCGTCGATCATGCTGATCGTCTACGGTGCAACGGCGGGCGTGTCGGTGGTGAAGCTCTACGCAGCGGCCCTGTTGCCGGGGTTCTTGCTGGCCGGTCTCTACATGGCCTACGTCATCTTTGTTGCGATCACCTCGCCGAAGAAAATGCCGCGGCTGGTGCTCGAAGAAGGCAGCATGGGTTTCTTCGAAGTCGTGTTGCTGCTGCTCAAAGCGTTCCTGCCGCTCGCGATCCTGATCATGTCGGTGCTCGGCGCGATTCTGTTCGGGCTGGCCACACCGAGTGAGGCGGCAGCGATCGGTGCGTTGGGCTCGGTGCTGCTGGCGATCGCCTACCGCGCGATGTCCTGGGGCAAGCTGCGCGAGGCGGTGTATCTGACGGCGCGCACGTCGGCGATGGTCTGCTATCTGTTCATCGGCTCCTGGACGTTCTCCTCGATCTTCAGCTACCTGGGCGGCGAGAGCGTCGTGAAGGAGTTCGTGCTGGGGCTGGACCTGAACACGGTCACGTTCCTGCTGCTCACGCAACTGATCATCTTCCTGCTCGGCTGGCCGCTCGAGTGGAGCGAGATCATCATCATCTTCGTGCCGATCTTTCTGCCCTTGCTCGAGCACTTCCAGGTGGACCCGATCTTCTTCGGCATCTTGATCGCGTTGAACCTGCAGACGTCGTTCTTGACACCTCCGATGGCGATGTCGGCCTACTACCTGAAAGGGGTCGCGCCGGCGAGCGTGCTGTTGTCGACCATCTTCAAAGGCTGTATGCCGTTCTTGTTGATGGTGTTCGTTGCGATGGCGGCGATCTACGTGTTTCCCGGGCTGGTTCAGTGGTTGCCTGAAGTGCTCTATTCCCGATGACGACTGCTGTGCAAACGGAATCCTCGAGTCTTGCGTCGCTGAGCGCAACCGATGCATTGGCGCGCATGGCCGGCGGCCAATGCTCGGCGGTGGACTATGCGGGCGCGTTGCTCGCTCGAGTCGACGCGGTCGAAGATGAGGTGCAAGCATGGGCGCATCTGGATCGGGCCTATCTGACTGCGCAAGCCAGGCGGGCCGACGAATCGCACGCGGCGGGCCAATCACCCGGTGCGTTGGCCGGGCTGCCGGTTGGTCTGAAAGACATCATTGACACCGCTGGACTGCCGACCGAAGACGGCACCGTGTTGCACGCCGGGCGCCGGCCCCGCGAAGACGCGCAGCTCGTGCAACGACTGCGCGCCGCGGGCGGCGTCGTGATGGGCAAAACCGTCACAACGGAGTTGGCCACCTATGCCCCCGGCAAAACCCGCAATCCGCACAACGTCGCGCACACGCCCGGTGGGTCGTCGAGCGGCTCGGCGGCCGCGGTGGCCGCCGGCATGGTCGCGGTGGCGGTCGGTACGCAGACGAACGGTTCGGTGATCCGGCCGGCGTCGTTTTGCGGGGTGATCGGCTTCAAGCCAAGCGCAGGGCTGATCGGGCGCACCGGCGTGCTTACGCAGTCGCCAGCGTTCGACTCGATCGGCGTGTTCGGCCGCACGCTGGACGACGTGGCGTTGCTGGCCGAAGTGCTCGCGGGCTACGATGCAAAGGACGCGCTGACGCAGCTGATGGCGACGCCACGACTGCTGGACGCCGTGCGCTCCGAAGCGCCTTTTCCGCCGTCGCTGGCCTGGGTGTCGACTCCGTTCTGGGACCGTGTGGCGCCCGACGCGCAAGCCGCGTTTGCTGAGCTCATCGATCTGCTGGGCGACCGGATCGCACCTCTTGATCTGCCGCCCAGCGCGGCCGATGCGGTGCAATGGCACAAGACCGTGATGGAGGCCGAAATCGCCGGCTCGTTCTCGGAAGAATACGCGCGCGGTCGTGAGCGGTTGTCGGCTTCGCTCGTCGCGCAGATCGAGCGCGGCCAAGCCGTGACGGCGGTTGCGCACCGCGCTGCGCTGGCGCGCGTGCCGATGCTGCATGAAGGTTTCGAGGCTGTGTTCGAGCACCACGACGCGCTGGTTACACCGGCCGCGCTCGGCACCGCGCCGGCCGGGCTGGACGCGACCGGCGACCCGCTGATGTGCACGCTGTGGACGTTCCTCGGCCTGCCGTGCATCAGCCTGCCGCTGCTGCACGGCGAGAACGGGTTGCCGATCGGCGTGCAGTTGGTGGGCCGGCGCGGCGACGATGCGCGGCTGCTGCGCACCGCGCGCTGGCTTGTGCAACGCACGCAGGAGGCAACGGCATGACGACGACCGAAACTTGTGTGGGAGCACGCCGATGAAACTGCTGTTCGGCCTGGTCGGTGCGGTCCTGATGATCGCGTTCCTCGCCAGCTTCGTGATCAAGATTCAGGATGTCGCGATGATCGTCGTGGTGCTGGTCGGCATCGTGATGATGCTGGTCGACCTCTGGCAGGCACGGAATGAACCGGACACCTGAAGCGGGCTGTTGTACGACCAACAAGCAAAAGCCCAAGACCCGGCCAGAGGCCGCGGACGGTGACTTGCTGCTGACACCACTTCCCAGCCGCGTTTGAGTGCGAATGCGCTTGGGGCGACCACCGGATGTGGGGTTGCTGAAGCAGTTGGCGATGCATTGCGGCAACCGCTTGCTGTGCCGTGCTGGTCGCGGCGATCTCGTAGGTGAGCCCATACCCACTGTGTGCATGCGACTGCAGCGACTGCGCCTCAGAATAAAACCAAGAACACGCGATCGACTGTTGGTTCAACAGGAACAGTGAGCCCGACGCGCACCCAGAGCGGCAGAGAAAACGGTTGAAACGCTATGCGCAGTGTTTCAACCGCATTGCGAGTTTTCCCGGCGGAGATCGCTGCGGTTCACGCACGCGATGATGGGCCGATTCACAGCGCCGCTTGGCATGCAAGCGATGGTTCGTGCAAAGCCGTGCCGATCGTCCAATCACTGCGTCTCGGCGGACCTCGCCTTTTGTACCTCGACTTCGGTGACCGGTGCAGCCGAGTTGCCCCAGGCGCGGCGGATGTGCGTGAGCACCGCAGCGATCTCCTCGTTGTCAAGCGTGAGCACATACGGCGGCATGCCGAACGGCCGTGGGTTGCCTGCGGTGGCGGGCGCGAAGCCGCCATACAGCACGACTTGCACGAGATTCGTCGACTCGGCCAGCTGCACCGCACGACTGCCCGCCAGCGCCGGGTAGGCGCCGTCCACGCCCCGGCCTTCCTCACCGTGGCATTGTGCGCAGTGGGTCTCGTAACGCTTCGCGCCGACGTCCGCTTTCGATGTGGCCACCACCGCAGGTCCTGCATCGACCACTGCAGCGGCAGGGGTGGCCAGCGTGAGCAGGTAAGTCGCCATCGCGTCGATGTCGGCGCCCGACAGATACTGCGTGCTGTGTTGCACCACTTCGGCCATGGGGCCAAGTGCCACCGCGCCCGGCGCCACACCGTCGCGCATGAGTCGAACGAAAGCCGGCAGCGTCTCCTGTGTCAGTCCCGCTTCTTGCGATGCCTGCAGCGACGGCGCATACCAAGGCTGCGCGGGCATCTTGCCGCCGCCGAGTGGCGCGCCATTGCGTGTGCCGCCAAGCGCATCGCGGGCCGCATGGCAGGCGCCGCAGTGGCCGAGGCCACGCACCAGATAAGCGCCTCGGTTCCACTCGGCGGACTGCTTCGGGTCGGCTTCAAGGGTGCCGGGCTCGAAGTACAGCGTGCGCCACACGGCGAGCGCTGCCTGTGTGCTGTAGGGCCAACGCAATGCATGCGGCGTGGCGGCACGCTGCACCGCGGGCAAAGTCTGCAGCCACGCAAACAATGCGTCCGAATCCTCGCGCCGCACGAGCGTGAAGCGGGTGTAGGGGAACGCCGGGTACAGCAGCCGCCCGTCCTTGGATTCGCCGTGGTGCAGCGCGCGCCAAAAATCGTCGGCGCTCCAGCGGCCCAGACCGGTGGCCGCATCCGGCGTCAGGTTGCTGGAGTAGATCGCGCCGAACGGCGTCGGCACGGCCCGCCCACCCGCATACGCCGCGCCGCCGCGGGCGGTATGACACGACATGCAATTGCCCGCGCGCGCCAAATAAGCCCCACGCTCGATCTGCGCGGGCGCAGCGGCCAACGCGCTGGGGGCGTCCGCCGCACCGACGGCGGCGTCGCGCGTCGCGCTGTGAGGGCGAGCGAACAATGCCAGCACCGCAAGCACAACCAGCACGGCAACGACGGAGCCAACAGCAGCCCGTCTCATCGCGTGGCATCCCGGTGAAGATCGAGTTCGGCACTGCCGCATTCGAGCGGCATATCGGCTGGCAATGCAGCAGCCGGGTGCGGATCGGCCGGCAGCGCCTGGGCCGACAGCCAACTGGCGACTGCCTGCACGTCTTCGGGCCGCAGTTGCTCGGCAATCGACTTCATGCAGTCCGGCGCATGGGCTCGGCGTTCACCGGTGCGCCATGCTCCAAGCTGTGCGTTCAAGTAGTCGAGTGACAACCCGAGCAAGCCCGGCACCGCGGGCAACGCCCCGGTCAGCCGCTCACCGTGGCACTGCACACAAGCCGGAAGGTCGCGTTCTGGCGCGCCGCGTCGCACCAGCGCCTCACCGCGCACCAGCACGTCGGGCGCAACGCGGCTGGCGATGGGCGCCGGGTAGGGCACATCGAGACCGCCGAAGTACGTGGCGATTTCGGCCAGATAAGCATCGCTGAGCGGATCGACCATGCGCTGCATCAATCCGTAATGCCGCCGGCCTTCGCGAAAGTTGAGCAGCTGATTGAACAAGTAACCGGCCGGCTTGCCTGCGATGCGCGGGTAATAGCCGTCTGGCGCAGCGCGCCCCTGTTTGCCGTGGCAGGCCGAACACGCCAGCGTGCGCTGCGCGATGTCGTCCTGAAAAGAAGTTGCAGCCGCCAACCCGAGAGGCAGCGCCACCACAAATGCGAACAGGCAACGAAGAGAAATCCGGGAGCGGTGAGACATCGAGAGAGATGATGCACCAGCGTGCGAAGGGCAGGGGTGCATTTACAACACCGCCTGCGGGGTTCCGGCCGCGTGCGCATGGGCAGCGGGAATCCATCGCTATCATGTAAGCAACCCCCTTTTCCGACTCGCAGGCAACCTGCAGGAGAACAGCGCACATGACCGAAAAGAAGGGCTCCTCGATCGAGAAGTCGCTTTATTGCTCGTTTTGTGGCAAAAGCCAGCACGAAGTGCGCAAGCTCATCGCCGGGCCGTCCGTATTCATCTGCGACGAGTGCATCGATCTTTGCAACGACATCATTCGCGATGAGGTGCCGGCTGCGGGCGACGCCGTGCGCGAAGGGAAAGGCGAGTTGCCCACCCCGTCCGACATCAAGGGCAATCTCGACAACTACGTGATCGGGCAGGAGCCGGCGAAGCGCACGCTGGCCGTGGCCGTCTACAACCACTATAAGCGGTTGAAGCACACCGAAGGTGCCAAGCGCGACGACGTCGAACTCACCAAAAGCAACATCCTGCTGATCGGCCCCACCGGCTCCGGCAAGACGCTGCTTGCACAGACGCTTGCGCGCATGCTCGACGTGCCGTTCGTGATGGCCGACGCGACCACGCTGACCGAAGCCGGCTACGTTGGCGAAGACGTCGAGAACATCGTCTCCAAGCTGTTGCAAAGCTGCAATTACGAAGTCGAGCGCGCTCAGCGCGGGATTGTCTACATCGACGAGATCGACAAGATCAGCCGCAAATCGGACAACCCGTCGATCACACGCGACGTGTCGGGCGAGGGCGTGCAGCAGGCGCTTTTAAAGTTGATTGAAGGCACGATGGCGAGCGTGCCGCCGCAGGGCGGCCGCAAGCACCCGAATCAGGACTTTCTGCAGATCGACACGACGAACATCCTGTTCATTCTGGGCGGCGCGTTTGCCGGTCTCGAGAAAGTGATTGAAAACCGCACCGAGGCCTCCGGCATCGGCTTTGGCGCGGTGGTCAAAAGCAAGCAGCAGCGCAGCCTGTCGGACGTGTTCCGCGAAGTCGAGCCGGAAGATTTGATCAAGTTCGGATTGATTCCGGAACTGGTCGGCCGCATGCCGGTGGTGGCGACCTTGAACGAGTTGTCGGAAGATGCACTGGTGCAGATCCTGACCGAGCCGAAGAACGCGCTGGCCAAGCAATACAGTCGCCTGTTGCAAATGGAAGGGGTGGAGCTCGAGCTGCGGCCGAATGCCTTGCGGGCCATTGCGCGCAAGGCGCTCAAGCGCAAAACCGGCGCGCGCGGCTTGCGCTCGATTCTGGAGCTGGCCTTGATCGACACGATGTTCGATCTGCCCACCGCGCACAACGTGGTGAAAGTCGTGGTGGATGAGTCCACCATCGAGGAAAATCAGCCGCCGCTGCTGGTCTACAAGGAAGCCGCCAAGTCGGCTTGATGCGTCCCAGCGCACAAGCTGCGCCGGAGGCGACAGATGCCCTAGGGCATGGTCCGGCGACGGCAAGCCCAATTTTTCGGGACGCGAGGTCGAGCGACTTGCCTTGATGCGGATCCGTACGGCCGGCGGCTTGAAACTTTGCCGTCCGCACCCACCTCCAACCGGTCTTGCCCAGAAAGGTTTCGAATGTCAGGTCAAAACCCGTTGCCCCCCACCGCCATCGAACTGCCACTGTTGCCATTGCGCGACGTGGTCGTGTTCCCCCATATGGTGATTCCGCTGTTCGTTGGTCGGCCGAAAAGCATCAAGGCGCTCGAAGCCGCGATGATGGCTGAACGCCGCATCATGCTGGTTGCGCAGAAGACGGCCGCGAAAGACGACCCGTCGCCCGAGGACATGTTCGACGTGGGCTGCGTGTCGACCATTCTGCAGATGTTGAAATTGCCCGACGGCACGGTGAAGGTGTTGGTCGAAGGCCAGCAGCGTGCCAAGGTGAATCGGATTGAAGAAGGGCCAGAGCACTTCACAACCGATGTGACGCCGATCGAGGTGATGGAGAAAGCGGAGCTGCCGAGCGACGTCGAAGCCCTGCGCCGTGCGGTCATGCAGCAGTTTGACCAGTACGTCAAGCTCAACAAAAAAATTCCGCCGGAAATCCTGACCTCGATCTCGAGCATCGATGACCCTGGCCGTCTGGCGGACACGATCGCTGCGCATCTGCCGCTGCGACTCGAAGCCAAGCAGGCGGTGCTCGACCTCGACGATGTGAAAGCGCGGCTCGAGAACCTGTTCGGCCAGATCGAGCGCGAAGTCGACATCCTGAATGTCGACAAGAAAATCCGTGGGCGGGTCAAGCGCCAGATGGAAAAAAATCAGCGCGACTTCTATTTGAACGAGCAGGTCAAGGCGATTCAGAAGGAGTTGGGTGACGGTGAAGACGGCGCCGATGTCGAGGAGATTGAGAAAAAGATCAAGTCGGCGCGCATGCCCAAAGAAGCGCTGAAGAAGGCGGAAGCGGAATTCAAGAAGCTCAAGCTGATGTCACCGATGTCGGCTGAAGCGACGGTGGTGCGCAACTACATCGAAGTGCTGACCGGCTTGCCCTGGAGCAAGAAGACCAAGATCAAACACAACCTCAGCTATGCCGAAGAGGTCTTGAACGAGGACCATTACGGGTTGGAAAAGGTCAAGGACCGCATCCTGGAGTACCTCGCGGTCCAGCAGCGCGTGGACAAGGTGAAGGCGCCGATTCTGTGCCTGGTTGGCCCACCGGGCGTGGGCAAGACGTCGCTCGGCCAATCGGTGGCCAAGGCGACCGGCCGCAAGTACGTGCGCATGGCGCTTGGCGGCATGCGCGACGAGGCCGAGATCCGCGGTCACCGTCGCACCTACATTGGCGCGCTGCCGGGCAAAGTGCTGCAGAACTTGAGCAAGGCCAGCACGCGCAATCCGCTGTTCCTACTGGACGAGATCGACAAGCTTGGCATGGATTTCCGTGGCGATCCGTCGAGTGCGCTGCTGGAGGTGCTCGACCCGGAGCAGAACCACACATTCAACGACCACTATGTGGAAGTCGATTTCGACCTGTCCGACGTGATGTTCGTGGCCACTTCGAACACCATGAACATCCCGCCTGCGTTGCTTGACCGGATGGAGGTGATTCGTCTTGCCGGCTACACCGAAGACGAGAAGGTCAACATCGCGATCCGGTATCTGCTGCCCAAGCAGTTGAAGAACAATGGTGTGAAGGGCGAAGAACTCACGATCACCGAGGACGCGGTGCGTGACATCGTGCGCTACCACACGCGGGAAGCGGGCGTTCGTTCGCTGGAGCGCGACCTGTCCAAAATCTGCCGCAAGGTCGTCAAGGCATTGCAGCTCAAGAAGATGGCGGCGCCAGTCACGGTGACGGCCGAGAACCTCGACGATTTCCTTGGGGTGCGCAAGTTCACCTACGGCCGCGCCGAAGCACAGAACCAGGTGGGGCAGGTGGTTGGCTTGGCTTGGACCGAAGTCGGCGGTGATCTGCTGACCATCGAAGCGGCCTTGATGCCAGGCAAAGGCGTGATTCAGCGCACCGGCTCGCTCGGCGATGTGATGAAGGAATCGGTCGAAGCAGCCCGCACCGTGGTGCGCTCGCGCGCGAGACAATTGGGGATCACCGACGAAGTGTTCGAGAAAAAGGACATGCACATCCATGTACCGGACG
The DNA here is from genome assembly GCA_963784295.1 of uncultured beta proteobacterium. Lineage (GTDB taxonomy): Bacteria > Pseudomonadota > Gammaproteobacteria > Burkholderiales > Burkholderiaceae_C > JBBPYC01. The sequence continues at coordinate 180,781 of CAWAQL010000017.1, forward strand.
GCGCTACCCCGAAGGACGGGCCAAGCGCCGGTGCGGCGATGACGACGGCGATCGTCTCGGCGCTGACCGGTATTCCGGTGCGTGCCGACGTGGCGATGACTGGGGAGATCACGCTGCGCGGAGAAATCACGCAGATTGGCGGCTTGAAGGAAAAGCTGCTTGCTGCGTTGCGCGGTGGCATCAAAACGGTTTTGATCCCTGAGGAAAACGCTAAGGACTTGGCTGAGATCCCTGCCAATGTGCGCGATGGTCTCGAGATCGTGCCGGTCAAGTGGATCGACAAAGTGTTGGAGCTCGCGCTGGAGCGGATGCCGACTGCGCTGCCGGACGATGAGCCGTTGGTGCCGCTGGCCGTGGTGCGTCCGAAGGCTGCGGCCAAGCGCACGGGCGGTCGGTCGCCGTCGATCAAACATTGATCGCTGGCTGCCAACTCGCAAGCGAATCGAGTGGCATCTGGCCGGCGAAATCGCTTCATGGGTTGCGCTATAATCTCTGTACATTGCGGGAATAGCTCAGTTGGTAGAGCGCAACCTTGCCAAGGTTGAGGTCGAGAGTTCGAGACTCTTTTCCCGCTCCACAATTCGCGGAAGTTAAAAAAGGGAAGCTTTCAGGCTTCCCTTTTTTCTATCTTTCGTGGTCGATTGGCCGGGTTGAGGTTGATCGACGCTCCGAGGCAATTTTCATGGCGCGGTAGCAAAGCGGTTATGCACCGGATTGCAAATCCGATCAGCCCGGTTCGACTCCGGGCCGCGCCTTCATCTCTTTGAGAAACACTCGGCCCGAGTGGTGAAACGGTAGACACAGGGGACTTGAGGCAAGCGGACGCGCAGCGCTCCAACTTGAGCCCTCAGCGGGAAACCGCCGAGGTGAAGCCCGTCAAATTCGGTGAAGGCCCTGGTCACAAAAGACTCGACTGCCCGTCGACTGCGTTTGTGTCCGCGCTGATGCCGAGCCAAGCTTGCAGAACCAGGCCGCAACGGCGGTTTGGCGTCTGCAGGAAGGTGTAGAGAGCAGACGGCGGGCGCCTAATGTCGCTGCAACCGGTGCACGGCGATGGCGAAGGCGTGCTCCAGACCACGAACGCGTTGTTTGTCGGCGGTGGATCCGATTCCATCGGCACCCCAGACAAGCTGCGGCGGCGAAAGCCGAAGTGGTATGAAAATCCCCCGGCCCTGATAAGGCCGTGCCGGTTCGATTCCGGCCTCGGGCACCAGTCTTGACGCCATTTCAAAAGCAGGCCGCTTCGGTCGATTGCAAGACTTGCGCTACCGCATCGGCACTGGCGCCGTTCCGTTCTTGCCAATGTGCTCCATGCCGGACTTGAGCGTCGTCAGAAATTCGGCCATGCGTTGCTGCCGCAGTTCAGGCTCCTGCGTCGCTTGAATCTGCCGCATCCGCTTGTCCAGTTGATTCATCAGCACCCCGCCGGGCGCATGGGTGGGGGCGATGCGTGCAGGCTCGAAAGTCTGGTTGCTCATGACCGTCGGTGCTGCAAAGACCGCAGACGGCGGCACAACTTCGCCATCGGCTTGTGCGTGAGCCCACGTGGTGCCGATCGACAAAAACGCGGCCATCGCCGCCGGCACCCAGGCTCTGCGCTGGCGGTCATGGGAGAGATGCTGCAGTTGCATAAGTAGATGGGAAACGTGCCGGGAGAGACGGGTTACGGGGCCGGCGCCCAACGATTCTGCTTGACCCTTGGAAGCTTGTGCGGACGTCGGCTGAGCCTTGCTGGCTGCAACCGTGACAAAGTGGAGCGGGAGGCGTGCACAACGAGTGCGGCGGGGCCAAGCCAATGCGCGAGCGAAGCGACCTGCAAATCATGCTTTCGGCAAAAAATTGTTGCATTGCAACAATTTTGTTGACGCTGGGCGGCCAAGGCCGATATACTCGACCCATGTTGCAGTGCAACAAAATCAATGGTTTTCACCGATCAATTGGTTCAACGCACTGCAAGATTTGATCGTCAAACCCCACACGTGAGTATCACCATGAACGAACTTTTCCAGAGCATCGGCACGTCCGCCAAGTCGCGCGTCGACAATTTTCAGTCGTTGGCCCAGCAGATGCTGATCGGTGTCCAGCAACTCGGCGAGTTGAACCTGGCAGCGTCCAAAGCCATCGTCAACGACTCGATGCAACACGTGCAGGCAATGCTCGACGTGCGCGATCCCCAGCAGATGCTCACGATGCAGATGGGCGTGGTGCAACCGATGGCAGAGAAATCGGCGAGCTACCTGCGCCAAGTGTTCGAGATCGTCAGCAACACCAATGCCGAGACGGGCAAGCTGGTCGAAGGTCAGATGAAGGAGGCGCAGCAGTCGTTCGTCACCCTGATGGAAACCGCTATGAAGAACGCGCCGACCGGTAGCGAAGCCGCCACCAGCATGTTCCGCAACGCGTTCAATGCAACCCAGGAAGCCATCAATACCGCGCAAGGCGCAGCACGTCAGGCCATGGCCACTGCAGAGCAGAACGTTTCGGCGATGTCGGATCAAGCGCTGAGCACGACGCGTGCGGCGGCGGGGCGCAACAAGGCCTGAGCGCTACGCCCCACACGGTCCCTGCAACGAACTTTGGTTGATTGGCGCCAACGCAGCCAGCGATCTGGGTTGTTGAAAGAAAGGACGGCGCCTGCCTAGGCCCGTCCTTTTTGTTTTTTTGCGGACAAGCGCTGCCTCGTCACAGGCCATTCCCATCAGAAGTTGGTCAGAATGAAGCGATCTCTTGCTTCTGAAAATCCGCATGTCGCAAACCATCCGTGCCGTCGAAGCCCGCTTGTTCCGGATTCGTCTGCCGCAGGTGCTGGGCGATGCCAAGCACGGCGACCACACGCACTTCGAACTCGTCACCGCCACGGTGCGCGATGCGGCAGGGCGCAGCGGCACCGGCTACAGCTACACGGGTGGGCGTGGCGGACACGCAGTGCTTGCGATGATCGAGCACGATCTGGCGCCCTGGCTGCTCGGGCAGGACGCCGCGCCCGTCGAGCAGCTGAATGCGGCCATGCAATGGCAGATTCACTACGTCGGCCGCGGCGGAATTGCGTCGTTTGCGATTTCGGCGATCGACATCGCGTTGTGGGACCTGCGCGGCAAGACGCTTGGCCGCTCACTCGTCGACATGGCTGGAGGCGCAAGCGACCGCTGCCGCGCCTATGCGGGCGGGATTGATCTGAATTTTCCGTTGCCCGAGTTTCTCGACAACGTGCGCGGTTATTTGGCCGACGGCTTTGATGCCGTGAAGATCAAGGTCGGAAAACCAAATCTGAAAGAAGACATCGCGCGCGCTGGCGCGGTACGAGATCTGATCGGCCCCGACATGCAATTCATGGTCGACGCAAACTATGCGTTCGGCGTCGAGCAGGCCATCGCGGCAGCCCGTGCGCTTGAGCCTTTCAATCTGCTTTGGTTCGAAGAACCGACTGTGCCAGACGACTACGATGGCTACGCCCGCATCGCAGCGGCCACGCAAATGCCGCTGGCCATGGGCGAGAACCTGCACACGCTGCATGAGTTCGAGCACGCATTGGCCCGCGCCCGTTTGTCATTCGTCCAGCCCGACGCATCCAATTGCGGAGGCATCACCGGTTGGCTCGCTGTGGCCGCTATGGCACGTCGTGCCGGGGTGACCATCTGCAGTCACGGCATGCAAGAGTTGCACGTGAGTTTGCTGTCTGCACAGTTCGAGTCCGGCTGGCTCGAAGTGCACTCATTCCCAATCGACCGGTACACACAGCGGCCGTTGCAGCGAGCGGACGGCTGTGCGCTTGCACCGTCCGAGCCCGGCATCGGCGTGGTGTTCGACTGGGAGCGGCTCGCCGATGCGCACGAGCCGCTCCAGCACGTTTGAGCATCGGCCGCCCTGTTTTTAAGCCGACCGAACGAATCAGCGCGGCGCCGACGCCGGCGTGACGGTTTCGCGGAGAATGCCACCGCCCGACACACTGCCTTCCGTCCTCGTCCCCGAACCAGCACCTAGGCGTGCTTCACATTCGGCCTTGGCGCCTGCAGGTTGATTGCTACACCGCGCGGTGGCATTCTCCTGCTGCGCTCGGTCGGCCGGATCGGTCAATCCATCGCGTCGACTTTCCTGGGCCGCCGCACCAGATTCGCGCAGACAGGCCGCTTTGTCCTGGGCGACACCATCGCACTGCTGCGCGCCTGCAGCGGCGCTTTGACCGATTGATGGGTACAGCAACGCACTTGCAATCGCTGCATAAATGGCGACGCGTTTCAACTGGCTGGAACTCATGGCCGACTCCCTATTGCAAGGCTCAAAAAGAAACAGTGGCGGCGGGCGGCGCGCAATTCCGAACAAGCGATCGCAGGTGGACGACGGCCGTGCCGTTGCCCGTCGCTGCCGCCGAGTGCGGTCGCCTGGGCTTGCCTCCGCTCAGCGACCCACGCCCAGCAGTTCGACGTCGAACTTCAAGGTGGCATTTGGCGGAATTGCACCCCCTGCGCCGCGCGCGCCATAGCCCAGCTCGGGCGGGATGATCAACGTGCGTTTGCCGCCAACCTGCATGCCGGCAACGCCTTGGTCCCAGCCTTTGATCACCTGACCGCCACCGAGTGAGAATTTGAACGGATCGCCGCGGTCGAGGCTCGAATCGAACTTCTTGCCTTGCTGGCCGTTTTCATACAGCCAGCCGGTGTAGTGCACGGTCACCTGCTGACCGGGCTGCGCGGTCGGGCCGCTGCCGGTGGTGGTGTCTTCGTATTGCAAACCGCTGGGCATGCTGGTCATCGTCATGGCGACTCCGGAAAAAAACAGAAGGGCAGAACATACTATCAATTTGATAGCTAAAGAAGATTGTAGCATCGAGGGTTTCCTGTAGAAGAACATTAAAAAACTGCGGTTGCTTCAACGCAGCAATTGCCGCCGTGCCAGATCCCGCATGAGTCGTCGCACGCCGTAATCCCAGCGCGGCGCCTGGTCCGAGGTCGTGACCCAGTTGCTGAGAACCCCCAGCTGAGCGGCTGCGATGTCCACACGGTCGCCGATCGCATGCGTGAAGCCTTCACCCGGGCCGTGCCGGTCTTGTGTCGGGGCGAACATCGTGCCCAGAAACAGCATGAAGCCGTCCGGATACTGGTGATTCGCACCGATCGTCTGCGCGACCAGATCGAGTGGGTCGCGGCTGATCTGGCTGAGCGAGCTGTAACCAGTCATGACGAAGCCGTCTTGGCCGGTCACCGACAGACCCACGTCGCAGCGTCGCACGTCCTCAATACCGAAGTTCGCATCAAACAGCCGGATGAACGGGCCGATCGCGCAACTCGCGTTGTTGTCTTTGGCTTTGCTCAGCAGCAACGCACTGCGGCCCTCGAAATCGCGCAGGTTCACGTCGTTGCCCAGCGTCGCGCCCTTGACGTGGCCGGCGCTGTCCACCGCCAGCACGACCTCGGGCTCCGGGTTGTTCCAGGCGCTGCCGGGATGCAAGCCGATCCAGTCGCCCCAGCCCACCGCGCTCATCGGCTGCGCTTTGGTGAACACTTCGGCGTCCGGGCCGATTGCCACTTCGAGATACTGCGACCAGGCGCCTTGCGCGACCAACGCGGCCTTCAGACGTGCGGCCTCATCCGAGCCTGGCACCACCCGTGCCAGATCGGCGCCAATCGCCTCCGTGACGGCGGCGCGCACGCCCTCGGCCCGGCTTGCGTCGCCGCGGGCCTGCTCTTCGATCACGCGCTCCAGCATCGAACTCACGAACGTCACGCCCGCGGCCTTCAGCGCCTGCAGATCGCACGGCGCCAACAGCCACGGCTGCGACGGGTCGCGTGCGTCGTGCATGGAATTGCGCAGCAGGTCCGGCAATCCCAGCAAACGTGTTCCGGGGTTGGCACGCAACGCCGCGGCCGGATCGGTCAATTCGAGCAGATCGGCGCATGTGGGCGCAAGGTGCGAGGCGTCGTGCACCATCCCGTCATTCAGATACACGAGCATCGGGCCGTGATCCGGGTGATGCATGCGGCCGATCAGCAGGGCCTGTGCTGCATCCTCAGGCAACATTGCTGATGGCTCAAACAGTTTGGGTGCCGTGGGCATGATCGATCCTTCAGTCTCGGTGGGGCAGGCCGCTCAAACCGCCGGCAGCGGCTTGCGGGTCTGGCCAGCCACCCATTTGCCCGCGAATGCCTGCAGATCGTTCAAGCGTTTGAGCAGATCGGCACCGGACGGCGTGACGGTGTAGCCGTCGCTGCCATGGGTCATGAGCCCGGCCTCGCGCAGCTCCTTGATGCGGGTGTTCAACGTGTTCGGTGTGATCCCGCCCACGCTGTCCTGTAGCAGCCGAAAGGTCTGCGGATGACCGTCCCGCAACGCCCACAGCACCCGGATCGCATAACGGGCCTCGAGCAGCTGCAGCAGCTGAAAGACGGCGGCGTTTTCCTTGGAACTCATGGTCGACTTTCCTCGAACGTTGACGTTGCCCGGGGGCTGTCCGCCCGACCTGCAACTTCCGATTGCGCTACACAATCAATAGCGACTGAACTATAGCGCAATTCATCCGACGCTACCAGTTTTGTAGCTGATCGATGTCATCGGGGTGGCACCGCACGGTCGGTTCAACAAGCCCCAAAAGCAGAAAACGCGGCCAGAGGCCGCGTTTTCTGCGCCGTGAGAGCAACGATCAGTTGCGCACAACGATCGCGTTTTTGACCGACTTCACGCCCTTGACGGACTGGGCGATTTGTTCGGCCCGGGCTTTTTCTGCGTTGGACTTCACGAAGCCCGACAGCAGCACGGTGCCGTTCATTGTCTCCACGCTGACCGCAGAAGCCGACACCTGATCGCTGGCCACGTAGTCGGACTTGATCTTGCTCGTGATCGTCGCGTCGTTGACGAATTCGCCGGCCGTGTGGTTGTCGCCGCTCTGAAACAAGCTGCAGCCCGAGAGCAGCAGTGCACCGGCGGTCATCACGGTGGCGGCAACGGTTTTGGCACGGATCGTGGTCATGATGGAAATTCTCCTAAGGTTCGTGTTTGCAGCAGCAGAGGCGACCTTCGACTCCGCTCGCCTGCACGATAGGGCGTCGGACCGACCCGAGTTGCATCCGCACGGCGCACATCCTCGTAGGACAACGCGCCGCCCGAACAGGGCAGTGCGGCTCAACGATCGTCTTCGAACGTCAAGCTCGGATTCGTCATCACACGCCGCACATGATCGAGTTCGGCCACCACGTGGTTGGCGTAGAAGCTGCTCTGCGTGTCGGGCTCGAGCGCGGCCACCGCCAAGCTGCCCAACGGCTGGTTCACCGGCACGTAATAGCTGCCTGCCTCGGCGGTCACCGACGTGCGCGCGGTCGTGACCTGTGTTTTGCGAATCGGCGCCTCGCCGAGGATCACGCCGCGCACGTCCTGGCGTCCGTCCAGACTGCTGGCGGCCTCGCGGTAGCCGTCGGCCACCAGCGGCCCATCGGCCGCGATCTTGAACACCTGCAGACCGAGCAGGCGCAGTTTTTCCACCGCTTCGCCTTCGTCGGCCGCCAGCCAGTAGCCGCACGGACGCAGGCGCGTGCTTTGAGTCTGCAGCGTGAGCGCGGACATCCAGTCGACATCGAGCGCTCGGTCGGTGCCGGTGGCGGGGTCCAGCATCACGACGGTTCGCCGCTCCGGCGTCAGCGACGCCTGCAGCACCGCGGGTTTTGCGCAGGCCTGGCTCGCCACGTCGCGGTCGACGAATTCGCGCACGCGGCGCAGCTCGCTGCCCCGAGCGGCGGTGCTGCGCAGCACGCTGCCGATTGCGACCACCTGCGTGTGCACACGCCGCTGGATGTGCAAGCGGCCAATGCCGACGCCGCGCGTCTCCAGCAGCAGGCTGACGGCATTTTTCAGGCCATTGACGTTGCGGCTCGTGTCCGGCTCGACGCCCCCCATCGACAGGCGCCGGTCGGCCGGATCGCTCGACGTGGTGTAGTACCACTCGCTCGACAGCCGCTCGCCCTGCAGCGCCGCCACCAGCGGCTGGCGCACCCATTCTTCCGCCGCTTTGGTGACGAATTCGGGCATGTTCGCCGTGGTCGCATACTGCAGCAGCGCGTCGTAGCGCTGCACGGCGCCGAACTTCTCAAGATAGCGGCCGCCCACCGTGTATTCGTGCGCGTCCACCACGACGAGCGGCCGATAGTCGCGCACCAGACGGGCCAGCGCACGTGCTTCCGGCGTCTTCAGCAGCAGGTGGTCGCGATTCAGGTCGACCCCGTCGGCGGTCATGCGCTCGTTGTTGGCGGCGCCGTCGGGGTTGGCGCGCGGCACCACAATCACGTTCAATTTCTGCAGCAGCGGTGCCAGCAGGCCTTGCGTGAGTTCGCGTGCGACCACCATCAGCGCCTCGGCCGATGCGGGCTCGTTGCCGTGCTGCTGACCGATCAGCAGCACCGTGGGCAGCCCGCTGTCGGCCAAGGTCGCCGGGTCGGTCGCGGCCGCGCGGGTCAGCACCAGCGCTTCGAGCGGCGCGCCGCGTTGCGAGTTGCCCAACGCAAGCAATCCTGTGCGCACGCCGGGCGCCGCAGCCGATCGCTCGGCCAGCGCACGCAGCCAGTTCTGCACTTCGGCGTTCGTGCTGAACGTGTCGCGGCCCGCGGTCAGACCCGGCGTGGCGTAGACCACAGCCGGGTCCGGAAACCGCGCGGCCACCGCGGGGCCATAAGGCGCTGCCGCGCTGTTGGCGGCCTGACTGTCCTGCACGACGGCATCGGCAGGCAGCGGCCGCACCGGCTTGCTCCAGCGTGGCAACGGGACCGTCGAGCAGCCGGCCAGCAAAAGCACCAGCAAGGCAGCGCACCACATCCCCCTCGGGCGGCGCATGGCGGGTCGGCCGGCACCAGCAGATGACTTGCGCGTGGGGTAAGCCATGGAGATGAATCCCGATCGTTTTGAAATGTGAGGGCCCGTCTCAAGGCGCCGTGCCGTATATGCCGCGGGTGTCGGGCAGTCGAAATGTTACCCGGCGCGGGCCGTGTGGCTATGCAGCGCAGCAGCGGTAAGCGCAAACCCGATGGAAAATCGGGGCGTCGCGGCGACGTGGGCCTGTGGCCGGAGCTGGTCATCGCGCCGTCATCACCTGATTTGTTTCTTTCGAAGTCGCTGTCCGTCGCATTCCATGTCTGCCCTTGAAGCCCTGTCCCCTTGGCGCGCCTGCGTCGCGCCGATGATGGATTGGACCGACCGGCACTGCCGCCACTTCCACCGGCTGCTCAGCCGCCACGCACGGCTCTACACCGAGATGGTGACGACCGGCGCGCTGCTGCACGGCGACGTCGCGCGCCATCTGCGTTTCGGCACCGACGAACACCCGGTCGCGTTGCAGCTCGGCGGCAGCGAGCCCGACGATCTTGCAGGCGCGGCGCGGCTGGGTGCGCAGTGGGGCTACGACGAGATCAATCTGAACTGCGGCTGCCCGTCACCACGGGTGCAGCGCGGGGCGTTCGGTGCCTGCCTGATGAACGAGCCGGCGCGGGTCGCCGACTGCGTGAAGGCGATGCGCGACGCAGTGGCGGTGCCCGTCACCGTCAAGCACCGCATCGGCATCGACCGCAATCAGGACTATGGCTTCGTGCGCGACTTCGTGGGGACGCTGGCCGATGCGGGTTGCAGCGTCTTCATCGTGCATGCCCGCAACGCCTGGCTCGACGGCTTGTCGCCGAAGCAGAACCGCGACGTGCCACCGCTGCGGTACGCGCAGGTGCACCGGTTGAAGGCCGACTTTCCCGCGTTGACGATCGTGAACAACGGCGGCATCGCCAGCACGGCAGACATCGCTGCCCAACTGGCGCAGGTCGACGGCGTGATGCTCGGGCGCGAGGCTTATCACAACCCGTGGTCATTGACCGGCTGGGACGCGGCGTGGTTTGGCACCCGAGACGTCGATCTGAGCCGGGAGCAGGTCGAGCAGCAAATGGTCGGCTACATGCAGCGCGAAGCCGCTGCGCACGGCACCCCGTGGCCAGCGATTGCCCGCCACATGCTGGGCCTGCGCCACGGCCAGCCCGGTGCGCGGCGTTGGCGCCAGGTCTGGAGCGATCATCGAAACAAGGCGCTCGATCCCGAGGCGGTGTCCGAGCTCGCTTGTCAAGCAACCACGCAAGCCGACGCGGTGTGAGCCATCAGCCTGCGCGCGAGGCGCAGTGCCGGTCGCTGCCGAAGCCGCGTCGGCAGACGACAGCGCTGGCCAACGACTTCCGCAGCCGGTAGGCTGGGCACCTTCGACATCTTAAAAACGACCGCCGGAGCATACACACGATGAACAATCCCATGGTGCAAGACAAAGTGGTCGTTGTGACCGGCGCCGGCGGCGGCATCGGCCGCGACATCGCACTTGCGCTGGCGCGCGAAGGCGCCAAGGTGGTCGTCAACGACATCGGCGCTTCGCTGTCCGGTGAGGTCGGCAAATCCGATGGCGCGGCATCGACTGGCCCCGCGCAATCGGTCGTCGACGAAATTGCGCAAGCCAGCGGCCAGGCGGTGGCGAGCACCGACAGCGTGGCCGACGCCGCTGGCGCGGGCCGCATCGTGCAAGCCGCACTCGATGCGTTCGGCCGCATCGACGGCGTCGTGAACAACGCGGGTATCCTGCGCGACCGGTTCTTCCACAAGATGAGCGTGGACGAGTGGGATGCGGTGATCCAGGTGCATCTGTACGGCGCTTATTACGTCAGCCGCGCCGCGGCCGTGCATTTCAAGGAGCAGGGCTCGGGCAGTTATGTGCACATGACGTCCACGTCCGGGCTGATCGGCAATTTCGGCCAGGCCAACTACTCGGCAGCGAAGCTCGGCATCGTCGCGCTGTCCAAGTCGATCGCGCTCGACATGCAGAAATTCAACGTGCGCTCCAATTGCATCGCCCCGTTCGCGTGGAGCCGCATGACGAGCTCGATCCCGACCACCACGCCGGCGGAAGCAGCGCGCGTGGAGCGCATGAAACAGATGACGCCGGCCAAGATCGCGCCGCTTGCGGTCTGCCTGCTCAGCGACGCGGCCGCCGACACCAACGCGCAGGTGTTCGCGGTGCGCCACAACGAGATCTTTCTGATCAGCCAGCCGCGGCCGGTGCGCTCGGTGCAGCGTGGCGACGGCTGGACCGCGCAGAGCGTGGCCGAGCACGCGCTGCCGGCGTTGAAGGCCGACTACCACGCGCTGGATCGGTCGAGCGATGTGTTCAGTTGGGAGCCGGTCTGAGTGGCGGCCATCCCCCATGCGAGCGGCAAACCCCGGCCGCGATCGCTGTCGGCGCGCCTGCGCCGGGACACGGAACAAACGCCCACGGGCAAAGACCGCCGCCGCATCGCGCCCGACCGAACGTTCGAAAACTGCCGCTGTCCACCGAGCGACCGGCCGCTTCGGCATCGCTCGGTAGGATGTGGCCGATGAGTGACCCGACCCCACGCTTCGACGCCGCGACGCTCAATCACCTGACGTCCTGGATCGGCAAGCGCGAAACCCTGCACGACGAGATCACGCCCGCGCCGATGCGCGCGTTGTCCGCCACGCTGGACCGCGACGACCCAGCGCCCACGCGCGGCACCGAGCTGCCGCCGCTGTGGCATTGGCTCTATTTTTTGCCGCACGAACGCCAAAGCGGCATCGGCACCGACGGACATCCGAAGCGCGGCGGCTTTCTGCCGCCCGTGCCGCTGCCGCGCCGCATGTGGGCCGGTGGGCGGCTGCATTGGCAGGCACCGGTGCGGGTCGGTGACACGGTCCAACGCATGTCGACCATTCAATCGGTCGAACACAAGGTTGGCCGCAGCGGCGAGATGGTGTTCGTGCGGGTGCAGCACGTGGTGACGCACGACCGCGGCACCGCGCTGACCGAAGCCCACGACATCGTCTACCGCACCGCCGCGCAGCCAGGCGACCCGGCGCCACAGCCAATCGCTGCCGAACGCGGCGCGCCGTGGAGCCGCACGGTCGAAGCCGACGCGGTGCTGCTGTTTCGCTATTCGGCGCTGACATTCAACGGTCACCGCATCCACTACGACCGGCCCTATGTGATGCAGGAAGAGGGCTACCCCGGCCTCGTCGTGCACGGCCCGCTGATCGCGACATTGCTGGTCGACCTGGTGCGACGCCATGCGCCCGACGCACGCATCGAGCGCTTCGAGTTCAAGGCGGTGCGCCCGACGTTCGACCAGCATCCGCTGAAGGTGAACGGCGCACCTGCAGCCGATGGCCACACGATTCGCCTCTGGGCCGAAGACCACGAAGGCTGGCTTACCATGACCGCAACCGCAACCTTGAGGTGAACCCGGACCCGATGAAGACCGAGATCCCGACCCCCGACGCGCATCAGGAATTGCGCGAGGCGCTGCGCGACCTGTGCCGCGGCTTCGACGCCGCTTATTGGCAGCGGGTCGACCATGAGCGCGGCTACCCCGTGAAGTTCGTCGATGCGCTGACGCAGGCCGGCTGGCTCGCCGCGTTGATTCCGTCCGAGTACGGCGGCTCGGGCCTCGGTCTGGCGGAAGCGTCCGTGATCATGGAAGAGATCAATTTCTCGGGCGGCAATGCGGGTTCGTGCCACGGCCAGATGTACAACATGGGCACGTTGCTGCGCCACGGCTCGGCGGCGCAGAAGGATCACTACCTGCCGAAGATCGCGACCGGCGAGCTGCGCCTGCAGAGCATGGCCGTGACCGAGCCCACCACCGGCACCGACACCACGCAGCTGAAGACCACCGCGGTGCGCCAGGGCGACCGTTACGTCGTGAACGGCCAGAAGGTCTGGATTTCGCGCATCCAGCATTCGGACCTGATGATCCTGCTGGCGCGCACCACGCCCCTGGCCGAGGTGAAGAAGAAGTCCGAGGGCATGTCGATCTTCATCGTGAACCTGGCGGACGCGATCGGCCACGGCATGACGGTGCGGCCGATCCTCAACATGGTGAATCACGAGACCAACGAGGTGTTCTTCGACCAGCTCGAGATACCGGCTGAGAATCTGATCGGCGAAGAAGGCAAGGGCTTCAAGTACATCCTCGACGGCCTGAACGCCGAGCGCACGTTGATCGCGGCCGAATGCGTGGGCGACGCCTGGTGGTTCATCGATCGTGCGCGGCGCTATGCGTCCGACCGGGTCGTGTTCAACCGCCCGATCGGGCAGAACCAGGGCGTGCAGTTCCCGATTGCGGACAGCTACATCGAGACTGAGGCGGCGAATCTCATGCGGTTCGAGGCGTGCCGGTTGTTCGATGCACAGCAACCATGTGGCGCGCAGGCCAACATGGCGAAGTACCTGTGCGCGAAGGCGTCGTGGGAAGCCGCCAACGTCTGCCTCCAGACGCACGGCGGCTTCGGCTTCGCCTGCGAATACGACGTGGAGCGCAAGTTCCGGGAAACGCGGCTCTATCAGGTCGCGCCGATCTCGACCAACCTGGTCTATTCGTACGTGGCCGAACACCTGCTGGGTCTGCCGCGCTCGTTTTGAAGGAATCGAAGCGATGACCCGACCTCTTGACGGCATCACCGTCGTCTCGCTCGAGCACGCGATCGCGGCACCGTTTTGCACGCGGCAACTCGCCGACCTCGGCGCGCGCGTGATCAAGATCGAGCGGCCCGGCGTCGGCGACTTCGCCCGCGCTTACGACGAACGCGTGCGCGGCTTGTCGTCGCATTTTGTCTGGACGAATCGGTCGAAGGAAAGCCTGACACTCGACCTGAAAAACGCGCAGGCGTTGGGCGTGTTGCGGCGTCTGGTCTCGCAGGCCGATGTGTTGATCCAGAACCTTGCGCCCGGCGCGGCAGCGCGCATGGGCCTCGGCTACGAAGCCCTGGCCGACCAGCACCCGCAGCTGATCGTCTGCGACATCTCGGGCTACGGCGACGACGGCCCGTATCGCGACAAGAAAGCGTACGACCTGTTGATCCAGAGTGAGTCCGGTTTCCTGTCGGTCACCGGCACGCCCGACGAGCCGAGCAAGGCCGGTTGCTCGATGGCCGACATCGCAGCCGGCATGTATGCGTACACCAGCGTGCTGGCGGCGCTGTTGCAGCGCGGCAAGACCGGCAAGGGCAGTCACATCGACGTGTCGATGCTCGAATCGCTCGGGGAATGGATGGGTTTTCCGCTGTACTACGCGTTCGACGGCGCGCCGCCGCCACCGCGCAGCGCGGCCTCGCACGCGACGATCTATCCATACGGCCCGTTCGCTGCGGGCGACGGCGGCGTCGTGATGCTGGGGCTGCAAAACGAGCGCGAGTGGAAGCTGTTTTGCGACCGCGTGCTCGAAATGCCGGGCATTGCGACCGATCCGCGTTTCGTCACCAACTCCAGGCGCAGCGAGAACCGGGCAGAACTGAAGGCGCTGATCATCGACACCTTCCGCCCGATGACGGCCGAACAGGTCGGCCAGCGACTCGACGATGCCCAGATTGCCAACGCCCGCATGCGCGACATGGCCGAGCTCTGGGCGCATCCGCAGTTGCAGGCTCGCGGCCGTTGGCGCGAAGTCGACACGCCTGTGGGAGCGGTCCCCGCGTTGCTGCCGCCTGGCCGCAGCAACAGCTTCGACCACCGGATGGACCCGGTGCCCGCGCTGGGCGAACACACCGAGCCAATTCTGCGCGAGCTCGGCTACGAGGCGGACGCCATTCAGGCACTGCGCGACGCTTCGGCGATCTGAGACTTGAGCAGCCCAGGCGAACATGGAGCAAACGCAATGAGCGACCCTCGCGACCACACCCCGTCGGCCACGTTGGCCGCGTTCGCAGCCAATCTGCAATTCGAATCGGTTCCCGAGCCCGTCGTGCGAAGGGCGGAGGATCTGCTGGTCGACTGGTTCGGCTCGGCTGTTGCCGGCAGGGGCGCGCGCACGGTGGAGGCGATCGCGCGGTTCGCGGCGGCGCAAGGCATGCGCACCGGCCCGTGCGAAGTGCTGATCGACCGCAGCCGCAACAGCCCGTACTTTGCCGCGATGGCGAATGCGGCCGCATCGCACGTGGCCGAACAGGATGACGTGCACAACGGCTCGGTTTTCCACCCGGCCACGGTCGTGTTCCCGGTCGCGCTGGCGATCGCGCAGGAGCGTGGGTTGAGCGGGAAGGAACTGTTGACGGCGGCGATCGCAGGCTACGAAGTCGGCATTCGGGTCGGCGAGTTTCTGGGCCGTTCGCACTACAAGGTGTTCCACACCACCGGCACCGCGGGCACGGTGGCTGCTGCCGCCACGGCCGGTCGACTGCTCGGACTCGATGCGGCGACGATGCTGCACGCGTTCGGCTCGGCCGGTACCACCGCCGCGGGCTTGTGGGAATTTCTGCGCACCGCCGCGGACTCGAAGCAGCTTCACACCGCGCACGCAGCCGCCAGCGGGCTCATGGCGGCAAGCCTCGCACACGACGGCTTCACCGGCGCCGCGCAAATCCTGGAAGGGCCGCAAGGCATGGCCGCAGCCATGTCGAGCGACGCCGATCCGGCGCGGCTCACGGACGGACTCGGCACGCGCTGGGCGACCGCCGAGACGTCGTTCAAGTTCCATGCGTCGTGCCGGCACACGCATCCGGCCGCAGACGCGCTGCTCGAAGCGATGCGCGCACATGACCTGCAGCCGGCTCAGATCGCGCGCGTCGTCGCGCACGTGCATCAGGGCGCGATCGATGTGCTCGGCCCGGTCACGGATCCGAAGACCGTGCACCAATCCAAGTTCTCGATGGGCACCGTGCTGGCGATTGCTGCGCAGTTCGGCCACGCTGGACTCACCGAGTTCGACGCGCACTACGCAAGCGAGCCGACCCGACGCCTGCGCGACCGCATCGCAATGGAGATCGACGCGGAAGTCGACGCCGCCTATCCGCAACGCTGGATCGGCAAAGTCACCGTGCACACCACCGATGGCCGCACGTTGACCGCGCGCGTCGATGAGCCCAAGGGCGACCCGGGCAATACGTTGTCGCGCGACGAGATCACCGCCAAAGCGCAGCGGCTTGCGGCCTGGAGCCAGGGTGCCACCGAGCGCGAGATGGCGCTGGCGATCGATGCGCTCTGGAACGTCGTGCGCTGGCCGACCGTGGGGGCGTTGTTCGGCGGCGACTGAACGGGTCGGCGGCTTCGACTGCGACGCACCGTGAAGCCAACGAACGTCGGCGGTGGCACCAAGCTGCGCGCAGGACGCGGCGGACGATGCACTCGCAGCGAGAAGCCGGTAGCGATTTGCCGGGTTCCATTCGACCCGGCTGCAAACCAGATCAGCAACTTGGAGACGACCATGACATTCGCACCGCCAAGCACAAAATCGGGCTGGCGCCGCTGGCTCGCGGCTGCGTCGCTTTTGATGTGGTTTGCGTCTCCCATCGTGCAGGCTGCGGACGCTGCAGCAGCATGGCCGAGCAAGACGATCCGCATCGTCGTCCCGTTTCCGCCGGGTGGCAGCGTCGACAACACCGCGCGCCAATTGGCGCCCAAGCTGCAGGCAGCACTCGGGCAGACCGTGATCATCGACAACCGCGGAGGGGCCGGCGGCTCGGTGGGCGCGGCCGAAGTGGCGCGTGCGGCGCCGGACGGCTACACGCTGTTGATGGTGTTCGACTCGTACGCGACCTATCCGCTGGTCTATCCGAAGCTCGGCTTCGACGTCGAAAAAGACCTGGTTCCGATCACGCGGATCGTGAGCAATCCGATGGTGGTCGTGGTGCATCCGTCGGTGCCGGCGCACACGATCGGCGAGTTCGTCACGCTGCTCAAAGCGCAGCCGGATCGCTACAACTTCGCCAGCGTCGGCCCCGGCTCCAGCAACCATCTGACCGGCGAGCTGTTCAAGGCGGTCAGCGGCACCTCCATCACGCATGTCCCGTACCGCGGCGGCGGTCCCGCGCAGCAGGATTTGCTGGGTGGCCAGGTCGAGGTGATGTTCCTGTCGGCGTCCCTCGCGTTGCCGCATGTGAAGGGCGGCAAGCTGCGGCCGCTCGCGCAGACCGCAGCCGCGCGGTCGCCCGAATTTCCCGACACGCCGACGTTGGCGGAGAGCGGCTACCCCGGCTTCGACGTCGATTCGTGGAACGGTTTGATGGCACCGGCCGGTACCCCGCGCGCGGTGATCGACCGGCTGCAGTCTGAGATACAGAAAATCGTGTCGGAGCCTGCTTTCGCCGCGAAGCTCGCCGAGCAGGGCCTGACGCCGGTGGCCGGCACACCGGAGGAATTTGCAGCGCGCATCCGGGCCGATCGGCAGAAATGGACCCGGCTCGTGCACGAGCAGGGCCTGAGCCTCGAATGAGGTCGGGCGGTGCACGGCTGCAATGCGCAAGATTTCAATCTCAGACGCGGCCGCAGCGCACGGGGTTCAACGCCGGCTGGTTGCCGCTTATCCGCTGCACTTGCCACGACGGCCGCGACCGGTCGGTCAGCTGCGTGGCCCCTGTCGCAGCACGCGAGATTCGGCGCGCCGGCTGGTCGATGCCGCCCATCTTGGTTTTTAGGAACAGCACACCGAACTTCATGATCGACAAGATTTCCCCTTCCATTGCCCACGCACTGGCCGGCACGCAAGACGGCTCGGTCGTGATGATCGGCGGATTCGGCACCGCCGGCATCCCCAACGAATTGATCGACGGGCTGATCACACAGGGCGCATCGGGCTTGACGATCGTCAACAACAACGCGGGCAATGGCGACACCGGCCTGGCGGCGTTGCTGAAAGCCGGCCGGGTGCGCAAGATGATCTGCAGCTTTCCGCGGCAAGCGGACAGCCATGTGTTCGATGGCCTGTACCGGTCCGGCAAGGTCGAGCTTGAATTGGTGCCACAAGGCAATCTCGCCGAGCGGATTCGCGCCGCGGGTGCCGGCATCGGCGCGTTCTTCTGCCCGACGGCTTCGGCACGCCGCTGGCCGAAGACCGCGAGACGCGCGAGATCGACGGGCGCATGTACGTGCTCGAGCATCCGATCCATGCCGACGTCGCGCTGATCCGCGCCGAAGCGGGCGACCGCTGGGGCAATCTGGTCTACCGCAAGGCCGCGCGCAACTTCGGGCCGGTGATGGCGATGGCGGCGAAGAAAACCGTTGCCACGGTGCATGAGATCGTCGAGCTCGGCGCGCTCGATCCGGAGGCCGTCGTGACGCCGGGCGTGTTCGTCCAGCAGATCGTCAAGGTCGAGCGCGTCGCGACGCAGGGTGGCGGCTACAAGGCGGCGGCATGAAGGACCAAACGATGAGTTATCAGCGCCGCAGCAAGAACGAGCTCGCCGCGCGCGTCGCGCAGGACATCGAAGACGGCGCGATCGTGAACCTCGGCATCGGGCAACCGACGCTGGTCGCCAACTACCTGCCCAAGGGCCGCGAGATCGTGCTGCACAGCGAAAACGGCATCCTCGGCATGGGACCTTCACCGGCAGAAGGCAGCGAGGACTTCGACCTGATCAACGCGGGCAAGCAGCCGGTGACGTTGCTGGCCGGCGGCTCGTACTTCCACCACGCCGACAGCTTCGCGATCATGCGCGGCGGGCATCTGGACATCTGCGTGCTGGGCGCATTCCAGGTGTCGGCCACCGGCGACCTGGCGAACTGGAGCACGGGCGAGCCGGGCGCGATTCCCGCGGTCGGCGGCGCGATGGATCTGGCGATCGGCGCCAAGCAGACCTGGGTGATGATGGATCTGCTGACCAAGCAGGGCGAGAGCAAGGTCGTTGAGCAATGCACCTATCCGCTGACCGGCATCGGCTGCGTCAAGCGCATTTACTCGGATCTGGCGACGTTGGCCTGCACGCCGCAGGGGCTGAAGCTGATCGACAAAGTCGACGGGTTGGAACAAGCCGAACTGGAACGGTTGGTGGGTTTGCCGATCGCGGTGTGAATGGTCGGCAGGATGCTCGCAAAACAGAACTTGTGGAAAAAGGCTTGGGCGCAGATATCGCCTGCATTCTCAGCTATGATTTATGTAGCGATCTGCAGCCACGTCAACAAAGCCAACAGCAGCCAGGCAACCGTCTGCACGAGCAACGACCGATGCCGATTCCAGCCCCACGCCGCCGTCCTTGCGTCGTGGCCGGTCAACCGACTCGACAGCTACGAGTTGGCCGACCAGGGCGTACCGGCAGTCGTCAGGCCCCAGCCGCAGACGATGCCCGCGCCGAGCCCACGTTCGGCGGCCGTCGGCCAAAGCAGCCCGAGCAAGGCGCCAACCAGGCACGCTTCCCGCGAACCACAGCAAGCAGCCGTTTCGCTGCCTGCTGCCGCTCCGCCTCACGAAATGGGATGCCCGCCGACACGAACATCACGGCGAAGAACGCTGCTGCAACCATCGGCTCCAACCACCGCAGTCCCGGCAGCATCATCGGCGTCGGCACCAGGAAACTCGACCGCAGCGAGCAGTTCGATGCCAGCGCGAAGGCGTGCAGCACGGCGCAGGCCGTCTTGCGGGCCGATGCGCTGTCGCCGTTGTGCTGCCGGATTCGGCTGACCAGCGCACGCATCACCGCGACTGCGCTGGATTTCGCGGCACCGTGAGCACGCCGATGGCAAACGCCACGCCGAGGCAGCGCGCGAGCGGCCGACCCGCGAGCAGGCTGTCCGACATCGATTGCGCATCGCGGTATGCACCCAGCATGCCGGACGGCAGCAGCACCCCACGCACCAACGCTCCGAGTTGTGCCGGGTTGCCCAGCGCGAGCGCCAACGCCGTCGCTGCCTGCGACGAAGCAGCCATTGCGCCGGCCGCCACCCGCAACATCGGCACGCGCGCGAGGCGCCGCCGGTCCATCCAGCCAGTGGTTCGGCGATCGCCAGCAGCAGCGCCGCGCCGACTGCGAGGTGCCGTGCTGCCGAAGCGGTGACTGGTGTCGGTGCGAGAAGCCGACCATCGCAACCGACGCCGCAGCGGTTGCGCACCGCGCTGCAGCACATCGCGGCGCGTCACCACGCGTCACGGCGGCGCCGGGGTCTTGGGCGCGTGGTCGCACCAAGGCGCCACCGCACAGCGCCAGCACAGCGGCTTGCGTGCGATGCAGACATAGCGGCCGTGCAGGATCAGCCAATGGTGCGCATGCGGCAGGTAAGCGGGTGGCACGCGCTCGAGCAGCTTGCACTCGACGATCTGCGGGGTTGCACCGGGTCCGAGCCCCGTCCGGTTGGCGACCCGGAACACGTGCGTGTCGACCGCGAGCGTCGGCTCGCCGAATGCGCAGTTCAACACGACGTTCGCGGTTTTGCGGCCCACGCCCGGCAGCGCTTCGAGCGCGGCGCGCGTGCGGGGCACCTCGCCGCCGTGCTGCTCGATCAGGATGCGACAAGTGGCCAGCAGATTCTTCGTCTTGCCGCGGAACAAGCCGATTGCGCGCAGGTACGGCTCGAGCCCGGCCGCTTCGAGCGCCAACATCTTTTGCGGCGTGCCGGCGACCGCAAACAGCTTTTTGGTCGCCTTGTTCACGCTCACGTCGGTTGCCTGCGCACTCAGCAGCACGGCGACCAGCAACTCGAACACGCTGGTGTACTGCAGCTCGGTCGACGGCGCCGGGTCGGCGGCGGCGAGCGTGGCGAAAAACGGTTCGATGCTGGCGCGTTTCATGGCGTCATCTTGCCTGGGATCGATGCGCGAGACGACGCCCTCGTCGGGGGTCGCCACGTCGAAAATCCCCAACCGAGCCGGACGACGGGCCGCCACCTGCATCGCAGCGCCCGCAGGCTGTGCCAGCGGTATTGACGACAATGCCGGCTTCACCCGCCCCCTGCCCACCGGAGAGCCAAGCCATGCCGATGCAGTTCGCATCCCGCCTCAACAACGTCGAAACGTCCGCGATTCGCGAGCTGTTCAAGCTGCTTGGCACGCCGGGCATCATCAGTTTCGCGGGCGGTTTCCCGGACGCGGCGATGTTCGACGTGGAAGGCATCCGCGAGGCGGTGAATCGTGCGCTCGACGCCGAGCCCGGCGGCGCGCTGCAATACGGCGCAACCGAAGGCTACGGGCCGCTGCGCGAGCAGCTCGCCGCGTTCATGGCGAACAAGGGCGTTCAGGTGGCACCCGATGGGCTGATCGTGACCACCGGCAGCCAGCAGGCGCTCGACCTGATCGCCAAGACGATGATCTCGACCGGCGACAAGGTGATCATGGAGGGGCCGACGTTTCTGGCGACGATCCAGTGCTTCCGCCTCTACGGCGCCGATGTGGTGAGCGCACCGATCGACGTCGACGGCGTGCGCACGGACGCGCTTGAGCGGCTGATCGTTGAACACCGCCCCAAGCTGATCTATCTGATCCCGACGTTCGGCAACCCGAGCGGTGCGCAGTTGAGCCTGGAGCGGCGCAAGCGGGTGCTCGAGCTGGCCGTGAAGTACCAGGTTCCGGTGGTCGAAGACGACCCGTACGGCGACCTCTACTTCGACGAGCCGCCGCCGCCTGCGTTGCTCGCGTTGACGCCCGAAGTGCCGGGCAGCCGCGACTGGTTGATCTATTGCGGCTCGCTCAGCAAGGTCCTGTCGCCGGGCCTGCGCATCGGCTGGCTGATCGCCCCGGCCGCACTGCTGACCCGCGCCACCATGTGCAAGCAGTTCAGCGACGCGCACACCAGCACGTTTGCACAAGCCACTGCCGCGCAGTATTTGCAGGCCGGCCGGATGGAAGCGACGCTTGCGAACGTGCGCAGGGTCTACGGTCAGCGCGCGACCGCGATGGGCGCCGCGCTGCGCCGCGAATTGGACGACGCGCTCACCTTCACGCAACCGGCCGGCGGTCTTTTCTTCTGGGCCCGACTGACCGGGGCGAACGGCAAGGTGGCCGACGGCAACGCGTTTGCCCAGCGCGCGATCGCGAGGAAGGTCGCGTTCGTGCCGGGCGCGCCGTTCTATGCGACCGACCCTGACGCGGCGACCTTGCGTCTGTCGTTTGCGACCGCCGATTTGGAAAAGATCGAAGAAGGGGTGAAGCGTTTGGGAGCGGCGTTGTGATCGCCGATGGCACAGCGGCAACCGCCTCGGGCATCGCCGCGGTGCCGTCGCCCGGGCTTGCCAGGTTGCGCGACGTGGCCGGCGCGTTCGCGTTCGAGCCCGCCTGCGATGCGTTCTACTTTCTGCGCCATGGCCAGACGGCCAGAAACCTGCAACGAATCTTTCAAGGGCCCGAGGAGCCATTGTCGGCGCGCGGGATCGGGCAGGCGCAGGTCGCCGCCGCGCTGCTGGCCGACCACAAGGTTTCGAGCTTGGTCTGCAGCGACATGCCGCGCGCGATCATGACCGCGCGCCTCGTTCAGCAGGCGCAGACCGGCTTGCCGGCACCGAAGCTGCGCGAGCAGAGCGGTCTGCGGGAACGAAACTTCGGTGCCTTGATCGGCACTTCGTCGCGCGAACTCGATTGGGATTGCGCGCCCGACGGCGGCGAGACGCTCGAGCAGTTCGTCGACCGCACCCGGCGTGCGTTGACGGCCGCGCTGGCCGAGCCAGCGCCGGTGCTGGTGGTCGCCCATGGGGGCACGCTGCACGTGCTGGCGGCGCTGCTGCAGGTGCCGACCGACGAGTCGCTGCTGGCCAACGCCCGGCCGCTGCGCTTCTCACGCGGGCCGGGTGCGACATCGGCCTGGGCGGTCGAACCGCTGGGCGCAGCGGCCGATCCGCAGGCCACGCAGCTCTCTTAGCGCCTGTGCTGCTTTGCACCTGCGCCGGTCGGCCGCGGCGCTGCGCGGGCCGGCTGGGCGCGGGTGCAGCCCTGCCGGCGCCCCGGCTCAGCGCGCGTCGGGCCAGTCGCTGAATGGAAACGGCGCGCGGTCGCTCGCGAACGTTTCGTATTCGGCGATCTGGCGCAGGTAGGTGCCCAGCATGCGCCCGAAGCGGCTCAATCGCGCGTTCGGCGTGTCGCCGCACAACGTCAGAATCAGCTGCGCGAGCGCCAGGATCGCCAGCAGGCTCACGGCCAGGTAGAAAGCCACGGCCATGCCCACCATCATCAGCAAGCGCATCCAGATGCCGCTGCTGGCGGCCTGTTTGAAAAAAGGAATGTCGGTCATGGCGGGGACCGGCTCGGTGGCGGCCGGAGGTGAGCGGTGGTTGGACAGGCGCCGAGCATAGGCCGTTGCCAGGCCAATGTCACGACGGATGCGAAAGCAGCCACACGCGCGCAGCCATTGAAATGCGGCCCGGACGACACCAACTGCGATTTCATGAAAACCGCACAAGCCCTCACCCCGAATCTCGTGCTGCTCGCCCAACTGCTGCAGCGTCTGGACCAGAGCCGCCAACCCGTGGACGGCGCGCAATACCGTTTGGTGGCGCAGCGCCTCGCCGAAGCCATGCAGCAGGCCGACCACGACACGCTGCAGGCGCTGCTTGCGCAGAGCCCGTCGGCCGCCGAGCTGTACGAAAACATCCACTACGCGCACGCGGGCCTGTGCCGCGCGCCGCTGGAAGCCGCGCTGGCCGGTGAAGCCGCCGCGCGTAGAGCCATCGCAGCGGCCCGGCGCGGCGTGCGCCCGGTCCCTGGCGCTGCGCCGTGAGCGCCGCCAGCGTCGATTCGTTGCACGTCGTCTGCCCGCATTGCCAAAGCGTGAACCGGCTGCGCCAGGCCGACCTTGCGCAAGGACCGAACTGCGGGCGCTGCAAGGCGGCGCTGTTCGACGGCCGGCCGGTCGCGCTCGATGAAGCCGGGTTCGACCGTCAGGTGCAACGCAGTGACATTCCGGTGCTGATCGACTTCTGGGCGCCCTGGTGTGGGCCGTGCCGGCAGATGGCGCCCGCCTACGAACAGGCGGCGGCCCGGCTGGAGCCGCATGTGCGTGTCGCCAAGCTCGACACCGAGCAGGCACCGCAGCTGGCCACGCGGCTCGTGATTCGCAGCATTCCCACCCTGGCCTTGTTTCGGGGCGGCAAGGAAATGGCTCGACAGGCGGGCGCACTGGCCAGCCCAGCCGCCATCGTGCAGTGGGCGAACGCGCATTTGAGCGGCTGATTTCAGGACGCGCGCCGCGCGGCCGAGCAACGGCGCGGCGCTTACACTCGGGCCACTTTTGGCCACCGGCGTTCGTTCCGCAGCAGGGTGCCGGACGGATGCGGGCACCGACACTCCAAGCGCATCGACGGAGCGCCTGCTGCTGAGGCGCATCTTCCATGACACCCAGCAAATTCATCACGCTCGTCCAACGCAGCGTCACCGCCTGGAGCGACGACTTCGCGCCGAGCATGGGCGCTGCGATTTCCTACTACACGGTGTTTTCGCTGTCGCCGCTGTTGTTGATCGTGATCGCGGTGGCCGGCCTGATCTTCGGGGAAGAGGCGGTGCAGGGCCAGCTGGTCGGGCAATTGCAGGGCTTCATGGGACGAGAAGGCGCCACCGCGGTTCAAACCATGATCAAGGCCGCGCACGAGCCGACCGGTGGCATCGTGGCCACCGTGGTCGGTGCGGCGCTGCTGCTGGTCGGCGCGACCACGGTATTTGCCGAGCTGCAAAGCGCGCTCGACCGGATCTGGAAAGTGCCCGCAAAGAATAAACCGAAGGGGCTGTGGGCCGTGCTGCGCGCCCGCGTGCTGTCATTCGGGTTGATCCTTGCGCTGGCGTTCATGCTGATGGTGACGCTGGTGATCAGCAGCGTGCTGTCGGCGGTCGGCAAGTTCGCCAGCGGCTGGCTGCCC
This sequence comes from uncultured beta proteobacterium, assembly GCA_963784295.1. Lineage (GTDB taxonomy): Bacteria > Pseudomonadota > Gammaproteobacteria > Burkholderiales > Burkholderiaceae_C > JBBPYC01. Next base: position 205,325 of record CAWAQL010000017.1, read on the forward strand.
GGCAGCGAATGGCTACTGCAGCTCGCCAACATCGGCGTGTCGGTCGGCTTGTCGACGGTGCTGTTTGGGATGATCTTCAAATACATGCCGACGGTGAAAATCGAATGGCGCGACGTCTGGGTCGGTGCGTTCGTGACGGCGGTGCTGTTCGAAGTCGGCAAATACTTGATCGGTCTCTACATCGGCAAGAGTGGCGCCACCCAGGCGTTCGCGGCCGCTGGGTCGCTGGTCGTATTGCTGCTGTGGGTGTATTACGCCGCGCAGATTTTTCTGTTCGGTGCGGAATTCACCAAGGTGTATGCGAACGACCGCGGCTCACGCGTCGGGCGGCAAGCCGTGGCTGCTTCCGAGATGCAGAAGCAGGTGGCGGATCAAGGGCTCGATGCGGTTGGGAAGCCGCAGTCGGCCGCTGCCGAGGACGGTGTGCGCCGACGCTGACACCGCTCGGCAAGCGCGGGCCGACGCCACGCCGGCGGGCTGCGATCCGGGGCAAGCGACGTTTCAGCAACGGTCACGCAGGCAACACGACTTCCAGCAGCCGATCGAGGCCTCCCTCGTTGATTGCCACCATCGCCTGCGCGCGCACCATAGGCTTGGCGTGGTAGGCCACCGACAAGCCGGCCGTCTCCATCATCGGAAGGTCGTTGGCACCATCGCCCACGGCAATCGCCTCGGACGGCTCGATGCCGAGTCGAGCGCAGGTCTCCAACAACATGGTGCGCTTCTCGATGCCGTCGCAGATGTCGCCCCAGGGCTGATCCACCATCCGGCCGGTCAGCACGGCGTCTTTCATCTCCAGCACGTTCGAGCGCGTGAAGTCGATGCCGAGCCGGTCGCGGATGCGATCGGTGAACCAAGTGAATCCGCCGCTGACGAGCAGTGTTTTCAGGCCGGCGGCCTTGCAAGCGCCAACCAGCGATTCGGCGCCCGGATTCAGTCGCAACCGCGATTGCCATACCGCCTGCAGATGCGACTCCCGCACGCCTTCGAGCAGCGCGACCCGACGGCGCAGGCTGTCCTTGTAGTCGCTGATTTCGCCGCGCATCGCGGCGCCCGTGATGGCGGCAACCTCGTCCTTGCGTCCCGCCGCATCGGCGATCTCGTCGACGCATTCGATGTTGATCAACGTCGAGTCCATGTCGAACGCGATCAATTTAAACGCGGTGAGCGACAGGGGCGGCGTGATGTTGCGCAGCACCAGGCCGGCACGCGACGGCAGGGGCGAATTCACTTGCACGATCTGGTCCTTCTTATCGCTCGGGCGCGGAGTTGCGCATCCACCGACGCAAACGCGTCACATTGTCGAAGTCCACGGCGTCTCCAAGGCTGCCGTGGTCTTCGACGATCTTGAAGCGCGTGCTGTCCCTGGTCAGGAACATGACCTTGCCGTAGCGCTTCGACCCACGTTGCGCTTTGTGGCTTGCATTCTTCACCGGCCCCAATCCTTGTTGCCGTTGTGGTGAGGCGGGTCGATGTAGATCACTCGAACCTGGCCCGCAGGCGTGCTGCGCAGCAGGCGCAGCGCGTCGAAGTTGTCGCCTTCGGTCACCAGGTTCGGGCTGCGCGCGGTGGCGTCCAGGTTTTGCGACAGCGCGGGCGCCAGTCGTGGCAGCACGAGGTGGGCGTTGAACGCCTGGTCGCAGGCGATCGCACTGGCTTCCCAGAAAAGACCGAGCTTCTGCCGCGTGAGATGTTCGGCCAGCAGGCGCCGCCATTGCGGCGCGCTCAGGTCACCCAGCGACTGCAAAGGCCCGGAGTTTTCGGTCATTGCTATGGTTTTGATATCTGGAAGCGCACAGCGGCATTGCGCTTGGAGCGGATTTAGCCATTATTCCAGCGGTTTCAACCAGTTCTCGACCCGCAAGCCCGGCACGCGCAGAAATTCGGCATCGGCGCTCACCAAGGTGGCATCGAGCGCGAGCGCATGCGCCGCTTTCAGCATGTCGTTCGGGCCGATGGGCTGCCCCAGCGCCTCCAGTCGGCTGCGCAGGCTCGCGTAGTGCGCGGCGACCTCTTCATCGAGTGGCAGCACGATCAGCGCCCCGAGTTGCACATCAAGCGCCTTTCGCAGCCGGGCCGAAGGACGTTTTTCAAGGCCGAATGCGAGTTCGCACTGGACCACGACGCTGGTGCAAAGCTGCGGCATGGCCGGGTCGGCCATGCGCTGGGTAGCGCGTTGGGCGGCGACGCCGTCGGGATTCACCATCATGGCGCTGACGATGTCGGTGTCGAGCAGGTAACGCAGCGTCACACCACGATGTCGTCTGGCGTTAGCAGGCCTTCATCGACATCCGCGAACTCGTCGTCGCACGGCCCGAGTTCGCGTATTTCATCGAGCGCCAGCAAAAACGCGGCGGCTGTTCCCCTGGCTGGTTTGGGCGCAACCACCTCGAGAATCAGCCGGTGGCCTTCGCGGCGCAGGACAGCTTCGTTGCTGGGCAGTTCGAACTCTTTCGGGATACGCACCGCCTGGTTGGCGCCATTGCGAAACAAGCGCACGGCTCGCGCGGCGGACTCCCGCGGAACTTCCCAATTCAACGCATCGGTTTTCTGCATAGGCCGAAGCATAGGTCAGACCCTGCCAAGCTTCAACTGCCTCGATGCTCGAGATTCAGCGGGTCCGACCACGTCGCCCGCCAGTCCGGCTCAAACGCGACGAAGGTTACGGCCAGCATGCCGGTTACGAACGCATCGCCCCCGGCCATCAGCCAGCGCGCGACCAGCGACAGCGCGCCGGCCGCAAACACGCACAGCGCGGTGCCGAAAAACGCACGCCCCAGCAGATAGACGAACAACTGCGTGCCGACGAAGCGCCTGATCATCGCCCCGAGCCCAAGCGCAAACGTCGCGGGCAGCGCGCGTTGTCAGACCGGCAGCCCGAGCCCATCGGCGACAGCGCCGCGGCAAGCAGCGCCGTCAGCCGCAGCACCGGTACCGCGAGCGGCCCGCCGAGCATCAGCGGTGCCAGGTACGCACCCAACCACTGCAACTGCAGCGACGCGCTCTTCAGCACCGGCAGCGCCCAGATCCTCGGCAGCAGCACCAGCGTCGAAGGCGCCCCGGTCGGAGCCGGCCGCCGACGAGCAGCCGCCACGGTTTGAAGTCGAGCGCCCGCACCAGCGCGATCAGCACACTGCGGCTACGAGCGGCAGCCCCACGCCGCCCCCCGTGCTAACCGACGGCAGCTGCCGGCTCGGCCGTCTCGACCCGCGGCTGGCCCAGGTGGCGCAGCACATCGCGCACCATCTGCGCGCGGTCGCGCGGGTGTTCCAGCGCACGTTCAATGCGCAGCTTCTCGTTGCCGACCGCGCGGATGTGCTTGTTCTTCTGCAGCAGCTCGACGAAGCGCAGCGGCTCGATCGGCGCGTCTTTTTTGAACGTGATGTGGATCACGCCGGGTGCCGCGTCGACTTTGACGACGCCGTACGGTTTGGCGATCACGCGCAGCCGATGCACGTCGATCAGCGATTCGGCCTGTGGGGGCGGCTTGCCGAAACGGTCGACGATTTCTTCGAGCAGCGTGTCGATCTGATCTGTCGTCTTGGCCGTGGCGAGCTTTTTGTAGAACGACAGGCGCAGATGCACGTCGCCGCAGTAGTCGCTCGGCAGCAGCGCGGGCGCGTGCAGGTTGATCTCGGTCGTGACGGACAGTGGCGCAAGCAGGTCCGGCTCCTGGCCGCTCTTCAACGCGCGCACGGCTTCGGACAGCATCTCGTTGTAGAGCTGAAAGCCGATCTCCATCATGCTGCCGCTCTGCTTTTCGCCCAGCACTTCGCCCGCGCCGCGAATCTCGAGATCGTGCATCGCCAGATAGAAGCCCGAGCCGAGTTCCTCCATCTGCTGGATCGCATCGAGCCTCGCTTGAGCGTGCTTGCTCAGGCTCTCGGTGTCCGGGACCATCAGGTACGCATACGCCTGGTGGTGGCTGCGGCCGACGCGACCGCGCAATTGATGCAACTGGGCCAGACCGAACTTGTCCGCGCGCGCCATCACGATGGTGTTGGCGGTGGGCACGTCGATGCCGGTCTCGATGATGGTCGAGCACAGCAGCAGGTTGCTGCGCTGAGCGACGAAGTCGCGCATCACACGCTCGAGTTCCCGCTCCGGCATCTGGCCGTGCGCGACGGCGATGCGCGCTTCGGGCAGCAGTTGTTCGAGCCGTTCGCGACGGTTCTGGATCGTCTCGACTTCGTTGTGCAGAAAGTAAACCTGACCCCCGCGCTTCAGTTCGCGCAGCACGGCTTCGCGGATCACGCCGGCGCCCTCGCTGCGCACGAAGGTCTTGATCGCGAGCCGTCGCTGCGGCGCGGTGGCGATCACCGACAGGTCGCGCAAGCCTTCGAGCGCCATGCCCATCGTGCGCGGAATCGGCGTGGCGGTCAGTGTGAGCACGTCGACTTCGGCGCGCATCGCCTTCATCGCTTCCTTGTGCCGTACACCGAAGCGGTGCTCCTCGTCGACGATCAGCAGGCCCAGATCTTTGAATTTCGTCGTCTCCGACAGCAGCTTGTGCGTGCCGACCACGATGTCCACGCTGCCGTCGGCAATGCCTTTGAGCGATGCGGCGACTTCCTTGGCCGATCGAAAGCGCGACACCTCGGCGACCTTGACCGGCCACTTGCTGAAGCGGTCCACCAGGGTCTGGTAGTGCTGCTCGGCCAGCAGCGTGGTCGGCGCGAGAAGTGCGACCTGTTTGCCGCCGGTCACCGCGACGAACGCGGCCCGCAGCGCGACTTCGGTCTTGCCGAAGCCGACGTCGCCGCAGACCAGGCGATCCATCGGCTGCGGCGAGATCATGTCCTGGATCACCGCATGGATCGCGGCACGCTGGTCCGCGGTTTCCTCGAAGCCGAAGTCGTTCGCGAACGTTTCGTAGTCTTGCGTCGCGAGCGGAACGCATGACCCTTCGCGCGCAGCGCGCCGCGCGTAGATCGCCAGCAACTCGGCGGCCGAGTCGCGCACCTGCTCGGCGGCTTTGCGCTTCGCCTTGTCCCACTGGCCGCTGCCCAGGCGGTGCATCGGCGCCTCGTCGGCGCTGACGCCGGTGTAGCGGCTGATCAGGTGCAGTTGGCTGACCGGCACATAGAGCGTTGCCGCGTCTGCGTATTCGAGGTGCAGGAACTCCTGCAGCGCCGGCGACCCATCGGGCATCTTCTCGCCCATGTCCAGTTCGACCAGGCCACGGTAGCGACCGATGCCGTGCGTCGCGTGCACGACCGGGTCGCCGACGTTCAGCTCGGACAGGTCCTTGATCAGTGCTTCGACGTCGCTGATCTGCTCCTGCTTCTTGCGCCGGCGCGCAGCCGGCTGCTGCGCGAACAGTTCGGTCTCGGTGACCAGATCGATGCCGCGCGCGAGCCATGAGAACCCGCTGGCCAGCGGCGCCGTCGCGATGCCGGCCGGCTCGGTGCTCGCTTCGAATTCGGCCAGCGAATCGAACGCAGGCAGCGCAACGCCGCCCGCGCGCATGAAGTCGTGCAGGCTCTCGCGCCGGCCGTTGCTTTCGGCCAGCAGCAGCACGCGCTGCCTCGCCTGCTTCATATAGGTCTGGAACGGCGCCAACGGTTCTTCCGCGCCGCGCTGCACCGTCATCGCCGGCAGCGCCGCGAACGTCGGTCGACGGCTCGCGCGCGGCGCGTTCGCTCGCTTCGCCGGACGCAGCGCGAGTTGTGCGAACGGCCTTGGCTTCGGCGTGGAACTGCTCGACGCTCAGGAACAGCGCCGCGGCGGCAGCACCGGCCGGTCCGGGTCGCCCTGCATCAGCGAGTGCCGCTCGCGCGTGTCTTGCCAGAAGCGCTGCATCACGTCGTCGAGGTCGCCGTGCAGCACCAAGGTCGGCGGGCTGGTCGCGCCCAGGCTCAGGTAGTCGAACACGGTCGCCGTCTCGTCGAAGAACAGCGGCAGGTAGTACTCGATGCCGGCGGTGGCCAGGCCCGCGCCCATGTCCTTGTAGATGCGGCTTTTGGTCGGGTCGCCTTCGAGTCGGTCGCGCCAGCGGCGGCGGAACGCCGCGCGCGAATCTTCATCCATCGGAAATTCGCGGCCCGGCAGCAGCCGCACTTCGTTCACGGGGTAGAGCGAGCGCTGCGTGTCCGGGTCGAACGTGCGGATCGAATCGATCTCGTCGTCGAACAGGTCGACGCGGTACGGCATCGGCGAGCCCATCGGAAACAGGTCGATCAGCCCGCCGCGCACCGCATATTCGCCCGGGCTGGCCACCTGCGTCACGTGGTTGTAGCCGGCCAGCGTCAACTGCGCTTTGAGCTTGGCTTCGTCCAGTTTTTGATGTGCCGTGAACTGGAACGTGTAGCCGGCCAGGAACGACGGCGGCGCGAGCCGGTACAGCGCCGTCGTGGCCGGAACCAGCACCACGTCGGCGTCGCTTCTGCGAAATGCGCCACAGCGTGGCCAGCCGCTCGCTGATCAGGTCCTGATGCGGCGAAAAGGTGTCGTACGGCAACGTCTCCCAGTCGGGAAACAGCGACGTAGCGCAGGTCGGGCGAAAAAAATGCGAGTTCGTCAACCAGGCGCTGCGCGTCCCCGCTGTCGGCCGTGACGATGGCGGTCAGTCGGTTGTCTGCTTGGTCGCGCTGCGCGAGGGCGGCGAGCAGCGCCGCATCGGCGGAACCGACCGGACGGGGCAGGGCGAAACGTTTGCTGGGGGTGAGGGTGGGCAATTTCATGGAAGCCGGCTATTTTCCCCGACCCTGCAAAATGCCGCTGACCGGTCGAACCCAATGCGAGTGCGTTGTCACATCCACACCGAGTTCGTCTTGCAATCCCGCTCTCCAAAGGCAGCAAAAGCCCGTCATGGCCAACGCATCCGCCCGCGCTTGCCTCATTCATTGCTGCGCAGAGAGGGGTTATCCCGACGATAAAGCCTTCTCGCAAACGCAGTGGCGCCTCCCGGCAGGGGCTGCGGAGTCGGCTCCACCCCCGGTGGGGAAAGGCGAGTGGGAGCCGACCGAAGGGAGCGGAGCCTGGGGGCGAGCTCTAGTCCACCGTGTAATGCACACCCGGCGGCTGCAGCCGGAGGTGCGCGGCCAGCCCGCCGGACGGCGTGTTCGCCAAGGTGAACCGGCCGCCCATGCGCTTGACCGCCCGGTCCACGATCGACAGGCCGAGTCCGGCGCCGGTGGCGGCCGTGCGCGCCGCGTCCCCACGAAAGAAGGGCTGCGTCAAATGCGAGAGATGCAGCGGGTCGACCCCGGGGCCATGATCGCGCACCTTCATCAGCACCGCATCCTGCTGGCGCCGCGCGGTGATGTCGACCCGTGCGATCGGTGTCGGGCGAGCGCGCGTAGCGGCGCGCGTTTTCCAGCAGGTTCTGCACCACGCGTGCGAGCTCCACGTCGTCGCCGAGCACCCACAGATTGGGTTCGAGCAACAGCGTGATGCGCAGATGCGGGTCGTTCTTCAACGCATTGACTCGCTCGCCGATCACCTGGTTCAGCAGCACCGGCGACAACTGGATGTGGTTCGGCCGCGTGTAGTCGAGGAATTTGTCGATGATCGCGTCGAGCTGCACGATGTCGGCCACCATGAATTTGCGCGCTTCCGCATCGGCCACGCTCAGCTCGGTCTCCAACCGCAGCCGCGCCAGCGGCGTGCGCAGGTCGTGCGAGATGCCGGCCAGCATCACCGCGCGGTCGTTGTCGAGCTTGGCCAGCCGCCGCGCCATCTGGTTGAAGCCGATGTTGACATCGCGGATCTCGCTGGTGGCCGCCTGCTCGTCGAGATAGCCGGTTGCGTAATCGCCGTCGCGCACGCGGCTGGCGGCCACCGACAGTTGCTTCAGTGGCCGATTGATGCGACGTGCGATCAGCGCCGCGCCGGTCAGCGACAACACGATCGAGATGCTGAACCACAACAGCCAGGTCTTGCCCGCCGTCGGCGCATAGCGATCGCCGTCGAGCCGAAGCCAGTTCGGGTCGCCGTTGATGACGAAGCCAATCCACAGGCCTTCCTTGCCATTCACACTGCGCGCCACCACGGTCTCTGGCCCGAGCCGTTGCTGCAGCTCTCCCGTGATGCGCTGCGCGTTCGGGCTGGTGTCGAACGGCTCGAACCGATCGCCGGGTTCGCGCGGCTGCAGGTGCACGTCCTCCTGTTCGGCCATGGTCTTGATCAGCAGCACGCGCGCGATCGGGTCGGCGTGCACGAGCGCGGCGCGGCTCAGATTCACGAGCGAGGCGATCTGCTCGGCGGTCTGTATCGCGCGCGGCTGCGACTCGACGACGCGCAAGGTCTGCAGCCAGACCAGGCTGCTGCCGACCAGCAGCAGCGCGAGCAGCACGAATGTGCGCCAGAACAGGTTCAGGTTGATCCGGCCCGCGCCGTTGCCCGCGCTTGCGTCGTCGGCGCTGTGCAGCATCTCCAGCGGCACCGGGCTGGTGCCGTCCGCCAGCATGCTGGGGTCGGCGTGTCGCTTCATCGTCTTACTGGAGGCGACCTGCATCGGTGCGCCCTCGCTGCGACTGAGGGGCGCATCGAATCGCGCGGCGGTGCACCGACTGCATGCGCTGTCAGCTCGTGCCGTCCGGCACGAACACATACCCGACGCCCCAGACGGTCTGGATATAGCGCGGCGACGCGGCATCGACCTCGACCATCTTGCGCAGGCGCGAGACCTGCACGTCGAGGCTGCGGTCGAACGGCTCGAACTCCCGGCCGCGTGCAAGCAGCGCGAGCTTTTCGCGCGACAGCGGCTGGCGCGGGTGGCGCACCAGCGCCTTGAGCATCGCGAACTCGCCGGTCGTCAGCGGCAGGTCTTCGCCGCTTTTCTGAAGCGTGCGAGCGCCCAGATCGAACGTGTAAGGGCCGAACGTGACCAGCTCGTTGTCCGACGACGGCGCGCCGGGGGCTTCCTGCGGCGGGCGGCGGCGCAGCACGGCGTGGATGCGCGCGAGCAGCTCGCGCGGGTTGAACGGCTTGCCCAAGTAATCGTCGGCACCCACTTCCAAGCCGACGATGCGGTCGATGTCTTCGCCTTTCGCGGTCAGCATGATGATCGGCGTTGTGTCGTTGGCCGCACGCAGACGGCGACAGATCGACAGGCCGTCTTCGCCCGGCATCATCAGGTCCAGCACGATCAGATCAACCGTCTCCCGCAGCACGATGCGCGACAGCGCCTTGCCGTCTTCGGCCAGCACGACGTCGAAGCCTTCCTGCATCAGGTAGCGACGCAGCAAATCCCGAATGCGTGAGTCGTCATCGACGACGAGAATCTTGTCGTTGCGCGAAGCGGCTTGGTTCATAACGGTTGGCTCGGCGCGCTGAATGGCAGCGCCGAAAAAGTGTAACTGCCGCGATTTTGATGGTTGCCTGTCCGGTTTTGGTGGTTTCCCGGCCGATCCTGACATCGCCTTACAAACCAGACCGGCGCGGAGGCAATCACCGACACATCACAATTCGTCGGATGCGAGCCGGTGCCCGCGGGCCGGATCGCGCGGCAACCCGGTCTCTGGGCGCCGCGCGGATGGGCCATTCGGCCAAGTCGCTTCCACCTCGGACCCAGCAAAGGAAATCAACATGCGTGTCAGCCGCTCTATCGTTGCCCTTGCTTGCGCCGGCTTTGCGTGCATCACATTCGCCCAACCGAATCAGCTGCCGGAACCGCGCAATGTGGTTCAGCTGTCGGCCTCCGCATCGGTGGATGTTCGTCAGGACCTGCTGACGATGGTGCTCGCGACCACGCGCGAAGGGCTCGAACCCGGCGCCGTGCAGACCGAGCTCAAGGCTGCGCTTGACACGGCACTGGCCGAAACCAGGTCACAAGCGGAGCCGGGCCAGCTGGATGTGCGCACCGGCAACTTCAGTCTTTATCCGAAGCAGAACAAGGATGGTCGCATTGCGAGTTGGCAAGGTCGCGCAGAACTCGTGCTCGAGGGGCGTGATTTCGCGCGCATCAGCGCCGCCGCCGGGCGCATCCAGACGCTGACCGTGAGCCAGAGCATGTTCGGGCTGAGCCGCGAGCAGCGGGCCAAGGCCGAGCGCGAAGCGCAGCAACAGGCGATCAAGAATTTTCGCGACAGGAGTGTCGAAGTCGCCAGGAGCTTTGGCATGAGCGAGGCCGGGATCCGCGAAGTCAGCATCCAGACCAACGACCAGTTCCCGCCGCCGATCCTGCGCATGCGCAGCATGGCGGCACCGGCGGCCATGGCGGCGGACGCGCCCGTTCCGGTGGAGGCCGGCAACAGCACGGTCATGGTGACCGTGCAGGGCAGCGTGCAGCTGAAATGAGACAGCGGCTGCACCCGCAACAGATAGGCGCGTTGTTTGCTCGTCCGTTTCCGGTCGCCGACCCACGCTGCCTTGTTGGTCGCGACCGTCGGAATTGAGTTTTCCAAGGAGCAAACAACCATGAGCGGATCCACTTCGATTGGCAACGATCAACGCGACGGTTCTCGGCCCACCGATCCCCCGCCGGACGACAAGTCGACTCTGGCACCGGGCGATGAAGCGGTGCCTGGCACCATCGGGACCGGCGAAGACATCTGCCGTTGCTGCGGCGGATCGGGCAAGATGCCGGACGGCACCGAATGCAAGGATTGCGCGGGCACTGGCAAGGTAACGGTGGGGGTCGGCGGCGCCTGACCGGCACTGGCACCGTACGTGCTGTGGCGGAGGGGGCGGGATTCGAACCCGCGGTGGGGATTAGCCCACACACGCTTTCCAGGCGTGCGACTTAAACCGCTCATCCACCCCTCCGAGGGCAGGCGGGCGATTCTATCAGCGGGGCCGGCTCGTTTATTGCCCCGCGAGCGCGCGCCCACCGTGTGTTGAAGGAGGCTTACCAGCGCAGCAATCTGTGGCCGACAACGGCCCCGACTAGAGTGGCCAACGCAATTCCCGCCACATACCAGACCGCCAAAAATGGCGCGCCGAGTTCGGGGCAGTGCAGCCCATAAACCGCGGCACCGAGGCCGCCCGCCATCACGCCGGCGGCAGCGCCGGCAGCGGCCGGCCGCGAAGGTGCCAATCCGCGCAGCGCCCACATCGCGGCCGTTCCGATCGGCAACGCGATCAGCAAGATGCTGAACGCACAGGTACGCCAGGTCTGGCCGAACAAAAGCAGCGATCGATCCGAGGGCGGGGCGGCCATCCACTGCCAAACGCCCAGACTCCAAATCACCAGCAAGGGCAGCACGATACCGATCCAGCCCCGACCCAGCCGCACGCCGGGTCGCCCGAGCCGCGCGGCGAGCAGCAGCCCCGTCGCGCCCAGCACGGCCGGGAACGTCAGCTTGACCCAGAACATCGGGTTGGGCAGCACCGTGTCCCAGTCGTGCCGCAGCCCGAGCAGCGCAAGCATGATCGTCAGCGAGAACGGCAATCCGACGAGCAAGGCCGTGTTCAGCCGGCGCGCAGCCGCATGGTGGGGCACGGGCGCCACTCGGGTCGACAGCAGGTCGATCAGCGCGTCGGTCCTCATCGCTCGGCGTCCTTTCTGATCTGCGCGGCGAGGGCTTTCAAGCCGCGATGCACGCCGACCTTGACCGCCGACTCGGACATGCCGGTTTTCTGCGCCGCTTCAGCCACCGACAACCCGTCAATCTTGACCAACTGGATCGGCAACCGATGTCGATCGGGCAGCGTGGCCAGCAGAACCTGCAGATCGCGCTTGGCATCGGACGCGTCGGTGGCCGAGGTGGCAAACAACGCCATTTCGTCGTCGATCGGATCGTTCAGCGATTCGCGGCTCGATTTAGAGCGCAGCAGGTCGATCACCTTGTGGCGCGCGATCGCATACACCCAGGCCGTCAGCGGCTGGTCGGTTTGATAGGTATGGCGTTGGTTGTGCATGGCAAGCAGACATTCCTGCACGAGGTCCTCCACGTCGTCGGGCCAGCCAAACAGGCGCCGTCGCAGAAAAGCGCGCAGATGGGCGCTCAGGCCGTGCAGCAGTTGCCGATAGGCGATTGCATCCCCGGCTTGGCCGCGGACGAACAGGGCGTGCAGCACACGCTCCGTCTCACGCAGTGCATCGACGCCGTCACGATGGGTTATTCGGTTCATCGCGGCACGAAGTTACAGCGAAGCGGCATGGAGTCGGTTGAAGTGGACCGGGCGGCAAGCGCTTGGGTGCGCCCCGGTCGGTGTCTGCCAATTGGCTGTCGCGATTGAAACACGACCGCTCTGCACCGACACGGCACGGCACGCCAAAAGGGGGCATCGGACTTGCCCATCTCGAACCGCCCAACCCGCAGGCGCCGATCGCTTCGACGACCCCGCCATCGCGCCCCACCACAACCCGCCTGCAACCGCGAGAAAACCGTAGACTTCGCGGCTTTCGTGTGGGGCGGCCGGCCAAGCGCTTGACCACTGCACACACTTCCGTCCGACCACGTCACCGCCACCATGAAATTTCGCTTTCCGATCGTCATCATCGACGAGGATTTCCGCTCGGAGAACACATCCGGCCTTGGCATCCGTGCGCTTGCCACCGCGATCGAAGCCGAAGGGTGGGAAGTGCTGGGCGCCACGAGTTATGGCGATTTGAGCCAGTTCGCGCAGCAGCAGAGCCGCGCGGCAGCGTTCATCCTGTCGGTCGACGACGAAGAGTTCTCGGCCGGCCCGGATCTCGACCCGGTGGTGGTGAACCTGCGCAACTTCATCGACGAAGTTCGCAGGAAGAACGCCGACGTGCCAATCTACGTCTACGGCGAAACCAAGACCTCGCGCCACATGCCGAACGACGTGCTGCGCGAGCTGCACGGCTTCATCCACATGTTCGAGGACACGCCCGAGTTTGTCGCGCGCCACATCATTCGCGAGGCGAAGACCTATCTCGAAGGGATTCAGCCGCCGTTCTTCAAGGCGCTGCTCGACTACGCGGAAGACGGTTCGTATTCATGGCACTGCCCCGGTCACTCGGGCGGCGTGGCGTTCTTGAAGAGCCCGATCGGCCAGATGTTCCACCAGTTCTTCGGCGAGAACATGTTGCGCGCCGACGTCTGCAACGCGGTGGAGGAACTTGGCCAGCTGCTCGACCACGACGGCGCCATCGGCGAGAGCGAACGCAACGCCGCGCGCATCTTCAACGCCGACCATTGCTACTTCGTGACGAACGGCACCAGCACCAGCAACAAGATCGTCTGGCACCACACGGTGGCGGCGGGCGATGTGGTGGTGGTGGACCGCAACTGCCACAAGTCGATTCTGCACAGCATCATCATGACCGGCGCGATTCCGGTGTTCATGAAGCCGACGCGCAACCACTTCGGCATCATCGGGCCGATCCCCAAATCGGAGTTCGAGCCGGAAGCCATCAAGGCCAAGATCCGCGCCAATCCGCTGCTCAAGCATGTCGATGCGGAGGCCGTGAAGCCGCGCATCATGAGCCTCACGCAGTCCACCTACGACGGCGTGCTCTACAACACCGAAACCATCAAAGGCATGCTCGACGGCTATGTCGAAGCGCTGCATTTCGATGAAGCGTGGCTGCCGCATGCCGCGTTTCACCCGTTCTACGGGGCATTTCACGCGATGGGCAAAAAGCGCGCACGCCCGAAGCATTCGCTGGTGTACGCAACCCAGTCGATTCACAAGCTGCTGGCCGGCATCAGCCAGGCCAGCCATGTGCTCGTGCAGGACGCGCAGCAGCGCAAGCTCGACCCGCACCTGTTCAACGAAGCGTATCTGATGCACACCAGCACCAGCCCGCAGTATTCGATCATTGCGAGCTGCGACGTGGCCGCCGCGATGATGGAGCCGCCCGGCGGCACCGCGCTGGTGGAAGAAAGCATCGCCGAGGCGATCGACTTCCGACGTGCGATGAAGAAAGTTCAGGCCGAATACGGCAAGGACGACTGGTGGTTCAAGGTCTGGGGGCCGGACAAGCTGGCCGAAGAAGGCATCGGCCGCTCGGACGCCTGGATGTTGAAGGGCGAATCGCGCAACGCGAAGAACGGCGAGAACCGCGCGCGCAACTGGCACGGCTTCGGCAACCTGGCCGAAGGCTTCAACATGCTGGACCCGATCAAGGCGACCATCGTGAACCCGGGGCTGGACCTGAACGGCAGGTTCGCGCCCACCGGCATTCCGGCGTCCATCGTCACCAAGTTCCTGGCCGAGCACGGCGTGATTGTCGAGAAGACCGGCCTCTACAGCTTCTTCATCCTGTTCACGATCGGCATCACCAAGGGCCGCTGGAACACCTTGCTGACCGCGCTGCAGCAGTTCAAGGACGACTACGCGCGCAACCAGCCGATGTGGCGAATCCTTCCCGAGTTCTGCCAGAAGCACAAACGCTATGAGCGCATGGGCCTGGCCGATTTGTGCCAGCACGTGCACCAGCTCTACGCAAAATACGACATCGCGCGGCTGACCACCGAGATGTATCTGAGCGACCTGACGCCCGCGATGAAGCCGAGCGATGCGTTCGCGCACATCGCGCACCGCACCACCGAGCGGGTCGAGATCGACCAGCTCGAAGGCCGCATCACGACGAGCCTCGTCACGCCGTACCCGCCCGGCATTCCACTCTTGGTGCCGGGCGAAGTGTTCAACCGCCAAATCGTCACCTACCTGAAGTTCGCGCGGGAGTTGTCGGAAAAAGCCCCTGGCTTCGAGACCGACATCCACGGGCTGGTCGAGTTGACGGACGACGACGGCAAGAAGCGTTACTTCGCCGACTGCGTGCGGGCTTAGACGACCATGTCCAACACCGCACTCAATGTCCTCGGCACGCCGCTCGTTGCCTGTTCCTACGACCCGCTGACCGGCTATTTCCGCGACGGTTGCTGCCACACCGACGCAAGCGACCACGGAACCCATGTGATCTGTGCCAAGGTGACCCAGGCGTTTCTCGAGTTCTCCAAGGCGCGCGGCAACGATTTGTCGACACCACGGCCGGAATATCGCTTCGTCGGCCTGCGACCCGGCGATCGCTGGTGCCTGTGCGCACTGCGCTGGCAGGAAGCATATGAGGCGGGTGTGGCGCCGCCGGTGGTGCTGGAGAGCACCTTGGCAAAGGCGCTTGAGGTCACGAGTCTGGAGGCATTGCAGGCGCACGCGGCCTGAGCGCGAGTCGGAGCCTGTTGATCGGTCTGGGCGTCAAGGTATGGACCCATGAACTCGCACCGATCCCGCAGCTTCGGCGGGCGAGCAAGCGTCCCTGGCCTCAACGGCGCGCAGCCAGCCCCGCAGCGATTCGGTCTGCCAGTGGAAGTGTGGTCTGCACCTGCCAACAACCGGGTGCCAGTCCGTTCATCGTGTAAGGGCCGATCGCCACCCGAATCAGCCGGAGTGTCGGCAAGCCGACTGCAGCGGTCATGCGCCGCACCTGACGGTTACGGCCCTCACGAATCACCAACTCCAGCCAGGCTGTCGGGATCGATTGCCGCACCCGAATCGGCGGATCGCGTGGCCAGACTTCTGGCGTCGGGTCGAGCAGTCGGGCACGGGCCGGCTGCGTCGCGCCGTCGTTAAGCACCACCCCGCCCCGCAAGGCCGCCAACGCGCCGTCGCTCGGCACGCCCTCGACTTGCACCCAGTATGTTTTCTCCATTTTGAAGTGCGGATCGGCAATGCGTGCTTGCAGCTTGCCATCGGAGGTCAGCAGCAGCAAACCTTCGCTGTCGGCGTCGAGCCGGCCGGCCACATAAACGCCGGGCGCGTCGATGAAATCCCGCAAGCCGCGCCAGCGGCCTTCGGGTGTGAACTGACTGAGCACGCCCCAAGGCTTGTGGAAGCGGAGCAAGCGCGGAGGGTGCTCATGTCGTGCCCCGGAGAAAGCTCGCGGGTTCACTTGCATTGCGGTGACAGTGGGCCAAACAAATGCGTCTTGCGCATTTGGGTCTGGCGCAAACGCGCTGTGGACCCCATTGCGAATTCGGCCCCGATGCCGACGGCAGATATTGTGGGCAACATCATCGACTCACATAGCGAGGTGATGCCAATTTGTCGATTAAAGGGGAGGGGGCCGGCATCGTGCCGCTGAGGTGCATTGCGACGACGGCATCGAGGTTGGTCAAGTTCGCGACAGCGCTCGGGACCCGGTCGTGGCGGACTTCGTGGTGCAGACCGCCGACATCGCCGCATTAGGCATTGTTGTACCACTGCGCCAAGCAAGCGCGACGGACTCGGCCGATTCAAGCCGGTTTTTGAAATCCACCCTCAGCCCAGGCGGTCGCGCTGGTCGCGGTCAACCGAAATGTCGGTGCAACGCGCAGTCGCGCCGCTTGTTCGCCAAACGCATCGGTCGCCGAGAGCCACGCGTGCGGGTCGTCTTCGTCGGGCACGATGTCCAGTGCGATGGTGAAGCGCGTGCCGTCGGCGGTGGTCATGTCGACCTGCTTGTGCAGCACGGCATGCAGCTGCTGCTCGTGCCGGCGGATGATTTCGGCGGCGGTCTTTACGAGCGTATTGAACGCCGAAACGTCGAGCGGCTTCGGATTTTTTTTGTCGCGGCCCATGGTCCAGGGGCCGGTCAGCGCCGGCTCGGGGTCGCCGTCGCGGTGCATCTCGACCGCCCAGCCATCGTCTTCCTCATTCTTGACCACGCGGGCACGCCAACCGTTGTCGTGCCAGAGCAGGGCGGTGTGGACCGCTTCAAAAGAGTCGGGCGCGTTGTCGGAGCTCGGTTGGGTGGTCATGGGGTGAGAGGAAGTTGCGGCCCTGCGGCAACCAGCGGGCCCAAAACCGGTCGGTGGGATGGATATTCCAGCGGCAGTCCAAGCGCGGCCCGCCATGTATCAGGTGCGGATTGTGATGGGCTTTGCTGAACGGCGGCGCTTCTCATCAAGTCTTCATGCGGTCTGGCAAGGGAGCAACGCAAAGCAACACCCGGGTGCTTGTCAATGGTTGGCAGCCAACAACCGCGCCGCCTCGCTCGCCGCCACCCGCCCTTCGTCGGTGGGCACCACCCAGACTTCAACCGCGCTGTCGGCTGCATGAATCGCTACGGCGCCGGCGCCCGATGCATCCCGGTTGCGCGCCTCGTCAACTTCGATCCCGAGGCATGCGAGTCGGCGGGCCACATCCGCGCGCACCGCTGCACTGTGCTCACCGATGCCGCCTGTGAACGCGAGCAGATCCAGCCCACCGACGCTCACGGCGAGTGCCGCCGTCTCGCGCGCGACGCGAAGGCAGAACATGTCGACCGCGAGGCGTGCTGCATCGTCCGGCTCCTTCTGCAGCATGCGCATGTCGGCCGAGCGGCCGGACACCCCGAGCAGGCCGGACTGTTTCCACAGCAGGTCCTGCAACCGGTCGGCGCTTAGGCCCGCGTGCATCATGCACAGCAGGATGCCGGGGTCGACCGTGCCGCAGCGCGTGCCCATCATGAGGCCGTCCAGCGGGGTCAGCCCCATCGTGGTGGCGCGGCTCAACCCGTCTTGGGTGGCGCAAAGACTGGCGCCGTTGCCCAGGTGCGCCATCACGACCCGGCCGCCGGCGCGCGCCGGCGACAAGCTTCGAAGGCGACCGATCACGTATTGATAGGAGAGGCCGTGAAAGCCGTAGCGACGGATGCCGCGCGCGGTCATGTCGCGCGGCAGTGGATAGCTGTACTCGATCTCGGCCAGCGTCGCGTGAAACGCGGTATCGAAACAGCCAATCTGCGGCACCTCCGGGAACGCGCTTTGGAACGACCGGATCGCTTGCAGCGCGTGCGGTTGGTGCAGCGGCGCCAGCGGCGTCAAGGCTTCCAGATCGGCCAGCACGCCGTCGTCGATCTCGACGGCGACCGTGTGCCGCGCGCCGCCATGCACGACCCGGTGCGCGACGGCGTCGAGCGCGAGGTCGTCGAAGTGATCGTCGACCAAGCCGCGGATTGCGTCCAGGGCCAAGCCGAAGGGGCTGGCACCGGCGCCCTCGGTTCTCGACTCGTGCGCATCGAGCGCATGGCCGCCCTTCTGCGCGCCGACTTGCCAGCGCAGGCGCGGGGTGCCGCCGGGCTCCAACCCCTGCACATGGCCGGTCAACACCGCATCGGCCGTCGGCAACGCGGCGGGTGACCTCCAATCGGGCTCGGGTTCGCACGCATGCAGCGCGAATTTGAGCGAAGACGAACCGGCATTGACCGCAAGAATCATCATCTCGTTTGGCGCATGGACGAAGTCGGGAAATGAAAGGGGTCGGCAGCGGGCACCGCGTCGGCGAAGTCGCTGCGCACTCGCAAGAAGCTGGCAAAGCGCGGCACGCCACTGGGGTTCAGGTCGCGGTAGCGATAGGTGATCAACGTGCCGACCGCAGGCGGCGCGCGTCGCTGTGCATCGGTAAAGCCGGTGCCCAGCTTGAAGCGCAGACCGGTGGCGTGGCCGGCAGCGTCGACCGCCTCGACCCGCAGCGCCCCCATCGCGCCATGGTGTTTGCCGCGTCCCGGCAGCACGGCGAGCACCCGCGCTTCGGCATCCAGATAGGGCTTCAGTTTCAGCAGGTCGTCGCTGCGGCCCGATCGGTAGACGGAAGCGGCGCGATGCAGCATCAATCCTTCGCCGCCCGCAGCCGCCGTCGAGCGCAGCAACGCTTGCAGCTCGGCATGGCTTGCAACCTTGCGTTGCGCCACCGGCTGCACCCACGCCTGATTCAGATCGCCAACCAACTGGGCAATTGCAGGAATGCGCGCATCGAACGGGCCGCCATGCGCAGGCAGGTCGAACACCATGTAGCGCATCGCGCGCCAAGCCGCGTCGTCCGGCGTCTGTTGACGCACCGTTCCGGAGGCTTGTTCGAAGCGGCCCCGACCGGCCCAGAGCTCGCCGTCCATCGGCGTGGCCGGCCAGCCGGCAGTGAACCAGGCGGGTGCAGCGACGGTTTCACCGCCGCGGGTCAGCAGCCGTGTGCCGTCCCAATAGCCGCGGACGCCGTCGTACTTTTCACTGACCCACCAGTCGCTCAGATCAAGGTCGGCGCGATAAATTTTTGCAAGGGACAGAGCGGGCAGGGCGTGCCCGGCGGCGGCAACGGACGAAGCCGTGACGAGGAGCGAAAGGAGCACGGCCAAGAACAGTGGAAACGCCGAGTCCCACGGCCGACGTGGACCAGCGCAGATCAACCGGCCAAAAGACCCGTGTGCAATGGCCGTCATCAGCTACAAAATAGATAGCTGGAGACGATGGCGGGGCCTGCGCCTATGGCGGTTTCGATCAGCAAACGGTGTCGAGCACGCTGTTGCGCACGGTCGATGTCGCTCGACGCAAAAGAACGCTTGGGCCAGCGGCCTCAACTCGCCGCGTCGCTCGCCGTCATCCCGCCCATCATCCGACTGAAGCCGCCGTCGACGTAAGTGATCTCGGCGTTCACGCCAGCCGCCAGGTCCGACAGCAAAAACGCCGCGACGTTGCCCACGTCCTCGATCGTCACGTTGCGGCGGATCGGCGCGGTCTCGGCCACCACCGACAGAATCTTGCCGAAGCCTTTGATGCCGCTGGCCGCGAGCGTCTTGATCGGGCCGGCGCTGATGCCGTTCACGCGAATGCCGCGCGTGGCCAGCGATTCGGCCGTGTAGCGCACCGACGCTTCGAGCGAGGCCTTGGCCAAGCCCATCGTGTTGTAGTTGGGAACCGCGCGTTCGGCGCCGAGGTAGGTCAGCGTGAGCAGCGCCGCACGGGGGTTCAGCATTGGTCGCGCGGCCTTGGCGAGTGCCGGAAAGCTGTAGGCGCTGATGTCGTGCGCGATGCGAAAACCCTCCCTTGACAAGCCTTCGAGAAAGTCACCGCCGATCGCCTCACGCGGCGCAAAGCCGATCGCGTGCACGAAGCCGTCGAACGTCGGCCACGTCTGCGACAGGTCCGAAAACAGTTTGTCGATCTGCGCATCGTCGCCGACGTCGCAGTCGAACACGAGCGTCGAGTCGAACTCGGCCGCGATCTCGGTGATGCGTTGCTTGAAGCGTTCGCCCATGTAGCTGAATGCGAGCTCGGCGCCTTGCATGCGGCAGGCTTTCGCGATGCCGTAGGCGATCGATCGGTTGCTGAGCACGCCGGTGATCAGCAGCTTTTTGCCGTTTAAGAAGGCCATAAGTGGTCTGGTTTTGAATCGGTGGAGAATTGTCGCATGCGACTTTTTGTACGCGCGACCTGCGCGCTGGGCTTGTTCGTTGCGCTTGCTCCTGCGTGGGCCGCGCACGCCTATGCGCAGTTCGGAGACATCAAATACCCAGCGGGCTTCACGCACTTCGACTACGTCAATCCGGATGCGCCGAAGGGCGGTGAAATTCGCATGGTGCCGCCCACGCGGCCGACCAACTTCGACAAGTTCAACCCATACACATTGAAAGGCACCCCGCCCTACGGCATCGGCACGTTGATGGTCGAGACCTTGCTGACCGGCAATTTCGAAGAGCCCACCACCGCATACGGGCTGCTGGCCGATGATGTGGAGGTCGCGCCGGACCATCTGTCGGCGACTTTTCGGCTCAATCCGAAGGCACGGTTTCATGACGGCAAGCCGGTGCTGGCGGCAGACGTCGCTTACGCGTTCAAGACGTTGACCGGGCCGCTCGCAGCGCCACAGTTCCGCAGCATCTACGCGGAAGTCAAAGGCGTCGAAGTGCTCGGGGAGCGGTTGGTGCGCTTCGACTTTGCGCGGCCGAACCGCGAGCTGCCGCTGCTGGTCGGCGGCCTGCCGGTGTTCAGCCCGGCCTGGGGCCAAGGCAAGCCATTCGACCAGATCGTGCGGGAAGTGCCGATCGGCTCCGGGCCGTACCGGTTGCCGAACAACGAAATGGGCCGCGACATCACCTACGTGCGCGACCCCGACTATTGGGGGCGCGACCTGCCGGTGCGCCGCGGGCAGTACAACTTCGACCGCGTGACCTACCGGATCTATCTGGACGAAACCTCGCAGTTCGAGGGACTCAAGGCCGGCGAGTTCGATTTCAAGCGCGAATTCATCTCGCGCAACTGGGCGCGCCAGTACCAAGGCAAGCAGTTCGATTCGGGGGAGCTGAGAAAACGCGAGTTTCCGAACAAGAACCCGGGCGACTTCCAGGGCTACGTCTTCAATCTGCGCAACGACAAATTCAAGGACCCGAAGGTGCGCGAGGCGATCGGCTTGGCGATGGATTTCGAGTGGCTGAATCGACAGCTGTTCTACAACCTCTACAAGCGGGTGCACGGCTACTTTCCGAACAGCGAGTTTCACGCGGAAGGGCTGCCGAAACCCGATGAGCTGGCGCTGCTGGAGCCGCTGAAAGGCCAGCTCGACCCGGCCGTCTTCGGCCCGATGCCGGACCCGCCCACAACGCAAGCACCGCACAGCCTGCGCGAGAACCTGCGCAACGCCCAGCGGCTGCTGGCCGAGGCCGGCTGGACTTACCGCGACGGCGCATTGCGCAACGCGAAGGGTGAGCCGTTCACGATCGAATTCTTGAACGACCAGCCGTCGTGGGTGCGGCTGGTCGGGCCGCTGAAGCAGGCGCTTGCCAAACTGGGCATCGAGCTGACCTATCGCAACGTGGACGCGTCGCTGAACCAGCAGCGCATGGAAAACTTTCAGTTCGAGATGACCACGCAGCGACTGCCCGGCAGCACCGCGCCGGGTACCGAACTGCTGGACCGATTCGGGTCGCAAGCGGCCAGCACGCCGGGCTCGGCCAACTATTGGGGCATTGCCGACCCGGCCGTCGATGCGCTGCTGCAAAAAGTCGTGCAGGCCAACACGCGGCCGGAAGTCGTCGCGGCGATGCGGGCGCTGGACCGCGTCCTCACGGTCGGTCACTACTCGATCCCGCAGTGGTACGGCGACGCGTTTTTCATCGGCTACCGGCCGCGCCGCTTCGAGTTGCCCGATGCGATCCCGCCGTACTACCAGCCCGATGTGTGGGCCGTGATGACGTGGTGGGGCGCACCCGGCAACCGGGACTGAAAACCGTGGCGGTGCCGGGCCGCGTTCGGCAGACAAGCGCCATATGGAGGGGCGCCGGCTTCCGCGTCGACAAAACGCTTCCCGCCCGGGAACCACGGGCGCCTGCACGCGCTGCGCCGGTCGCCGCCGCCAGGCCAACCGGCGTTGTGCTGGTTCGTGCTCGGGCGAGGCCGACGACGAAGGGGCGCAACTTTGCGCTGTCGGTCGCCTGCCGATGTTGACACGGCGGGTATAACAGGCGCTGCGTCGACCGCCATCGTGGGCGGCGCCCGGCCCTCAAACCATGACCCCCTACATCCTCAAACGCCTGCTGTTGATGATCCCGACGCTGTTCGGGGTTTTGCTGCTGACGTTTGCCGTGATCCAGTTCGTGCCCGGCGGGCCGGTCGAGCAGATGGTCGCGCAGCTGCAGGGGCGCGACTCGGGCGGCGAACGCGCGGCCGCAGCCGGTGCCGGCTATCGCGGCCGGCAGGGGCTGGACCCGAAACGCATCGACGAGATCAAGGCGCTGTACGGCTTCGACAAGCCGCCGTTCGAGCGCTTCGTGCAGATGCTGGGGCGCTTCGCGCGGTTCGACCTGGGTACGAGCTTCTATCAACACAAGGACGTCTGGCAGCTCGTGAAAGAAAAGCTGCCGGTGTCGATCAGCCTCGGGCTGTGGACGTTCTTTTTGAGCTATGCGATCTCGGTGCCGCTCGGGGTGGCGAAGGCGGTGCGGGCCGGCTCCCGCTTCGACTTCGTGACGACCCTGGTCGTGCTGATCGGCTATGCGATTCCAGGGTTCGTGCTGGGAGTCGCGTTGCTCGTGATCTTCGGCGGACAACTGCAGTGGTTTCCGCTGCGCGGGCTGACTTCCGTGAATTGGGAGACGCTGAGCTGGCCGGCGCGCATCGTCGACTATTTGTGGCATATCGCGCTGCCGGTGACTGCGATGGTGCTCGGCAGCTTTGCAGTGACCGCGATGCTGACCAAGAATTCGTTTCTCGAAGAGATCAGAAAACAATACGTGCTGACCGCGCGCGCCAAGGGCCTGAGTGAGCGCCAGGTGCTCTGGAAACACGTGTTTCGCAACGCGCTGATTCCGATCATCACGGGATTTCCGGCCGCGTTCATCGGAGCGTTTTTCACCGGCTCGCTGCTGATCGAAACGCTGTTCTCGCTCGATGGACTCGGGCTGCTGAGTTATGAGAGCGTGATCCGGCGGGACTATCCGGTGGTGCTGGGCACGCTCTATCTGTTCACGCTGATCGGGTTGATCACCAAGCTGATTTCGGACCTCAGCTATGTGTGGGTCGATCCGCGCGTGAAGTTCGATTGATGGCCACTGCAGCGAGTCTGTCTCCATCCGGCCGTGCCTGGCTGCGCTTCAAGCGCAACCGGATCGGCTTTTGGAGCCTGGTGCTGTTTTGCACGCTGGTGGTGCTGAGCCTGTTTGCCGAAGTGCTGTCCAACGACAAGCCGCTGGTGGTGCACTACGAGGACGGCTTTTACTTCCCGCTCGTCAAGGACTATCCCGAAAATACGTTCGGCGGTGACTTTCCCACGCCAGCCGACTATCTCGACCCGTTCATCCGCGAGAAGATCACGACAAACGGCAACTGGGCGATCTATCCGCCCAATCCGTATGGCGCGCGGACGATCAACTATTTTGCGAAGTCGCCGAACCCGTCCGCGCCGTCCCGAGACAACTGGTTCGGCACCGACGACCGAGGCCGCGATCTGCTCGCGCAGTTGATCTACGGCTTTCGGCTGTCGGTGCTGTTTGCGCTGGCGCTGACGGCCACCGGCGTGATGCTCGGGATCGTGACCGGCGCGGTGCAAGGCTATTTCGGCGGCAGGACCGACCTCGCGTTCCAGCGCTTCATCGAAATCTGGGGCTCGATGCCCGAGTTGTATCTGCTGATCATCTTCAGCGCGGTGCTCGCGCCCAGCGTCGGGTTGCTGCTGGTGCTGCTGAGTCTGTTCGGCTGGATGGGTCTGTCCGACTACGTGCGTGCCGAGTTTCTGCGCAACCGCCAGCTTGACTACGTGAAAAGCGCGCGTGCGCTGGGCGTCGGCAACTGGGACATCATCCGCCGCCACATCCTGCCCAACAGCATGACGCCGGTCGTCACGTTTTTGCCGTTTCGCATGAGCGCGGCGATTCTGGCGCTGACGTCGCTCGACTTTCTCGGCCTGGGCGTGCCGCCGGGCACACCGTCGCTCGGCGAATTGTTGAGTCAGGGCAAGGCCAACATCGATGCGTGGTGGATCTCGCTGTCGACGTTCGCGGTGTTGGTCGTCACGTTGCTGCTGTTGACGTTCATGGGCGATGCGCTGCGCGACGCGCTCGACCCGCGCAAGGCGGACGAGACCCCGCCGGCGACCGATGCCGAAGACCTGCCGCGCACGATCGACCCGGCCGTCGGCATCGAGCCCGCGTTGGTCGACGTGCGCCGTGTCTGAACGCAAACGATGAGCAACCACAACGTTCTGCTCGACGTGCAAGGCCTGAGCGTGTCGTTCGGCGGCAAGCGCGTCGTGCACGGCATCGATTTTCAGATCGCGCCGGGAGAAAAGCTCGCGCTGGTCGGCGAATCGGGCTCGGGCAAGACGGTGTCGGCGCTGAGCATCCTGCGGCTTGCGGGCGACGCGCGACTGCAGGGACGTGTGGTGTTCGAGGGCCAGCGCGATCTGCTCAAGCTGTCCGAGCGCGAACTGCGCGGCATGCGTGGCGGAGAGATCGCGATGATTTTTCAGGAGCCGATGACGGCGCTGAATCCGCTGATGACGATCGGCGAGCAGATTGCCGAGGTGCTTCGATCAAAGGGAACGGGGGCCGGTCCCGATCTGGCCGCCGCGGTGGTCGAATTGCTTGCGAGCACCGGCATCCCCGAGCCCGCACGCCGGGCCACCGCGTACCCGCATCAACTCTCCGGCGGCCAACGCCAGCGCGCGATGATCGCGATGGCACTGGCTTGCCGGCCGAAGTTGCTGCTGGCCGACGAGCCGACCACCGCGCTCGACGTGACCCTGCGCAGCCAGATCCTGCAACTGCTCGCCGAGCTTCAGCACAAAACCGGCATGGCGGTGCTGCTGATTACGCACGATTTGAATCTGGTGCGGCGCTTCGCCGATCGCATCGCGGTGATGGAGCAGGGCGTGATCGTCGAGACCGGGACGGTGCGCGACGTGTTCGCCGCACCGCGCCATCCCTACACCCGCAAGCTGCTGTCGAGCACGCCCGAGCGCAACGTGCAGGAACTGTCGGAGCTGCCGGGCGGCGAACCGCCCCTCATGCAGGCGCGCCACTTGACGGTCGGCTATCCGGTTTCCCTGCCGGGCCTGCGCGGCTGGTTTCGCCGCGGCGAGTTCATCGCGGTGCAGGCGGCCGATTTCGAGATCGCGCCGGGCCAGACGTTCGGCGTGATCGGCGAATCCGGCTCCGGCAAATCGACGTTGGCGCAGGCGGCGCTCGGGCTGTTGTCGCATCGCGGTGAACTGACCGTGGCGGGGCGGGGATGGACGAAGTCACCCACCGCAAACCGCCCGCTGCGGCGAATCGTGCAAGTCGTGTTCCAGGACCCGTTCTCCTCACTCTCGCCGCGCTTCACGATCGGCGAGATCGTGAGCGAGGGCTTGCGAGTGCACGCCCCGACGTTGAGCGAGGCCGAGCGGCAGCAGCAGGTGATCCGGGCACTCGACGACGTGGGATTGCAGGAAAGCAACTTCCCGCGGCTGCTCGAACGCTATCCGCACGAATTCTCCGGCGGCCAACGCCAGCGCATCGCCATTGCGCGTGCGCTGATCGTGAACCCCAGCTTGCTGGTGCTCGACGAACCCACCAGCGCGCTTGATGTGACGATCCAGCAACAGGTGCTGCGCCTGTTGCAACGGCTGCAACGCGAGCGGCGCTTGAGTTATCTGCTGATCACCCACGACGTCGCCGTGATCCGCGCGATGGCGCATCACGTCATGGTCATGAAAGACGGCCGGGTCGTCGAACACGGCACGCTGGCCCAAGTGCTCGATGCGCCGCGCGACCCCTATACCCGCGAGCTAGTCGCCGCCGCCCTGGATCCACCCGACTGACGCTGGAAATCGCAGTCGAGCCGGCACCGGCAGTGGTGGCCTTGTCTGTCCATCACGCTTTATCCGCGGGCGCCACCCACCAGCTGTTATTTCACAACAGGGGCCGCGGAGCCGGCGCCGCCGGGCTGCAGGCGCCGCCCCCGGTGAGGGAAGGCCGCGGGCCGACCGAAGGGAGCGGAGGCTGGGAGTGTTCCACCAGTCAGGCATGCTTTTTGTCACACCCTGGGATATAATTAGAGGCTGAACACCAAATCCATTGACGGGCGGGCAACTCAACCGCCCGTTTTCTTTTGGCCGGTCGAAATCGGTGTTTTCGACGCAGGCGACATATTTTGAGGACAAGACAGCGACCGTGACATTGCAGGAAATCGTCCATCAGACCGTTGTTGGCCGTGGGCTGGATCTGGTCGAGATCGAGCGTCTGGCCGGCGGACTGCTGCGCGTCACGATCGATTGCCCCTATGCGGCCGGTGAGCCCGAGCGCGCGGTCACGGTCGAGGATTGCGAGACGGTGACACGGCAGCTGCAGTTTGCGCTGGAGGTCGAGCAGATCGAGTATCGCCGACTCGAAGTGTCTTCTCCCGGCATCGACCGATTGCTGCGGGGGCCGCAAGACCTGCAGCGGTTCGTGGACGCGGTGGTGGACGTCACGCTCAAGCAGCCGATCGGCGCCGCAGCCAGTGGTTCGGTGAACGCCAACCAAAAGAAGTTTCGCGGCACCCTCGAAGCGGGCGAAGCGGGCGGGTGGCGCGTGGTCTGGAGCGATGCGCCGGCCGTCAAGCCGGGCCAGCGCGTGAGCAAGAAGCGCGAGCCGGCACCCCTGCAAGCGCTGGACTTCGTCTGGGACGACGTGCGCGAGGCGCGGTTGGCCCCGATCGTCGACTTCAAAGGCCGGCGCGGCGCGACGGACGCAGCGGACCCAGTGGCCAACGCCGATGCAGACACGGGCGAGGGGTCGAACGCCGCCGGCCAAGAGCCTAACAACGGATAACAGGAGAACGTTTCAGATGAATCGCGAAATGTTGATGCTGGTCGAAGCCATCTCGCGCGAGAAAAGCGTCGAGCGCGACATCGTGTTCGAAGCGGTGGAGTCCGCGCTCGCCCAGGCCACCAAGAAGGTCTACCCGGAAGGCGTCGACATTCGCGTCGCGATGGACCGCGACAGCGGCGCCTACGAAACGTTTCGGCGTCTGGCATGTGGTGCCTGACGAGGCTGGTCTGCAGTTGCCTGAGCAGGAAATGCTGCTGTTCGAGGCCAAAGCAGACTATCCCGATATCGAAGTCGGCGAGACCATCGAATAGCCGATCGAGTCGCTGCCGATCGGTCGCATCGGCGCGATGGCCGCCAAGCAGGTGATCCTGCAGAAGATTCGCGATGCCGAGCGCGAGATGCTGTTGAACGACTTCATGTCGCGCGGCGAAAAAATCTTTGTCGGCAGCGTCAAGCGCATGGACAAGGGCGATCTGATCGTCGAGTCCGGCCGGGTCGAAGGGCGGCTGCGCCGCTCGGAGATGATTCCGAAAGAAAACCTGCGCACCGGCGACCGCGTGCGCGCGATGATCATGGAAGTCGACCTGACCTTGCGCGGCGCGCCGATCATCCTGTCGCGCAACGCGCCGGAATTCATGATCGAGCTGTTCAGGCAGGAAGTGCCCGAGATCGAGCAGGGCTTGCTCGAAATCAAATCCTGCGCGCGCGACCCTGGCAGTCGCGCCAAGATCGCGGTGCTGTCGCACGATCGCCGGGTCGACCCGATCGGCACCTGCGTCGGCGTGCGCGGCACGCGCGTCAACGGCGTGACCAACGAACTCGCGGGTGAGCGCGTCGACATCGTGCTCTGGAGCGAGGACCCGGCGCAGTTCGTGATCGGTGCGTTCGCACCGGCCAACGTGTGCTCGATCGTGGTCGACGAAGAGCGCCACGCGATGGACGTCGTGGTGGACGAGGAAAACCTTGCGATTGCGATCGGCCGCGGCGGCCAGAACGTGCGGCTTGCCTCCGACCTGACGGGCTGGAAGATCAACATCATGGACGCCGCCGAATCGGCGCAGAAGTCCGCATCCGAAACCGAAGGCAGCCGCGCGCTGTTCATGGAAAAGCTGGATGTCGACGAAGAGATCGCCGACATCCTGATCAACGAAGGCTTCACAAGCCTCGAAGAGGTGGCTTACGTGCCGCTGTCGGAGATGCTCGAGATCGAGAGCTTTGATGAAGAAACCGTGAACGAATTGCGCACGCGCGCCAAAGATGCTTTGCTGACGATGGAAATTGCCCGCGAAGAAACGGCCGGCGCCGCATCCCAGGATTTGCGCGACCTCGAAGGCGTGACGCCAGCGTTGATGGACACGCTGGCCGCTGGCGGCGTGCACACGCTGGACGATTTGGCCGACTTGGCCGTCGACGAACTGACCGACCTCACCGGTCAATCGCAGGAGGACGCCACCGCACTGATCATGCGGGCGCGTGCCCATTGGTTTGTTGCCGACGCATGCCAATGCCGTGCCGTACACAGTCCGATGCTGCCGTCAGCGCCGCAGCAGTTTGAGCGCGCCCTTTGACCGAAGCCCCCCAAGCACCAAGGAAGGCTGCCACACACATGTCCAGTAACACCGTCGCCGAATTCGCCACCGAACTGCGCAAGTCCTCCGAGACGCTGCTCGAGCAGCTGCGCAGCGCGGGCGTGGTTAAGCACGAGACGTCGGACCGCCTGACCGAGGCCGACAAGCAACGTCTGCTGAGCTATCTGCAGGCAAGCCATGGCACGGCTGCGGCCGGCGAGCGCAAGAAGATCACGTTGGTCAAGAAGTCGACCAGCGAGATCAAGCAGGCCGACGCGACCGGGCGTGCGCGCACGATCCAGGTCGAAGTGCGCAAGAAGCGCACGTTTGTGCGCCGCGACGACGGTTCGGAGTCGCCGAGCGAAGCCGCAGTGCCCGATGCGCCGGTGATGGCGAATGGCGCGCAGCCACCCGCGACTTCCAACAGTCCACAGCCGGCGCCTGAGCGCGACGATGCCGAGTTGACACGTCGGCAAAACGCCGCCAATCAGCAGGCCGAATTGATTCGCCGCCAGGAGCAGGAGCTCGCTGCCAAGCGCAGCGAACGCGAAGCCAGTGAGCAGCGCGATCGTGATGCCGCCGAACGCGCGGCCCAGTACGCGGTACAGGAAGAGCAGAAACGGGCGCAAGCCAGCGCCGTGAAAGCCGAAGCCACGCAAGAGCAGCGCGACTTTGCCGCCGCGCGCGCCAAGGCGCAGACGGAAGCGCGCGAAAAAGCCGCCGCCGAGTCCAAGGTGCGCGCCGATGAAGAAGCCGCGCGTGCAGCCGACTTGGGCGACCGTCGCCGCAAGGCCGAGGCCGAAGCCGCTGCGATCCGCACGATGCTGGCCGCGCCCAAAACCGTGATGCTGGCCAAAAAGCCGGAAGAACCGGTGAAGCCGGGCGTCACACTCGGACCGGACGG
The DNA here is from genome assembly GCA_963784295.1 of uncultured beta proteobacterium. Taxonomy (GTDB): domain Bacteria; phylum Pseudomonadota; class Gammaproteobacteria; order Burkholderiales; family Burkholderiaceae_C; genus JBBPYC01. The sequence goes on from CAWAQL010000017.1 coordinate 234,672, forward strand.
AAAGCCATTGCCCAAAGGCACGCTGCACAAGCCAGCCGCCGGTGCCCCCGGTGTGCGGCCCGCCGTCGGAGCGCCTGCGGGCGCCGGCAAGGAGATCAAGTCCGCCAAACTCTCGTCGAGCTGGGCCGATCCGGCCAAGAAAAAGGCGATTCCGACCCGCGGCGACTCCAGTGGCGGCGTGGGGCGTGGCAACTGGCGCGGAGGCCCGCGAGGCCGCCGCGGCAGCACGGACCGCAACGACCGCAGCGGTCCCCAAACGCAGTCGGCGCCGGTCGAGCAACGGGTGATCGAGGTGCACGTGCCCGAGACCATCACGGTGGCCGAACTTGCGCACAAGATGGCCGTGAAGGCGTCCGAGGTGATCAAGCAGTTGATGAAGCTCGGCCAGATGGTCACGATCAACCAGCCGCTCGACCAGGAGACCGCGATGATCGTGGTCGAGGACATGGGCCACACGGCGGTGGTCGCCGCACTCGACGACCCGGAAGCGTTCACCGACGACGAGGTCTTGCAACAAGACGCCGAGCAGTTGCCACGCGCGCCGGTTGTGACCGTGATGGGCCACGTCGACCACGGCAAAACGTCGCTGCTCGACTACATCCGCACCACCAAAGTGGCCGCGGGCGAGGCCGGCGGCATCACGCAGCACATCGGCGCCTATCACGTGAAGACCGAGCGCGGCATGGTGTCGTTTCTCGACACCCCGGGCCATGAGGCGTTCACGGCGATGCGCGCGCGCGGCGCGCAAGCCACCGACATCGTGATTCTGGTGGTGGCCGCCGACGACGGCGTCATGCCGCAGACCAGGGAAGCGATCAAGCATGCCAAGGCGGCCAACGTGCCGATCGTGGTCGCGATCAACAAGATCGACAAGCAGGGCGCAAACCAGGACCGCGTGCGTCAGGAGCTGGTCACCGAAGAAGTCGTGCCGGAAGAGTTCGGCGGCGATGTGCCGTTCGTGCCCGTTTCGGCCAAAACGGGTGAGGGCATCGACAACCTGATCGAGCAGGTGCTGCTGCAGGCCGAGGTGCTGGAGCTGAGAGCCCCGGTGGATGCGATGGCCAAGGGCCTCGTGATCGAAGCCGAGCTCGACAAGGGCCGCGGCCCGGTCGCGACCGTGTTGGTGCAGTCGGGCACGTTGAAGACCGGTGACGTGGTGCTGGCGGGCCAGACTTACGGCCGCGTGCGCGCGATGCTGGATGAGGACGGCCATTCGATCAAGTCGGCCGGCCCGTCGATTCCGGTCGAGATCCAGGGCCTGACCGAAGTGCCGCAGGCCGGTGACGAGTTCATGGTTTTGACGGACGAGCGCCGTGCCCGAGAAATAGCGACCTACCGCGCCGGCAAATTCCGCAACACCAAGCTCGCGCGCCAGCAGGCCGCCAAGCTCGAGAACATGTTCTCCGACCTGGCAGCGGGCGAAGTGCAGATGCTGCCGCTCATCATCAAGGCCGACGTGCAGGGTTCGCAGGAGGCGTTGGGCCAGTCGTTGCTCAAGCTCTCCACCAACGAAGTCAAGGTGCAGCTGGTCTACAGCGGCGTCGGCGCCATCAGCGAGTCGGACGTGAATCTGGCGATCGCATCAAAAGGTCTGATCATCGGATTCAACACGCGGGCCGACGCTGGCGCGAGGAAGCTCGCCGAAAACAACGGCGTCGAGATTCGCTACTACAGCATCATCTACGATGCGGTCGACGAGTTGAAGGTCGCGATGTCGGGCATGCTGGCGCCGGAAAAACGCGAAGAGGCAATCGGCACGGCCGAGATCCGCACCGTGTTCGTGGCGTCCAAGATCGGCACCGTCGCAGGCTCGATGGTCACGTCGGGCGTGGTGCGGCGCGACGCGCACTTCCGCCTGCTGCGCGACAACATCGTGATCTACACCGGCGAAGTCGAATCGGTCAAGCGCATGAAGGACGACGTGCGCGAAGTACGCGAGAACTTCGAGTGCGGTATCAAGCTGAAGAACTACAACGACATCAAAGAGGGCGACCAGCTCGAGTTCTTTGAAATCAAGGAAATCGCCCGCACGCTGTGACGGTGCCGCGATATGGGGCCCATTGCGGCATTGCTCGGTCTTGCCGTACAGGACATACGGTCTGCGGCCTCGCGCCTTGCACTGAACCCCATCCCGCGACGCTTTGAGGCCACGCGAATTTGACATGCCCAAACGCAAATCCAGCACCCCCAACCGTGCGTTCAAAGTCGCCGATCAGATCCAGCGCGATCTGACCGGGTTAATTGCGCGCGAGTTGAAAGATCCGCGCGTCGGCATGGTCACGATCCAGGCGGTCGAAGTCACACCCGACTATGCGCACGCGAAGGTGTTTTTCAGCGTGTTGGTGGGCGATCCGGACGAGTGCGAGACGGCGTTGAACCAGGCTGCGGGCTTCTTGCGCAACGGTCTCTTCAAGCGGCTGCAGATTCACACCGTACCGACGCTGCATTTCCAGTTCGACCGGACCATCGAGCACGCCGCCGACATGAATGCGTTGATTGCGCAAGCGGTCGCTTCGCGCGCAAAGGACGACTGACGGTGAGCACGCCACGCACGCGGGTGCAACGGCGCCCGGTGCATGGGGTGCTGCTGCTGGACAAGCCGCTGGGACTGTCGAGCAACCAGGCGCTGCAAAAGGCGAAGTGGCTGCTGCGCGCGGAGAAGGCCGGGCACACGGGCACGCTGGATCCGCTTGCCACCGGTGTGCTGCCGCTGTGTTTTGGTGCGGCGACGAAGTTCAGCCAGTTGCATCTGGAAGCGGACAAAGCTTATCGCGCAGTGCTTCGGTTGGGCATGCGCACCAGCACCGCAGATGCAGAAGGCGAGGTGACCCTCACGCGGCCGGTCAACGTGATGCCTGGCCAGCTGGAAGCGGCGATCGCAGGCTTCACCGGCCACATCCGCCAGACGCCGCCGATGCACAGTGCCTTGAAGAAAGAGGGTCGCGCACTCTACGAGTACGCCCGCGCAGGCATCGAGGTCGAGCGGGAAGCCAGAGACGTCGAGATTTTTGAACTGAAAGTGGTGCGGGCGCAGGTGGATGTTGAACCTTTTGCTATCGAAATCGAAGTGAAATGCAGCAAAGGCACCTACATCCGGACGCTGGCCGAGGACATCGGCGAAGCGCTCGGCTGCGGCGCGCACCTGAGCGCGCTGCGACGCACGTCGGCTGGCGGCTTCGATGCCGCGCAGTGCATCACGTTGGAGCAACTCGAAGCGATTGAAGAGCACAAGCGCCTCGATGCGTTGCTGCCGATCGAATCGCTGGTCTCGGAGCACCGGCCGGTCACGTTGATCGACGAGGACGCGGGCCGCTTTTTGTCGGGCCTGCGCCGACGCGGCGACTGGACCGACGACGCACGGATCGCGGTGTTCGATCTGACCAGGCGCTTTCTCGGCACCGCGCACGTCAAGGCCAAAGAACTGATTCCGGGGCGCCTGCTGAACCCGATCGAAATCCAGCAAATTCATTCCTCGAACGCACGGTTGTGCGAACCCACCCCATGACAGCATCCAAGCAAATCCGCAACATCGCGATCATCGCCCACGTCGACCACGGCAAGACCACGCTGGTCGACCAGTTGCTGCGCCAGAGCGGCACCTTCGCCGAGCACGAGAAAGTGGTCGACACCGTGATGGACAACAACGCGATCGAAAAAGAACGCGGCATCACGATCCTGGCCAAGAACTGCGCGGTGACCTGGAAAGGCACGCACATCAACATCGTGGATACCCCCGGCCACGCGGACTTCGGCGGCGAAGTCGAGCGGGCTCTGAGCATGGTCGACGGTGTCGTGCTGCTGATCGACGCACAGGAAGGCCCGATGCCGCAGACGCGTTTCGTGACCAAAAAGGCGCTAGCGCTGGGCTTGAAGCCGATCCTGGTGGTGAACAAGGTCGACAAGCCCGGCTCGCGCCCGAGCCACGTCGTGAACGCCGCGTTCGACCTGATGGACAAGCTCGGTGCGACCGATGAGCAGCTCGACTTTCCGGTGGTCTATGCGTCCGGCATCAACGGCTGGTCGTCGCTCGAAGAAGGCGGCCAGGGCGAGCAGTGGGGTCCGGACATGTCGGCGCTGTTCGACACCGTGCTCGAGCATGTGCCGGCTCAGTCGGGCGACCCAGCCGCGCCGCTGCAACTGCAGATCTCGGCGCTCGACTTTTCCACCTTCGTCGGCCGCATCGGCGTCGGCCGCATCAGCCAGGGCACGGTTCGGCCGATGATGGATGTGGTCGTGATGGAAGGGCCGGACGGCAAGGCCGTCAAGGGCCGCGTGAACCAGGTGCTGACGTTCCAGGGCCTGGACCGCGTGCAGACGCCGGAAGCCGGCCCCGGCGAGATCGTGCTGATCAACGGCATCGCCGACATCGGCATCGGCGTCACGGTGACCGATCCGCTGCAACCCGCACCGCTGCCGATGCTCAAAGTCGATGAGCCCACGCTGACGATGAACTTCTGCGTCAACACGAGCCCGCTGGCCGGCCGCGAAGGCAAGTTCGTGACGAGCCGCCAGATCTGGGACCGGCTGCAAAAAGAACTGCAGTCGAACGTGGCGCTGCGCGTCAGCGAGACCGACGAAGAAGGCATCTTCGAAGTGATGGGTCGGGGCGAACTGCACCTGACCATCCTGCTGGAGAACATGCGGCGCGAAGGGTATGAGATGGCCGTCTCCAAGCCGCGTGTGGTGATGCGCAACGTGAATGGGACCAAGCACGAGCCGATCGAGCTCGTCACCGTCGACGTGGAGGACCAGCACCAGGGCGGTGTGATGCAGGCGCTCGGCGAGAGGAAGGGTGAACTCGTGAACATGGAGCCGGACGGACGCGGCCGGGTGCGGCTCGAGTACCGGATTCCCGCCCGCGGGCTGATCGGCTTCACGAACGAGTTCCTGAACCTGACGCGGGGTTCTGGCCTGATCAGCAACATCTTCGACAGCTACGAAGCCTACAAGGGCGAGATCGGCAGCCGCAAGAACGGCGTGCTGATCTCGATGGACGACGGCGAGATTTTTACCTACGCGCTGGGCAAACTGGACGACCGCGGTCGCATGTTCGTGCGCCCGAACGATCCGGTCTACGAAGGCATGATCGTCGGCATCCACAGCCGCGACAACGATCTGGTCGTGAACGCGACGCGCACCAAGCAGCTGACCAACTTCCGCGTCTCCGGCAAGGAAGACGCGATCAAGGTCACGCCGCCAATCGAGTTGACGCTCGAGTATGGTGTCGAGTTCATCGAAGACGACGAACTGGTTGAGATCACACCGAAGAGCGTGCGGCTGCGCAAACGCCATTTGAAAGAGCATGAGCGCAAGAAGGCGATGCGCGAGGCGGCCTGATCTGGCTCGCCCCCAGCCTTTTCTGTCTTTGGTCTGCTCTCGGCTTTTCCAACCTCAAGGGCGGCCCCTGTGGCTCAGCAGAGCCCGGTCCGCGGTCCCTTCCCGGACATTGCCGGCTGCGCCGTTCGAAGTTCACGCACAATTTGTCGTCCGGTGCTGCGTTGATGAATTGATGCAGTGATGCAGCGATCGCTCGCACGAGCACTCCATCCGACATGAAACTCGGCCACACACAAGCGGTTTGCCTGATGGTAGTGTGCGCGCTCCTGTGGTCGACGGCCGGGGTCGCCACCCGCAGTCTCGAGCACGCACAGGCGTTCGAGATCACATTCTGGCGCAGCGCATTCAGTCTGCTCGCGTTGCTGGTGATCCTGCCACTGTGGCAGGGCCGTGCGCTGTGGGCGGGGCTGCGATCGGGTGGCGCCATGCTTTGGGTGTCCGGGCTGTGCTGGGCGGTGATGTTCACCGCGTTCATGATCGCGTTGACCTTGACGTCGACGGCCAACGTGCTGGTGACATTGGCCGCGGGGCCGCTGTTCACGGCGCTGGTGGCACGGGTGTTCATCGGCCACCGCTTGCCGGCGCGCACCTGGGGCGCGATCGGTGCGGCGGGCCTGGGCATCGGCACCATGTATGCGGCCAAGCTCGGCGAGGGCGAGTGGCTCGGCACCTTGGTGGCGCTCGCAGTGCCGGTCGCCGGAGCGATCAACTGGACGCTGGTGCAGCGCGGGCGCGGCGTGGGTCGCCAGGTGGATTTGGTGCCGGCCGTGCTGATCGGCGCCGCGGTTTCGGCCGCCGTCACGCTGCCGTTCGCATGGCCCTTGCAGGCCAGCACGCACGACATTGCGTTGCTTGCCGCGCTCGGCGCGTTTCAACTGGCGGTGCCGTGCGTGTTGGCCGTGATTTCTGCGGGTGTGCTGGCTGCGGCCGAAGTGTCGCTGCTGGCGCTGCTCGAAGTGATTTTCGGCATCGCATTGGCGTGGCTCGGCGCGGGCGAGGTGCCGCTGACCGAAGTCTTGATCGGCGGCGCGGTGGTGATCGGCGCCCTGCTGGCCAACGAGCTGCTCGCGTGGAAAGGGCGCAGTCGGGCAGCACTGCAACCCATGCCGCCTGCGGTTTGACGCAGTCCGATGTGGCTCCGAGAAGGCGGATCGGGAAGGCAGCTTCCGCGGCCTCGGCAGCGTGTCCCGACCGGTGCGAGGTCGACCGACTGAGACCGTCTACCGGTTGCGGTCCTTCATCGCCCGCTCGACTTCGCGCTTGCCTTCGCGCTCCTTGATCGTGTCGCGCTTGTCGTGCTCGGCCTTGCCTTTGGCCAGTGCGATGTCGCATTTGATGCGGCCGGCTTTCCAGTGCAGGTTGAGCGGCACCAGCGTGAAGCCGCGTTGGTCGACTTTGCCGATCAGGCGCTCGATCTCCTGTTTGTGCAGCAGCAATTTCTTTGTGCGCACATTGTCGGGGTTCACATGCGTGGAAGCGGTGTTGAGCGGGTTGATCTGGCAGCCGATCAGGTACAGCTCGCCGTCTCTCGCGATCACGTAGCCGTCGGTCAGCTGCACCTTGCCGGCGCGCGCGGCCTTGACTTCCCAACCCTCCAGCACCATGCCGGCTTCGAAGCGTTCTTCGACGAAGTAGTCGTAGCGCGCCTTCTTGTTGTCGGCGATGCGTGCCGACGTCGGGGAATCGGTCTTGCCGGCCATGTAAATGTGAGGAATGAGGGGGAAAGAATGAGGGTTCGGAAGATCGAACGCATCGCCAACTTGCGGCTGCCACGCGTTCGCTGCCATCGACCGGTCACTAGAATGACCCCGAGCGAAAGCGCACTTCCATTGTATGAAAACTGTTCACAAGTCGGTCCTGATCTGGCATGCGCCGCAGCAGATGTTCGATCTGGTCGCCGACGTGGCGCATTACCCCGAGTTCTTGCCTTGGTGCGACCATGCGGCGGTGCTGGAAACGCATGCCGACGGCGTGACCGCGGAGATCGGTCTTGCGTTCGGCGGCATTCACCAACGCTTCGTCACGCGCAACACGCATGTGCCGGGCAGCAAGGTCGATGTGCGCCTGGTGAACGGCCCGTTCTCGAAGCTCGACGGCGTCTGGACCTTCAGCCCGGTCGGCGGGGAAGGCAACGCCTGCAAGGTCGCGTTGGCGCTCGAGTACGGCTTCAAGAGCACGGCGTTGTCGATGCTGGTCGGGCCGGTGTTCGACAAGATCGCAAGCAGTCTGGTCGACGCGTTCGTGCGGCGCGCCGAAGTGATTTATGCCTGATGCGTCCGAGGCTGCAGGGATGGCCGCGCCGCCGCTGCAGGTGACGGTTGTCTATGCGGCCACGGCAAGCGATGTGCGCAGCCTCGAAGTCGCGTTGCCTGCACAGTCGACGGTCGCGGATGCACTGGCAGTGCCTGCACTCGCCGCGATCTGCCCGCTGGCGGATCGGCCGCCGTTGGCCATATCGCTCTGGGGTCGGCGCGCGCTGCCCACACAAGTGCTCACAGCGGGCGACCGCATCGAATTGTGTCGGCCGCTGCAGGTCGACCCCAAACATGCGCGGCGGGCGCGGTTCTCAAAGCAGGGCACCCGTGCGGCTGGGTTGTTCGCCGCATTGAAGGGTGCAGCCTCTGAGGAGGCACCGCGCGCATCACAGCGTTGAGCCGGCACCGCTTGGTCCCTCCCGCCCGGTAGACGTCTGCACCAAGCGGCCGCACCGGCGTACACTTTGTGCGCGCTTTCGTTCCCATTCCATTCAACCCAAGCATCCAGACCATGAAAAACGCCCTGATCGTCGCACTGACCATCGCATTTGCAGCCCCCGCATTTGCACAAAACGCGAGTTGCTCGGCCACCGCAGCCGACAAGAAACTCGCCGGCGCCGCCAAGACGTCGTTCATGAAGAAATGCGAGAAGGATGCCGCGGCGACTTGCGAGATGCAGGCAGCCGACAAGAAGCTCGCCGGCGCTGCGAAGAAGTCGTTTTCGACCAAGTGTGTGAAGGACGCCGTCGCCGGCTGAGCAGGAAACCGCGCCGCGTCGACTTCAACGCGCGGCGCCGAATCGCACGCACGCAGGACGGTCAACGACAGTCGGACGCGATGATGCCGTTCAGCCGCTGCGTCTCGGCATTGCGCGCGGCGTCGGCAAGCAGTTCGCGCTCCCCCTGCGCATTGATGTGTGAAAGCGGCACGCCTGAGGCGTAGGTGGCATGCGCCTGCTGGGCGCGAAGGCAATTGTCGCTTTTGACGCGCGCGACCCGGTCGGCTTCCGCCTGCTTGCGTGCCGCATCTGCATCGTCCGCTTCCTTCATTTTTGCGGCGAGTTCTTGCGCGGAATCGGGCTTGCGGCCACCCGCGGTTTGGGAAGACGATGTGGCGTTTGAAGGTGCCACTGCGCTCTGACGCACCGCCGGATTTGGTCGCTTCAACACGTTTTTCTCGTTGATGCCGGACGGCGGCGGATGGTCGCTGTAGACCTTGCGGCCGTCCTTGTCCATCCAGCTGTATTGGGCCGACGCGCCGGTCACGCAAGCGCAGGCCAGCAACACGCCAACGACGACCGATGCGAGGGGTTTGTTCATGGTGCGCGCGAGTCTAGGCCCTGCACCGGGGCCGATGGCCGCCCAGCAGTCCCCAATGACTCCACAAAAATTCACGAAAAACCCGATCGCTACAATGCCCTGTTTTTGAGGAATCGGCGATGCGGCTGCTCGGCAATGCACTGACTTTCGACGACATCCTGCTGGTGCCGGCTTACTCCGGCGTGCTGCCCAAAGACGTCTCCCTGGCTTCGCGCTTTTCGCGCCGCATCGAACTGAACCTGCCGTTGGTCTCGGCCGCGATGGACACCGTCACCGAGGCGCGCCTGGCGATCGCGATCGCGCAGGAGGGCGGCATCGGCATCGTGCACAAAAACCTGACGGCCAGGGATCAGGCCGCCCAGGTCGCCAAAGTCAAACGTTACGAGAGCGGCGTGCTGCGCGATCCCGTCGTGATCACGCCGGAGCACACCGTGCTGCAGGTGATGCAGCTGTCCGAGCAGCTCGGCGTGTCGGGCTTTCCGGTCTGCGACGGCGGCAAGGTGGTCGGCATCGTCACCGGCCGGGACTTGCGCTTCGAGACACGCTACGACGTCAAGGTGCGCGACATCATGACGCCACGCAACAAGCTCATCACCGTGCCCGACGGCACCACGCTGGCCGAGGCCAAGGCGCTGCTGAACCGGCATAAGTTGGAACGCCTGCTGGTGGTCGACGACGCGTTCGAGCTGAAGGGCCTGATCACGGTCAAGGACATCACCAAGCAGACCAGTTTCCCGAACGCAGCGCGCGACGCGCAGGGCAAGCTGCGCGTCGGTGCGGCCGTGGGCGTGGGCGAGGGCACCGAGGAGCGGGTGGAGGCGCTGGTCGCGGCAGGCGTCGATGCGATCGTCGTGGACACCGCGCACGGCCACAGCAAAGGCGTGATCGAGCGCGTGCGCTGGGTCAAGCGCAACTACCCGGCGGTGGATGTGATCGGCGGCAACATCGCGACCGGCGCGGCCGCGCTCGCGCTGGCCGAAGTCGGCGCCGATGCGGTCAAGGTCGGCATCGGCCCAGGCTCGATCTGCACCACGCGCATCGTCGCGGGCGTCGGTGTGCCGCAGATCACCGCGATCGACAACGTCGCGACCGCGCTCGAAGGCTCGGGCGTGCCGCTCATTGCCGACGGTGGCGTGCGCTACAGCGGCGACATCGCCAAGGCGATCGCAGCCGGGGCCAGCACGGTGATGATGGGCGGCATGTTCGCAGGCACCGAGGAGGCGCCCGGCGAAGTCATCCTGTTCCAGGGCCGCAGCTACAAGAGCTACCGCGGCATGGGCTCGATCGGAGCGATGCAGCAGGGCAGTGCGGACCGTTATTTTCAGGAGTCGTCCACCGGCAACCCGAACGCCGACAAACTGGTGCCCGAGGGCATCGAAGGCCGGGTGCCGTACAAAGGATCGATGCTGTCGATCGTCTACCAGATGGCCGGCGGTGTGCGCGCGAGCATGGGGTACTGCGGTTGCGCGACGATCGACGAGATGCGCGCGCGCGCCGAATTCGTGCAGATCAGCCATGCGGGCATTCGGGAGAGCCACGTGCACGATGTGCAGATCACGAAAGAGGCGCCGAACTACCGCGCGGACTGAACCGCGAATCCACCGCATTGCGGCATCGGCAACGACTCGGAAGCAGCGCCGTGCGACCGCCGCGTCCAGCCCGGTTCGGCGGCGGCCACTTGAAAATCCGCTAAAAAGCGCATTCGCTCATATCAACAAGGTAAAAAAGAATCATGGGTCTGATCTCGTTCTTCAAAGAAGCCGGCGAAAAGCTGTTTCATAAAAAGCCGGAAGTCGAAGCGGCCGTTGCCGAGCCGAGCAACGCCGACAAGGCCACCGCCGCCAACGCGGCGGCGTCGGACGCGATCAAGACCTATCTGCGCTCGCAGAGCCTGCCGGCCGATGACCTGACGATCGCCTTCAACGGCGCCGACCGCACCGTGCGGGTGTCCGGCACGGTGGACACCCAGGCCACGCGCGAAAAGGTCGTGCTGTGCTGCGGCAACGTCGACGGCGTGGCCGGGGTCGACGACCAGATCCAGACCAGACAGCCCGCCAACGAGAGCAAGTACTACACGGTGGTGTCCGGCGACACGTTGTCGAAGATCGCCAAGGAGTTTTATGGCAACGCGAACGCATACCAGCAGATCTTCGAAGCGAACCGCCCGATGCTGAGCAGCCCCGACAAGATCTACCCCGGCCAGAACCTGCGCATTCCCCCGCAGGCGTAGAGCAGAGCGGCCAGGCCGCACCCACCGAACGGGCCAGGGCAACCTGGCCTTTTTTCTTTCCCCTCCGCACGCTCCGCACGCCCCGCATGCAGCACGACAAGATCCTGATCCTCGACTTCGGCTCGCAAGTCACCCAACTGATCGCACGTCGTGTGCGCGAAGCGCACGTCTATTGCGAAGTGCACCCTTGCGACGTGGACGACGACTGGATGCGCGCGTTCGCAGCCGACGGCGCGTTGAAAGGCGTGATCCTGTCGGGCAGCCACGCGTCGACTTACGAATCACAAGGGCTGCGTGCACCCGACAGCGTCTGGTCGCTTGGCGTGCCGGTGCTGGGCATCTGCTACGGCATGTTCGCGATGGCGGTGCAACAGGGCGGGCAGGTCGAAGCCAGCGCGCATCGCGAATTCGGGTACGCCGAAGTGCGCGCGCGTGGCCACACCCAACTGCTGCACGACATCGCCGACTTCGAGACACCCGAGGGCCACGGCATGCTCAAGGTCTGGATGAGCCACGGCGACAAGATCACCGAACTGCCGCCAGGCTTCAAGCTGATGGCCTCCACCCCGAGCTGCCCGATCGCCGGCATGGCCGACGAAGCGCGCGGCTACTACGGCGTGCAGTTTCATCCCGAGGTCACGCACACGGTGCAGGGGCGTGCAATGCTCGAGCGCTTCGTGCACCGCATCTGCGGCGCGCAGGCCGACTGGATCATGCGCGACCACGTCGAGGAAGCGGTGGCCGCGATCCGCGCGCAGGTCGGTGACGAAGAAGTGATCCTCGGGTTGTCCGGCGGGGTCGACTCATCCGTCGCGGCCGCGCTGATTCACCGCGCGGTCGGCGACCAGCTGACCTGCGTGTTCGTCGACCACGGGCTCTTGCGCCTGCACGAAGGCGACGTCGTGATGGACATGTTCGCGGGCAAGCTGCACGCCAAAGTCATCCGGGTGGATGCGAGCGACCGATTTCTGAGCCAGCTCAGCAACGTGTCCGACCCGGAGGCCAAGCGCAAGATCATCGGCCGCGAATTCGTCGAAGTCTTCAAGGCCGAAGCCGCGAAGCTGAAGAACGACCAAGCGCGACACGTGGCCTGGCTCGCGCAGGGCACCATCTATCCGGACGTGATCGAGTCCGGCGGCAAGGTGGATGCCAAAGGCGGCAAAAAAGCCGTCACGATCAAAAGCCATCACAACGTCGGCGGCCTGCCCGAGCAGCTCGGATTGAAATTGCTGGAGCCGCTGCGCGATCTGTTCAAGGACGAGGTGCGGGAGCTCGGCGCAGCGCTCGGGCTGCCGCACGACATGGTGTATCGGCACCCGTTTCCGGGCCCCGGCCTGGGCGTGCGCATCCTCGGCGAAGTTCGGCGCGAGTTCGCCGATCTGCTGCGCCGCGCCGACGACATCTTCATCACCGAACTGCGCGGCCATGTCGACGAGGCAACGGGCAAAAGCTGGTACGACCTGACCGCGCAGGCGTTCTGCGTGTTCCTGCCCGTGAAAAGCGTCGGCGTGATGGGGGACGGCCGCACGTACGAATACGTGGTTGCGCTGCGTGCGGTGCAGACAACCGACTTCATGACGGCCGATTGGGCCGAGCTGCCGCATGCGCTGCTGAAGAAGGTGTCGAGCCGCATCATCAACGAAGTGCGCGGCATCAATCGCGTGACCTACGACGTGAGCAGCAAGCCGCCGGCGACGATCGAGTGGGAGTGAGACGGAACGCTTGCGCTCGCTGGCGTGCCGGATGCGAGTTGCAACACCGACGTCAAGCACAAACAAATCGGCCCCCTGCAGAAGGCATGGCTGCATGGGGCCGATCGACCAGCAACCGGCGCCGTTCAACGCGCCGGTTCCGACCACAACCGTCAGTTACTTCGATGCGCTGGCGGCTGCAGCCGGCGGTGTCATCGAAGCCGCGCGTTGCGTTTCGTCCGCGGTCATCTGGCGAATCGTGACTTTCGGGTCGCCGGTCTGATTGACCTGGACCTTCGCCTCGCCGGTGTTCGTCACGTTCACCACCGGCTCGGCCGATTTGTAGTTCACGATTGGCTGCTGTGCGGTCACTTTGACTTGTGCGTCCTGCTGGGTCACTTCGACCTTCGGTTGGCCCGGCGCCACCATCACCTGGGCGGGCGTCGTGGTCGTCGGCTGCGCCATCACGCCGGCGGGCTGTGCGGTCTCGTTCACGCGCACCTGTGGCTGGCCCTGCTCGACGCGCACCGTCGGCTGTGCCTGGTCCACGGTCACGGTCGGCTGCTGCATCGAAACGGCAACCTTCGGATCGGGCATCGACACCGTGATCGTCGGCCGCGGCATGTCGATCGTGATGATCGGCTGCTGCATCTGCACGCGCACCTGCGGCGCGGCTTGGTTCACCTCGATGGTCGGGCGGCCCGGATCGACCGTCACCTGCGGCGACGCCTGCTGCACACGCACGGTCGGGTTGGCCTGCTGCACGCTGACCTGTGGCTTCGGCACATCGATCTGCAGCTGCGCACGCGCATCGGCCTGGAAGTTCGAGCTCTGTTCGCGCGCATGCGTGAGCCGTGCGACGCCCTGCGGGTCTTTCGAGCCGACCGCCTGGCGGGCTTCCGCGATCTTTTGCTGCAGCACGGTCAGGCTCTGCTTGCGGTCGCCGCTGGCCTGCATCAGCTGCTGATCGACCTGCGCGGCCGAACGGTCGAGCAACTGTGCAGCGGTCGCCTGATCGTTGTTGCGCATCGCCGCTTCGGCCTGCTCAAGCATCTGCACGACTTGCTGGATGGGCTGCTGGCCGGCTGCCATCGGCGCAGCCATGGTTCCGGTTGCAGGCGTTTGGGCGTGCAGGGCGCCGGACAATGCGGCAGTGGCAATCAAGAAAGCGAGCTGGGTTTTCTTCATGATGATTTCTCCTGATAGGGGGGAGGGAACGCGGGTGAGGCGTCGCTGGGACGCAGCGGTCTTCGGCATCGCTCGGCGCCGATTGCAAGGGCCGGTACTCGGGACTGGATGCTCACGGTGTGGATGAACGATTCGCATCGAGCGTGAACAAAACCCGCGGTGCGCAATCGTTTCAACGATCGACTTCGATGGCGCCACGATTTCATGCTAAGGCCGTTGGGGTGCAGATCGCGTGGCCGCTGGGCCAAAAGCGGACTTCTCCTACAAGCACGATCAGGAACGCCGGGCGACCTCTTTGATGCATCGGTTGTTCGGGCGACATGCTTTGGGAAACGCTTGACCTGCCACTGTGCATTTCATCGCTCGAGCGCTGCGTTTCCAGTGCTTCAAAGCAACCGGCGCGATGCAAAATCCGCAAAGGTGCCGACCGTGGGACCGGGCCGTTTTGATGAGGAACTGCAGATGCGTAGCTTGTTTTCGGTGGTGGGGCTGGTGGTCGTGCTGGCGGTGATCGGCGTGATTGCGAGTCGGCAGTTGTCGGGTCTGCGCACATCGACAGCGCCGAGCACGCCCGCGGCGGCCTCAGCGCTGCCTGCCTCCATTGGCGCCGCGGCGGTCGCGCAGCAATCCCCTGCGCAGCTGCCCGCGCAGTACAAGCAGGCGATCGAAGCGGCAATGCAGACCGCCCGCCCGGACGACGGCGAGGCGAAGTGATGCCGCGCGACTACGATGGATCTGTCCGGGGAGCCAGCCCATCGATGCCGAGTCCGCACTGACTGACGAGCAGGCGATGGCGCTGGCGCTGCAGGAGGCCCGCGCCGCCGCCAATGCCGGCGAAGTGCCGGTGGGCGCGGTCGTGCTGCGGCACGGCCGCGTGATCGGGCGTGGCCACAACGCGCCGATCGCACGGCACGACCCGACCGCGCATGCCGAAATCGTGGCGTTGCGCGCGGCCGCCGAGCACCGGGGCAACTATCGGCTCGACGGCTGCACGTTGCTCGTCACGCTCGAGCCTTGTGCGATGTGTGTGGGCGCTGCGCTGCAGGCACGCGTGTCGCGCGTGGTGTTCGGCGCCGCCGAGCCGAAGAGCGGCGCAGCCGGCAGTGTGGTCGATCTGTTTGCCGACCGCCGACTGAATGCGCACACCACCTGCAGCGGTGGTGTGCTTGCTGACGAGTCGCTAGCGTTGTTGCAGGCGTTCTTTCGCCAAAAGCGTCGGCGCAGCGTGCTTCGGCGGCCTATGGTCCGGCTGCGCGACGATGCGCTGCGCACGCCGGCGCTGGCCTTCGACGCGTTGCCCGAGCCGCCGGCTCCGTCGCGAACAGATCGCCGATCTGCCGGCCCTTGACGGCTTGCAACTGCATTACGTCGATGCAGGGCCGGTGCAGGCGCCGCTGACCTGGCTTTGCCTGCACGATCTGCACGGCTGGAATCACCAATGGCGT
Source organism: uncultured beta proteobacterium (assembly GCA_963784295.1). Taxonomy (GTDB): domain Bacteria; phylum Pseudomonadota; class Gammaproteobacteria; order Burkholderiales; family Burkholderiaceae_C; genus JBBPYC01. The sequence goes on from CAWAQL010000017.1 coordinate 250,137, forward strand.
CGTCATGCGGCCGTCTGGCGCGCGGCCGGCCACCGCGTGCTCGCGGTGGACCTGGTCGGGTTCGGCCGCAGCGACAAGCCGAAGCGGCGGGCCGTGCACGCGTTCGACTGGCACCTCGACGTGCTGCGGCAGTGGGTCGAGCGACTCAAACTGCGCGATGTGGTGCTCGTGATGCCGAGCACGCCCCCGTGGCTTGGCCTGCAGTTGCTGCGGCACGAGCCGCTGCGCTACCGCGGGATGCTGGTGACCGATCCGGGGTGGACGGCGACCGATGCCGCCGCACGGTCGGCACCGTTCCCCGATGCGGGCCATCGTGCGGGTCCGACGCGCTTTGCACAGGCCGATTTCCGCTCTGCAGCCGATCCGGCCGCGCTGCAGGCATTCTGGCAAGCTGGCTGGCACGGGCGAACGATGGTTGCCCGAAGCGGCGCGCAACCCTTTCTTTACGGCCGGGATGCGGTCGATGCGGTCCTCGCGATGGTCGCTCAAGGCAACGAGCCTGCGGGCGAGCCGCCCGCCGCGCCGACGTCTGCGCAAGCGGTCGCTGCAGCCGCGGTGGGATACTTCACGCCGTGACCAAGCCGAGCCACATCTACCTGTATTCGCCCTCGGGCGCGGTGCGCGACCGCGCGGCCTTCCGACGCGGCGTGGCGTGCCTGAAGGCGCTCGGCGCGGACGTCGAAATCGACCCGGCTGCGTTGAAGAGCCACCAGCGCTTCGCGGGCGACGACGCGACGCGGATCGCTGCGATCGCCCGCGCCGCAGCCAGCGGCGCCGATGTGGCGCTGACCACCCGAGGCGGCTACGGCCTCACGCGCATCCTGCCGCACATCGACTGGCCTGCGGTTGCCCGATCGTCCGAGAAGGGGACGCGCTGGGTGGGCCTGAGCGACTTCACGGCGCTGCAGTGTGCATTGCTCGCGCAGACCGGCGCGATCAGCTGGGCCGGCCCCGCGCTCGGCGAAGACTTCGGTGCGGAGGCGGGCGCCGACGAAATCATGCTCGCCTGTTTCGAAGACCTGCTGCTGGGCCGCGGCGAGGGTGCGGGCTGGCGCTGCGGCAAGGGGGACGTGCCGGCCGGTGTCGGCAATGCATCGAAAACCATAGCAGGAAATGAAGACTCACCGGGCGCCTCAGCCAATTTTGTAGCCGAAAACGCGCGTGCTCTGGGGCGGCAACCTCGCGGTGCTGACGTCGCTGGTCGGCACGCCGTTCCTGTCCACGCCGAAGGGCGGCGTGCTGTTTCTCGAAGACGTGAACGAGCAGCCGTTTCGCATCGAACGCATGCTCACGCAGCTGCTGCATGCGGGCCTGATCGCGCAGCAGCAGGCGGTGGTGCTCGGCTCATTCACGGGCATCAAGCCGGTGCCGCACGACCGCGGCTTCCATATGCGCACCGTTGTCGAATGGCTGCGCGCACAGACCCCGGTACCGGTGTTTACCGGCCTGCCGTTCGGGCATGTGCCGACCAAAGTGCTGTTGCCGGTCGGCGCCCAGGTCACGCTCGCGGTGGAAGCGCGCGACGCACTGATTTACTGGGGCCATCTGCACTGAGTCGCATGCGAGCCGAGTGGGCCGAGAATGACGAAGCGACTGCATCCTGGCATTGCGGCGGCACTCGGTGCGGCGCTGCTGTTCGGCGCCAGCGCGCCGCTGGCCAAGCTGCTGCTCGCACGCGTCGACCCGTGGCTGCTGGCGGCGCTGCTGTACCTGGGCTCGGGCGTGGGTCTCTGGCTTTGGCGACGGCTGCGGGCCGCGCCGCCGGTGCGTCTGGCACGAGTCGACCGGTGGTGGCTGACCGGCGCGGTCTTCAGTGGCGGGGTGGTCGGGCCGGTGTTGTTGATGCTCGGCCTGTCGAATCTCGCCGCCTCGCGCGCTTCGCTGCTGTTGAATGCGGAAGGGCTGCTGACCGCGCTGCTGGCCTGGGGGCTGTTTCGAGAGAACGTCGACCGGCGCGTGGCGCTCGGCATGGCGGCGATCGTTGCGGGCGGGCTGATGCTGGTCTGGGCACCGGACGCCGGCGCGGCCGCACCGGTCGGCGCGTGGTGGGCCGGCCTCGCCGTCATCGGGGCCTGTCTGGCCTGGGCCATCGACAACAACCTGATGCGCAAGGTCGCGCTGGCCGATCCGGTCTGGCTGGCGATGGTCAAGGGGTTGGCGGCCGGCGGCGTGAATCTCCTGCTCGCCTGGTGCGTCGCCGATGCGCGCTGGCCCGGTGTGAGCACCGCAGCGTGGGCGGCCGTGTTGGGCGTTGCCAGCTACGGCGCCAGTTTGGCGCTGTTCGTGGTGGCGCTGCGCGAACTGGGCGTGGCGCGCGCGGGTGCGTACTTTTCGGTCGCGCCGTTTTTCGGTGCGGTGCTGGCCGTCCTGCTGCTCGGTGAACCGCTCAGCTGGCCGTTGCTCGTCGCCGGCGTGCTGATGGCGAGCGGGGTTGCGTTGCATCTGGCCGAGCGGCACGCGCATATGCATTCGCACGAAGCGATGACGCACGCGCACATGCATACCCATGGGGCAACCGACGATCACCACGACCATCGGCATCTGGGGCACGAAGCGGTGCCGCCGGGCATCCGCCATGCGCACCCGCATCGACATGAGCCGCAGGTGCACACGCATCCTCACTACCCGGATGCGCACCATCGGCACCGGCATTGAAGCTGCGCAGCTGGCATCGCAGACGTGGGAGTCCGGACATCAGAGCCTGCAGGTCGGTAGCGAACGGCCACGACGATTCACCACCGGAGGCAGCGATCGGCAGGCAAGCGCCGGACGTCTGTGTCGAGCGCGGACCCGGTCGCGTGTGGGCTTCGGCCGACCGGACCGATTGCATCGATGGGCACACAGGCGCCGAACGCCTGCGCTGCCGATACGCGCGATCGCGTCCGGGTGTCAGCTGCCGCGCGTGATGGGCATCTCGACTTCGCTCGGCCGGTCCGCGTACTTGCCGAGTTCGAGCTTGGCGATCGCGTTGCGGTGCACTTCGTCCGGCCCGTCGGCAAATCGCAGCGTGCGCGCGTGCGCATAGGCGTTGGCCAGCGGGAAGTCGTCGCACATGCCGCCGCCGCCGTGCACCTGCATCGCCCAGTCGATCACTTGGCAGGCCATCGACGGCGCGATCACCTTGATCATCGCGATCTCGTTTTTTGCGACCTTGTTGCCGGCCTTGTCCATCAGCCACGCGGTCTTGAGCGTGAGCAGTCGGGCCTGGTCGATCATGCAGCGCGCTTCGGCGATGCGTTCCTGCGTCACGGTCTGCTGCGCCACGGTCTTGCCGAACGCGACGCGCGACGACGCGCGCCGGCACATCAGCTCGAGCGCGCGCTCGGCCACACCGATCAGCCGCATGCAGTGATGCACGCGGCCCGGCCCGAGGCGCCCCTGCGCGATCTCGAAACCGCGGCCTTCGCCGAGCAGGATGCTCGAAGCCGGCACGCGCACGTCGTCGAAATACATCTCGACGTGGCCGTGCGGCGCGTCGTCGTAACCGAGCACATTGAGCGGCCGCACCACGCGCACGCCTTTTGCATCGGCCGGCACCAAAATCATGCTCTGCTGCGAATGGCGCGGCGCCTCCGGGTCGGTCTTGCCCATCACGATGTAGACCGCGCATCGCGGGTCGGCCGCGCCCGAGATCCACCATTTGCGGCCACTGATCACGTAGTCGTCGCCGTCCCGTGTGATGCGGGTGGCGATGTTGGTCGCATCGCTGGACGCCACCTCGGGCTCGGTCATCGCGAACGCCGAGCGGATCTCGCCTTCGAGCAGCGGTTTGAGCCAGCGCTTCTTGTGCTCTTCGTCACCGTAGCGCGCGATCGTTTCCATGTTGCCGGTGTCGGGCGCGGAGCAGTTGAACACCTCGCTCGCCCACGGCACCCGGCCCATGATCTCGGCCAGCGGCGCATATTCCTGATTCGTCAGGCCAGCACCGTCGTAGCCGCGTCGCATGCGCGCTGTCGACCGGCAGAAACAGGTTCCACAGGCCGGCGGCCTTCGCTTTCTCCTTCTGCTTGTTGATGGTTTCCAGCGGCGTCCAGCGCTTGCCGGCCTGGGTGTTGGCCTCGAGCTCGTCGCGCACGGCCTGCTCGTTCGGGTAGACGTTCTCGTCCATGAACTGGCGCACGCGGCCTTGCAGCTCCTGGGTCTTGGCGGAATATTCGAAATCCATGGGGTGGGTCTCCTGCGGGTTCGGGTTTTGTGTTGGTGAATCGGGTGGTGTCAAGGCGCGTGAAGGGAAAGCGCCAAGCGCTCAGTGCGCGCGTTCGGCAAAGCCCCAGGCGATCTGCGCCAGCCGGTCGGCACGGCTGCCCGCGCTGGCCGCCTGCGCGCTCGAGGCGGTGCCGGCCTCCACGCGTTTGGCGATGCCTTGCAGAATGGCCGCCAACCGGAACATGTTGTACGCGAGATAGAAGTTCCAGTCCGTCGCCAAGGCGTCTGGCGTGGTGAAGCCGGTGCGGTTGCAGTAACGCCGGATGTACTCGGCCTCGGACGGGATGCCGAGCGCGGCCAAGTCAAGCCCCGCGATGCCACGAAACGACCCCGGCGGGATGTGCCAGCTCATGCAGTGGTAGCTGAAGTCGGCCAGCGGGTGGCCGAGCGTGGACAGCTCCCAGTCGAGCACCGCGAGCACCTTGGGCTCGGTCGGGTGAAACATCAGGTTGTCGAGCCGGAAGTCGCCGTGCACGATGCTGGAAAGCGTCTCGTCGGCGGCGGCTTTCGGGATGTGCTGCGGCAGCCAGTCGATCAGCCGATCCATCTCGGGGATCGGCTTCGTGATCGACGCCAGGTACTGCTTGCTCCAGCGGCCGATCTGGCGTGCGAAGTAGTTGCCGGGCCTGCCGTAGTCGGCGAGACCGCAGGCCGCATAGTCGACGCTGTGCAGTGCGGCGATCACGCGGTTCATCTCGTCGTAGATGTCGGCGCGCTGCGCGTTGCTCATGCCACTCAGCGACTGGTCCCACAACACGCGGCCCTGCACGCACTCCATCACATAGAACGCGCGGCCGATCAGCGATTCGTCTTCGCACAGCGCGATCATGCGCGGCACCGGCACGTCGCGTGTCCTGCAGGCCGCGCATCACCTTGAACTCGCGCTCGATCGCGTGCGCCGAGGGCAACAGTTTGGCGACCGGCCCGGGCTTGCTGCGCAGCACGTAGCTGGCCGCTGGCGTGTTGAGCTGGTAAGTCGGGTTCGACTGGCCGCCTTTGAACATTTCGATCGTCAGCGGCCCTTCGAAGTCAGCGACGTGCGTGCGCATCCAGTCGGTCAGCACCGCTGCGTCGAATCGCGTGCTCGGCAGCGACGGCGCGGGTGCCGACAAAATCTTCGTTTGAGCTCATGATGTCTCCTCGTGCCGGCTTGTCGTGTCGTTGGGTTGGGTTGGAAAAAAGGCGGGGGCATCGCCCCAACGTCATTGCCGGTCGTCGGCGATGCGTGCCAGCGCCACGCGGTCGCGCAGCAACATGCCGGCCGGGTCGACCCGCAGCAGCCCTTCGCGCTCCATCGTCTTCAATTCCTGATTCACCCGCTGGCGCGACGCACCGAGCAGATGCGCGAGTTCTTCCTGCGCGAGCTGCAGCGTGATGCGCACGTCGCCGGCCGCCGCACCGGCGGCACCTGCCGCGCACTCACCGTAGGCGCGTCCGAGGTGCAACAGCTGCTTGGCCAGCCTGGCACGCAGCGGCAGCGAATTCAAATCTTCCACCAGTCCGAACAGCAGCCGGATGCGGCGCGACTGCAGTCGCAACAATGCTTCGTACAACTCCACGTGCTCGGCAAGGATCGCGAAGAAGTCGGCCTTGGCGACCGTCACGATCGTCGTCTCGCCGTGCGCGCAGGCGTCGTGCGTGCGCCGGCCGCCGTCGAAGATCGCCACATCGCCAAACCAGATGCCGGGCTCCACATAGTCGAGCGTGGTCTGCTTGCCGGTCAGCGCGATCGAGCTCACGCGCACCGCGCCTTTGGCGCACGCGATCCAGCCCACGGCCGGCTCGCCACGCGCGGCGATCAAGTCGCCGTCGCGGTGGCGGTGCACGCTGGCGCGGCGCAGGATGTCGTGGCGCAAGGTCGGGGAGAGCGAGGCGAACCAGCGGCCCCCGTTGATCGCGGCGCGTTCGTCGATGGTCAGGGTGGGTTCGGCCATGAGCTGTCGTTTGCGGAACGGGGCGCCTTCACGGGGCTGTCGGTCGATGGGGAGCGCGGATGCCTGCCGAACACCTTAGCCGCCCGGGTGCTCAGCGGTAGTCGGGCACCTGCTTGTTGAGGAACGCATCGATGCCGATGCCGCCGTTGGCGTGGTGCAAATTGGCAACGAAGTGATCGCGCTCGGCCGCGAGCGCCGCAGAAAACGGCCCGTCGGCGTGCTGGTTCACAAGCTCCTTGATGCTGGCCAACGCGTTCGGCGCGCGCTGGTTCAATCGCTCGGCCAGCGCCAACGCTTCGCGCAGCGCTTCACGCGGCGGCACCGTGCGGTTCACGACGCCCAGCGCCTGCAGCCGCTGCGCGCCGACGCGCTCGCCGAACAGCAGCCATTCTTTGACAAGCTGCGGCGGCAGTCCGCGACCGAGCCGCCAGCTGCCGCCGCCGTCCGGCGACAGCCCCACGCTGCTGTACGCCATCACGAACACCGCGTCTGTCGGCCGCGACGATCAGGTCGCACGCCAGCGCGAGCGAGAACCCCGCGCCGGCGGCCGCGCCTTCGACCGCGGCGATCACCGGCTTCGGAAACGTGCAGATCGACTCGATCCAGTCGTGCAGCTGCTCGATGCTTTGCGCCTGCACCGATTTCGGCTGTGCGCGGTTGCCCCGCAGCCGCTGCAGGTCGCCGCCCGCACAAAACAGGCTGCCCTCGCCGGTCAGCACCACGGTGCGCACTTCGTCGTTGGTTTCGGCCGCGTTCAGCGCTTCGATGCCCGCCGCATAGATGGCCGGGCCGAGCGCGTTGCGGTGATCGGGGTTGCTCAAGGTCAGCACCATCGTGCGGCCGTGGCTCGTGCTTTTCAGCGATGCGGGCATGGTGTGTTTCCTGATCGGGCGGGGTACGGCCAAGGCGCGCATCACTCCTCGTGCAGCAGGCTCAGGCCGATCGCGCCGCGGCGGCGCAGCCAGGGGCTTGGGCGATAACGCGGGTCGCCGTAGACCGTCTGCAGGTTGAACAGCACCTCGAGCACGTTGGCCGGGCCATATCGGTCGCCCATCGCGAGCGGCCCGAGCGGGTAGCCGAGGCCGAGCGTGACGGCCAGCTCCAGGTCGGCCGGCGTGCAGATGCGCTGCTGGCAGATGTCGGAGGCGATGTTCACGATCGTGGCCACCACGCGCTGCGTGACGAAGCCGCCGCTGTCGCGGATCACGCTGACCGCCTTGCCGTCGCGCGCGAACAAGGCATGAGCGGCCTCGCGCATGTCGATGCGGGTCGCGGGGTTGGTGGCCAGCACGCGGCGTTTGGTGGCAGCGTCGTCGATCAGCAGGTCGATGCCCACGGTGCGCATCGGGTCGAGCCGCTCGACCACCGCCACGGTGGTCACGTCGAAGCCGAGCGGCGCGACGATCGTCAACGCATGGGGCGAGGGCGAGGCACCGGTCTCGATCGTCGCGCCGAGGTCTTTCAACAACTGCAGCAGCTCGGAGCGTCGTGCGGCCCGGCTCGACACCCAGACCGGCGGCAGGTCGGCCACCGTCGGCGCGGCGGGCTCGGGCGCCAGCTCGGCCTTGCCATCGACATATCGATAGAACCCTTCGCCGACCTTGCGGCCGACCACGCCACCGGCAAGCCGCTGCGCGGTGATCACGCTTGGGCGAAAGCGCGGCTCGTCGTAATACTGCCGATAGACCGACTCCATCACCGGGTGCGACACGTCGAGCGCGGTCAGGTCCATCAATTCGAACGGCCCGAGCCGAAAACCGACCTGGTCTTTCAGGATGCGGTCGATCGTCGCGAAGTCGGACACCCCTTCGCCGACGATGCGCAGCGCCTCGGTGCCGTAGCCGCGACCCGCATGGTTCACGATGAAGCCCGGCGTGTCCTGCGCCTGCACCGGCGTGTGACCCATTTCTTTGGCGAACACGGTCAGCCGCGCGCACACGTCGGCGTCGGTCTTCAGCCCTTTGATGACCTCGACCACTTTCATCAACGGCACCGGGTTGAAGAAGTGGTAACCCGCAAAGCGCTGCGGGTGGTGCAGCGCCGCGGCAATCGCCGTGACCGACAGCGACGAGGTGTTGGTGGCGAGCACCGCGTCGGGCCGCACGACCTGCTCGAGTTCGAGAAACAGTTTCTGTTTGACGTCGAGCCGCTCGACCACCGCTTCGATCACGCAATCGCAGTCGTGCAGTTCGGCCAGCACGCTGGCGGCCACCAACCGCGACTTGTTCGCCGAGGTGGCCGCTGCATCCAGTTTGCCTTTGGCCTGCAGCTTGTCCCACTGGTCGCCGAGCGACTGGCGCGCTGCGTCGATCGCTCCAGCCTGCGTGTCGAACAGCTTGACGGTGGCGCCGGCCTGCGCGGCGATCTGCGCGATGCCGCGGCCCATCGCCCCGGTGCCGACGATCCCGATCGTGGAGAAGACTTTGCTCATATGCGTTGCATTATCGACAAACACAAATGGCGACGGCGGCCCACCGCCGCAACCCTTCAGCTTGCGCGCACACGCACCGCCGGCGCGCGCGTGGCCCACGCACTGACCGCCATCGCCGCGAGCACGCCGGCCAGGCCGTACCAGTGCAGCGACTCGAACCGGCCGGCAGCGATCAGCCAGCCGCCACCGGCCGTGCCGATCGCCTGGCCCGCATACATGGCCGAAGTGTTCAATGCGATCGAGCCCGAGGCCAGCGGCGGCGCGAGGCCGACAAGCCGCGCCTGCTGCGCAGAGTTCGCGGCGAACAGGCCGAGCGCCCACGGCAGCGCAACCAGCGCCGTCAGCACCAGACTGCTGCCGAACGACCACAGCGCCAGGCTGAGCGCCATGCAGGCGAGTGCGGTCATCACCGAAGCCGGCGCGCCGATGCGCTCGATGTGACGCGACATCAGCACGTTGCCGAGAAAGCCGAACAGCCCGAACCACGCGAAAAACAGTCCGATGTCGCCCGGTGTCGCGGTGAACTGCGTTTTGAGATAGGGCGCGAGATAGGAAAACAGCGCGAACTGCGCGCCCGCGGACAGCACCGTGACCGCGATGCACAGCATCAACGCCGACGAGCGCAGCGTCTCGCGCCAACTCCCAAGCGACAAGGCCGGTGGCTTCACGCCGTCGGGCATGGTGGTCCAGACCCAGGCGGCGCTCAACAGGCCGATCGCCGTGATCAGCCCGAATGCGGCCTGCCAGCCGAACAGCCCGCCGATCAACGCACCGACCGGCAGGCCGAGCACCGACGCCACCGCCCAGCCGAGAAACACGAATGTGATCGCGCGGCCGCGCTGGGCCGCGGGCACAAGCAAGCCGATGCAGGACGCAGCCTGCGGCGTGAAGATCGCCGCCGACACGACCGCCAGCACCCGCACCGACAGCAGGCTGGCGAAGCTCGGCATGGCGGCGCAGACCCCATGCATCAACGCATACCAGACCAGGCAGCCGCACAGCAGGCGGCGCCGGTCGAAGCCGGCCACCAGCGTCGCGAAGATCGGGGCGCCGATGGCCACCACCAGCGCGCCGGCCGAGACGAGCTGGCCGGCGGTGGCGATCGACACGCGCAGCGACCCGGCAATCTCGTTCAACGTGCCGGCCACGACCATGATGCCGGTGCCGATCACGAAATTGCCGAACATCAACGCCCAGAGCACCCCGCGCGGGGTGCCTGTCGGGGGCGACGCAGCAACCGCTGCCGACGCGATGCTCAAGCGCGGTCCACGTGCGGGCGGGCGCTCATTTCACCGCCTTCGGATTCACCAGGTTGGTCGGCGAGCCGTGAATGAAGTTCACGATGTTGTCGAACGCGGCGTTGAAATACAGCTCGTAGCTGTCTTGCTCCACATAGCCGATGTGCGGCGTGCAGATGCAGTTCTCGAGCCGCAGCAGCGCGTGGCTTTGCATGATCGGCTCGCTCTCGTAGACGTCGACGGCGGCCAGGCCCGGCTGACCGCGGCTGAGCGCGGCGAACAGCGCATCGGTGGCCACCAGTTCGGCGCGCGCGGTGTTCACGAAAATCGCGGACGCTTTCATGCGCGAGAGGTCCTCGAGCGTGACGATGCCGCGCGTGTCGTCGTTCAAGCGCAGATGCACCGACAGCACGTCGCTCATCGCAAACAACTCCGCCCGGCTGGCGGCACGCCGAAACCCGTCGGTCGCCGCGCGGTCGAGCGAGCCTTCGCGGCCCCAAACCAGCACATTCATGCCGAACGCGCGGCCATAGCCAGCGACCAACTGGCCGATCTTGCCGTACCCCCAGACGCCGAGCGTGCGGCCCCGCAGCACCGTGCCAAGCCCGAAATTGATCGGCATGGTGGCCGACTTCAGCCCCGACTGCTGCCAGCTGCCGTGCTTCAGGTTCGAGATGTATTGCGGCAGCCGGCGCGCGGCGGCCATTGCAAGCGCCCAGGTCAGCTCGGCGGCTGCATGGGGCGAGCCGGTGCCTTCGGCGACCGCAACCCCGTGGTCGTGACATGCCGCCAAGTCGATGTGCGGGCCGACCTTGCCGGTCTGCGAGATCAGCTTCAGGCGCGGCAGCTTTTCAATCAGCGCGCGGTTCAGGTGCGTGCGCTCGCGGATCAGCACCACGATGTCGGCGTCCTTCAGTCGCAGCGACAACTGTCCCAGGCCGGTGACGGTGTTGGTGTAGACCTTGGCGGGCCAGGTCTCCAACTTGCGCGCGCAAGGCAGCTTGCGCACCGCGTCCTGATAGTCGTCGAGGATGACAATGTTCATGAGAAAGATCGCTGCAATTTCATACGCAACAGGGCGACGGCGACGGCGGCGACGGATGCGCCGGCGGTCATTCGGTGTGATAGCGCGTGGCGCGTTCGACTTCCGTTTTCGAGCCCAGAAACACGGCCACGCGCTGGTGCAGCTTGGTCGGCTGAATGTCGAGGATGCGCTGCCGCCCGTCGGTGGCCATGCCGCCGGCCTGCTCGACCAGCCACGCCATCGGGTTCGCTTCGTACATCAGCCGCAGCTTGCCGGGCTTGTCCGGCTCGCGCTGGTCCCATGGATACATGAAGATGCCGCCGCGCGTGAGGATGCGGTGCACGTCGGCCACCATCGAGCCGACCCAGCGCATGTTGAAGTCCTTCGCCCGGGGGCCGTCCTTGCCGGCCACGCACTCCTCCACATACCGCCGCGCGGGCGCGTCCCAGTGCCGCAGGTTGCTCATGTTGATCGCGAACTCGTTGGTCTCGGCCGGAATCTGCATCTTCGGCTCGGACAGCACGTACCAGCCCTGCTCGCGGTCCAGCGTGAACGATGCGACGCCGCTGCCCACGGTCAGCACCAATGTGGTCTGCGGGCCGTAGACGCAATAGCCGGCCGCGACTTGGCTGGTGCCAGGCTGCAGAAAATCGGATTCCTGCACGCCGGGGCTGTCGTCGGGTTTTTTCAGCACGCTGAAGATGGTGCCGATGCTCACGTTCACGTCGATGTTCGACGACCCATCGAGCGGATCGAACAGCAGCAAGTACTCGCCCTGCGGGTAGCGGTTCGGCACCAGATAGATGCTGTCCATCTCCTCGGACGCCATCGCGGCCAAATGGCCGCCCCACTCGTTGGCTTCGATCAACACCTCGTTGGCGATGATGTCGAGCTTCTTTTGCACCTCGCCTTGCACGTTCTCCGACGTGGTCGCACCCAGCACACCGCCGATCGCGCCCTTGTTGACCGCGAGGCTGATGCTGCGGCACGCGCGCGACACGACTTCGAGCAGCAGTCGCAGGTCGGCCGGGATGCGGCCGTCGACGCGTTGCTGCTCGACCAGGTAGCGGGAAAACGAGATTTGTTTCAGCATGGCGCGGAATCGCAAAAACCGGAAGAAGGGGAAACGAATTGCCTCAAGCCAGCGCGCGCGACACCACTTCGCGCACATCGTTGCTCAAAGTCGGCACGGCGGCCACGCGTTCGATCGCGGCCTTGGCTGCATCGTGGTACGGCTCGGCAAGCCGGCTCCAGCGGTCCAGCGCGCGCGCGAGCCGGGCGGCGACCTGCGGATTGGCCGGGTCGAGCTCGAGCAGCCGGTCGGCCCAGAACGCATAGCCCGCGCCGTCCTCACGGTGGAACGCACCGGGGTTGGCGTTGCAGTACGTGAAGATCAGACTGCGCGCGCGGTTCGGGTTGCGCAGATTGAAGTCCGGGTGCTGCATCAATTCGAGCACCTTCGGCAACACGTCGCCACCGCGGTCGGGCGCAGCGGCCTGCATCGCGAACCATTTGTCGATCACGAGCGGCTCGCCCGCGAACATCGCGTGGAAGCGTTTCAGCGCAGGCGCGGCATGCGGGCTGCCGGCGCCGATCAACGCGGCCAGCGCGTTGCTGCGATCGGTCATGTTCGCGGCGTCCTTGAATCGCTGGTAGGTTTTGCCGGGCCAGACGTCGTCGCCCGCGTGGGCGCTGCCGCCATCGGCGCGCGCGGCCAGGCACAAGTTGGCCAAGGCCTGGCCGGCCAGCGCGCGGCGCCCACTCGACAGCGGATCGGGCGCGTAGCTGCCGTTGTCGCTGTGCGTCTCGTATGCCCAGACCCAGTCATCCCAGAGCGCGTCGGCGAGTTGCGCACGCATCGCCTCGCGCACCCGATGGATGCGGGCCGGGTCGACCACGTCGAGTTGCTCGGCCAGATAGCCTTCCGACGGAAAGGTGAGCACCAGTTCCTTGAACGCGGCGTCCAGCGCCGGGTCACGCAACACGGTGCGCATCGCTTCGATATAGGCATCGTTCAAGCATGAGGCGCCCGTGCTTGCTTCATCGCCTGCTATTTTTGAGGTAGCAAGCCGCAGCGCCAGCCGCTGGCCCGATTCCCACCGGTTGAACGGATCGCTGTCGTGCGCGAGCAGCGTCAGCAACTGCGCATCCGAATAGTCGAATTCGAGCATCACCGGCGCGCTGAAGCCTCGCAGGATCGACGGCACCGGCTCGGCGGCCACGTCTTCAAACGCGATGCGCGTCTGCTCCTCGGTGAGCACGACGGTGTGCGAAGTGCCCACATCCGAACCGTTCACCTTCAACGGCACCGAGGCGCCGTCGGCGGCAATCAACCCGATCGCAACGGGAATCACGAACGGCGCCTTCACCGGCTGTTCTGCGGTGGCTGCACAACGCTGCGTGAAGTCGAAGGTGAAGGTGCGTGCGTCGGCGTCGTAGCGAGCCGTTGCCTGCACACGCGGTGTGCCGGCCTGCGAATACCACCGCTTGAACGCGTCGAGATGCTTCATCAATGGCGAGTCGGGATTCGCATCGGCAATCGCCTGTGCGAAATCATCACACGTCACCGCCTGGCCGTCGTGCCGCTCGAAATAGCGCTTCATGCCGGCTGCAAAACCCTCGCGGCCGACCAGCGTCTGCATCATGCGCACGACTTCCGAGCCCTTCTCATACACCGTCAGCGTGTAGAAATTGTTGATCTCCACGTAGCTGTCGGGCCGCACCGGATGGGCCATCGGGCCGGCGTCCTCGGCAAACTGCGTGGTGCGCAGCGCGCGCACGTCCTCGATGCGCTTGACCGCGCGCGCCGATGGCTCGAACGCGAGATCCTGGCTGAATTCCTGATCTCGAAAAACCGTCAGGCCTTCCTTCAGCGACAACTGAAACCAGTCGCGACAGGTCACGCGGTTGCCCGTCCAGTTGTGGAAATATTCGTGGCCAACCACCGACTCGATGTTCGCGTAATCGACGTCGGTCGCGGTCGCCGGGTTGGCCAGCACGTACTTCGTGTTGAAGATGTTCAGGCCCTTGTTTTCCATCGCGCCCATGTTGAAGTCGCTGGTCGCAACGATCATGAAGCGGTCGAGGTCGAGCGAGAGGCCGAAGCGCGCCTCGTCCCAGGCGACGGACGCGATCAGCGAATCCATCGCATGCTCGGTCTTGTCGAGGTCGCCCGGGCGCACATACACCTGCAGCAGATGCCGCCTGCCGCTTTTGGCGGTGATCGATTGTTCGCGGCAGACGAACTTGCCCGCGACCAACGCAAACAGGTAGCTGGGTTTTTTGAACGGATCGACCCACTTCGCGAAATGCCGGCCCTCATTGCCCGGGCCTTCCAGGTCGCCTTGTTCGACCAGATTGCCGTTCGACAGCAGCACCGGATAGCGCGCCTTGTCGGCACGCAGCGTGACGGTGTAGCTCGCCATCACGTCGGGCCGGTCGAGGAAATACGTGATGCGCCGAAAGCCTTCCGCCTCGCACTGGGTGAAGAACGAATCGTTGCTCACGTACAGACCCATCAGCTTGCTGTTGGCCGCCGGCGCGCAGGTCGTAAAGATCTCGAGCTGAAACGGCGCGTCGCCGTCGGGCAGGTTGTCGATCACGAGCAAGCTGCCGACCATCTTGAACGAGCAGCCTTTGCCGTCCAGCAGCACACGCGCCAGATTCAGATCGTCGCCGTGCAGCTGCAGCGGGCCGCGTGGCGCATCCACGTTTCTGTGCAGGGTCATGCGGTTGAGCACGCGGGTCTTTTGCGGATCGAGATCGATGCAGAGATCGACCGTGTCGATCCACCAGCAGGGTGCCTGATAGTCCTCGCGACGGATGGCGACGGGTTGTCCTTCACGGAGCATGTTTGCGGTCCTGACTGATGGGGTGATGGCGCTGGGTCAAACGCCGTGCTTGAGCGACGCTTCGATGAACGCATCGAGGTCGCCGTCCAGCACTTTCTGTGTATTCGAGATTTCGACGTTGGTGCGCAGGTCCTTGATGCGGCTTTGATCGAGCACGTAGCTGCGGATCTGGTGACCCCAGCCGACGTCGGTCTTGCTGTCTTCGAGCTTCTGCTGTTCTTCCTGGCGCTTGCGCATCTCATGGTCGTAGAGGCGCGAGCGCAGGCGCTTCCAGGCCACGTCGCGGTTGCTGTGCTGGCTGCGCCCGTCCTGGCACTGCACAACGATGCCGGTTGGAATGTGCGTGAGGCGCACGGCCGAATCGGTCTTGTTGATGTGCTGACCGCCGGCGCCGGAGGCGCGGTAGGTGTCGGTGCGCACGTCGGACGGATTGATGTCGATCTCGATCGAGTCGTCGATCTCCGGATAGACGAACACGGACGCGAACGAGGTGTGCCGCCCGCCGGCCGAGTCGAATGGCGACTTGCGCACGAGCCGATGCACCCCGGTCTCGGTGCGCAGCAGACCGAACGCATATTCGCCTTCGATCTTGATCGTTGCGCCTTTGATGCCCGCGGTCTCGCCCGGGGACTCGTCCTCGATCTGCGACTTGAAGCCTTTGCGCTCGGCATAGCGCAGGTATTGGCGCAGCAGCATGCTGGCCCAGTCCTGCGCTTCGGTGCCGCCGGCGCCGGCCTGGATGTCGAGAAACGCGTTGCTCGGATCGGCCGGCTGGTTGAACATCCGGCGGAATTCGAGCTGCTCGATCTTGGCTTGCAACTTGGCCGATTCGTCGCGAATGGTGGCGATGCCGTCGTCGTCGCCTTCTTCCTTGCTCATCGCAAACAGCTCGCTGTTGTCGGCGAGCTCGCGCGTCAACTCATCGAGCGTGACGACCACGTCGTCGAGCGCCTTTTTCTCGCGGCCGAGCTCCTGGGCGCGCTTCGGATCGTTCCAGACCGCCGGGTCTTCTAGCGAGGCGTTGACGGTGCGCGCACGTTCGGCTTTGGCATCGTAGTCAAAGATACCTCCGGAGCTCTTGCGTGCGCTCGGACAGGTCCGCCAGGGTGCTGCCGATCAGGTTGATTTGTTCGATGTCCATGAATTTCTTGACGAGGTGTGGGGATCGGCACGAAGCCGGTGGGTGGTGCGGCGGTCAGGTCGATGTGATTCGGCCGCGCTGCCCAAACGAAGGGCATTCTGTCATGCGGCCACGTCGGCTTCGCAGGCGAGGAACGCCTCCACCAATTGCGCGAGCGCCAGCGGCTGGTCGTGGTGCAGCATGTGGCTCGCGTCTTCGATGCGTTCGACGCGCAAATTCGGCACCGCTTTCAGGCGCTCGTGGAACTCGGCCAGCGTGTATTTGCCGCCCCACCATTTGGTCAGCGAGTCTTCGCTGGCTTCGACCACCAGCGTCGGTGCGGTGATGCGTGCATACAACGCGAGCGTCTCGGGCACCTGGTACAGATTCGCGCCGATGATCTTGTGCGCCGGGTCGCCCAGGATCTTCCAGCGGCCGTCCGCCTGCTGCTCGGCCCAGTGCTGCGCCAGCCAGTCGGCCTTGTCGGGCCTGCAGCCGCGGGTTGTTGGCATCAGGCGGCGCGCGACGCCGGCGGCGATCCGCATAGTCGGCCAGGTTCGACTCGCCGCGGTGCAGCGCCTTGAATTCGTCCGATCCAGCGCGCATAGCGCGCCGGCGACTTCCTCGGGCTTCGTCGCGGCCAGGCCGAAGCCTTCGAGGTTGACCAGTCGGCGGATGCGCTCGGGCCGCACGCCGGCATACAGCATCGCCACGTTGCCGCCCATGCTGTGGCCGACCAGATCGACCGGCGTCGTCGCCGCGCGTAGTGATCGAGCAGGAGTCGAGGTCGGCCAGGTAGTCGGCGAACCAGTAGTTGTCGGTCGCCGGCCCGTGGTGCGGCCGTAGCCGCGCCAGTCGGGCGCGATACGTCAGTGACGTCGTCGGCCAACGCGTCGACCACGAACTGCCAAGACGCCGCCACGTCCATCCAGCCGTGCACCAGCACGCGCAGCGGCACGCCGGGCTGCGCGCTCGCCCCACACGCGCACGTGGTAGTCGTGCGTGCGCATCGGGACAACTCGCTGCGGGCGGCTTTTTGAACCTTGGTACATTGCTCGGATCATAAGGAGACCCGCCATGCAGATGCGTCCCGCCGCGGACACGCCGACCCGCCCGCAGAGCGACCACCACGCGCAGATGCATGCGGGACTTCCGCTGGCAGGTGCCCGAGCAATTCAACATCGCCAGGTCTGCTGCGCGCCGCTGGGCCGCAGCGCCGGACGCTCGAAAAGAATAGCAATCGCAGAACATGCGGACGGCGCTGCGGGCCACGCGTACAGCTACGCGCAACTGCAGGCCGCCGCCAACGGCTGAGCAACGCGCTGGCCGATCTCGGCGTGCGGCGCGGCGACCGGGTGGCGATCGTGCTGCCGCAGCGCTTCGAGACCGCGGTCGCCTACATGGCGGTGCTGCAGATGGGCGCGGTGGCGATGCCGCTGTCGATGCTGTTCGGGCCCGAGGCGCTGGAATACCGGCTGCAGGACAGCGAGGCCGTGGTCGCGCTCTGCGACGAAGGCGTCGATCGGCAACCTGCTGGCCGGTGCGCGCGCAGTGCCCGGCACTGCGCACTGTGATCGGCGTCGGCGCCGCCGCCGCGGCGCGCGCCGACCTGGGCTGGCAGGCGCTGCTGGCCCAGCAGCCCGACGCGTTCGACCTGGCCGACCACCGGGCCGAGGAGACGGCGCGGTGCTGATCTACACCAGCGGCACCACCGGCCCGCCCAAGGGCGCACTGATCCCGCACCGCGCGCTGATCGGCAACCTGAGGGTTTCGTCTGCAGCCAGAACTGGTTCGGCTTCGATCCGCCGATCCCCGCGCCGAGCCCGCCGACGCCGCGTTCTGGTCGCCGGCCGACTGGGCCTGGACCGGCGGCCTGATGGATGCGCTGCTGCCCACGCTGTACTTCGGCCGGCCGATCGTCGCGTGGCAACGGCCGCTTCAGCGCGGCCGAGCTGGCGTTCGCGCTGATGCAGCGAGCACGCGGGTGACGCACACGTTCCTGTTTCCCGACCGCGCTGAAGGCGATGATGAAGGCCGTACCGCAGCCGCGCGCGCAGTTCGAGCTGTAGCTGCAGGCCATCATGAGCGCGGGCGAGGCGGTGGGCGACGCGGTGTTCGACTGGTGCCGCGCAGGAACTCGGCGTGACCTCAACGAAATGTTCGGCCAGACCGAGATCAACTACATCGTCGGCAACTGCGCGATGAACGGCAGCGCGGACGTCAACGTCGGCTGGCCCGCGCGTCCGGGCAGCATGGGCCGCGCCTATCCGGGCCACCGCGTCGCGCTGATCGAACGAGGACGGGCACGAATGCACGGTGGGCGACATGGGCGACGTGGCGATCTGCACGCTGCGACCGCACGGCACGCCGGACCCGATCTTCTTTCTCGGCTACTGGAACAACGAGGCCGGAACGGCAGCCAAATACACGACCGACGCAGCGGGCTGCGCTGGTGCCGCACCGGCGACCTGGCCAGCCGCGATGCGGACGGCTACCTCTGGTATCAGGGCCGCGCCGACGACGTGTTCAAGGCGGCCGGCTACCGGATCGGCCCGAGCGAAATCGAGAACTGTCTGGTCAAGCATCCGGCCGTGGCGAACGCCGCCGTGGTGCCCAAGCCCGACCGGACCGCGGCGCGCTGGTCAAGGCATACATCGTGCTCGCTGCCGGATTTTGTAGCAAGAAACCATGACACGACGAGCGCCCCAAACGATTTCGAGCAAGATTTGGTCGCCGAACTGCAGCAGCACGTCAAGGCACGGCTCGCGCCGTACGAGTACCCGAAGGAGATCGAGTTCATCGACGCAGCTGCCGATGACCACCACCGGCAAGGTTCAGCGCCGCGTGCTGCGGCTGCAGGAGGAACAACGTGCGCGCCAGCGCGACAAACCCGCCCGCCATGGCAAGCGGTGACCGATCCGGAGGGGACACCGCACGCGGACCCATGCCGGTCGAACTCGAGCTGAAGCTTGCCGTCGCACCCGAAGACCGGTTGCGGCTCGCTCGCCATCCGCTGCTGCGCGCTTGCGCGGGCAATTCTCCGATGCGGCAGCAGCGGATGCAGGCGCTCTACTTTGATACCGCCGACGGGCTGCTGGCCGCGCACGGCATGGCGCTGCGGCTGCGGCGCGAAGGCGCGCAGTGGGTGCAGACCTTCAAGACGTCGAGCGGCACTGCGCTGGCGCTGCGCACGCGTGGCGAGTGGGAACAACCGGTGGCGACAGCCGAGCTCGACTGGGACGCGCTGGCTGCGACGCCGCTTGCCGCGCTCAACGATTTCGCGCAGCTCAGGCAGCGCGTGCAGCAGGTGTTCGCCGTCAATTTTGACCGGCAGAGCTGGGCGCTCCGGTTCGACGACGGCACGCGCGCGATGGCCAGCCTCGACCATGGCGAGATCGTCTGCGGCGAGCCGGCGACGCGCAGAACGGCGCCGATCGACGAGTTCGAGCTCGAGTTCGAAAGCGGCCGGCCTTCGACCGTCTGGAAGTTCGCGCAGGCGTTGAGCTGCCGCGTGAATCTGGTGCCGCTTGCGATTTCGAAAGGCGAGCGCGGAAGCGCGCTGGCCAGCGACGCGGCACCGACACCGCGCAAGGCCGAGACGCCCGAATTGGGTCCCACGCTCGATGCGCATGCGGCCTTGGCGCTCGCGCTCGGCGCTCCGCTGGCCGCGCTGCAGCACAACCTGCGGCTGCTGGATTTTGCCGACCCAGAGTTTGTGCACCAGGCACGCGTGGCGTTGCGGCGCATGCGCTCGGTGCTGCAGGCGTTCGATGCACTCGTTCGGCACAAGGCGCTCAAGCGCGACATGGCCAGGCTGGCAAAACCGCTGAAAACGCTGGGCCGCTTGCTCGGCGCGGCACGCGACGCCGATGTGTTCGTCAATGAGACGCTTGGGACGATGGCCGCGCAGTGGCCCCAATCCTTGCAGCAAGTCGCCGGCATCACGGATGGCATCGACGCCATCGCAGCCGACGCCGCCGAGCGGCAACGTCGTGCACACGCCGCCGTGCGCGCCTGGATCGCGACACCGGCCTGCGGGCGTTTGCTGCTCGCCGCGGAGCGGCTCGTGTTCGATGCAGCGCACAAGCGCGCCAAGCGCAACGAACCGCTCGGCACCGAGCTCGCGCCGCTGCTGGCGCGCCAGCACGACCGGGTGCAGCACGCGGCCGCGGCGCTGACCCGCCAGGGTGCGGCCGAACGCCACCGGCTGCGCATCGAGGTCAAACGCCTGCGCTATCTGCTCGACATCGCGTTGCCGCTCTGGCCAAAGGCCTCATCGCGCGACTATCGCAAGGCGCTCGCCTCGTTGCAGGCGCGGCTCGGCACGTTGAACGACCTCGCAGCAGCGGGCCTGCAGCTGGCGGCGCAGCACGCGCCGCCGGCGCTGTGTGCGCTGTGGGCCGAGCATGAGAGAAAGCGGCTCGATGCCGTTCTGCCCAAGGTCGCGCGGCGGCTGGCGGCGCTCGACCTGGCCGAAGCGCCGTGGCGCGCGGCGGTGGGCGACTGAACCCCGTCTGGCGCATCCAACGCAATCGCAACTCCATCGACAGCAAGAAAGTTTTCCCACGATGCAAACCCTCCGTCTCGGCACCAGCGACCTCGACGTCACGCCGGTCTGTCTCGGCACCATGACCTTTGGCGAACAGGTCGACGAGGCCACCGCGCATGCCGTGCTCGACCGGTCGCTGGCCGCCGGCGTCAACTTCATCGACACCTCCGAGATGTATGCGGTGCCGACCCGCGCCGAAACGTTCGGCGCGACGGAAACCATCCTCGGCAACTGGTTCGCCAGGCACCCCGGCGCACGCAACCGGATCGTGCTGGCCAGCAAGGTCGCCGGCCCGTCGCGCGGAATGGACTGGGTGCGCGAAGGCAAGGGGATGACCGCGGCCGACATCGCGCGCTCGTGCGACGCATCGCTCAAACGCCTGCAGACCGATGCGATCGATCTGTACCAGATCCACTGGCCCGAGCGACACGTGCCGGCGTTCGGCGCGATCTACTACCAACCGGCCAGCGAAACGTCGACCACGCCGATGCTCGAACAGCTCGAAGCGCTCGGCCGGCTGGTCGACGCGGGCAAGGTGCGTGCGATCGGCGTCTCGAACGAGACGCCCTACGGGGTGCACGAGTTCGTGCGGCTGGCCGAGGCGCACGGGCTGCCGCGCATTGCGACGATTCAAAACGTGTATTCGCTGCTGAGCCGCGCTTACGAGAACGCGCTGGACGAGACCTGCCACCGGCTCGACGTCTCGCTGCTTGCCTATTCGCCGCTGGCCTACGGGCTGCTCACCGGCAAGTACGACGACGGCGGCGTGACGGGCCCGCAGGCGCCAGCGGAAGGCCGCATCGCCCGCTACGAATCGGTGCGCAAGCAGCGCTGGGGCCGGCCCGAGGCGCTGGTCGCCGCGCGCCGCTACAACGCGCTGGCGCGAGCGAACGGCCTGACGCCGGTGCAGTTGGCGCTGGGATTTTGCAAAAGCCAAATGGCAGGTCGCCAGCACCATCATCGGCGTGACGTCGGTCGCGCAGCTCGAAAGCAACCTGGCGGCGTTCGACACGACGTTGTCGCCCGAGCTGCTGGCCGAGATCGATGCGATCCGCTGGGCGCTGCGCGATCCGGCGATCTGAGGCGCGGGTCGAGCAACCATGACGAAAAAGGCCGTCCGTGCGGGCGAGACGCCGGCCACGCAGTTGCTGCGGCAGCACGGCGTCGCGTTCGTCGAGCGGCCGTACGAATACCTCGAACACGGCGGCGCGCTGCACAGCGCGCAGGTGCTCGGGCTCGACCCGTACGCGGTCGTCAAAACGCTCGTCATGCAGGACCAGCTGGCCGAGCCGCTCGTCGTGCTGATGCACGGCAACCGCACCGTCAGCACCAAAAACCTCGCGCGCCAGATCGGCGCGAAGTCGGTTGCGCCTTGCAAGCCCGAGGTCGCGCAGCGGCACAGCGGGTATCTGGTCGGCGGCACGTCGCCGTTTGGGCTGAAGCGCGAAATGCCGCTCTACATCGAGCAGACCGTGCTCGCGCTGCCGAAGATTGCGATCAACGGCGGGCGGCGCGGCTTCCTGATCGAGATCGATCCACAAGTGTGCGTGGCCTTGCTGGGCGCGGTTCCGGTGCAGTGCGCATTGCTGGACTGATACCCGGTGGTTCGTCCGTGACACCTCTGCAGGCCAGAATTTGCGCGTTGGCCCAGACGGCCGCAGCACGTGGGTCGGCGCCTGCACTGCGTTCCTGCGCTGGCAGAATCGAGGGGCGCGGTTGTGACCTTCGCCGCTGAACCGAAAGCCGTCGCTTGGATTCCTTATTGCCTTTGCTCAGTGCGTTGATCGCCTACCTGATCGGATCGCTGTCGTTCGCGGTGATCGTGAGCCGTGCGATGGGCTTGTCCGACCCGCGCACGTTCGGCAGCCGAAATCCCGGCGCGACCAATGTGCTGCGCTCGGGCAACAAGACCGCTGCCGTGCTCACGCTGCTGCTGGACGCGGCCAAAGGTTTCGTGCCGGTGCTGCTCGTGCGCTGGCTGGGGCCCGCACATGGGCTGGGGGAAGGCACGGTGGCGCTGGCCGGGCTGGGCGCGTTCCTCGGCCATCTGTACCCGGTGTTCTTTCGCTTTCAGGGCGGCAAGGGCGTGGCGACGGCGCTCGGGGTGCTGCTGGGTTTCCACCCGTGGCTCGGGCTGGCGGTGGCGGCGAGCTGGCTGATCGTGGCGTTCTTCTCGCGCTATTCGTCGCTGGCGGCATTGGTCGCGGCGGCATTTGCGCCGGTTTACTATTTTTTCGGCGGCGGCATCGCCTGGCGCTTCGACGGCGCGATCCTCGGCGTGCTGTGCGTGATGGGCATGCTGCTCGCCTGGCGGCACCGGCTGAACATCGACCGGCTGATCCGCGGCACCGAGTCGCGCATCGGCGGCAAAACGGCTTGACGACGATTGGTGCGGACCTGCCAGCCGTTCGCTCGGCGCCTATTTGCCCCGTTGATTTCTTCCCTGTTTTCCAGTTCACAACTTCCCAAGGAGACAACCCGATGAAATTGCTACGCCACGGACCCGTAGGCGCTGAGAAACCCGGCGCGCTCGACGCGGACGGCAAGCCGCGCGACCTGTCGCTCCTGATCGAGGATTTCACGCCCGACTGGCTCGCGCCGGAGAAGCTGCAGGCGCTGCGCGCAATCGACTTGAAGCAGTTGCCGCCGGTCGCCGACGGCACTCGGCTCGGCGCGCCGCTGGCCAAAGTCCGGCAGTTTCTGGCAGTCGGCCTCAACTACCGCAAGCACGCGATCGAATCCGGCCTCGACATTCCGACCGAGCCCGTAATCTTCAACAAATCGCTGACCTCGATCGCCGGCCCGAACGACGACGTGCCGCTGCCCGAGGGCTCCGAGAGCACCGATTGGGAAGTTGAGCTCGGCTTCGTGATCGGCACCATGGCCAAGAACGTGTCGAAAGCGCAAGCGCTGCAACACGTGGCCGGCTATTGCCTGGCCAACGACGTGTCCGAGCGCGATTGGCAGATCAAGCGCAACGGGCAGTGGGTGAAGGGCAAGAGCTTCGACGGGTTCGGCCCGATCGGACCCTGGCTCGTGACCAGCGACGAACTGCCCGACCCGCAGCAAATCGCCTTGTCGCTCGCCCTCAACGGCGAGACGCGGCAGAACAGCAACACATCGGACATGATTTTTCCGATTGCCGACATCGTGAGCTACATGAGCCGCTTCATGACGCTGATGCCGGGCGACCTGATCATCACCGGCACACCCGAAGGCGTCGGCCTCGGCATGAAGCCGCCGATGTACATGAAGCGCGGCGACGTGATGACGCTCGACGGCGGGGTGCTGGGCAAGCAGCGGCAACAGGTGGTTTAGGCGCAGTCGTTCGCGTGCGCGGGGTGCATCGGGGCCCCGGGCCCCTACACGAATCGCACCGGCAGTCGGTGGTGCGCCGCATGCCGATTCACAATAGGCGCATGAGCTCCCACCCAACTCCCGAACCAGCCGCGACACTCGAAGACTGGGCCCGCGCGGCGGCCCGATCCGCGCCCGCGGGCGACCTCGACGCACTGAACTGGCACACGCCGGACGGCATCGTCGTGAAGCCGCTCTACACGGCGGCCGATCTGAAAGGCTTGCCCGACACCGACACGCTGCCGGGCTTCGAACCGTACCTGCGCGGCCCGCAAGCCACGATGTACGCGGTGCGGCCCTGGACGATCCGGCAGTACGCGGGGTTTTCGACCGCCGAGGAATCGAACGCTTTCTACCGCAAGGCGCTGGCCAGCGGCGGGCAGGGCGTGTCGGTCGCGTTCGATCTGCCCACGCACCGCGGCTACGACAGCGATCACCCGAGAGTCACCGGCGATGTCGGCAAGGCGGGCGTGGCGATCGACTCGGTCGAGGACATGAAGATCCTGTTCGACGGCATTCCACTGGACAAGGTCAGCGTGAGCATGACGATGAACGGCGCGGTGCTGCCGGTGCTGGCCGGCTACATCGTCGCGGGCGAGGAGCAGGGCGTCTCGCTGGACAAACTGTCCGGCACCATCCAGAACGACATCCTCAAAGAGTTCATGGTGCGCAACACCTACATCTATCCGCCCGAGCCTTCGATGCGGATCGTGGGCGACATCATCGAGTACACGGCCGAGAAGATGCCGAAGTTCAACTCGATCAGCATCAGCGGCTACCACATGCAGGAAGCCGGCGCGAACCAGTCGCTCGAGCTCGCGTTCACCTTGGCCGACGGCATGGAGTATGTGAAGACGGCCGTGGCCAAGGGCATGGATGTCGATGCGTTCGCCGGGCGGCTCTCGTTCTTCTGGGCGATCGGCATGAACTTCTACCTGGAAGTTGCGAAGATGCGCGCCGCGCGCCTGTTGTGGTGCCGGATCATGAAGGACTTCGGCGCCAAAAAAGAGAAATCGCTGATGCTGCGCACACACTGCCAGACCAGCGGCTGGAGCCTGACCGCGCAGGACCCGTACAACAACGTGGTGCGCACCACGATCGAGGCGATGGCGGCGGTGTTCGGCGGCACGCAAAGCCTGCACACGAACAGCTTCGACGAAGCGATCGCACTGCCGACCGCGTTCTCGTCGCGCATCGCGCGCAACACGCAGCTCATCATCCAGGAAGAGACGCACATCACGAACGTGGTGGATCCCTGGGCCGGCAGCTACATGATGGAGACGCTGACCCAGCAGATGGTGGAAGCCGCCTGGACGATCATCGAAGAAGTCCAGGCGATGGGCGGCATGACCAAGGCGGTGGACAGCGGCTGGGCCAAGCTCAAGATCGAAGCGGCCGCGGCCGAGAAGCAGGCGCGCATCGATTCGGGCCGCGACGTGATCGTCGGGGTCAACAAGTACAAGCTCACCGAGCATGACGAGATCGAGATCCTGCACATCGACAACGTGCGGGTGCGGGACGGGCAGATCCAGCGGCTCGAGAAAATTCGGGCCGCGCGCGATCGGAATGCGGTGGAAGCGGCCCTGGTTGCATTGACGACAGCGGCGGAGACGAAGCAGGGCAACCTGCTCGAACTGTCGGTGCGGGCGATGCGTGTGCGCGCGACCGTCGGCGAAGTGTCCGATGCGCTCGAAAAAGTCTTCGGCCGGCACCGCGCCGACACCCACAAGGTCAGCGGCGTCTACGCACAGGCCTATGACTCGGCCGAAGGCTGGGAGCAGTTGAAAGCCGAAATCGACGCGTTCGCCGAAGCCGAGGGCCGGCGGCCGCGCGTGATGATCGCCAAGCTCGGCCAGGACGGCCACGACCGCGGCGCCAAGGTGGTCGCCACCGCGTTCGCCGATCTGGGCTTCGACGTCGACATAGGGCCGCTGTTCCAGACGCCCGAGGAATGCGCGCGCCAAGCGATCGAAAATGACGTGCACGCAGTCGGCGTCAGCACGTTGGCGGCCGGCCACAAGACGCTGGTGCCCGGAATCATTGAAGCATTGAAAGAGCAGGGCGCCGAAGACATCGTCGTGTTCGTGGGCGGCGTGGTGCCGCAGCAGGACCACGTGTTTTTGTATGACGCGGGAGTGAAGGGCATCTACGGGCCGGGTACGCCGATCCCGGCATGCGCGAAGGACGTGCTGGAGCAGATTCGAACCAGCTTGACGCAATAGTCGGCCATCTACACCCCTGGTATATATTTGTTGTGCGACTGGGAGATTGCCATGGCCACTACCGCTGTTGCAAAAGTGTTCATGAATGGTCGCAGCCAAGCGGTGCGGCTGCCGAAAGCGTTCCGCTTTGATACCGACGAGGCCACGGTCGAACGCGTTGGTGACGGACGCTGTAATGCTGCGGCCGCGCCGGCAGACCCACGCCGAATCGTGGGCGCAGATGGAAGCGGCGATCAAGGCGTTCAAGGGCATCGACTTCGTGCAGCGTGACCGGACGCCGCCGCGCGACGATATCGAGCCATTTGACTGAAGGTGTCGGTTGTGCGCTACCTGCTCGACACCAACATCTGCATCCATGCGATCAAGCACCACATGACCGTCCCGAGGCACATGCAAAACGCCGGGCGGACAAGTCTTTGCGTGTCTGCCGTGGTGGTAGCCGAGTTGGCATTCGGCGTGGCGCGTGGTGCGGAAAGCCACCGGGCGAAAAACAGGTTGGCGCTGCAGAACTTCCTGGCCGAAATCGAAGAACTGCCTTGGTCGAACAAGGCGGGCTGGCTTTACGGGGCCGAGCGACAACGTTTGATGGCGGCGGGAACACCGGTGGACGAACTCGACTTGTTGATCGGTATTCTTGTGCTGGCCGATGACTTCACGATGGTGACGAACAACACGCGGAGGTTCCAGCGCATCGCCGGTCTGCGGCTGGAAGACTGGACCAGCGTGTGACACTTGCCCGTGCCATCGTCGATCCAGCCGCATCGCCCTCGGCACAGCGCCGCGCGATCGCCAAAGCGATTACCTTGCTCGAATCCACGCGTGTCGACCACCGCGCGCAAGCCGACGAGTTGCTTACCGCCTTGCTGCCGCACACCGGCAAGGCCTTCCGCCTGGGTCTCAGCGGCGTGCCCGGCGTCGGCAAATCGACTTTCATCGAAACGCTCGGACTGCAACTGATTGACCAGGGTCATCGGGTCGCCGTGCTGACCATCGATCCGTCATCCACCGTCTCGGGCGGTTCCATCCTCGGCGACAAGACGCGGATGGAAAAGCTTTCGGTGCACGAGCGCGCCTATATCCGGCCCAGCCCATCGAGCGGCACGCTGGGCGGCGTGGCCGAGAAGACGCGCGAGTCGATGCTGGTCTGCGAGGCGGCCGGCTATGACGTGGTGATCGTCGAGACGGTGGGTGTTGGGCAGTCCGAGATCGCGGTGGCCGGCATGACCGACCTGTTCGCGCTGATGCAGCTGCCGAACGCGGGCGATGACCTGCAAGCCATCAAGAAAGGCGTAATGGAGCGCGCCGACCTGATCGTGATCAACAAGGCCGATCTGGACCTGCCGGCTGCGACGCGTGCGCAAGCACAGATCGTCTCCTCGTTGCGGCTGCTCGGCCTGCGGGGCCGATCGATGCACGACGCGTCCGAATGGCAACCGCAGGTGCTGCAGATCAGCGCGCTGGCCGGCACAGGAGTCGAGAACTTCTGGGCGGCGGTGCAACGGTATCGCGCGCTGCAAATCGCCAATGGGCAGCTGGCGAAGCGGCGCGAGCAGCAGGCGCTGGCCTGGATGTGGGAACGCATCGATGCGGGACTGAAAGCCCACTTCAAACATCATCCCCACGTGCGTGAGCAGCTGCCGCAGGCCACCAGCGACGTGACAGCGGGCCGGCTGGCGGCCTCGACTGCAGCAAGAAATTTGCTCGAAGCGATGATGCAGCCTAACTGAGCTGCTAGAAAAAACAAAGTAGGGAAAGCAACGAACGTCCATGAAAGAAATCCTCGAACAACTCGAAGCCAAGCGTGCCGCGGCGCGGCTGGGCGGCGGCCAAAAGCGCATCGACGCGCAGCACGGCAAGGGCAAGCTGACCGCGCGCGAGCGGCTCGACGTGCTGCTCGACGACGGCTCGTTCGAAGAATGGGACATGTTCGTCGAGCATCGCTGCGTCGACTTCGGCATGCAAAACAACAAGGTGCCCGGCGACGGCGTGGTGACGGGCTACGGCACCATCAATGGCCGGCTCGTGTTCGTGTTCAGCCAGGACTTCACGGTGTTCGGCGGCGCGCTTTCGGAAGCGCACGCCGAGAAGATCTGCAAGATCATGGATCAGGCGATGAAGGTCGGTGCGCCCGTGATCGGGCTGAACGATTCGGGCGGCGCGCGCATACAGGAAGGCGTCGCCTCGCTCGGCGGCTACGCCGACGTGTTCCAGCGCAACGTGATGGCCAGCGGCGTGGTGCCGCAGATCAGCCTGATCATGGGCCCGAGCGCGGGCGGTGCGGTGTATTCACCGGCGATGACCGACTTCATCTTCATGGTGAAAGACAGCTCGTACATGTTCGTGACCGGCCCGGAAGTGGTGCGCACCGTCACGCACGAGCAGGTTACGGCGGAAGACCTGGGCGGTGCGATCGCCCACACCACCAAGAGCGGCGTCGCGGACCTCGCGTTCGAGAACGACGTCGAGGCGCTCTTGATGCTGCGCGAGTTCTACAATTATCTGCCGCTGAACAATCGGCAAAAAGCGCCCGAGCGGCCGAGCGGCGACCCGCCCGACCGCATCGACGCGAGCCTCGACACACTCGTGCCGCCGAACCCGAACAAGCCTTACGACATGAAGGAGCTGATCGTCAAAACGGTGGACGACGGCGACTTCTTCGAACTGCAGCCCGACTACGCGAAGAACATCGTGATCGGCTTCGCGCACATGGAAGGCCAGTCGGTCGGCATCGTCGCGAACCAGCCACTGGTGTTGGCCGGCTGCCTCGACATCAAAAGCAGCATCAAGGCCGCGCGCTTCGTGCGCTTTTGCGATGCGTTCAACATCCCCGTCATCACGTTCGTCGATGTGCCCGGCTTCATGCCAGGCACTTCTCAGGAGTTCGGCGGCATCATCAAGCACGGCGCGAAGCTGCTGTATGCGTACGCCGAATGCACGGTGCCCAAAGTGACCGTGATCACGCGCAAGGCGTACGGCGGTGCTTACGACGTGATGTCATCGAAGCATCTGCGCGGGGACGTGAACTTCGCCTGGCCGAACGCCGAGATCGCGGTGATGGGTGCGAAGGGCGCGGTCGAGATCATCTTCCGTGAAGACAAGAGCGACCCGGCGAAGATCAGCGCGCGTGAGGCCGAATACAAAGCGCGCTTTGCGAACCCGTTCGTGGCCGGCGCACGCGGCTTCATCGACGACGTGATCCTGCCGCGGGAGACGAGGAAACGGATTTGTCGCTCGCTCGTGATGTTGAAGGACAAGAAAATCGAGAATCCGTGGCGCAAGCACGGGAATATTCCGCTTTAAAGGTTGTATATGGCCGCAGACAACGCATCAACCACGTGGACCGATTCGGAGCCAGCTCGACAGGTAGGCAGCGCGCGTGACTTGCTCGCGTCCACAAAGCCGATGAGGCGGGAAATCACGGCACATCAGGTCGAGCCTGACGCGTTGCAGCGTCTCAACTGCTGCTTCTTAATTGACCGCAAGAACCTTCAGCAGATGCCGATGTGGCTCTGGATCCCACTCGTTCTGGCGACGACTGGTCGGTTTTTCTTGGCACTCTTCGCCGTTGCACAAGGTTCGTAGACAACTTCTGTGTTGTACGGCAGTCGGACCCAGCTTATGTTCAAAAAAATCCTGATCGCCAACCGAGGCGAAATTGCCTGCCGCGTCATCGCCACCGCGCGCAAGATGGGGATCGCAACCGTTGCGGTCTACTCCGAAGCCGATGCCGATGCGCGCCACGTGCAGATGGCCGACGAAGCGGTGCTGCTCGGTCCCGCGCCATCGCGTGAGTCGTACCTGGTGGCCGACAAGATCATCGCGGCCGCAAAGGACACGGGCGCGGAAGCGATCCACCCAGGCTACGGCTTCCTGTCCGAAAACGAGGCGTTCGCGCGCCGGGTCCAGGAGACCGGCTTGATCTTCATCGGCCCGAACGCGCATTCGATCGCGGCGATGGGCGACAAGATCGCATCGAAAAAACTCGCGCAGGAAGCCAACGTCAACACGATCCCGGGACACAACGCGGCGATCGAGTCGGCCGAGCGCGCGGTCGAGATTGCCAAGGACATCGGCTATCCCGTGATGATCAAGGCCAGCGCGGGCGGCGGCGGCAAGGGATTGCGCGTGGCGTTCAACGACAAGGAGGCGCTCGAAGGCTTCACGTCGTGCCGCAACGAGGCAAAAGCCAGCTTCGGCGACGACCGCATCTTCATCGAGAAGTTCGTCGAGGAACCCCGCCACATCGAGATCCAGGTGCTCGGCGACAGCCATGGCAACCTGATCTATCTGAACGAGCGCGAATGTTCGATCCAGCGCCGGCACCAGAAGGTGATCGAGGAAGCGCCTTCGCCGTTCATCAGCGACGAGACGCGCCGCGCGATGGGCGCGCAGGCGGTGCAGTTGGCAAAAGCGGTCGATTACCAAAGCGCGGGCACGGTCGAATTCGTGGTCGGCAAGGACCAGAGCTTCTACTTTCTCGAGATGAACACGCGGCTGCAGGTCGAGCACCCAGTGACCGAGTGCATCACCGGGCTCGACCTGGTCGAGTTGATGATCCGCGTGGCCGCAGGGGAGAAGCTGCCGCTCGCGCAGGCCGACGTGAAACGCGTCGGATGGGCAATCGAATGTCGGATCAACGCGGAAGATCCGTACCGCGGGTTCCTGCCGAGCACCGGTCGGCTGGTGCGCTTTCAACCGCCTCCGCAGACGCTGGTGCAGGGGGACGCCAGCACCGAGTTCGGCACGCGCGTCGATACCGGCGTGACCGACGGCGGCGAAATTCCCATGCACTACGACTCGATGATCGCCAAGCTGATCGTGCACGGCGCGGACCGGGCCGATGCGATTGCCCGCATGCGCGATGCGCTCAACGCGTTCGTGATTCGCGGCGTGGCGAGCAATGTGCCGTTTCAGGCGGCGTTGCTCGCACATCCGAAATTTCAATCCGGCGACTTCAACACCGGCTTCATCGCAGAGCACTACCCGAGCGGGTTTCGCGCCCAGGATGTGCAGCACGACGATCCGGCGTTTCTGGTCGCGCTGGCCGCGTATGCGCATCGCAGGACGCTGGTGCGCGCGGCCGGCATCGGCGGTCAGCTTGCCGGCCGCGGCGTGCGCATCGACGAGCGGTTCGTCGTGGTGCAGCTCGATCCGCACGGACAGCACCGACGCACCGCGGTCACCGCTTCGGACCGGCTCGAAGCGGCGGACACCACGGTCATCCAAGTCGACGGCGGCAGCGGCTACGAGATTTCCAGCAACTGGCATCTGGGCGGCACGCGGCTGCGCGGCACGGTGAACGGCCAACCGTTCTCGGCGCAGGTGGCGCGTGACCAGAGCGACCACAAGCTCGCGCTGCGCGTCGCGCACAACGGCAGCCAGATCGACGCGCTGGTGCTGTCCGCGCGCACGGCCGAGCTGCACGCGCTGATGCCGCACAAGGCACCGCCCGACATGAGCCGGTTCGTGCTGTCGCCGATGCCGGGGCTGCTGGTCGACCTCGCGGTGCGGCCAGGCCAAAAGGTGCAGGCGGGCGAACGCGTTGCGGTGATCGAAGCGATGAAGATGGAAAACGTGCTGCTTGCCGCCAATGACGGCGTGGTGGCCAAGGTGCTCGCAGCCACAGGCGATTCCCTGAGCGTGGATCAGCCGATCGTGGAGTTCCAGTGAGCGCGAACGGGCAGACCTCGCCGCGGCCGTTCAAGGTGCTGGGCATTCAACAGATCGCGATCGGCGGGCTGGACAAGCAGCGGCTGGCCACGCTGTGGGTCGATCTGCTGGGCCTGGAGCGGACCGGCACGTTCCAGAGCGAGCGCGAAAACGTCGATGAGGACATCTGCGCGATCGGCAGTGGCCCGCTCAGGGTCGAAGTCGATTTGATGCAGCCGCTCGACCCGCTGAAAAAACCGGCGGTGCACACCACGCCGCTGAATCACGTCGGCCTGTGGATCGACGACTTGCCGGCGGCCGTGCAGTGGCTTGGCGCGCACGGAGTCCGCTTTGCACCCGGCGGCATCCGACGCGGTGCAGCCGGCTTCGACATCACGTTCGTGCATCCAAAAGGCGATGCGCAGTCGCCGGTGGGGGGCGAGGGCGTGCTGATCGAGCTGGTGCAAGCGCCGGGCGAGGTAATCGATGCGTTCGGCCGGTTGCAGACCGGCGCGCATGCGGTGGGTTGACGCCGCCGCTGAGGCGTGAACCTACTCTGCCTGGTCCTCGCGGCCGGCAACCGCTGTCGCCAGCAACCGCGCTTTCGCATGGGCAAGCGCCGATTCGATCAATCGTCGCTTGCGCGCGAGCTGCGCATCGTCGGTGATGGTCGAGCGTGCGGGCAGATCGGCAAGAACGGTCTGCGCATCGGCGGCGCGCTGTGCGATTTTCGCCTGCTGGGTGCGAGCCAGCCGCTCGACGCGCGTTCGATACCACGTGCGGGCCTGCTCGGCTTGTTCGACCGACCACGCGGCCCAGCCGGTGCGCTCCCCGCCGACGTTGACCATGGCGATGCAGTCGACCGGGCACACCGACAGGCACAGCTCACAGCCGGTACAACGCTCATTGATCACGGTGTGCATTGCTTTCGGGGCACCGGCAATCGCATCGGTCGGGCAAGCCTGGATGCACAACGTGCAGCCGATGCACCACGCTTCGTCGATCACCGCCAAGCGCCGGGGCCCCTCGGTGCCGTAGGTGGGGTCGAGTGGCACGACGGGTCGTCCCGTCAACGCCGCCAGCGTCACCACCCCTTGCGCGCCCCCCGGCGGGCAGCGATCGATGTCCACGGCGCCGTCTGCAAGCGCTTGCGCATATCCGGCGCAGTCGGCGAAGCCGCAGCGCGTGCACTGAGTTTGTGGCAGCGCGTCGTCGATGCGCTGCGCGAGCGTGCGTGGTGCGTGCAGATGGACTCAGTCGGCTGCGACGACCGCCGGCGTGCTGCTGGCCTGCTCGACAACGCCGCGGCGCGTGCTGCTCGTGCGAGGGGGTTTGCGCGGGCCGGTCGTGCCAGCCGCAGTGGGTGCAGCGGTGGTCTTGGCGCGTTTCGACTTGGGGGCCGACTTGCCCGCCTGTTTGTCAACCAGCTTCTTCAATTGCGGCTCGACCGCGGCAATCAGCGAATCCTGCTCGATCATCAGGCCTGCATTGTCCGGGCCGATCACCGCTCTCAACGTGTCGTCCTGCGGCGCCGCTTCGTGGAACCTGGCAATGAAGTCGCGCACCTGCGGATACACGACGTCGCGCCAACGTCGGCCGCTGAAGATGCCGTAGTGGCCGGCGCCGGGCGCCTCGAAGTGCTTGTGTTTGGCTTTCGGGACGCTGCTGCACAGGTCGTGCGCGGCTTCGGTCTGCCCGCTGCCGGAAATGTCGTCGAGTTCCCCTTCGACCGACAGCAGCGCGGTGGTCGTGATGTCCTGCGGTCGCACCAGACGCGTTTTGCCGTCTTCGCCGCGCACTTCCCAGGTGCCATTGACCAGCTTGAACTGCTGGAACACGATGTCGATCGTCTCCAGGTAGTAGTCGGCGTCCATGTCGAGCACCGCGTTGTACTCGTCGTAGAACTGGCGATGCGCCTCGGCGCCCGCGTCGTCGCCTTTGATCAGATCCTTGAAGTAGTCGTGGTGGCTGCGCGCATGGTGGTCGGGGTTCATCGCCACGAATCCCGAGTGCTGCAAGAAGCCCGGGTAGACACGCCGGCCCGCACCGGGGAACTTGCCCGGCACGCGGCAGATCACGTTGTTCTGAAACCATTCGAGCGGCTTGTTCGTCGCCAGCGTGTTCACGGCCGTGGGCGAGCGGCGCGCATCGATCGGCCCGCCCATCATCACCATCGACAGCGGCGTCGTCTCGCCGCGGCTGGCCATCAACGACACCGCGGCCAGCACCGGCACGGTCGGCTGGCACACGCTCATGACGTGGCAGTTGCCATAGATGCCCTGCACGTGCCGGATGAATTCCTGCACGTAGTTCACATAGTCATCAAGGTGGAATTCGCCATCGGCAAGCGGCACGTTGCGTGCGTTTTTCCAGTCGGTGATGTAGACCTTGTGGTCCTTCAACATCGTCTTTACCGTGTCGCGCAGCAGCGTCGCGTAATGGCCCGAGAGCGGCGCCACGATCAGCACCGCGGGCTGGCCTTTCAGGCGCTGCAACGTGGCGGGGTCGTCGGAAAACCGCTTGAAGCGGCGCAGTTCGCAAAACGGTTTGCGCAGCTCCACGCGCTCGTGAATCGCCAGCTCAACGCCGTCGACCTGAATGGTGGTGAGGTTGAACTGGGGCTTCTCGTAGTCCTTGCTCAATCGGTAGAGCAGGTCGAAGCCGGCCGACATGCGCTGCACCACCGGGGTGTCGCGAAACACCGAAATCGGGCTGGCATATAACTTGGAAGTCGCCATCGCGAAGTCGGCGAACGGCTCCATCAAGGCGCGCTGGGTTTCATGAAGCTGGTAGAGCATGGCGAATGGCGTCCGGGCGATGGTTTGCTGGCAAGAAAAGAAAAGGGGGGCGGTGAAGGAGGTTCGAGGCGCGATCAGCGCAGCACCTGGGCCACCGATGCGCATACGTGGTCGATGTTGTGGCTGTTGAGCGCTGCCACGCACATGCGCCCGCTGTCGGTGCCGTAGACGGCGAAGTCTTCGCGCAGCCGGATCATCTGGTCGCGGTTCAAGCCGGTGTAGCTGAACATGCCGACCTGTTGGGTGATGAAGCCCATATCCTGCGTCACACCGGCTGACTTCAGCCCGTCGACGAATCGCTGGCGCATCAACTTGATGCGGTCCCGCATCTGCGCAAGTTCCTGCTCCCAGACCGCCCGCAGCGCGGGCGTGTCGAGCACCATCGCGACCACCATCGCGCCGTGGATCGGCGGGTTGCTGTAGTTGGTGCGGATCATGATCTTCAACTGACTCAGCACGCGAGCCATCTGCTCCCGGTCGGCGCACAGCACGCTCAATGCACCGACGCGTTCGCCGTACAGGCTGAAGCTCTTTGAAAACGACGTGGCGACGAAGAATTCAAGCCCGGACGCCACGAATTTGTGCACCGCCAGGCCGTCGTCCGAGATGCCTTGTGCGAAGCCTTGGTAGGCCAGGTCCAGAAAAGGCACCAACCGGCTTTGCTTGACCGCGTCGACCACCTGGTCCCACTGCGCGGGCGTCAGGTCGTAGCCGGTCGGGTTGTGGCAGCACGCGTGCAGCACCGCGATGGTGCCGGCCGGTGCGTTGCGCAACGCGCCGAGCATGCCGTCGAAGTCGATTGCGCGGCGCGGCGCGTCGTAGTACGGATAGGTCTCGACGACGAAGCCGGCCTGCGTGAACAGCGCGCGGTGGTTCTCCCAGCTCGGGTCGCTGATCAGCACCTTGGCGTCGGGGTTCAGCCGTTTCAGAAAATCGGCCCCGACCTTCAGGCCGCCGGTGCCGCCCAGGCCCTGCACCACGGCCACGCGGCCGGAAGCAACCGGCTCGCTCGCCGCGCCGAACACGAGGTTGCGTACCGCGTTGTCGTAGGCCGCCATGCCGTCGATCGGCAGATAGCCACGCGCTTTGGGCGCTTCCATCATGGAATGCTCGGCCTGACGCACGCAGTCGAGCAACGGCAGTCGGCCGTCGTCGTCGAAATACACACCGACGCCCAGATTGACCTTGTTCGGCCGCAAATCGGCCAGATATTGCTCATTGATGCCGAGGATGGGGTCGCGCGGCGCCATTTCGACGGTGGTGAACAACGGCATGGGGGGTCTTTCTTGAAAAGCGCGATGCGGCGCGCTGATGCGCCCGGTTGCAAGGGGTCGGTCCGCGATGCTGCGGTAGGCTTGCGCATCGCTTGTATTTCGCCCGGCGAATTTTACCGGCCCGTGCCTTGCCGTGCACGATGACCGAGCCGCGTTGTCTCATTTCGGAGTCCTGCCATGCCCACCGCATCCACCGCCGTCGCCGACGTATTCACCCCGCTGCCCGATGGCGCGCAATCCGCGCCCGGTCGGTCGGTTCGCTTTCCCGGCTCGCCGTTCGAGCTGTATCAGCCGTATCCGCCCGCAGGCGATCAGCCGGCCGCGATCGACAAGCTGGTCGAGGGCATCAACGACGGCGAGGTGTTTCAGACGCTGCTCGGCGTGACCGGCTCCGGCAAGACGTTCACGATGGCCAACGTGATCGCGCGCCTGGGCCGTCCGGCCATCGTGTTTGCGCCGAACAAGACGCTCGCCGCGCAGCTCTACAGCGAATTCCGAGAGTTCTTTCCAAAGAACGCGGTCGAGTATTTCGTCAGCTACTACGACTACTACCAGCCGGAAGCCTACGTGCCGCAGCGCGATCTGTTCATCGAAAAAGACTCGGCGATCAACGAGCACATCGAGCAGATGCGGCTGTCGTGCACCAAAAGCATCCTCGAGCGGCGCGACGTGGTGATTGTGGCCAGCGTGTCGGCGATCTACGGCATCGGCGCGCCCGAGAGTTATCACCAGATGATCATGACGCTGCGCGTCGGCGACAAGCTCGGCCAGCGCGAAGTCATTGGGCAGTTGGTGCGCATGCAGTACCAGCGCAACGAAGCCGATTTCTCGCGCGGCAAGTTCCGGGTGCGCGGCGACACGATCGACGTGTTCCCGGCCGAACACTCCGAGCTTGCGATCCGAATCGAACTATTCGATAACGAGATCGAGAGCCTGCAGCTGTTCGATCCGCTCACCGGCCGCATCCGGCAGAAGATCCCGCGCTTTACGGTGTATCCGAGCAGCCACTACGTGACGCCACGCGAGAAAGTGCTGACGGCGCTCGACTCGATCAAGCTGGAGCTGGCCGACCGGCTGAAAGAGTTCGTCGCCGCCGGCAAGCTCGTGGAAGCGCAGCGGCTCGAACAGCGCACGCGGTTCGATCTGGAAATGCTGTCTGAAGTCGGGCACTGCAAGGGCATCGAGAACTACACGCGGCATCTGTCGGGCGCCGCGCCGGGCCAGCCCCCGAGCACGCTGACCGACTATCTGCCCAAAGACGCGCTGATGTTTCTGGACGAGAGCCATCAGATGATCGGCCAGTTGGGCGGCATGTACAACGGCGACCGCGCGCGCAAGACCACGCTGGTGGACTACGGCTTTCGGCTGCCCAGCGCTCTTGACAACCGACCGCTGAAGTTCGACGAATTCGAGACGCACATGCGCCAGGTCGTGTTCGTCTCGGCCACGCCGGCCGACTACGAAAAGACCCACGCGGGCCAGGTGGTCGAGCAACTGGTGCGGCCGACCGGTCTGGTCGACCCGGAAGTCGAGGTGCGCCCGGCCACCACGCAGGTCGACGACGTGCTGCAGGAGATCCGCATCCGCGTCGAGAAGAACGAGCGCGTGTTGATCACGACACTGACCAAGCGCATGGCCGAGCAGTTGACCGACTACCTGGGCGACAACGGTGTCAAAGTGCGCTATTTGCACAGCGACGTGGACACCGTGGAGCGGGTCGAGATCCTCCGCGACCTGCGGCTTGGTGCATTCGACGTGCTGGTCGGCATCAACCTGCTGCGGGAAGGCCTGGACATCCCGGAAGTCAGTCTGGTGGCGATCCTCGACGCCGACAAGGAGGGCTTTCTGCGCGCCGAACGCAGCCTGATCCAGACCATCGGCCGGGCCGCGCGCAACCTGAACGGCCGCGCGATCCTGTACGCCGACAAGATCACCGAGTCGATGCGGCGCGCGATCGACGAGACAAACCGCCGGCGCGAGCGCCAGATTGCGCACAACCTGGCGCAGGGCATCACGCCGCGCAGCATCGTGAAGAAAGTGCGCGACCTGATCGACGGCGTCTACAGCGAAAAAGCCGGCCGGGACGCCGAGCGCCTCGAATTGCAACGTGCGCAAGTCCAGGACATGGACGAAAAAGAAATCGCCCGCGAGATCAAGCGGCTCGAAAAACGCATGCTCGAACACGCGCGCAACCTCGAGTTCGAAGACGCCGCCCGCACGCGGGATCAGCTGTCGCAGTTGAAGGCGAGGGCGTTTGGCGCTGCCGGTGACAGCAACGTGCTTCCATTGGATGCGGCGCGCGTCAAGCCCGGCGCCTCGTTGTGAAACTATTTGGCACCGAACGGCTCTGCCAAGGGTGGGAAAAGTGGTCGCTCCCGGGAGCGGCAACTCCTGGTTGATGACCGTCGTTACCTGAGCAAAACGATCGGGTATGTGCTATACTTGACTGAATTGGTCAGGAAAGAGCAACCCCACGTTTCAAAGTGTTTTGTTGGGTGGGGCGGCAGGCAGCGGGAACGGTGCCGGGTGTCTCATTTGCCACTTTCTGTCGATCGAACTTGAAGGAGCTTGAGATGCGTTTGACAACCAAAGGCCGTTTTGCGGTCACGGCGATGATCGATCTCGCACTGCGCCAAAACAACGGCCCAGTGACATTGGCGGCGATCAGCCAGCGGCAGCAGATTTCGCTTTCCTATCTCGAACAGTTGTTCGGCAAACTGCGCCGGCATGAGATCGTCGAGTCGACCCGCGGGCCGGGTGGTGGCTACACGCTGGCGCGCAGTGCGTCTGACATCACGGTGGCCGACATCATCGTCTCGGTCGACGAGCCGATTGATTCGACCCAGTGCGGTGGCAAGGAAAACTGCCATGGCGACGAAGCCGGCCGCTGCATGACGCACGACCTGTGGGCGTCGCTGAACCAGCGCATGGTCGAGTTTCTGGCCTCGGTCAGCCTGCAGAAAATGGTCGATGACCAGTTGGCCAAGGGTGTGCTGGTCGAAGACCGGCCGGCCATCAAGCGGGCGATCTCGAGCGCGCCGGTGGTCAAGCCGATCCGGGTGAATGCACCGAACTCGGTGTTCGCTCTCGGCGCCTTCGCCAAGTAAGTTTGCCAAGCAATCGCCGTGGCCGTCCGCAGCAATGGCCCGAAGTGATTGCGAACGAGGTACTCCCCATGGACATCACACCGCACTTTCCGATCTATCTCGATTACGGCGCCACCACGCCGTGCGATCCGCGCGTGGTGGACGCCATCGTTCCGTGGCTGCGCGAGCATTTCGGCAATCCGGCTTCCCGCAGCCATGCCTGGGGCTGGGAGGCGGAAGCGGCCGTGGAAAAGGCCCGTGGCAATGTCGCCGACCTGATCGGCGCCGATCCGCGTGAGATCGTCTGGACCAGCGGCGCGACCGAGTCCGACAACCTGGCGATCAAGGGCGCCGCGCACTTCTACAAGTCGAAAGGCAAGCACCTGATCACGGTGAAGACCGAGCACAAGGCCGTGCTCGACACGATGCGCGAACTCGAGCGCCAGGGCTTCGAGGTCAGCTATCTGGACGTCAAGGAAGACGGTCTGCTCGACTTCGATGTGCTCAAGGCGGCGATCCGCCCGGACACGATCCTGATCAGCGTGATGCACGTGAACAACGAAATCGGCGTGATTCAGGACATCTCCGCGATTGGTGCGCTGTGCCGAGAGAAGGGCATCATTTTCCACGTCGACGCCGCGCAGTCCACCGGCAAGGTCGCGATCGATGTGAAGACGCTGCCGGTCGATTTGATGAGCCTGGCTTCGCACAAGACCTATGGCCCCAAAGGCATCGGTGCGCTCTATGTTCGACGCAAGCCGCGCGTGCGTCTGGAGGCGCAGATGCACGGCGGTGGACATGAGCGCGGCATGCGGTCGGGCACGTTGCCCACGCATCAGTGCGTCGGCATGGGCGAGGCGTTCCGGCTCGCGCGGCTCGAGATGGAGGCCGACAACGCGAAAGC
Organism: uncultured beta proteobacterium; assembly: GCA_963784295.1. Taxonomy (GTDB): domain Bacteria; phylum Pseudomonadota; class Gammaproteobacteria; order Burkholderiales; family Burkholderiaceae_C; genus JBBPYC01. Next base: position 289,780 of record CAWAQL010000017.1, read on the forward strand.
CTGGAAGTTGCACAAGCGGCTGATGGACGGCTTCGCCGACATCGACCAGGTGTTTCTGAATGGCCACCCGACGCAGCGCGTGCCGCACAACGTGAACATGAGCTTCAACTTCGTCGAAGGCGAGTCGCTGATCATGGGCATCAAGGGCCTGGCGGTATCGAGCGGATCGGCCTGCACGTCCGCAAGCCTTGAGCCCAGTTATGTGCTGCGCGCCCTGGGCCGCAGCGACGAGCTCGCGCACAGCAGCCTGCGCATGACGATCGGCCGCTTCACGACCGAAGAAGAGATCGACTTTGCAATCTCCACCATCCGCCACAACGTGGCCAAGCTGCGCGACTTGAGTCCGCTGTGGGAAATGCACCAGGACGGCATCGACATCAGCACCATCCAGTGGGCGGCTCACTGAGTCTGCCTCAACGAAACCCAAGACGAAGGAGAAAACGCCATGGCTTATTCCGACAAAGTGGTTGACCACTACGAAAATCCGCGCAACGTCGGATCGTTCGACAAAGGCGACGAATCGGTCGGCACCGGCATGGTCGGCGCGCCGGCCTGCGGCGACGTAATGAAGCTGCAGATCCGCGTGAATCCCGAGACCGGCGTGATCGAAGACGCCCGGTTCAAGACCTATGGTTGCGGCTCCGCCATCGCGTCGAGCTCGCTCGTGACCGAGTGGGTCAAGGGCAAGACGCTGGACGAGGCCGCGGCCTTGAAAAACAGCCAGATCGCGCAGGAGCTCGCGCTGCCGCCGGTCAAGATTCATTGTTCGATCCTGGCCGAAGACGCGATCAAGGCGGCTGTCGACGACTACAAAAAGAAGCGCGTGCACTGACATGGCGGTAACCTTGACCGATGCGGCTGCACGCCACGTGAGCCGCTACCTGACCCGGCGCGGCAAGGGCGTCGGTGTGCGGCTCGGCGTGAAGACGACCGGTTGTTCGGGCCTGGCGTATCAGATCGAGTATGTCGACGAGCCGATGCCCGAAGACGTCGTGTTTGAAGATCGCGGTGTGAAGGTCCTGGTCGACCCGAAAAGCATGGCCTACATCGACGGCACCCAACTCGACTTCGTACGCGAAGGTCTGAACGAAGGGTTCAAATTTTTGAACCCGAAGGAACGGGACCGATGCGGCTGCGGCGAGTCGTTCCGGGTTTGACATGACGGCGTTGGTGCTTGAACACAGCCGCCCGCGAGGCGGCTTTTTGTTGGGGCTGCGGAAATGCGTGCGTTGAACTTGCAAGCGAACGATTTCGAGTTGTTTGGCCTGGAGCCGCGCTTCGCGCAGGACCGCGCATCGATCGATGACCGTTGGAAGGCGTTGCAGCGCCAGGCGCACCCCGACAAGTTCGCTGCCCAGGGCTCGGCTGCGCAGCGGCTCGGCATGCAGTGGTCGGTGCGCATCAATGAGGCCTACCAGCGGTTAAAGCATCCACTGCGCCGCGCGGCCTATCTTTGCGAGTTGCGCGGCGCGCCGATCGATGCGGAGCGCAACACCGCGATGCCGCCGGCGTTTCTGATGCAGCAGCTTGAGTGGCGGGAGGCACTGGAAGACGCGAAGGCGCCGGCCGACGCGCAGGCGATCTTGGAGCAGGTGCAAGCCATGCGCGCCGAGACGCTTGCGCGATGCGAGCAGCTGCTGGACACGCAGGGCGATGCAGCCGCCGCAGCGCAGGCGGTGCGATCGCTGATGTTCGTCGACCGGTTTGCCGGCGAAGTCGACGACCGGCTCGAGCAGCTCGAAAAATAAACGGGCTCCAAATCTCGCCCGACCGCAATTCACCCAACCCGACTGAGGGCCCCCACCGCATGGCATTGCTGCAAATCTCCGAACCCGGCCAGGCGCCCGACCCGCACGCGCGCAGACTGGCGGTGGGCATCGATCTGGGCACCACGCACTCGCTGGTGGCGGCGGTGCGCAACGGTGCGCCCGAGTGCCTGGCCGATGCGCAGGGACGCGTGCTGCTGCCGTCGGTCGTGCGGTATCTGGCCGATGGCGCGCGCGAAATTGGTCATGATGCACTGGCGCGGCGCGTGGAAGACCCGGTCAACACGATCTCATCGTTCAAGCGCTTCATGGGCCGCGGGCTGGCCGACGTGGAGGCGCCCGAGCAATCGCCGCATGCATTCGTCGATGCACCCGGCATGCTGCAACTCAAGACGGTGCAGGGCGACAAGTCCCCGGTCGAGATTGAGCGCCGAGATCCTGGCCACGCTGCGGCAGCGCGCGGAAGACACGTTCGACGCCGACCTCTTCGGCGCGGTGATCACGGTGCCCGCGTATTTTGACGACGCGCAGCGTCAGGCAACGAAAGACGCGGCCCGCGTGGCCGGCATCGAAGTGCTGCGGCTGATCAACGAACCGACCGCGGCCGCGATCGCCTACGGTCTGGACAACGCGAGCGAGGGCATCTACGCGGTGTTCGACCTGGGCGGGGGCACGTTCGACATCTCCATCCTGCGGTTAACCCAAGGCGTGTTCGAAGTGATCGCCACGCGCGGCGACGCCGCCCTCGGCGGCGACGACTACGACCAGGCGCTGGCCGACTGGGTATTGAAGCAAACCGGCGCGCAGGCGGCCGATGCGCACGACCGCGCCGCGATTCGCATCGCAGCGCGCGCCTGCAAGGAAGCGTTGTCGGCGGCTGATTCTGCTTCGTTTTCTGTAGCTGGAAGCGCAATGCACACCAGCGCCTCTGTCGATTTCGACGTCAGCCGTGCGGAATTCGAATCGGCCACCGCACATCTGACCGCACGCACGACCGCTGCGGCGCGCAAGGCGCTGCGCGATGCCGGGCTGACGGCCCCTGAGGTCAATGGCGTCGTGATGGTCGGCGGCTCCACGCGCATGCCGAGCGTGCGCCGCGCGGTGGCCGAGCTGTTCGGCCGCGAGCCGTTGATCGATCTGAACCCCGACGAGGTGGTCGCGCTCGGCGCTGCCGTGCAGGCGAATCAACTGGCCGGCAACGCGCAGCGACGATCTGCTGCTGCTCGACGTGATCCCGCTGTCGCTCGGGCTCGAGACCATGGGCGGCCTGGTCGAGCGCATCGTGCCGCGCAACCAGACCATTCCGACCGCGATGGCGCAGGACTTCACGACCTACGTTGACGGCCAGACCGCGCTGGCGCTGCACGTGGTGCAGGGCGAACGCGATCTGGTGGCCGATTGCCGCAGTCTGGCGCGCTTCGAGCTGCGCGGCATTCCGCCCATGGCAGCCGGCGCCGCGCGCATCCGCGTGACGTTCACAGTCGATGCGGACGGACTGCTCAACGTGGCCGCGCGCGAGCAGGTCAGCGGCGTCGAGGCGCAGATCGACGTGAAACCGTCTTACGGCCTGTCGGACGACCAGATCGCTGCGATGCTGCAAGCGAGCTTTTCCACCGCCGAGGCCGACGTGCAGGCGCGCGCGCTGGCCGAAGCCAAGGTCGACGCGGACCGCCTGCTGCATGGCCACGCAGGGTGCGCTGGACGCCGACGGCCAACTCATCGACGCCGTCGAGCGGCAAGCGATTCAGGCCGCGATGAAGCAGTTGCGTGAGACGGCCGAAGCAAGCACCGAGCCGGCCGCGATCGAAGCTGCCACCGAAACGCTGGCCCGAGCGACCGAGCACTTTGCGGCCGAACGCATGAATCACAGCATCCAGCAAGCGCTGTCGGGCAAACGCCTGGACAGCCTTTAACGCGAATCCACACCCCATGCCCGTCATCAAGGTTCTGCCGCATTCCGAGTACTGCCCGAGCGGCGCGGAAATCCAGGCGCCCGCCGGCACCTCGATCTGCGAGGCGTTGTTGGACAACGACATCCACATCGAGCACGCGTGCGAGATGAGCCGTGCCTGCACCACCTGCCACGTGGTCGTCCGCGCCGGCCTGGCGTCGCTCAACGAGCAGGAAGAGGAGGAGGAAGACCTGCTCGACCGCGCCTGGGGTCTGGAGCCGAACTCCCGCCTGTCGTGCCAGGCGATCCTCGCGCAAGAGGACGTGACGATCGAGATACCGAAGTACTCGATCAATCACGCCAAGGAAAATCACTGACGCTGCTGACCCAACGCCGCGGGCCACGCACCCGAGTCTCAGCCCAGTGACGAATACCCGCCGTCCACCGGAATCGCGGCGCCGGTGACGAAGTCCGACGCAGTGCTTGCCAGAAACACCGCAATGCCCGCCAGGTCCTGTGGCGTGCCCCAACGCCTGGCCGGTGTGCGCGCAAGCACCCGGTCGTGCAGCCCGTCGACCTGCTCGCGCGCCAGTTGCGTGAGCTCGGTGTCGATCCAGCCGGGCAGCACCGCGTTCGCCTGGATGTTGTCAGGCGCCCAGGCCGCAGCAATTGACCGCGTGAACTGCACGATGCCGCCTTTGCTCGCGCCGTAAGCGGGCGCGAACGACGCACCGAAGATCGACATCATCGAGCCGATGTTGATGATCTTGCCGCCACCCGCGGCCTGCATCTGCGGATGGCAAGCGCGCGAACACAAGAATGCGCTCGTCAGGTTGGTCTGGATCACGGACGTCCACTCGGCAAGCGTCATCTCGTGCGCGGGGCGGCGCACGTTGATGCCGGCGTTGTTGATCAGGATGTCGATCCGCGCGTGGCGCTCGACGACCGTTTTGATCAGTCGTTCCACCGCCGCTTCGTCGGCCACATCTGCCTCCACTGCATCGGCTTTGCCGCCGGCGTCGCGCAAGGCGTCGGCGGCCTGCGCGGACTTGGCCGCATTGCGCCCGACGATCACCACCAGCGCGCCGGCTCGCGCCAAGCCGGTGGCCATGCCGAGGCCGATGCCGCCGTTGCCGCCGGTCACGACCGCCACTTTTCCGTCGAGGTTGAACATCGCGCATCTCCTTCGTTGGTTTGCAGCGCAAAGCATAATCGGCCGATGCGCCAAATCGTCTTGGACACCGAAACCACCGGCCTGTCGGCCGAGAGCGGCGACCGCATCATCGAGATCGGTTGCGTCGAATTGTTGAACCGCAAGCTCAGCGGCAACAACAAGCATTTCTATTTGAACCCGGGCCGCAACAGCCATGAAGACGCGCTGAAGGTGCACGGCATCAGCAACGAGTTTCTGCGCGACAAGCCGCCGTTCGAGCACGTCGCGGCCGAATTGCTCGACTATCTTGCAGGGGCCGAGCTGATCATTCACAACGCCGCGTTCGACGTCGGCTTTCTGAACAAGGAGCTCGAGCTGGTCGGACGCCCGAAGCTGCTCGACTGCACGGGCGGGCAGGTCACCGACACGCTTGCGCTGGCCAAGGACCTGTACCCGGGCAAGCGCAACTCGCTGGATGCGCTGTGCGACCGGCTGGGCGTCGACAATTCGACCCGTACGCTGCACGGCGCACTGCTCGACGCCGAATTGCTGGCCGACGTCTACATCAACCTGACGCGTGGGCAGGATGCCTTGCTGGTCGAGCTGGATGCGGAAGACGACCCGGCCCATCGCAGCAACGCATCGGCGCGCATCGACCTCTCCACTTTTGCGCTGGCCGTGCTGCCGGCGAGCGACGAGGAGCGCGCCGCGCACGACGCGGTTCTAAACCAGCTCGACAAGGTCTGCGGCGGTCAATCGGTCTGGCGGCGCGGCGAAGCCCAAACCGTCTGACGCTTCTGGCATAATCCGCCGTTGTCCTGCAGCGCCACAGGCCAGATAGCAGGGCGGTTAGCTCAGCGGTAGAGCACTGCCTTCACACGGCAGGGGTCACATGTTCGATCCATGTACCGCCCACCATTGATCTTGAGCAAAATGCCGCTCTCGACACAAACACCCGCCAACGAGCGGGTGTTTTTCTTGGTGGGCCATAAAAACTTGCGGAAGGTTGATCGTTGCAGGGCCGCAACTCATGGCAGCGAGCAACACATGGCCGATGTGCGCTGTTTCTGGAACGCTGCGCGCGCAGAGGGCTGCGTCCGTGGAGTTGTTGTCGACGATGTCGTTCCACTTTCCAAACGGCAGTTCGTCGATCGTCACGGCCGGGCTGTCGCTGCCCGCGTTGTTGAACACCACGTCAAGCCGGGCGTACACCTGGGCGATGCATGCCAACAGCGCTTCCATACCCGCGGCATCGCGCGGCGTCGGGGCGCGGCCGATGCCGCTGGCGGCGCCGGTAGCGAGTGAGATCCTGGAAGCAGGGGGGATGCGCTCGACATGCAAATCCCCGAACGGGCCGATCAACGGTGTCGGCTGCGGAACCGCCCGGGTGCGATGCCACAGGCTTGTCAAAATCGCCGCGAAAAACTTGCTTCGTCGGCGAGTCGGCGAGTCGGCGGGTCCGGGGGATGTCGCTTGTCGACGTCGCGCCGTCGATCGATTGCGCCTGCGCCCGCCGCCTGGGTCGCTCGATCAAGTGTTCGGCAAACGCGCCGCCGGATTCCTTGCGCAGCAGGCGACCGGCCCGTGGCAGCCACTCATCAGGTCACCGGCGCAGGGTTGAACAGCACCAGCGCGTTGTGCAGCTTCCAGTGCTCGGCCAACGTTTTCTTGCGGCCGCTGGCCACGTCGAGCATGAGTTGGAACATTTCCCAGCCCACGTCCTCGATGCTCGCGTCGCCGTCGGCGATGCGGCCCGCGTTGATGTCCATCAGGTCGTGCCATCGGCGCGCCAGATCGCTGCGCGTCGCGACCTTGATGACCGGACATTCGGCCAGGCCGTAGGGCGTGCCGCGGCCGGTCGTGAACACATGCAGGTTCATGCCGGCGGCAAGCTGCAGGGTGCCGCAGATGAAGTCGCTCGCAGGCGTCGCGGCGTAGATCAGACCGGTCTGCCGCATTGAGCTTTTCGCCGGGCGACAAAACACCCGAGATCGGCGAGCTGCCGGACTTGATGATCGAGCCCATCGCCTTCTCGACGATGTTCGACAGACCGCCCTTCTTGTTGCCGGGCGTCGTGTTCGCGCTGCGGTCTGCCTTGCCGCGCGCCAGGTAGGCGTCGTACCATGCCATCTCGCGGATCATCGCTTCGGCCACCTCGGGCGTGGTCGCGCGCGACGGTCAGCTGATCGATGCCGTCGCGCACCTCGGTGACTTCCGAGAACATCACGGTCGCGCCCGCGCGCACCAGCAGGTCGGTGCAAAAGCCGACCGCTGGGTTGGCGGTAACGCCGGAGAACGCATCGCTGCCGCCGCACTGCACGCCGACCACGAGTTCGCTTGCGGGCACGGTCTCGCGCCGCCGCGCATTGAGCCGCTCCAGATGCAATTCGGCCTGGCGCATGATCGACTCGACCATCGACATGAATCCGACGTGCGCGTCGTCCTGCAGCACCACGACGTCGAGCTTCGGCTCGGCGCTCGCTCCGATGTCGGCGACGTTGCGTTCGTCCACCAGCGGGATGCTGCCGGGCGGCAACAGCCGCTCCGGCTGCAGCTTCTCGCAGCCGAGGCTGACCACCATGACTTCGCCGCCGAAGTTCGGGTTAAGGCTGATGTTGCGCAAGGTGCGGATCGGCACGACCGCGTCCGGCGCGTCGATCGCGACGCCGCAGCCGTAGCCGTGCTCGAGCGCCACCACGTCATCGACATTCGGAAACTTCGGCAGCAGTTCGGCCTTGATGCGCTGCACCGCGAAGTCGGTCACGCCAGCGACGCACTGCACGGTCTGCGTGATCGCAAGGATGTTGCGCGTGCCGACCGAGCCGTCGAGGTTGCGATAGCCCTCGAACGTGTAGCCCTCGAGCGGCGGCTGCGGCTCGGGCTTGACGGTGGCGATCGGCAGGCCGGTCAGTGCGCGTGCGTCGGGCATCTCGAGCAATCGCTCATGCACCCAACTGCCGGCGCGGATGGCTTTCAGCGCCCGGCCGATCGGCACGTTGTAGCGCAGCACGGACGCACCTTGCGCCAAGTCGACCAGCGCGACCTTGTGGCCTTGCGGCACCTGGTCGATCAGCGTCAACCCGTCGGCGAACACGGTGCCCGCGGGCAGGCCGCCGTCGTTGGCGACGATTGCGACGTTGTCGGCTTCGTGCATGCGGATCGTGAGCGGTGAGCGTGTCGTCTTGGTTTTGCTCGATTCGAGCGTCATAGAGGACATAGTGGATCTCCTTGTGCGGAACAACTGCAGCAGGCTCGCCTGTGCGTCAGACGGCGCCGTGCGCTTCGACGTACAGCACTTAAAGTAAATGGCGGCACGCGCCATGTAGAGCTTGTTGTTCTTCTGGCCGGCGAAGCACGTTGGCGCAGCGCTCGGGCAGCTTGGCGAGGCCAATCGCCCTGGCTTGAAGGTTGAATATTTTCACGCCGCTGAGTTCCTGGGACTCGCTTATGAGCCGAAACACCTTGTGCCCATCCACGTTGGTCGGCTCGGATCGCTAGGCGCCTTTGCTGCCCCAGCCGCGACAGCGGTTGCCGTCGCGGTCCACCCCAAAGCCGTTGAGCGCGCCTTGACCCGCCGCGTCGATCGGTTGGGTTTTGCCACCCACCGTGCCATCGGGATTGACGTCTGAGCGAGCGGAATACGCTCATTCGGGTTTGACGTTGCCATCCTTGACCACCTTGGCCCATTTGGTAATTTCGTTGTTGCCAAAGACGGCGAATTGCTCGGGTGTGTTCGGCGTGTGCTCCAGACCAAGTCCCTCCATCTTGGCTTTGACTTCGGGCAGCGCAATGATCTTTTCGATTTCGGTGTTCACCCGCTGCACGATCGCCGGTGGCGTGCCGGCGGGCGCATACATCGCCTGCCAACTCGCGACGTCGAAGCCTTTGATGCCGGTTTCCTGCAAGGTCGGCACGTCGGGCAGCGCGGCGCTGCGCTTGGCCGACGTGACGGCAAGCGCACGCACCTTGCCGCCCTTGATGTGCGGCAGTGCGACCGTCACGGTCTCGAAACTCATCGGCACCTGGCCGCCGATCACGTCTTGCACTGCGGGTGCGCTGCCCTTGTACGGCACGTGGGTCAACGCGGCACCGGTCAGCAGCTTGAACACCTCGCCCGACATGTGCTGCGAACTGCCCTGTCCAGCCGACGCGAAAGCGATCGATTCGGGTTTGGCCTTGGCTGCGGCGATGATGTCCTGCGGGGTCTTGAACGGCTGCTCCGCGCCGACCAGCAGCACGTTGCTGATGCTGCCCAGCAGGATGATCGGCGCGAAGTCCTTCGCCGCGTCGTAGGGCATTTTCGGCCGGAGCGCCGGATTGATCGCGTGGCTTGCGATCGTGCCCAGCAGCAGCGTGTAGCCGTCGGGCGTCGCCTTCGCAACCGCATCGGCGCCGATCACGCCGCCGGCGCCGCCCTTGTTGTCCACGATCACCGGTTGCTTGAGCACGCCAGTCAGCTTCTCGGCCAATGTGCGCGCGAGGATGTCGGAGGTACCGCCGGCTGCAAACGGCACGACGATCTTGATCGGTCGCTTCGGCCAGTCGGACTGGGCCAGCGCGTTGGTCGAAATGGACGCCAAGGCCACGGCGGTGAGGAGAAGGCGGCGACGATCGAACAGCAATTGATTTCCTCAACAGAGTTTAAAAAGAAGGGTTTTTACCTGATGCTCGGAAAGCAATCGTCAGCCGCTGTTGAACCTGACCTCGGGGGTCGACGTTCGGCAATACGTCGGGTTGGGGTGCTTGTTCGCGCGTTCATCGGCAAATGGGGGACACACGCAATCAAACATCAGGGCAGCTCGATGACTTCGACCCAGTTCGGACCACGACCCACGCCGGCTTCATGCAATGCAGCAAGCGCGCCACTGGACGCGTCGACCGCATGCACGCCGACGCTGCCCGATCGCTCACCCGCGACCAGCACGAAACGCCCCGAAGGATCGATCGCGAAGCCGCGCGGCTGAGCCTGCGTCGCGTAGTGGCCGATCGACGTGAGCCGGCCGCTATGGGCATCCACGTCGAACGCGGCCAGCGTGCTCGATCGGCGTTCGCTGCTGTAGAGGAAGCGGCCGTCCGGGCTCAGATGCAGTTCGGCGGCCCAGGGCTTTCCATCGAAGCCGGGGGGCAGTGTGCCAACCGTCTGCAGGTGTGCGAGCGTTCCATTTCGGGAATCGAGCGCGAACGCGTCAAGGCTTGCGTCGAGTTCGTTGAGCAGGTAGACGAAGCGGCCATGCGGATGGAATTCAAAATGCCTTGGTCCCGCATTTGGACGTGTTTCAACGCGCAGAGGCAGGTTGGGCGTGAGTCGGCCGCTATCGGAATCGAAGCGCAGTTGCATCAGATGACCGCCGCCGAGCGACGTCGCGAACACGAACCGGTTGGACGTATCTGCGCGGATCGCGTGCGCGTTCGGCGCAGTCGGCAGCACTTGGTGCGCGGGCTGCACAATGCCGTCCGCCCCGATCGGGCTGACCGCGATCAGGCTCGCCGGATACGACGCGCTGAACAGGAAGCGGCCGCTTTGGTCGGTTGCTATGTAGGCCATGTTTGCAGGCAGAGGCACTTCGCCGAGCCGGGTCAGCCGGCCGTTCGAGGGATCGATGGCGAAGCTGACCACCGCCAGTGGATCGCTGCGCCGCGCCGCGTACAAGAAACGCCGGTCCGGGCTCACGGCGAGGGGCATCACCATGCCGCCGACGTCGACCGTCTGCAGCGGCTCGACGTCCCCGCTGTGCTTGTCCAGGCGAAGCACCGAGATGTCGCCGCTGTCGGCGTTCGAAACGTAGGCGACTGTCGTCATCGCCTCAAAGACCGAGCACGTGCGGCAGCCACATCGAAAGCCAAGGCACGTAGGTCACCATCATCAGCACGACGAACAGCGCGACGAAGAACGGCGTCATCGCGCGTGCCACGACGCCGATCTTGAGCTTGGCGACCGCGCTGCCGACGAACAGCACCGTGCCGACCGGCGGCGTGATCAGACCCGATGCCGAGGTTGACCATCATGATCATGCCGAAGTGCACCGGGTCGACCCCCATCGACTTGACGACCGGCAGCAGGATCGGCGTCAGGATCAGGATCAGCGGCGACATGTCCATCAGCGTGCCCAGCACCAGCAGCATGACGTTGATCAGCAGCAGGATCACGTACTTGTTGTCGGACAGGCTGGTGAAGAAGTCGGTCACCTTGAGCGGGATCTGCATCAAGCGTCATCAGGTAGCCGAAGCAGGCGGCGAAGCCGATCAGGATCATCACGATCGTGACGGTCTTGACGGTGCGGTGCACGAGCTTCGGCAGGTCGCGCCACCGGTAGTCGCGGTAGATGAACATCGTGACGAAGAATGCCCAGACCACCGCGATCGACGCCGATCTCGTTGGCGGTGAACACGCCCGACAGGATGCCGCCGAGGATGATGACCATCGTCATCAGGCCCCACATCGCCTCGACGCAGATCTTCAGCGCCTGCTGCAGCGGGATGACCTCGCCCTTCGGGTAGTTCTTCTTGCTTGGCGATGATCAGGCACAGCACGGCCAGCGTCAGCCCCATCAGCAGCCCCGGCAGCACGCCGGCCATGAACAGCGCTGGCGATGCGACACGGTGCCGCCGGCCGCGAGCGAATAGATCACCGCGTTGTGGCTCGGCGGGATCAGGATCGCCTGCACCGAGCCGCTGCACGTCACCGCGGTGGCGAAGTCGCGCGGGTAGCCTTTGCGTTCCATCTCGGGGATCAGCACCGAGCCGATCGACGCGGTGTCGGCCACCGACGAACCCGAGATCGCGCCGAAGAAGGTCGACGCCAGGATGTTGACCAGCGACAGCCCGCCGCGGATGAAGCCGACCAGCACGCCGCGCGAACGCGACCAGCCGGCGCGCCATGCCGCCTTCGGCCATGATCGCGCCGGCGAGCACGAAGAACGGGATCGCCAGCAGCGAGAACTTGTTGACCCCGGCGGCGAGCTGGATCATCACCGCGTCGAGCGGCAGGTCGATCCAGAGCGCGCCGATCAGCGCCGCCAGGCCGAGCGAATAGGCGATCGGCACGCCGACCGCCATCAGCAGGACGAAGCTGCCGAGCAGCACCAAGCGCGTCCATCAGCAGCACTCCTTCGGCAGCGGCCAGTGCGGCCTCGGGTTCTTCGTAGCGCACCAGCGGGCGCTCGGCCTGCGAGCCGTAGATGAGGTGCTCGATCACGAACAGCAGCGTGATCGCGCTGCCGATCGGGATGGCCGCGTAGGTCACGCCGACCGGCAGCCACGGCAGCTCGCCACCGACTGGCTCATCGTCTCAAGCGACAGTTGCGTGCCGTACCAGACGACGAACAGGCTGATGACGACCATCAGCGCATGCACCAGCAACTCGCCGGCACGGCGCATCGACGCGGGCAGCAGGTCGGTGAGCATCGTGACGGCGATGTGCGCGCCGGCGCGGTAGGCCGCCGCCGCGCCGATGAAGGTGAACGACATCATCAGCAGGATCGCGATCGGCTCGGGCCATTGCGAGCCGGTGCCGAGCACATAGCGCGTGAACACGCCGAACGGGATGATCAGCGACATGCAGAAGATCGCGAAGCCTGCGACCCAGATGCTGGCCAGGTAGAAGCGATCCATCAGGCGGACGTAGGAAGGGTCCATGATCAAGTGATTCCAGGCGAAGTGGCGCCGCGTCCTTCCGAAGCCAGGAGGACGCGCCGAGAAAGGAACGCTTGCCGTTACTTGGTATCGGCGATGCGCTTCATCAGGTCGGCGAACTGTGCACCGTACTTGGCGCGCACCGGCGCGGTGGCGTCGTAGAAGGGCTTGTTGTCGATCGCGATGAACTCGACGCCCTCGGCCTTCAGCTTGGCGTTGTAGTCGGCAACCGCCTTGTCCCAGAGCTCGCGCTGCTCCATCTGCGCCTCGCGGCCGTACTTCTTGAACAGCGCCTGGTCGTCCTTGGAGAGCTTGTCCCAGGCGACCTTCGACATCACGAGGATCTCGGGAATGATCAGGTGATTGGTCTGCGTGTAGTACTTGGCGCCGGCCTTGAAGTGGTTGTCGGTGTACAGGCTCGGCGGGTTGTTCTCGGCGCCGTCGACGACACCGGTCTGCAGCGCGGTGAAGACCTCGCCGTAGCCCATGCTGATGCCGTTGCCGCCCATCGCGTTCATGGTGTCGACGAACAGCGGGATTGCCCATCATGCGGATCTTCTGGCCCTTCAGGTCCTCGGGCGTGCGCACCGGCTTCTTGGTGTAGAGGCTGCGCGAGCCGCCGTCCATCCAGCCGAGGCCGATCAGACGGTTCGCCGACGCGCTGACCTTGTCGAGCAATTCCTGGCCGATCGGCCCGTCGATCACCGCGCGCATGTGCTTGACGTCGCGGAACACGAACGGCATGTTGAAGACGTTGACCTCGGGCGTCACGGTGCCGATCGGGCCGAGCGAGGTGCGCAGGATCTGGATCGCGCCGACCTGCGTCTGCTCGATCATTTCCTTTTCGCCGCCCAGCACGCTGCCGGGGAACATCTGGAACTTGATACGGCCTTTGGTCGCTTCCTCGATCTTCTTGCCCATGTGCTCGACCGCGACCACGGTCGGGTAGCCGGCCGGATGGACGTCGGCAGCCTTCATGACGGTTGCGGCGGCTGCGCTTAACGTGCTGCCCAGTGCGAGGCAGCAAGCAGCGGCGGCAATCACGGTGCGGCGAATGTTCATGGTTGTCTCCTGAAGAAAAATTGAAGGTGTTTGGAGGTGGGGATCTCGCCCCGAACGAGCGGAAACCCGATTTGGGATTACTCGAACGGTCCGGCGCGCACAAAGGCGCCGCCCTGATGGATCACGGTGGGGTCGGTTAGGTCAAGCTTCTGCTGGCGCGCTTCGACCGCCGCGCGAAATGGCTCGGAACTGTCCTGTGGCCGATAGCCGAGATGGCGCGCGCTGGTGTTGTCCCACCAGGTGGTGGTGTTGTCGGACATGCCGTAGATGATGCTGTGGCCGACCACCGGAGCGGTCAGCGCGGCCACGACCAGCCGTTCGCAGTCGTCGAAGCTCATCCAGGTCGCGAGCATGCGCCGGTCCTTCGGTTCGGCATAGGAGGAGCCGATGCGCAGGCTCACGGTTTCGATCTGCCAGCGGTCCCAATAGAGCTGCGCGAGGTTCTCGCCAAACGCCTTGGAGAGGCCGTAAAAACCGTCGGGCCGCACCGGGATCGCGAGGTCCGATCACTTCGTCCTGCCGGTAGAAGCCGGTGACGTGGTTGGAGCTGGCAAAAACGATGCGCCTGACGCCGTTCTTGCGCGCCGATTCGTACAGGTTGACCATGCCCGACGATGTTGCCGGCCAGGATCGGATCCCACGGCTGCTCGGTCGAGACCCCGCCCAGGTGCACAACCGCATCGACGCCTTCGAGCAGCGCGAGCATCGCAGCCTTGTCCTCCAGCGCTGCGACCCGGATTTCCTCGCCCGCGCCGGCTGCGCGCATGTCGGAACGATGGCTCAGCCGCAAGCGTTTCGCAGTAGGCCTTGAGGCGTGGCCGCAACTGGCCGCCCAGGTGGCCATTTGCGCCGGTCAGCAGCAGCCGGTTGAAACGGACGGCAGAAGCAGGGGTTTCCAGCATCGAATTTTGAGATCGGAATTGAAAGGTTTGCTATAGTGACTTGCAAGACATGTGATGTCAGTTGTCGTACAACAATGTAGTCGAGTTCGCAAAGAAACGTCAACCAATTTCAGTCAGGGTTTTCCCTTAAAAGATGCCAATGAATGAAGCCGAAGTGATGCCGCGCCGTGCCCGCTCGCTGGCATTGGGTCTGGTCGATGCGTTTGCCGAGCGCATTCGCGACGGTCGGCTGGGTGTGGGTGTCAAATTACCCACCGAAGCCGAAATCGTGGCCGAATTCGGTGTCAGCCGCACGGTCGTGCGTGAAGCGATCTCGAAGCTTCAGGCGGGCGGACTCGTGGAAACGCGACATGGGATCGGCACCTTTGTGCTCGACGATGGGGAGGCCATGGCGCTGCGCTTCACGGGCGCCGACGCAATGGATACCTTGCAGGACGTCGTGGCCGTGGTCGAACTGCGTCTGGGTCTCGAAGCCGAAGCGGCGGCGCTGGCGGCTTCGCGGCGCAGCACCGGCGAATTGCATGTGTTGCAGGAAGCGCAGGCGGCCTTCATGCAGGCGATCGACAGCGGCGGCGATACGGTCGTACCCGATGTGAACCTGCACCTGGCGATCGCCCGAGCGACCCACAACGCGCATTTCGTGGCCCTGATGACGCAGTTGGGATCGGTTCTGATACCGCGCACCCGCGTCGACACCATTCGCATCGCCGGCGAAGGACGCAGCGAGTACCTCAGGCGTGTGAACGCCGAGCACGAGAGCATCGTCAGTGCGGTCGCCAATCGCGATCCCGAGGCGGCTCGTGCCGCGATGCGCACCCATTTGTCCAACAGCCGAGAACGACTGCGTCGCATTGGCGATCAGGAGCCGCCGTACCGAAATGGTGAGGCGCCTATTCGGTGACAACGCGAATTAAAGCGTTGTTCGGTAACGCGTATGTTGTATGATGACATATCACAAATTTGCGAATGCGTTGGTTCCGCATCGGATACTGGCTCTGCAGACGCGTTCGATCGTCAAATGACCAACTTTTCTGTACCCACCGTCACCGACCTGCGTGTCATCCCGGTGGCCGGCCGCGACAGCATGCTGCTGAACCTGAGTGGCGCGCACGGCCCATTCTTTACGCGCAACCTGCTGATCCTGACCGACGGTGCCGGGCGCACCGGCATCGGCGAAGTGCCCGGCGGGGAGAAGATCCGGCAGACGCTCGACGATGCACGTGAACTGGTCGTCGGCAGCTCGGTCGGCCAGATCCAGCAAGTGTTGCAGCGGATGCGCAGCACGTTCGCCGACCGCGATTCGGGCGGGCGCGGCCAGCAGACGTTCGACCTGCGCACCACGATCCATGCGGTCACGGCGGTGGAGTCGGCGCTGCTCGATCTGCTCGGCCAGCATCTGGGCGTGCCGGTGTGTGCGCTGCTTGGCGAGGGGCAGCAGCGCGACTTCCGTCGAGATGCTCGGCTATCTTTTCTACGTCGGGGACCGGACCCGAACCGACTTGGCGTATGCCAGCGAGCCCGATGCCGACAACGCTTGGTCGCGCATTCGTCATGAGGTCGCGCTGACACCCGAGGCCATCGTTGCCCAAGCCGAAGCCGCACAGCAACGCTATGGCTTCAACGACTTCAAATTGAAGGGCGGCGTGCTGCGCGGCGAAGAAGAGATCGAGGCGGTGCGCGCGCTGCACGAACGCTTCCCCGCGGCCCGCGTCACGCTCGACCCGAACGGTGGCTGGCTGTTGCGCGACGCCGTGCGCCTCATGCGCGACCTGCACGAGCGTGGTCGCTTATGCCGAAGACCCGTGCGGCGCGGAAGGCGTGTTCTCCGGCCGCGAAGTGATGGCCGAGTTCCGCCGCGCCACCGGACTGCCGACCGCGACCAACATGATCGCAACCGACTGGCGCCAGTTGATCCACGCGCTCAGCCTGCAGTCGGTTGACATCCCGCTGGCCGATCCGCATTTCTGGACCATGGCCGGCTCGGTGCGAGTCGCGCAGACCTGTCGCGACTGGGGGCTGACCTGGGGCTCTCACTCGAACAACCACTTCGACGTGTCGCTCGCGATGTTCACGCACGTGGGTGCGGCCGCACCCGGCAAGGTCACCGCAATCGACACGCACTGGATCTGGCAGGACGGCCAGCGGCTCACGCAAGCGCCGCTGCAGATCGTTGGCGGCCACATCCAGGTGCCGACCGGGCCGGGCCTCGGCGCGCAGCTCGACATGGCAGAAGTCGACAAAGCCCATCAGCTCTACCTGCAACACGGCCTCGGCGCGCGCGACGACGCGACCGCCATGCAGTATCTGATGCCGAACTGGACGTTCGATCCGAAGCGGCCGTCCTTGGTTCGCTGAACCACTGAACCGCTGATCCATTCCTTCAACCCTAGGAGCCGCCCGATGCCCACCCCCTACACCGCGATTCCGAACAGCTTCCGCAAACGCCTGCTTGCACGCGAACGCCTGATCGGCTGCTGGACTTCACTGGCCAGCCACATCAGCACCGAAGTGCTCGGCGTGGCCGGCTTCGACTGGTTGCTGCTGGATGCCGAACATGCACCGAACGACGTGCTGAGCCTTATTCCGCAGATGATGGCGTTGAAGGACAGTGTGAGCGCACCGATCGTGCGCCCGCCGTGGAACGACGCGGTCGTCATCAAGCGGCTGCTCGACTCGGGCGCGAGCAATCTGCTGATCCCGTTCGTCGAGAGTGCCGACGAAGCACGTGCGGCGGTGGCCGCCACACGCTATCCGCCGCAGGGCATTCGCGGGGTGTCGGTGTCACACCGCGGCAACCGGTTCGGGGCGACCACCGACTATCTGAAAACGGCAAACGACCACATCGGCCTGCTGGTGCAGATCGAGAGTCGCAAGGGTGTGGCAGCGGCCGCCGAGATTGCGGCGGTGGAGGGGATCGACTGCCTGTTCATCGGCCCCTCCGACCTGGCAGCCGCCTTCGGCCAGCTCGGCGCGGCCGGGCATGCGGACGTGCAGGCAGCAATTCAGCAGATCCACGAGGCTGCGCAGAAGGCCGGCAAGCCGACCGGCATTCTCGCGCCGGCCGAAGCCGACGCCCGCCGCTATCTGGAGATGGGCATGACGTTCGTCGGCGTCGGCAGCGACCTCGGGCTGCTGCGCATGGCGTCGCAAACGCTGCGGGACAAGTATCAGGACGCGGGCAAGGGGCCAATGGCCGCGCAGTACTGAAGCGGTTGCAGCGCGATCGAATCGTCGACCTTCCGCGGACGGTGCACGCGTGTCGCCCGGCACTTCGAAGGCTTGCCAGCGCCTTCGCGGGTCGAACGGTGGTCGGGTTCGTCGACCGGTTGATGGGTTCACTCGGTGAGCGCCAGCACGCAGACATCATCAGAGCGGTGGATCGACGCTGAACAGGCTTCAAGCGATGGACATGCACGCACCGTGCGCTGAACCGGTTCAATGAGAATCAACTCGCAGGTCTCCGAACTGTCGCTGTCACGATAAGCGCGTCTCGAACACCAGGCACGTCGTGGTCGCATGCGCATACAGCGTGCCGTCCGGTCCCACCAGCCGCGCCTCGGCAGTCGCGAGCTGGCGTCCGCAGTGAATGACCTTGCCTTCGGCACGCACGCGCTGCACTTTGGGCGTGACCGCCCGAACGAAGTTGATGCCGAGTTCGGCCGTCGTGTAGCCGCGCCCCGGCGGCATCATCGTGTGGACCGAACAACCGAGCGCTGAATCCAGCAAAGTAGCGGCCCAACCCCCGTGCACCGTATTCAGCGGATTCAGGTGTTTTTCAAGCGGTGTGCCTTGGAACACGGTGTGCCCGGAAGCCACTGAGATCAGCATGAAATCGAGCGTCTTCGCGATGGCAGCGTAGGGCAGCTCGCCCGCTTGCATCGCCTGCATGATTTCGAGACCGGTCTTGCCTTCGACCTGTTCCGGCCGCGCGATCCCAGGGCCTGCCCCAGCCAAGAGCCGGTCCGCAAGTTCCCGTTCTTCTGCAAGCCACTGCTCGAGTCTGTTTTGCGCGGTCATCGAAGCTCCACATTTAAGTTGCATCTGCAATAATTGCAGTTACAATCATAACCATGAAACATGTCGATCAACCGCAGGGCTGCACGAATTTCAAGCTGCGCCGTGTAACGCGGCTCGTCTCGCGCCACTACGACGCCGAACTCGCGGCCAGTGGGCTGAAGTCGACCCAGTTCTCGTTGCTGTCTGCCGTTCTGAGGCTCGGGCCGCTTCGCCCGGTTGACTTGGCGCAAGCGATGGAGGTCGACGCGTCGACCCTGACGCGCAACCTCAAACCGCTGGTTGAAGCGGGTTGGCTCACGCAGGGCGAGGGCGCCGACGCGCGCAGCCGGTCGATTGCGATCACCGAGGCGGGGCGCGCCAAGCACATGCAGGCCAAGGCCATGTGGCGTATCGCGCAGCGAAGGATCAATGAGCTGCTTGGTGTCGATCAAGTGGCTGCACTGCACACATTGCTCGATCAAAGCCTGTCTCAGCTTCAACAAGTGGGGTTGATCGAACCTGCTCCAAAGGAAGAAGAATGAACACCGTGCACCCAGTGGCCAATGCCGAGCACGATCTGCAAGCCGCGGCGCCAGCGCTTGGCTCTGCGCAGATGGCGTCGGCCAAAACTCCGAGAGGCAACCCAGCGGTCTGGCTCGTGCTGCTTGCCGCTGGCGGCGCATTCGCGCTCACGATGGGCGTGCGCCAGACAATGGGTCTGTTTTTGTCACCGATCAATACCGCGACCGGCCTCGGCGTCGGCAGCATCAGCCTCGCGTTCGCGTTCGGCCAACTGTGGTGGGGCCTGACGCAGCCGTTCGCGGGCGCCGCGGCGGAGCGCATCGGCACCGCCCGCGTGATTGTGCTCGGCGTGTTGCTGGTCGCGGTCGGCACCTTCATCACGCCGTTCATGACGACCACCGCAGGGCTGATCTTTGCGATCGGCGTGCTCGCCGCGGGCGGCGCCGGCATGGCCGGGCCAGCCGTGCTGATGGGCGCCGCGACGCGGCTCGTGCCGGCAGAGCGACGGGGCATTGCGACCGGCATCGTGAATGCGGGCGGCTCGTTCGGGCAGTTCATGTTCGCGCCGATCGCGATCGGCCTCACCGCGGCGGTCGGGTGGGCGAATGCGTTGCAGTGGCTGGGCGTGCTGATCCTGCTGGGGCTGCCGGCCGCGTTCGTGCTGCGAGGCAACACGCGTGGGTTGGCCGCGCAAAGCGCCGCCACATCGGGCAGCGCGCCGCTCAGTGCGCGCGAAGCGATCCGGCAAGCGCTCGCGGAGCCGAGCTTTCGCTATCTGGCCGCAGGATTTCTGGTCTGCGGTTTCCACGTCGCTTTTCTCGCCACGCATCTGCCCGGCGTGATCGCGGCCTGCGGCCTGCCGCCCAAGATCGCGGGCTGGTCGCTCGCGCTGATCGGTCTGTTCAACATCGTGGGCAGCATCGCAATGGGTTGGGCAGTGGGACGCTGGCGCATGAGGTCACTGCTCTCGCTGCTGTATGCGGTGCGCGGTCTCGCAGTGCTTGCCTTTCTGCTTGCGCCGAAGACGCCGGCTGTCATGCTGATCTTCGCCGCGGTGATGGGCGTCACGTTCTTGTCGACCGTACCGCCGACGGCCGGGCTGGTCGCAAAGATGTTCGGCCCAGCCAACATGGCAATGCTGTTCGGCATCGTGATGCTCGCGCACCAGATCGGTGGGTTTTTCGGGGCGTTCCTGGGCGGCTATGTGTTTCAGGCGACCGGCAGCTATGACATCGTCTGGTGGATCGACATTGCGCTGGCGGCAGGGGCCGCGCTCGTGAACCTGCCGATCCGCGAAGCGGCGCCGCGGCCCACTCTGGCGGCTGCATGAGCGACCTGCAACAGGCTGCGCTCGATCCGCGCACGCGGCAGCTGCTGGAAGCGCCGATCGTGCCGACGCTGCTGCGCCTTGCATTGCCGAACGTGCTCGTGATGGTCGCGCAGGCATCGATCGGCCTGATTGAGACGTACTTCGTTGGCAAGCTCGGAACCGACGCACTGGCCGGCATGGCGCTTGTGTTTCCGCTGGTGATGCTGATGCAGATGACGTCCGCCGGCGCGATGGGTGGCGGCATCGCGTCGGCGGTCGCGCGCGCACTCGGGCGACGCAGTCGTGCCGACGCGGATGCGCTGGTGCTGCATGCGCTGGTGATCGCACTTGCGTTCGGCGTTGCGTTCTCGCTCGCGCTGTTGCTCGGTGGCCGCTGGCTGTACGCGCTGATGGGCGGACGCGGTGCGGTGCTCGAGGCGGCTCTCGACTATTCAAACTGGGTGTTTGCGGGCGCGGTGTTGGTCTGGCTGTTCAACTCGCTCGCGGCCGCAATCCGTGGCACCGGCAACATGGCGCTGCCCGCCTGGATCACGCTTGCGGGTGTGCTGCTCGTGGTGCCACTGTCGCCGGTTTTGATCTTTGGCCTCGGTCCGGTGCCGGCATTCGGCATCGCCGGCGGCGCGATCGCTTTGCTTGCTTATTACCTGTTTGGCACGGTCGCTTTGGCGCTCTGGCTGCTGTTTTCACGGCACAGTCTTTTGAAGCCGGTGCTGCGAGGCACGATGCTGCGCTGGGCGCTGTTCAAGGACATTTTGCGCATCGGGCTGCTGGGCGCGGTGTCGACGGTCGGCACGAATCTGTCCATTGGGATCGCGACCGCTCTCGCAGGCCGGTTCGGCGCGGGTGCGATCGCGGGCTATGGCACGGGCGCACGGCTCGAATATCTGCTGGTCCCGCTGGTGTTCGGCCTTGGCGCGCCGCTGGTCGCAATCGTCGGCACCTGCATCGGCGCGGGCCAGCGCGAACGCGCGTTGCGCGCGGCCTGGACGGGTGCGGGCATCGCTTTCGTTCTGACCGAGTCGATCGGGCTGCTTGCTGCCTGGGCGCCCGACCGCTGGCTGTTGCTGTTCGGCAGCGACCCGGCAATGCTGGAGGCGGGCAGCCAATATCTGCGACTCGCAGGGCCGTGTTATGGGTTGTTTGGCGTCGGGCTCGTTTTGTACTTTGCCTCGCAAGGGGCAGGACGGTTGTTCTGGCCGGTGATCGGCAATCTGGTGCGGCTCGCCGTCGCAGCCGGCGGGGGCTGGCTTGCGTTGCGGTGGGGCGGGCAACTCGAGCATGTATTTGCGGCGCAGGGCGCGGCTTTACTGGTGTACGGCCTGTGCATCGCACTGGCAATCGCGGGCGGCAGCTGGTTTGGCCGGATCGGCTGGCCCGCCGGAACTGCGCGGCTGATGCGGCGGCTCGATTCCCCGGCTTGAGGTGGCGCCCAGAGGCTCGTGTTCAGCAGGGGGCAAGCATCGCCTGGCTGACATGCGTGTCTTCCCGATACGCTTGATCTCAAGCGGCTGCAGCGGCTCAACCGGCGGCAGGCGGAGGCGGTTAAATTTCCGCATGGTCGCTTGGTCCATCACGCCGGCGGCATGAAGACCTGTCGCCGCCTCGTGGACGGCTTCAGGAATCGCTGACTTGGACATTCGTGTTGGACGGCGCCTTGATGGGTCCGCCGGCTGTTCTCAACCAAGCATCAGTCGCGCTGCAAGTGCCAGCAGCAGCGCCGGCGTCGTGACGACGAGGCCAAGCTTGAGAAAGCGCCAGAAGCCGACCGTCTCGCCCTCGCGCCGGATCGCGGTCAGCCACAGAATGGTCGCCAGCGAGCCGGTCACCGACAGGTTGGGTCCGACGTCCACGCCGATCAACAGCGCATCGACGACCATTTGCGGCGGCTGCGCAAGCTGGATGGTCGAGCTCGCTACCAGGCCCGCCGGCAGGTTGTTGGTGAGGTTGGAGACCACCGCGATCAAACCGCCGGAGGCCCATGACGTGGCAACGGGTGCGTGTTCGGCTGCACGCGTCAGGATGCGACCCAGCTCGGCGATCAGTCCGGTGGCGACCAGCGCCTCGACCAGAACGAAGAGCCCGGCCACCAGCGCGATCACCGACCACGACACGCCCTTGACGGTCTCCCACGGCGACGATCGTGCGGCAACCAGCACAACCACCGTCGTCAGCATGCCCATGACGGCCGTCGGCAGCCCGAGCGGCCGGTCCAGTGCCGAGACCCCCAGCAGCACGACGGCCGTCAGCACGATGCCGGCTGCCGCAGCCCAGGCACCCAGCGACAGAGGCGGCGTCTCGACATTGCGCTCGCAGCACGCTTCGAGCCGTGCGCCTTCGGTGCATCGCAGCGCCACGTAGGTCGCACCGATCGAAAGCAGCGACGGCAGGGCGAAACTTGCCAGCCAGGGACCGAGCGCCGGGGTGTGGCCGCCGTACAGCACGATGTTGGCTGGGTTCGAGATCGGCAGCACGAAGCTTGCCGCGTTGGCGGTGAACGCGCAGATGAACAAAAACGGCAATGGCCCGACCTTTGCCTTGCGCGCCGCAGCGAAGACGGCCGGCGTCAACACCACCGCGGTGGCATCGTTGGAGAGAAACGTCGTCACGAGCACCCCCACGCCGTAGACCAGCAGAAAGAGGCGCCGGGGCGAGCCGCGCGCCTCGTTCACGGCCGTGGCCGCAACCCAGTCAAACAATCCCACGCGGCGTGCCGTCTCCGACAGCAGCATCATCCCGATCAGGAAGAGGTAGACATCCGTGCCTTTGCCGATGGCCTGCAGGGCCCGCCCGATCGGCAGCAGGCCGAGCGCAACGAGCAGCACCGCGCCGGCCACGGCCCAGATCGCCTCGGGCAGCTTGAAGGGGCGGATGATCACGCCCGCAGTGGCAAGGGCTGCGATGGACCATGATGCGAGGTGGGCTTGATGGGAGGTGAGTGGCATTCGGTGACGCAGTGAACCGTCAGGATTCCAGGCAGGCCGCTCGAACCGCGGGGATTTTCAGACCACTAGCGCGGGATCGCCACACAGTGGGCGGGGCTGCCGGCCAACACGAACAAATGCCAGTTGCCGTGCAAATGCGCAACGCGGCCGTCGAGCGCGTAGAACATGAGGCCCACGCTGTACAACAAATCGCCCGCCATCGGCCAGACAAAGCCTGCCGGCCCTAAGGCTGTTCGCAACGGGATTCGAGCAGCCACGACCGGCCAGCCCATCTTCGCGTAAATCACCACCGACAGGACGCGTTTCTTGTCGGCCCGGAACGCCTGCAAGCTGCCGGTCGCGGCAAGCCCCCGGACCGCAGCAAAGAGCAACCAGTCCTGACGCCGCGCAGCGTCAACTGACAAAACGGCGTGTAGCTGCTTGGGATCAACAGGTCGATGCCTTGATGGGTCGTGAACCGTGAGATCGAGCGGAACCCCAGCCACGAGCGATCGATGCGGTGAAACTTCAGCGCGAATCTTGTGAAGTTTGTAGAGCGATCGCTGAGCCTGGCGCCAAGGCGCGTCGCCATACCGAGCGCGGCGGTCGGGCTTTCCAGCGTGGACGCCTCCATTAAAAACCAGTCGCTTGCGTCATCGGCATGACGAAACCCAATGCAAGCTGGCCGCCTGTGCGCAGCCGCGGCGCACCGGACGAAGCGATTTCCCTGATTGAGCAAGTGCCGCATGCGGTTGACGATCGATCGGATCCGACGGTCCGCTGACCGCTTTTGGCCATGAGCACCTTCAACCCACAAAAAGGCGGGGTCGATGCGCTCGCCGCTCCCCCACTTTCGGATCCTCAAGCCAAGTGCGCGTCGCATGGACGAATGCGGCGACGCCCAATCGGGCTGCCAGCACCGCTTGGCAGGCCGGAACACCTCGCATCTTCAAGGCAGCGTCCAGTGGCATCGGTCAACGCAGCAATTTTCGGCAGCTCGCTCTCGCAGCACGCAGGCGTCGGAGCGATCACCTGCCGGAACGACGTCGATGTCATCCACAACCGCATCGAAAAAGCCGATGGAATCGTTCTGACCGCATTCGGCCCCGAGTTCTCGAACCACGCGAAATCGTGCCAAGAAGATCGAGCGGCGATCGAGAACTTTGCGGAAGTGTTCGTTTGATCGAATCGGCCGATCATCGTGACGCTTGGCCTTGGGCGGCTGTTTGCCGAAGAGACGTAGACCAAAGACGCCAAGCCGACCGTCATGCCCGAGTATCCAGGCGCGTCGTAGCAAACGGTATTTGCATTGGCCGAGCGAGGCTTGCGGGTCTCTGTGCAACGAAGCAGAGCCCCGGCCCGCCGCATGGCGCCGCCGACCACCGCGGCTTCGACCCGTTCCTGTTGGCAAACACATCGATGCACGTCGCCTCGGAAGACACGCAGAGCGACGTTCGCGCCCGGTATCGACCCCACATTGTTCACGCAAATGGAGCTCAGCTGCGCGCCGGAATTCGTCGCGTAGCGGGCCCTCGCAGCAGACTCTCCATCGTCGGACGGCACGGCTACGGGTGCAGCCGATCAAGCACACTCAAGGGACTCAAGCCACCGTCGAGTCGCGCAGCGGGTGGGACCCTGGGCAATTGACGGTTTGGAATCATTTGGATGGGCGTCCATGAGCGCAAAAGAGCTGTCACGTGATCACATTCCCGATGCGCATCTGATGCGTGCGGTGCTCGACGGCCATTTTCTGCAATGGTTTTGTCCCGACGCAATGCAGTGGGAGCCCTTCGCAACGCCGACAGACGCGCTGCGCGCGCTGCTGCTCGAGGACGGGACGCAAATCCGCTTGAAACCAGCCGTCGACACTGCAATCGGCAGCGCTGGAACCGACGCGACGGCAATTGCGGACGAACACCGCAGAGCGCTCACAACGCCTCTGGCCTGGTGGCCGCAGGACGGGCAAACCGTCTATCGCGCGGACCCGGAAGGCCCGACAGGCAGCGAACCCCTGCGTTGGAAAGCCACCCACCAGCAACGTCTGTATTTTGAACGACACCTTCTCTACGCCGACGAATACAGCGCAATGGCGGCTTGGCGAAACAAACACCAGATGCGCGCGCCTGAGTCCAACGTGATTTACTGCGAGTTCGACAAGTCGCTGTCGGCTGCTCTTGCCACGCCCGCCTCAGAAGGTCAACCGGTTGGTGAACCCGCGAATGCGGCCGCGGCGATGTAGCTGGTGCGCATGAGCGTGTGTCAGGCGTTGCTGACGTGCGGGATGATGTAGAAGCGATTGCCGGCGGGTACCGTGAAGGCTGTGTTCAAGCGGCGGACGGCCAGGACATAAGGTGTCCGTAGGACGGTCGATGTCCGCATCTCCGGTGGAAAACTCCGGCAACCGGTGCGCTGCACGAACGACGCTTGCTGCAGTGGCCCGAATGGCATGATCGGTGTTTGATCAACCGATCAAAACCATCTCCGCTCCTTGGATTGCAACGCGTTGAAGACCATTTCTCGAACCACCGCAAGGCCGGTGCATTCCCGCGTGCCACAGGTTCGACCCTCTGTTCGATCGCGGAGTCCGGCTTCGCACCGCCGAGCGTGACGTCCCCTGCCATGTCGACCATTCCCGAAGGCCTGCCTGCGCTCGAGGGACGGCTGCGCCAGGACCTGCAGTGGCTCAACCTGCCCGCCAAACATTGGGTGCCCGCGCAGCCCGGCCGCGACGTGCTGGACACCGCGATCATCGGCGGCGGCATGGCGGGCCTGGCGCTGGCGGCGTCGCTCGCTCACCTGGGCATCCGGACGGTCGTATTCGACCGCTCGCCGGTCGGCCTCGAAGGCCCTTGGGCGACCACCGCACGCATGGAGACGTTGCGGTCACCCAAAGAACTGACGGGCCCGGCGCTGGGTTTGCCCGCGTTGACATTTCGTGCTTGGTTCGAGTCGCAGTTCGGCACCGATGCCTGGGCCGCACTCGACAAGATTCCGCGGCTGCAGTGGGCCGAGTATCTGGTCTGGTATCGGCGTGTGCTGGACTTGGACGTGCGCAATCAACAAGCCGTGCGGGCGGTGCTGCCGCGCGGCGACGGCGTGGTGCAGATCGACCTGATCGATGGGTTGCACGACCGTCCGCGCCCGCATCGTGTGCTGGCCCGCCACGTGGTGCTGGCCACCGGCCGCGACGGGCTCGGCGGGCCGTGGGTGCCCGAGTGGGCGCACGCGCTGCCGCGGGACCGCTGGATGCATTCGTCCGATGGGTGGGAGGGCGCTGCGCTGCGCGGTCTGCGCATCGCGGTGGTCGGTGCAGGGCGCGTCGGCCATGGATGCCGCCGCCACCGCGCTCGAAGCCGGCGCCGCGCGCGTCGACCTGCTGATCCGGCGCACTGAGTTGCCGCGCATCAACAAGGGCAAGGGCGCCGGCAGTCCCGGCATGGCGCACGGTTTCTGGAGCCTGCCCGACGCCTGGAAATGGCGCTTTCGCCACTACATCCACGTGCAGCAGGTGCCGCCGCCGCACGGCAGCACGTTGCGCGTGTCGCGTCACAACAATGCGCACTTTCATCTGGGTGCGGCCACGCTCGGCGCTGCGGTGCGGGATGACGGCGCGCTGCGCGTCGTCACCGCAAAAGGCCCGCTGGTGGCCGATCGGATCATTTTTTGCACCGGATTTCGCAGCGACTGGGCGTTGCGGCCCGAGTTCGCCGCGTTTGCGTCGCACGTTCGCCTCTGGCGCGATCGCTACACGCCGGCACCCGACGAGGCGGACGAGGAGCTGTCGGGCGCGCCCGACCTGGGTGCCACGTTCGAGTTTCAGCCGAATACTCCGGATGGATTTCCCGGGCTGGAACGCGTGCACTGCTTCAACTACGCGGCCACCTTGTCGCACGGCGCGGCCACTGGCGACATCCCGCAGATCACGGAAGGCGCACAGCGGCTCGCGCGCGGAATCGCGACTCGCCTGCTGGTCGAAGACGTGCCTGCGCACTACGCAGCAATGCAGCAATACGCGGAGCCGGAACTGCTCGGCGATGAGTGGACGCCGGCCGAGTTTCCCGAGTACAACGAGAACGGCGCTTGAGCGGCTGGCTGCTGCGGCGCCTGACTCAAGCCGCGCTGGTCGTGCTGCGGACGAGCTGGATCGTATTCGTTGGGCTGCATGCGATCGGCAACCCCGTCGACGGCTGATCGGCGAAGACCTAAACGATGCCGAGCGGCTGCAGACGATTGCGCGGCTTGGGTTCGACCAGCCGCTGTGGCGCCAATACCTGACGTTCGTCGGTGCGGCACTGCACGGCAGCCTGGGCAAAAGCTGCGTCTTTCAGGAAGACGCGAGCCAGCCGATCCTGCAGCGGTTGCCGGCCACGTTCGAGCTGGCAGTGGCTGCGCGTTGCCGATCGCGGTGCTGGCCGGAGTGCCGCTCGGGTTGTACGCGGGCATGAAGCCCGATTCGGCAATCTCCAAAGCATGGATGGCGGCGAGCATCGTCGGGTTCTCGCTGCCGGCGTTCCGGGTCGCGCTGATGCCGATCATGTTGTTCGGCATGCAGCTCGGCTCGCTGCTGGCCAGCGGCCCGGCGAAACACGCGAGCGGTTCGGCGTGTGGTGGTCGTCCCTGACCTGGGACGGGCTCGAGTACCTGCTGCTGCCTGCGTCCACCTTGGCATTGTCCAAGCTGTCGCTGGTGCTGCGGCTGACGCGCGGGCGTGCGCGAGATCGTGCTGCAAGACGACCTGAAGTTCGCGCCTGCCAAGGGCTGGTCGCCACTGTGCGTGATGCTCATGCATGTGCTGCGCAACACGCTGATCCCGCTGGTCACGGTGCTCGGGCTCGAACTCGGCTCGTCGATTGCTTGTGCGGTCGTGACCGAGACGATCTTTGCGTGGCCCGGCGCGGGCAAGCCGATTCTGGACAGCACCAATGCGCTCGATCGGCCGGTGGTGGTCGCGTACCGGATGGCGGCGGTGGTGATTTTCGTGCTGCTGCACCCGATCGTCGACGTGCTCTAGAAGCCGCTCGATCCGTGCGTGCGACTGGAGGGCGCGCGTGATAGTGTGGGCCCGCCGTGTTGGCCAAGCCCTTCGACCAGCGGCCGATCTGGTGGCGGTTCGCAGCCGACTTCCTGCGCTCAAAGGTTGTGCTGGCGGGGCTGCTTTCGCTCGGCCTGATCGTGCAGCTCGCGCTGGCCGCGCCGAAGGCGACCGCAAAGCGCTGAGCAAGCTGCCGATGGTCGGCCTCGACCCGCCGACGATCGTCGCGCTCGCTCAGCTGATTGTGAACGTGGCGTATCAGGCGCGGGTGGTGGCGGGTCTGCAGGCGATGACATCGTTGCCGGCGACGCCCAGCGCGCAGCAGTCAAGCGAGTCTGAAGCGACGATTTTCATGCATCCGTCGAGCCTGCCGAAAGCCGGCGAGCCAGTGCGCATGAACGGGTTGACAAGCGAGACGCTTGATTTGCAGGCCGAGTTGCCGGTGCTCAAGCTGGATGTGGCCACGCCCGCGCGGCTTGCCGTGCTGGACGCCAGCCATTCGAAAGCGCGTAGCTCCGATTGCTACCGGTTGCTTGCACATCAGCCACACATCCTGCATGAGCGCTCGGCTGCGTTCAATGCGGTTATTGGGGCGCCGGGCGGCTTGTCGCGGGCCGAGCGCAAGCTCGCCGGTGCGGCCGCGTCGCGCTTGAACGGATGCGCCTATTGCGCCGCCGTCCACGCCCAGCGGTCCGAGCAACTGGCCAAGCGCAACGACGCAATCCTGCAGCTGTTCACCGCGCCTGTCACGTTGGGCACCACAGCGCGCGAGTGGGGGGTGGTGCAGGTCGCGATCGCGCAGACGCAGGTGCCCGCACAGTTCGGTGCTGCACAGTTGACGGCCGCGCGGCAAGCCGGTCTGTCGATGCGGGAGCTGCTCGATCTGGTGCACGCCATGGCAATCTTTGCGCGGGCGAATCGGCTGATGCTGAACCTGGGTGAACCGGTGGCGATCGGTTGAACGCAGGCCGCATATGACAAAGCCCCGAAGCAAAACGCCTTCGGGGTTTCGGTCGGTGGCGCCGAGCCAATGCATCGAAGCTCGGCTACAAAAATCGGTCGGTGGAGAGGGGGAGGATCGACCAATCCAGCAAGATTTGTATCCAAGGCCTATGCGAATCAACGACTTACCGCAGTTCTAGGCAGATCGAAGAGCTGATTTTGGATACACCTTCTGGACGGCCAACTGGCGTATCACGCAGGCACCCTAGGGCGGCATGTCGTTTTTGTCCAATTCGAGTCTTGTCCAACTGACGTCTCCCCCATATCCGGTCACTTCCAAACTGGAGTTGGGCGGCTTTCTGACGTCTCCCCCATATCCGGTCACTTCTAAACTGGAGTCGGGCGGCTTTCGGGCGGTTGATCTGACCTCTTTTTGGCGAACTCGCTCGGGGTCAGGTGGCCGAGCGAGCCATGCGGGCGGTGATGGTTGTAGTCATGCTGCCATGCCTTCAATTTCTCACGAGCACCCTGCATTGTGATGAACGCGTTGACGTTCAAGAATTCGTCGCGCAAGCGACCATTGAACGACTCGATCAGCCCGTTGTCCGTGGGCTTTCCAGGCCGCGTGTAGTCGAGCTTGACACCCCGCCGCCAAGCCCATTCGTCAAGCGCTTTGGACGTGAACTCGGTGCCGTTATCGACCGTGATCGCCTTCGGCCAGCCGCGCTCCATTGCAGCTTGGTCCAGGGCCTTTCCAACACACCTGCCGGTTAGCCGGAAGTTGGCCTCTAGAGACACGCTCTCGCGACTCCACTGATCGATGACGGTGAGCACTCGAAACGCTCGACCGTCGAGCATCTGGTCGTGCACGAAGTCCATGCTCCAGTGCTGGTTCGGGCCGGTTGGCGCCTGGGGCTTGCCGCGCAGCAGCGCGATGCGCTTGCGGCGTTTGACCTTCATGCGCAGTTGCAAGCCCTCCAAGCGGTACAGGCGATAGACGCGCTTCTTGCCGACTGCCCAGCCTTCGCGCTTGAGCATCACCAGCACGCGAAGGTAACCGAAGCGGGGACGGTCCATGGCGATCTCCCTGATGCGTAGATGCAGCGCGCTTTGATCCCGGGCCTTGCTCTTTTGATACCAAACCGATGGCTGCAGCAGCGCCAACCGGCATGACCTGCGCACGCTCACCTATAACGCTCTTGCATCCAGACTGCCAGCTCGCGCCGCTTGGCAGCCTTCAAAGCTTTTTTTGAACGACCTCCTGCAGGATCTGCTTGTCCAGCGTCAGGTCGGCCACGATGCGCTTCAATCTGGTGTTCTCGTCTTCAAGCATCTTCAGCCGCTTGAGCTCGGTCACGCCCAGGTCACCGAACTTCTTCTTCCACGTGTAGTACGTGGCTTCGGACACACCGATCTGGCGGCACACATCGACGACCGGCGTGCCCGACTCGGCCAACCGCAACGCATACGCGATCTGTTCCTCCGAGAATCTCGACCTCTTCATTGCTTCTCCTTGCGCCCCTTCGGCGCCTGTCGGAAAGCTGACCCTGTCCCAGGAAACAGTACCGTTTGGTTACAGAGATGACCGGCATGATGGAAGGCCCGAGAGGGCCAGGAGCATGTCGTGAAGAGAAGCAAGTTTTCAGAGGATCAGATTGCGTTTGCGTTGAAGCAAGCTGAGCTGGGCACGTCGGTCGAGGAGGTGTGCCGCAAGATGGGCATCAGCGACGCGACGTTCTACGTGTGGCGCAAGAAGTATGGCGGCGTAGGCCCTTCGGAACTGCGTCGGCTGCGCCAACTCGAAGAAGAGAATCGCAAACTCAAGCAGATCGTGGCCGATCTGAGTCTGGACAAGGCAATGCTTGCCAAGCGGTGGTCGCAAAAAAGCTTTGAGGCCTTCGCAGCGAAGAGAGTTGGTGCCAGAGCTGATGCAGCGTTTCGGGTGCAGCCAGCGCAATGCCTTGCGGGTGGTGAAGATGTCGGCCTCGACCTACTTGTACAAACCAGTCAAGAAAGACGAGTCGGCGCTGAAGATGCGCATCAAGGAGATTACCGACACGCGTGTGCACTACGGTTACCGCCGGGTGCACGTCCTGCTGCGCCGCGAAGGCCACACCGATAACGTCAAGCGGATCTACCGGCTGTATAGGGAAGAAGGACTGTCGCTGCGCCTCAAGAGACCGCGGCGCAACAGGGCCGCGAAGCTGCGACAGCCCAAGCAGTTGGCCCACGCCATGAATGAGATCTGGAGCATGGACTTCGTGGCCGATGCGCTATTCGATGGCCGAAGGCTGCGCATGCTGACGGTTGTCGACCTGTTCACGCGGGAGTGCCTGGCCATCGAAGTCGGCCAGAGCCTGAAGGGAGAAGACGTCGTGCGAACCCTCAAGGGCATCACTGCGCAGCGTGGCCTGCCGCGCACGGTCAAGACCGACAACGGCAGCGAATTCATCTCCAAGGTGATGGATAAATGGGCCTATGAGCGCGGCGTCGAACTCGACTTCAGCCGGCCGGGAAAGCCGACAGACAACGCTGGCGTCGAGAGCTTCAACGGTCGACTGCGCCAGGAGTGCTTGAACGCGACTTGGTTCTTGTCATTGGCCGACGCGCAGGCCAAAATCGGGGCCTGGCGCACGTATTACAACGAGAGTCGTCCCCACTCTGCGCTCGAGTGGGCCACACCCGCCGAATTCGCCCGTCGTTGCTGCCCTCAGGCAGCAACGACGAATTCAGAAGAGCCGGAAGTTTCTACTTCCGAGCGGTACTGAAACGGGTACAGGGTCACAACCCTGGACTTGCTCGTTATGAATGCCACGGCAGGAGGGAGCAGGT
>CAWAQL010000018.1:0-154522 GCA_963784295.1 uncultured beta proteobacterium
CGTTCGGCTTCGCGTTTGGCGAGGTCGGGGTAGAGCTTTTCGAGGCGTTTTTCCAGGCCTTCTTCGGATGCGATGCGGAAGTATTCGTCGATCGGCAGTTGCTTGCCGTCGACCATCGGCGTCGGGTAGTCGGGCAGGCGCGGGCGGCCCAAGTCGAGCGTGAGGTTGCACCGGCGCGCGATCTCGACGCTGTTGGCCAGCGCACTCGGCAAGTCCGCGAACAACGCCGCCATCTGTTCGCTCGACTTGAAATACTGCTCGCGCGTGAAGCGCCGCACGCGGCGGCGATTGCCGAGGATCTCGCCTTCGCTGATGCAAACGCGCGCTTCGTGCGCGTCGTAGTCGTCGGCGGCCGTGAACTGCACCGGATGGGTGGCCACCACCGGCAGGCCGAGCGCGGCAGCGAGCGGCACGGCGGCCGACACATGCACGTCGTCTTCGGGCCGGCCGGCGCGTTGCAGCTCGATGTAGAAGCGCCGCGGGAACATGGCTGCGAGCTGTTCGGCGACGTGCCGCGCACGCTTGATGTCGCCTTGCAGCAGCGCGGGCCCCATCGGCCCGGCCTGTGCGCCCGACAAGACGATCAGCCCCTCATTCAAGTCGGCCAGCCAAGCAGCCTTGATCACCGCGTGCGCTTTGACGACGTGCTGCGTCCAGCCGCGCGCGAGCAGTTCGCACAGGTTCAGGTATCCCTGGCGGTTCTGCGCGAGCAGCAGCAGCCGCGCGTGGGGTTGCCGATCGTTTGCGCCGCTCTCACCGAACCCGTCGACCATCATCTCGGCGCCGATCAGCGGCTTCACGCCTTTGCTGCGCGTGGCCTTGTAGAACTTGACCGCGCCGAACAGGTTCGACAAGTCGGTGATTGCCAAAGCGGGTTGGCCAAAAGCGGCCGCCGCAGCCGCGATTTCATCGATGCGGTTGGTGCCGTCAACGACGGAAAACTCGGTGTGCAGGCGCAGATGAACGTACATGGTGGAGTCGATTTTAGGTCGCCCCAGGTGCTTGGCGGGCCGGCAAAGGGATTCGGATTGCTACCTAAAAGATAGCGAGAGGCGCTTACAAATCAACCGCTGGAGGCGGTTTTCGCTTGAAACCGGATGCGTTCGCAGCACCTGCATCGACGCGCATTTGCAACGGGCCTTGACGCCTGGCCGGCGAGCGTCCCGATCTTGCGCAAACCACGGCGCGCACTGCACCACCCTGCGGTTCGTCTCCTTGGCGGTCAGCGCCCAACCGGCTCCGCAAGCAACGCTTCGCGCGTGACCAGCAACACCTGGTCTTCACCCGCGCTGGTCTCCAGCCAGACCACTTCGAGCATCGGAAACGCCGCTTCGAAGTGTGCGCGCTCGTTGCCGATCTCGAGCACCAGCACCGCCTGCTCGGTCATCGAGTCGGCCGCTCTGGCGAGCAACGGCCGGATGAAATCCATGCCGTCCGCGCCGCCGGCCAGCGCCAGTGCAGGCTCGGCAAGGTACTCGGCCGGCAATCCGGCCATGCTGTTTGCATTCACGTAAGGCGGGTTGCACAGGATCAGGTCATAGCGCCCGTCGCAGCGCGCGAGGCCGTCGGACTCGATCGGCCGGACCCGCTCCGCCAGCCCGTGCCGATCGATGTTGATCCGTGCCACCGCCAATGCATCCGCCGACAGGTCCGCCGCCTCGACCGTCACGTCGGGCCAGGCCAGCGCGGCCAGCACCGCGAGGCTGCCGTTGCCGGTGCACAGGTCGAGCACGCGTCGGGTGTGTTCGCCCAGCCACGGGTCAATCGTGCCTTCCGCGATCGACTCCGCAATGAAACTGCGCGGCACGATCGCGCGTTCGTCAACGTGAAACGGCACGCCCTGCAGCCAGGCTTCGCCGGTCAGATAGGCGGCCGGGCGGCGCGAATCGATGCGCTGTCGCACGAGCGCGTCAACCATCGCGCGGCCGTTCGCGCTGACGGGCGTTTGCGCCACGCCGTCGAGGTCGTCGAGCGGCAGGCCGAGCCGCCACAGCACGAGCCAGGCGGCTTCGTCGAACGCGTTGGTGGTGCCGTGGCCGAACGCGACGCCGGCCGCTTCGAGCCGCGCGGCGCTGGCTTCGATCAGCGCGAGGACGGACGCGGGCGCGGACGGCGTCAAGGCGCGCTGCCTGCGGTCGTCGTCCGGTCCAGGTTTTCGAGCAGCCGCTGGTAGATGTTCGTCAATGGCTCGATGTCGGCCAGCACGATGTGCTCGTCGATCTTGTGGATCGTCGCGTTCGGCGGGCCGAATTCGATCGTCTGCGCGCAGATGCGCGAGATGAAGCGGCCGTCGCTGGTGCCGCCGGTGGTCGACAGCTCAGGCTCCGAGCCGGTTTCGGCACGGATCGCGGCGCGCATCGCATCGACCAGATCGCCGGGCGTGGTCAGAAACGGCAGCCCGCCCAGGGTCCAGTCGATCGCGTAGTCGAGCCCATGGCGGTCCAGCACGGCGCACACCAGTTTCTTCAGCGATTCGGCGCTGTGCTCGGTCGAAAAGCGGAAATTGAAGTCGACCACCGCGCTGCCCGGGATCACGTTGGTGGCGCCGGTGCCTGCGTGCAGGTTGCTGACTTGCCAACCGGTCGGCTGAAAGAATTCGTTGCCGTGGTCCCATGGAATGGCGGCCAGCTCGGCGAGTGCCGGCGCAAACGCGTGCACCGGATTTTTTGCGAGTTGCGGATACGCGATGTGGCCCTGCACGCCGCGCACCGTGAGCTTGCCTGAGAGCGAGCCGCGCCGGCCGTTCTTGATCATGTCGCCGGTGCGGTGCTGCGAGGTGGGTTCACCGACCACGCACCAGTCAAGCCGCTCATTGCGCTCGGCCAACTGGCGGCAGACAACGACCGTGCCGTCGGTGGCCGGGCCCTCTTCGTCGCTGGTCAGCAAGAGTGCGATCGACAGTGCGCAGTCCGGTTGTTCTGCCACGAAGCGCTCGGTCGCGACCACAAAAGCCGCGATCGACGTCTTCATGTCGGACGCGCCACGGCCGTAGAGCCGGCCGTCGTGCCGGGTCGGCGTGAAAGGATCGAACGTCCAGGCGTCCAGCGGCCCGGTCGGCACCACGTCGGTGTGCCCCGCGAACACCAGCGTGCGCGCGGCTTCGCCATGAGCCTGGCCTGCGCGTCTGGCCCAAAGGTTGGTCACGCGCTGATCCGGCGGTCCGCTTTCGATCGTCTCCAGCGTGAAGCCAAGCGGCGCAAGGCGGCTTTTAAGCAACTCCTGACAGCCGCCATCCTGCGGTGTCGGCGAGCGCAGCGCGATCAACTGCTCGGTGAGTTCCAGTGTGGCGCTGTCGGTCATGGTGTTCATCAATAACGATCCTCATCATTCGCACCCGATCCAGGGCCACCCAGCCCGTGACGACCAGCGCCCGAGAGCCCAAGCGCTTTCGAGTCCAGGTCCAGCAGGGGGCCGCGGATGGGCTTTGCGCGGCCGCAGGCGCCGCCCACGGTGGGGCAGGCGTAGCCGCGACCCGAGGGAGCGAAGCCTGGGGCAGCGCTTGGTCTACTCGCGCGTCACGTCAAGCGTGATCTCGGTGAACGACGGCTCGTCGTCTGCCTGGTCGGGCTGCTCGGCCTGCGTGGTCTTGGCCGCAGCGACGAAATCGTTTTGCAGTCGCCACATCAGATTCGTCGGCGAATCCGCGTGAGCGAGCGCCTCCTTGCGGTCGACGCGGCCCTGCCGCACCAGCTCGGCCAGCGCCTGCTCGAAGGTCTGCGAGCCTTCGGCCAGCGATTTCTCCATCGCGTCGAGAATGCTCGAAAAATTCCCCTGCTCGATCATGTCGGCGATCAGCTTGGTGTTGAGCAGTACCTCGACGGCCGGCACCCGCAGGCCCGTGACGCCGGGCACCAGTCGCTGCGAGACGATGCCTTTCAGCGCCGCCGCCAAGTCGCCAAGCATGGTGGCGCGCACTTCCACCGGATAAAAACTCAAGATCCGGTTCAGCGCGTGCGAGCAGTTGTTCGCGTGCAGCGTCGCCAGGCACAGGTGCCCGGATTGCGCATACGCGATCGCCGCCGACATCGTTTCGCGGTCGCGAATCTCGCCGATCATGATCACGTCGGGCGCTTGCCGCAGCGCGTTTCTCAGCGCGACCTGCAGGTTCGCGGTGTCGGAGCCGATCTCGCGCTGGTTCACGATCGATTTGCGGCTCCTGAACAGGTATTCGACCGGGTCCTCGATCGTCAGGATGTGGCCGGAAGCGACTTCGTTGCGTCGGTCCAGCATGGCTGCGAGCGTCGTGCTCTTGCCCGCGCCGGTGGCGCCGACCATCAGGATCAGGCCGCGTTTTTCCATCACCATGTCCGCCAGCACCGGCGGCAGATTCAGCCCGCCAAGCGGCGGGATCGTGCTCGAGATGTAGCGCGCCACGACCGCGTAGGTGCCGCGCTGGCGCATCGCGCTGATCCGAAACCGGCCCGAGCCCTCGAGCGGAATTACGGTGTTGAGTTCGCCGCTGGCCTCGAGTTCGGCGATCTGCGCGGCCGGCACCACCTCGGCCAGCATCCTGAGTGGCGCATCGGGCGGCAACGCGTCGTTGGAGATCGGAATGCACCGGCCTTCGATCTTGATCTGCGGCGGCGTATTCACCGACAGGTAGAGGTCGGACGCTTTTTTGTCCGCCATCAGGCGCAGCAGGCGTTCCATCGTGTTCATGAGCGGATCTCGGGGAGCAACAACAGGGCGGACGTTCGCGGCACAGGAGGTCAGGGGCGCAGCAAATCGTTCAGGCTGGTTTTGGCGCGGGTTTGCGCATCCACCCGCTTGACGATGACCGCGCAGTAAAGGCTGTATTTGCCGTCGTCGCTGGGCAGGCTGCCCGAGACGACGACCGAGCCGGCCGGCACGCGGCCGTACGTGACCTGGCCGGTCGCGCGGTCGTAGATCTTGGTGCTCTGGCCGATGTAGACGCCCATCGACAGCACCGAGTTTTCCTCGATCACCACGCCTTCGACCACCTCGGAGCGCGCGCCGATGAAGCAGTTGTCCTCGATGATCGTGGGGCCGGCCTGCAGCGGCTCGAGCACGCCGCCGATCCCGACGCCGCCGGACAGATGCACATTGGCGCCGATCTGCGCGCAGCTGCCCACCGTGGCCCAGGTGTCGACCATCGTGTTCTCGCCGACGTAGGCGCCGATGTTCACGTAGCTGGGCATCAACACCGCGCCCTTGGCGACGAAGCTGCCGCGCCGCGCGACGGCCGGGGGCACCACGCGCACGCCGGCTTCGCGCAGTTCGGCCTCGCTCAGGTGTGCAAACTTGGTCTGCACCTTGTCGAAAAACCCGAGGTCGCCCGCGCGCATGACTTCGTTGTCCTGCAGCCGGAACGACAGCAGCACGGCCTTCTTGATCCACTGGTGCGTGGTCCACTGGCCGGGCGCGTCGCGCGTGGCCACACGCAGGCGGCCGGCGTTCAGCTCGGCAATCACGTGCTCGACCGCGTCGAGGGTTTCTTTCGGCACGGATTTGGGCGACAGGCCGGCGCGGTCTTCCCAGGCTTGGTCGATCAGGGTCTGCATGGCGTCGGACATGGGGTGCCTTGTGCGTTTTTTTCGAGAAGAACAAAGAGAAGCGGCGGGGGCAGAGCCAAAGCGCTCCGCGTCGCCCGATTCAACGCGCGCGGACGAACGCCGCGATGCGCTCGGCGGCCTCCAGGCATTCGTCGGTGCCGGCGACCAGCGCCATCCGGATGCGGCCGGCACCCGGATTTACGCCGCCCGCTTCGCGCGCCAGAAAGCTGCCCGGCAGCACCGTCACATTGTATTGAGCGAGCAGGTCGCGCGCGAACGCGACGTCGCTGCCCGCGACCCCCGCCCACAGGTAAAAAGCCGCATCGGGCAGCTTCACGTCGAGCACGTCGGCCAGCAACGGCGTCACGGCGGCAAACTTCTCGCGGTATTGGCGGCGGTTTTCGATCACGTGCGCCTCATCGTTCCAGGCGGCAGCGCTGGCGGCCTGCACCGCCGGGCTCATCGCGCTGCCGTGGTAGGTGCGGTAGAGCAGAAAAGGCTTTCAGCAGCGCCGCATCGCCCGCCACAAAGCCGCTGCGCATGCCGGGCACATTGCTGCGCTTGGACAGGCTGGTGAATGCGACCAGGTTGCGAAAACCGTTCGGCCCGACCTCACGGCCGAGCTGCTGTGCGGCCTGCAGCGCGCCGAGTGGCGGCTCCGCACGAAAATAGATTTCGCTGTAGCACTCGTCGGATGCGATCACGAAGCCATGCCGGTCGCTCAAGTCGAACAGCTTGCGCCACTCGGCAAGCGGCATCACGGCGCCGGTCGGGTTGCCGGGCGAGCAGACGAACAGCAGCTGCGTGCGGGCCCAGACCGCAGCCGGCACCGCGTCCCAGTCGACTGCGAAATTGCGCGCCGGGTCGCTGGCGGCGAAGTGAGTTTGCGCACCGGCCAACAGCGCCGCGCCTTCGTAGATTTGATAGAACGGATTCGGGCAGACCACGGTGGCGCCGCTGCGGGTCGGGTCGACGATTGCCTGCGTGAAAGCGAACAACGCCTCGCGCGATCCGTTCACCGGCAGCAGCTGGGTGGCCGCGTCGAGTGCGACGCCATAGCGGCGCTCGACCCAGCCCGCGCACGCCGCGCGCAGCGACGGCCCGCCGGCGGTCGCGGGGTAGCCGCTCAAGCCGCCCGCGTCGCCGGCCATCGCGTCGGTCAATGCCTGCTTGATGAATTCCGGCGTCGGGTGGCGCGGCTCGCCTATCCCCAAGCCGATCGGCCGATGCTCGGCACTCGGCACCACGCCCTCAAACAGCGCACGCAGGCGCTCGAACGGGTAGGGTTGCAGGCGCGCGAGCAGGGGGTTCATCCGGGCAATTATCGAGTAGGCATCCGCTGCGAGACGCGACCACTCGATGCGCAATCTAAGCTATAGATAAAGTAGCAGGCAATGAAGGTGCCACTTGCGCCCCAGGCACATTTGACTGATAAACCGGTGCCGGACTTGCGCCGACCGCCGCAGTCAGCCTTTCTCAACCGGCCGCGATGGGTCGCTCGACCACTCGCTCCAGCTGCCCGCGAACAGGCGGCTGCGCCCCAGGCCGGCGAGCTCCATCGCGATCAGGTTCGGATTCGCGCTCACGCCGCTGCCGCACTGGTGCACGACGCTGGCCGGGTCGCGGCCGGCAAGCAACGCATCGAACTCGCGCTTCAGTTGCTCAGGTCGCTTGAACTTGCCGTCCGCATCGAAGTTTTCCGTGAACGGGCGGTTCAGTGCGCCGGGAATGTGGCCGGCCGCCGCATCCAGCGGCTCGACCTCGCCGCGGAAGCGCGCGGGCGCCCGCGCATCGATCAACGTTTGCCCGGCTTGGCCGAGCTGCGCGAGCACCTCGTCGGCACCCACCAGCGCGGCGCCGGTCGTGCGCGCGTCGAAATTGGCTTGAAAGCGCGTCGGCTCCTCGCGGTCGGTGACTTCGCCGCCGGCCGCCGTCCAGGCTTTCAGGCCGCCGTCGAGCACCGCGACCGCTTCGTGGCCGCACCATTTGAGCATCCACCAGAGCCGACCGCAGTAGACACCGCCGTTGCGGTCGTAGACCACGGCCTGCATCTCGTTGTGAAAGCCGACCGACGACAGCCAGATCGCGAACTTCTCCGGGCTCGGCAGCGGATGGCGGCCGCCCGAGACCGCGTCCGGCGCGGGCTTGGCCTGGCCTTGTGCGTCCGGCGTGCCGAGGTCGCTCAGATCGCGCTCGAGGTCCGCGTGGACCGCTTCCGGGATGTGCGCGTCCTGATAGGCGCGGCGGCCAGCGGACAAATCGCTCAGGTCGAAGCTGCAGTCGAAGATCATCAACCGCGCGACCGCATCGGGCTTGCGCGCGAGCGCCAGCAGATCGGTGGCGCTGATCAGGGTGGTGTGGGTCATGGTCGTCGGCCTTTCGTTTGCGAAAGTCGAGCATGCAACGAGCGCAGCGGGAACGTCAATCCGGCGTCCGCGGCGTTCGTGGCGTGGCGGCCTGGGTTGCGCCGACGGGCGCCGGCGCCGCACGTTCGCGCAGCGCGGTCGCGGCCACACCACTGGCGACGATCAGCGCCATGCCGGCCCAGCCGAGCGGGCGGATCGGGTCGCCGAACAGCCAGACGCCGAAGATCGCGCCGAACACGATGCCCGAATACTGCAGGTTGGCCACCACGAGCGTCGCGCCGTGGCCGTAGGCGCGTGTCATGCAAAGCTGGCCGAGCGAGGCGAGCAGGCCGATCGGCAGCAGCCACATCGCGCCTTCCCAATGCCACGGCGAGAGGCCGGTCCAGAGCATGGCGAGGGCGCCCACCACACCGGAGCCGGCCGCAAAATAGAACACCGTGCGCGCTTCGGGCTCGCCCACTTTGGCCAGTGCCATCACCTGCATGTAGGCGAACGCGGCGGCCAGTCCCGACAACAGCCCGATGCTGGCCGCGAAGCTCTGGCCCGCGCCGACGCTCGGGCGCAACAGCAGCACCACGCCGACAAAGCCGGCCAGCACCGCCAGCACGAGCGGGCCCTGGCCGGCCGGCGCAGGGGCGGCACCCGCAGGCACACCGCCCGGCCGCCATGCGATCCACGCGCCGCCAACCAGGAACATCGCGATCCAGATGCTGCTCAGGTAGTTGAGCGTCATTGCGGTGGCCAGCGGCAGCTGCGCGAGCGCGTAAAACCAGGTGCCCAGCGCGAACACGCCGACCAGCGAGCGCCAGGCGTGCATCGCCAGGTGCGGCGTGGCCAGCGGAATGCCGCGCACGCGTGCTATTCCCCAGATGAACAACACGCCGATCAACCCGCGCCAGAAGATCAGTTCCGCGCTGTTGAAATGCGCGGCCGCGAACTTGACGCAGACGCCCATCGCGGCGAACAGCAGGGATGCGAGCAGCATCCACAAGGCGGAGGACACGACGCGGGCGGTTCAGCGCTGCCGGTGCCGGTCGCGCCCGCTGGCGGGGGATCGCACCCGGCGCACGGTCGCAGGCTCAGGCACCCGCGCCATCGGCAGCCTCCATCGACCGCCGATACCACTCGTGAAAATGCTGCATGCCGTCTTCCATCGGGCTTTGATACGGCCCGGCGTCCGACTCGCCGCGGCGCAGCAAGGCTTGCCGGCCCGCGTCCATGTGCAGCGCGATCTCGTCGTCTTCCACGCAGGTCTCCATGTAGGCGGCTTGCTGCGCTTCGACGAACTCGCGCTCGAACGCCTGGATCTCTTCCGGATAGTAGAACTCGACCACGTTGAGCGTCTTCTGCGCCGAAATCGGATGCAAGGTGGACACCGTCAGCACATGCGGATACCACTCGATCATGATGTGCGGGTAGTAGGTCAGCCAGATCGCGCCGTACTTCGGCGGCTGGCCTTCGCGGTAGCCCAGCAGGGCTTTCTGCCAACGCTGGTAGACCGCACTGCCGGCCTTGCCGAGCCGGTTGGCGACGCCCACGGTCTGCACCGAGCACTGCGGGTGCAGGTCCCAGCGCAGTTCGTCGCAGGCGACGAAGCCGCTCAGGCCCGGGTGATATGGCCCGACGTGATAGTCCTCGAGATAGACCTCGACGAACGTCTTCCAGTTGTAGTCGCACGTGTGCAGCTCGATGCGGTCGAGCACGTGGCCGGAGAAATCGAGATCGGCACGCGCCGAGACGCGGCCCAGGTCCGCCGCCACGTTGCGTCCGCCCGCTTCGAACAGCAGGCCGTTCCATTCCTGCAGCGGGTAGTTCGCGAGGTTCACGCACGGGTCCTGTTCGAAATGCGGCGCGCCGATCAGTTTGCCCGCGGGCAGACCACCACCGCCGGCGCTGTAAGTCCAGCGGTGCAACGGGCAGACGATCTGGCCGCCACCCCCGATGCCTGCCTGCCCCGCGCCGCCGAGCGAGCCGCGGCCCCGCAGGATGATCGACTGGCGGTGCCGGCAGACGTTGGAAATCAGTTCCACCCCTTGCGGCGTGCGCAGCAACGCACGGCCTTCGCCTTCGTGCGCGAGCGCATGGAAGTCGCCAACCTGGGGCACCGACAGCACGTGGCCGACGTACCGCGGACCCTGTTTGAACAGCGCGGTGCGTTCGCGTTCGAGCAACGCTTCGTCGAAATAGGCCTGCACCGGCGGCTGGGTGGACGCGTGGCGCAGCGGAAGACTTAAATCGGACATCGGGCGACCTGACCGTGAGAGTCCCTGGCGCGGCACCCGCAAGCGGTCGGCACCCGAGCAAGCGAAGAAATCGAGCACGCGAACGAGCCCGCCGATGGCTCCGGCGCAGCACGCACGCAGGGAAAGCAGGGATTCTATCGACGGGGTTTCAGCGAAGCGTCTGCGTCTCGCTGGCCCGGTGCTGGGCAAGGGCTGGTCTGCAACGCCGGTGCGGCCGAATCGCGACGCGCCGCACGACGGCGGGACCCAGACCCTAAAATCCGTCCGGACCGTTGCCCCCTCGGGGTCGTCGTGGGTCGTTCGCGGACAGGCGCGACGAGTCGTCGGGCGCCTGTTTTTGTCAGACGTGGTCTCATTGCCGAATCGGCGTGCGGTGTCCGATGTGCTCGCGCGGCGCGACGCGCCATCGGTCGACTTGCCCGCCCCCTCCATTTTTTCTGCCCTGTCGCTCTCAACCGATCGCATGCCCAAGGCCGCTTCCAAGACCCCCACGCCCGCATCGCCGCCTGCCGGGCCCACACCGGTGAGCTACGAAGCCGCGCTCGACGAGCTCGAGCAGCTGCTGCAGCGACTCGAAGCCAGCCACACGCCGCTGGATCAGTTGCTGACCAGCTACCAGCGTGGCAACGAATTGCTGCAGTTTTGTCGGCAGCGGCTCGATGCGCTGGAGCAGCAGGTCAAGGTGCTCGACGACGGCATGCTGAAACCCTGGAGCGACGCGCCGTGAGCGCCTCCGATGCGCGCAGCCCGGTGGCCAGCGCCGCGCCGCCCGACCTCGAGCCGGCGACACCGTTCGACTTGGGCCGTTGGTCGGCGCAGCGTGCGGCGCGCGTCGAATCGGCGCTGTCGCAGTGGGTGGTCGGCCATGCGCCCACGCTGGCCGGCCCCGCCGCACTGGTCGCTGCGATGCGTTATGCGGTGCTCGACGGCGGCAAGCGGCTGCGGCCCTTGCTGGTGCTCGCCGCCAGCGAAGCCACCGGCGGTGCGGTGTCTGCCGCTTTGCGCGCCGCCTGTGCGGTCGAATTGATCCACGCGTATTCGCTGGTGCACGACGATCTGCCCTGCATGGACGACGACGTGCTGCGACGCGGCAAGCCGACCGTGCACGTGCAATTCGGCGAAGCGACCGCGCTGCTCGCCGGCGACGCGCTGCAGGCGCTCGCATTCGAATTGCTGACGCCCGACAACGGCGACATCGAGCCGGCCGTTCAGGCCGCCTTGTGCCGCCGACTCGCACGCGCCGCGGGTTTTGAGGGCATGGCCGGCGGGCAGGCGATCGATCTGGCCAGCGTCGGCCGCACGTTGCCGGAACACGAGTTGCGCGCAATGCACCGGCTGAAAACCGGCGCGTTGCTGCACGCGAGCGTGTTGATGGGCGCGGCCTGCGGCGCCGCGGACGCGCGTGCGCTCGGCGCGTTGAGCGACTATGGTTATGCGATCGGCCTGGCGTTTCAGATCATCGACGACGTGCTCGACGTGACGGCCGATGCGGCCACGCTCGGCAAAACGGCCGGCAAGGACGCCGCGCAGAACAAGCCGACGTTCGTCTCGCTGCTCGGCCTCCAGCGGTCGCGCGCGGAGGCGCAGGAGCAGCTCGAGCGCGCCCATCGCGCACTGAACGCGAGCGGCCTGCCCAAGACGCAGGCGCTGCGCGCGTTGGCCGACCGCGTGGTACACCGCGACAACTGAACCCGCACCCCACGCGCTCTTAGAAAAGCGGACCACCCGACATGACCCTGCTGGAAACCATTCGAAACCCGGCCGACCTGCGCGCCTTGTCGCCCGAGCAGTTGCCCGCGCTGGCCGACGAGCTGCGCACGTTCCTGCTGACCAGTGTGGCGCGCACCGGCGGCCACCTGAGTTCGAACCTCGGCACGGTCGAGCTCACGCTCGCGCTGCACTACGTGTTCAATACGCCGCACGACCGGCTGGTGTGGGACGTGGGCCACCAGACCTATCCGCACAAGATCCTGACCGGTCGGCGCGAACGGATGGCGAGCCTGCGCCAGCTCGGCGGCCTCTCCGGCTTTCCGCAGCGCACCGAGAGCGAGTTCGACACCTTCGGCACCGCGCATTCGTCAACGAGCATCTCGGCCGCGCTCGGCATGGCGCTGGCCGCGAAGATCAAAGGCGAGGAGCGGCGCGCGGTCGCGATCATCGGCGACGGCGCGATGACCGCCGGCATGGCGTTCGAGGCACTCAACAACGGGGGTGTGGCCGACTGCAACCTGCTGGTGGTGCTGAACGACAACGACATGAGCATCAGCCCGCCGGTCGGCGCGCTCAACCGCTACCTTGCTCAACTGCTGTCCGGCCAGTTTTATGCAGCCGCCAAGAGCGTTGGCAAGAACGTGCTGAGCGTGGCGCCGCCGCTGCTCGAATTCGCCAAGCGGCTCGAGCAACAGGCCAAGGGCATGGTGGTGCCGGCGACCTTGTTCGAGAAGTTCGGCTTCAACTACATCGGCCCGATCGACGGACACGACCTCGACGCGCTGTTGCCGACGCTGGAGAACATCAAGCACCTCGAAGGCCCGCAGTTCCTGCATGTGGTGACGAAAAAAGGGCAGGGCTACAAGCTCGCCGAAGCCGACCCGGTGGCTTATCACGGGCCGGGCAAGTTCGACCCGGCGATTGGCTTGGTCGCGCCCATCACGCCGCCCAAGCAGACCTTCACGCAGGTGTTCGGCCAGTGGCTGTGCGACATGGCCGCGAAGGACGAGCGACTGGTCGGCATCACGCCCGCGATGCGCGAAGGCTCCGGCATGGTCGAGTTCGAACGGCGCTTTCCCGACCGCTACTTCGACGTCGGCATCGCCGAGCAGCATGCAGTGACGTTCGCGGCCGGCT
Source organism: uncultured beta proteobacterium (assembly GCA_963784295.1). GTDB lineage: Bacteria > Pseudomonadota > Gammaproteobacteria > Burkholderiales > Burkholderiaceae_C > JBBPYC01. Next base: position 12,970 of record CAWAQL010000018.1, read on the forward strand.
TGGCGTGTGAGGGCTTGAAGCCGGTGCTCGCGATCTACTCGACGTTTCTGCAGCGCGGCTATGACCAGTTGATCCACGACGTCGCGCTGCAGAACCTGCCGGTGCTGTTCGCACTGGACCGCGCGGGCATCGTCGGGGCCGACGGCGCGACGCATGCGGGTGCCTACGACATCCCGTTTTTGCGCTGTGTGCCGAACATGGCGATCGCGTGTCCGGCCGACGAGGCCGAATGCCGCGCGTTGCTGAGCACCGGCTTTGCGCAGGCGCAGCCGGTGGCCGTGCGTTATCCGCGCGGCGCAGGGGCCGGGGTCGCCACCGCGCACGACCTCGAACCGCTGCCGTTCGGCAAGGGCGAGGTGCGGCGCCAACGGCGCAGCAAGACCGACTCCGGCGGCAGCTCGGGTATTGCCATCCTCGCGTTCGGCACGTTGCTGCATCCAGCACTTGCCGCCGCCGAAAAGCTCGATGCCACCGTCGTCAACATGCGCTGGGCCAAGCCGCTCGACGAAGCACTGCTGCTCAAAGTCGCGGCCGAGCACGACGCGATCGTGACGGTGGAAGAAGGCGCAGTCATGGGCGGCGCGGGCAGCGCGGTCGGCGAAGCGCTGGCAGCGGCCGGCGTCGAGCTGCCGCTGCTGCAGCTCGGACTGCCGGACCGCTTCATCGAACACGGCGACCCGGCAGGACTGCTTGCATCGATCGGGCTGGATGCGGCCGGCATCGAGCGCTCGGTTCGCGCGCGCTTCGAAGCGCTCGTGCAATTCCCCATTCCTGCTCTTAAAATAGTAGCGTAAGGCGCTTGCTGCGTGTGCGCTGTAGCCCGGGTTAGTCCCTAAAGACGGGAGTTAGGTTGCTCACGTAGACTGCCGAGTCGCGTTTTTCTTTGCCGCGGCATGGGTCCGCGAGTCGAGCAGGCTTCGATGGAACTGCTCCCGCCTGTGTTTTCTCACCTCTTCAGGAGTCATCACCACATGGATCGTCGTTCAATCATCAAAAACGCTGGCCTTGCCGGCGTGCTGGCGGCCGGCATCGCACCGGCCGTGCATGCGCAGGCTGCCGTGCGCTGGCGCCTCGCGTCGAGCTTTCCGAAGTCGCTCGACACGCTGTTCGGCGGCAGCGAGTTGATGGCCAAGGCGGTCAAGGACATGTCGGGCGGCAAATTCGAGATTTCGGTGCATGCGGCTGGTGAGCTGATGCCGGGGTTCGGTGTGTTTGACGGCGTCTCGGGCACCAGCAATTCGGTGCAGATGGCGCATACCGCGTCGTATTACTTCTACGGCAAGAACCCAGCGTTCGCGCTGGCCTGCGCAGTGCCGTTCGGCTTGAACGCGCGTCAGACGAATGCCTGGATGATGCATGGCAACGGCCGCAAGCTCATCAACGAATTCTTCGCCAACTATGGCGTGATCAGCTTCGGTGGCGGCAATACCGGTACCCAGATGGGCGGCTGGTTCCGCAAGGAAATTAAGACGCCGGAGGACCTCAAGGGCCTCAAGATGCGCTTCGGTGGCGGCCTGATCGGCGACATCATGGCCAAGACCGGCGTGGTGCCGCAGAGCATTCCGGCCGGTGACGTCTACCAGTCGCTCGAAAAAGGCACGTTGGATGCAGCCGAGTGGATCGGACCGTACGACGACCTGAAGCTCGGCTTCAACAAGGTCGCGCCTTTCTACTACTACCCCGGCTGGTGGGAAGGCGGCCCCGAGCTGTCGCTGATGGTCAACCAGAAAGCGTTCAACGAGTTGTCGGCCGAGAACAAGGCGATCCTGCAAGCCGCGATGGCGATGGCTCACACCGACATCCTGGCCAAGTACGACGCGTTCAACCCGAACGCGCTGAAGACGCTGGTGGCGTCGGGCACCAAGGTGCTGCCGTTCTCGCAGCAGCTGATGGAAGCCGGCTTCAAGGCGACGCAGGAAGTGTTCGAAGAGAACAACGCGAAGAGCCCCGAGTGGAAAAAGATCTACGCCGACATGCGCAACTTCCAGCGCGATCAGGTGCTCTGGTTCCGCTTTGCCGAAGGCCGCTTCGACGGCTTCATGTCGGGCGCGAAGCTTTGATATAGCGCGTTCTCGCAAGCATAAAAAAGCCCCGCCGATGCGGGGCTTTTTGCTGGGTTGCGCGAAAGACGCGGGCGATCATTGCCAGGCGACTGCAGCCACCGCGGGTCCCCTCGCACCCGCCGTGGCCGCCTTGCGCATCATTTGCCCGCTTCGCGCTTCATCGAGTTCATCAGCGCCTTCATTGGGTCGTCGTCGCTGCTCGGCATGCTGGGCGCCTGCGGGTCCGAGCCGCCCAGCGTCGGCGGCTCGGGCATTGCGGGCGGTTCGGCCGCGCGCATGCTCGCCTCCATGTCGCGCCGCACTTTGTCCATGTCATAGACCTCTTTCTTGCCAAGGCCGCTGGAGACCAGCGTCGGAAACGCGATGATGAGTCCGACCATGATGATCTGGATCACGACGAACGGGATTGCGCCCTTGTAGATGTCGGTGGTCTTGACCGGCGCGATGCGTTTTCCGGTCACGCGGTCGGTGTATTCCTCGGTGGCCGCCACGCTGCGCAGGTAGAACAGCGCGAAGCCGAACGGCGGGTGCATGAACGAGGTCTGCATGTTCACGCCGAGCAGGATGCCGAACCAGATCAGGTCGATGCCGAGCTTTTGTGCGACCGGCGCCAGCAGCGGCACCACGATGAACGACAGCTCGAAGAAGTCGAGAAAGAACGCGAGGAAGAAGATCATCACGTTCACGAGGATCAGAAAGCCGAGTTGGCCGCCGGGCAGGCCGGTCAGCAGATGCTCGACCCAACGCGGCCCGTCGACGCCCTGGAACACCAGACTGAAGATGGTCGAGCCGATCAGGATGAACAGCACGAAGCACGACAGCCTGGTGGTCGTGGTCAGCGCCTGCTTGAGCAGCGACAGGTTGATGCGCCCGCGCGCGCCACCCAGCAGCAGCGCGCCCAGTGCGCCCATCGCACCGCCTTCGGTCGGCGTCGCGACGCCCAGAAAAATCGTGCCGAGCACCAGGAACATCAGCAGCAGCGGCGGAATCATCACGAACGTCACGCGTTCTGCCATGCGCGACAGCAATCCGAGCCCGGTGACCCTGTTGATCACGGCCGCCCCCAGCGCCAGCGCGACGGCCGCCGTGAGCGACACCACGATCACCTCGTCGGTCGCCACGGTCGCGACCGTGGTGCCGGTGAGGAACCCCTGCACGCGCTCGAAATTCTGCGCATACAGCACCGCGGCACCGCCGCAGATCAGCGTCAGCACGCCAAGCGACAACATGCCGCTGGCGCCGCCCGGCTCGCGCAGCGTGCGCGCTTCGGGCGGCATCGCGGGCGCTGAGGCGGGCTTGAGCAGCGCCATCAGCACCACATAGCCGGCATACATCGCCATCAGCAAAAAGCCTGGGATGAACGCACCCTTGTACATGTCGCCGACGCTGCGGCCCAGCTGGTCGGCCAGAATGATCAGCACCAGCGAGGGCGGGATGATCTGCGCAAGCGTGCCGGATGCTGCGATCACGCCGGTCGCCAGCGGCCGGCTGTAGCCGTAGCGCAGCATGATCGGCAGTGAAATCAACCCCATCGATATCACCGAAGCCGCCACCACGCCGGTGGTCGCCGCCAGCAGCGCGCCGACGAACACGACCGCAAGCGCAAGGCCGCCGCGCATGGGGCCGAACAACTGGCCGATCGTCTCCAGCAGATCCTCGGCCATGCCGCTGCGCTCGAGGATCAGCCCCATCAGCGTGAAAAACGGAATCGCCAGCAGCGTGTCGTTTTGCATGATGCCAAAGAGCCGCAGCGGCAGCGCCTGCATCATGGCTTGCGGCAGCACCCCGATCTCGACGCCGACGAACGCGAAAAACAGCCCGCAGGCGCCCAGGCTGAATGCGACCGGGAAGCCGTAGAGCAAAAACAGAATCAAGCCCGCGAACATGATCGGGGCGAAGTTGGCGGTGAGGAACTCCATGGTGTGTCGCTCCTTCGGTCAGCGGGTGCCGGCGGCCGTGGCCTTGCCTTCGGCCAGCCGGCGGATCGACTCGGCCAGTTCCTGTTCGGCCGTCTTGGTGTCGCGTTTGACGCCGGGGTCGGGGATGCGGCCCTGCAGGAACGCGATGCGCTTGATCAGTTCCGAGACGCCCTGCAGCAGCAGCAGCGAAAACCCGAGCGGAATCATCGTGTAGACCGGCCAGCGGATCAGCCCGCCCGAATTGCCCGACATCTCGCCGGTGACGTAGCCGTTGACGACGAACGACCAGCTGTAATGCAGCACCGCGATGCAGACCGGCAGCAGCATGAACGCGAAACCGAACGCTTCCATCTTGACCTGGGTGCGACGCGAAAAGCGGCTCGCGAGCACGTCGATCCGCACATGCTCGTTGTGCAGCAGCGTGTAGGCGGCGGCGATCAAGAACGACGCGGCGAACAGATACCACTGCACCTCGAGGTAGGCGTTCGAGCTCGCGTTGAAGATTTTTCGCACGATCGCGTTCACCGCACTGATCAAGGCAGACGCCAGGATCAACCAGATCGACCAGCGGCCGATGTGTTCGTTCAGCCAGTCGATGGCGCCGGACAGTTTCAACAAGGCATGCATGGATTCAGTCGGTGGACGATGGGGAGGAGGGGCCGGTGACGGGGCGCTGCATTGTCGTCGCTCGCCGGCCGGTGAGTGGTCGGTGGTTTCCCGCGTGATGGGCAGGATTCCCGGCGGCGCTGGCCCAAAGGGATCCCGCGGCCCGATTAAGCTGGCGGCATGGTACCTGCCGACTCCTCGAATTTTTCGGCGCCGCACGACGGCTTCGACGGCAGTGGCGCCGCGTCCGTCGACTCGCCCGCGGCGGTGCGCCAGGCCGGCCGCGATCTGCTGTCGCTCGCGCTGATCGATTCGCGCAACCTCACGCTGCAGGCGCTCGGCTTGATCGAGCGGGCGCAGGCGGCGCTGCCGGGCGCGCGCGGTGGCATCGATCCGGCCAGCGGTCCCACGTCGCCGCTGTGGATCGCGGGTCACATCGGCTGGTTCGGCGAATACTGGATCGGGCGCAACATGCAGCGCGCGCTCGGGCGCCATTGCCCGGCCGAGCCGACGCGCATCGCATCGATCGAGCCCGACGCGGATCGGTTCTGGGACCTGGCGCAGCAGGGTACGTCTCGGCCCGCCGCCGCCAGCTGCATTGCCCGACGCAGCGGCCACCCGCGCCTATCTGCTCGAGACGCTGGAAGGCACGCTCGCGTTGCTTGAAAAAACCCCCGAGCAGGACGACGCGCTGTATTTCTTTCGTGCCGCACTCGCCCATGAAGACCATTGCGGCGAAGCCATGCTGGTTGCGGCGCAATCGCTCGGACTCGCGCTGCCGATCGAGGCGCCGCACGGCATGCACCTGCGCGAGCCGCTGGGCTGCCCGGCCACGCGCTGGTCGCTGGGCAGCGCGCCAGCCGGCTGCGTACCGGCCATCGAGCAGCCGGTGCATTCGGTGGATGTGCCCGAGTTCGAGATCGACGCGCAGCCGGTCTGCTGGGCGCAGTTCATCGAGTTCGTCGACGACGGCGGCTACGACGACGCAGGCTGCTGGAGCGCGGCCGGCTGGCAATGGTTGCAGGCAGAAGCCGCGCAGCACGGCCGCCGCGGCCCGCGCCATGTCGAGCAGATCGGCGCCGCGCGCTTCGGCGGCAGCGGCGCGGTGCTGCAGAACTTCTTCGGCCGCGGCGTGCGCGCGGCGGGCAATCAGCCCGTGATGCATGCGAGCTGGTTCGAAGCCGATGCCTGGGCGCGCTGGGCCGGCCGTCGGCTGCCGAGCGAGATCGAATGGGAAGTCGCGGCCCACGTCGCGGCGCGCCGGGGGTTTCGGTGGGGTGAGGTAATGGAGTGGACCGCGACCACGCTGCGGCCCTGGCCCGGCTATGTGGCCGATCCGTTCGCCGCCGCCGTGGAGCCGTCGTTCGGCAACGCCAAGGTGCTGCGGGGGGCATCGCTGGCGACGCGACGCCGCCAGCACGATGCGAAGTTCCGCCGGTGGGCGTTGCCGCAACAGGACGAGGGCTTCGTCGGGTTTCGGACCTGTGCGATCTGATCGCGCAGTGAGGGTAGGGCGCTTGCTTCTGCAAGGCGGCAAGGCGACTGCAGAGGTCAACCGGGCCGGTTGACTTCTCTCCCAGCATCCCCGGTCCAGGCAGCGCACCGCAACGGGCAGCGAGGTTCGGCCGGGCTGGATCGGCGCAGTTCGTAACCCCGTCGCGGGTCCTTCGCGGATTGGAAGTCGCCTGCAGAGTCCCAGGCACGCACCGGCTTGCGCAAATCAGTCCGCAGCGGCCAGCGCTTGGCGCAGGTCTGCTTTCAAATCCTCGATGTGCTCCAGTCCCACCGACAGCCGCACGAAATTCGGTGCGATGCCGGCCGCCTGCATCTGCACATCGTTCATCGTGCCCGCCCACATCGCGGCCGTGTGCACCACGAGCGAATCGACGCCGCCCAGGCTGACCGCCTGCGTCGCGAGTTCGAGCGCGCCGACGAATCGGCTGGTGCGTGCGAAATCACCGTGCAGCGCGAACGCGATCACGGCGCCGAAGCCCTGCATCTGGCGCTTGGCCAACGCGTGCTGCGGATGGCTCGGCAGGCCCGGGTAGTGCACGCGCTCGACTTGCGGCTGCGCCTCCAGCCAAGCGGCCAGTTCGAGCGCGTTTGCGTTGATGCGCTCGATGCGCACCGGCAGCGTGCGCAGGCCGCGCAGCAGCAGCCACGCGTCCATCGGCGACAGCACCGCGCCGAGCGTGGTGTGCATGCGCCAGATTTGCTCGGCCAGCGCGTGGCTGCAGCAGACCGCACCGGCCGTGATGTCGTGGTGGCCGCCCAGGTATTTGGTCGCGCTGTGCACCACCACGTCGACGCCGAGCGCATGCGGCCGCTGGTTGAGCGGGGACGCGAACGTGTTGTCGGCCACGGTCAGCACGCCGCAGCGGCGCGCGATCGCGGCAATGGCCGCGAGATCGGTCAGCACCAGCGTCGGGTTGGCCGGCGACTCGAGCATGACGAGCCGCGTGTTGGGCCGCAGTGCGGCTTCGAACGCCGCCGGGTCCGCCTGTTCGACCACGCTGACCGACACGCCGAAGCGCGGCAGCACTTCCTCGAACAGCTTGGTGGTGCTCATGTAGTGCCGGCTCTGCGCGATCACATGGTCGCCGGCCGACACCAGCGCGAGCACCGTGGTGCTGATCGCGCCCATGCCGGAAGCGGTCAGCAGCGCGGTCTCGGTGTCCTCGAGATCGGCCAGCACCGCGCAGACCCGCTCGTGCGTGGGGTTGCCGTAACGCGTGTAGAAGGCCGGGTGGCGCGGCTGGGAGGCCATTTCGGCGAAGTCGGCGGCATCCGCACCGCGGAAGGTCGCGCTGTAGTGGATGGGGGCCGTCACGCTGGAATCGCCTTTGGCAAACGATGCGTCGGCGTGCAGCACGCGGGTTTCCGGGTGGCGGCGGGTGGCGTCGGATGTCATGGGCGCGGCTCGGAGGGGCGGCTTCGAATGGATTGCAATGAACGCATTGTCGTCGTGTCGTCGTCTCAGCGGGTATGCGACGTGCCGGGTGCCCGTGCGTAGGTGTCCGGTCCAGGCCCATGCTGTAATTCGGCGGTCGTTGGGCATTGCCCAGCGGGCGGCGGGTACGAGCGGCGCGCTGCCGGCCGACGCATGGGGACGGGGGCGGCTCCCGGTCCAGACCGGCTCCTTGTGTGTTTTTTGATCGGAGTGTGCTGACCGTGCCACCGAATACGTCTACTCTCCAGGCGCCTGCCGCTGCGGTCGAATGGCCGCTTTCGTCGCCTGCGGGCCCGGCACCGTCGGCGTTGGCCCAACGCTATGCGGCGGTGCGTGCGCACACGTTGGCGCTTGCCGCGCCGTTGTCGGCCGAAGACCTGTGTGTGCAATCGATGCCGGACGCGAGCCCGGGAAAATGGCACTTGGCGCACAGCAGCTGGTTTTTCGAGACGGTCGTGCTGGCGCCGCACGTGGGCGGCTACCGCTCGTTCGATCCGCGCTTCGGCCACCTGTTCAATTCGTACTACGAGGCACTCGGCACCCGGCATCCGCGGCCTGGCCGTGGGCTGTTGACGCGGCCCTCGCTCGACGAGGTGTATGCGTACCGTGAGCACGTCGACCAGGCGATGCTGCGGTACTTGAGCACCGGTGCCGAAGACGCGCCCGAATGGAAGGCCGCGGCGCAGCTCGTGTCGCTTGGCCTGCATCACGAACAACAGCATCAGGAGTTGCTGCTGACCGATGCGTTGCACCTGTTGTCGTGCAACCCATTGTTGCCCGCGCTGCGCGCGCCGGAGGGGTTGTCCTTGCCGACCTTGCGCCTGGCCGATGCGGCCGGCAGCGGGCCCCGCTTTTTGGCGCGACCGGCGGGCGAAGTCGAGATCGGGCACGATGCCTGCGGTTTTGCGTTCGACAACGAGACACCACGTCACCGCGTGCTGCTGGGCGCCTACGCGATCGCCGATCGGCTCGTGACCTGCGGCGAGTTCGCGGACTTCATCGAAGACGGCGGCTACCGCAGGCCCGAACTGTGGCTGTCCGATGGATGGGCTGCGGTGCAGGCACAAGGTTGGCAGGCGCCCGCCTACTGGCTCGCGCCCGGCGACCCGCGGGCACCGGCCGAACATTGGCAGGTGTTCGGGCTGCACGGCGTGCGTGCGCTGGATCGCAGCCAGGCGGTCAGCCAGCTCAGTTTTTACGAAGCGGCTGCGTTCGCCGAATGGGCGGCCGCGCGGCTGCCGACCGAATTCGAGTGGGAGGCGGCCTACGACGCGCCCGGCATCACACAGTTGACTGGCCATGTCTGGCAGTGGACACGATCTTCCTACGATCCTTACCCGGGCTTCAAGCCGATGACGGGCGCGGTCAGCGAATACAACGGCAAATTCATGGTCGGCCAGATCGTGCTGCGCGGCGGCAGCGTGGCCACACCGGCCGGGCATGCGCGGCGCAGCTACCGCAACTTCTTTCCGCCGGCGGCGCGCTGGCAGTTCTCCGGCCTGCGGCTGGCGCGCGACCTCTGATGCAGACTTCGACCGGGGGTGCCGGCCTGGCTCTGGAACGTGCAGCGGCGTTCGCTGCGCCTGCGGCATCGACTGCGTTTCGGAGCGACCTGCTGGCCGCACTGGCGCAGCAGCCCCGCCGCATTTCTCCGAAGTACTTCTACGACGCCGCTGGCTCGGCATTGTTCGACCGCATCTGCGAGCTGCCCGAGTACTACCCGACGCGTACCGAAGTCGCGCTGATCGAGCGCCATGCGCGTGACATCGCAGGCTTGAGCGGTGCGCACGTCGAAATCGTCGAGTTCGGCGCCGGCTCGCTGCACAAGATCCGGCTGCTGCTGGACGCGCTCGACCGGCCACAGCGCTTTGTGCCGATCGATATCTCGGCCGAGCATCTGGCCGCAGCCGCCGATGCGCTCCGGCGCGATTACCCCGAACTGGCGGTGCGACCGGTGGCCGCCGACTACACGCAGCCGTTCGATCTGCCTGCACCGCTGCCCGGCACAGGGCGGCGCATCGGGTTTTTTCCGGGCTCGACGATCGGCAACTTCACGCACGACGAGGCCATGACTTTTTTGCGCTCGGCCGCAGCGCTGCTGCACGGCGGCGCGCTGCTGCTCGGCGCCGACCTCGTGAAAGCGCCCGCGCTGCTGCACGCGGCTTACAACGACGCACAAGGCGTGACCGCGGCATTCAACCTGAACCTGTTGGCTCGTGCGAACCGCGAGCTGGGCGCGGACTTCTCGCTCGACCGCTTCGCGCACAGTGCGTTCTACAACGCGCCGCTGCAGCGCATCGAGATGCATCTGATGAGCCTGGTGGCGCAGGATGTGCAGGTGGCCGGCCAGACATTCGCATTTGCGCAAGGCCAGACGCTGCACACGGAAAACTCGCAGAAGTTCACGGTCGACGGTCTTCGCGCGCTGGCCACCCGAGCCGGCTTCGTGCCCGGCCCGGTCTGGACCGACGCGCAACAGCGTTTCAGCCTGCACTGGCTCTGGGCCCCCACCGACTGAAATTGCGCAGCGGCCCGAGCGGTGCGCGGGCCGACTAGCCGATGTCCCGCTGATGCAAACCGAACCGGCCCGCCCGACGGTCGGCAAAATAGCAGCGCAGCGTCTCGGCCACGGTGCGAAACGCGATCTCGTCCCAGGGGATTTCTTCTTCGCGGTAGAGCCGCGTCTCGCTCGTCTCGTGGCCGGGGTCGAACCGGTCGGACAACAATTGCGCGAGGAAGTACACGTGCACCTGGCCAACACGCGTCACGTTCATGATCGTGAACAGCGCGCCCATTTCGATCTCGGCGCCGGCTTCTTCGTCGGTCTCACGCTGGGCGCCCTGAGCCAGCGTCTCGCCGAGTTCCATGAAGCCGGCCGGCAACGTCCATTTGCCCAGGCGAGGCTCGATCGCACGGCGGCACAAAAGCACCCGGTCGTCCAAATGCGGCACCGTGCCCACCACGTTCAGCGGATTCTCGTAGTGGATCGTCTGGCATGCGGGGCACACCGCGCGCTCCCGCGTGTCGCCGTCGTCGGGCACACGATAGACCACCGCCACGCCACAATTGCGGCAGTGGCGAATGGGCGAGCGCGAAAGCGGTCGGGGCGGGAGCGGGGGCGAGGCAGCGGCCGGCATGGATCGTGGCAACAACGATTCGTCTGGCGACGGTGTCAACTCGCGATTACGGACAGCCGCAAGGTTTCCAGGCCGGCCACACCGCCTTCCAACGAGTCGCCCACCTCCACCGCCGCAACGCCTTCGGGTGTGCCAGAGAAGATCAGGTCGCCCGGCTGCAGCTCCCAGCCCTGCGACAAATGCTCGATCGATTCGCCGATGTTCCAGATCAGTTTGGACACGTTGCTGCGCTGCCGGTCTTGACCGTTGACCTTGAGGTAGATCTCGGCGTTGGCGACGTCACCGGCCTGCGCTGCGGGCGTGATCGGTCCCATCGGCGCCGAGTGCTCGAACGCCTTGCCGATCTCCCACGGGCGGCCCTGCTTTTTCATCTCGCCCTGCAGATCGCGCCGCGTCATGTCGAGGCCGACGCCGTAGCCGAAGATGTGTTGATGGGCATCGGCTGCCGAGATGTTCTTGCCGCCTTTGCCGATCGCGACCACCAGCTCGATTTCGTGGTGCAGGCTTTTCGTCAGCGACGGGTAGGGCAGCCGGCCGGTCTGGCCGGCCTCCACCACCACCACGGTGGTGGCCGGCTTCAGGAAGAAGAACGGGGGCTCACGCCCGGTGAAGCCCATCTCTTTGGCGTGCTCGACATAGTTGCGGCCGACGCAGTAGACGCGGTGCACGGGAAAGCGGGCGCCGCTGCCGACCACCGGCAAGGACACGACGGGCAGGGGCTCGAAGACGTAGGTTTCGCTGGACATGAAAAGCAGGCCTTGGGGTTGAAAGAGACGGAGAGCCGAAGGCATCGGCGCCGGGTGCGTGGCCGTTCGCTTGTGCATTGCGGATTCGACGCGGATGGCGAAGGAAGCGGCAGGAAGATGCAGTGTGCCACGGCCAAGCCGGCGGCTGTTGGCCACCAGCGGGCCTTGTCGTCCGATGGGGCCGCGCGCGTGAGGCTTGCGTCGGTTAGGTACCGGGGTAGGGGCACTTGATGCCAGCGTTTACCCAATCGTTGCGCAGGGGCGGTCCACCGGTTGCTAGAGTGCAAGCTGCTGGTCCAACGCAGATCCCCTCGCTTGGCGGCCATGCACAGCCGTGACTTCTCGTCCGCACAAGCGTTCGGGCTCCCATCCATCTAAAGGAAGACAACCATGCAATCGACTTCACCCCATACCTCGGCCCGTTCCTTGATTGGCGCTGCCTGCCTGGCCGCCGCCACGCTCTCGGGCTGTGCCGGCATGAACGAAACCGGCCGCAATTCGGCGATCGGCGCCGGCGTCGGCGCCTTGGGCGGCGCCGCGATCGGTCGCAATGCGACCGGCGCGGCCATTGGTGCCGGTATCGGCGCCTTGGGCGGCTATGCGTGGTCGCAGTACATGCAGCAGAAGAAGGCGGCGATGGAGCAGGCCACCGTGGGCACGGGCGTCGCCGTCACGCAGACACCGGACAACCAGCTCAAAGTGAACATCCCGAGCGATGTGTCGTTCGACACCGGCAGCGCGGTGATCCGGCCGAACATGCGGGCGGTGCTCGATCAGTTCGCCTCGGGCGTGTCGAGCCAGCCGAACACCGAAATCCGCGTGATCGGCCACACCGACAACACCGGCACCGATGCGATCAACGATCCGCTGTCGGTGCAGCGCGCGCAAAGCGTGCGCGACTATCTGGCCGCCCGCGGCGTGAATCCGCAACAGGTGGCGATCAGCGGTGCGGGCGACCGGCAGCCGATCGCCGACAACGGCACGGCGCAGGGTCGCGCAGAAAATCGCCGCGTCGAGATGTTCCTGGCCGAACGTGCGGTCGCCCAGGCGCCGGGTGCCTACCCGTCGGCCCAGCAGCCGGTGCAGGCCCCCGCGACATATCCGAGCAGCCGGCCGGTGCAGGCCCCCTCGGGTGCCTACCCGCAAAACAACCCGGTGCAAGCGCCGCCGGCCACTTATCCCGGCGCCTACCCGGGTGCGTATCCGAGCCAGGCACCCGCGCCGGGCACCCAGCCGATTGGCACCACGGTGCGTTGAGCCCCCCGCGTCCGAGCCCGACGCATTCAGTTGGCCTCGGACGCCACGACCACTTCGAAGTGTTCGACCACCGGCGGGCTCGCGAAAAACGGCCCGACGATCGCCCGCCAATCGGTGAACGCAGGCGATTCGCGAAAATCCTTCGTGTGGTTTTCCAGCGTGTCCCAGTGGATGTGCAGCGCGTAACGCTCGGGCGACTCAATGCCACGGCTCACTTGAGCGCGCTGGAAACCTTTCGCCTTGGCGATCACGTCGCGCAGGCCACGCGCAATCGCTTCATCGAACGCGGCTTGCTCGCCTGCGCGAATGCGGATGTCGGCAAACTCGATGATCACGGCAGGCTGCCTACTCGAGCGTGAAGCCGCATTTGATCGTGACCTGCCAATGCGCAACCTTGCCTTCGGCCACGTGGCCGCGGGTCTCCACCACCTCGAACCAGTGAATGTTGCGCACGCTCTGGCTGGCTTTCTCGATCGCGCCCTTGACGGCGTCTTCGATCGAATTGGGCGACGAGCCGGTCAGCTCGAGCATTTTGTAGATGTGGGTGGACATGAATCTTCGCCTTCGAAAAACAGGTTGGATCGATGCACCGAAGCCGATTCGCACGATTCGGTTGCCGAATCAGTGTAGCGGCAAAATGCGCCCGGCCGGGCTTGCTATGATGCTAGAAAAATCATAGCGTGCCCGGTTCGCAGCCTGTGATGTTTCGGTGCATGCGGGCTGATTGAAAACGCTGTTCTTGCCCACACCTGTAGCATGATGAAAACGATTTACGGAACTTGGGAGCGCCGCTCCGCCGGGGGGTGGCTGAAGATGAATCAAATACCTGTGTTCTTGCGCACGCTGGGCGCTGCCGCCATCGGCCTGGGCTTGCTGGTGGTGGGCGGCGTGTTCGCAGCGAGCGTGTTCGTCGCCGTGGTGCTGGTGATCGCATTCGGCGTGCTTGCGGCACTGCTGACCGGCCGTAAGCCTGAGGCGTTCGAGCTCTGGAGTCGCTGGCGTGCGATGCGCGACGGCAGCCGCTTCGGTGCGGTGTTCAACCGCAGCGGTGCGCCCGCTGCCGTGCGACCGAAGGGCGCGCGGGCGCCAACCACCGACGTGGTCGACGTCGAGTCGCGCGACCTGCCCAAGTAGTCCGGACGCAAACAGGCCAGCGGCTTAAATCGAGGCGTCGATCCGGAAATTTGGTGCCTTGGCGCGCAGCCACTGCTCGAGCATCATGAGAATCCAAACCATCTCGCCGTAATACCCTGGGTGCTCCGGCAGTCGTTGCTGCAGCAGTTCATTGACAAAATCGCGGCGCACCACGCCGCGCTCCGCAATGCCCTGCAGCGAGTCGCGTGCGAGCGCCTTCAAGCCGTCGTGGCCGTTCGCCCAGACGCCGAACGGCAGGCCGAAACCTTGTTTTTTCTTGTTGATGATGTCCTCGGGCAGCAAGCCGCGCAGGGCCTCCTTGAAGAACCAGCGCAGCTTCAAGCCTTTCAATTTGTAGTCGACCGGCAACTTGCACGAGAACGCGAGCAGGCGGTCGTCGAGCATTGGATAGCCGACACCGATGCCTGCCAGCTGCGTGGCGCCGCGCACTTTGGGCAAATCGCTCTCGGCCAGCGTATAGCGCCAGTCGTAGGCAAGTTGCTGGTTCAATGCACCCGCATTCGCCGACGAGCCGCCGCTCCAGACAGAACGTTGCTGCGCAAGCGGAGAGAACGGGTCGACTTGTTCGAGCAGTGCGGGCGTCAGCACCTTGTTGGCGCCGAGCCGCAGCAGCAGGTTGTACATCTGCTGGCGATCCGGCATCGGCACGCTGGCCTGTTCGGCATAACTCGCCGCCTTGCGCAACAGAGGGACGCCGCTGCGGCGCTGGCCTTCGAGCAGCGGCTCGAGCGCGCCAGTGCGCAAGGCGCTCGGCAGCAAGCTCCACCAGCCGAAGATGCGTTCTTTCGCATAGCGCGTATTGCCGCCAAACAATTCGTCGCCGCCATCGCCCGCCAGCAGCCGGGTCACGCCATGTTCGCGCGCCATTTTCGCGCAGTAGAAAGCGGGCAGGGCGGATGAGTTGCCGAACGGCTGGTCGAAGTGACTGGCAACCTTGGCGATGCCCTGCACCAAGTCTTCGGGTGTCACGTAGTACTCGTGATGCTCGGTCTTGAAATGCTGCGCCGCAATGCGCGCGAAAGCCATTTCGTCATAGCCCTGCGCGTCGAAGCCAATGGAGAACGTTGCCGCTTGCTGCCCGCTGACCTCGCCAAGCAGACCAGCCACCGTCGAGCTGTCGGTGCCCCCAGACAAGAAACAGCCGGGTTTGCTGCCGTCGAGTTGCGCCTTGACCGAGTCGCGCAGCAACTGGCGAAATTCTGTGGCGAGCGCGTCGAATGAGGCACCTCGAGGCGCTTCGAAATTCGGTTGCCAGTACGGCTTGACCGACATCCTGCCGTGCTCGAACACCGCCACATGACCGGGCGGCAACCGATAGACGCCTTTGAAAATCGTGCGCGGAGATGGAATCGTATGGAAATACAGATAGTCGTAGATCGCCTGGGGGTCGATCTCGGCATCGCCATCGACGAGGTCATCGGCACGTTCGGCGAAACGCAGCTTGCCGTCGACGACGCGCCAGCAGATCGACTCGATCCCGAATTTATCCACCGCGATCCAGCTTCGTCCGTCCGCTTCCTGGGTGCCGACCGCGAAGTTGCCGCTGACGCTTGCGACGTCGTCCGGGCCGACTGCACGCCAAGCGGCGGCCGGGTCTGCGGCTTCAGGCAACCGCGCATCCTGCTGCGCTGGCAGACGGCCAAAGCGCGGCGAGCCGTGGGCGAGGAAGTGGGCGGACACGGTCATGGTGAAGCGCAAACAAAGGAGAGAAAAGACAACCAGGGCCGGAAGCAGCTTGGTTGCAGTCGGATCGGTCGCTGCGACGGCCACCCGCCGCATCGGTCATGGGGATGCGCCACCTGCGCCCCGTGCATGGCTGCTGCTACTGCAGCGCCCCGGGATTATGCGCAGGAGCCGCAAGGACCTGCGAATGGCGCGCATGCATATGTTCACGTTGCGGCAATCCAAGTGGCCCCGGGTCGCGCAACGGCCCACGAGAACCGAACAACGGCACGCCGGGCCGCGGGCCGGAAGTGCTCATCCGTCGCCGCCCAGGACACGTCGGACGGCACCCTTTCATGGCCACCGTAATTCAGCTCTGCATTGGCGAACAGCCGGCCGCGGTCAACCAGCAGGTTGTTCGCCGCGCGCAGATCGACCGGTGCGCCCGGTCCCGAAGAGACCGCGCAGCCGCAGAAATCAAAACCCTGGATCTCAATGCAGCCGCTTTGCAGCACCCAGATCGCCTTGCGTTCGGCCGCAGCGCTGGCCGCAATCGGCCGGAACCCCCCCCGCCATTGGTTCGCAGCTGAATGCCGTCCCGCTGCCAGACCGCGACGTCGCCGAAATAACAGTCGGTATTGACCTGCACCAAGTGGCCATCGCGGGCGACGCGGGCCTCCTTGCCAGTGGGCTTGATCGAGTGGCGCCGCCCGACCGACAGCACGCGCCGTCCCGGTGACGCATCATGAATGACCTGCTCGGCAAACAGACCTGCCGGCAACTCAAGCAGGCTTGCAAGTCCGACCAGATGTGCACGGTTTCCAAGCATCGCTTCAGAAACGATCGTGCCCCCCAACGCGTGCCACGATGCGCAAGTCCGAGCCGACCATCAGCGCTGATTGATAGTCGAGTCGCAGCACACTCGCCAACGAATCGAGCGGCCCCAGATTCGTCATGCCACGCCCCTGGCCGATCAGCGTGGGTGCGAGATAGATCAGCAGTTCGTCAACCAGATCGGCGCGCAACAGCGAGCCATTCAGCTTGTGCCCTGCTTCGACGTGCAGCTCGTTGACTTCGTGCCGCTTGGCAAGATCGGCCAGCATCGCAGCCAGGTCGACCTTTCCCATGGGATCGGGAGCCTGATGGATACTCGCCCCAAGCGCTTGGAGTGGTGCATGGTTCGCATGTCGTGCATCCAGCGCGGTGTAGATCAGCACCCGGCGGTTGGGCACCGACCACAGCCTTGCATCGAGCGGCGTCTGCAACCGGCTGTCCACAATCACGAGCGGCGGCTGCTTTGGCACGGGCGCAGTGCCGCCAAGCCGCACGTTGAGCAGTGGATCGTCTTCGAGCACGGTTCCGATTCCGGTCAGGATCGCGCCCGCGCGTTGCCGCCACGCATGGCCATCGGCACGCGCCGCCTCGCCGGTGATCCATTGGCTCGCGCCGCTTTCAAGCGCGGTGACGCCGTCCAGTGAAGCGGCTACCTTCATGCGCACCCACGGCCTGCCGCGCTGCATGCGACTGAAGAAGCCGATGTTGAGTTCGCGCGATTCGTCCGCGCCGGGGCCAATATGGACGTCGATGCCGGCCGCCCGGAGGCGGGCGAACCCCTGGCCAGACACGAGCGGGTTCGGATCGGCAACCGATGCGACCACTTTCGCGATGCCCGCTTCAATCAATGCATCGCAGCAGGGGCCGGTGCGGCCGCGGTGGGAGCAGGGCTCGAGGGTGACGTAGGCAGTAGCGCCAGCAAGCGTGTGATCGGCAGCACGAGCATCCTCCAGCGCCTTGATCTCGGCATGTGGTCCGCCGACCTGTTGCGTATGCCCACACCCGATCACACGGCCATGCTGCCCTGTAATCACACAACCAACCCGGGGATTGGGATCAGACAGTGCAATCGATCGCTTTGCCTGGGAAAGCGCTTCCCGGAGAAAGGTTGGGACGGATTTGGCTGTACTGAGTCTGCAATGAATCAGCTCGGGGTGCTCATCTGACATTTGGTATCCGTGGCGCTGACCGGTTTGCATGTTCGCACACGCCCGGTCGCCGCGACCATCAGCCGCCGCGTCTGTTCCCATTGCAGGGTGCTGGTCAGGTCGTTGCGATAGATCTGCAATGAACTGGCGCCCGCCACACCCACTGTGCCTCCCTTGGTGACTGCGTATCCTGATGGGTTGAACATGATGTAGGGTGCGCTTGACAGGACCGTCTGGGTATTCGATCCAGCGGCATCGACCGTGAAGTAACTCGGCAATGCAGAGGTCGTCAAGATGGTGATGTCAGAACCGGAGTAGGACTGGCTGCGGTCGGTATCGACGAATGCGATGATCCCGCTGTTCCAGTTGGTCCCGACCGCCGGAACCACCATCGCGTTCATGCCACGCTTGAGCGCTTCGCCACGTGCCGCATTGATGGCGGCAAGCAGCGAATTCGTCGTGGAAGTCAGCTCCGCATTGCGCTGGAACGCGGTCACGCTTGGCACTGCGACCATCATGAGTATGGCTGCGATCGCGATCGTCACCATCAGTTCGATCAGCGTGAAGCCTCTTGCACCACGGCGCCGCACACGATGGGGATATGAACGTGTCTTCATTTCCAGCATACCGTTGGCTTGGTGCCGGTACAGCCCTTTTCACCGGTGCTCTTCGTCCACAAACTGCCCGCCTGTGCGTCTGTGGCCTGCGGTACGGCAACCAGCTTCACACACTCACGAAGCTTGGTTGCATCGGCCCCGTCATCGCAATCCGTAGCGCTGATCAGGTAAGCCGCCTTGGGCTGCGAGTCGCCTGAAAACGTCTTGAACTGCGCAGCCAACCCGGTGGTGGCGCCCGCTGTTGACCAATTGGCATAGGTGTTGCGCTGAGTCATAAATCTTTCCTGCTGCTGCATCAGTTCCATCAGGGCCGTGCGTCCCTCCGCGCGCTTGCCTTTCTGGATCGACGACACGTAGGAGGGATAAGCGACCGCCGCCAGGATGCCGACGATGGCCACTGTGATCGTCAGTTCGATCAGCGTGAAACCACGCTGCCGGGTATTCCATCGACCACGATTCATGGTGCGTTCTTCAGGTCAAGATAGTTGTTGATCTGGCGCCAGCTGAGGCGTCCGTTGCGGACCTTCGATTCCGCCGTCCGGCCCAGCGACAGGCCCAGCGAGCCCTGCTGGATGACTTGGCTGGTGATGGTGCTCATGCGCTGACCGGTGCTGTCGCTGATCGTGTTAACGGTTGCCGCAGTCACCTCGACAACCAGTGGCTCGCCCAGAATCCCGGCGGCCGATGCAATCGAGGTGCCGTTGCCGCTGCTGAAATCCAAGGTGTACTGATTGCCACTGCCGGCGTCTGTGGTGCATGCGCCGGTACTGGATACGGCACCTGGAATCAAGCTGCCGAACACCGCGATCGTCGATCTCGGCAGTACTTTCGCGTTCGATACCTGACGCTCGCCGGCAACCGAAAAGTCGGCATACCAGCCAGACCGCTGGGTCGAGTCGGTGTCGCTGACTGCGCGTCCCCAAGTGAAGGCCGGCACCGTGACCACGCCGGTCGACGAATTGATTGTGCCGGCCTTGAGTCGTGCCCGGCTGCGGATCGCTGCCGCACCCACGGGCGAGCCGCCGTCGGCGGACGCGCTTCCATTATCGAAGACGGTGTAGACCGAGTTGGTGATGCTTGGCAGCCGGTCGCCACGCTCGAGATATTTGCCGGTGCCAAACAGCACGTAGGTCGATTCGGGCGTCGGACCGTAGGCGATCGCGGGCGCCATGGTGATCGGCTGGACATTGTTCGCCGCGTCTCTCGCGATGAACAGCGGATAGGGCAGCGGCAGTGCGGTCGTTCCTTTGTTGAAAGTCGACAGCTTGGCCATATTCCAGTCAGCCGATCCGTACAGCGAGAAATCGAGCTTCCAGAGATTGCCATGCAGGTCGCCCATGTAGATCTGGGCGACTTGTCCACCCGGGCCTCCTGCCGGTGAAAAGTTCACCAAGCCAGGTGGTGTGGTGAGTGCCAGGACGCCATCCATCGGCAGCACGACCTTGAAGTAATTGGTACCCAGGATCCAAGCCGCATTGGCTGGCTTGCCCAGGTCGAGCAGGAACAGCGCCGGGTTGCCATTGGTGCTCGCGCGCCCGTCGGCGACGTAGTTGTTCACGCCGCTGCCCACGACAGCGAAGTACTTGAACACAGCCGGTGCAACCCCGGGTGCACTGGTACGGAACCTCAAAATCTGGGGACGCCCCACCACGTTGCCGAGATCCGGATCGTCGGCATCGGTGAACTCCCAGAGAACTTGGCTGACCCCGAACGAGTTCGGGCTGGTCACGTCGAGCGCGAACACCCCTTGGCCGCCGTTTCCAGTGGCACCGACCAGCACGGTTGCCCAGTCGGCTGCGGTTCCTGCACTTCCAATCTTCGCTTCGGCGACTGCGATCTGGCCGTCCACGTAGCTTTGATGGTCGTTGATGTAGGCGGGGTCGGTGAGCGCAGAAAGGCGAGGCGCCAGCCAGCTCGGGATGTACGCGAATGTTTCATCGCCCGTGCTGGCGTTGAACGCGTGCAGCATGCCGTCATTGGCGCCCACGAACACCATCGGCGTCCTCGTCGCGTTCGCGGTGTAGAAGCCCGAATAGGTGGAGTCGGCGATCGTGGTGGTCGGCGGACCGATGTATACGGCACCCGAGTTGACGATGTCGCCAAGCAGCTTATTGCGCGCGCGAAACGGATTTCTCTCCTTGCTGCGGTCCCCGCGCAAGTAGTTGAGGCGGTCCTGGCCACGTCCGTCGGCAGCGGCCGAGGGGCTGGGCTTGTCGAGTGCCGTGCGCACGCTGGTGTCGATTCCGCCACCGAAGCCGCCGGCCGGGAGGTCCCAGGTGAACTTCGTCGCCTTTGGCAATGCAGTCGCGCCGGACCGTCCCATAAAAATCCTGCGCGTCGATGCCGGATCGGTGAGCAGGCCCAACCGGGTCGCTGCGCTCCAGTTCGGCACTGCACCCAGCGCTGCGGTGGTGCCGCTCAGGCTCAATGGCTGGGAGACCAGGTCACCGCTCCAGTCGCCTGTGTCAAAGCCCCCCTGGAAAATCGAGGTGCCGCCCGCAGTGAGGGTGGAACTGGTGGACGCGCTGCCGGCAATGCTGCGCGCCTGTGTCGAGATACGGCCGAAGATCGCATCGAACGCGTTTAATACACCCCTGGCGTCACTTTGAAGGTAGTAGGTCTGCGCTTCTCCGACGCGCGCCGGGCTGAGATCGTCGTCCTCCCAGACGTACTTGTCGACCGTGCCGTCGTTGCGTCGGAAAGGATTGCCTTGCGTGTTGAACGGCCGGCGGCCCGGATTGGACTCATCGGCCTCGAAGCCGCCATATTTGGCTGCAGTGAAGAATTGGTTTCCGTATCGACGCGCTGACACACTGGACTGCTGCCCGTACTCGTTGACGTCAAAAGTGAAGGTCTTCACGCGAAGCCCCCGGCGCTGCAGGGCCGGTCCGGTTCCGGCGGTCCAGTTGGCGCCACGGATGTCGTGCGTGTGCGCCCAATACGCGGAGCCGATGATGGGGCCGTTGCCCGTCACACCGTAGCTCGTCGTGTTGTTGCGCGGGCTGTTCGGATTGCCGGTGCTGCGCATGGCCCCTTGGCCATCAAGATAGCTTCGAACGGAGTTGGCTTCGAAATCCTGCACAACCTTGAGCCAGTAGCTGATGTTCGGCAGGTTCTGGGTGTCGTCCGATGCGCGTGTCAGCAGTCGGTTGCTGTCCCAGGTGTTGATGTCGCCGATCACGACGATGTTGCTTTTCACGCACGAATAGTCGGCGGTATTGGATCGTCCATCGCCGTAAGGATCATCCCAGGTGGTCGAGACGGGAAAGCCGTCGTACATGTCGCTGCTAAGGCCGCTGACTGCGGTCGGAGTCGGCTGCAGCCCTTGCAGATAGCGCAGTGCTTCGCCATGCAGTTCGCCGACGGGGTCATAGATCTTGTAGCGTCCCGGTGACGGCCCCGTGCGGCCGAACTGGTTCAAATAGGTGATGACTCCGCTTTTGCCGTAGATCACATCGTTGCTGGGATTCACGACGAACACGCCGTTGTTCAGGTCCCACTCGCGGCCGGGATTGCCGCTGCTCGGCGTGTTGTCGACCCCGCGGGCGTCGAACGTCTTCGGTCCGACGTACTTCATGGGCGCCCGCAACACGCCGCCGTAGCGGCCGCCGGCGTTGCTGTTGCTCTGGTCCATCAGGTAGCCGAATGCCGCCAGACGCAGCTGGTCGCTGTATTTCTGGATGGCGCCGGTCGGCTTGTAGTTGCCGTCCGGATAGCGATTGCAAAGCCCATAGTCGCGGGTGTCCTGCAGCAACCCGGCGCCGTTGGTGTTGCAGACCTGGACGCGCGAGTAGAAAAAGCCGTCGCTGTTGAACGCGCTGCTGGTGGTGGAAGGTGCCCAGTCGGCACTGTCCTTTGAAACATCCTGGTAGAAGCAGCTCTTGGCGGTGCCGGGTGCCGGATCGCCGAAGGTCGCGTTGTCGCAACCCACACCGCTGGTCGCCTGCACCAGGTTCCAGGTCTTGTTCACGCCAAACCAGACTTCCTTGACGCCGGAGAACCCCGAGCAGATGCCGCCTTCGCTGGCACACGCCGTGAATCCGGTGCCATTCCTGTTGCCGTTGTAGGAAGTGACGGGTCCGTGCCCTGCAGCGCTTGCGAGCGCTCCGAGCGTGTAATCCGAGGTGTCGCCACAACCGCCGGTCTTCTTGGTCCCGAAATAGATCCGGTTCAGTACATTGGCGATCCAGATGTCCTTGTCATTGGCCGCATCGATCATCCCGAGCGGCACCGCGCCCAAAAAACTTTTTGCCGCCGCCCCCGTCTTTCTTCAACTTCTTGGCCGGAAAGTTGGAGCTGTTCCACATGCAGGTGGGATCTCCGTTCGGAACCACGGCTCGCTGGAGTACCGTGAGCGACGGGGTGTCGATGTAACGATCACCTCCGGTCAGTGCCAGGCGCAGCATGTCGATGGCCGAGTTGCTGGCCCAGTTCAGGAAGTTGCCTGAAAACCCGTCCGCGCATTTGCGGCTGGTCTTGAACGGCTGCGACGGGTCGGGCGAAGCCAGCGGCAGGGCTGCCGCGGAGCGGTCGAAGCGCTTGTAGTCACTGGCCGCCAATGGCGCGACCGGGGTTTCTGCAGGCGCATCGTTGTACCGATAGCAGCTTTCGGCGTCGTAGTAGCCGAGATATTCGTTGTCGTTGTCGTACGATTCGTCCTTGTCGGCGCCCGGCGAATCCACGTATTGCGCTCCTACGGTGGGAAATTCGACCGACAGCGCGAGCGCGATCGCGGGTTTGTCACCGGCGGATGCCGCATACAGCGGATCGGCTGAGAGCTGCACGGCGGGAGGCGGCACCAGTCCAGCGTCTGCGCTGGCAGCCAGGAGCGCCGCCAGCATCGCCAGTGGCGCGAGGAACCGCTGTGCAGCGCGTTGCGCCGCATCGCGTCGTCGCCGGACAGCCGACGCTTCAGGTTGCCTTGAAGCGCAAGCCTTTGAGAGCTGGCCGGCGCAGGCGACGCGTTCGATTGGGTTGGCGTTGAATTTCACTGGGGTGCTCTTGGTTAGTTCCGGAACAACATCTGAACGACCGTCTGTATGTCGGTGCGTGGACCGAAACCCATTGACGTGACCCGATACGCCAGCGCCTGTTCACCGGGCGTCTTGCTGCCGATCTGATCCACCACCGGCTCGATGATGTAGCGCGGTGCCTGCGCTGGTTGGACGCCGGCGCTGCCGGCAGCAAACGCGCGTCCGGTGAAGGTGCCGAACGCGACGGTGTTGGACGAGGCGCTGGTATCCGTGAAGGTCGCGGTAAGCCAGGCCGGCTTGCCGGTGGTCACGGCGCTGCACAGTCCGGTGGCATTGCCTGAGTTGCCGCACGCAGGCACGAAGATGGTTGCATTGCGGCCGTCGAACATGGTGAGCCGCGGTGCGGTGCCGGGGCCGTGCATGTCGAACTCCGCGTCCAGCAAGCCGACTTCCGCGGATTGCCAGGCGAGCTGGTAGTCACGGTCGTTGCGGGCGCCGCGCTCGCCCATCATCGACACCTGTATGCCGCTGATGCCCAGCAGCGACACGATCACCAGGATCACCATCACCATGATCAACGACGCGCCGCCGCTGCGACGACTGCGGCAGCCTGAGGGAATGATTTGCGTCGCCATGTCAGCTTCCCTGGAAGTTGCGAAGGTGCACCGTGAACGTGACGACCTGACGCAATCGACCGTCGTTCGGCGGCGCAAAGATCGTTCCGACATCCGATGTGGATGCGAACGCCGAACCGGCAGTGCCTCCGGAAGAATCTGCTGCGACGCCCAACGGGTACAAGGTCTGCGATGCCTGCCCTTGTGCCGAGTTGGGCGGCCCACGCAGCACCATGCCGATCCGGATGCTGCGAACGCGCCGCCAGTTCGCCGCCGTGGCGACTGTGTTGCTCGGCACGACCATCTGGCTTGCACGCAGGTAGCGTTCGGGCACGCTGTCCGTGCCGGAGGTCGGCGCGGTGTTGGGCGTGACGTTGTCCACGCCATACAGCACCTGAAAGTTCTCCACGCCTTCCACCAGTGGCTGCGACAGCGGCCCACCTGCGGATTCGCGATAGCACAGCAAAGCCGGCTCGCCGCTGCTGCCAGTGCCCACATAGAGAACGCTGTAGAGGCGGTCATTTCGATTGACCGGTGGAACGGCGCTCGCAGCGCCGCCCTGGCAATCGATCATCGTGCCGTCAACGACGTTGGAGTCCCGGTCGTCCGGATACATCCGGTTCATCTGATAGCGCAGGACCAGCACATCGCTGCCGTAGCCGACGGTTCCCAAGGCGCGAGTGGCCGACGAATTCACGGGGTCGGATGCGGACGGAGTGGCGTTGTCGACCCCGAGCACATTGGGCGTGATCAGCGCAGTCGCATCGGCAAGCGGAGGGCAGTCGCGCAGGCTGGCGCTGCACTCCGAGGCGGCATAGTAGGCGTCAAGCTGTCCGGTCT
Organism: uncultured beta proteobacterium; assembly: GCA_963784295.1. Lineage (GTDB taxonomy): Bacteria > Pseudomonadota > Gammaproteobacteria > Burkholderiales > Burkholderiaceae_C > JBBPYC01. The sequence continues at coordinate 37,491 of CAWAQL010000018.1, forward strand.
GGACACCGATCCGCTGAATCAAGTCGCTGGCGAACCGGCCGTTGTCCCGGAGCTGTGATGCGGCGTCCACCGTGCTGAAGCCGCGTCGTGCAACGGTCAGCGAAGCCACTGCAGCGAGCACGATGATCAGGCTGATCACGAGGGCGACCAGCAACTCGATGAGCGTCATGCCGGCTTGACGCCGAAACGCTGCCGCCCCGGGCCGCGTCGGTTTGCATGATGTCTTCACAGGCTGCTCCCGGGTATGACGGGAAACACAACCGATGGCACCGACGCGCGTTCGAATGCTGCCGCGCCGGTGGCTCCGCTCTTGGTTGCAGCGCGGGTCCAGCCAACTTTGACGACGACCGTGGTGCCGCTGTTGCTGCAGCTCCATTGCGGCAATCCGGCGGCGTCAAAAGGTGTCGCATCCAGGCAGACCGTCACGCTGGCTCCGGGCAGTTCGCTGTCCAGCCGTCCCAGCCACTCGGTCATGTTGGCGTTCGCTACCGAGAGAGGGTTGGGGCATGGCGTGGTGGTCGCAGCGATCATGCAGTAGGAAGGGGTGAGCGCGACAAGCGGACTGGTGAATGTGCCCAGGTACGGGTTTGCCGTCGTTCCGATCGACGTCTGCTTGTTGCTTCGCATGATCTCCGCCAGTTCCCTGGCCATGGTCACCGCGGTCGACTGGTTCTTGGCATCGCGGGTCGTCTGCAGCGCCGCCGCCTGCAGCCCGACCATTCCGAGCATGCCGAACGACAGCACGACGATCGAGACGAGGACTTCGACGAGGGAAAAACCGCGTTCGCCGACCGCGCGGGGCAACGCTGTTTGTGGACATGATTTGCTCATGCCCGGGATGCTAGGCGCGGCAGGGGCGGGTGGTCTGCCGCTTATTCCTCAACAACGACCGTTCGGCGGACCGCTCAAGAGGCGTCTGTGCTAAATGTCACGAATCAAGCGTTGGAACGCGTCCACGTCTTCGAAGCTCCGGTACACGGAAGCGAAGCGGACATAGGCCACCGCGTCCAGCTGCTTCAACTCCTGCATCACCAGTTCGCCCACGCGTGTGGAGGCGATCTCGCGGGCGCCGCCAGTACGCAGTTCGCGCTCGATCGACTCCACGGCCGCGTCCACACGTTGCACGGGGACGGGGCGCTTGCGCAGCGCGAGCATCATCGATGCGCGCAGTTTGGCGAGTTCGAACTCGGCGCGGGTGCCGTCCTTCTTGACAACCGCGGGCAACGCGACTTCGGCGCGCTCATACGTCGTGAAGCGCTGCTTGCAGGCCGCGCAACCGCGTCGGCGCCGCACCACGTCGCCCTCGTCGGACTCGCGCGTCTCAACCACTTGCGTGTCGAGGTGGCCGCACAGCGGGCATTTCACGGCGAGCCCTGAATCAGATGCTGATGCGGGTCAGCCGTACACCGGGAAGCGGCTGGTCAGCGCGGCCACTTTCTCGCGAACCGCGGCCAGATTCGACTCGTCGCGCGGGCGATCGAGCACGTCAGCCACCAAGTTCGCGGTCTGGCGTGCCTCGTCCTCCTGAAAGCCGCGCGTGGTCATCGCCGGGGTGCCGATGCGCACGCCGCTGGTGACCATCGGCTTTTCCGGGTCGTTCGGGATCGCGTTCTTGTTGATCGTCATGTGTGCGCTGCCCAGCACGGCTTCGGCCTCTTTGCCGGTGATGCCCTTGGCGCGCAGGTCGACCAGCATCAGGTGGCTCTCGGTGCGGCCACTCACGATGCGCAGGCCGCGTTCGGTCAGCGTGTCGGCCATCATCTGAGCGTTCTTGATGACCTGCTGCTGATAGGTCTTGAATTCGGGCGCCAATGCTTCCTTGAACGCCACCGCCTTGGCCGCGATGATGTGCATCAGCGGGCCGCCTTGCAGACCGGGAAAGATCGCGCTGTTGATGGCTTTCTCGTGCTCCGCCTTCATCAGGATGATCCCACCGCGCGGGCCGCGCAGGCTTTTGTGCGTGGTGGAGGTGACCACGTCGGCATGCGGCACCGGGCTCGGGTAGACGCCGGCGGCGATCAGGCCCGCGTAGTGCGCCATGTCGACCATGAAGATCGCGCCGACATCCTTGGCCACTTTGGCGAAGCGCGCGAAGTCGATCTGCAGGCTGTAGGCGGACGCGCCCGCGATGATGAGCTTCGGCTTGGTCGCGTGGGCCTTGGCTTCCATCGCGTCGTAGTCGATCGCTTCCTGCGCATCCAGACCGTAGCTGACCACATTGAACCACTTGCCGCTGATGTTGAGCGGCATGCCGTGCGTGAGGTGGCCGCCTTCGGCCAGGCTCATGCCCATGATCGTGTCGCCGGGCTTTAGAAACGCGAGGAACACGGCTTCGTTGGCCGATGCGCCGCAGTGCGGCTGCACGTTGGCGGCGTCTGCGCCGAACAATTGCTTGACGCGCTGAATGGCCAGCGTCTCGGCGATGTCGACGAACTCGCAGCCGCCGTAGTAGCGCTTGCCGGGGTAGCCCTCGGCGTACTTGTTGGTGAGCTGGCTGCCGGCGGCGGCCAGCACGGCGGGGGAAGCGTAGTTCTCGCTGGCGATCAGCTCGATGTGCTGTTCCTGGCGGGTGTTTTCCTGTGCGATGGCGGCAAAGATTTCGGAGTCGGTCTGCTCAAGGGAGTGGCGGCGGTCGTACATGGTGCAAGTTCCAGGCTTTGGCGATCGGGACGAAGGTTTCGAAGACGCACGCGGCACACCCGCCCAGCCGGGCCGGTGTGCCCATCGAAAATGACGAAACTGCCCAGGCGAACGGCGGAAATCTGGGCCTCCGAAGCGGCGGCCGCGGTGCGCTCCCCGGTGGTTGGTGTTCGTGGTGGAAGACCCGCTGTTCGGCAGCTGCGTCCGATCAGAAACAGGGCTCACGCGCATCGAACGGATCCACCTCGATGGTCGGGAGCACCCGTTTCGGGGCCGGTTCTCGACCATTTCATCGCCAGTCGCGCACGAGTTTGAGTTTAGCCGACACCGATGCGAGACAGCGGCTGCAGAGCGATGTTCAAACCCCGCTCCAAGCTCTGCCCGGCGGTTGTCGAACCGAATCGGTTGGATCAGGACACCGCGCGGCCGGCCGCCACTTTCTTGATGCGGGCACGCTCGGCCAGCACCCGTTTCGCATACCCGTTGTCGCTGGCCGCGTTGGCTGCGCCGACGTAGTACTTGAGTCCGGCTTCGGTCGAGCCGGCCCGGGCAATGCATTCGAGCAGCACCTGCGCGCCCACCCGAAGGTTGGTGACCGGATCGAACGCCGCGAGCTTGCCGCCGGCCTGTTCGTACTTTTCCTGATGGATGCCGGTCATCACCTGCATCAGGCCTTGCGCGCCCATGCTGCTTTGCGCAAACGGGTTGAAGCTCGACTCCACCGCCATCACGGCCAGGATCAGGGTCCAGTCGATCGATTGGCGCTGGCCGATGTCCCAGGCTTCGGCCACCAGCACCGACAACGGCTCCGGCGCCACCCGGTATTTCTCGCTGAGCCAGGAGGCGACCTTGGCCTGCGCACGCGGCAGCGTCTTCGGGTCGGCTCCGAGCACGGATTCCTCGGCGATCGCGCGCGCATCCGCCAGCTCGCCCACGCGTGCGACGGACTCGGCCGCGGCCGGGCCTGCAACCGGTGGTTCGGTGGGGGCGGTGAGCGCCACGATTCGACCTCCAGCAGGCGCGATAGCCACGGCGGCGAATGTCGTCACCAAGGTCGGCGGTGCCTGCCAGCTGGCCGGCATGGCCACGCCGGCGGCTCCTCCCAACGCTTGCCGCTGCTGCAACCAGCCGACCAGCCGCTGCCCTGCCGATTCACGCACGTCGGACTGCGTTGCGAGCAGCACCAGCGTCATCGCCAGGCCCAGCCCAATCAACGCGAAGCCGAACTGAAACACTTGAAACGATCGGTTCCAGATCGATCGCAGCGGCTCACGCTTCGAGAGGGTGCTTCGCGGGCGGATTGGGTGTGGTGTGGGCATGAAAAGGTCTCCTGCTTGTCGTTCGTTCGGCACGGCTGGGGTCGTCGGGGCGCGCGTGGGCGGCCTGCCGCATGTGTGTGCGTCTGCGCCATTAAGGCGGCACCCGGCACCCACGGCGCCTGCACGCTTCTTGGCGCAATGAATCCAGCCCAGCGCTGCGCATCAAGCTGTAAAAAGGCGAATCGGCCGCGTCATCTGCATCGGCCGCACCCGCGTAAAAAACCAAGGGTTTTTCCCTAGTTCCCGTGTCGAAACGGCATGTTAGGTGCCTCTTCATATGCGGTCAAGCATATGAAATCGCGAAGATATGACCAAATCAACAAATTCGCAGCGCTTGTAAAAACAGCGCACCGGCCAACCGCCCGCAGTTGGTGCAGCCCACGCAGTGCAACAGATCGAGCAAAACAACGAGGAAATCACCCGTATGCAATTCCCCATCCGCAATCGATGGAGCCGCGTCGTGCTCTGGGCGGTGCTTGCACTGCTCGTGCTTTGGGGTGTGCTGTGGGCTGCCGTGCCGCCGCTGGTCAAGAGCCAGCTGACGCGGCAGCTGGGCGATCAGCTGGGCCGCAAGGTCGGCATCGGCGCGGTCGACTTCAAACCCTGGACGCTCGAGCTCACCGCGCGCGACTTGACGGTGGCGACCGCCGACGGGCAAGGCACGCAGGCCCGGGTCGACCGTATTCATTTGAATGCCGAAATGGCTTCGCTGTGGCATTTGGCCCCGATCTTCGATGCGGTGCATGTGGACGCGCCGCATCTGTCGATCGCGCGCCGCGCCGATGGCAGCCTGGACATCGACGACATCCGCCAGCAGATGAACCGCGATCCTGCTTCGGCCAAAGACCCATCCAGCGAGCCGTTCAAGTTCGCGTTGCGCGACCTCGTCGTGCAAAACGGTGCGGTCGAATTCGTTGATCGGGTCACCGATTCAAAACACACGCTGCAGGATTTGCAGCTGCGGGTGCCGACGCTCAGCAGCCTGGTCACCGCACGGGACTCGGCGGTCGAGCCGCGCCTGTCGTTCAAGCTCGATGGGGTGGCGATCGATGCCACCGGCAGCAGCACGCCGTTTGCCGATTCGCGCCGCAGCAGCGCGACGCTGGCGTTCAGCGGACTGGACGCAGCGCCCTACCTGGTCTATCTGCCGACCGGGCTGCCGGTGCAACCCGAAGCGGCCCGCCTGGATGCGCAGTTGCGGCTCACATACGAGCAAACGCCCGAGCCCACGCTGAGCATTTCCGGGCCGGTCACCATGCACGACGTCGCTGCCTCCGATCCGATGGGCACGCCGCTGCTTGCGATCAATCAGGTGCGCATCGTGCTCGCCGATGTGCGCCCATTTCAGCGGTCGGTCGCGGTGCAGCGCATCGAGGTCGACGCGCCGCGGGTGGCGCTGCGCCGGCTGGAAGACGGCTCGCTGGCGTTTGGCAACGCCGGGCAACAAAGCAACAGCACCGCAGATGCCGCAGACGCCATGTCCGTCTCCGCCGCCGCAGCTCCCGCGCCTTCCCCTGCCGTCGCTGCGCCTTCCTCTGCTGCCAACCCGTCGGTGACATCGACGGCAACGTCTGCCGAAACGCTCGGCGCCGGCCCCAACAAACCATGGCAGATTTCGGTGCAGCAGATCGCGCTGAAAGATGGCCAGCTGGTCTGGGTCGATCATTCCACGCAGCCACAAGCACAAGCCCATCTGCAGCGGCTTCAGTTGCAGGCATCAAACGTGGTGTATCCGTCCGCCTCACCGGCCAAATTCAGCGGCACGGCTGCGCTCGGCGCGCGCGTGCCGGAACGCGATGCGGCCCTGACCACAGCGCTTGCCGAGACCGATGCGAGCCTTCCGGCCGACACCGCGATCGCGTTCGAGGGCCAAGCCAGCGCCGCTTCGGCCAACGTGCACTGGACGCTGGATCCGATGCCCTTCGATCTCGCGCAACCCTATCTGGCGCAACTGCTCACGCCGACGCTGCGCGGCACCTTGAGCGCCCAGGGCGCGGTCGAATGGCAGGCGGCGACCGGGCCGGCCCGGCCGGTCAAGGATGCGGCAGCCCCTCAGACCGCAGCGCGTGCGGTGCTGCGCCTGGACCGCTTGCTGATCGACCAGGTCGCGTTGCGGGACCCGAACGGCGGCAACGAAGACAAACCGCTGGCCAGTCTGGCCAAGCTGCAGGTGACCGATGCCAACATCGATCTGGCACAGCGCACCGCCACGATCGGCGACTTGCAGGTCGACGACCCCAGCTTGCGCATCCGCCGCGACGCCGCGGGCCGCTGGATGGGGGAAGACTGGGTGAAGGCGGGTTCGGCTGCAGACGCATCGGCCACCGCCGACACCACGGTGCCCACGGGGTCGTCCGATGATGGGGCGCCCGCCTGGGCGCTCAAGGTCGACCGCTTCGCGCTCCACAAGGGCGACCTGCGCTACACCGATGCGGCGCTCGCCACGCAGCCGGTCGAAGCGGCGCTGACGCAGCTCGACGTGCAGGCCGCCGATGTGGCCTATCCGCTGGGTCCGCAGACGACCTTCAACGGTTCGGCGCAGCTCGCCGCACCCGCGAGCGGGCGGCCCGCGCCGCTCGACTTCGAGGGCACCGCCGATCCGGAGGGAGGCCGCGTCGCGGTCAAGCTCGCCGGGCTGCCGCTGGCGGCGGCCGAGCCGGTGCTGGCCCAATACCTGTCGCCGCGCCTGTCGGGCCAGGCCACGCTCGACGGGACGGTGCGGTGGTCGGCCGCAGCGACCGACGCGGCCCGCGGTGGCGACTCGCCCACCCGCGTGACGGTGCAGGCCCATCGGCTTGCCCTGGAAGGCCTCGCGCTGCAGGACGGCAAGGACGCGCCGGTGCGCGTGGCCCGGATCGAGCTGACCGATGCCGATGTCGACCTGAGCGCCCGGCACGTGCAACTCGCACAGCTGCAGATCGTCGACCCGAAGGTGGACGTGGCGCGCGGCGCAGAGGGGCGCTGGATGTTCGAAGCATGGCTGAAGCGGCCACAAGATCCGGGCGATGCCCGAGCGACCGAGGCGCAGTCCACATCGGCAGCGACCGGACCGGGCGAGCCGAAACCCACCGGCGACGCGCGCAAGACCCCTGGCGAAGCCACGAAGCCGGCCGACTGGACGTTCGCCTTGAACGACTTCAAGCTCGAAGGCGGTGACCTCGCCTACACCGACCGCGCGCTGACCCAGTCCATGGTGCATGCCGCGCTCGCCAAATTGCAGCTGCAGGCATCGAAGGTGGCGTGGCCGTTTGCCGAGCCTGCTGCGTTCAGCGGCTCGGCGCAACTGATCACCACCGACGCGGCTGCGTCGGCTCCGCTGACGCTTCGCGGCCAGGCCAGCAATACCCGAGCCGATGTAAATATCCGGCTCGAAGGCGTGCCGCTGGCCGCCGCGCGGCCGTTTTATGCGGGCTTGCTGAAGCCCACGCTGTCCGGCCGCGCCACGCTCGACGGCGCCGTGCAGTGGCAGGCGGGGGCGGCCGAAGGCGCGAACGCGCGGCTCACGCTGCGGGCGAACCAACTGGCGTTCGACGACCTGACACTGACCGAAGGCGGACAGCGGATCGCGGGCATCGACCGGCTGACGGTCGCCGATGCCGCCGTCGACCTGTCGAGCCAGCGCGTGCAGATCGCCAAGATCGAGCTGCGTGCGCCCAAAGCCGAGGTATCGCGCAGCGCCGACGGGCGCTGGATGGTCGAAGACTGGTTGCGCAGCGCGGGCGGTTCAGGCAGCACCGCCGCAGCGAAGGCGTCGGGCCAGCCACCGCCCTGGAAAGTCGACCTGGCGCAGCTGTCGGTGGCGGCCGGCCGGATCGATTACCGCGACCGCGCGCTGGCGGGCACGCCGGTCGAACTGGCGGTGTCCGAGCTCACGTTGCAGGCCGACCGGGTCGGCTTTCCGCTCGACCGGGCGGCCGGCTTCAAGGGCACCGCGATGGTGGCTGGTGAAGCCTCGGACAAGTCGCCGTCGAAGTTCACGTTCGGTGGCACCTACAGCGCGACGCAGGCGAACGTCGACCTGAAGGCCGACCGGTTGCCACTGACGCTCGGGCAGCCATTTTTTGCATCGATGCTTGCGCCGACGCTGCAAGGCCGCGCCTCGATCGACAGCACCCTGCAATGGCAGGCCGCCACGGCCGCCGACGGCAGCGCGAAAACGTCGGTGCAGGCCCGACGGCTCGCGCTCGACGACGTCGCGTTGATGCAGGACGGCAACGCGCTCGCACGCGTTGGCCAGCTGGCGGTCAACGACGCGACGCTTGACTTGGCCGCACGCAAAGCCCAAATCGGCAAAGTGCAGATCAGCGCACCGGTGGCGACTGTCGAGCGCAATGCGCAAGGCCAATGGATGTTCGAGCGGTGGCTCAAACCATCCAGCGCCGGCGCTGCAACCGCCGGGCCGGCCGACGGCGCGAGTCCGGCAAAGCCATCGGCGGGGGACCCCTGGGCTGTGCAGTTGGCGGACCTGGCCCTGTCTGGCGGCCGGGTGGTGTTTCGGGACCGGGCGCAGCCATCGCCCGTGGCCTTCGACCTGAGCGGCATTCAACTGGAAACCCAAAACGTGACGCTCGCCGGCACCGACGCGGCACCGCTGCATCTGTCCGCCCGCATCGATCTGCCCGCGGGCGAGGGCGCTGCCGCACAGGCGCAGGGGCCGGCGCCCGAAGGGACGGGCGGCCGGCTCGACTACCGCGGCCGGCTCACGCTGCGGCCGCAGTTGCAGGCCGACGGCCAGGTGGACGCCACGCGCATCCCGGTGCATCTGTTCGAGCCGTATTTCGCGTCGCAGCTGAACATCAAGATCGCGCGCGCCGACGCGAGCTTCAAGGGCGACACCGGATACGCGCAGACCGACGCGGGCGCCAAGATGAGCCTGCGCGGCGACGTGACCGTGCAGGACCTGCGCGCCAACGCGACGGCCGCTGCGGCGCCGGTGGCCACCGGCGATGCGGGCGCCCCCGACGCCGTCGACGACACCCGGATCGGCGACGAACTCGTCAACTGGAAGACGCTGAACCTGACCGGGCTGAGCGTCGATGTCGCCCCGGGGCAAGCCGTGGCCATGTCGCTCGAGCAGACCGCGCTGACCGATTTCTACGCGCGGCTCGTGCTCTACCCGGACGGCAAGTTGAACCTGCAGAACTTGGTCAAGTCCGGCGGCGAAAGTCAGGCCGAATCTTCCGGTGTCAAGGCAGCAACGACCCCGGCGTCACCGGCTGCCCGCATCGACATCGGCACCACCAGCTTCGTGAACGGCCGCCTCGATTTCACCGACCTGCTGATCAAGCCGAACTACTCGGCCAGGCTGAAGGATCTGACCGGTAAGCTCGGCGCGTTCTCGTCCCGCATACCTGCCGGTGGCCAGCCAGAGCTCGCACGCCTCGAGTTGCGCGGCAGCACCGAGCAATCGGCTTCGATTGCGGTCGACGGGCGGCTGAACCCGTTGGCCAAGCCGCTGGCGCTCGACATCGCCGGCAAGGTGCGCGATCTGGAATTGCCGCCGTTTTCGCCGTATGCGGTCAAGTACGCGGGCCACCCGATCGAGCGCGGCCGGCTCAACATGGACGTGAACTACCGCGTCAAACCGGACGGCCAGCTGACCGCCGCCAACAACCTGGTGCTCACGCAGCTGCGCTTCGGTGAGCAGGTCGACGGCGCGCCGAACAGCCTGCCGGTCAAGCTCGCCACCGCCCTGCTGGCCAATAGCGAAGGCGTGATCGATCTCGATTTGCCGATCAGCGGCTCGATCGACGACCCGCAGTTCAGCATCGCCGATGTGCTGGGCAACGCGATGGGCAACTTGCTGGGCAAGGCCGTCACGGCGCCGTTTTCGCTGCTCGCGCGCGCGATCGGCAGCATCGGGGACGCGGTCTCCGGCGACGCGTCGGCCGACGCGCTGAAGGAGGTGGCGTTCGTCCCCGGCAGCGCCAAGCTGACGGCCCGCGCTCGCAGCGGGCTTGACCGCGTCGCCAAAGCGCTCGCGCAGCGCGACGCGCTGCAGCTCACGATCGTGGGCACCGCGGGCAACCCGGCCGAGCGCGAGGCCTGGAAGCAGGTGCAGCTCGCGCGCGAGATCGAACGCGAGCAGGTGACTGGTGCAAGCGCGCAATCGTCCAGTCCGGGCGACGCCGCCGCCGAGCCGGCAACGATCGCGGCAGGCGCCGCCACCGGCGGGTCGGCGGGCGCCGTCGAAGGATCGGGCGCGGACGCGGCGGCAGCGAAACAGGAGGAAGGCAACGGCAGCGGCAGCCAGAGCCCTGATGCGGCGCCTGGCGACGCGATGAGCGCCGACAACTCAGCAACGGCGGCTCCGCCGCTGCCCACCTCGGCGCTGCGCCGCCTCTATCTGCAAGCGAACATCCCGAAACCGCGCAACCCGGACGGGGCCACCCAACCGCTGTCCGACAACGAGATGAAACGCCTGCTGCTGGCGCGCTTCGACGCGGACGACCAGGCGCTGCGGGCGTTGGCCGTGCAACGCGGGGTGGCCGTGCGCGACCACCTTGAGGGTGCCGGTCTGTCCAGGTCGCGGCTGTTTCTCGGGGATGCCAAGCTGGTGGGGTCGGCCCGCCTTGCCGAGGGGCCTGGCGACACCCGCGCGGCCGCCGAGCGCGACACCGATCGCTACCTGCCGCACGCCGAGCTGGATCTGGAAACACGTTGAGGCGCGCTCACGCGCGCACTGCTGGTCGACCCGCGATCTGCAAGGGGCGTGCCGAGCGCGTGCAAAACGGGTCAAAATACCGGGCTGCGGTGGACAGCACCTGTCCTCGGCCTGGGACCCGGCGGGCGACGTGATGTCGCTGCCTCCTTGTCCGACACCACCATGGCGCATGCAGGACAGGGCTCCTGCACTGAATGGCTGCGACCCCGAGCGATTCATTGCGCCTCCTGATTTTTCCAATTGCCCCCTTTCCATCAACTTTGCCGCGCCGTGACCGAAGCCACTTCATCTTCTCCTCGCCTTGACCTGCCAGCGCTCGACGCGCTCACCGGGGGCGCGTTCACCGCACCCACGTCCGGCGAGCGCGCCACGCGCATCCGCGACTGGCTGCTGACCGATCCGGCGCCCGAGCAATTGCAAGCGGTGTTTCGCGAGCTCAGCGGACGCGACAAGGGCGCCGCGAAACCGGTGCGCGACCGACTCGACGAGCAAAAGCGGGCGCGCCATCAGGTGGCGGCCGCCACCGAATGGGCGCAGAAAGCCGAGCACCTGCTGCAGCTGCCTCGCCTGAATCTGGCCGATGCCCTGGCTTGGCAGCGTGACGCGGCCAAAGCCGGCGCGCCACTGGCGCGCGAACCGCTGGCTGAGTTGAAGTCGAAGCTCGCCGACCGCGTGAAGGGCATCGAAGACCTGCAAAACCGCGTGCAGGTGCAGCGTGAGGCGGCCGTGCTGCTCGCGCAACGCCTCGAAGTGCTGTCGACCAAGCCGCGGCGCGATGCGCAAGGTGCGCTGCCGGTGCTGCAGGCCGATGTCGCGCACTGGCGCGAGCAGGCCGACGCGTTGACGCAAGACACCCATTGGATCAGCGTCGATGCGCGCTTTCCGCCGTTGCTCGATGCGTCCAGGACGCAGTTGCAAGGCGTATGGGATGCGTTCGCCGCAGCGATCGCGCAGGCAATCGCGGCCGCGACCGACGCGGCTGCCCCGCTGCCGCCGGTGCCGGTCTGGGCCGACGAATTGCGGGGCGAGCGCGGCATGCCCGCAGCTGCCGCCGCGCCGTCGCAGGCGGCCGTCGACCCGGAAGCGCGCACGCGGGCCAACGACGCCGTGCAGACCGCGCTGCAGGCGCTCGACCACGAGGTCAAGGAAGGCCACGTGAAGGCCAGCGCCGGCGCGGCCACGGCGCTGCGCGCGGCATTGAAGGAGCACGCGCGGCTCATCGACCACGCGCTCGAGCAGCGCGCGCAGGCCGCGCTGGCCACCGCCGGCGAGCTCGAAGGCTGGCAGCGTTGGCGCGCCGACCAGTTGCGCGAAGAACTCGTGCGCCAGGCCGAGGCCCTGCTCGGGCCGCCGCCCGAGGTACCGGTCAAGCTGCGCAAAGCGGGGTCGGATCGCAACCGGTCGGGTGCCAAAGACGACATCGCCGGGCGGCCGGGCGAAGTGGCCTCCCCAGCGACGGCGGGTACGGCGGACGCGGCCGCGTCGGCAAACGCGTTGCAGTCGCCGCACGACGCGCAAGCCGCGACCTTGGGTGCGCCCTCCGAAGCGCCCCAAGCGCTCGACGCTGCGGGAAAGTCGCAGCAAAGCGACTTGTCGGATGCGACACGCACGCATCAAGCCGCAGATCAGACGGAACCTGGCAACCAAGCCGATCAAGCCGATCAAGCCGCCGCAACGCCCGAGCTGGCGGCGGAGGCCGTCACGCCGATCGACTGGACGCCACCCGAGCCGAGCGATGTGGCCACGCCGCCATCCACCGAGGCCGACGCTGCCGCGCAGCTGGACGAGTGGATGGTGACCGGCCGAACGTCGGACGATGCGCAACAGGCCGAAGATCGGGTCGAGGCAGCGGCGGCAGCGGCGGGATCCGCGAAACCTTCAGCGGATGCAATCGCTGCCGAGGCGTCGTCTGAAGTGGCGCCTGCACCGGAAACTGCACCTGCTTCCTCAATAGCAACCACGACCGCCACCGCCGCGGCCGCGACCGCGGTCGACACCGCGCTCACGTCCAGAACGACATCGCCCGCCATCGCGCCGAGGCCCCCGACGCCCCCGAACATCGACGCCCCGCGCAAACCGCGCATGGGTGGCCGCAAACTGCAGGAGACGCTGCGGTCATTGCGCGAGCAGTGGCGCCAGGTCGACAAGGGCGGCCCACCGAACCACGGTCTGTGGCGTCGGTTCGACCACGCCTGCAACGAAGCGCACAAGTTCGTCGAGGAATGGCTGGAGCAGGTGCGCGCGCAAGCCGCCGAGCACCGCGGCCAGCGGCTTGCGCTGATCGAGGAAGTCACGCAGTGGGCGGCCGACAACCGCACCGCGAAGGACGAAGACTGGAAGGGCTTTGCGCGCATCGTGCGCGAATTCGGTGAGCGCTGGCGCGCGAGCGGGCATCTGAACGAGAAGGCGTTTGCCGAATTGCAGCCGCAGTGGAAGCAGGCGTTGCAAAACGCCGCCGCGCCGCTGGAAGAGATGCAAAAGGCAAGTGAGGCGCGCCGCCAGGCGATGATCGAAGAAGCAATTCAGCTCGGTGCCGCGCCGATGTTGCGCATCGACGCGGTGAAGTCGCTTCAGCAGCGCTGGCAGGCCGAGGCGCAACGCGTGCCGATGGATCGCCGGCACGAGCAGAAGCTCTGGGACACGTTTCGCAAACCGATCGACGAGGCGTTCAACCGCAAGACCGCCGAGCGCGAACATGCAGCCGCCGCCATGGGCGAGCGCGACCGCGCGGTGCTCGACGCATCGAAAGCGCTGGAAGCGGCCAACGCCAGTGGCGACGCGCAGGCGATCAAGAGCGCGATGGCCGGACTGGACGCCGCGCTGCGCGGGCAGGCCGACGAAGCCGCACGGGCGGATAAGGCGACGCAGCTTGGTGCATTGGCTCCCGCAACGGGGCAAGCTTCGAACGCCGAAAAATCGGAACCGGATGTGCCGAATGCACGCGCCCAACGATCGTCTGATGCTACGGAAGATGTAGCGTCGCCCGATGCTGCGGCAACAACGGACGCAACCGGGAAAGCATCAGGGGACAACAGCGCAGTGGCACCAGCTCAGGGTGGAGTTTCTGCAAGCGCAGATGCCGCCAGTACGGCTGCCAACGCCGATAAATCCGCCGATGGAGGTGGCGAGGACACGGCTGCCGAAAGCACGCCACCTGCGCCGGCCGAGGTTCCGAAGCCGATGGCCAGACCCGTGGTCGCTGTGCGCGGCGACGATCGGCCGGGCATGCGCAAGGCCGAGCCGGCAGCGCCAGGCGGGCGCTCCGGCAAATTCGGCGACCGGCGCGACGCCGGCGGCGGTCGCAGCGGCCCACCGGGCGCTGGCCGACCCGGTGGCGGACGCGACGACCGCGGCGACCGGGGGAGCGATCGGGATGGCCGCTTTGGTGCTGCGCGTCCCGACTTTGCCGACCGCGGCCCGCGGTTGGGCGACGTCGCATTTCGCGCCCAGCGCGACGCGCTCGAGCACGCGCAGAACACACTGAAAAAGCTGGCCGCGCAGGCGCACGGCGAGGCGTTGACCGAGTTGATGGACGCCTGGCAGCAACGCGACCCGGACAAGATTCCGAATGCGCAGACCCTTGGTCAGCGGGTGGCGCCCGCCACGCGCAGCCAGTGGGCCAGCGCGATCCGGGACGGCGCGACGACCAAGTCATCGACCGATCTGGCGACCGCTCTGCTGCGGCTGGAGATCGCGGCCGAAGCGCCGACACCAGCCGAGCACGTGTCGGCGCGACGCCTGCTGCAGTTGCAGCTGCTCACGCGCCGCCACGATGCAGGCCCGACGGAGACGTGGGGCGCGGACGCCGCCGCGGTGCTGGCCAGCCCATTCGACGCCGCGCACGCGCGCCGGCTGCAAAATGCACTGAAAACGCTGCTCAGGAATTGACCTGGCCTGCAACAACCTGCCTGCGTCGCTTTGAGCGGCGCGGGCCGGGCAGTGCGAGCGCGTTGAGCGCTACAGACCCAGCGCCAGCGCCAGCGGGATGAACAGCAGCGCCAGCGCGTTGCCCAACAGGATCATTGCCGCCACCCGCTCGGGCTCCTGCGCGTAGCGTTCGGCGAGCAGGTACTGCACGACGGCCGGAGGCAACGCGCCGAACAGAATCAATTGCGCGCGCGCTTCGCCGGTCAGGCCGAGCGCCCAAGCCAATGGCAGCGCGAGCGCCAGTCCGATCAGCGGCCGCGCAAACGCACCGAGCAGGCCGAGCGGCACGTCCGCGCGCTTCAATGCGACCAGCCGCATGCCGAGCGTGAACAGCAACAGCGGCAGCATCGCGTCGCCCAGCAGCTTCATGCCGGCCAACCACAGCGCCGGCGGACGCAGTTCGGTCAGCGCGCTGAAAAATCCGAGCACGGTGCCGATCATGATCGGGCTGAACAGCACGTCGCGCGTGCGCGCATGCTGGCTCGTGATGCGCGCGCCGAGCGAGAAATGCAGCAGGTTGTTCATCGCGAACAACGCAACCGCAGCGCCGAAATTCGCCGGGCCGAACGCGAACAATGCAAGCGGCAGCCCCATGTTGCCGCAGTTGTTGAACATCACGACCGGCACCAGCGTGCGCGGCGAGGTGCGCGTGAGCTTGGCAACCAGCCAACCGGCCAGGCCCGATCCTGCGATCAACAGCGCCCCACCGGCCAGCAGCGTGCGGTGCTCGGCCAGATGAAAGTCGCGCGAGGCGAGCGCCGAGTAGACCAGCAGCGGCGTCATCACATCGAGCACGATCCGATTGATCACCGACACGTCGAGCCGGTGCCGGCGGCCGTACAGCCAGCCGAATGCGACGATCAGGAATACCGGCGTGATGACTTCGCCGACGCGCGCGATCAGCTCCATCGAATTGCCCGCACTTCAGACAGGGCAGAAAAAGGAAAAGGCTCCGAGAGGGAGCCTTTGTGCTGCGATCCGCCATTGCATGGCCTTGGCGTTTGCTCGTCAAACGCGCTTGCGGTATTCGCCGGTGCGCGTGTCGATCTCGATCTTGTCGCCTTGCGCGACGAACAGCGGCACCGGCACTTCGAAGCCGGTGGCGATCTTGGCGGGCTTCAGCACCTTGCCCGAGGTGTCGCCCTTGACGGCCGGCTCGGTCCAGGTGATTTCGCGCTCGACGCTGGTCGGCAGCTCGACCGAGATCGCCTTGCCGTCGTAGAACACCACTTCGAGCGGCATGCCGTCTTCGAGGTAGTTGAGCGCGTCGCCCATGTTCTCGGCCTCGACTTCGTACTGGTTGTACTCGGCGTCCATGCAGACGTACATCGGATCGGCGAAGTAGGAATAGCGTGCACTCCTTCTTGTCGAGGACGATCTGGTCCATCTTGTCGTCGGCCTTGAACACGACTTCGGTGCCGAAGTTGTTGAGCAGGCTCTTGAGCTTCATGCGCACGGTGGCCGAGTTGCGGCCGCCGCGGCTGTATTCGGTCTTCAGCACGACCATCGGGTCCTTGCCGTGCATGATCACGTTGCCGGCGCGGATTTCTTGAGCGATTTTCATAAAATGATGCGGTGGGCGGGTTTCGTGGTTCGGGCGCGGCCTTGTGACGGCAACAACAAGCCGTTGGAAAACTTCCGGCAAGAGGGCCGGGCCGGCTTGGCGCAAAGCCGGCGAGTTTAACTTTTTCCGTACACGAACCGCAGCAGTTGGGTCGTCAGGTCCGGCTGGGTCAGCAGACGCGCTGTTGCGGCGTCGACTGCGCGCTGCCAGGGCACGAACTCGAACGGCGGCAACTCGGCAGGCGCGCGGTCGCCATTCCAGAGCCGATGCCACTGTGCGAGCGAGGTGGGCAGTTGCAAGGTCCGCAGCAACGCTTCGATTTTTGCGTGATGCGCGCCGTCCTCCTGCGGGTAGGCCTGCCAGACGAACGGCCGGGTCGCCCACAGTGCCCGCACGAGCGAGTCTTCGCCGCGCACGAAATTGAGGTCGGCCGCCCACAGCAGGCGGTCGAAGTCGCGTTGGGACAGCGGCGGCAAATAGTCGATGTGCAGCGATCCGCGCAACGACGCGCTGTCCGTCAGGTGCCGGACCGCAGCGGCGCTGCGGCCGGCCGTGACCAGCAGCCGGGTGGGCTGCCGTCCGTGCGTGAGCTGCCCGAGCAACGCGCCCAGCGCGGCGGGCTCGTAGCAAAACAGCGCAACCAGCCGCTCGCCCTGGTGTGGGATGCCCAGTCGACCCAGCCAGCCGGCCCGATCGAAGCCCGCTCGCTGCTGCGCCAAGTCGACTTCGCGCAGCAGCCCGCCGGTGCGATCGGTGAAGCCGGGGTAGAAGAAATGGCGGGTCAGTCCTTTGCCCGGCCCCTGCTGCACCGGGGACGGCAGTCGATGCGATCGCTCCGCAAACGATTCGGCCGTCAGGTGCTCGAGGTTGACCCACCGCTTGACGACGCCCGGAGTGCCCGGCTGGCGGTCCGCTGACGCGGCGAAAAAATGTGCGAGTGCTGCATCCGGCGGCGAGCATCCGAACGCTTCGACCAGCACATCGCCCGGCGCAACGGCCTGCAACCCGTTGGCATGCGTCGGCCAGCCGCGCACTTCGACGCCCGCATGGCCGTTCGGCGCCATCCAGGTCAGGGACGACGCGTCGTCGATCCACAGCCGCACTCGCTGTCCGCGCCCGGCCAGATCGCTGGCCAGACGCCAGCAAACCCCCGCGTCGCCGAAGTTGTCGATCACTTCGCAGAAAATGTCCCAGCGCAGTGCAGGCTCGATGTGCATGGGGTGTGTCGGCCCGGCGGGTTTGCCGCGCGGGGTGAACTTGGGTTTTCGACAGGAAAGAGGTGCTCTTGGCGATGATGGATCCGACCGAATATAGAAGCAGCCCGCTCAAGCAGCAGCGTACCGCCAACCTGATGGCGCTGGTGCTGCAGGGATTGGGGCGCGTGCTCGATCTGGGTGCGCGCGACGGGTACTTCTCGCGGTTGCCCCCCATCCACTGGACCGCGCCGATGCCGGGCCCACAACCACGGTCGTTCCTGCAGAAAGTCGCAACCCGTGTGGCGTTCAAGATGGACGATGCCCGGCGTCCTTTCTGGCCGCGCACGCCGGTTGGATGCACCTGCTTTTCGAGAACGAAACACAGGCCGCACGGTCCCCTTAAATTTCAGCGCAGATGTCCCGAACCGACGCTTCCCCCCATTCCGACGCGCTGCTGGCCGAAGTCGCGGCGTTGCCCGCGCTGCCCGGCGTCTATCGCTACTTCGATGCGACCGGCCAGGTGCTCTATGTGGGCAAGGCGCGCAATCTGAAAAAGCGCGTGGCGAGCTATTTTCAGAAGAACCACGGCGGCACGCGCATCGGCCACATGATCGGGCGCATCGCGCGGCTGGAGACGACGGTGGTGCGCACCGAAGTCGAAGCGCTGCTGCTCGAAAACAACCTGATCAAGGCGCTGGCGCCCAAATACAACATCGTCTTTCGGGACGACAAGAGCTATCCGTACCTGAAACTGTCGGCCCACGCGTTTCCGCGCATGGCTTACTACCGCGGCGCGATGGACCGCAAAAGCCGCTTCTGGGGGCCGTATCCGAACGCCTGGGCCGTGAAGGAGACGATCCAGTTGCTGCAAAAGGTGTTTCGGCTGCGCACCTGCGAGGACACCGTGTTCACGAACCGTACGCGGCCGTGTCTGCTTTATCAAATCAAGCGCTGCAGCGGGCCGTGCGTCGGGCTGGTCTCCACGCAGGACTACGTCGCCGATGTCGCGAACGCGGAAAAATTTCTCGACGGCGACACCACCGAGCTGATGCAGGCGCTCGAAGGCCGCATGGCCGCGCACGCCGAAGCGCTCGAGTTCGAGCAGGCCGGCGCGCTGCGCGACCAGCTCGGCTCGCTGTCGCGCGTGCTGCAGACGCAGGCGATCGAGTCCGCTTCCGACAAGGACGTCGACATCCTGGCCGTGAAAGTGCAGGGCGGCCGCGCCTGCGTGAACCTCGCGATGGTCCGCGGCGGCCGCCATCTGGGCGACCGCGCCTACTTTCCGACGCACGTGGACGACGCCGACGCGGTGGCCGTGCTCGAAGCGTTCATCGGCCAGCACTATCTGGACGTGCCCGTGCCGGGTTCGCTGATCACGAGCGAGCCGGTCGCGCCCGAACTGATCGACGCGTTGTCCGAACAGCGCGGCAGCCGCATCGGCGCGGTGCACAACCCACGTGAGCAGCGCCGTGTCTGGCTCGAGATGGCCGAGCAGAACGCGAACATCCAGCTAACGAGGCTGCTGGCCGAAGAAGGCTCGCAACGCACGCGCACGCGCGCTCTCGTCGACGCGCTCGGCATCGAGGTGGAAGAACTCGACACATTCCAGATCGAATGCTTCGACATCTCGCACACCGCGGGCGAGGCGACGCAAGCAAGTTGCGTGGTGTTTCGCGACCATCAGATGCAGTCGGGCGACTACCGGCGCTACAACATCGAAGGCATCACGGGCGGCGACGACTACGCGGCGATGCGGCAGGTGCTGACCCGGCGGTATACGAAGCTGCTGGAAGCGGTGCAAGCGCAGCAGACCACCGCGGTGGTGGACGCCGATTCGGCAACGCATGCGATCACCGACGCGAATGCAGCCAACAAAGATGAATCTGCCGAAGCCAAATCTGCGAAGTCCGCGGTCACGGTGGCTCCCAAGCGCCGCGTGCCGGTGCGCCTGCCCGACCTCGTGCTGATCGACGGCGGCAGGGGCCAGGTGAGCGTGGCGCGCGAAGTGTTCGGCGAGCTCGGGCTTGATCTGTCGCTGATCGTCGGCGTCGAGAAAGGCGAGGGCCGCAAGGTCGGACTCGAAGAACTCGTGTTTGCCGACGGCCGTGAAAAAGTCTATCTGGGCAAGGACTCCGCGGCGTTGATGCTGGTCGCGCAGATCCGCGACGAAGCGCACCGTTTCGCGATCACCGGCATGCGTGCACGCCGCGCGAAGGTGCGCACGGGCGGTGGCCAGCTCGAGGAAATCGCAGGCATCGGCCCAAAGCGCCGTGCGCGGCTGCTGCAGCGCTTCGGCGGCGTTCGCGGCGTGGCGGCGGCCAGCGTGGCCGATCTGACCACCGTGGAAGGCGTATCGCACGAACTGGCCGAGCAGATCTACCGCGCCCTGCGGTAACGCCGCAACGTGGTGGGCGGTGCGGCGGCGGTCGCCGCGCATGGGACAATCCCGCCGATGTTTTTGACCATCCCGACGATCATGACGTGGCTGCGCATCGTTGCGATCCCGCTCATCGTCGGCGTCTACTACCTGCCACTCGACATGCCGAGCCGCAACTTGATTGCCACCGTCATGTTCGTCGTGTTTGCGGCGACCGACTGGCTCGACGGCTATCTCGCGCGGCGGCTCAATCAGACGTCGGCGTTCGGCGCCTTTCTCGATCCGGTGGCCGACAAGATTCTGGTCTGCGCGGCGCTGCTCGTATTGGTGTCGCTGAACCGCGCCGACGTGTTCGTCGCGCTGATCATCATCGGGCGCGAGATCGCAATCTCCGCGCTGCGCGAATGGATGGCGCAGATCGGCGCGAGCAAGAGCGTGGCGGTGCACATGATCGGCAAGATGAAGACCGTGGCGCAGATGATCGCGATTCCGTTTCTGCTATACGGCGGCCACCTGTTCGGCCTGATCGACACGCTGCTGTGGGGCACTGCCCTGATTTGGATCGCAGCGGTGCTGACCGTGTGGTCGATGATTTATTACCTGCAAAAAGCGGTGCCCGAAATCCGCGCGAAGGCACGATGAACGTTCATCGTGCGGACTTTCGATAACGGCTGGTGAGCAGCCCGATGTCCACCGCGCCCTCGTTGCCTGCTGCGCCAACGTCCGCGTCGGTGCGCGCGATGCCGTGGCTCTTCGTGCTGATCTGGAGCACCGGCTTCATCGTCGCGCGCTTCGGCATGCCGTATGTGCCACCGCTGCACTTTCTGTCGATTCGCTATGCGTTGACGCTGCTGTGTTTTGCGCTGTGGGTCTGGCTGTCCAACGTGGCTTGGCCGACGAGCCGCACGCAATGGGGGCATCTCGCGATCACGGGCATCCTGATGCAGGCCGGCTACCTCGGCGGGGTCTGGTCTGCGGTGCGCGCGGGCATGGGCGCGGCGCTGGTGGCGTTGCTGGTCGGTTTGCAGCCGGTGCTGACCGCGCTGTGGCTCGCGCACCGGGGCGGGGCGCCGAGCCGGCGCCAGTGGGTGGGTCTGTCGCTGGGCTTCGCAGGGCTTGTGCTGGTGGTGTGGCGCAAGCTGGACAATGGCGGCGAAGTCAATGCGGCGACGATGACGCTGGCCGGTCTCGCGCTGCTGTCGATCACGAGCGGCACGCTCTACCAAAAGCGGTTCGTCGCACCCTGCGACGTGCGCAGCGCAAACCTCGTGCAGCAGGCCTCGGCGCTGGCCGTCACGCTGCCGCTGGCGCCGTTCGAGAGTGGCCCGATCGTCTGGAACACGCATTCAATCGGTGCGATGGCCTGGTCGGTGCTTGCGTTGTCGGTCGGCGGCAGCTCGCTGCTTTATCTGCTGATCCAGCGCGGCAGTGCAACGGCCGTGTCGAGTCTGCTCTACTCTGGTGCCGCCCAGCACCGCGGTGCTGGCCTGGTTCCTGTTCGATGAGCCGATCACGGCGTTGACGCTGGCTGGTATCGTGCTGACCGCGATCGGCGTGAGCCTGGTGGTGCGCCGTGTCTGACGCCAAGGCCACCCGACGTATCGCGCGGGTCGTGGCCGCAACCGCGCATCCGTTTTTCCCAATTGTCCGCAGCCCGAAGGAGGCCCTCCCACCATGAGCAAACATCGCATCGCCGTGATTCCCGGCGACGGCATCGGCACCGAAACCATGCCCGAGGGCATCCGCGTGATGGACGCTGCGGCGCGGAAGTTCGGCATCGATCTGCAGTTCGATCATTTCGATTTTTCGAGCTGGAACTACTACGAAAAACACGGCCAGATGATGCCGGACAACTGGAAAGACCAGGTGGGCGGGCACGACGCGATCTACTTCGGCGCGGTGGGCTGGCCTGAGAAGATCGCCGACCATGTGTCGCTCTGGGGTTCGCTGCTGCTGTTTCGCCGCGAATTCGATCAGTATGTGAACCTGCGGCCCGCGCGGCTCATGCCCGGCATCGTGGCGCCGGTGGTGAGAAGGGACGGCAGCGCGCGCCAGCCTGGCGAGATCGACATGTACATCGTGCGCGAGAACACCGAAGGCGAATACTCGAGCATCGGCGGACGCATGTTCGAAGGCACGCCGCGCGAGATCGTGATGCAGGAAACCGTGATGTCGCGCTTCGGCACCGACCGCGTGCTCAAGTTCGCGTTCGAGCTCGCGCAGTCGCGGCCGAAAAAGCACCTGACCAGCGCCACCAAATCGAACGGCATCGCGATCACGATGCCTTACTGGGACGAGCGCGTGGCCGCAATGGCCATGGCCTATCCCGGCGTCGCGCTCGATAAGTTCCACATCGACATCCTGACCGCGTTCTTCGTGCTCAAGCCCGACTTCTTCGACGTGGTGGTGGCGAGCAATCTGTTCGGCGACATCCTGTCCGACCTCGGGCCGGCCTGCACCGGCACGATCGGCATCGCGCCCAGCGCGAACCTCAACCCGGAACGCACGATGCCCTCGCTGTTCGAGCCGGTGCACGGCTCTGCGCCCGACATCGCCGGCAAGGGCGTGGCCAATCCGATCGGCCAGATCTGGTGCGGCGCGATGATGCTCGAATTCCTCGGCCACAAAGACGCGCACGACGCGGTGCTCGGCGCGATCGAGCGGGTGCTGGCCAGCGGCAAGGACGCACCGCGTACGCCCGACATCGGCGGGCGCGCGAGCACGTCGGATCTGGGCCGTGCGGTGGCCGAAGCGCTCTGACAAATCGAGCCCTTTTGGGGGTCTTTTGTGACTGTTGTATGCCGTCCACCGCCGGGCTGGTGCGCGCAGGGATTGCATCTAGAATTCGGGCGCATGCGAGCCGTTTGCGGGCTCTGGATTGCAGCAACTTTGCGGTCTCGGACAGGACCATCAACGGCCTAGGGTGCGCGCAGGATCGACGACTTCGCAGCAGAATCGGGTGGGCATTCGTCGCATCGTGTGGCCGCTTGGTCGCCGGCTGATCGCGAGTCGCCGACCGACAGCGCCTGGGGCCGCTTTTTTCGTCGCTCGCAACCATTACAAGAACACGTTGAACCACGAATCGAGGAAATTAGCCCGTGAACAAGACCGAATTGATCGAGCACATCGCGAAGAACGCCGACATTTCCAAGGCCGCCGCCACCCGGGCGCTGGAGTCGACCATCGGTGCGGTCAAGACGACGCTGAAAAAGGGCGGCACGGTCTCCCTGGTCGGTTTCGGCACGTTCGCGGTGGGCAAGCGCGCTGCACGCACGGGACGCAATCCGCGCACCGGCGCAGCGATCAAAATCAAGGCTGCGAAAATTCCGAAGTTCCGGCCCGGCAAGTCGCTCAAGGACGCGTTGAACTGATGGTTGCTCCGCAGGTCGTATCCATCGGGGGTGCTTAGCTCAGTTGGTAGAGCGGCGCCCTTACAAGGCGTAGGTCGGCGGTTCGAGCCCGTCAGCACCCACCAGTCGAAGACAAGGCGAGCCGCACCCCGAGCTCGCCTTTTTCATTTGTGTGCTTGCCGTCACTGTGAACGGCAGGCGCGGATTCCACTTCCAAGTTCCCGGAAAGCTACCCGATATGTTCGATTTTGTCCGCAGGCACACCAAGATCATGATGGGGGCGTTGTTCCTGCTGGTGATTCCAGCGTTTGTGCTCGTGGGGGTCAAAAGCTACACCTCGGCAAGCGCCGCGGGCGGGGCGGTGGTCGCCACGGTGAGCGGCACCGAGATTCGCCAAGGCGAGTGGGATGCCGCGCATCTGCGCGAAGTCGAGCGCATCCGTGCCGCCAACCCTGCCATCGATACCCGACTGCTTGACACGCTGCAAGCGCGCCAAGCGACGCTCGACCGACTCGTGCGCGAACACGTGCTGCAGGCCGTTGCCGTGCGCGACCATCTGGCCATCGGCGATGCACAGCTCGCCCGCGCGTTGCGCGACGACCCGACGATCGCCGGGCTGCGCCAGCCCGACGGCACGCTCGACATGCAGGCCTATCGGCAGCTGCTGGCCGCGCAGGGCCAGACGCCGGCGAGTTTCGAGGCGCGCGTGCGCGCCGACCTGACGACCCGCCAGCTGCTCGAGGGCGTGGTCGGCACCGCTTTCGTACCGCCCACCGTGGCCAATCTGACGCTCGACGCACTGTTCGAGCAGCGCGAGGTGCAGGTCGCCAATTTCACTCCGGCGGAATTCAAGGCTGCGGTCCCACCCCGACCGATGCCGAACTGCAGGCCGATTACGACACGCACCAAGGCGCCTATCAGGCGCCTGAGCAGGCGAAGGTTGAGTATGTGGTGCTGGACTTGGACAGCGTGCAAAAACAGATCGAAGTCAGCGACGCGGATCTGAGGGCGTACTACCAGCAGAACGCTGCGCGTTATTCGACCCGACCCCAGCGCCGCGCGAGCCATATCCTGATCACCGCGCCGAAAGCCGCGACGGCTGCCGAGCGCGATGCGGCGCGCGCCAACGCGCAGCAACTGCTGGCCGAAGCGCGCCAGCCCGGTGTCGATTTCGCTGCGCTTGCAAAAGCGCATTCGCAGGACCCCGGCTCGGCAGCGCAAGGCGGTGATCTTGGATTTTTTGGCCCCGGCGACATGGTTAAACCGTTTGAGGACGCCGCGTTTGCGTTGCAGCCCGGTGCGCTCAGCGATGTGGTCGAGTCGGATTTCGGCTTCCACATCATCAAGCTCGCCGAAGTCAAGCCGGCGGTCACGCGCACATTCGACGACGCGCGGCCCGAGATCGAGCGCCAGCTGAGGGGGCAGCGTGCGGCCGGGCGCTTCGCCGAGATGGCCGAGACATTTTCCAATATCGTCTACGAGCAGCCGGACAGCCTGAAGCCGGTGGCCGACCGCCTGAAACTCGACATCCGCAGCGCGGACGACGTGCGCCGCGAACCCCAGCCCGGCGCCACTGGGGTGCTGGCCAATCCGAAGTTTCTGGCGGCGCTGTTTGCCGACGACATGCTGCGCAACAAGCGCAACACGCAGGCGATCGACCTCGGTGACAGCCAGCTCGCAGCCGGCCGTGTCGTGGCCCACACGCCCGCGCGAACGCTGCCTTTTGCCGAAGTAAAAGACCGCGTGCGAGCGCATCTGATCGACGAACGCGCAGCGGCGCTGGCCGCCAGTCAGGGTCAGCAACAGCTCGCCGCCTGGAAGGCCGACCCCGCGCAGGCGAAGCTCGATGCGCCGGTGGTGGTTTCGCGCACCGAGGCTCGACAGCTCGCGCCCGCGGTGGTCGAGGCGGCCTTGGCGGCCGATCCGAACCAGTTGCCTTTGCTGATCGGCGTCGAACGCGCTGCACAGGGCTATTCGGTGGTGCGGGTGAATAAGCGAGTCCCGCGCGAGGCGCCGTCCAATGCGGCGGCCGAGCAGCGGCAGGTGCTTCAAAGCCTGGCCGCAGCGCAGGCGCTCGCCTACTACGACGTGTTGAAAACGCAGACCGACGTGCGCATCAATCCGGTCGCCGGCACCGCGCGTTGACGGCATCGCAGCGGCGGCGCTTATAATGCGCGGCTGAAACGGTGGCTGTAGCTCAGTTGGTAGAGTCCAGGATTGTGATTCCTGTTGTCGTGGGTTCGAGCCCCATCAGCCACCCCAGTTTCTCTCCGTTGGCGGTCATTGCAGGCTGTGTTGGCGTCGTCATCCCAAGCCTTCCTGTTGACGTGGCAACGTCTGCGTCGAAGATCTGTTGCCCTGCAAAGACGTTGAAATCCGCCGCAAAGAGTATTGGTGATTTCAAAACGTGGGTTGTGGTGCGGTGCAAATCGAAATGGCTCTGCATTTGAGGATGTAGGTATGTGCGCCTCTGCAACCACTCCTCTTGCGTGATTTCGGCCACACCGTCGCCAGCGTGTGCTTATAAACTAAGCATGTGCTGAAATCATTTGCTCGCCATTCGGACCGATTGTTGCTGTCCGGCTCACACGCCCGCTGGACAACCGCGCGTCGTGCCATCGCAACATGCGGGTTGCGTCGGATAGGGCTCATCGGCGCAAATCGCTACGCTGTTGGCAATCTCACTGCCATGCGGCCCATCGCCCTCATCGCTTATGCGCCCGTACTCGCCTGTTGCAGTTTGGCCTCACAAGCCGAGAGGCTGCTGCACCGGGCCAACGCGCATGCCCCCAGCGCCGCGGGGCACGTTTTGTGATGAAGGCGTTTTATGGGTGTTGAATCCCATTGCGCCGGGCAGTCCGATGCCGCTGTCCATCCCGAGCACTTGTCCTGTGGTGGACTGATGGTGTCGCCTGCACCGTTGTCGTCCGCCGTCGAGCCTCTTGGCACGACACCGGCCGATGCCGCACGACATCTGCTGCAAATTCTCGAAAACCTGTCACTTCCGGTGATGGCGGTCGATGCAAGCGATCCGACGCAAATTCTGTTTTGGAATCCGGCTTGTGAGCGTCTGACCGGGCATCGTGCGGCCGAGATCGTCGGGTGTCCCGATGCGTCAGAGCGGCTTTATCCCGATGCCGCTTACCGCAACCGCAAGTTGTCGGCGTGGCAGCAGGGACGCAACGCGGGGAGCACGATCGAGTTGACGCTGACGACCCGCGCGAATCGGCCCGCCCGCGTCGCCTGGTCGGCGGTGCCGGGCCTCGAGCTGCATCTGGGGCAGCCCGGCTCGTGCTGGCTGATCGGTCAAGACATGACGGCGCTGGTCGAATCGAACCGGCAGTCGCGCGCGCGGCAGCGACTGTTGGCGTCGGTGTTTCACCATCTGCCCGACGGCGTCACGTTGAAAGACGGCGACGGCCGGCTGTTGATCACGAATCCCATGATCGCGAAGTCGCTGGGCATCCCGGAATCGGAAGCGGTCGGGTTGACGACCCTTGAACTGGCGGAACGCACCGCTTTTCCGCAAGCCGCGCTGCGCCAGATCGCGCAAAACGAGGAGGCCACTTGGCAGGCCGGCTGTCGATCGCAGATGGACGAGGTGGTCGATTTCGGCAACAAGCAGCAACGCCACTACGACGTGACCCGGGTGCCGACCTACGGCCGGCTCGGCCAGCGCGTGAGCATGCTCGTGATCCGCCGCGAAACCAGCGAGCAACGCATCGCCGCCACCCAGCTCGAACTCGCCGGCCGGGTGGTCGAGCAAAGCAGCGACGGCATCATCATCACGAACGCCAGCAACGAAATCACCATGGTGAACGCGGCGTTCACGCAGATCACCGGCTACGCCGCGACGGAGGCGGTCGGTCAGCAGCCTGCGATGCTAGCCTCCGGCCTCCACGAGCCGGCGTTTTTTGCCGCGATGTGGAACGAACTGAACGCCGTGGGGCGCTGGTCTGGTGAGGTCTGGAATCGGCGTAAAAATCGAGAGGTGTACCCGCTCTGG
This sequence comes from uncultured beta proteobacterium, assembly GCA_963784295.1. Classification (GTDB taxonomy): domain Bacteria; phylum Pseudomonadota; class Gammaproteobacteria; order Burkholderiales; family Burkholderiaceae_C; genus JBBPYC01. The sequence continues at coordinate 64,534 of CAWAQL010000018.1, forward strand.
ATGAACCTGTCGGTGCTGCATCACCGCGCAAGCGGTGCAGTGACCCACTATGTCGCATCGTTTTCCGATTTGAGTTCGCGCAAGGCGGCCGAACAACAGATTGCCTTCTTGTCGACCAAGGACCCGATCACCGGGCTGCCGAACCGCTCGCAGATCGCATTGTCCGGCGCGCTGGCGCTGAGCCAGGCACGGGCGAACGACGAAGGGTTGGCCGTCTTGATGATCGATGTCGACAATTTCAAGACATTGAACGACTCGCTCAGCTACGCAGCCGGCGATCAGCTGTTGCGCGTGATCGGCGAGCGCCTGGCGCGCAGTGCCGGTGAGCGGGCGGCCGTGGGCCGGTTGAGCGGCGACGAGTTTCTGGTGCTGTTGCCTCACATCGCGGGCACCAACGAAGTCGCCCAGGCCGCGCGTGCGTTGATGGCCGCGGTGGCCGAGCCGGTGGTGCTCGGCGATTTGCCGTTCAACGTCACGGTGTCGGTGGGCATCGCCACCTACCCGGCCGACGGCGAAGATTTCGATGTGCTGTTCGGACGCGCAGACGCCGCGCTCTACCAGGCCAAACGCAGCGGACGCGCGGCCTACCAGTTCTCCAGCGTGAACATGAACCGGCAGGCGCTCGAACGTTTGCAGATCGAGTCGGCGCTGCGTCGGGCGATCGAGCAGAATGCACTGCGGCTCGAGTATCAGCCGGTGATGGAAGTTGCCACCGGCCGCATCATCGGCTGCGAGGCGTTGTGCCGCTGGGACGATCCGCAGCGCGGGGCCATCCCGCCCGAAGTCTTCATCGCACTGGCCGAGGAAAACGGACTGATCGAGCGACTCGGCGCCTGGGTGCTCACCACCGCCACCTGCCAGCTTCGCACTTGGCAGAAGGCCGGGCACGTTGCCCTGGTGATGGCGGTGAATCTGTCGGCGCGCCAGTTCCAGCGCGGCGTTGTGTTGCAGCAAGTGCAGGATGCACTGCGTAGTTCCGGCGTGGCGGCCAACCGGCTCGAGCTCGAATTGACCGAGACCGTGCTGCTGAACGACGGGGCCGCCGTGACGGACACGTTGCGCCAGCTCAAAACGCTCGGCGTCGGGCTCGCGATCGACGACTTCGGCACCGGGTACTCGAGCTTCGCTTATCTGCGCCGATTCAAGTTCGACAAGATCAAGATCGACCAATCGTTCATCCGCGATCTGGTCGACGACCCGGACGACGCCGCCATCGTACGCGGCATCATCTCGCTGGGTGCCAACCTCGGGCTCGCGGTGGTGGCCGAAGGGGTCGAGAACAACGCGGTCGCGCAACGGCTGAAGGGCATGCATTGCACCTACGCGCAAGGCTACTTTTACTCGCCGCCGCTGCGCCCTGCGCTGATGCGCGCGCATCTCGATGCCCAATCGGACGGAGCGTCCCCGCACTGATGCACCGCACGCTTCAGCGCCCGATGCACCGAGGCTAATCGTTGACCAGCACCAGCTTGCCCATCACCCCGCGCGACCCCATGCGCGCATAGGCCGCTTTCAGCTCCGACATCGGCATCGTGCGGTCGATCACCGGCTTGATCTTGCCTTCGGCGTACCAGCTTGCCAACTCGGCCATCATCTTTGCGTTCTCTTTTGGCTCGGTGCGCGCAAAGCCGCCCCAGAACACCCCGACCACCGACGCACCTTTGAGCAACGGCAGATTCAACGGCAACGACGGGATGGGCCCGGCGGCGAAGCCCACCACCAGGTAACGTCCGCGCCATGCGATCGAGCGGAACGCGGGAATCGCATAGTCGCCGCCGACCGGGTCGTACACCACGTTCGGCCCCGTGCCGGTCGTCAGCGTCTTGATGCGGGCGCGCAGGTCTTCCGTGGTGTAGTTGATTGTCTGCGTCCGCACCGATCGAGCGGCACAGCGCGCATTTCTCGTCCGTCGATGCGGCAGCGATCACCTTCGCACCCACGGCTTTCGCAATCTGGATCGCCGACGTGCCCACGCCACCAGCCGCGCCCAGCACCAGCACCGTTTCGCCAAGCTGCAGCTGCGCGCGGTCGAGCAGCGCATGGTGCGAGGTGGCGTAGATCATGATGAACGCGGCCGCGTCCACGTGCGAGAACCCGTCCGGCAGCGGCATGCACAGCGCCGCCGGTGCGATGACGTGGGTGCCGAAGCCGCCCGTACCCGACAGACACGCGACGTTCTGGCCGACCTGCAGCTGACCCACGTCCGGGCCGGTCGCGCGCACCACGCCCGCGTATTCGGAGCCGGGCACGAACGGCAGCTCTGGCTTCATCTGGTACTTGTTCTGCACGATCAGCAGATCGGGAAAATTCAGGCTGGCGGCCTTGATCTCGATCAGCACCTCCCCGGCCTTTGGCGTGGGCGTCGGCAGCTCTTTCCAGTTCAGCGCGTCGACGCCGGTCGGGTCCTCGCAAAGCCAAGCATGCATGAAATGGTTCCTCTGGTTCGGTCGCCGCGGCCACGGCTCGTGCACCATGATAGTCCGCCGTCGGACGGGCAACTGCTTTGCGCCGGAGCGCCAATAGAATGGGCCGCGCGAGCGGGCTGCGAAGGAATAAGAGTGGGCCTTCATCGCCGCAAGTCCCGGTTTTTCGGCTTACGTCTTTTAACTCCAAGCATGAAAATTCTGGTCAGCAACGACGACGGTTATCTCGCGCCGGGTCTGATCGCGCTGGCGGCTGCGCTGCGCGAAATTGCCGATGTGGAAGTGGTTGCGCCCGAGCAGAACAACAGCGCCAAGTCGAATGCGCTGACCCTGCACACGCCGCTGTACGTGCGCGAGGGCGCCGCTGGGATCCGGTACGTGAACGGCACGCCGGCCGACTGCGTGCACATCGCGTTGACCGGTCTGCTCGACTACCGGCCCGACCTCGTCGTCTCTGGCATCAACGACGGCGCCAACATGGGGGACGACACGATCTACTCCGGCACCGTTGGCGCGGCGATGGAGGGCTTCCTGTTCGGCGTGCCGGCAATTGCATTTTCTCAAGTCGAAAAAGGCTGGCGTGAGATCGACGCCGCCGCCCATTTCGCGGCGCGCATGGTGTGCCAGCTTGCGCAGCAACGCATGCTAGAAGGCCCGACATTCCTGCTCAACGTAAACATTCCGAACCGACCCATCGAACAGCTCGACCGCGTGCAGGTCTGCCGGCTTGGCCGTCGCCACGCGGCCGAGAAAGTCATCACGCAGCCGAGCCCGCGCGGCGACACCATGTACTGGATCGGCAACGCCGGTGCGGCCAAAGACGGCGCAGCCGGCACCGACTTTCACGCAACCGCGGGCGGTGAGGTGTCGCTCACGCCGTTGGCGGTCGACTTGACCGACCGCGACAACCTGCGTTACTGGTCCGAAGCCGCGTTGCGGCTGTTCGGCGGCGTGGACCAAGACGTGCAAGTGGCCGCTGACTTGCCGCTGCCCGTGGAGCGCAACCCGGCCACGGCCGGTGGTGGCCTGGCCTGATGCTGCAGCGGCCGAGCTTTCCGGCGCGATTGCCGAATGCGAATGCCGTCTCCGGTGCGGCCGGCACGGCGCGCAACATCGCGGCCAGCGTGCAGCCGATAAGCGTCGGCTCCTCTCAGATGCCGCCCGGCGCGGTGCAGGCCCGCACCGGGGCGTTGTTGTCCGAGCAGGCCCACGCGCGCCAGCGCATGGTGCAGCGGCTGCGCTCGGCCGGCATCGGCTCGGCCGCTGTGCTGGCGGCACTGCAGCAGGTCGAGCGCCATCGCTTCATCGACAACGCGCTGGTCGGCCAAGCTTATGAGGACACGAGCCTGCCGATCGGCTTCGGCCAGACGATTTCCAAGCCCAGCGTGGTCGCGCGCATGGCGACGTTGCTGACCGAAGCGCCGATCACGGAAGGCGGGCGGGTGCCGCTCGGTCGAGTGCTGGAGATCGGCTCCGGCTGCGGCTACCAGGCTGCGCTGCTGGCGCGGCTGGCGACCGAGGTCTACACCATCGAGCGCCTGCGCGGCCTGCACGAGCTCGCGCGGAATCGCCTGCGACCGTTTCGCGTGGCCAACCTGCACCTGTTGTTCGGCGACGGCATGCTCGGCTTCGCGCGTGGCGCGCCGTATGCGGGCATCGTGTCGGCCGCCGGGGGCACCTCGCTGCCGCAGGCCTGGATCGACCAGCTCGCAGTCGGCGGTCGGCTGATCGCGCCCACCGTCACAGAAGGTGGCGAGCAAGCCCTGGTGGTCGTGGACAAGACAGCTGCCGGACCGCGCCAGCGCGTGCTGGAAGGAGTGCATTTCGTCCCCCTAAAATCGGGCATCGCTTGAAGGAACCTTACATGACGGAGCCAGGCTGCATCGGCCATCGATCGATTTTGTTTGCCGGCGCTTGTGCGCTTGCGTTGCTGGCCGGCTGCACCACGCCGAACAGTCCTGCACCGGTGGAAGACCGCGGCGGCGCCATCGCCGCCACGGCCCCCGCGGACGCCCCAACGCGCCCATTGCCGGGCGCAGAAAATGAAGGCAAACCCGGCTACTACACGGTGCGCCGGGGCGACACCCTGATTCGCATCGGGCTTGAGAGCGGCCAGAACTGGCGCGACATCGCGCGCTGGAACAATCTGGACAACCCGAACGCGATCGAAGTCGGGCAGGTGGTGCGCATCGCGCCGCCGATCGGTTCGCCAATCGCGGCGGGCAATGTGCCCGCCTTGGACCGCAACGTGCCGAGCCGCTCGAGCGCCGCGAGCGGCCCGGTTGCCGCGCAGCCGCCCCCGCTGACTTCCACGCCGTCTTCTGCAGCCGGCACACCGGCCAATCCGCCGACAGCGTCGGTGGCGAGCAGCGACGATGGCGGTGCCCCGGACGAGCCGCGCTTTATGTGGCCCACCGCAGGCTCGATGCTGAGCGGATTCGACGAACAGCGCAACAAAGGCCTGGATATCGGTGGCCGCCCAGGCGATGCCGTGGTGGCCGCCGCCGACGGGCGCGTTGTCTACTCGGGTGCTGGCCTGCGCGGCTACGGCAACCTGATTATCCTGAAGCACAACAACACGTTTTTGACGGCGTATGCGCACAACCGCGCGCTGCTGGTCAAGGAAGACCAGTCGGTGCAAAAAGGCCAGAAGATCGCTGAGATGGGCGACACCGACGCCGATCGCGTGAAGCTGCATTTCGAGATTCGGCGCCAAGGCAAGCCAGTCGATCCTGCGCGTTATTTGCCACAGCGTTAGTCGCCCAGATCGTCAGCGCGGCGCGTCTGCTGCTAGGCAAGGCAACGGCGCGCGCATTTCATGGGTTGGGGGTTGGCGCTTTTGCCCGCGCAGACATCGGTGTGCCGAGATGCGGGACAAATTTTTATTTCCGGTTGACGGGCTCATCCTCGGCGTCCATCCGACGCGATCGGGCATGCGCTCGTTGGGCCCGATCGCCTTCGTTTCGGCAACATGGCTTGGGGGCTTTTCAGGCGGTTTGCAAATGGGGATCTTTTCGATCCGGGCGGGACCTGGCCGGCGTCCACCACGCGGTCGATTTGCCCGATTCGTTTTCGATGTCGTGGACGGGCGTTGCGCGGGCCGCTCGGTTCCCCCATGAGAACCCAGGGCAGTGGGGCTGCCGCGTGAGCCGTTCGGCAATCGCGTGGATCATGATCGCTGCGCACCGCAACGTACGGTCTTTTGCCGAAATCCAATCGCTCGTGCGGACCAGCGCGCTCTTTTTGCAGGAACTGCCCGAATGAGCCACTTCTCTCCGAACCGCCGCACCGCATTGACCGCCCTCGCGCTCCCATGGCTCGCTGCAGGATGCAGCACGCCGCTGCCGCTGGCCGAGCAACCCGCTGCCGACGCGGCGGCCGCGGCCTTGCTGGCGGGCAGCGCCGAAGCACATGGCCTCGCGGCCTACCGCACGATCACCGACATCAACGTCGCCTACGCCGGCCAATGGCGCCCGTTGGTGAACGGCATCCAGCCCGAGATCGTCGATGCCGGCTACCGTGGCCCATCGCAGGAGCGGTTGCTGCCGGCCGCCGGCGTGGTCGCGCAGGCCTATCGCGGCCCGCTGGGCAGCAAGCAGGTCTTTTGGCAGCGCGCGCGCAACGCGATCGATCCCGCAGGAGACGCGGTGGTCTGGATCGACGGCGTGCGCAGCGACGACGCCGCCCGGCCGCGCGCGTCGGCGCTGGTCGCCGAGGCGTACGGGTTGTTCCTGCTGGGGCCACTGTGGCTGATCGACCGCGGCTTGCCGGTGCAGCTGGGCGGGCGCGCGACGGTCGACGGCCGGCCCTGCGATGTGGTCGACGTCTGGCTGGCGCCGGGCCTCGGGCGCAGCGCGCTCGATCGGCTGTCGCTGTATCTGGACCGCAGCGACCAAGTGATGCGGCGGGTGCGCTTCACGCTGGAAGGCTTTCCGAGCACGCAGGGCGCGGTGGCCGAAACCGACACGTACGAGCACGAGCGCCGCTTTGGGGTGTTGTGGCCGATGCGGTCCTACGAGCGCATCGCGCATCCGTTCACGCTGCCCGCGCACGACTGGCACATCACCGGGCTCGATGTGAACCGCGGCTACTCGGTGGATGGATTGCGCGGGCCGACGTTCACCGGCGCGGCCGCAGCGCCCGCCGAACCCGTCTAGCGGCATCCGGCACGGGGCGCCGCCTCGAACCGATCGGCATGAGCGGTCGAACCAAGCCGGGCAGCACCCGTATGCTGCGCGCCGCTTGCGACCACGGCTCGGGATCGACGGGCAGCAAGCCCGCCTCACAAAAGCGCACAGCCAATGTCCGCGCCGTTTCGCCGATGCGTGCCGAGCGGTGATCGATCGCCGCACACGACACCGAGAAGTGGCCGGCCTAGGCGAGCCCGCTGATGCCGGCGCAGCATTCCGCGCAATGCCCGCGTCGTTCAGCACCACGGGTACGATGCCGCCAGCAAGCGCCCTGTGCACCGCGATCACGCCGCTGTGCAAGGCGACCGATGGCAACCGGGCTGCGCACCCGCGCGCCGAGCTTGGTGACCGAGTTGAGCACGCACAGTGAGGCACTCATCGGGTTTGCATTGCGGCCATCGCTGCGGGGCTGGGGCGACGTCAGGCTCCGCGAGGCATTCAGGTCACCGACCCGCGCAAGCCCTGCGGCGCCAACCAGCGGGTTGCTGTCCTGCTCAGCGCTTGTCCTTCAATTTGCCGCGCGGCATCACGGCCGTCACGCCGGGGGTCGGGCGCGCATTGTCGCCGTTGGGGGGCGCCTTGGGCAGACTCGTGTCCTTCTTGGGCTTCTTGGTCATCTTCTCGCGGCGTTGTTCGTGGGCCATGGCGTAGCGCTCGGTGCGGGGTTGGGGTGGGGTCAAGGGGGAGGGGCGACAATTGTCGCTCCGAATCCGTTGTGGCCGTTCGCGCTTGCGTGCCCGGTCACCTGAAAAAAAATGCCAGAAATCGAAGTCCGCCCCGCCACCATCCACGACGCGAAGACCATCGCCGACATCCATGCAAGCGCCGCCCAGGCCGCTTACCGCGGGCAGGTGCCGGATGCGCAACTGGGCGCAATGCCGATGGACAGACGCATTCGGCATTGGCGCGATGCGATCGAGTTTGCCGACCCACAGGTGCAGGTCGCCGTGCACGAGGGCCTGACGATCGGCTTCGTCGGCTACGACCGGTCGCGCGACCCGAAATCCAAAGCCACCACCGGCGAGATCTGGTCGATCTATCTGCGGGAGGCGCATTGGGGCCAGGGCGCGGGCGTCGCATTGTGGGATGCCGCGCGCGACGGGCTGGAGGAGGAAGGCTGCACGCACGTCACGGTCTGGGTGCCGCTGGCCAACGAACGCGCGATGCGCTTTTTCGAGTTGGCCGGTTTCAAGCGCGAACTCAACACCGCGCGAACCGCCGAGATCGGCGGCGTCAAGCTCGAAGAACTGCGGTTGAAGCGTGCCATTGCTTGACGATACGGAGCCGCGCAACGCGTCGGCCACGATCGGCTGGCGCGATGCCGCCGGCGTCGAGCACCACGCCGCGTGGCTCCCTGAGAGCGGCATGGCGCCGCCGAAGCGCGTGCACCTGGCCGACGACACGCTGACCGCCGACAGCGCGTATCGGCTCGCGTGCGCTGGCACCGGCATGCTCTGGCAGGGCGATTTCCAAAACGCGCGGCAGTTGCTGCAAGCGCTCGCACGTCGCATCGACCGGCCGCGCAAAGTCAAGCGCAAGGCGGCCGCAAACTCCGAGCGGGTGGACCCCGCCGAACGGTTTCATCTGCATCGCCAGGCGCAGTCGCAGCGCGCACGCACGCTCGGGATGCTGCTGGTGCGGGTCGAGCCCGACCGCCGCATCGCGTTGCGACGCGCGCCTGACTGGGCGGCTGCCTTGCGGCAGGCCTGGGGCGAAACCGATGGGAGAGACGGCGCGGCGCGCGTGGTGCCGCTGCGCGAACTGCTGGGCGCCGTCGGCGCGTTCGAATGGCGCAAAAACGGCATCGAGATTGCTGCGTTGGGCCCATCACCGCGCAACCGGATCCATCCACATTACGGTGTTTATTCGCCGGTGCGTGGTGAATATCTTGATCTGATCGTGGCCGAGCCGCTGCCGGCCGATACCGGACTGGCGTTCGACATCGGCTGCGGCACCGGCGTGATCGCAGCGCTGTTGGCGGTGCGCGGCGTGGCGCACGTCGTGGCGACCGATACCGACCCACGAGCCATTGCATGTGCGCGGGACAACCTGCAGCGGCTGGGGCTGGGCCAACGCGTCGAGGTGGTCGCATGCGACCTGTTTCCCGCTGGCCGCGCACCGCTCATCGTCTGCAACCCGCCATGGCTGCCCGCACGCGCCGCGGTGCCGATCGAGTCGGCGATCTACGACGAAGGCAGCCGCATGTTGCGCGGGTTTCTGGAGGGGTTGAGCGCGCATTTGAGCGAGCGGGGCGAAGGCTGGCTGATCCTGTCGGACCTGGCCGAGCATCTGCGGTTGCGCAGCCGCGCGGAACTGCTCGGCTGGATCGCGGCGGCCGGGCTCGTCGTGCTCGGCCAGCGCAGCGTCCCGCCGCGGCATGCGAAAGCGGCCGATGCGAGCGATCCGCTGCATGCCGCACGCGCGCTGGAACAAACCACGTTGTGGCGGCTCGGGAAGGCCGCCGGTGTTTGAAGACGCGCTAAGCCAGACCTCAGCGCGGCAGCAACGGCAAGGACGCAGGCCCGGGCAGGCCCGGCGGTGCGACCCGCGCAAGCTGGGCAACCCGCACGCAGTCGAGCATGTGCTGCTCGCCCAGCAGGCGAATCGCCGAATAACCGAGCGCGGCCGACACCGCCTGGCCCGCCAACGGCACATATTTGCTGGCCTGCTGCGTGGTCAGCCGAAGGCCAACCGTTTGAGCGGCTTTCCACAGCAAATCCTTCGTCACGAACTTGCCGACCAACATCGAGCCGACGACGCCGACCGCTTTCTGCACGTCTTCGCGCGAGCTGGGCGACAGCGCGTCGATCTGCGCGGGCGATAAGCCGAACTCGGCGTTGATCTGCGGCACCAGTCGCGACAGCAGTGCCGCGTCCACCGCCCAGTCGAGCCCGGGTATCGGCACCGCGCTGGCCGCCGCCGCGGCCAGCGCACGCCGGTGCAGCAGCTTGCGGCAGCGCAGCACCGCTGCCACCAGCGCCGGGTCGCCCTCGGCCAGCTCCAGCGCACCGGGCTTGTTGCGTCGCAGCATGCGCGGCAGATGCGGCAGACGGTCGAACAGCTCTGAAGCGGGGCGGGGCAAAGGCATCTTTAACAACCCATCAAGTGATCGACCGCAAAAACAGCAGCACCGAAGCTGAGGGCCGACTGCACCAACCAAATCCAAAAAGCGCGGCAGAGCCGGCTCTGCCGGTCCGAAGACGGCGTCCCCGGGAGAAGGACAGGGAAAGCCGGCCGAAAGAAACCATTTCCGCGAGGGTGCGCCACCCGTTCCAGCAGGGGCCGCGGAGCCGGCTCCGCAGGGCCGCAGGCGTCGCCCCCGGCTGGGGGCAGGCAAGAGCCAACCAAACGGAGCGACGCCTAGGGAAAAGTCAGGTCTTCTTGCGAATCAGCCCGACAATGAACAGCAGAATCAACGCGCCGATCACGGAAGCGATCCAGCCGATCGGCTCGCCCGGGCGGTAGAGGCCCAACGCCGAGCCGCCGTAGCCAGCGATCAACGAGCCGGCGATGCCGAGCAGCGTGGTCATGATGATGCCCATGTTGTCGTCGCCCGGCTTGATGGCGCGTGCGATCAGGCCCACGACGAAGCCGACGATGATGGTGACGATGATGCCCATGAGGAACGGTTACTCCAAGGTGTTGAATTGGTGAGGCAAAGCTTGGCCGACCGCGACCGACCGTACGGTTTCGGCAAATCGGGCCCGCGCGTACTCTACACCGCGTCGGACACCGCATCCTCAATCTGCTGAGACAGCGCAAGCCAGTGTTCCTCCACCGCGTCGAGCCGCTCGTTCAGCTGCTTCAAGCGCCGGCCCATCTCGGCAAGCCCCGCGCCCGCGTGCTCGGGTGCGGCCATGCGCAACTGCAACGCATCGCGCTCGACGGTGACTTCCGCCAGTTGCCGTTCGGCCTGCGCGAGTTCACGCCGCACGGGTTTGAGCGCGTCCGCACGCTGTTGGCGCCGTTGGGCGTCGAGCTTGCGTTGCTGCACCGCGCTGCCGCTGCCTGCAGCACTGCCGCTTCCCGCTCTGGTTTGGTCGGCTGCTGACGAAACGACGTCGGCAGCAGGGCCGCGCTTCAACGCGAGTGCAGCTGCATCGCTCGTGCTGCGTGGTTCAGAGCCTTTGTGCGCGGAAGCGATTGCTGCATCGTCGTTGTCAGCTATGGATTTCGTAGCGAACGTCACACCGGGGGCTGCCGCCTGTCTGGTTGCGGCTTCTTTGCCTTCGTCGCGCACGGCCTCACGCACGCGCTTGGCTTCGTCCAGAAGGTAGCGCTGGTAGTCATCCAGGTCGCCGTCGAACGGGGTCACACCGCCGCGCGAGACCAGCCAGAACTCATCACAGACCGAACGCAGCAGCGCGCGGTCGTGGCTGACCAGCATCACGGTGCCTTCGAACTCGTTGAGCGCCACCGCGAGTGCCTCGCGCGTGGCGAGGTCGAGGTGGTTGGTTGGCTCATCCAGCAGCAGCAGATTGGGTCGCTGCCAGACGATCATGCACAGCACCAAGCGCGCTTTCTCGCCGCCGCTCATGGTGCCGACGGTCTGGCGCACCATGTCGCCGGAGAAGTTGAAGCCGCCGAGGAAACTGCGCAAATCCTGCTCACGCGACGGTGCCCTGGCGTCGGCGCCGAGTTCGCGTGCGAGCCGGATCATGTGCTCGAGCGGCGAGTCCTGCGGCCGCAGCACGTCGAGTTCCTGCTGCGCGAAGTAGCCGATGGAGAGCCCCTTGCCTTCCGTGATGCGGCCGGCTGCGGGCGCCAACGTGCGCGCCACGGTCTTGACCAACGTCGACTTGCCCTGGCCGTTGGCGCCCAGAATGCCGATGCGCTGGCCCGCCAGCACCGAGCGGTTCACGTTGCGCACGATCACGGTCGGCGCGGTGCCTGTCGCAGCGTGTTCCGGCGCCGGATAGCCGAAGCTGGCCTCCGACATCGACAGCATCGGGTTCGGCAGGTTGGCCGGCTCCTTGAACTCGAAGTTGAAGTCCGCTTCGGCCAGCACGGGCGCGATGCGCTCCATGCGCTCCAGCGCCTTCACGCGGCTTTGCGCCTGCTTGGCCTTGCTGGCCTTGGCCTTGAAGCGGTCGATGAACTTCTGCAGATGCGCGATGCGGTCCTGCTGGCGCGCGAACGAGCTGGCCTGCAGGCTGATCTGCTCGGCGCGCATGTCCTCGAAGCGGCTGTAGTTGCCGCCGTAGCGGTTCAGCTTGGCGCTGTCGATGTGCACCGTGACACCCGTCACCGCATCGAGAAACTCGCGGTCGTGGCTGATCACGATCATGGTGCCCGCATAGCGCTTCAGCCACGCTTCGAGCCAGACCAGCGCGTCGAGGTCGAGGTGGTTCGTCGGCTCATCCAGCAGCAGCAGGTCCGACGGGCTCATCAGCGCGCGCGCCAACTGCAGCCGCATGCGCCAGCCGCCGGAAAAGCTGTTCACCGGGTTGTCGAGCTCGGTCGTCTTGAAGCCCAGCCCCAGGATCAAGGCCTGCGCGCGGGCGGGCGCATCGTGCGCGCCCGCGTCGTACAGCGCCATGTAGGCGTGGCCCATGCGCTCGCCGTCGCCGCTGGCGTCCGCCGCATCGACTTCGGCCTGCGCCGCAACGAGTGCCGTGTCGCCCGCAATCACGAATTCGGTCGCGCCTTGCGTGGTCTCGGGCATCTCCTGCGCGACCTGCGCCAGCCGCCACTGGGATGGCACCGTGAAGTCGCCGCCGTCTTCGTGCAACTGGCCGCTGAACAGCGCGAACACGGTGGATTTGCCAGCGCCATTGCGGCCGACCAGGCCGACTTTCTCGGCGGGATTGATCGTGACCGATGCCTGATCCAGCAGCGTTTTGGTGCCGCGGCGCAGCGTGACGTTTTTCAAGGAGATCATGCGGCCGCGCCCTGTGCCACATCGATGAACGCCGCCACCGGAATTCCGAACCGATGCGCGAGGGCGCGCATCTGCCGCAGGTTCAAGGCGCGCTTGCCGTGCAGGATTTCCGACACCACGCCTTGCGAGCCGACTTCCAATGCGAGGTCGGTCTGTTTGAGATCGTGCTGCGTCATCAGAAAGCGCAGCAGCTCGACCGGTCCCGATACCGGTAGACGAAAGTGTCGATCGTCGTAGTCGGCGATCAACTCGCCCAGTGTGGCAGCGAGGTCGGCCAGCGCATGATCTTCTTCACCCGCGCCAGCGTCGAGCAGCGCGTTCAAAGACAAAACCGCCGACGCATAGTCGGCGTCGCTGCGCACCGGTTTTAGCGGCACGACTTTTGAAATTGCTTTGAAGTGGTTGGCCAATTCATGCGCTGACCGACGATCAATCACGGCGTCCATGCGTTGTGTTCCTTGTGAGTAAAGACCTGCCGAACGAACAGCATCTGCCGGTTGAAGTGAATCGAAGCGATCAAGCGATACTTGTCGCCGCCGATGTGGAAGACGTGAAAGGGGCCGGCTTGATCAACCGTGCCGAATGTGGCCTTGAGTGCCGCATGGCTTGCGAAGCTGCCGATTTCAGCAAGCCTTCGCCAGTCTTGAAGCGGGACGGAAGCTTCATGGTGGCTGACCGGAAAATCGAGCAGCGCTTCGTTCGATACAACCCGCATGAAGCCTATTTTATCTCAATTTGAGATTTGCTTTTTCGACCGACGACGGTGGCGTCGACTGTTGCAACCGAAGGCCGATTCCTGAACCGAAAATCCATGTCCTCGACAAAAATCCTCTACGGTTTCCACGCCGTCTCGGTGCGGCTGAAGACCGCGCCGGCGTCGGTCGTCGAGGTCTACTTCGACCCGCAGCGGCGCGACGCGCGCATGCGCCAGTTCGTGCAGCGCGCGCGCGACGTCGGCGCGCGGCTGATCGAAGCCGATGCCGCGCGGCTGGCTGCAATCGCCGGCAGCGCCGGGCACCAGGGCGTCGCGGCGCGCGTGCAGCCACTGGCAATCACGAACTCGCTCGACGATCTGCTCGACGCGGTGGAGGGCCCGCCGCTGCTGCTGGTGCTCGACGGCGTGACCGATCCGCACAACCTCGGCGCCTGCCTGCGCGTGGCCGACGGCGCCGGCGCGCATGCGGTGATCGCGCCGAAGGACCACGCGGCCGGCATCAATGCGACGGTCTCGAAGGTCGCGAGCGGCGCGGCCGAGACGGTGCCGTACTTCATGGTGACGAACCTTGCGCGCACGCTGGGCGAGTTGAAGGAACGCAACATCTGGTGCGTGGGCACCAGCGACGACGCGTCGCACTCGCTCTATCAGACGAAGCTGGAAGGCGCGTTGGCGCTGGTGCTGGGCGCCGAGGGCGCGGGCCTGCGCCAACTCACACGCAACTCGTGCGACGAACTCGTGCGCATCCCGATGCAGGGCGCGGTGGAGAGCCTGAACGTGTCGGTGGCCAGCGGCGTTTGTCTGTACGAGGCACGGCGGCAGCGCGGCGGTTGAACGCAGCGCGGCGCTGTCGGCCATGCAAAACCGGCCGCCAAGTCAAGCGGTCTTGGCCGGGCGCCATGCATCGCATGTCCCGCTGTGCGAACTGCACCCAACCAGGCAGCCGCTGACGAACATCGCAATTCCTCGACAGAGGCAACTCGTCTGGGCGGTGCAGCGGTCGGCTTGCAACCCGCATCCCACTTACATCGCAACCGAACGGCTGCGGCCCGACCCGATTTATTCATGAACGCGAAATCCGCAGATTCCGAGCCGACCGGCGACAGCGCCGCGCCGACCGACGCGCACCTACAAGCCGCGGACCTCGCCACCGCGCGCGGTTGGCTGGCCGCCGCAGCCCGCATCGCGGTGCTGACCGGCGCCGGCGTCAGCGCCGAGTCCGGCGTACCGACGTTCCGCGATGCGCAGACTGGCTGGTGGGCGCAGTTCGACCCCACGCAGTTGGCGACCGAAGCGGCATTTCGTGCGAATCCCGAGCGGGTCTGGAACTGGTATGCGTTTCGTCGGACGCTGCTGCAAAAAGCAGCGCCGAACGCCGCGCACCAGGCGATCGCCCGGTTTCAGCAGCGATCGCCCGGGCGGCTCACGCTCATCACGCAGAACGTCGACGGCCTGCATGCGGCAGCGGGCAGCACCGGCGTGCTCGCGCTGCACGGCGATTTGCTGCAAGACCGCTGGCTCGACGTGCCTCGGCCTTGCTGCGCCGCGCTGTCATGGACGACCGATGCGCCGCCACGCTGCACGGGCTGTGGCAACGCGCGGCGCCCCGCGGTGGTGTGGTTCGGCGAGATGTTGCCCGAGGCGGCGCTTGCGCAGGCACAGCTTGCAGCAAGCTCTTGTGAGGTGATGCTGGTCGTGGGCACTTCGGGCGCGGTCCACCCCGCGGCCGGGCTCGCGGGCATGGCACGCGCGGGCGGGGCGAGAGTCGTGCTCGTCAATACGGCGGCCAGCGACCTCGACGACGACGCGCATCTGATCCTGCGCGGGCCGGCCGGGCAGTTGCTGCCGTCGTTGCTCGACGATTGAGCCAGCCGGTTTTTCGACTCGAACAGCGGTCGCCAACCTGAGAGCCCGGCGTGCGATCGGCCACGCAGCCGACAGCGGGCCGATCTATACCGCGCTGGCCCGATCCAGCCGATCGACCGCCGCAGCGTCCAACACCAGCGCCGCCGCGCCGACCAGTTCCTGCAACTGCGCGAGCGAAGTCGCACTTGCAATCGGTGCCGTGATGCCGGGCCGCGCCATCTGCCAAGCCAGCGCGACCTGGGCCTGCGTGGCGTTCAGTTCCGCCGCCACCTCATCGAGCGCCGCCAGAATTCGCAGGCCGCGTTCGTTCAGGTACCTGCCCACCGTGCCGGTGCCGCGTGCACTCTTTGCCGCATCGGCTTCGCTGCGGTACTTGCCCGTCAGAAAGCCCGCGGCCAGCCCGTAGAAATTGAGCACACCGACGTTGCGCTCCAGGCAAAGCGCCTGCAGCTCGTCCTCGAACGCCGCGCGGTCGTACAGGTTGAACAGCGGCTGCAACGACGCATAGCGCGGCAGGCCGGTGCGCTCGGCGACGTCGAGCGACTGACGCAGCCGCGTCGCGCTGAAATTGCTTGCACCGATCGCGCGCACCTTGCCCGCGTCGATCAGGTTGCCGTAGGCGGCCAGCGTCTCTTCGATCGGCGTCGCGGCGTCGTCGTCATGCGACTGATACAGGTCGATCACGTCGGTCTGCAACCGGTGCAGCGAGTCTTCCACCGCGCGCCGGATGTAGGCGGGTTTGAGCCCGACCTTGCCGTCGCCCATGTCCTTGCCGACCTTGGTCGCGAGCACGATGCGGTCGCGCTTGCCCGATTTCTTCAGCCAGTTGCCGATCACCGTTTCCGACTCGCCGCCGGCATGGCCCGGCACCCAGCGCGAATACATGTCGGCCGTGTCGATGAAGTTCAGGCCCGCATCGACCCAGGCGTCGAGCAGCGAATGCGAGGTCGCTTCGTCGATCGTCCAGCCGAATACGTTGGTGCCGAGGCACAGCGGCGAGACTTCAAACGGTGCGTCGCCAAGCTTGCGGAATTTCATGTCGGTGTTTTTCAAAGGAATGGATTCGATCGCTCAGTATGGCGTCCCGTCCTTGTGCGTGAACACCCACTGGCGATCCAGGCCGAGCACGGCGCACAGATCGTCGGCCGGATGGCTGCCCACGTCGCCTTCGGTCCGGTCGCCGACTTCGAGGTAGACGACATCCGCCGTGGTGCGATTCGCGAGCTGGTGGCGCGCCGCCGGCCGGGTGCCCGGCGCACATGCCGGGCGCAAGCTCGGCTTCGCCGTGTTCGGTCACCAGCGTCGGCCGTCCTTCGAGCAGGTAGACGAACTCGTCCTGCCGGCTGTGCCGGTGCAGCAGCGCCGATTCACCGCCGGGGTGCAGTCGGGTGAGGTTCACACCGAAGTTCTTGAGTCCGAACGCATCGCCGAGCGCGCGCTTCTCACGCCCCGCCATGCGGCTGAAAAACGGTTGCGGATAGTTCGACGGCTTGGTGCGCGGCGCGGTCTTGGCCGCGTCCACAGCGGCTGGCGCGGCATCTTTGGAAGTCTGCATGAAACGCCTTTCAATCGATCGATCGAGCGCGGCGGTGCATCGAGGCAACCTTTCTCGAATCGTCCACTGTCCCCACGCGGCGATCAAACCCAGCCCAATGCCCCCAGGACCCCCCCGGCGCCAATCAGCCAAAGCATATGGATGCGCGTGCGCACCACGACGACGACGGCCGCAGCCGTGAGCAGCCAGAGCCGCCAGTCGCGCGCCGCATCGTCGTGCGCGGACGCGATCAGCCAGCCGGTCGCGATCAGCAGCGCGATCACGATCGGCGCCATGCCGGCCTTGAACGCACGCACCGACAGGCGCTGCCGATTGCGGTGGCCCCACTGCGCCGCGAAGTAAGTCAGGGTAGCCGACGGAATCATGGTGCCGAGCATCGCGAGCAGCGCGCCGAACAATGCGGGCCACCACGCGATCGGCCCGGCCGCCACGCCGCCCGCGCTGTTCAAGCCGACGTTCCAGCCCATCAGCGCGATGAACAGCACGTTCGGCCCTGGCGCGGCCTGTGCGAGCGCAATCGACGCGGTGAACTGCGGGTCGCTGAGCCAGTCGCGCTGATCGACCAGAAAGCGGTGCATGTCGGGTGCGGTCGTGATCGCGCCGCCAACGGCCAGCAGCGACAGCGACAGGAAATGGGCGAACAGCGTGAGCCAGTCGGCGGTGGCAAAGGTGCTGCTCACGGCGTGCCACTCGGGGCTGCAATGCCCGCTTCGCGCAGCCGCAGGCAGCGCCAGGCCCAGCCGGTGGCAATCGAGCCGAGCACCAGCAACACCCACAGCAGCGGAATGCGCAGCAGTGCGACCGCGACGAACGTGAGGCTGGCGAACACCACGCAGAGGGCCGGCCCCATCGGGTTGCTCTGCAGTGCGGCGATCAGCTTCAACCCGGTGGCGGTGATCAGCCCGGCCGCGATCGCGCCCATGCCGCGCAGCGCACCGCGCGCGGCCGGCAGATCGGCGATGCCCGCGTAAAGCGCGGCCAGCAGCAGCACCATGATCATCGGAAACAGCAACATGCCCGAGAGCGCCGATACCGCGCCGCGCCAGCCGAAACTGCGCGCGCCGATCATCAGTGCGAGGTTGCCGACGTTCGGGCCCGGCAGGATCTGCGCCACGGCCCAGTCTTCCAGAAATTCATCGCGCGTGAGCCAGCGTTTTTTCTCGACCAGTTCGCGCTGCACGATCGCCAGCACGCCGCCGAAGCCTTGCAGCGCCAGGAACGTGAACGACCAGAAGAGGTCGGCGAGCGAGGCGGGGCCGCTTGGTGCAACGTCCGGTGCCAGCGAACTGCCTGGGAGGGGGGGCGGCGGGTCGGTCACGGGGGGCATGGGTGGGATTATCGGGGGGCAATCGGTGTGAGCGAGGCCGATTCGCTTGGGGCATGACTGCTTTTGAAATGGCAGCAATGGAAGAAGCCATGATCTGCGCCAAAGCGTGAAGCCTTCTGTCTTCCAGTGAACTCACGTGCTGCCCGCTCAAACGCTTGCTGGTCCGTTCCGAGTGAGACCAGACGCACTTCCCATCCTGATCCAGATGCTGGAACGGACGCACAACCGAATCATCAATGAAGCCCGGAGCCACGCCATGCGAACGACCGTCACCATCGATGACGCGCTCCGTGAACAGGCGCTGGAAATGGCCGATTCCGCCATGGACAGGTCGAAGCTGTTTCGCGAGGCGATCAAGACGTTCGTGCGCGTGCAAGCGGCGAAACGCCTGGCGGCGACGGGCGGGAAGCGACCCGACATGGAAGGCGTGTCGCGCCGCCGCATGGAGCCGGATTCAAAGTGACGGTGCCGGTCGACACGTCGGTGTGGGTCGACCACTTCAGGTGCCGCAACAGCGAATTGGCGAAGCTGCCTGCAGCCGACTCGGTGGCAATGCATCCCGTGGTGCTGCTCGAGTTGGCTTGTGGGACACCGCCGGCGCGGGCTCAGACGCTGCGCGACCTCGGCTGCCTGCGGCCGGTGAATCGGCCAAGTCTCGCCGGGGTGGGCGAGTTCATTGAAAGCGAGCGCCTGCCTGACTTGGGATGCGGAATGGTCGACAGCGTGCTGTTGGCCTCCATGCTGATTGCGCCGGGTGCCCGCTTGTGGACGCGGGGCCGGCGGTTCGCCCGTCTGGCCGGACGGTTTGCAGCCGCGCACCGGTTCCCATGACGCTCGGTCGATCGATTTCGTGACGTCGCCGATGCCTCGATGCGCGTTCGCGCGCCGCCCTCAACGCCCCTGGAACCGCGCCGCGCGCTTCTCGACAAACGAGCGCACGCCTTCCGCCGCATCGGCGCTGTTCGCCAGCCGCGCCTGCGTGTCGATGAACTCGTGCATCGCCACCAGCGGGCCTTGCTCGACCGCCTTCAGCACGTTCCGGCGCGTTGCAACCACCGCAAGCGGTGCCTGCGCCGCAATCGCTTCCGCGATGCGGATCGCTTCATCCAGCACCTGACCCGCTGGCACCACCTTTTGCACGAAGTTCAGCCGCAGCGCTTCCGCAGCGCCAAACTCGTCACCGGTCAGCAGATGCAGCATCGCGTTGCCGAGGCCCGCACGCTCGGCCATGCGCAAGGTCGCACCGCCGGTGGCCATGATGCCGCGCCTGACTTCGAGTTGCGAGAAGCGGCAGTCGTCGGCCGCGATCACGATGTCGGCCGCCAGCATGAGCTCGATGCCGAGCGTGTAGGTGATGCCCTTGACGGCCGCAACCATCGGTTTGCTGCGGCGCCGGTAGCCGGGCGTGCCGAGGTCGGTCGGCTCGACTTCGCCGAACGGAATCGCTTTCTCACCGCGCTGCATCAGCGGCGCGATCGTCGGCAGATCGAGGCCGGCGGTGAAGTGGTCGCCGAACGCGTGCAGCACGCCGACGCGCAGGTCCGTCTCGTCGTCGAGCCGGCTGTAGGCGGCACCGAGCTGCGCGAACATCGCGGGGGTGAAGCCGTTGCGTTTGGCCGGTCGGTCGATGCCGATCAGCAACAGATGGCCGCGCGCCTCGACGACGATGCGGCCTTCCGGTGGCGTGGTTGTCATATCGGTCAAGGCTACACCTCCGTGCGTTTCAATAGATAGTCGAGTCCACCGACGCGGAACCAGCGGTAGCCGTAAGGCTCGAGCAGGATCGAATGCCTGCCTTTCGCATCGGCATCGCTGTGCGCATCGGACAGCAGGTTGATCAGACAGTCGCAGTTCTTGCCGAGCGCTTTGGCTTTCACTTCCAGCTCGGTCGGCTGGTCGCTCAGGTTGTGGATGAACAGCACGGAGTTGTTGCGCCAGTCGTAGCGCATCATGAAGATGGCCGGCTCGGACTGCGGCAGGATTTCGAAGTCGCCCCAGCCGACTTCGGGCAACTCCTTCCTCATGCGGATCACGCGTTCCATCCAGTTCAGCAACGAATCGGGGTCGCGCCGCTGCTGCGCGACGTTGACGTGCTCGAAGCCGTAGACGCCGTGCTCGATGACGGGCTTGATGGGTTGGTCGGCTTTGGTGAATCCGCCGTGCGGCTCGGTCGACCACTGCATCGGCGTGCGCGCGCATTCGCGTTCGGGCAATTCCAGGTTGTCGCCCATGCCGATCTCGTCGCCGTAGCGCAGCACGGGCGTGCCGGGCAGGGTCAGCATCAGGCTGTAGGCGGATTCGAGCCGACGCCGGTCGCTGCCGAGCATCGGCGCCAGCCGGCGGCGAATGCCGCGGTCGTACAGCTGCATGTTTTTGTCGGGCGCGAACGCGTCGAACACGAGCTGGCGCTGCTTCTCGCTCAGGCGGCCCAGATCCAGCTCATCGTGATTGCGCAGGAACAAACCCCACTGCGACGTCGCCGGGCGCTCGCGCGTGGCCTGCAGCGATTTCGCGAGCGGCCGGCTGTCGCCGCTGGCCAGCGCATAGAACAGGTTCTGATTGACCTGGAAGTTGAACATCATGTGCAGCCGCTCGCCTTCGTCGCCGAAGTACTGCATGTCGTCCTGGGCAGCACGTTCGCTTCGCCCAGGATGATCGCGTCGCCCTGGCGCCATTGCAGCAGTTCGCGAAAACGACGCAGCATGTCGAACTGGGTCTCCGGCTTTTTGACGTTCGCGCCTTTTTTGGCGATGACGAACGGCACCGCGTCCATGCGAAAGCCCGAGACACCAAGCTGTGTCCAGAAACCCATGATCTTCAGGATTTCGGCCTGCACCATCGGGTTCGAGGTGTTGAGGTCGGGCTGGAATTCGTAGAAGCGGTGGAAATACCAGCGCTTGGCGACTTTGTCGAAGCTCCAGGTCGATTCCTGCACGCCGGGAAACACGATGCCCTCGTCGGCGTCGGCGGGCTTCTTGTCGGCCCAGACGTACCAGTCGCGGTATTTGGCGAATTCGGGTCCTGCCGCGCTTCCTGGAACCACGGGTGCTGGTCGGAGGTGTGATTGACCACCAGGTCGATGAGCACGCGCATGCCGCGCTGCTTGGCCGCGTGCGTGAACTCGACGAAGTCGCCGAGCGTGCCGTAGCGCGGGTCGACGTTGTAGTAGTCGGCCACGTCGTAGCCGTTGTCGTGGCTGCGGCGAAGTCTGGAACGGCATCAGCCAGATGGTGGTGACGCCCAGGCCGTTGAGGTAGTCGAGCCGCCGCGTCAGCCCTTCGAAGTCGCCGATGCCGTCGCCGTTGGCATCCATGAAGGTGCCGACGGAAAGGCAGTAGACGACTGCGTTTTTGTACCAAAGGTCGGTGATCATGCGCGTCGCGCATCCGTAAGTGGCAGTATTGTACTTTCACGAAAGGAATTACCATGTCGGCCGATGCCTGGTGGAAGAACGGAATCGTCTACCAAATCTACCCGCGTTCGTTCCAGGACAGCAACGGCGACGGCATCGGCGACCTGCGGCGGCATCCGGAGCCGGCTCGACTACCTGCAGGGGCTCGGCGTCGATGCGCTCTGGCTCTCGCCGATCTATCCGTCGCCGATGGCCGACTTCGGCTACGACGTCGCCGACTACTGCGACGTCGATCCGCTGTTCGGCAGCCTGGCCGACTTCGACGCGCTGCGTCGCGCGAGGCGCACGGCGCGGGGCCTGAAGCTCATCCTCGACTTCGTGCCGAACCACACGTCGGACCGGCACCCGTGGTTCGTCGAGAGCCGCACGCTCGCGCGACGAACCCGAAGCGCGACTGGTACCTGTGGCGCGATCCGGCGCCCGGATGGCGGGCCGCCCAACAACTGGCTCAGCAATTTCGGCGGCCCCGCCTGGACGCTCGACGAGGCGACCGGCCAGTACTACTGCCACGCGTTCCTGCCAGGAGCAGCCCGACCTCAACTGGCGCAATCCCGAGGTGCGCGCTGCGATGCACGACGTGCTGCGCTTCTGGCTGCGCCGCGGCGTCGACGGCTTCCGCGTCGACGTGATCTATCACCTGATCAAGGACGACCAGTTCCGCGACAACCCGCCGCAACCCCGACTACATGCCGGGCGACAACGCGCGCACCGAGCTGCTGCCGCCTACACCACCGACCGCCCGGAGGTGCAGGAGATCATGCGCCGGCATGCGCCGCGTGGTCGACGAGTTCAGCACGCCGCATCGCGCGTGCTGATCGGCGAGATCTACCTGCCGATCGAGCGCGCTGATGACCTACTACGGCCGGCGAGACGGCGTGCTGCAGGCGTGCACCTGCCGTTCAACTTCCAGCTGATCGGCGCCGCTGGAACGCGCGCACCATCGCACGGCATCGTCGAGCGACTACGAGGCCGCGCTGCCGCCCGGCGGCTGGCCGAACTGGGTGCTCGGCAACCACGACAACGCCGCGCATCGCCAGCCGCGTCGGGCCGGCGCAGGCGCGCGTGGCCGCGATGCTGCTGCTGACGCTGCGCGGCACGCCGACGCTCTACTACGGCGACGAGATCGGCATGCCGACGTGCCGATTCCGCCCGACGAGGTGCAGGACCCGTTCGAGAAGAACGTGCCCGGCATGGGCCTCGGCCGCGATCCCGAGCGCACGCCGATGCAGTGGGAGGCGCCGCGCCGAACGCCGGCTTCACGCAAGGCACGCCGTGGCTGCCGCTGGCCGACGATTGGCGTGCGCGCAACGTGGCCGAGCAGGATGCGGATGCTTCGTCGATGCTTGCGCTCTATCGCAAGCTGATCGGGTTGCGGCAGACGGAAGCGGCGTTGAATCGCGGCGAGTACCAATCGATCGAGCGTGCGCTGTTGCCGGCCGACGTGCTGGCGTATGCGAGAACGTTCGACGGCAAACGGCTGGTCGTGTTGCTGAACTTCAGCGACGAAGCGCAGACGGTGCGCAACGACTTGCTGCCAGCCGACGCAGCCGTGTTGCTGTCCACCCACACCGGCCGACACAGGACGCCGCTTCACAAATCCATCGACGCGGCCATCCTGCTCGGCGCGTTCGAAGGCGTCATCGTGGGTGGTGCCGATTGATATGAAGGTGGGCCCGGCTGGTCGGTGGCCCACGCGCTTTCCCGGTTCGCCTCAGCCCGTACTGCCCAGCCGCAGCCGCAGCCGCCCGGTCGCCAGTGCCGTGCCCAACACGATCACGACCCCGCAGCCGACCATCCACCCGGTGATCTGCTCGTCCAGCAGCAGCACCCCGTAGGCGACCGCGAACAGCGGGATCATGTAAGTCACGGTCAGCGCGCGGGTGGCGCCGGCGCGTGCGATCAGCCGAAAGAACAGGATGTAGGCGATCGCCGTGCACAGCACGCCGACCGCCACCAGCGCGGCCCAGGCCTCGGGCGTCGGCGACGTTTCGGGCCACAGCCAGATCGCCGGTGCCGCCAGCGCGACGGTGGCGCCGAGCAGGCTGCCGGCGGCCGAGACCAGCGCCGGCACCTCGTGCAGCCAGCGCTTCGATGCGTTGGCGGCGATGCCGTAGCTGACGCAGGCCAGCACGCAGGCCGCCACCGCGAGGATGCCGGACGTGCCGCCGGCCGGGCCGCTCAAGCCGCTGCGGCCGAAGGCGAGCAGCGCAACCCCGACGAAGCCGAGCAGCAGGCCGAGCAACCGCGCGCGGTCGAGCCGCTCACCGAACCAGACCCAGGCCACCAGCGCGCCGAACATTGGCACCGTGGCATTGACGATCGCCGTCAGGCTGGTCGGTATCCACAGCAGCGCAAACGAGAACAGCACGAACGGAATGCCCGAGTTGATCACCCCGATGGCGAGCAACGCGGGCCAGTGTCTCCGCAGCAGCGCCCCCTGGCCGCGCAGCAGCACCAGCGGCAGCAGAAACAGCGCCGCGATGCCCACCCGCAGTGCCGCCGTGGGCATCGGCCCGAACTGCGCGGCGCCGATCTTCATGAACAGAAACGAGGCGCCCCAGATGGCTGCGAGCGCGATGAATTCGGGCAGCGCCCGTGGGCCCGCGGCGCCGCTTGCCGGGCGGGCTGCGGAGCCGTTGACCGGCACGTCGGCTGCCGCGTTGCCTGCAGGCGCTTCGTTGCCGGTCATGCGGCCGCGGGTGCGGTGGTCGGCGCTGCAGCGGGTGCAATCGACCCGTTGCGCTCGTGCGCCAGCAGCGCGACCTTGCGATCGAGCCCACCCGCGTAGCCCGTCAGTCTTGCGTCCGTGCCGATCACGCGGTGGCAGGGCACGATGAGCGAGAGCGGATTGCGGCCGACCGCGGCACCCACCGCGCGCATCGCGTTCGGCCGCCCGATTGCTTGCGCCACCGCACGATAGCTGCAGGTCGCACCGAAGCCGATCGGCAGGAGCGCGGACCAGACCGACTGCTGAAACGCCGTGCCTGCCGACAAGTCGAGCATCAAGTCGAACCGGCTGCGTTGTCCCCCAAAGTACTCGCGCAACTGCTGCGCGGCGCGTTCGAGCAGCGGGTGGCCGGGCGCATGCGGCAGGTGGGCGGCTGCGTTGGGTACGTGGCGTTGCTGCGCGGTGAACCACGCACCAGCCAAGCCGCGATCGGACGCAGCGAGCCGCAGTTCGCCCAGGGGAGTGGGCAGAAGCAGTTGCTGGGTCGCTGCGAAGTTTTTCATGAGAATTGCGGCTGACGCGCAGGTGGTGGCTTTGCATCCAGCTACCGAATTGGTAGCGTTCACGGTGCGGATCCAGTCGGCTACCGAAGCGGTCGAAGCCGGTACCGCAGCCGATCGGGTGGCGCACCGCAGCCGAGATGCAGCCACTTTAAACCCGCTGTCGAGCCCTCTCCACCTCGAGAACCGGCAAGTCTTTCGACGCTTCTCTGCCTGCAGCGCGAGCACGACCGCCTGGGCTTCGGCGCCGAGGACCACGATCCCAGCCTTGGCGCCGGTCCTGCCGTGACCGAAACCACTGAAGCTGCAGCGGCCGGCAGTGGGCCGCGACGGCCCGCGCCCCGCCACGTCAGCCGATGATGTCGACCCGCCAGTCGCGCCCGGCCCACCCGCCCGCTTCGTCCGTCCAGCGCAGCGTGAAGTCGATGCGCGCACCGGCCTGCAGCGCCGCGGTGGGCAGCGCCGCCGCGTGCAACGAAAGACCGGTGTCCCGCGTGTCCAGATCAACCGTGCGCTGCCAGCCGTCGAACCCGCAGTGCACCTGCGCGGAGCGAGCCGTCAGCAGCCACAACGCCTGGCCCGGCGCGATCCGTCGAACCGGCATGCTCGGCGTCCAGATCGCGTCTTGCGGTGTCGGCCGTTTTCCCTGGTAGCGCGCCCAGACGCAGGCCGGGCGGTCGAACGGCCGACCAAGCGCGCGGCTGGCCAACAGCTTCACGAATTCCGAGTGCGCCCAGACCAGCGGCATCGCCGAGCCCGATGGCCTGCCCGGTGCCAGCGATCGCTCGGGAATCGGCGCCCGGTCCCAGACCTGCTCGGGCAGCAGGCCGCCACGGCCGGTCATTTTGCTCATCGCCAGCAGCAGCGGCAGCGGGTCGCGCCCGGCCACCAGCTCGTAGTGGCCGCGTTCGCCAATCAGCAGCGGCCAGCCGCGGCCGATGCCGGTGCCATCGTAGGCGCTGCCGTCGGCCTGCTCGCCGTAGCCGTCGCCGTTGTAGCGATGCCAGACCGGGCCGTTCGGGGTGTCGGTCTTGAGCTCGGCATCGATCACGCGCACGGTCTGCACGATCAGCGGGTCGTGGGCGTCGCGCAGGCCGAGCCGAACCAGTTGCAGGAAATCGGTGGCGACCTGTTCGCGGGCCGGCAAGCCCGGATCGACCGCGCGGTTCTTGATCGGCACGACGCGGTCGAGCGGCTTCTGGGCTGGAGCGACGTCGACGTCGACC
The DNA here is from genome assembly GCA_963784295.1 of uncultured beta proteobacterium. Lineage (GTDB taxonomy): Bacteria > Pseudomonadota > Gammaproteobacteria > Burkholderiales > Burkholderiaceae_C > JBBPYC01. The sequence continues at coordinate 90,357 of CAWAQL010000018.1, forward strand.
ACTTCCGTCTCGGGCGGCGGTGCAATGCGCACGTAGTGGCCTTCCACGCCGTGCGCCTGCGCGAGCGTGCTGCCCTGCGCCCAGGTCCAGCGTTCGATGTTCGCGTTCCAGTCGTCGGCGATGCGCAGCGCCCAGTTGCGCGCGGGCGCGTCCAGCCATTCGGCGCCGCAGACGAGCGCGGCGATGCAGGTGGCCAGCGTGAACGCGTTGAGCCCGCCGTCTTCTTCCCAGCGGTCTTGCTGGGTCACAGGGCCGGTGGCCACGAGATAGGCCAGCGCCCGGCGGACCATCGGGCCGACCTCGATGCCGGCCAGCGCGTCGCGCTCGTGCAGGGCCGCGGCCAGCAGCACGGGAAACGCCGTTTCGTCCAGCTGGTCACCGCGCCAGTAGGGCTGGCCGCCCAGCCATTGGTTTTGCGACCAGTTGCCGCCTTCGCGCTGCGTGGCGATCAAATAGCGCAGGATGTTGCGCGCTTCCGGTTCGGCGCCGAGCGCGAGCAACCCGCCCGCGCTTTCCACCAAGTCGCGTGGCCAGACCAGGTGGTAGCCGCCGACGTCGTCGTGCGTGTTGCCCCACGGCACGCTCAGCGAGGCGACCATCGCACCCGGGTAGACCTTGTCCTGGTGCACGCGCAGCACCATCGCCGACAGCGCGATCTGCTCGCGCACCGGTTTGGACTTTTGCCCACGCAGCAGCGGCAGCGGTCGCTGCCAGGCTTTCCAGCCGGCCACATGGCGCCGCCAGGCCTCCTCGAACGGCTGGCACAGGGCGGCCACCGCCAGCGTCGCCGCGGACTCGCGGCTCGGCGCAAACGCGAGCGCCAGCGTCGAGCTTTGCGGCAGCGCACCGGTCAGCGCGACGTTGCCGGGGCCGGCGGCGTCGAAATCCCAGGTCATGCGGCCGTGCCGGTCGAAGTCCTGCCAGCCGTCGCTGGCGCCCGCATGGCCAGCGCTGGTCGAACCGAACGCATCGGCCTGCTGTGGATTCGCCGCGCACAGCGCCAGCGCATAGGGGCCCTGGGTCGCCCACAGCACGCGGCGGCCGCGCTCCAGCAGGCTGCCGGCCAAGTTGTCGTGACCGCTGCCGCCCAAGTGGGGAGCAAGCAGGGCGTAGGGTCTGAGCGTGGGGTCGCCTTCCAGAACGACCTCGATCAGCAGCACATCGCGCTCGGAATCGGGTGCGATCCGCAAGGTCAGCGTGAAGCGCTCATGCTTGTGCAGAAAAGCAACGGCCGGAATGCCTGGCGCGGGCACCTCGATTCGGTAATTGTCGAGCCGCTTGATCTCCACCCAGAAGCCCGCGCCGTCGGCGACGATGAAGCCCAGGTCGCGAATCTGCGGCAGATCGACGCGCGGATGAAACACCTCGTTGACGATGCCGCGGCCGCAGGTGAACCAAAGTCGGGCGGGGCCGAGCGAGCAGCCGACAAGGTCTTTGTCGCTGCTGGACCAGGTGGGTGAAATGCCCGGAGCGCCGAACGCATGCATGAATAGCGCAAACGCCGGCCGACACGCCGCTGCCGGGCTGAGTGAGAAGCGGGGCGCCGCGCGCACTCCCTGCCGCGCGGCGTCGGCCGCGATGCTAGCCGAGCGCGTGCATGGCCTGTGCGCTGTGCTGCGGTGCCTGGCCGCGGCGCGGGGTGACCAGCACGCCGCCCAAGGCCAGGGCCATCGGTGCGATCGAATCCGGCCCCGACATCGCGTGTACCGCGCGCACGTCGAGCGCGCTGTGGCCGAACTGCACCCGCGGGTGCGAGTGGCCACAGAAGCCGATGCCGCCGCGGCCGAAGTTGCCGGCGAAATCGACGGTGTTCGTGTTCCTCTCGAACGCGCGTTGAAGCCGCTGCCCGACGTGTGACTCCAGCACCCCGGCACCACGTTGTCGATCGTGCCGCTGACCTGGTCGAGTGCAGAGGCGGCTTGACCGACCGAGCCGTTGTCCGACTGACTGTCCTGGCGCCAGTCGAACAGCGGAACGTCCAGGTCGTCGCCGTCGGCCGCCGGGGTCTTGTGGCCGAGCACGAAGCCGATCGGCTCGTTGTCGTCGTCGATCACGCGCACGCGGGTGCGCAGCGTGGTGTGGATGGGTCGGTGGTGTGCGGGAACCAGATCCTCCGATCGACCGCCCTCGGCATTGCCGCTGCATAGGCGCCGAAACAGGCCGGCACAACGGGCAGCAAGTGCTGGCCGATCCGGTTCCTGGTGATTCCTTCAAACCATCGAAGGGGGTCCGCTAATGCCGCAACACCAACCAACCGAAAGCCAGCAGCGACAGCGTCGCGTAGATCGCGCCCGGCGCACCGGCCGCCACCCACGGCAGCCAGTTGCGCAGGTTGCCGATGTAGCCGAACACGTTGTTCAGGATGATGAAGCTGATGCCGGCGAGCACGCCGCCGAACACGTAGCCGGTGATTCCGCTGGTGCGAAAGTGCAGATACGCGAACGGCAGCGCAAGCACCACCATCACGAGGCATGACACGGGGTAGAACACCCGGCGCCAGAACTCGATCTCATACGTCTGCGCGGTCTGGTTGTTGGCCCTCAGGTGGCCGATGTACTCGAACAGGCCCACGGCGCTCATGCGGTCCGGCCTCAGCAGCGTGGCGGCCACCATCTCGGCGCTGAGCGAGGTGTCGACTTGCAACGTCGGCTCCGCGCTGTGTTCGACCCGTGCACTGGCTGGGTCGCGCGTCTCGAAACGGTCGCGTTTCACATTGGTGAGCGTCCAGGCGGCGCCGGGGCCGAAGCGACCGCTCTCGGCGGTGATGCGCGTGACCAAAAAACCGCGCTCGTCGAACTCGAACAGCCGCACGCCGCGCATCTGGCCGTTCGCGCTGAGCTGCGCGACGTTCACCGCGCGGCTGCGGTCGCCGCGTTGTTCCTTCAGCCAGGCACCCGTCAGACCTACCGTGATGTCGCCTTCGAAGCGCGCCTTGAGCAACTGCGCACCGCGTTCCGTCGCCGGGCTCACATAGTCGCCGATCGCAAACGTCAGCAGCGCGAACATCAGCCCGAACGACAACAACGTGTCCAGCACGCGCCAGGGCCCGAGCCCGCTGGTGCGCAAAATGGTGAATTCGGAACTCTTGGCCAGCCGCGCCATCACATAGATCGCACCGATCAACACCGCGATCGGCAGCAGGTCGTAGGCATGAGTCGGGATCAGCAGCGCCACGTACAGCAACGCGTCGGGCAGCTGGTAGCTGCCGCCCACGCCGCGCCCGAGCAGTCGCAATTCGTCCACCAGGTCAAAGAACGAGAACAGCGTCAGAAAACCCAGCATGATGAAGCCGATCGCGCGCAGCAGCTCCGCATACAACATGCGCCGAATCGTCTTCATGCGGTGGCTTCCTGCAGCACGGTCTGGCGACGCGGCCCGGACAGCAACGTGCGCAGCGACCGGTTGTGGTGCCGCATCGCGAGCCAGCTCAAACCGAGTACCAGCGCTCCGCCGTGCAGGCCAAGCATCAACACGGGAAACGGCACCTTGCCGGCGGCGATCCAGCTTTGGCCGAGGTTCAGCAGGTTGTAGTAGACCGCGAACACAAGCAGCGAGAACACCAGACCCGCACTGCGGCCCGCACGCGGGTTCACGCCCGAGCCGGCCACGGCAATCACCAGCAGATTGACGGCCGCGAGCGCCATGCCGATGCGCCAGGCAAGTTCGCCCAGATTGCGCGGCGTCGGCTTGGCCAGCAGCTCGAGCGTGCCGATCGCTGCCGGCGGCGTTTGCTGCGCGGCGGAGGCGGCCGACTCGCCGACGCGGGTGCCGTACTCGGCGAACTCGCTGACCTTCAAGTTCGACTCACCCGCTTTGCTCTCGACCCGCTGGCCGTCCTGCAGCAGCAGAAAGCGCACGCCGTCGATCGTCTCGAGCCGGCCGCTGCGTGCGGTGGTGACCGATTCCTTGCCACGGATGTTGGAGGCGATGAACACGTTGTTGGCCTGCGCGCTGTCGGGTGCGGCCTTGTCGATGAAGAACACGCGGTCGCCGTTGGCCGACTCCTGAAAGCGGCCGGGCGCCACGCGCTCCAGATCCCCGCGTTTTTCGTAGCGCGATTGCAGCTCCTGCAGCTGGCTGTTGGTCCATGGCCAGACCAGCAGCACCAGTGCCGCAATGCCGACAAGCACTGGCCACGCGAAGCGCAGCGCGGGCGGCAACAACGCGGCCAGCCCGCGCCCGGCGGTGGACCACACCACCATCTCGCTGTCCTGGTGCATGCGCGAGAGCACCCCCACGCACGCGATGAAGAGGCTGGCCGTCAGCAGCGTCGACAGGTGGCCGAGCATCGTGTAGCCCAGCACCGTGAGCACATCCTGCGGGTCGAAGCTGCCGCGGGATGCAAAACGCAGCGCCTTGATCAGCAGCATCGTCATCACCACCGTGCCCAGGATCACCACGGTTGCACCGAAGCTGCGTGCGAGTTCTCTGCGAATGGACGAATGGAATAACATCTGCGCGATTGACCCCGGCACCACGAAAGCAACCGTTTGATTATGGACTTTGAGCTCGAAACGATGGACTTGGGTGCAGCAGCCGATGTGCGCTGCGATGCGTTGCTGCTGCTGGTGGACAACCGGTTCGAGTCCGGTATTGACGCGTTGTCGAAGCTGGTCGGCGCAGCCCGCAGCGCAGGCGACTTCGAGACCAAGGCGGGCAAACTGCTCAGCTGCTTTCAGGCCAGCGGCGTCGGTGCGCGCAGGTTGCTGCTGGCCGGCATCGGCGACGGCTCGCCGCGCGAAGTGCGCCAGGCATTCGGTGCAGCGGCCGGGTCGCTCAAACAGGCCGGTGTCAAGCAGTTGGTGGTGTGCTTTGCGCTGCCAGTCGAAGCCGCCGGGTTGGCGGCGGCCGTGCAGGGCAGCGCCGATGCGACCTATGTCTACACCACGACGCTGTCCAAGCCGCAGCCGCGCACGCTGAATCGCGTGCGGTTCGGTGTGGCCGATGCGCGCGTTGTGCAGGAGGCATTTCGCCGCGCGGTCGGCGTGGTGGCCGGCGTCGAGCTCGCACGCGAATGGGCCAATCGCCCCGCCAACCACGCCACCCCGACGCATCTCGCCGAAGCGGCCGAGCAGCTCGGCAAGCTGCCGAAGATCCAGTGCCGCGTCATGGGCCCGAAGGATGCCGCCAAGCTCGGCATGGGCGCGTTCATCGCGGTTGCCAAGGGCTCCCGTGAGCCACTGCGCTTCATTGAACTGACCTACCGCGGCGCGGCCAAAAGTCAGCCGCCGGTGGTGCTGGTCGGCAAGGGCATCACGTTCGACACCGGCGGCATCTCGATCAAGCCCGCCGCCGAGATGGACGAAATGAAGTACGACATGGGCGGTGCGGCCAGCGTGCTGGGCGTGTTCCGTGCGCTGGCCGAGTTGCGGCCGGCCTGCAACGTGGTCGGCCTGATCCCGGCCTGCGAAAACATGCCCGACGGCGCGGCGATCAAGCCCGGCGACGTGGTCACGAGCATGAACGGCCAGACCATCGAGGTGCTCAATACCGACGCCGAAGGCCGGCTCGTGCTCTGCGATGCGCTTTGCTATGCCGAACGATTCGCGCCGCGGGCGGTGATCGACATCGCGACGCTGACCGGGGCGTGCGTGATCGCGTTGGGCGGCGTGCGCAGCGGCTTGTTCTCGCCCGACGACGCGCTGGCCGAAGCGCTGCTGGCGGCGGGTGACGTGTCGGGCGACCCGTGCTGGCGCATGCCGATGGATGAGGAATACGCGGAAGGGTTGAAGAGCCACTTTGCCGACGTGCCGAATATCGCGGGGCGGGCGGCGGGCTCCATCACGGCGGCCAAATTTCTGCAGCGCTTTGCAGGCAAATATTCGTGGGCGCATCTGGACATCGCCGGCACCGCTTGGAAGAGCGGCGCCAGCAAGGGTGCGACCGGACGGCCGGTCGGGTTGTTGACCGAGTATCTGGTGGCATCGACGGCGGATGCGACGGCCGCTCGTGCGTTGGTCGGCGATGCGCCCGCAAGCACCGGTGCACGCTCGGCTGCCATCTCGCCTGCCGCTTCGCCGCCCACCGAGGCGGCGCCGAGCAAGCGCAAGCCGGCATCCACAGCTCGGCGCGGCTGATCGACATTTGGCTTGCTGCCCAGGCGATGCAGTTGCCGACATGCGCGACAGCGCCAGTGGGGCCGCCCGCGCGGTGCCGCTGCCCACACTCGCCTTTGTCCTGATGACCCGGCCCCTATGACATGACCGAAGTGGCGTTCCACTTCAACGCGCCCGACAAGATCGATTACGCGTGCCGGCTGCTGCGCAAGGCGGCCGCCAGCGGCGCGCATGTGGTGGTGGCCGGCGACGACGCGCTGCTGCGCGATCTTGACATCGCGCTGTGGACGTTTGCGCCGCAGGCGTTCGTGCCCCATTGCCTGATGCAAGGCGCTGTGCCGGCACTGATCGCTGCGTCGCCGATCCTGCTCGGCCGCCCGGCCGATTCACCGCGGCAGGACGTGCTGGTGAACCTCGGTGCGGTGCCGCCTGATGCGTTCGAGCGCTATGCACGGCTGATCGAAGTGGTGACTGGCGAGGCCGATGACCGCGCGGCGGCGCGGCTGCGCTGGCGGCATTACGCCGACCACGGCTATCCTCTGATTCGGCACGATGTGGCCGGCGCTGGCCATTGAGCACATCGCACAGCGATGCCTTGGCGAATCGGCTAGGGATTAACCCGTGACCGGGCGTCTGCAGCCGCTGCAGACCGGGGCATGGCCTGCAAATTGCGTTAAGGTCCCAGCGGTGGTTTTCGTCCCTTCCAATTCGATGGAGCAATCAACATGAAACAGCAGATGAAGTTCGCGTTTTCGACGCTGGTGGCGACTCAGGCGCTCGCTGTGTGCGGCGGTGCGTTCGCGCAGTCCGAGCAGACGGTCGTGATCGGCCACGTCGCGCCGATGTCCGGCAGCCAGGCGCACTACGGGAAGGACAACGAAAACGGCACCCGGATGGCGATCGAGGACCTGAACAAGCAGAACATCACGATCGGCGGCAAGAAGATCAAGTTCGAGATGCAGGCCGAAGACGACGCGGCCGATCCGAAACAGGGCACGGCCGTTGCACAGAAGCTGTGCGATGCGAAAGTCGCCGGCGTGGTCGGGCACCTGAATTCGGGCACCACGATTCCCGCTTCAAAAATCTACAACGATTGCGGCATCCCGCACGTGACGGGCGCGGCCACCAACCCCGGCCTGACCAAGCCCGGCTACGACACGACCTACCGCATCATCGCCAACGACCTCGCGCTCGGCGCCGGCTTGGCGCTTTATGCAGCCGATACGTTGAAGCTGAAGACAGTGGCCGTGATCGACGACCGCACCGCTTATGGCCAGGGCGTGGCCGACGTGTTCAAGAAAGTCGCGCAGGAAAAAGGCATGCAGGTGGTGGACCAGCAGTTCACGACCGACAAGGCGACCGACTTCATGGCGATCCTGACCTCGATCAAATCGAAGAACCCGGACGCGGTGTTCTACGGTGGCATGGACCCGCAGGCCGGCGCGATGTTGCGCCAGATGGATCAACTCGGCATGACGGGCGTACGGTTCTTCGGCGGCGACGGTATCTGCACACGCGAGCTCGTCAAGATTTCTTCAGGTGCGAAAAGTCTGGACAACGTCATCTGCGCTGAAGGCGGCACTTCCATCGCGAAGATGCCCGGTGGCACCGCCTGGAAGAAGCGCTATGACGAGAAGTACCCGGGCCAGTTCCAGATCTACAGCCCCTATACCTACGACGCAACCTTCGTGCTAGTGGACGCGATGAAGCGCGCCGACTCGGTCGACCCGAAGAAATACACCAAGTTCTTGCCGAAGACCGACTACAAAGGCGTGACGAGCACGATCCAGTTCGAGCCCAACGGCGAGATGAAGAATCCGTCGATTACGTTGTCGACTTACAAGAATGGCAACAAGGTGCCGCTGAACTGATTTCCAATCGGCTCAACGCCGCACGACAAAAAAAGCCGCCCGGTGGGGCGGCTTTCTTATTCGGGGCGCCTCACGCACACTCGCTGGTGCGAGGCGACCGCATCACTCGACCTTGGCTTTGGCGCGCAGCTCCTGCTGGAAGTCGGCGAGCTTTTTCTGCTCCATCTGCTTGGCGATGTCGCCTTTGACGTCCTCGAACTTCGGGAATTCGGTGTCGCGCACGTCGTCGAGCCGGATCACGTGATAGCCGAACTGGCTTTTCACTGGCGTGTCCGTCATCTCGCCTTTTTTCAGCTTGGTCATGCCGTCGGAGAACTCCTTGACGTAGCTGCCCGGCGCGGCCCATTCCATCGCACCGCCTTCTGCGCCGGAGCCGGTGTCGATCGAGTCTTTCTTTGCGATGTCCTCGAACTTGGCACCGCCCTTGATCGCGGCAATCGCGGCTTTGGCCGGCGCCTCGTCCTTGAACAGGATGTGGCTCACTTTGTATTGCTTGCCGGCGTTGGCGGCGGCGACCTTGTCGTACTCGGCTTTCAACTCGGCATCGGTGACCGGCGATTTTTTCTGCTGATCGACAAACAGGTCGCGAATCAGGATCGTCTGGCGCGCGAGCTCAAGCTGGTCGCGGTAGTTGTCGGTCTTGTCGAGTCCGCGCTTCTTCGCCTCCTGCATGAAAATTTCACGTGCGATCACTTCGTCGCGAATCTGCTGCTGCATCTCGGGCGTGACGGGGCGGCCGCTGCGTTCGATCTGCTGCGCGAGCGCATCGATGCGCGCCTTGGGCACCGGCTGGCCGTTCACGACGGCGGCATTCGGAGACGACGATGCGGAAGCGGCCACTGCCGGGGCGCTGGCGGCCGGCGCCTGCGCGGTCGCGGCGTTCTGAGCGAGCGCCGGCACGAAAGGAACGAAAGCCAGGGCCAGCGACCAGGCAGCGCCCGTCATCGAAAAGGATTGGTGATTGCTCATGCGAACTCGCTTGCGTAGGAAAAAATGGAGGTGAGAGAAATGCATCCCGATCGGGATCGCGGTTGAGAGAAGCGTCGGCCGCGGTCAAAGTTCCTCGATCGCGACCGCGTGCACGCCATCCGGCACGATGAAATCGGCCAGCGCATCATAGACACGCCGGTGGCGGTCGACGCGGCTTAGGCCGGCAAATTCGGCTGCTGCGATGCGCACGCGGAAATGCGTGCCGAAGCCGGCTGCGTTGGCGCCGCTGTGGCCCGCGTGGTCGGCGCTCTCGTCGATCACTTCGAGCCGGGTGGGATTCAGTCGCTCGCGCAGGCGGCGTTCCACTTCGGTGGCGGTGTGGGGCATGGGGTAAGTTGGCTTTCGGTCAGATTGAAAAAGATTTTCGGGGTCAAAACGCGATCATTCCCGCGACTCGGTGCGCAGATGCGGCGTGATGTAGAACGCCTGGCCCAGCAGAAACGCCAGCGGAAATACATAACCCCAGAGCTTGAAGTCGACCCAGGCTTCGGTGCTGAAGTTCAGCGCGACGTACGCATTCAGCGCGGCCATGAACGCGCAGTAGAGGATCCAGGCAATGTTGAGCCGCTGCCAGACGTTTTCCGGCAACGCCAGCTGGCTGCCCAACAACAGCTTCAGGAAGTTCTTGTGAAACGCCCACAGCGCCACCGCCAGTCCGACCGCCATCGCGCTGTAGAGCACGGTAGGCTTCCACTTGATGAAGCGTTCGTCGTGCAGCACCAGGGTCAGCGTGCCGAACCCCAGAATCATCGCCAGCGTGATTTTGTGCAACGGCTCGAGCCGGCGATTCATCGCGTAGAGCAAGCCCATCTGCGCGACGGTAGCGGCCATCAGCACCGCCGTCGCCACATAAATGTCGTAGAGCTTGAACGCCCCGAAAAAGAACAGAATCGGCACGAAGTCGAGCAGGGTTTTCATCTGCCTATCATTTTCGTCGCAAATGGATTGGGTGAGTTTTCGCACGCGCGTTACAGGACTCGGCATCGAGCTGCCGTCGCCGGCGGGCGCCGCGCAAGCCAGCTCCGCCGGGCCACCAGCGACGCCCCTGGCCGGGGGTTATGCGAAAGCCGAGCGCAGCGAGCGGAGCCCGGAGGCGAGCTTATTCCGGCGCAAAGTCGAGCGACGCCGAATTCATGCAGTAGCGCAAGCCGGTCGGCGCGGGGCCGTCCTTGAACACGTGGCCCAGGTGCGCACCGCACTGGGCGCAGACGGTCTCAATGCGCGTCATGCCCAGGCTCTTGTCGACGATCTCTTCGATCGCGCCGTCTTCGGCCGCAACGGAAAAGCTCGGCCAGCCGCAGCCCGAATCGAATTTCGCCTTCGCGTCGAACAGCTTGGCGCCGCAGCAGATGCAGACATAGATTCCGGCCTGGTCGTTGTGTTCGTAGCGGCCGGTGAACGGTCGCTCGGTGGCCGCTTTTCGGGTGACTTGGAACGCCGACGACTCGGCGCCTTTCTCGGCCAGCAGGGCCTTCCATTCGGCATCGGTCTTTTGCACCTTGCGGGTCGCATCGCTCATCGCTTGATCTCTTCTCGAATCGATTGGACAAAGGGTAGGCTGCGCAGCAGGTGCTGAGCGCCCGGTTCGACCGCCTTGCACCGCCTTGGACCATCCCGCCATCCGCTCAGACAGCACAATGCAACCCACGGTGTGGCATAACCGCGACCGAACGCCTGCAATATAGCGGCGGATCAAACACCCTTTGGAGACCCATCCCATGCTCGGACTGATGCAGCAGCAACCGCTTCTGATCTCGAATCTGATCGATTTCGCCGAACGGCATCATGGCGACGGCGAGATCGTCTCGCGCCGCGTTGAAGGGGACCTGCACCGCTACCACTGGCGCGATGTCGCCGCCCGCGCGCGCCGCGTGGCCAACGCGCTCGACGGTGCGGGTCTGGCGCAAAGCGACCGGGTCGCCACGCTGGCCTGGAACGGCTACCGCCACCTGGAGCTGTATTTCGGTGTCAGCGGCTCGGGCCGGGTACTGCACACAATCAATCCGCGGTTGCTGCCCGAGCAGATCGCCTGGATCGCCAACCACGCCGAAGATCAGGTGCTGTGCTTTGACATGACGTTTTTGCCGATCGTGCAGGCCATCGCCGCGAAGTGCGACCGCATCAAGCAGTATGTCGCGCTGTGCGACGCCGACAAGCTGCCCGAAGGCAGCGGCATCGATGGCCTCGTGAGCTATGAAGCGTGGATCGGCGCGCAGGACGACGTCTACAGCTGGCCGACGTTCGACGAAAACAGTGCATCCAGCATGTGCTACACGAGCGGCACCACGGGCAACCCCAAGGCTGCGCTCTACAGTCACCGCTCGACCCTCCTGCACGCGTTCGCGGCGGCGCTGCCCGACGTGATGTGCCTGTCCGCACGCGACTCGGTGCTGCCGGTGGTGCCCATGTTCCATGTGAACGCCTGGGGCATTCCGTATTCGGCGGCGCTCACGGGTTGCAAGCTCGTGTTTCCGGGCCCGGCGATGGACGGCAAGTCGATCTACGAACTGATCGAGGGCGAGAAGGTCACTTATGCGGCCGGGGTGCCCACGGTCTGGCAGATGCTGCTCAACCACATGAAGACGGCGGGGCTCAAGTTCTCGACCTTGCGCCGCACCGTGATCGGCGGCTCGGCCTGCCCGCCCGCGATGATCGAAGCGTTCCAGGAAGGCTACGGCGTGGAGGTGCTGCACGCCTGGGGCATGACCGAGATGAGCCCGTTGGGCACGCTGTGCACGTTGAAGAACAAGCACCTCGATCTGACACCGGACGAACGGCTCAAGATCCGTTTGAAGCAGGGCCGCGCGATCTTCGGCGTCGACATGAAGATCGTGGACGGCCAGGGCAAGCAGCTGCCGTGGGACGGCGTCGCCTACGGCGATCTGCACGTCAAGGGTCCGTGGGTTGTGCAGGAATACTTCAAAGGCGAGGGCGGTCCGCCGCTGGTCGACGGCTGGTTTCCGACCGGCGACGTGGCCACGATCGATGCCGACGGCTACCTGCAGATCACCGACCGCAGCAAGGACGTGATCAAGTCCGGTGGCGAATGGATCAGTTCGATCGAAATCGAGAACATCGCGATCGCGCATCCGGCCGTCGCGATGGCCGCCTGCATCGGTGTCGCGCACCCGAAGTGGGACGAGCGGCCGATCGTCGCGGTTGTGAAGAAGCCGGACGCCGTGCTGACGCGCGAAGAACTGCTCGCGTTCTACCAGGGCAAGACCGCGAAATGGCAGGTGCCCGACGACGTCGTGTTCGTCGATGCGATTCCGTTGGGCGCCACTGGCAAGATGCTCAAGACAAAGCTGCGCGAACAATTGCGCGACTACCGGCTGCCCGGCGTCTGAAGCCCGGGTCCGGTGCGTCCGGCGATCGATGCCTTACGGGCATTCCCCTAGCAGTTGCCGCAGCCAGAGGCGCTACCCTTTGTGACGTCCGCCATCGAATTGTCACTTGACCACCGACTCGCAAGCGACCACCGGATGGGCCAAGTTGGCACGAGTCGCGGCGGCGACGAAGACGACGCAGCCGGCTGGGTTAGGCTTGCCAGTTGCCCGTCTTTCGGCGACAGAGCGGCACTGGTCGGCGAAATCGGTGGTCATGAGCCGGCCGAACCTTGTTTTTAATTGATTCAAACGATGGAGACAAACCAGATGAAATTTGCAAGACGTATGGCGCTCAGCGCGGTGGCCGGTGCGGCCATGCTGGCGGTCGGCATCCCGGTGCTGGCACAAACCGCGGGTCCGATGAAAGGCCAGACGGTCAAGATCGCCATGATCGAAGGCTTGTCCGGCCCGTTCGCAAACGTGGGGCAGAACCAGCTGAAAAGCTGGCAATTCGCCGCGAGCCAACTGAACGCCAAAGAAAACCCGTCGGGCGTGACGTTCGAGATCAACGGCTTCGATAGCAAAAGCTCACCGCAAGAAGCGCTGACGCTCTTGAAGTCGGTGACCGACCAAGGCTACCGCTACATCACACAGGGCAACGGGTCGAACGTCGGTGGTGCCTTGGCCGATGCGGTGGACAAGTACAACAACCGCAATCCGGGCAAAGAGATCATCTACATCAACTATGCCGCGGTCGACCCTTCGCTGACGAACGAGAAGTGCACGTACGGGCACTTTCGCATGGACGCCGACACGACCATGAAGATGGAGGCGCTGACGACCTACATGAAGGATCGCCCGGAGGTCAAAAACGTCTACCTGATCAACCAGAATTATTCACACGGCCAGCAGGTTGCGAAATACTTCAAGGAAGGCATGGCGCGCAAACGCCCCGACGTGAAGATCGCCGGCGAAGACTTCGTGCCGCTCGGTCAGGTAAAAGACTTCGCTCCCTACGTTGCCAAGATCAAGCAGTCGGGCGCCGACACGATCGTGACCGGCAACTGGGGCCAGGACATGACCTTGCTCGTCAAGGCGATGAACGACGCGGGCATGACCATCCCGCTGTACGCATACTACGCAGCCGTGTCCGGCACGCCGACCGCATTGGCCAGCGCAGAGAACCTGAAGGTCTATCAGATCTCTTACGGACACTCGAACTACCAGGGCCGCATCGGCCAACTGGCCAAGGCGTTCCAGGCCAAGTTCGGCGACGACTTCTACACGTTCTCGATCTATGACTCGCTCGTCATGCTGAGCACGGCGTTCGTGAAAGCCAATTCGACCGATCCCGTGAAGGTTGCACCGGTTCTGGAAGGGTTGCGCTTCGAAGGCCACAATGGCGACAGCCAGATGCGCAAGGCGGATCACCAGTACCAGCAGGGTCTGTGGATTTCCAAGTGGCAAAAGGTCGACGCCAAGAACGACTACAGCGTCGAGAAGACCGGCTATACCTTTGCGCCCGAGAAGTACATTGAAATGTCGTTTTCGAGTACGCCGACGTCGTGTGAAATGAAGCGGCCTTCCTGAGATCGATTGGCCGGTGGCAGGTGGTGGACAGCCTCGGTCCTCCGCCGGCCACTCGCTTTTGCAAAGGCCGATGCCATCAATGGCCGAGCAAGCAGGCCTGGTCGCTCTCCGACAGGGGATCGGTGTTTGCCGCTTCTGCGGTTTTTGTCGCCGGGCTGCTTCGGGTATTGGCTCCGACCGTCGTGTTAATAATTCGCCCCCTCTAATTCCGGCATCGCCTTTCACATGGAGTTATTCACCATCTCGTTGCTGAACGGCCTCAGCTACGGCTTGTTGCTGTTCATGCTGAGTTCCGGGCTCACGCTGATTTTCAGCATGATGGGAGTGCTCAACTTTGCGCACGCGAGCTTCTACATGCTTGGTGCCTACATCGCCTATACGACCACGCTGTTCATCGGTTATTGGCCGGCGCTGATCGTCGCGCCGTTGCTGGTCGGCCTGCTCGGTGCAGCGTTCGAAGTGTTCTGTTTGCGTCGCGTGCACAAGTTCGGGCATGTGCCGGAACTGCTGATCACGTTCGGCCTGAGCTACATCATCGTCGAGCTCGTGCAGCTCGCCTGGGGCCGCATGGCGGTCGACTACCGCGTGCCAGCCTTGCTCGACGGCCCGTTGTTCACGCTGTACGGCACGCAGTTTCCGATGTACCGTGGCTTCATGATGCTGGTCGCGGTGCTGATGCTGATCGCCGTCTGGCTCGTGCTCACACGCACGCGCATCGGCCTGGTGATTCAGGCGGCGTTGACCCACCCCGAGACGGCCGAGGCGCTGGGCCACAACGTGCCGCGGGTGTTCATGCTCGTGTTCGGTGGCGGCGCGGCACTGGCCGGGCTGGCCGGGGTGATCGGCGGCAATGCGTTCGTGACCGAGCCGGGCATGGCGGCCACCATCGGCTCGATCATCTTTGTCGTGGTGGTGGTCGGCGGCATGGGGTCCCTTGAAGGGGCGTTCCTCGCGTCGATTCTGATCGGCGTGATCCAGACGTTCGCGGTGGCAATCGATGCCTCGTTGATGGGCGCCTTCAACTCGCTCGGCGCCCATGTGGGGCCGCAGACGTTTGGCTATGCGCTCTGGAAGCTCAAGGTCAGCCAGGTCGCGCCGATCCTGCCGTATCTGTTTCTCGTGTTGATTTTGATATTCCGGCCCAAGGGTCTGCTCGGCACCCGGGAAGGTTAGGGAAGCATTTTTTTTCATGGCAGCAACGGCTACTTCTCATTACGGATTCGCGCCGCTGAACCTTGGGCGGGTGGTGATCTGGGGCGTTTTCGCCCTGGTGTTGCTGGTCGCGCCGATGATCTGGGACAGCGGTTTGAGCCGCACCATGCTCACCCAGATGGGCATTGCGATCATCGCGTGCCTGTCCTACAACATGCTGCTGGGGCAGGGCGGCATGTTGAGTTTCGGCCACGCGGTCTACAGCGGGCTCGGCGGCTTTCTCGCGATGCACACGCTGAATGCGATAAGCGCCGGGCACTTCGCGTTGCCCGTCAGTCTGATCCCGATCGCCGGTGGTCTGGCCGGGCTGTTCTTCGCTGCCGTGCTCGGCTGGGTGACGACCAAGAAGTCTGGCACCACGTTCGCCATGATCACGTTGGGCATCGGCGAACTGGTCTGGGCAATGTCCTTGATGTTCCCGGAATTCTTCGGCGGCGAAAGCGGGATTTCCGGCAACCGGGTGACCGGCCCCAAACCGATGGGAATCAGTTTCGGGCCGCAGCTGCAGGTGTACTACCTGATTGCGGTCTACACGTTCGTCTGCACGGCACTGATGTTCGCATTCACGCGCACGCCACTCGGCCGCATGCTGAACGCCGTGCGCGACAACCCCGAGCGCGTCGAGTTCGTGGGCTACGACACCCAGATGGTGCGCTACATATCGTTTGTCATTGCGGGCTTCTTTGCCGGCATCGCCGGTGGTCTGGCCACGTTGAACTTCGAGATCGTGACGTCCGAGATCGTGAGCGCCGCGCGCTCGGGCTCTTATCTGCTGTTCACGTTCCTGGGCGGCGCGACGTTTTTCTTCGGCCCGATCATCGGCGGCGTGCTGATGGTCCTCGCCTTTGTGCTGCTCAGCGAAATCACGAAAGCATGGCTGCTGTATCTGGGCCTGATCTTTTTGTTCATGGTGATGTTTGCGCCGGGCGGATTCGCGAGCCTGATCATGATGAACGTGCGCGTGGCGGCTTATGGCCGACTGAAGCCGCTGCTGCCACATTATTTGATCCTGTTTGTCTCCGGCCTGCTGGCGTTCGCCGGGATCGGCGCCATCGTCGAGATGATCTATCACTGGCAGTTGAACGCCGCGATGGGCCCGATGGTCGAATTTCTGGGGCTGCATTTGAATTCGAGCAGCGCAGCCGCCTGGGTCGTCGCCGGTGTTGTCGCATTGATCGGCATCATGATCTTTGAATGGGCGCGCCGCCGGTTTGCCAAAGACTGGGGCGCCACGCAGGAATACATCGAGCACCAGATTCGCCTGAAAGAGTCCGCGCCATGACGCACGCGCTCGAACTGCGCGATCTGCGCAAAAGCTTCGGCAAGACCGAGATCATCCGCGGCGTGAACCTCGCGGTGGATGCCGGCGACCGCATCGCAATCATCGGCCCGAACGGCGCGGGCAAGTCGACGCTGTTCAACCTGATCAGCGGTCGCTTCGAAGCCACCAGCGGCGACGTGCTGTTGAACGGCAAGCGCATCAACGGCCTGCGTCCGTACGAAATCAATCGCCAGGGCTTGTCGCGCAGCTTTCAGATCACGAACATCTTCGGCAAGCTGTCGGTGTTCGAAAACCTGCGCTGCGGCGTGCTCTGGAGCCTTGGCTACAAATACACGTTCTTGAAATTTCTGGCCGATCTCGACGATGCGAACGAGCGGGCCGATGCGCTGATGCACATGATCCGCTTGAATCGCAAGCGCGACGTATTGGCGATGAACCTGACGTATGCCGAACAGCGCGCGCTCGAGATCGGCATCACGATCGCCGGTGGTGCCAACGTGATCCTGCTCGACGAACCGACCGCCGGCATGAGCAAGACCGAGACCTCACGCTTCATCGAGCTGATCAAGGAGGTCACCGTGGGCAAGACCTTGCTGACGGTCGAGCACGACATGGGCGTGGTGTTCGGCTTGGCCGACAAGATCGCGGTGGTCGTCTACGGCGAGGTGATCGCATTCGACACCCCGGAAGCGGTGCGGGCCAATCCGGCCGTGCAGGAGGCCTACCTGGGCGCCGGCCACGACGATGAAGACGAAGCCTCGCTGGCGGAGGTGCAGCCGTGAGGGTTGTCGAAACGCACGGGGTGCAGCCTCCATTCGCAATCGAGGTGTCGGCATGCTGAAGGTCAACCAGTTGCATGCGTTCTACGGCAAGAGCCACGTGCTGCACGGCGTGGATTTCGAGGTCAACGCCGGCGAGATCGTGGCGCTGCTCGGCCGCAATGGCTCGGGTCGTTCGACGACGGCCAAGGCCGTCATGGGCCTGGTCGAATGCCAAGGCTCGATCGACTGGAACGGCAAGCAGATCGCGGGCAGCCATCCCTTCGAAGTCGCGCACCTCGGAATCGGCTATGTGCCGGAGAGCCGCGACATCTTTCCGAAGCTGACTGTGCATCAGAACCTCTTGCTCGGCCAAAAAGGTTCCGGCAAAGGCAGCCGCTGGTCGTTCGACGACATGTACACGATGTTTCCGCGGCTGAAAGAGCGCGAACACACCGAAGCCGGCGTGATGTCCGGCGGCGAGCAGCAGATGCTGACGTTGTGCCGCACCCTGATGGGGGATCCGGACCTGATCATCATCGATGAGCCGACCGAGGGGCTCGCACCGAAAATCGTCACGCTGGTCGGCGAATACCTGCAGACCTTGAAGCGCCGCGGGATCTCGGTTTTGCTGATCGAGCAGAAGCTGACGATTGCGATGACGATCTCGGACCGGGCGCTCGTGATGGGCCACGGCAGCATCGTGTTCGACGGCACGCCCGCCAGCCTGCGCGCCGATTCGACCACCCGCAAGGAATGGCTCGAGGTTTGACGCGTCGAAAGCTCGCTTGCCGCATCGGAACTCCGGCACATCAGCCGACCGGCCGCCGAGCCCGTTCATCCATTCATTTCAACCGCATGAGGAACCAAGAACACCATGAGCGCTGACTACAAAGTCCAGGACAACGTCGCTGTCATCACATTGAACAACCCGCCGGTCAACGGACTCGGCTTTTCCACACGCAGCGCAATCGCCGACGGCGTGGCCAAGGCAAACGAAGATGCGGCCGTGAAGGCCATTGTGCTGACTGGCGCCGGCAAGGCGTTCTCGGGCGGTGCCGACATCAAGGAGTTCGGCACACCGAAAGCCGTGATGGAGCCGAACCTGAACAGCGTGATCCGGCTGATCGAAGGCTCGGCCAAGCCGGTGGTCGCCGCGATCCATTCGGTCGCGATGGGCGGCGGCTTGGAGCTCGCGCTCGGCTGCCACTACCGGATCGCTGCGCCGGGCGCAAGCATCGCGCTGCCCGAAGTCAAGCTCGGAATCCTGCCCGGCGCCGGCGGCACGCAGCGCCTGCCGCGGGTGCTGGGCGTGGAGACCGCACTCAACATGATCGTGAGCGGCGAGCCGGTGCGCAGCGAGATGCTCGGCGCAGCACCTGGCCAGAAGCTGTTCGACAAGATGGCGAAGTCGGCCGAGTCACTGATGGACGAAGCGGTTGAGTTCGCCCAATCGGTCGCCGATGCCCGCCCGCTGCCACTGGTGCGCAACCTGCCGTGCAAGCACCCGCTCGGCGACGCGTACTTCGGCTTCGCCGCCAACATGGTGCGCGGCATGTCGAAGAACTTCCCAGCACCGCTCAAATGTCTGGACGCGGTGCGCGGTGCGACCACGATGAAGTTCGACGACGGCCTCGCGCATGAGCGCGAACTGTTCATGAGCCTGGTCTCTTCGCCCGAGAGCGCCGCATTGCGCCACCTGTTCTTCGGCCAACGCGCGGCCTCGAAAATTCCCGATGTGCCTTCGGACACGCCAACGCGGCCGATCAAGTCGGTTGCCGTGATCGGCGCCGGCACGATGGGCGGCGGCATTTCCATGAACTTCCTGAACGCGGGCATCCCGGTCAAGATTCTGGAGACCAAGCAGGAGGCGCTCGACCGCGGCATCGCCACGATCAAGAAGAACTACGAATCGCAGGTCAAGCGCGGCAAGCTTAAAGCAGACAAATACGACCAGCGCGTGGGGCTCATGTCGACCACGCTCGACTACGCCGACATCAAGGATGCGGACCTCGTGATCGAAGCCGTTTTCGAAGAGATGGGCGTGAAGGAAGCCGTGTTCAAGAAGCTCGACGAAGTGATGAAGCCCGGTGCGATCCTCGCCTCCAACACATCGACGCTTGACGTCGACAAGATCGCGTCGTTCACCAAGCGCCCGCAGGACGTGGTCGGGCTGCACTTTTTCAGCCCCGCCAACGTGATGAAGCTGCTCGAAGTCGTGCGGGGCGAGAAGACCGCGAAAGACGTGCTGGCCACTGTGATGGAGATGGCCAAGAAGATCAAGAAAACGGCGGTTGTCTCGGGCGTGTGCGACGGCTTTATCGGCAACCGCATGATCGAGCAGTACTCGCGCCAGGCGGGCTTCCTGCTCGAAGAGGGCTGCACGCCGCAGCAGGTCGACAAGGCGATCGAGAAGTTTGGCTTTGCGATGGGGCCGTTTCGCATGGGGGATCTTGCCGGCAACGACATCGGCTGGGCGATCCGGAAGCGCCGCGCTTCGGAGCGCGCGAACATGAAGTACAGCAAGACGGCCGACCTGCTGTGCGAGATGGGTCGCTTCGGCCAGAAGACTGGCGCAGGTTGGTACGACTATCAGGCGGGCAAGCGCGATGCGGTGCCGAGCAAGGTCGTGACCGACATGATCGAGAAGCACCGCAAGGATCAGGGCAACGAGCCGCGCAAGATCGGCGACGACGAGATCGTGCAGCGCCTGGTGTTTGCGCTGGTGAACGAAGGCGCGCACATCCTCGAAGACGGCATCGCGAGCAAGGCCAGCGACATCGACATGGTCTACATCACCGGCTACGGCTTTCCTATGTTCCGCGGCGGCCCGATGTTGTATGCGGACCAGTTCGGCCTGTTCAACGTCGTGCAGGCGATGAAGCGTTTTGCCAAAAACCCGATGGACGACGCCGACTTCTGGCAGCCGGCGCCGCTGCTGGCCAGGCTCGCGGCCGAGGGCAAGACGTTCAACTGAAAGTCATCGGCCCCAGGCCGCAAGCGAAAGCAGGTCAGTGATCAAGCGCGTGCTGTTGTCGTTGTTGGCATTGTTGCTGCTGCTCGTCGGCGTGGTGGCGATCAACACGGCGCGGCACGGCTCGCGCCAGCTCGACGTGCCGCCCGCAACAGCCGTTGCGGTGGACGGCCCAGGCGTGGCCGAGCGGCTGGCCGGCGCAGTGCGCTTCAAGACCGTCTCGAGTCAGGCCGATCCCGAGCTGAATGCGGACGAATTTCGGAAGCTGCACGCCTATTTGGCCCAGCGGTATCCGTTGGTGCATGCTGCGTTGAAGCGCGAGGTGGTTGGCGATCTGAGCCTGCTCTACACCTGGCCGGGCAGCGACGCAAAAGCGCCACCGATCTTGTTGCTGGCGCACCAAGATGTGGCGCCGATCGCATCGGGCGGTGCGACCGAGTGGCAGGTCGATCCATTCGCGGGCGCGGTGCAAGACGGCTTCGTCTGGGGACGCGGCGCGTGGGACGACAAGGGCAACCTGATCGCGCAACTGGAGGCGTTCGAGACGTTGCTTGGCGCTGGTTTTCAACCGCGCCAAACCATCTATCTCGCGTCCGGCGCAGACGAAGAGGTGTCGGGCTTGCGCGGCGCGCTTCAGATTGCCAAGCTGCTCGAGGCTCGCAGCGTGCGGCTCGACTTCGTATTGGACGAAGGGCTGTTGATCACCGAGGGCATCATGCCGGGCCTGTCGCGGCCGGCCGCGCTGATCGGCATCGCCGAGAAGGGCCACCTGTCCGTGCAATTGAAGGCGAACGCCACGCCCGGCCACTCCTCCATGCCGGACGCGCAAGGCCAGGGTGCGATTGCGATGATGAGTGCCGCGTTGCAGGCGCTCGAGAACCGTCAACTGCCCGCCTCGATCAACGGCGTGGCACGCGAGATGTTCGAAACCATCGCGCCCGAGATGAGCGGCTTCAGCCGTGTGGCATTGAGCAACCTGTGGCTGTTCGGCCCGGTCGTGCAACGCAAGCTGGAGGGCGCGCCCAGCACCAATGCGATGCTGCGCACCACCACCGCACTGACCGTCGTGCAGGCCGGCAACAAGGACAACGTGCTGCCGGGCGAAGCCAGGGCCATTGTCAACTTCCGCCTGCTGCCGGGCGATACGCGCGAAGCGGTTGTGCAGCATGTGAGAAGCTCGGTGCCGGCCGAGCGCTTCGATGTGTCCTCGTTGCCGGGCAGTGCGGAGCCATCGCCGGTGTCGCCGACCGCATCCGCCTCTTATCAATTGCTGAACCGCACGGTGCGATCGCTGTTTCCCGAGGTGGTCGTGGCACCCGGCCTCATGATCGGCGGCACCGATTCGCGGCACTTCGCGGGCATCAGCGACCACATCTACCGCTTCTCTCCAGTGCGCGCGAACGCGGCCGACCTGAAACGCTTTCATGGCACCAACGAGCGCATTTCCATTGCGAACCTGTCCGAGCTGGTGACTTTCTACGTGCAGCTGCTGCGCAACGCGCAGAGCCTGCCGGCCTGATCGATTTCTTCTTTCTTTCCACCTTCACTTAACCGAACCAAAGGCACTGCCATGACCGACGCCGTCATCGTCTCCACCGCCCGCACACCGTTGGCCAAAAGCTTCAAGGGCTCCTTCAACATGACCCACGGCGCCACGCTGGGCGGCCACGCGGTCAAGCACGCCATCGAGCGCGCCGGCATCGAAGCCGGCGAGGTCGATGACGTGGTCATCGGCTGCGCCACACCCGAAGGCGCGACCGGCGCCAACATCGCACGCCAGATCGCACTGCGCGCCGGCTGCCCGGTGTCGGTGTCCGGCCAGACGGTGAACCGGTTTTGCTCGTCCGGCCTGCAGGCCATCGCGCTGGCTTCGCAGCGCATCATCGCGGGCGAAGCGGATGTGTTCGTCGCCGGCGGCGTGGAGAGCATCTCCTGCGTGCAGGGCGAGATGAACAAGCACATGCTGACCGATCCGGCGCTGCTCAAGTCCAAGCCCGAGATCTACTGGAACATGCTGCAGACCGCCGAGCAGGTCGCCAAGCGCTACAACATTTCGCGCGAAGCGATGGACGAATATGGCGCGATGAGCCAGCAGAAGGCGACCGCCGCGCTGGAAGCCGGCAAGTTCAAAGACGAGATCGCGCCGATCACGGTGACGGCCGGCGTGGCCGATGCGGTGATGGGCCTGCGCAGCAAGGAAGTCACGGTCGAAAACGACGAAGGCATCCGCGCGGGCACCACGGCCGAAGGCATCAGCGGCATCAAGCCGGCGATCCCCGGCGGCGTGATCGCAGCCGGCAACGCGAGCCAGTTCTCGGACGGCGGCGGCGCCTGCGTGATCGTCGGCGACAGCTACGCGCAGAAGCACAACCTGAAACCGCTGGGTCGTTTCCTGGGCTTTTCGGTGGCCGGTTGCGAGCCCGACGAGATGGGCATCGGCCCGGTGTTTGCCATTCCCAAAGTGTTGAAGCGTCTGGGCCTGAAAGTCAGCGACATCGATCTCTGGGAGCTGAACGAGGCGTTCGCGGTGCAGGTCATCTACTGCCGCGACAAGCTCGGCATCCCGGGCGACAAGCTGAACGTGAACGGCGGCGCGATCGCGGTCGGCCACCCGTACGGTGTGACCGGCCAACGGCTGACCGGACATGCGCTGATCGAAGGCAAGCGGCGCGGCGCCAAGAAGGTCGTGGTCACGATGTGCATCGGCGGCGGCATGGGCGCGGCGGGCGTATTCGAAGTGCTGTGAGCACACCGCCTGGACAACGCTGCCTGCAGTCGGCGTTCAGCTTCCCCCTCACCGGGGGCGGCGCTGTCCACCCGGCGAAGCCGACGCTCCGGCGCGCGTTGGGATAGAGGGCTTCGGCAACGGCCGGGGTGCTGTGGGTGGCGCGGTTGTCCCTGGTGACTTTTGGTACGACGCTGGTGAGTGCTTATGAACGTATTGCGTACACCTGACGAGCGGTTTGCAGACTTGCCGGGTTTTCCATTTGCGCCGCATTACGCCGAAATCGAGGGAATGCGGATGCACTATGTCGACGAAGGACCGCGCGATGCGCAGGCGACGGTGCTGTGTCTGCACGGGGAGCCGACCTGGAGCTATCTTTATCGCAAGATGATCCCGGTGTTCACGGCCGCCGGCCTGCGGGTGGTGGCGCCCGACTGGTTCGGCTTCGGCCGCTCGGACAAGCCGGAAGACGACGGCTGGTACACGTTCGACCGTCACCGCGATGCGATGCTCGCGTTCATCGAACGGCTCGATCTGCGCAACGTGCTGCTGGTCGTGCAGGACTGGGGCGGGCTGCTGGGTCTGACCTTGCCGCTCGTGCGGCCGGAACGCTACACCCGGCTGCTGGTGATGAACACGGGCCTGGGCCTGGGCACCGTCACCGACGGTTTCAAGCAGTGGCGCGCGTACGCGAACACGCAGCCCGATCTGATGTGTGGCAAGCTGATCCGGCGTGGCACACCGATCTTGAGCGAGCCGGAAGCCGCCGCGTACGACGCGCCGTTTCCCGACCAACGCCACAAGGCCGGCGTCCGGGCATTCCCGAATCTCGTGCCCGATTCGCCTGACGCGCCGGGCGTGGCCATCGGCCGGGACGCGGCCGACTTCTGGAAGACCCGTTGGACCGGCAGCAGCTTCATGGCCATCGGCATGACCGACCCGGTGCTCGGGCCCGCTGCGATGCAGTCGTTGCACCAGCTGATCCGCGGCTGCCCGCCACCGCTCGAAGTGGCCGACGCGGGCCATTTCGTGCAAGAGTGGGGCGCACCGGTTGCCGAGGCCGCATTGCGCCATTTCAAGATACAGAAAACATGACCACGCTGCGCCAAACGATCGACTTCTTGCTGCACGACTGGCTGGCCGTGGAGGGCCTGGCCGAACGCGAGCGTTTCAGCGAACATTCGCGCGAAACCTTCGACGCCGTGCTCGACACCTGCGAGCGCATTGCGCGCGAAAAATACGCGCCGTTCAACCGCACGGTCGATGCGGAGGAGCCGCGCTTCGACGGCGAAAAGGTGATCCTGCCGCAGGCCACCTACGAAGCGCGCCAGGCTTACGCCGAGTCCGGCATGCTGTCGCGCCGCGCAGGATTACGCGCACGACGGCATGCAGCTGCCTTACGCGGTGCATTGCAGCGGCCAACACCTTTTTCGCCACGGCCTCGGCCAGCATCGGCTCAAGCATGCTGACGGTGGGCAACGCAAATCTGCTGCGCGTGCACGGCACACCAATGCAGAACGACGTGTTTGCGAACAACGAATTCAATGGCCGCTGGTCCGGCACGATGGCGCTGTCGGAGCCGCAGGCCGGCTCCAGCCTGTCCGACGTGGCCACGCGCGCCATGCCCGACGGCGACGACTTCGAGGCCGACCCGCTCGGGCCGCGCTATCGGCTGCGCGGGCAACAAGATGTGGATCTCGGCCGGCGACCACGAGTTGACCGAGAACATCGTCCACCTCGTGCTGGCCAAGATTCCGGGTCCGGACGGCAAGTTGATCCCGGGCACGCGCGGCATTTCGCTGTTCATCGTGCCGAAGTGGATCGTGAACGAAAGCGGCGAGCTGACCGGCGAGCGCAACGACGTCGTGCTGGCCGGCCTGAACCACAAGCTCGGCTGGCGGGGCACGACCAACACGCTGCTGAATTTCGGCGAGGGCAAGTACACGCCGTTCGGCAAGGGCGGCGCGGTCGGCTACCTGGTCGGCCAGCCGCACAAAGGCCTGCACTGCATGTTCCACATGATGAACGAGGCGCGGATCGCGATCGGGCTGGCGGCGACCATGCTCGGGCTGGCGGGCTACTACGCGTCGCTCGACTACGCAAAAAATCGGCCGCAGGGCCGCCCGGTGCAGCAAGCCGGCGCGAAGGGCGCGATGAAGGACGCCGGGCAGCAGCCGGTGCGCATCATCGAACATGCGGACGTGAAACGCATGCTGCTCGCGCAGAAGTCGTATTGCGAAGGCGCGCTGGCACTCGGCCTCTACTGCGCGAAGCTCGTGGACGAGCAGCACACCGGCGCCGGCCACGGAAGCCGACGAAGCGCGGCTGCTGCTCGAAGTGCTGACGCCGATCGCCAAGAGCTGGCCGAGCGAGTGGTGCCTGGAGGCGAACTCGCTTGCGATCCAGGTGCATGGCGGCTACGGCTACACGCGCGACTTTCCGGTCGAGCAGTACTGGCGCGACAACCGCTTGAACATGATCCACGAGGGCACCCACGGCATCCAGGCGGCCGATCTGCTCGGGCGCAAGGTGGTGATGGAAGATGGGCGTGGCTTGAAGCTGCTCGGCGAGCGCATCGCGGCCACGGCTGCAGCGGCCGCGTCACGGCCCGGCCTCGCCGATTACGCAAGTGCGCTGGAGCAATGCGTGGCAACGCATCGATCAAGCCACCCAGGCCGCGTGGTCGGCCGGCAATGCTTCGGCAGCGCTTGCCAACGCGGTGCCTTACATGCAGGCGGCCGGCCATGTCGTGCTGGCCTGGACCTGGCTGGATGTGGCAATGGCTGCGCTGGCGCGCGACGCCGACCAATCGCAGCCGGCCACGGTCGGCCGGCTCGCGGCCACGCGCTATTTCTTTCACTACGAACTGCCGAAGATCGAAGCGTGGCTGAAGGTGGTCGAAACGCTGCGATCCAACCTGCGCGCAACTGGCCGAAGAAGCGTTTTAAGACCATGGGATTTTTCAAAGATGCCGTCGAGCAATCGCCCGCGCCCAACATCGCGCGCATGCACGCGTGGATCTGGGCGCTGATCTACGGCGGCTTGCTGCTTGTGGTGTTGGGGTTTGCCACGCGGCCGTTCGACTTCGTGCTCGGCTGGTTGATGATGGGGCTGGGCGGTTTGCTGGCGGCCGTGGGGTTCGTCTTGATCTGGGCGCGTTCGCGCATGACGTAGACGGTCCGTCTCCGCGCCTGGTAGGGCGCGCAATCAAGGCCGCATGAAACCTCGCGCGGCACACACGCCAAAGCTCGCACGACGCCACTCGATCCAAACGACAGACAAGGCTTGATTCCCGATGACCCGCACCATCCAGCAACTGTTCGACCTCAGCGGCAAGACCGCGCTGGTCACCGGCGGCTCGCGCGGCCTGGGCCTGCAGATGGCGCACGCGCTCGGCGAGGCCGGCGCGAAGATCATGCTGAGCTCGCGCAAGGCGCCGACCTCGAGCAGGCCGCGGCCGAACTGCAGGCGGCCGGCATCGACGCGCGCTGGATCGCCGCCGACTGCTCCAAGGAAGCCGACATCCGGCGCCTGGCCGACGAGACGCTGCAGCGCATGGGCCGGTCGACATCCTGGTCAACAACGCCGGGCGCCGCCTGGGGCGCACCGGCCGAAGACCATCCGGTCGAGGCCTGGGACAAGGTGATGAACCTCAACGTGCGCGGCTACTTCATCCTGTCGCAGGAGATCGCGCGGCGCAGCATGATCCCGGCCAGAGTCGGCCGCATCATCAACATCGCATCGATCGCCGGGCTCGGCGGCAACCCGCCCGGAGATGCAGACCATCGCCTACAACACCTCGAAGGGCGCGGTGATCAACTTCACCCGCGCGCTGGGCTGCGAATGGGGCCAGTCACGGCATCACGGTCAACGCGATCTGCCCCGGCTTCTTCCCGAGCAAGATGACCGAAGGCACGCTCGCAGCGCATGGGCAAGGAACTGGCCGCCAAAACGCCCGCTGCGGCGGCTCGGCGACGACGAAGACTTGAAGGGCCTCGCGCTGCTGTTTGCGTCGGATGCCGGCAAGCACATCACCGGCCAGTGGATGGCGGTCGACGGCGGCGTCAGCGTGGTCACCGGAGGTTGATGCGATGAACTTCGGAGGCGGCGTCGAGATTCCGTTTGTCGACCACCTGGGCTTCGAGCTCGTGCTGTTCGACGGCGGGCGCAGTCGAGATCCGCTACGCGCCGGCCCGAGCACATCAACTCGTTCGCGGTGACGCACGGCGGCGCCGTGATGACGCTGCTGGACGTGGCGATGGCGGTGGCGGCGCGCAGCGCACGCAAAGAGTCGGGCGTGGTCACGATCGAGATGAAAACCAGCTTCATGCTGCCGGCCAGGCGCGGTGCGTCGGCCGAGGCCGGCTGATGCACCGCACCACCACAATGGCATTCACCGAAGGCAACGGTCTACGACGCGGAAGGCCGCCTCTGCGCGCACGCCACCGGCACCTTCAAGTACGTGCAGCGGCGCCTGCGGCGGCCCAGGCGCCGGCGTCGGATCGCATCGCGACCGATTGACACCCGATCGCCCGAAATTTTTTCAACCAAACAAGCCGCATGCGCTGGATCAGCCATCGTTTCCTGCTCTCATTTCAGGAGTATCAGAGACATGCCCACCAACCAACAAGTCGTGCTCGACAACCGCCCCAAGGCGAAGCCACCGCGACCAACTTCAAGCTCGTCGAAAGCCGAGACCCCCGCCCTGCAGGACGGTCAGGTGCTGGTGCAAGCATCATTACCTGAGCCTGGACCCGTACATGCGCGGCCGCATGAACGAGAGCAAGAACTACGCGCAACCGCAGCCGCTGGGTCAGCCGATGATCGGCGGCACGGCAGGCGAGGTGGTCGAGAGCAAGAACCCCAAGTACGCGGTCGGCGACAAGGTCGTCGGCATGGGCGGCTGGCAGCAATACAGCGTGGTCGATGCCAGCCAAGTCGGGCAGCCTGCGCAAGGTGGACGACCGCGCAGGTGCCGCTGTCGCATTACCTGGGCGCGGTTGGCATGCCGGGCGTGACCGCATGGTACGGGCTGGTCACGATCTGCGAAGCCGAAAGAAGGCCAGACGGTCGCGATCAGCGCGGCGACCGGCGCGGTCGGCAGCGCGTTCGGCGCTTTGGCCAAGGCGCGCGGCTGCCGCGCGGTCGGCATCGCGGGCGGGCCGGAGAAGTGCAGGTACGCGGTCGACGAACTCGGCTTCGACGCCTGCATCGACTACAAGCAGCACCAGGATTCGAAGTCGCTCTCGCAGGCAATCAAGGCCGAGTGTCCGAACGGCATCGACGGCTACCACGAGAACGTCGGCGGCATGGTGCTCGACGCGGTGCTGCCGCTGATGAACGACTTCGGAAAAATCGCCGTCTGCGGGATGATCGCCGGCTACGACGGCCAGCCGTTGCCGCTTGCGCACCCCGAACTCATCCTGCGCAGCCGGCTGAAGGTGCAGGGCTTCATCGTCAGCGAGCACATGGACGTCTGGCCCGAAGCGTTGAAAGAACTCGGCCAACTGGTTGGCAGCGGCAAGCTGCGCCCGCGCGAGTCGGTGGCCGAAGGGTTGGCGGCTGCGCCGGATGCGTTCATCGGGCTGCTGAAGGGCAAGAACTTCGGCAAGCAGATCGTCAAGATTTGACACTCATCCCCATGGCCCGCTCCAGACATAGAGCTCGCCCCCCCCAGGCTCCGCTCCCTTCGGTCGGCTCTTGCCTACCCCCGAACGGGGGCGGCGCCGGCGGCCCGGCGGAGCCGGCCCCGCGGACCCTGCTTGAACTGCACAGCGGAGCGACAGACCACCCCCCCTCATCAGACTCGAGCGAACCCAATGACCCGCGACCTGATCCTGCATCACTACCCAGACTCGCCGTTTGCGGAAAAAATCCGGCTTGTGCTGGGGCACAAGAAGCTGAGTTGGAAATCGGTGGTCATGCCAAGCGTGGCGCCGAAGCCCGACCTGACGGCATTGACCGGCGGCTACCGGCGTGCGCCGGTGCTGCAGGTCGGCGCGGACATCTATTGCGATACGGCGCTCATCTGCGATGTGCTCGAGCACCACGCACCGGAGCCAACGCTGTATCCGGAAACGCAGAAAGGCCTGTCGCGCGTGCTCGCGCAGTGGGCCGACGGCACGGTGTTCTGGGCTGCGATGGGGCACAACTTCGGCCCGCGCGGTGCGGCCGCGTTCTTCAAGGACGCCGCCGCCGGCACCGCAGAAACGTTCGTAAAAGATCGTGCCGCGATGCGCGGCGGCATGCCGCGAATGCCGTCGCCGGACGCCACCGCCGCCTATCGCAGCTATTTGCGCCGCATCGCCGACACGCTCGACCACAGCCCGTATTTGTGCGGTGATGCGCCGTGCATCGCGGACTTCGCGGCCTACCATCCGTTGTGGTTCAGCCGCGTCGTGATCCCCGAGATGGCCGACGTCTTCGAGCCGGTGCCTCAAGTTCTGCAGTGGATGGATCGGATCGCATCCATCGGCCACGGACAGGTCGACCACTCGTTTGATTCGGCGGCCGCCATCGCGCTGGCAAAGGCATCGACACCCGAGCCGATCGGCACGGAAGCGTTCTTTCAGGACGAGCACGGCATTCCGCTCGGCAGCGAAGTCACCATCACGGCAGAGACGTTTGGCCTCGAGCCCACGCACGGCGAGTTGCTGGCCGCCACCCGCATGCACTACACGCTGCGCCGACACGACGAGCGCGCGGGCACGGTGCACGTGCACTTCCCGCGCATCGGCTATATCCTCAACAAGCAAGGGGGGCTGAAGAAATGATCAAGGACTTCAAAGGCAAGACCGCGGTACTGACCGGCGCGGCATCCGGTTTCGGCCTCGAGTGCGCACGCATCGGCGCCCAACACGGCATGAACCTGGTGTTGATCGACGTGCAGCAGGACGCGCTCGACAAAGCACAGGCCGAAGCCGAAGCCGCTGGCGCGTCTGGCGTGCTCGCGCGCAAGGTCGACGTGGCCAACGCCGCGCAGATGGAATCGCTGGCCAAAGCAGTTGAAGAACGCTTCGGCGCACCGCACATCGTGTTCAACAACGCAGGCGTCGGCTCCGGCGGACTGGTCTGGGAGAACTCGATCGCCGACTGGGAATGGGTGCTTGGCGTGAACGTCTGGGGCGTGATCCACGGCGTGCGGCTGTTCACACCGATGATGCTGGCGGCCGCCCAGGCAGACCCAATGTGGCACGGCCACATCGTCAACACCGCCAGCATGGCGGGCCTGTTGACGCCGCCGAACATGGGCGTCTACAACGTCAGCAAGCACGCGGTCGTCTCGCTCACCGAGACGCTCTATCAAGACTTGAAACTCGTGACCAGCCAGGTCGGTGCGAGCGTGCTGTGTCCGTACTTCGTCGCCACCGGCATCAGCGCTAGCCACCGCAATCGCCCCTCGGCACTGGCGGGCGGCCAGCAGACGAAAAGCCAGTTGATCGGCCAGGCGATGTCCGAGAAAGCCACCGGCTCCGGCAAGGTGTCGGCGGCGGATGTGGCGCAGATGGTGTTCGATGCAATCGCGGCGGACCGGTTCTACATCTACAGCCACCCGAAAGCGCTCGGCAACGTGCAAAGCCGCATGGAGTCGATCGTCCGAGGCGAGAATCCGGCCGATCCATTTGCCGCGCGGCCGGAGATCGGAGAGAAGTTGCGAGCGCAATTGCGCGCAGACTGAAAGCTTGGAATGGCGCCTTCGGCTGCAGCTTTCCACCCGCGGGCTGGCAGCCGACAAAACCGACCGATTCCGGTCTTGAAACCTGGTTGGCCGCGCTTCAATGCACCCGACGCTGCAACGGGTGGCAGGCAGCAATCCGAACGATTCCTTCGCCGCGCCCGAGTCCGCTTCAACCGAGCGGCTGTTCTGCGTCGTCTTGCGCCACGCCCAACAACCGATGCAGCCGTGGGCTCGTCGTCGTGTACTGCAGCGTGACCTGCCGATCGGGATGCACGATCGGCGCCGCGCCCCAGGCCGCCAGCGTCGCTTCGTGAAAGCCGCAGACGATCAGCTTCTTTTTCCCCGGATACGTGTTCACGTCACCGACCGCAAAGATACCAGGCTCGCTGGTCGAGAACGTCTCGGTATCGACCGTGAGCTGCCTGCGCTGCATTGAAAGCCCCCAGTCGGCGATCGGGCCCAGCTTGGGCGACAAGCCGAGCAGCACCAGCAGCACCTCGGCAGGCAACGGCAGCGTTCGTCCTTCCGGATCGGTGACGAGCAGCGTCTGGAGCCCAGCCCCGCTGGCAATATCGAAACCGCTGGCCTGTCCGATTGAAAAGCGCATGCGGCCTTCGTCGCAAAGCGCCCGCAGCCGCGCGCGCAAGGGTTCGGGCGCATCGAGCACGCCGCGCCGGTGCAACAGCGTCACGCTGGCGGGCCGCCTAGCCGCATCTTCACCGGTTGCCAACGCGATGGCCGATTCGACGGCGGCCTCGTCCCCGCCCAGCACGACGACATGGCGGTCCGCCACGTCCGCATCGACGGCATCCGCGTGGTAGAAAAGTTGCGTGCCCTCGAAGCGCTCAATGCCTTCGACCTTGAGTTTGCGCGGCAGAAACGCGCCGACCCCGCCGGCGATGAACACGGCTTTGCACAAAAACATGGAGGCATTGGCCGCACCGCGCGCGGTGCGGACCAAAAATCGCCCGTCGCCTTGTCGCGCCACCGCCGTGACCACTTCGCCCAGGTGCATCGGCACATCGAACGGAGCGATCTGGCCGACCAGCCGACCGGCCAGTTCGCGCCCGGTGCAGACGGCCACGCCCGGGATGTCGTAGATCGGCTTGTCGCCGTAGAGCGCGACGCATTGGCCACCCACACAGGGCAGCGCATCGACCAGGTGGGCCTTGATCTCCAGCAATCCGAGCTGGAACACCTGGAACAACCCAACCGGCCCGGCGCCGATCACGAGCGCGTCGGTCTCGATCGGAGCCACGGCGTGATCGCTCGTCACCTCACCAGTCGCGCACCAACTGGCCGACCTTGTCGGTCACGTCTTTCCACTCGTCGGCATCGGCCGGTGCCGGCTTGCGCTTGGTGATGGACTTGAAGTTCGGCGTCAGATCGGCGTTGATCTTGATGAACGCGATCTGATTCGGCGGCAGATCTTCCTCTGCGTAGATCGCATTCACCGGGCACTCGGGGATGCAGACCGCGCAGTCGATGCATTCGTCCGGGTCGATCACGAGAAAGTTCGGCCCTTCGCGAAAGCAGTCGACCGGACACACGTCGACGCAGTCGGTGTACTTGCAGCGGATACAGGATTCGGTGACGACGTGGGTCATGGTGTGCTAACAGCTAGGCAAGGGGGCTTCGAGAGCCGGATGAACCGGCAAAGACAACCCGTCATTCTAAATTTTTCGTCGTGCGTGCCGTCTGCAGATCGTTAATGAATCAGCACCGCGCCAGCGGTCTTGTGCGTGGCCGCATCGACTAGCACCATTGCGCCCAACGTGCGCGACTGCGCATAAGACAGCACGGGCACCGGCTGTTGCAGCGCAAGCTCGACGTGGCCGATCGCATTCGAGCGCAGTTCCTCTGCGGGTTCTTCGGCCAGTGTGTCGATGCTCAGCCCGTGCAGCACACGCGTGACCCGTGCCTTGATCCAGCGGTGGCCGTGCAGCGCGAGGTAGACGCGGCCGGCCACCAGCGGTTCGTCGTCGAGCCAGGCAACGGTCGCCCGCAGCGTCTGGGTGGGCACAAGGCGCTCAGTGGCGCCCTCCGCATCGGCAGGGCAGCCGGCTTCGGCGGCCAACAACCAGTCGCCGCGCGATACATCGAGTTCGCGATCCAGCACGATGCCGGCACTGCGGCCCGCGGCCACCTCAGCGGGACGGCGGGCATGGTCGAGCACCTGCGCAATGCTTGCGAACTGGCCACCCGGCTGCACCTGAATCCGATCGCCGACCTGTGCCTTGCCGCCGGCGATGCGGCCCCAGAAGACGCGGCGGCCCTGGCGGGTGTCGGCCGACGACGATGCGGATTTCTCGACCCACTGCACCGGCAATGCGAACGATTCATGCGCTGGCGGCTGCGAGGCCGGCAGCCTCTCCAGCAACTGCAGCAGGCTGTCACCATGCCAGTCGCACCAGCCTGGTTTCGCATCGACCACGTTGAAGCCTTCGAGCGCCGAGATCGGCAGCACCGCGCGCACGGCGATGCCAGCCTCGGCGGCGAAGCGTGTGAGGGCAGCGCGAATCTGCGCGAACGCGCGGTCACCTTGCGCGACCGCATCGAGCTTGTTCACCGCGAACACGATCGACGGCACGCGCAGCAGATGGCAGAGCAGCGCGTGGCGGCGCGTCTGCGGCAGCAGTTCGAACTGCGGGTCGTGCCAGTCGAGCTTGGTCGCATCGACCAGCACGACGGCCGCATCGGCGCTGCTCGCGGCCGTCACCATGTTGCGCGTGTACTGCTCGTGGCCGGGCGCGTCGCCGATGATGAACTTGCGCTGTGCGGTGGCGAAGTAGCGGTACGCGACGTCGATCGTGATGCCTTGTTCGCGCTCGGCCGACAAGCCATCGGTCAGCAGCGCGAGGTCGGTCGCGCCCGCGCGCTGCACACCGGCGAGCTGGTCCTGCAGCACCGCGCGGCTGTCCACCAGCAGCCGGCCAATCAATGTGCTCTTGCCGTCGTCGACCGAGCCGCAGGTGATGAACCTGAGCGCGGTTTCGGTATCAATTCGTGCTGGGGCACTGGTCCTGCCTGCGTCCTGCGCTATCAATTCGATGGTTTCCATCAGAAGTAGCCATCCTTCTTGCGCTGTTCCATCGAGGCGTCCGAAGTCCGGTCGTCCATGCGCGTCGCGCCGCGCTCGCTGACCTGCGCGGCCAGGGTCTCGATCACGACTTCGGCAGCGCTTGCGGCCAGGCTCTCCACGGGACACGTGCAGGTGACATCGCCGACGGTACGAAAGCGCACGTCGCGCAACTGCACCGTCTCGCCGTCGTTGGCCGGTGTGAGGTCGGTCACCGGCGCGAGCATCCCGCGGCGTTCCACCACCGCGCGCCGGTGCGTGTAGTAGAGCGCGGGCAGCGCAATGCGCTCGCGCTCGATGTACTGCCAGACGTCGAGCTCGGTCCAGTTCGAGATCGGGAACACGCGGAAGTGTTCGCCGGGCTGCAGGCGCGTGTTGAACAGCGACCAGAGTTCCGGCCGCTGCGCCTTCGGCTGCCATTGGCCGAAGCCGTCGCGGTGGCTGAAGATGCGCTCTTTGGCGCGCGCCTTTTCCTCGTCGCGCCGCGCGCCGCCGATCAGCGCGTCGAAGCGGAATTCGTCGATCGCTTCGAGCAAGGTCACGGACTGATGCACGTTGCGCGATTCGCCCGGGTGGGCCGGCCGCACCGTGCCGCGCGCCATCGAATCTTCGACGTGGCGCACGATCAGTTCGGCCTGCAACTCGGCGGCACGCGCATCGCGAAAATCCGTCACTTCGACGAAGTTGTGGCCGGTGTCGATCATCAGCAGCGGGTACGGAATACGGCCGCTGCCGAACGCTTTTTCCGCGCATTTGAGCAACACCAGCGAATCCTTGCCGCCGGAGAACATCAACGCGGGCCGCTCGAACGCAGCCGCAACTTCGCGCAGGATGAAGATGGTTTCTTCTTCCAGTGCGTCGAGGTGCCGGTTGCCGAGCGCTTGCAGCAGTTCGGGTTCGGCGCGGGCGTTCATGCGGGGATTCCTTGCCGGTCGGCGTGCTGCAAATGCAGGCCGCATTCCTTCTGGCCGTCGTCCTCCCACCACCAGCGGCCGGCGCGTGCGTCTTCGCCGAGGCTGACCGCGCGCGTGCACGGCGCGCAGCCGATGCTGGGAAAGAAATCGTCGTGCAGCGGGTTGTAGTCGACCTGGTGCTCGGCGACGTAGTGCCAGACGTCGCCCTGCGTCCATTCGGCCAGCGGGTTGTACTTGGTGCGAGCCTGCGATTCGTCGACCAGCGGCACCGCGGCGCGTTCCGGCGATTGCTCGCGCCGCATGCCGGTGATCCAGCCGTCGTAACCTGCCAACGCGCGCGCCAGCGGTTCGGTCTTGCGGATCGCGCAGCAAGCCTTGCGCAATTCGATGCTGCGGTACATCGCCTGCGCGCCTTCGCGTGCGACGAAATCGATCGCAGCGCGCGACTGCGGCCGAAACACCCGGACCGGCAGCCGGCCGCGTTGTTTCAGACGCTCGAGCAGCGCCAGCGTCGGCGCGTGCAGCATGCCGGTGTCGAGCACGAAAATGTCGATCGGCAAGCCGAGCGTGTCGATCAGGTGCGAGAGCACCATGTCCTCCGCGCCCAGGCTGGAGGCCTGCGTGACGGCCGCGCCCGACCGGTCCGAATGCTGCTGCGCGCGCCGCCGCACCGTCTGTTGAAGCAAGGCGCCGGTGCGCGCGAGCTTTGTCCCGTATTCGGCCGACGGCTTTGCCTGGCGTGCGACCGCCGCGCCGCTCATGCGGTGCCCGCCTGCAACACCTGCGCAGCTTCATGCACCGCATCGGCCTGGTAGTAAGCCGGGTAACGCTCGAGTTGCCGCCGCGCCGCTGCCACGTCGAGCGGCCCGTTCAGCACCGCCGAATCGAAGCCGCTGCGCTGCATCTGCGGCAACTGGTCGACCAGCACGTCGCCGGTCGCACGAATTTCGCCTGCAAAGCGCAGGCGGCGGCGCAGCAGATAAGCCTGGCTGAACGCGCGGCCGTCCTTGAAGACGGGGAACTGCAGGTCGACTCTTTCCACACCGGCCAGCGACACTTCGCGCGGGTCCGCGTCGTTGTCGAGGGTCAAAACCTGGCCGGCGGCCTGTTGCGTTGCGTGCGCGTCGGCCGTGAGCAGGCGCAGATGGCGGATTTCGATCGGGGTCATCGCAGGTGCTCCTTGATCTAAGCCGTCTCGGCTTCGTGCTGCGCCGCATGGCGTGCGCCTTTGGCCGCTTCCTTGAACGGATCGAGGCCGATGCGCCGCACCGTGTCGATGAACGTCTCCCCATGCTCGCGGCGCTGCGCGCGATAGGTGTCAAGCACCGCTTCGAGCACGTCCGGCACTTCCTCGGCCGAAAACGACGGGCCGACCACCTTCCCGGGCACCGCGGGGCCGCTCAACGTCGTGCCGTCCGAGCCGCCGACCGAAACCTGATACCACTCGCGGCCGTCCTTGTCGACGCCCAGGATGCCGATGTGGCCGCTGTGGTGATGCCCGCACGAATTGATGCAGCCGCTGATGTGCAGGTCGATCTCGCCGAGGTCGAACAGCTCGTCGAGGTCCTGATAACGCTCCAGGATCGCCTCGGCGAGTGGAATCGAACGCGCATTCGCCAGCGCGCAGAAGTCACCGCCCGGGCAGGCGATCATGTCGGTCAACAGGCCGATCGTCGGGCGCGCGAAGCCGGCCGCCTTGGCCGCCAGCCACAGCGCGGGCAGCTGGTCCGCGCGCACCCAGGGCAGCAGCAGGTTCTGCGCATGCGTGACCCGTACTTCACCGGCGCTGAATGCGTCGGCGAGTTCGGCGGCGCGCTCCATCTGTTCGGCGGTCGCATCGCCCGGCGCATAGCCGATGCGTTTCAGCGACAAGGTCACGGCGCGCAGGTTCGGATTTTTGTGCGCAGCGACGTTGCGTTGCAGCCAGCGCGCGTACTCGGGGCTGTCGGACACCTCCGGGTCGGCATTGCGCGCCGGCGCGTCGAGCACGGCCGGTTGAAAGAACGCCGCGACCCGGTCGTACTCGGCCTGCGTCAAGGTGTGCGGGCCGCCGTCGATGTCGACGATCTCGCGCCATTCCTGCTCGACTTCCTCCACAAAGCGCGCGGCTTCGGCTTTCACCAGAATCTTGATGCGCGCCTTGTAGCTGTTGTCGCGCCGGCCCCAGCGGTTGTAGACGCGGATCACGGCTTCGACGTAGTTGAGCAGTTGCTGCCACGGCAGGAATTCGCGCAGCACCGGCGAGACGATCGGAGTGCGGCCCATGCCGCCGCCGGCCGACACTTCGAAGCCAAGCTCGTCCGCATCGTTCTTCACGAGCTTCAGGCCGATGTCGTACCAGTGCGTTGCGGCGCGGTCTTCCACCGCGCCGGACAGCGCGATCTTGAACTTGCGCGGCAGGAACGCGAACTCCGGGTGCAAGGTGCTCCACTGGCGCAGGATTTCGGCGAACGGTCGCGGATCGGCGATCTCGTCGGGCGCAATGCCTGCGAGTTCGTCGGTCGTGATGTTGCGGATGCAGTTGCCGCTGGTCTGGATGCCGTGCATGTTGACCTCGGCCAGCAGGTCCATCACGTCGGCCGCTCGGGTCAGCGGGATCCAGTTGAACTGGCAGTTTTGGCGCGTCGTGAAGTGGCCGTAATTGGTCGGCATGTGTTTCGTGCCGAGCTTGGCCTGCATGCTGGTGGCGTGCGCATAGACCTCGGGCTCGGGCCGGTCGTAGTCGCGCGCGATTGCTGCCAGTGCACGCAACTGGTCGCTGCTCAACTCACCATAGGGAATCGCCACGCGCAGCATCGGCGCGTAACGCTGCACGTACCAGCCGTTTTGCAGCCGCAGCGGCGTGAACGCGGCATCCGACAGGGTGCCGGCCTGCCAGCGTTCGAGCTGATCGCGAAATTGCGCGGCGCGCAGCTTCACGAATTGGCGATCGAAGTCGTTGTATTGGTACATGGTGAACGAAAGGAAGAAAGAAAAGTCGATGGATGCGGCGGATCAGAGCGCAATCAGCTTGAAGCCCGCCAGCCCGAGCAGCAGCGACAGCAACGAGCGTGCCGCACGTTCGGGCACGCGGCCGGACAGGTGGCTGCCGAGCCAGATGCCGGGCAGCGAACCGGCCAGCAGGAGCACGAGCAGCGACCCGTCGACCGAGCCGATGGACGCGTGGCCGAGACCCGCGACCAGGGTCAGCGGCACCGCGTGCGCGATGTCGGCGGCGACGATGCGCGGCAGGGGCAGCGCCGGGTACAGCAACAGCAGCACCAGCACGCCGATCGCGCCGGCGCCCACCGACGTCAGCGTGACCAGTGCACCGATCGCCGCACCGAACAACACCGGCAGCCAGGGCTGCGTCGCGCGCGTGGCGTTCGGCAGCTCGGCCGGCGCGATCTCGCGCGGCGCCGCCTTGCCGGCCACCGCCTTCCAGAACATTGCGAGCGCCGTCAGCAGCAGCGCTGCACCGAGCGTGCTCGTCATCGCGTGCTGCGCGACAGGACTCGCCGGGCCGAGCCGGTGCAGCACGAACAGCGTGATCAGCGACGCCGGAACGCTGCCGGCCGCCATCCGCAGCACCACCGGCCAATCGATCCGGCGTGCGCGCGCGAGTGCTGCTGCGCCGCCGAGCTTGGTGAATGCTGCGAACAGCAGATCGGTGCCGATCGCCAGTTGTGGGTGGATGCCGAAGCCGAAGATCAGCAACGGCGTCATCAGCGAGCCGCCGCCAACGCCGGTCAGCCCGACCACGAGGCCAACGGCCAGTCCCCCAACGATGAAAGCGATGTCCTGCATGAGCGGGCGACTCTAAGCGCCTGCCCGCTGGGATCAAACGACTGAGTTCTCAGACCGTTATAACTGTCTGCATATAAGCGGCCAAGAACTCCCGGCGGGCTACCGCTACAGCATCCGGTTGCGCGCGAGCGGCGGGTGCTTGCTGAAGTAGCCGACGATGCCGCGCATCACAGCCGAAGCGAGCTGTTCCTGATGCTGCACGCTGCGCAGGCGTTGCTCCTCGTCGGGGTTGCTGATGAACGCGGTCTCGATCAGCACGCTCGGGATGTCGGGCGCCTTCAGCACCGCGAAGCCCGCCTGCTCGACGCGCGGTTTGTGCAGCCGGCCCACGTCGTCGAGCTCGCCAAGCAGCGCCTGGCCGAGGCGCATGCTGTCGTTGATTTGCGCGGTGGTGCTCATGTCGACCAGCGCGCGGTAGAGGTGCGCGTCGTCGCTCTTCAGGTTCACGCCGCCGACCAGATCGGCACGGTTCTCCTTGTTGGCCAGCCAGCGCGCGGCGCTGCTGGTGGCGCCGCGTTCGCTCAGCGCATAGACGCTCGCACCGCTGGCTTCCTCGCGTGAGAACGAATCGGCATGGATGCTCACGAACAGATCGGCCTGCACCGCGCGCGCCTTCACCACCCGCTGGCCGAGCGGCACGAAGAAGTCGGCGTCGCGCGTCAGATACGCGCGCAGCCCCATGCGGCCGTTCGGGCCGTTGATGGTGGTCGCGTTGATGCGGTCGCGCAGGCGGTGCGCAATCTGCAGCACCACGTCTTTTTCGCGCGTGCCTCCGGGGCCGATCGCGCCCGGGTCTTCGCCGCCGTGGCCCGGGTCGAGCGCGATCACGATGAAGCGGTCGGTCTTGGCCGCGCTGATGGTGCCCGCGGGTTTTTTCGGCACCGGCTTCGGCGTCGGCACCGACGGCTCGGGATCGATGCGGGCGGTGACCATCGGCGGGGGCGGCACCACCGCGCCCGTGGCGGCCGCAGCCGCCACGGCTGCAGCGGCCTGCGCGGCCGACTGGCGCGTCATCAGGTCGCCCAGCGGGTCGCCAACCGGCGCTTGCGCGACGACCGCGCGATCGGTGCGATTGCCCAGCAGCGCGGGCGCCCGTTCGGCGTCGCGCATCCGCTCGGCGACCAGCACGTCGAGCGGATCGGTTTTTTGCGCCGGGTACAGGTCGAACACCAATCGGTGCTGGTACGGCCCGGCCGGGGCCAGCGTGAAGACCTCCGGCCGGATCTCCTGCTTCAGGTCGATCACGAGCCGCACCACATCGGCGTTGAAGCGGCCGATGCGCAAGCCCGCGATGTTCGGGTCGTCGGCGCGCACTTTGCCGCTCATCTCGCGCAAGGTGGCGTCCAGGTCGAGCCCTTGGATGTCGACCACAAGCCGGATCGGGGTGCCGATCGTGAATACCTTGGTGACGAGCTTCGCGTCCGACTCGATCGTCATGCGCGAGTAATCGGGCG
Source organism: uncultured beta proteobacterium (assembly GCA_963784295.1). Lineage (GTDB taxonomy): Bacteria > Pseudomonadota > Gammaproteobacteria > Burkholderiales > Burkholderiaceae_C > JBBPYC01. The sequence continues at coordinate 130,052 of CAWAQL010000018.1, forward strand.
CGGGCCAGGTGCGCACCGCGAGGATGCCGGTCGCGTGCGCGCCCGGCATGCTCAGACACAGCGCAAGCATGCCGCCGCCGCGCTGCAGCAGCTGGCGACGGGTGGGCGGGGAAGCGGTGGAGATCCGGCATTCGGGCGCTGGCCTGGGCGCTGCGATCGATGGAATATTTTTGGTCATGCAATCAGTTCCAGGCCCGTTGCGCTGGCCGCTCGGACAACCACGGCACGCGTTTCGCCGTCGGCCTGCAGCTCGATCTGGATCGTGAGGTCGGCGGGCGGCAACAGCGTGCCCGCGCGTTGCGGCCATTCGGCGAGCTTCAAGCCGGTGGCTGCGAACAGGTCGCGCAGGCCCGCGTCCTCCCATTCACGCGGATCGTTGAAACGGTAGAAGTCGAAGTGCCAGATGCACAGCTCGTTGGTCAACGCCGACCCGGATCCGGCGTTGACCGAGGCAGCCGCACCATCGCTGCTTTTTTTCTGCAAACGTTGCGGTCGCACCACTGAATACGCCTCCACCACCGCAAAGCTCGGGCTCGTGATGCGGCCCTGCACACCGAGCGCGCGCAGCAGATGGCGCACGAAGGTCGTCTTGCCCGCCCCCAGATCGCCGTGCAGTTCGATGAACGCGTTGTCGATCGCGGGCTGTTCTGCAAGCCGCGCGGCAAACGCCTGCGTGTCCGCTTCCGTGCCCCAATGTGCGTGCAGCACGGCGTTTGCGGCACTTTCTAGAATCGGCTCGCAAGGGGGTACACGACGATGGACCGAAGCGGTGCGGATCAGATCGATGCTCCCGGGTTGTGGTTGAAGATTCGCCAGTGGGCGGTCGAGCTGGGATTTTCGCAAACCGGGGTGGCCACTGTCGACCCGCGCGCGTGCTCGGAATCGGGTTTGCAGGCCTGGCTCGATGCCGGCAGCCACGGCGACATGCACTACATGGCCGCGCACGGCATGCGGCGCGCGCGGCCGGCCGAACTCGTGCCCGGCACGCTGTCGGTCGTCACCGCACGGATGGACTATCTGCCGGCCGATACCCCCGCCGATTGGCAGCGCATCGAGTTCGATCGACTGGCGCGGCCAACGCAGGGCGCGGTGTCGCTCTATGCGCGGGGCCGCGACTATCACAAGGTGCTGCGGCAACGGCTGCAACGGCTCGCCGAGCGGATCGAAAGCGAGATCGGCCCGTTCGGCCACCGCGTGTTCACCGACTCCGCGCCGGTCATGGAAGCCGAGCTGGCTGCACGCAGCGGGCTCGGCTGGCGCGGCAAGCACACGCTGGTGCTGAGCCGGGACGCGGGCTCGATGTTCTTTCTGGGCGAGCTTTTCATTGACGTGGCGCTGGTGCCGACCGCGCCGCAGACCGCACACTGCGGTGCCTGCCGCGCCTGCATCGACGTGTGCCCGACGCAGGCGATCACGGCCGAGCACCGGCTCGATGCGCGCCGCTGCATCTCCTACCTGACGATCGAGCATCAGGGGTCGATCCCAGCCGAGCTGCGCGCAGGAATGGGCAACCGCATCTACGGCTGCGACGACTGCCAGTTGATCTGCCCGTGGAACAAGTTTGCCCAACGGTCGGCGTTGTCCGACTTCGATCCGCGCGACGGCTTGACCGGGGCCGCGCTGACCGAGCTGTTCGGCTGGAGCGAGCCCGAGTTTCTGCAACGCACAGAAGGCAGTGCGATCCGTCGCATCGGCCATGTGCGGTGGCTGCGCAACATCGCGGTGGCGCTCGGCAACGCACTGGCGGCCACGCTGCCCGAGCACGAACGCGCAAGGGCCATGGGTGCGTTGCGGCAGCGGCAGGCGCACGGCAGCGCGTTGGTGCAGGAACACGTCGCTTGGGCGCTGGAGCAAGACGTTAAAGCCCAATCGGCCTGAAGCGCACGCCGAACAAGCGCCTTCAGCTGCGAAATCAATAGCGTATCGGCCGTGATCCGCATCAGCGCAACGTGGCCAGCACCACCGGCAGACTGATCATGCCGAGCAATGTCGAGCAGGTCACCAGGCCCGCCACATAAGGGCCGTTGTGGCCCATGCGCACCGCCAGCACGTATGAGCTCGACGCGGTCGGCACGGCCGAGAAAACCAGCAGCACGGTCGTCTGCACCGGGTCGAGCCCGAACAGACTGGCCAGCCCGAAGCCGATCAACGGCAGCCACAGATGGCGAATCGACAGCAGCCCGACGCTCAAACGCTTCGACGTGGCCAACGCACCGAGCTGCAGACCCGCGCCCGCGGCCATCAAGCCGAGCGGCAACGCCGCGCCGCCGATCCGGGCCAGCGCCGGCTCGATTGCGCCGGGCAGCCGCATGCCGAGCAGATTGGCGAGCAACCCGCTGGCGGTCGCAATGATCAGCGGGTTGCGCACGAGCTCGCGCAAGAAACCTTGGCCGCCCGCGCGCGCCATCGGCCAGACCGCGCCGACGTTGACCAGCGGGATGCACACGCCCACCAGCATCGCGATCAGCAGCACGCCGCGCGCGCCGGCCAGTCGCTCGCACAACGCGAATGCGATGAACGTGCTGAAGCGAAACGCGATCTGCGCGCCGGCCGCATGTTCGCGCCGGTCGATGCGCGAACCGATCCACGGCAGATGTGGCAGCGCATAGGCCAGTGCGATGCCGGCTGCGGTCAGCAGCAGCCCAGCGGCCAACAGCGCCGAGGCCGACGCGAGATCGAGCGGGCTCTTGGCAATCGAATGAAACAGCAGGACCGGGAATAGAAAATAGTAGACCAGCGCCTCCACCTGCTGCCAGACCGTGCGGTTCAACGCCGTCAGATTGCAGACCAGGAAGCCGCCCAGAATCAGCAAAAAATCCGGCAACAGCAACAGGACGTAATTCAAGCGGACGAGAATAGCAGCGCCGCGCCAACGCTTTGCGCGCTCTGTGCGTTGAGGCTTCGGGCGCAATGCGGCCGCGCGTGCGGCCATCGACCGCCACGCCTTTCTCACCTTCCACCACAAGGGTCGTTCATGTTCCGTCGCTGCGCCGTGTCCGCCGTTTTTTTGTTGCCCTTGGCCGCGAGCGTGCAGGCGCAGCCTGCCGCCTACCCGAACAAGGTGATCAAGCTGCTCGTGCCGTTCGCCCCCGGTGGCACCACGGACCTGGTGGCGCGCGCGATCGCCGACCCGCTTGGCAAGTCGCTCGGCACCACGGTGATCGTGGACAACCGCGGCGGTGGCGGTGGTGCGGTCGGCGCAGCGGAAACCGCACGGGCGGCGCCGGACGGCTATTCGCTGGGCGTGGCCACCGTGTCGACCACCGCGACCAACCCGGCCATCAATCCAAAGATTCCGTACGACCCGGTGGCCGACTTCACGCCGATCGTGAACATTGCGGCCACCCCGAACGTGCTGGCCGTGCACCCGTCGTTTCCGGCCAAGGACCTGCCCGGGCTGCTGGCCGAGCTGAAGCGCAATCCGTCGAAGTACGCGTACGCCACCTCGGGCACCGGCGGTATCGCGCATCTGCAGATGGAGCTGTTCAAAAGCCTGACGGGCACGTCGATCACGCACGTGCCGTACCGCGGCTCCGGCCCCGCGTTGAACGACACGGTGGCCGGCCAAGTCCCGATGATCTTCGACAACCTGCCGTCCGCACTGCCGTTCATCAAGGACGGCCGACTGGTGGCCATCGCGATCGCCGCGCCGACGCGCCAGGCCGGCTTGCCGAATGTGCCGACGTTCAAGGAAGCGGGCCTCGAGCCGGTCAACCGGATGGCGTTCTACGGCCTGTACGGCCCGAAGAATCTGCCCGCCGAGATCGTCAACAAGGTGAATGCGGGCGTGAAGACCGCGCTGGCCGATCCGGCCGTGCGCGAACGCATCGAAGGCGCCGGCGCGCTGATCGTGGGCAACACGCCCGCGCAGTTCGCGCAGCAGATCCGGGAAGAGTTTGCGGTCTACAAAAAAGTGGTGGCGGATTCGAAGCTGTCGGTCGATTGATGCAATTCGGTCCGTGCTGCACGCGTTCGGTCTGCGGGCGGCCGACCAGAAAGCGTCCGGCACGGCCGACCGGCAGCACGTCATCGCCGTCCAAATGACCGCGCGAAGCCGGAAGTGGTCGACGCAAGCGCCGAAAAACCCAGACGCTGCAGACAGCGCGCGCTGCCGATGTGCCACCGATTGGGAAGCCCGAAGTGGCCGCTCGCGTGCAGCGTGTGCAAAGCCCGGCGCTTGTCGGCGATGGAGGCGGCTGCAGCAGCCGGTGATCGTGACAGGGGCAGGCCGAGCGGATGAAAGCGCGCGGTGCAATGGCAGGAATCGCGGTCCGACGTTTCTACACTCACACTGTGCCAACCACCACTCCCACCGCCGCCGCCGCTCCCAGCCATCGCGGCATGACTGCGGCCACTCAGGCGCGCATCGATGCATTCATCGACGCGGTCTGGCTCGAACAGGGGTTGGCCGTGAACACGCTCGCTGCGTATCGGCGTGATCTGGAGATATTTGCCGAATGGCTCGCGTGCAACCGCGAAGGTTCGCTCGACGCGGCCGGGGAGGCCGATCTGGCCGGCTATTTCGCACACCGGCACGCCGACACGCAGGCCAGCACCGCGAACCGGCGCCTCACGGTGCTCAAGCGCTACTTCCGCTGGGCGGTGCGCGAAGGCGCACGGAGCGCCGATCCGACGGCGAAGCTGTCGTCCGCGCGCCAGTCGCTGCGGGTGCCGCACACGTTGAGCGAGGCGCAGGTCGAGGCGCTGCTGGCCGCGCCCGACGTCGACACGCCGCTGGGTCTGCGCGACCGCGCGATGCTCGAGCTGATGTATGCGAGCGGCCTGCGCGTGAGCGAGCTGGTCGGCCTGACGCTGTTGAACCTGGGGTTGAACGAGGGCGTGCTGCGCGTGCTGGGCAAGGGTTCCAAAGAACGGCTCGTGCCGTTTGGCGAAGTGGCGCGGCACTGGCTCGAGCGCTATCTGGCCGAGGCGCGCGGCGCGCTGCTCGGTGCGCAGCAGACCGCCGATCTGTTCGTCACGCGGCGTGGCAGCCGCATGACGCGCGTGATGTTCTGGATGATTGTGAAGAAGCACGCGATGGCCGCCGACGTGCGCGTGCCGCTGTCGCCGCACACGCTGCGCCATGCATTTGCCACGCACCTGCTCAACCACGGCGCGGACCTGCGCGCGGTGCAAATGCTGCTCGGGCACGCCGATATCTCGACCACGACGATCTATACGCATGTGGCGCGTGAGCGGCTTCAGGTGCTGCATGCCAAGCACCACCCGCGCGGTTGAGCGGCCATCCGCCGCATGCCGCCATCACTTGGCGCGGGCCGCAAGTGCCCCAAGTCAGATTCAAGTCAGCTTGCTGTGCATAGCATCCCCGCCGCCCATAACAACGACCAAGGTGTGCACATGCAGATGACGGAGCTGGAGCAACGGATCGCCAACGATCCGCGTTATCAGGAACTGAAGGCCAAGCGATCCCGCTTCGGCTGGACGCTGACGATCCTGATGCTGATCGTCTACTACGGCTTCATCGGCCTGATCGCGTTCGACAAGGAGTTGCTGTTCAAGCGCACCGGCGCCGGCGTGATGACGCTCGGCATTCCGCTGGGCTTCGGCGTGATCGTCTTCACCATCATCATCACCGCGATCTACGTGCGCCGTGCGAACAGCGAATACGACGCGTTGAGCGACGCGATCGTGCGGAGCGTGAAGCGATGAGCCGCGGCACCATCCGAAGCATCGCGGCAGGAAGCGCCGTCGCTTTTGTTGCGCTCGCGATCGGCACCGGCGCGCTCGCTGCCGGCGCCGATCTGGGCCAGGCCGAAAAGCAGACCACCAACTGGACCGCGATCGGCATGTTCGCCGCGTTCGTCGTGTTCACGCTGTTCATCACCAAATGGGCCGCGTCGCGCACCAAGTCGGCCTCCGATTTCTACACCGCGGGCGGCGGCATCACGGGCTTTCAGAACGGCCTGGCGATCGCGGGCGACTACATGTCGGCGGCGTCGTTCCTCGGCATTTCGGCAGCCGTCATGGCCAGTGGCTTCGACGGGCTGATCTTCTCGATCGGCTTTCTGGTCGGCTGGCCGGTCGTGACGTTCCTGCTGGCCGAGCGGCTGCGCAACCTCGGCAAGTTCACGTTCGCCGACGTCGCCGCGTTCCGCTTCAAGCAGGCGCCGGTGCGGATTTTCGCGGCGTCCGGCACCTTGGTCGTGGTTGCGTTCTACCTGATCGCGCAGATGGTCGGCGCGGGTCAGCTCATCAAGCTGCTGTTCGGCCTCGAATACTGGATCGCGGTCGTGATCGTCGGTGCGCTGATGATGATCTATGTGCTGTTCGGCGGCATGACCGCGACCACCTGGGTGCAGATCATCAAGGCGTGCCTGCTGCTGGCCGGCGCGAGCTTCATGGCGTTCATGGTGATGTACAACTTCGGCTTCAGTCCGGAAGCGATGTTCGCCAAGGCGGTCGAAGTCAAGACACAGCTGGCGGCGACCGCCGGCAAGTCGCCGACCGAGGCGGCGGCGGCCGGCTTCTCGATCATGGGGCCGGGTGGCTTCGTGAAGGATCCGATCTCGGCGATCAGCTTCGGCATGGCGCTGATGTTCGGCACCGCGGGGCTGCCACACATCCTGATGCGATTCTTCACGGTGCCGAACGCGAAGGAAGCACGCAAGTCGGTGCTGTGGGCGACCACCTGGATCGGCTACTTCTACCTGCTGACCTTCATCATCGGCTTCGGCGCGATCATCTACGTGCTGACGAATCCCGGATTCCTCGACGCGAAGGGATTGCTGGTCGGTGGCAACAACATGGCGGCCGTGCATCTGGCCAACGCGGTCGGGGGCAACGTGTTCCTTGGCTTCATCTCGGCGGTCGCGTTCGCCACCATCCTGGCAGTCGTCGCAGGGCTGACCTTGTCGGGCGCGTCGGCCGTCTCGCACGATCTGTACGCCACGGTCATCAAGAACGGCAACGCGGACAGCGCGGCCGAACTCAGGGTGTCGCGTGTCACGACGGTTGCGCTCGGCATCGTCGCGGTCGCGCTCGGCATCGCGTTCGAGAAGCAGAACATCGCATTCATGGTGTCGCTTGCGTTTGCGGTTGCCGCATCGGCGAACTTCCCGGTGCTGCTGTTGTCGGTGCTCTGGAAAGGCTGCACCACGCGCGGTGCAGTGATCGGCGGCTTCCTCGGGTTGATTTCGTCGGTCGTCTTGACCATCGTGTCGCCTTCGGTCTGGGAAGCCACGCTCGGCCATCCGAAGGGCTCGGCCTGGTTTCCCTACACGTCGCCCGCGCTGTTTTCGATGGCGATCGGCTTCATCGGGATCTGGTTGTTTTCAGTGACCGACAACAGCAAGCGGGCCGCGATCGACAAGGCGGGCTTCCTTGCGCAGCAGGTGCGGTCGGAAACCGGCATCGGCGCTTCGGGAGCGAGCGGGCACTGACAGGACGCTGTTCGATATGCCCGGTCGCCGGAACATCCCTGCGACCGGACATCGACACCCGCGAGGGTTGAGAAAAATGGCTGCAGTCGCAGCCATTTTTTTTGGCTGTCGCGGTTAATAGAATTGGCAGCCGCTGGTTGCTGGTCGGTCGCCCTTGTGGGCCGATTTTCCCGCACCGTCCGATGTCTGCCGCTCGAGGAAACCTGCCGTTTGACGCCGCCGTCCGAACCCGTTGCTGCCAGTGACCAACCGTCTGTGCTGCTGTCGGTGCGCGGTCTGTCGGTCGATTTCGCCACGGAGCAGGGCGACTTCCGCGCGGTTGACGATCTGAGCTTCGATGTGCAGCCGGGCAAGACGCTCGCGATCGTCGGCGAGTCGGGCTCGGGCAAGTCGGTCACCGCCGGCGCAATCCTGCGGCTGACCGACCATGCGGGCGGGCAGATCGCGGCGGGCAGCGTGTGGTTTCGCAGCGGCGAGGGCGACGGCGTCGAGCTCACGACCGCATCGGAGGACACGATGCGCGCGATCCGCGGAAACGACATCGCGATGATCTTTCAGGAGCCGATGACGTCGCTGAACCCGGTGTTCACGGTCGGCGACCAGATCGCGGAAGCCATTGTTCTGCACCAGCGGCGCTCGCGTTCGGAAGCGTTGCGCGAGGCGCAAGCGCTGCTCGAGAAAGTGCGCATGCCCGATGCGCAGCAGATGCTCGGCCGCTACCCGCATCAGCTCTCGGGCGGCATGCGCCAGCGCGTGATGATCGCGATGGCGCTGTCGTGCCGCCCCAAACTGCTGATCGCCGACGAGCCGACCACCGCGCTCGACGTGACGATCCAGGCACAGATCCTCAACACGATCCGCGAACTGCAGCGCGACCTCGGCACCGCGGTCATTTTCATCACGCACGACATGGGCGTGGTAGCCCAAATGGCCGACGACGTGGTGGTGATGTTGCGTGGCCGGAAAGTGGAGCAGGCGCCGGTGGCCGAGCTGTTTGCCGCACCGAAGCACCCTTACACCCAGGCGCTGCTTGCCGCGGTGCCGCGCCTGGGCAGCCGGGCCGGCACCGACCTGCCGCTGCGCGCCGCACCGACGGCGCTGCAGGACGGGCGAGTTGCAGAACGTTGGCGAGGCGCACCTGCAGGACACCGCACGCTACGACGCACCGCTGCTCGAAGTGCAGCGCCTGACCACGCGCTTCGACGTGGGCCGCTCGTGGCTCGGTCGCGTCACGCACCGCGTGCATGCGGCCGAGGAAGTCGAGCTTCGAGATCTACCCCGGCGAGACGCTCGCGCTGGTCGGCGAATCGGGCAGCGGCAAGTCGACGATCGGCAAGACGTTGCAGCAATTGCTGGAGCCGACGTCGGGCACGGTGCGCTACTCGGGCCAGGACATTTTTGCGATGGATGCGGCCGGGCGGCAGCGGCTGCGCCAGCAGATCCAATACATTTTTCAGGACCCGTTCGCCGCGCTCGACCCGCGCAAGCCGGTGGCGTTCAGCATCGCCGAGCCGATTCGCACCCATCGGCTGCTGGCGGGCTCGGCAGCGATCGATCGGCGCGTGGCCGAGCTGCTGGAGCAGGTGGGCTTGAAGCCCGAGCACGCCGCGCGCTATCCACACGAATTCTCCGGCGGCCAGCGTCAGCGCGTCTGCATCGCGCGGGCGTTGGCGAGCAACCCACAACTGATCATCGCGGACGAATCGGTGTCGGCGCTCGACGTGTCGATCCAGGCACAGATCCTGAACCTGATGATGGACTTGCAGCGGGAGCGCGGGCTGTCTTATCTGTTCATCACGCACGACATGGCGGTGGTCGAGCAAGATCAGCCATCGCGTGGCGGTGCTGTACCTGGGCCAGATCGTCGAGATCGGCACGCGCCGGCAGATTTTCGAGTCGCCGCAGCATGCCTACACGCGCAAGCTGCTGTCGGCGATTCCGGTGGCCGAGCCGGGGCGGGTGATCGACACGACGCTGCTGCAGGGCGAGATTCCAAGCCCGGTGCGCCGGGTCGGTGACGAGCCGGCGATCCTCACGTTGCACGATCATGCGCCGGGGCATCGGGTGGCGATTGCCGGCTGAGCGCGGGCGCGCTCGTTCCGGTCAGAATCCCAGTCTGCCGATTGCACATCAACAAGCAAGGAAATGCCCATGACCACCCCCTGCACTTCGCTCAAGGCACTGACCGCCGCATTGTTGCTCGGCGGCTGCCTAGGCGCGGCCACATCCTCCGCACAAGCCGCCGGCACGCTGACCGTCGCGCTGAACCAGGACGCGGGCAGCTGGGACCCGATCGACACCTTCGTCGATCTACTGGGGTTCGGTCGGCAGCAACCTGTTCGACGGGCTGACGATGCGCGATGCCGACATGAAGCTGCAGCCGGGCCTGGCGACGAGCTGGGAGCTGCTCGACAACAACAGCCGCATCCGCTTCAAGCTGCGCGACGAGCGTGAAGTTTCACAACGGCGAGCCGTTCAACGCCGAGGCCGTGAAGTACACCTTCGACCGCCTGCTCGGCGCGGAGGGCAGCAAGGGGCCGCAGCACTCCAACTACACGTCGATCGACAAGGTGGTGGTCGTCGATGACCTGACGGTCGACTTCCAGTCATGAAGCAGCCCGATCCGGTGCTCTTCACGAAGCTCGCGGGCTACGGCGCGATGATCGTGCCGCCGAAATACATCCAGGAAAAGGGCGAGGATTATTTCAACACGCATCCGGTCGGCACCGGGACCGTTCAAGTTCAGCGACTACAAGCCGAAGGTCAGCATGACGCTGGAGCCGCAACGACGCTACTGGGGCGGCAAGCCGAAGCTCGACGGGGTCGTGTTCCGCTTCATCGCCGAGCCTGCCACGCAGGCCGCCGAACTGCAGGCGGGCCGCATCGATGTGGCCACGCTGATCCCGCTCGGCCTGATCGACGTGATCAACAAGTCCGACAATGCAAAGATCGTCTCGCACGCCGGGGCCGGTTGCGATCGCCTTGCGCTACAACACCACCAACGGCATCACCAAGGACCGCGAGGTGCGGCATGCGATGACCATGGCGGTCGACCGCGACGCGATCGTCAAGCCGATGCTGCTGGGCCACGCGCAGCCGATCGCGAGCTTCCAGGGCGAGCTGTCGTTCGGCTACGACCCGGCGCTGAAGCCGCTGCCGTTCGACCCGGCAGGGCGAAGAAGATGCTGGAGCGGGCGGGTGTCAAGCCCGGTGCGCCCGTGCAGATCGACTTCCGCGGCAACGACAGCACGTTCCGCGAAGTCGCGCAGGCCGTGGCCGGCTACCTGCAGGGCGTCGGCGTGCGTGCCACCATCAAGCCGTACGAGACCGCGGTGCTGATCAACGACATCATCCCGGGCTGGCAAGTCGGCGAGCTGCACCAGTTCAACTGGGGCGGATGGACTTACGACTTCGACAACACCGCCTACCTGATGTACCACTCGGGCCAGAAGTGGAACCCCGCGCACAAGGATGAGAAGCTCGACGCGCTGCTCGAATCGCAGCGCCAGACCTACGACCAGGAAGCGCGCCGCAAGACCCTGCGCGAGGTCGGCCGCGTACGTCGCCGATCAGGCCTTCGACATGCCGATGTACAGCCTCGAACACCATCTTCGGCGTGAACAAGCGCGTGAAGGACCTGTCGGTGCCCGGCGACATCCGCTTCCGCTTCGTGAACGCGAGCATCGATTAAGCGCCCGCAAGCGTTTGGCAGCAGATGGCCGGCTTCCTGCTCAAGCGCCTGCTGCAGGCGCTGTTCGTGATCCTGGCGGTGACGCTGCTCGTGTCCTCCGCGATCCGGCTCTCCGGCGACCCGGCGTTGATGCTGAGCCAGGGCTCGGGCAGCGTCACCGAAGCCGATCTGGAGAACATCCGCCAGGCACTGGGGCTGAACCGGCCGTTCTGGGTGCAGTACGTGGACCTATCTGCAGGGCATGCTGCACGGCGACTTCGGCCGCAGCTTCCTCGGGCGGCACGCCGGTGGCTCGGCTGATCGCGGATGCGTTGCCGGCGACGCTGATGCTCGCGGCCACGTCGTGGTCGCATCGGTTCTGATCTCGATCCCGCTCGGCATCCGTGCGGCCGTGCAGCGCGGCAAGCCGGTCGATCAGGTGATCCGCATCGTGTCGCTCGTCGGCCTGTCGTTCCCGAACTTCTGGCTCGCGATGATGCTCGTGCTGCTGCTGTCGATCACGTTTCCACTGCTGCCGCCTTCGGGCTGGGACGGGGCGGCGAGCCTCATCATGCCGTCGCTCACGATGGCGATCATCCTGACCGCGACCAACATCCGGCTCGTGCGCACGACGATGCTCGAAACGCTGTCGGCGCAGTACATCATGGTCGCGCGCAGCAAGGGGTTGTAGGAGCGCGTGGTGCTCTACAAGCATGCGCTGCGCAACTGCGCGATTCCGCTCGTGACCTTTCTGGGCCTGCAGTTCGGCGGGCTGATCGGCGGCATCGTGGTGATCGAGAAAGTCTTCAACTGGCCCGGCATGGGCACGCTCGCGTTCGATGCGATCGGCGCGCGCGACTATCCCGTGCTGCAGGGGACGGTGACGGTGCTGGCGATCGTGATCGTTGCCGTCAACCTTGCGGTCGACGTCGCCTACGGCATCATCGATCCGCGGATCCGCACGCGATGAGCGAACTGACGACATCGCCTGGGCGGCCTGCAGAGGTGGAGATTCCCGAGCAGGCCGTGGGTGCGCGCAAGCCGCACAGGCGCCCTGGGTCGCTCGAACTCGTGCTGGGCGGCCTGCTCACGGCCGGCATGGTGGCCGCGGTGCTGCTGTCGGGCTGGTTGTTTCCCGAGGGCGGCGAGACGATGGATCTGGCGGCGCGCCTCACGCGGCCGTTCCAGTCGTTCACGCATGTGTTCGGCACCGATCCGCTTGGCCGCGACGTGCTTGCACGGGTCGTCGTCGGCGGCAAGATATCGCTCACGGTCGGTTTTCTGTCGGTTGCCGGCGGCGCGTTGCTCGGCACCGCAATGGGCGTGGTCGCAGGCTGGTATCGCGGCGTCTGGGACGTGCTCGTGATGCGCTTTGCCGACGTGCAGCTTGCGCTGCCGTTCATCCTGGTGGCGATGACTTTCATCTCGATTCTGGGCGGCGGGATCACGAACATCGTGCTGTTCATGATCGTGTCGCAATGGGTGCAGTATGCGCGGCTCGTGCGCGCGCAAGTGCTGGCCTTGCGGGAGCGCGAGTTCGTGCAGGCGGCGCGCTCGTTCGGCGTGCGCGATCTGGCGATGATCCGGCACCACTCCTGCCGAACCTGCTCGGGCCGCTTGTGATCCTGATGATGCTCAACGTCGCAAACAACATCCTGCTGGAGAGCAGCCTCACGTTTCTCGGCCTCGGCGTCGACCCGACGATTCCGAGCTGGGGCGGCATGCTCGCCGATGGTCGCACCTACCTGCAGACGGCCTGGTGGGTCAGCGTGTTTCCGGGGCTTGCGATCATGCTGACGGTGCTCGGGCTGAACCTGCTGGGCGACTGGCTGCGCGATCGGCTCGACCCGACGTCGAAGGAGTAGGGGGCGTGGCGACGTTGTTCGAAGGCAGCTTTGCACGGTCGCTGCACGCGTGGGAGGCCGAGCTGTCCGTGCCGGCCTACCGCGGCGCAACGGTCGAGGCTTGGCTGTTCGAAGACGAGGCGGTGCGGCGCGCCTCGGAAGAGCGCCTGGCTGCGTCGGGGATCCACGCGCGACTGCGCAGCGCCTACAAGCCGCTCGTGCATTTCTTCCTCGAAGAAGCCGATCGTCACGGCTTGGCGGCGGCGCAGGTGCGTTGTCCGGTGCATTCCGCCGCTGCGCCGAACCGCTTCACGCTGGAAGCGTATCCACTCGTCGGGATGCTCGGCGAAGCGTCGCTGACGTTCGAAGCAGGCGATGAGTCGCTTTGGTACGACGTCGAATTGCACTACGCCGATGGGCGCCGGGTTTCACACCGGGTGTTTGCACCGAACCGCGTCGCGGTCGATCATCTGGGCGAAACCTCGTTGTCGCCGACCGGCTGGCTGCGTGTGCGAGGCGAGGGCACCCAGGAGGTCGTGATTTGCGACGAGCGCCGTGCGACCGACTACGAACTGCTGTTCGAAGCGGCGGTCGGCGCGGTGACGAGCCACGATTGGGGACAGACCGAGCCGTACTTCGAGCGGTTGCTGCTGCGCGCCGACCTTGCCGGCATCGAGCGCGAACCGGGCTGCGGCGATGAGCTGATCAGCACATTCGAAGCGTTGCACGAAGACCTGTATTTCTCGCTGCTCGAGTTTTTCCAGCGCCACTCCGGCCGCCCGCTTGGCGACCGCGGCTTGCAGCCCGGCCAGATCGTGCCGGATGTGCGGCGCGTCGATCTGGCGACGAGCCGCCTGCGCGTTTCGACGGAATCGTTCGCTGTCCTGGAAGCGCCGCCTGGATCGCCTTGCGCGCCGCTTGCGGAGGCCGACGCGGCGCTTTCACCGGAATGCATTGCACAAGCGCTCGATCGTCTGACGGGACAACGGTTTGCCGCCGCCTCACGCGAAGGTCGTCAAGTGCGGGGTGTGTATCGATCGGGCCCGGGCTCCGCGGTGTTGATCTCCGCCGGTCAGCATGCAAACGAAACCTCCGGCGTGGTCGGTGCCTTGCGCGCCGCGCACGCGCTGCAGCATTGCGCCGATGCGCACTTCGCGGTGATCGCGCCCGAGAACCCGGACGGCTACGCGCTGCACCAGGCACTGTGTGCGATCCATCCGCGCCATATGCATCACGCGGCGCGCTACAGCGCCTTGGGCGACGACATCGGCTACCGGGACCGTGCGCCGCTGCTGGAGCGCGCCGCACGCGACCAGGCCATTGCGTTGAGCGGCGCCAGACTGCACATCAATCTGCACGGCTATCCGGCGCACGAGTGGACCCGGCCGTCGTCGGGCTACATCCCGCGCGGCTTCGAGCTTTGGACGATCCCGAAAGGCTTCTTTCTGGTGTTGCGCCACCATCCGGGATGGGCGGGGCCGGCGCAGCGTCTGCTCGACGGAGTGACAGCGCGGCTGGCGTCGGTTCCCGGGCTGCATGACTTCAATGCGCGCCAACTCGCCTGGTTTCGCGCGCACGCACGCGCCGACGGCTTTGAAACACGCCATGGCATTCCGGTGCAAATCACCGAAAGCACGCGCGAGCCGACGCCGCTGTCGCTGATCACCGAGTTTCCCGATGAGACGATCTACGGCGCCGCGTTTCGGTTCGCGCACGACGTGCAGACCGCCGCCGTGCTCGCGGCGGTCGAGGTGTATCGGACCGACGACTGAACCGCTTACCGTCTAGGTGCTCGGTCCCAGCATTTGATGGATCGGATGGATGACGAATCGATCTGGCTCTGAAGTCCCGCATTTGCAGCAGTGTTCGTAGCGAGTCAGCCCGCTCAATGCCTTCAGGCACCCGGCGTAGTTGCAGCGGTCGATGAAGTCGTCCAGGTGCTGGCGCAGCTGGTCGTGGCTGTCGCAAGTGGGGGCGCTTGGGCGGTGGCTTCCTTGACCGTGCGGTTCATGCGCTCGACTTGGCCATTGGTCCACGGGTGACTGGGCTCGGGTGTTGGGGTGCCCGATGCCATTGGCGACACAGACGCGATTGAACAGGTGCATGCGCAGCTTGGCTGTGGATCCGCTCCTGCGTGAAGATCGCCGAACTGGGTGCCGTTGTCGGTGAGCACCGTGTGGATCCTGTAAGGCAGTGCATCAATCGGCGATTGCAAAAACGCGCTGGCCGTCTCGGCGGTGGCGCAGTCTTCCAGGCGAACGAAGGCGAACTCGGAAGTCCGATCGATGGCCACGAACCAGTACAGCTTGCCTTCGGCCGTGCGCACTTCGGCGATGTCGATATGGAAGTAGCCGATCGGGTAGCTTTTGAACCGCTTGCGGATCGGCCTGTCGCCCTCGACCTGCGGCAATTTGCTGATTCCATGGCGCTGCAAACAGCGGTGCAACGCGGAGCGCGTCAGATGAGGAATCGTCGGCTGCTGTGCGTACAGGCAGTCATCGAGCGACAACAGAGTCGGCTCGGCGAAAGGCCACGATGAAGGCCTCCTCGTCAATCGACACCGCGGTCGACTTCGGCCGCTTCGGGCCTGTCACCTGATCCGCTGTACAGGCCCGGTGCCTCCACTTGACCACGGTCTTGGGGTCGCTGTCGTGGCGCCTGAACAGCGTCCTCAAGCTTTCTTGACTACTTTGTGCTGTTCGACGAACTGCCTTCTGTCGTGGTGGCGCGGCCGTGGAGAACCTGGCCCAGGGTGCCTCCTTCCATTCAACGGAAAAGATTGCACGATCAAACGCCGGGACTGAACACATAGCGCCTCACCCACAGCAGATGCGAAGAATTGATGCATAGACGCTTCGGCACCTGGACTGAGATGTCCAGCGCCGGGACCATGGTCGCGGCCATGCTCAACCGGCTGCGGAATCGCCCGGTGACGCTGAACATTCCGAGCGTTTTCTACCCACCCGGGAACGAACCCACGGCTGCTCTGACGCATGAAGCCAATGCGCTTCAGCGCAAGAGCAATTCCTGAGTTCACACAAGTAACGATTTGTGAGTTACTTCGCGATATCGGCGGTGTTGAGCGTCGGTATCGACTCTGAAGACCCGCCAGATGCCGAAGAATCAAAGCACCAGGGCGCACATATCACCGCGTGTGGATCTCCAAGGGAAAACAGGATGAACAGCACTCGCGACGACACTGAACCGGCACTGCAGGCAACGAAGATATTGATCGTGGAAGACAGCTTCGCCAATCGCGACATGCTGACCAGGCGGCTGCAACGCCGTGGCTTCACGGTGTGCGGCGCGCCGGACGGCGCCACCGGCGTCGCGATGTCGGTTTCCGAAAAGCCCGACGTCATCCTGATGGATGTGGCGTTGGGCGAGATGGACGGCTGGCAGGCAACGCGACTCATCAAGGCCGATGTCCGCACATCCGACATTCCCGTCATCGCGTTGACCGCCCATGCGCTGGCGAGCGATCGGGAAAAAAGCGTCGAAGTGGGCTGCGCCGACTTCGACACCAAGCCGGTCGATCTGACGCGCCTGCTGGGAAAGATCCAAGCGCTGCTTGGCGAGCGCAGCCGCGGGTCAGGCGCAGCTTCACCAAGATGTCATAGTCGCTCGTCAAGAGCGCATCAAAGGAGTGCAGTGTTATGTCGACGATTGATCCGGTAGCAGGCCCTGACAGGCAGCATGCGCGACTTTCGCGAACCTCAGGGGACCGACCTGATGGCGCGGGTCGAGCCCGTTCTACGAATGGCAGGAGCTGCGCCGCAAGCGCAACCTGTGGCCCTACTCGAAATCGACGCAGAAGGCGCCGCTTGTCGGTCTGCACGGCCGCTGACGACAGCGGGCAGAGCTTCACCGGGCCTGAACTTCGCGCACACAGGACTATCTGGGCCTGTCGTCCGATCCGGAGATCAAGGACGTCGCCAAGGCGGTGATCGACGAGTACGGCGTGCACAGCGCCGGCTCTTCGGCGCTTGGCGGGAAACACCAAGTACTCGCTGCGGCTGGAGGAGACGATCTCCAGATTCCTGCAGCTCGACCACACCGTCCTCTACCCGACGGGCTGGGCCGCCGGCTACGGCGTCATCAAGGGGCTGGTCCGGCCGGCCGACCACGTCGTGATGGACGGCCTGTCGCACGCCTGCCTGCAGGAGGGCGCCTACTCGGCGACGCCCAACGTGCACCTGCACGGCCACCTCAACCTCGACTCGGTTCGCCGGCACCTGAAACGCATCCGCGACAAGGACGCGAGCAACGGCATCCTCGTGGTCACGGAGAGCCTGTTCTCGATGGATTCGGACACGCCGGACCTGAAGGCGCTGCAGGAGCTGTGCCGCGAGTACGGGGCGACGCTGCTGGTCGACGTCGCCCACGACCTGGGCGCCATGGGCCCGGGCGGCCGCGGCTTCATCGGCGAGCAGGACATGCTCGGCAAGGTCGACATCGTGATGGGCAGCTTCTCGAAGACCTTCGGCTCGAACGGCGGCTTCGTTGCCTGCAAGTCGGCGGCGGTGAAGCAGTACCTCAAGTTCTACGGCTGCTCGGCGACCTTCTCGAACGCGCTGTCGCCGGTCCAGGCCGCCACCGTCACAAAGGCCTTCGAGATCGTCCAGTCCGACCAAGGGCCAGCAGCTGCGCACCGTGCTGATGGAGCGGATCAATCAGATGCGCGATGCGCTGGCGACCGAAGGCCTGCAGACGATGGGCAATCCCTCGCCGATCGTTCCGGTCCGCGTCGGCGACGAGGCGCTGGCGCGGCTGGTGAGCCGCACGGCTGCCGGCGCTGGGGGTCATCGCCAACCTGGTCGAGTACCCGGCCGTCGCCAAGGGTGACGCCCGCTTGCGGCTCCAGATGATGCCGACGCACAGCCGGGACGACGTCTTGGCGGTGGCCGCGCGGCTTCGCAAGGCGATCGATCATGCGCAGGTCGAGCACGTGCGCCATCGAGCCTCCGTCAGCGACATCCCCCGCCGCCCCGCCAGCGACGCGTCCCGTCACAAAGCCGACGCGGATTCGGCTTTCGATACGATGCTGGGCTGAACCGTGGCACCAACCCGTCGGCTGGTCGATAGCCGTCGACTGGTTCGTCCCGGCGGTGCTGCGGGAGCGCACCGCCACGCTCTGGCAGGGCCGGATCTTTGTCATCAGCCACTTCCTCGGGCCGTTCAGCGCCGTCGCGATTCTGGGGTACCTCTATCGCGTGCTGGACGCGCATGACTGGGTGTTCTGGACCCTGTGCGCCGTGTGCGGCTCGTTCTGGCTGCTGCCATTCGCGCTCACGCTGGGCGGGCCATCTGTTCGGGCCTGCCTTCTATTCCTTCTGCGCCCTGACCGTCATCAGCGTCTTCGGGTCTTTCCACTACGGCGGGGTGAGCTCGCCCTTCCTGCCTTGGTTCCTGACGGCTCAGATGCTCGGGTTCTTCTATCTGAGCGACCGGCCGTTGCTGGTGCTCGGATGCATCGGCGCGAGCCTGGCGGCGTTCGCCGCGGCCTATCTGCTGGCGGGATCGTTTCCGCATCGGGTGTCGATCCAGCAGCTGTCCACCGTCGGCATGATCTCCGCCTGCGCCGCCACGATCTACAACTCGATGATGGCGATCTACTACGCCCATGTCATGGTCGCGAAGTCGGCGCTGCAGCGCGAAATCAACGAACCATGTCGAGACGCAGGTCAAGCTGAATGCCGTCAAGCGCAGGGCCGAACAAGCCAACGAAGCCAAGGCCGTCTTCCTGGCGAAGATGAGTCACCAGCTTCGCACGCCGCTCAACGCCATCATCGGCTATAGCGAAATCCTGCTCGAGGACGCCGAGATGAGCAAGCCGGCGGCGGACGCCGAGGAATTGCGCTCCATCAACAACGCCGGCCGCCACCTGCTGTCGCTGGTGTCGGACGTCCTCGACATGCCGAAGATCGACTCGGACGAGGTCGACATCAACCCGGGGCTGGTCGATCTCGATCGCTGCCTCGAACAGGTGACCGCGACGTGCCGGCACCTGATCTCGCAGAACGGGAACAAGTTCGCGCTCGAAAAGCAAGGCAAGCTCGGCCTGATCCAGACCGACGAGACGCGGTTGCGGCAGATCCTGATCAACCTCCTCGGCAATGCCGGCAAGTTCACCCGCAACGGCGAGGTGGTGCTGCGTGCGAAGCGGCTGACGGACGGCAACGGCGAGCAGGTCGTGATCTCGGTGAAGGACACCGGGATCGGCATGGTCCCGGAGGCCATACCGAATCTCTTCAAGGATTTCAGCCGGTTCGACCCCGACAGGTTCGAGGGAACAGGGCTGGGCCTGGCAGTGAGTCAGCGGCTCGCGCGACTGCTCGACGGCGACATCTCGGTCGAAAGCCGCCCCGGTCGTGGGTCGGAGTTCACCCTGCGACTGCCGGCCACCGCACAGGCGGAAGCTGTCGCGGCGTGACGGGCCGCTATCTATCTCACCGGAAGATGGCGATGCGACAGAAACTCAGACTGAATCCGTTCGTCAAGTGGCTGAACGCTGCGGTCGACTGGTTCGTTCCTGCAGAACTGAAGCAATCGCCGGGCACGCTGCAGGCCGTGCGGATGTTCCTGTTCAGTCATCTGTTCGGTCCGCTACTCGGGCACACGATCTCTTTCTCGATGCTGTATCGTGCAGGGAGAGCCCGACTTGGCGTGGTGGGTGTTTTTCCTGGCCGTCACAGCGTTCTGGCCGTTTGCGCTCGTCTTGCGTCTGACCGGCTGGTATGTGCCGCTTGCGTTGCTCTCGATCCAGAACCTGATGTTCTGCATCTTCTGGGGCTGCTATCAGTACGGCGGCATCAGCTCGCCGATCATGCCGTGGCTGGTGACGGTTCCGCTGCTCGGATTCTTCTACCTGCCCGGGCGGTCGACGCGGATCGCCGTCGCGCTGCTGATCGTCCCCAACCTCGCGCTGTTCTACTGCCTGTACGACGTGATCGGGTTTCCCGAAACAGTCGCCGCCGACGGCCTGATCATCCTCGGTCTGATTTCGACTTTCTGCGCCAGCGCCTACGTCTCGATGATGGCGCTCTATTTCGCCAACATCGTGTATTCGCAGGGCGAGCTGGAACGGGAGGTGCTGCTCCATCAAGCGACGGAGCAGCGGCTGCGCGACGCGACCGCCCAGGCACGGCGCGCAATGGCGGCGAAGTCCGACTTCCTGGCGAAGATGAGCCACGAACTGAAGAATCCGCTCAACGCGATCATCGGCTACAGCGAGATCCTCATCGAGGACAGCGAAGAGGGAGACATCCAGAAGCGCCAGGACCTGGACTCGATCCTGCGCGCCGGCCACCGTCTCCTCGGGCTCATCGAGACCCTTCTCGAGCTGTCGAGGCTCGATGCCGGCAAGGCGGAACTTCGCATCGAAGAGTTCGAGCTGGGCGATTTCATCGAGAGGATGGTGTCGCTGTCGCGCGCGTCGATCGTGGCCGGCGGGAACGATCTGATCGTGCACCCGCCGCCCACCGGGCGCGTGGCCTGCGATGCGCAGAAGCTGGCGCGCATCCTCGAAGGCCTGCTCAGCAATGCCGCGAAGTTCACGCACGAACGGGCGGATCACCGTTTCGGCCTCGATGCAGGACAGCACCTGCACGCTGTCGATCGAGGACACCGGTCTCGGGATCGCACAGGAGCGCCTGGCCAACCTCTTCGAGACGATGGGCACTGCCGATGACGAAACCGCGAGCAAGTACGACGACGAAATCAGACTCGGGCTTCCGCTGGCCTGGCGCTACTGCCGGCTGATGGGCGGCAGTTTGTCGGTCCGGAGCCGTCTGGGCCAGGGTTCCACGGTCATCGTCAGCCTGCCAAGACAGCCGCGAGGTGTCGAGGGGCACACAGATTTCGGCACCACAGGCCTCGGGTTCGCCGCATGACACGAGACCAAACGACGACCGATCAGGAACACCCCAGCGGGGCCGCGCTCAAGCGCGTTGTCCTTTTCCGCAACCGTTCGGCACATCACGCGTGCGCTGAAACCCATGCCTGCCACACGGCTGGCTCATGCGACCACATATGAACATCAGCACTGCAGTCCTGTGGCGAAGCTCCGAGCTGGCGCCGATCGATCCGCCGCAACCCGACCTGACCATCGCCGTCGGACGCGGGCAAGGGCCGGCTGCTCATCGTGGACGACATCCGCGAAAACCGCGAGATCCTCAAGCGCCGCTTCGAGCGTCACGGCTTCAGTGCGACGGAGGCCGGCGGCGGTGTCCAGGCCCTGGCGCTGATCGAGCGTGAAACCTTCGATCTCGTGCTGCTGGACATGATGATGCCGGACCTATCGGGGCTTGAAGTCCTGGCACGGCTGCGCGCCAAACACTCGCCAGGATCCCTGCCGGTCATCATGGTGACCGCGAAGAGTCAGAGCGAGGACGTCGTCGACGCGTTGAAACGGGGCGCCAACGACTACATCACCAAGCCGGTCGACTTCTCCATCGCGCTGGCCCGCGTCACCACGCAGCTCGATCGAAAGCGCGCGGAAGAGAAGATTCAACGGATGAACGAGGAACTGTCTCAGGCCAACGAAGCGCTCGAGATCCGAGTTGCCGCCCGGACGCGGGACCTGGTTCAAAGCAATCAGCAGCTGCGAAGCGAGATCGAGCAGCGTGAGAAATCGGAGGCGATGAGCGTCCACTTGGCGCACCACGATGCGCTGACTGGCATCGGCAACCGGTTGTTGTTTCACAAGCAGCTCGGCGAAGCGCTGGAGCACCGACAGCGTCATCGCGGCCAACTGGCGGTTCTGTTCATCGATCTGGATGGCTTCAAGGCCATCAACGACACACTTGGGCACGACATTGGAGATGCTGTGCTCAAGCATCTGGCATGCCGCTTGCGAAACGGCCTGCGCGAAGGCGACAAGATCGGGCGGCTGGGCGGCGATGAATTTGCCATCATTCATGTCGGCGGCGAGCAACCGAGAGGAGCCACGGCGCTTGCTGCGCGTCTGATGGAGATTGTCGGGACACCCTTCAGCGTAGACGACCAGAACCTAATGCTCGGCGCCAGCATCGGCATTGCCGTTGCAGAAGGGGACTACCTGGATTCGGTTCAATTGCTGCGGGCTGCGGACCTGGCGATGTATCGGGCCAAGGCGGACGGGCGCGGCCGGATTCGAGTTTTCGATCCGCATCTGGATCGTCAGGTCCAAGAGCGTCGCGGGCTTGAAGCCGCCCTGCGTGCAGCGGTCAACCAGGACACGATCCAGATTCATTACCAGCCTTTCGCCAATCTGCAGACCGGTCGCATCACCGGATTCGAGGCGCTGTCTCGCTGGAACGATCCGCAACGTGGATTTGTGCCGCCGGACGTTTTTATCCCGTTGGCCGAAGAAATCGGACTGATCGATCTCATCGGTGAGCGGATTCTCAGGCGCGCCTGTGCGGATGCCGTTAGCTGGCCCGAACACATCTCAGTCGCCGTGAATGTGTCTGCCGCGCAATTCAAGAGCGGCCATCTGGTGTCCGCAGTCAAAAATGCGCTTGCCGATTCCGGGCTGTCGCCTGGCCGGCTGGAGCTGGAAGTTACGGAATCGATTTTTCTCCAGTGCAGCGAAGCAAATTGCGCGCTTCTGAGCCGCCTCGGAGAGATCGGGGTCCGGATATCGCTGGACGATTTCGGAACGGGTTATTCCAGTCTGAGCTATCTGCGAAGTTTCAATTTCAACAAGATCAAGATCGACAAATCCTTTATCGACGATCTTTCGACCAGTGAAAGCAGCGTTGCAATCGTGCGGGCCGTTTGCGGATTGGCGCGCAGCTTCGGCGCAACGACCACGGCCGAAGGCGTCGAGACCGATGATCAGCTCGCGCAAATCAGGGCTGAGGGATGCACCGACATGCAAGGCTATTTCTTCAGCAAGCCACTGCCCGTGGACCAGATCCCCGCCCTGCTGGCGCGTATCCTTCCCGCGCCGGAATAGCCAACTGCCCCGTCGAACGGGTCCGGCGACCGCACCGTGATCGGCGGTGCGGTCGCGAACGGCCTGACCGCAAACGGCTGGCCATCAAGGATCGCGCTCCCACCGCGCCGTCGTCGATCTGGATCACGTAATCCGTGATTGCGACGCAAAGAGGCGCCCGCACGAACTGGCATTCGCCGGCCCCGAGACAATCCAACGTTGATGCGGTGAAGTTGAACACGTTGGGCATGGTGGTGCCGGCTCAGGCCGATGCGCCCACCGTGTCATCCACTTGCCAGCCGTACAACCAAGGGAGGTCCAGCAAACGCGCGCCGAGCAGCCGCATCGCCATGTCACGGCCGAAAGCGACTGCCCCGTTTGCATGAAAGATGCGGCCGTTGCGTACGGCGCGCGCCTGCACCCGAGCATTGCGTGCCCAGCGCCGCTGCGCGAAGCGCTGCAGGCGCTGCGGGATGTCGGCCGCAGTGCCCGCGTTCGTCAATACCCGCTCCAGCTCGGCCGCATCCTCGATCGCCATGCCGGCGCCCTGCGCCAAGTAGGGGCGCATCGGATGCGCGGCGTCGCCGACCAGCACGAGGCGGCCGTGCCCGCCGTGCTCCCGAGGGCCTGCCATCGGCGGTCGGTCAAATAGGGTCCAGCGCCGCCAGCCGGGCGCAGCCCGCACGAGATCCTGCAGTCGCGCGCAGCAGCCGGACAGCGCCAAAAGCAGTTTTGCCGCGTCGGTCGCCTCGTCCCAGCCGCCGCCGGCGTCGCCATTCACACTCGCTGGCGCATGCACGATGCCGACCAGATTCAGCAATTCGTCGCGCTGCACCGGGTAGGCGACGACGTGCAGCCTCGGGCCGAGCCAGACGTCGACGTCGTTGCTTCGCAGGGGTTCGCTCAAGCTCATCTGCGGGACCAGCGCACGGTAGGCAAAGTGGCCGGTCGCATGCGGCGGACCATCGCCGAGCAACTGCTCGCGCAGCGGGCTCCACAAACCATCGGCGCCCACGAGCAGGCGGCCCGTGGTGCGCCGGTCTTCGTGGTCGTTGTGCTCACCCACTGTCGTGCCGGCAGTCTCAACAGCGATGCCGTCGTCGTGTTCGACGAAGCGGGTGATGGGCGTATGCAGCCGCAGTCGTGCATTGGGCTGCGCAGCGACTGCGTCGAGCAGCAGTTGCTGCAGATCCGCGCGGTGCAGGGTTGCGTACGGCGCGCCATAGCGCCGCAGCGCGTGCGGCCCCAGTTCAAGCGTGCCGAGCGCGGCGCCGCTGCGCGCATCGCGCACGACGAGCCTGTCGGGAATACACGCGACCGATGCGAGCGCAGCCCGCAGGCCCCAGCCGTGCAACACGCGCGTGGCGTTCGGTCCGAGCTGGATGCCCGCGCCCGCTGGACTCATGCTGGCCGCGCGCTCGAAAACCGTGGCTTCGAATCCGGCGCGCGTGCAGGCGATCGCCGCACACAGCCCGCCGATGCCACCGCCCGCGATCAGCGCACGCGGCAGCCCGGATGTCACGCCGCGAGCAACTGGTCCAGCACGTACGGCAGGATGCCGCCGTTCTTGTAGTAGTCGACTTCGATCGGCGTGTCGATGCGCAGAACGGCCTTGAACTCGCGCTGCTGGCCGTCGTT
>CAWAQL010000019.1:0-18328 GCA_963784295.1 uncultured beta proteobacterium
GCACTCCTGCAGCGGCATCTCGATCGCAACAATTGCCCGCCGGGTGCGGGCTTTGGGCTTATCCATTGCTCGGTCGTGCGCGATCGTGATTGGCCACCGAATCGCCTTGCTCCGCCTGCCAGCGCCGCGCCTCACCGAAATGCCCGCAGCCGATGAACGGCAGCGGCGGCCGGTTCGCCGACAGCGGCGACGGATGATTCGCGATCAGCACGCGATGCTTTGATGCGTCGATCAGCGCCTGCTTGCTCTGCGCATGCGCGCCCCAGAGCATGAACACCACGCGCCGCTCCGCCTCCGCCACGTGCCGGATCACGGCGTCGGTCAGCACCTCCCAGCCGTGGCCCGCGTGACTCGCGGCCTTGCCTTCTTCGACCGTCAGGCAGGTGTTGAGCAGCAGCACACCGCCCTCGGCCCAGCGCACCAGACTGCCGCCGGGCTTCGGAAACGCAGGCGGCGCCCGGCCCAGATCGCGTTCGATCTCCTTGAAGATGTTGCGCAGCGACGGTGGCAATGCGACGCCCTGCGCGACCGAAAACGCAAGGCCCTCGGCTTGTCCGCGGCCGTGATACGGGTCTTGTCCGAGGATCACGACCCGCACCGATTCGGGCGGCGTCAATTCCAGCGCGCGCAGCGGTTGCGGCGGAAAGATCACCGCACCCGCTTTGAGCCGGGACTGCAGGAATGCGAGCAACGCAGCGCCGGTCAGTGACGCAAAAAATTCGTCCACCAAAGACTGCCAGCCGGCTGCGACGGGCCAATCGCGCGGCTCAGCGCTTCGCAATTGATCGACGCCGGCAGCGCTCACTGCGCAAACAACTCGGCAAGTGCCACACCAGGCTCCTCGGCGCGCACGAATGCTTCGCCGATCAGAAACGCGTTGACACCGGCGGCGCGCAGCCGGGCCACCTCTTCGCGCTGTGCGATCCCACTCTCGGTGACAACGATGCGGTCCTGCGGCACCTCAGCGCGCAGCGTCAGCGTCGTGCCCAGATCGACTTCGAAGCTGCGCAGATTGCGGTTGTTGATGCCGATGAGCGGCGTCTTGAGCCTGAGCGCGCGCTGCAGTTCGGCCGCATCGTGCACCTCGACCAGCACCGCCATGTCCAGGCTGTGCGCGATTCCCTCGAACTCGGCCATCTGTGCATCGCCCAGGCAAGCCGCGATCAGCAGGATGCAATCTGCGCCCATCGATCGCGACTGATAAACCTGCCACGCATCAACGATGAAATCCTTGCGCAGCACCGGCAAGTCGCACGATGCGCGCGCCTGCTTCAGGTGGTCGACCGCGCCCTGGAAAAACTGCACATCGGTCAACACCGACAGGCACGCGGCGCCGTGCTCGGCGTAACTTTGCGCAATGTCGGCCGCGATGAAATCGGGCCGCAGAAGGCCTTTGGACGGGCTGGCTTTCTTGACTTCGGCGATCACGGCAGCCTGGCCGGCAGCAATCTTGCTGCGGATTGCGCCGATGAAGTCGCGCGTCAGCACGCGGCTCTCCGCGTCCGCGCGCATGGCTTCCAGCGGCACTCGGCCCCTGCCGGTGGCCACTTCCGTGCGCTTGACTTCAACGATTTTTTGCAGGATGTCGGACATGGAAATTTGATTGGAATGGATCAGGCCGATGCGGCGCCGGTGGCAGCCACCAATTGGTCGAGCTTGCCACGCGCCGCGCCGGACTCGATCGCGGCCCGTGCCCGCTCGATCCCAGATGGAATCGAGTCCACCACACCGGCCGCGTACAAGCCCACGCCCGCGTTCAGAATCACGATGTCGCGCGGCGCACCGGCGTCGTTGTCCAACACGGACAACAGCATCGCCTTCGATGCTTCTGCCGTCTCGACACGCAACGTGCGGTTGCTCGCCATCGCCAGACCGAAGTCTTCCGGGTGAATCTCGTACTCCCGGATCTCACCGTTTTTCAACTCGCCGACCTGCGTGGCGGCACCCAGGCTGACCTCATCCATCCCGTCCTTGCCGTAGACGACGATCGCATGCTCGGTGCCCAGCCGCTGCAGCGCACGCACCTGAATGCCGACCAGATCGGGGTGGAACACGCCCATCAAGATGTTCGGCGCATCGGCCGGATTCGTCAGCGGCCCGAGGATGTTGAAGATCGTCTTGATGCCAAGCTCTTTTCGGATCGGCGCGACGTTCTTCATCGCCGGATGATGGTTCGGCGCGAACATGAAGCCGATGCCGACGTCGGCGATGCACTTGGCAATCTGGTCGGGCTTTAGATTGATGTTCACGCCGAGCGCTTCGAGCACGTCCGCGCTGCCCGACTTGCTCGACACGCTGCGCCCGCCGTGCTTGGACACTTTCGCGCCGGCTGCCGCCATCGCAAACATCGAACACGTCGAGATGTTGAACGTGTGCGAGCCGTCGCCGCCGGTGCCGACGATGTCAACCAGATGGGTGCGGTCGGCGACGTGTACCTTGGTCGAGAACTCACGCATCACCTGTGCGGCCGCGGTGATCTCGCCGATGGTTTCCTTCTTCACGCGCAGGCCGGTGATCAGGGCCGCCATCAGCACCGGCGAGCATTCGCCGCTCATGATGAGCCGCACGATCTGCAGCATCTCATCGTGAAAGATCTCGCGGTGTTCGATGGTGCGCTGCAGCGCTTGTTGCGGGGTGATGGACATGGGATGCGTCTCCTTGGATGGCGCTGCGCTCTGAATGAAAGCGCGCAGCAGGTCGAAGCGGGTTTTTATCAATCGGCGATCACGTCGGCGCGGTCATCGGCCCGTCCGACCGGGCGAGCTGGCCGCCGAAGCCGCTCGGGATGGCGCCCGCGCCGAATTCGAGCCGGCGCAACAAACGCTGCACCGCACCGACCCGCTTCGCCGTCCAGCCTGCCAAAAGCCGGCCGTGCTGCCCAGCGCGGCGACGAGGCCCGCCCGCACGCCGCGCTGCAACGCGTTGCCGATGATCAACATCCGGTCGAGTTCCGGCGTGAGGTGGGGCAGCAGACCGGCGGCGATGAAGCTCGGCAGGTGGGGCGTGTCCGGCATGCTCGGGCAGTGCAGCGCTTCAGGCCCGGAAGAACGCGCGCACGGCCGCCACCGCGCGGTCGATGCCGGCGGCGTCCACGTCCAGATGGGTGACGAAGCGCAGCCGGTACAGGCCGGTGGCAAGCACGCCCTGCGCCTTCAGGTGCTCGATCAACTCGGCGGAGCGCGCGGCGGCGTCGCCGGTCAGGTCGGCGAACACGATGTTGGTGTGCGGCGGCTCCACGGCAAGGCCGTCGATGTTGTTCAGGCCGTCGGCCAACCGGCGAGCCAGCGCGTGGTCGACCGCGAGCCGGTCGATGTGATGGTCGAGCGCGTGCGAGGCGGCGGCCGCGAGCAGGCCGGCCTGACGCATGCCGCCGCCGGCCATCTTGCGGATGCGGTGCGCGCGTTGGATGAACGCACGCGAGCCGCACAGCGCCGAGCCGATCGGCGCGCCCAGGCCCTTGCTGAAGCAGACCGAGACGCTGTCGAAGCAGCCGGCGATGCGGCGTACTTCGCGCAGATGGAGGTCGGATGCTTCGCTCCGACGTGCGTCGTAGGGGTCGCTCGCGTCTCGCGTGTCGTTGTTCAAGCTGTCCGTGCTGCGTTTGGCCTCGTCTCCAGCGCTTGTTTCCCCGGCACTGCCCTTACCGCTTGCACCGCTTGTCCCGCCCATACCGCCTGCAGCGCTTTCAGCGTGTTGAGCTGCTGCCTGCGCCACCGCCGCATTGAACAGCCGCGCCCCATCGAGATGCCGCAGCAGGCCGCGTGCCTTTGCGAGATCGGTGGCTGCCCGCAGATAGTCGAACGGCAGCAGCATGCCGCCCAGCGTGTTTTCGAGTGCAAGCAGCCGGGTTCGTGCGAAGTGCGCGTCGTCGGGCTTGATCGCGGCGGCGATCTGATCCAGCGGCAGGCTGCCGTCCGGCGCATGCGCGATCGGCTGCGGCTGCACGCTGCCGAACACCGCGGCGCCGCCGCCTTCCCAGCGGTAGCAGTGCGCCTGCTGGCCGACCAGATATTCGTCGCCGCGCTGGCAGTGCGCGAGCACCGCGCACAGGTTGCTCTGCGTGCCGGTGGGTACGAACAGCGCGGCTTCGAAGCCGAGCATCGCGGCGATCTTTTCCTGCAGCGCGTTCACGCTCGGGTCCGCGCCGAACACGTCGTCGCCGAGCGGTGCACGGTGCATCGCCGCGCGCATCGCAGGCGTCGGCTGGGTGACGGTGTCGCTGCGCAGGTCGACGATGGTTTTCTCAGTCAAATCGGGCTCTTGCGTTGGTGAATGCTTGTTGGTCAGCTATCATTTTTATATCTGCAAAAGGCTGAGGTCGTGCGTCTGTCGAACAATGCGCCATGACACAGAAGTGGCAGCCGCCAGCGGGCCAGCGGGCCAACAGTTCAGCAGACGCCGCGAAGCCGGCTTCGCCGGGCCGCTGGCGTCGCCCCCGGTCGGAAATCAGCAAGAGCCGACCGAAGGGAGCGAAGCCTGGGGCGAGTTCAATCCAGAAAGTTCTTCAGCATCGCATGGCCATGTTCGGTCAGGATCGACTCGGGATGGAACTGCACGCCTTCGATGCGCACGTCGTGCGCGAAACCGGTGTGGCGCACGCCCATGATCTCGCCGTCGTCGGTCCAGGCGGTGGTCTCGAGCACGTCCGGGCAGGTGGCGCGCTCGATCGACAACGAGTGATAGCGATTGACCGTGAAACGTTCGGGCAGCCCCGCAAAGACGCCGCGGCAGGTGGTGCGGATTTCACTGGTCTTGCCGTGCATGAGCTGCTGTGCGCGCACGACCGTGCCGCCGAATGCGGCGCCGATCGCCTGGTGCCCGAGGCAGACGCCGAGGATGGGCAGCCGGCCCGCGAACGCCCTAATGGCCGCGACCGACACGCCCGCTTCCGCCGGCGAGCACGGTCCCGGCGAGATCACGAGCCGCACCACACCGCCGTCGATGCGCGCACCGATCCGCGCCACGTCGATTTCGTCGTTGCGCACCGTCTCGACCTGTGCGCCCAGCTCGCCGAAATACTGCACCAGGTTGTAGGTGAAGCTGTCGTAGTTGTCGATCATCAACAGTTTCATATCGGGCTTTGTGCGGGACGGCCTGCGACGGAGACGCCTGCGTTGAAAACCCGGCGCTCGAAAACGCGCAGCACCGGCGGACTGCTGCATGATCGAGCGATTGTAGGTCGCGCGTTTTTCCTCTTGCTGCGCTCCGTGTGCTCTGTGCGCCCGGCCTGTCGGCGCCTTCCTCATCCGAACCCATGCGCAAACTCGCCCAGGCCCCCAACATCGCGATCGCCACCCTGTGGGTGGATTTCTTGTGCGGTGCGGGCGTGGACGCTTCGCTGCAGCGTTACTACCTCGGCGCGGCAGCCGGCCACCTGCCGCCCGACCAATGCCTGCCCGAGATCTGGATCAAGCACGACGAGCAGGAGGCGCACGCACTCGCCCTGCTTGCGGAGCTGGCCGACGCACCGCAGCGCAACTGGCGCTGCGCGTGCGGCGAACAGGTGGAAGGCGGCTTCGAGCAGTGCTGGCAGTGCGGCCGCTGGATGCCGCAGCCGCAGCCCATCTGAGCCGCGCTCGAAAACGCGGCGTTTGGCATCCAGCGACCAGACCCGCCACCTGTTTGACCCGGCCATCGGCCCCGCGCACCAACGACAGGCGCGCATGGACCGCCACCCCCGCGCCGTGGTCGACGCGCAAAGTCGCATGCCACAGCAAGTGGTCGCGCCGGCCTCTGACCAGATCGCGCCAGTCGGTCCGCAGCGCAGGCTGCATCGCCGGCTCGGCCTGCGCGATCAGGTCTTGCACACGCGCCAGTCGAGCGATGTCGGTGTGCAGCAGATCGGCCGCGCCTTCGCCCCAACGCGCGGCGCCGGTGCGCGCGTCGAGAAGTCGACCATCGCGGTGCTGTTGGATGCCAATACTTGTCGATAGCGCAGGTGCCAGTCGTGCGCGTCGGCTAACGCCTGAGCGGCTGTGGCTTCGAGCGTGTTCACGATACCGACCAGCACCGCCATCACCGCAACGTATCCCTGCACCTCGAGCACCGCCTCGCCGGTGAAGCCTTCCAGTTCCGCAATGCGGGACCGGTTGCAGGCATCGCCCATTTCCACGGCACCCGCCACGCGCTGGCCGACAGCAGCGCCGTGATCACCGAGCCGATCAGCCGACCGACGAACGCGCGGCGAGCCGCGACAGCAACGCCCCGGTGCCGACCTTGCGCAGCCGCAGCGCCAGCCAAGCCCCGGCCGCAGCGGCGAGCGTCTCGACCAGGGCAAAGGCCAGCGGCCACCCAGTGAAGTCCAGCAGATGCACGAGAACGGCAGCCACCAACGTGCCCAGCAACACCGCAGCGCGCCTTGCAGGATCGGCGACCACCAGCAGCCCACCGAACGGCACACCGGTTGCAAGCCCGATCGCTGCCGGCTGCGTGGCGCCGTCGCCGAACAGACCGGTCAACCCGGCGGCTGCAGCCCCACCGAGCGCACGGGCCAGCGCGGTGGACACGCGGCCCGGATGCCTCAACAGCCGGCCTTCCCGGCCGCGACGGTCGGCATGCGTCGTAGCCGTCGCATC
The DNA here is from genome assembly GCA_963784295.1 of uncultured beta proteobacterium. Classification (GTDB taxonomy): domain Bacteria; phylum Pseudomonadota; class Gammaproteobacteria; order Burkholderiales; family Burkholderiaceae_C; genus JBBPYC01. The sequence goes on from CAWAQL010000019.1 coordinate 6,576, forward strand.
GGGTCTGCATCGCGCACGCCGCTTATGGCCTCGCGACCCACCCTTTGCCACCACCCCAACCCGCACGGGCGATGGGTGCGCTTGAACGGGCTTGGCATGGCCGATTGCGATGTCCTCGGGCCGAGCGTCGACCCGGCCAGCCTCCTACTTCCAGCGCTTGCACTCCAACTCGACGCTGTCGCGCCCGTTGCCGATGGTGAGCATCTGCTCCTGCAGCGTCGCCTGCAGGTTCATGCTGCGCTCGGCCAGGGCGGCCAGGGCTTTCGACTCGGCCACCGGCACCCGGTAGACGGTCAGATTGGCCAGCCGCGCCACCTTGCTCTCGATCCCGCGCCACCACAACTCGGCCCCGCTGGAAAAGCAGTAGATCTGCACCGCATCGGCCTTGCTGCAGGCTTTGGCGATCGGTTTTTCTTCGGGCTGGCCGACTTCGATCCAAAGGCGCTTGCGGCCGGTGTAGTCGGTCAGCATCACGTCGGGCTCGTCGGGGCTCGAAAGGCCCGCGCCGAAGCCGAGCGTACCGTCGCTATGGCACAGATCGCGCAGCTGGTAAGCGTTCCATGCGAGCGCGGCGAGTCGCAGCATCATGCGTTCGTCGGTCTCGCTCGGATGCCGTGCGAGCATCAACTGGTGGTCGACGTAATGCTCGTGGTCGATGTCGGCCAGTTGCAGCGCGGCCTTGAAGACGGTGGATTTGAGTGCCATGCGGCGGCCGCGCGCGTCGGGCTACAGGCGCCGCGCCAACTGCGCGGCCATGCCGGTGTAGTTGGCCGGGGTCATGGCGAGCAGCCGGTCTTTTTCCGACTGCGGCAGTTCGAGCGAATGGATCAGCGCGTGCAGCGCCTCGCGCGTGATGGCACGGCCACGGGTGGCTTCCTTCAGCTTCTCGTATGCACCGGACACGCCGTGACGGCGCAGCACGGTCTGCACCGGTTCGGCCAGCACTTCCCAGCAGTCGTCGAGGTCGGCGAGCAGCTTCGCTTCATTCAACTCCAGCTTGTTCAGGCCGGTCAGCAGCGACTGGTACGCGAGGTGTGCATAGCCGAGCGCCACGCCCATGTTGCGCAGCACGGTGGAGTCGGTCAGGTCGCGCTGCCAGCGGCTGATCGGCAGCTTCTCGGCCAGGTGGCGCAGCAGTGCGTTCGACAAGCCCAGGTTGCCTTCCGCGTTCTCGAAGTCGATCGGATTCACCTTGTGCGGCATGGTGGATGAGCCCACTTCGCCGTCCTTCAGCCGCTGGGTAAAGTAACCCAGGCCGACGTAGCCCCAGGTGTCGCGCGCCAGGTCAATCAGGATCGTGTTGGCGCGTGCGACCGCATCGAACAGCTCGGCCATGTAGTCGTGCGGCTCGATCTGGATGCTGTAGGGTTGGAACGTGAGGCCCAGGCCGAGCGGTTCCTGCGTCTCGACAATGCGCCGCGAAAACGCTTCCCAGTCGAAATCGGGCCAGGCCGCCAGATGCGCGTTGTAGTTGCCGACCGCGCCGTTCATCTTGGCCAGCAGCTTGACGTCGGCGATTGCTGTGCAGGCGCGCTCGAGCCGCGCCACCACGTTGCCGAACTCCTTGCCGACCGTGGTCGGGCTTGCCGGCTGACCGTGCGTTCGGCTCAGCATCGGCGCGTCGGCGTAGGCGCGTGTCATCTCGCGCAGTTTGAGGATCACGCGGTCGAGCATCGGCAGCAGCACGATGTCGCGCGCGGCGCGCAGTTGCAGTGCGTGGCTTGCGTTGTTGATGTCCTCGCTGGTGCAGGCGAAATGCACGAATTCGGCGGCCTGCTCGAGTTCGCGGCGCGCTTCGAATTTTGACTTGAGCCAGTACTCGACCGCCTTCACGTCGTGATTCGTCTTTTTCTCGATCTCCTTGATCGCCGCGCCGTCGGCCTCCGAGAAGTTCTTGACCAGACTCAGCAGGTAGGTGCGCGCGCCGGGCGAGAGCGGCTTGAACTGCTCGAAACCCGCATCCGACAGCGCGATGAACCACGCCACTTCGACCTGCACGCGCCGATGCATGTAGCCCAGTTCGCTCATCCAGGGCCGCAGCGCGCTGAGTTTGGCCGCGTAGCGCCCGTCCAGTGGCGACAGTGCCGCAATCGCAGAGATGTTCATGCGGCGGGATTGTAGAGGCGCACTTTTCCCGGCAGGTGTGCTTGCTCGGCGCTGGCAGCGCCCACGCGCCGACAATGAAGCCGCCCGCCTTGTTCTTTCTTGGGCTCCGCAACAAAGGAAACGAATCATGAAACTGATCGGCGCAATTGCCAGTCCATACGTGCGCAAGGTGCGCGTCGTGATGGCGGAAAAACAGCTCGAGTTCGAGTTCGTCACGACGAACGTCTGGGCCGCCGACACCGACATTTCGAGCGTGAACCCACTCGGCAAGGTGCCGTGTCTGCTGCTCGAAGACGGCTTTGCGATGCTCGACTCGCGCGTGATCGTGGAATATCTGGATGGCTTGTCCCCCTACGGAGCCATGCTGCCGGTGCCCGCTCGCGCACGCGCGGAAGTCAAGACCTGGGAAGCGTTGGCCGATGGCGCGCTGGATGCGGGCGTGCTCGCGCGGCTCGAGGCCACCTGGGGCGGGCGCACCGACGAGCAGCGCAGCCAGGCCTGGATCGACCGGCAACTGGGCAAGGTCGCATCGGCACTCGCCGACATGTCGAAGCGGCTCGGCGACCGCAATGCGTTGTTCTACTGCTGCGGCGGCCAGCTGTCGCTGGCCGATGTGTCGGTTGGCTGCGCGCTCGGGTGGTTCGACTTCCGATTTCCGCAGATCGACTGGCGCGCCGCCCATCCGAACCTTGCACGCCTTTATGGGCGGCTGATCGAGCGACCGAGCTTTTCGAGCACGATGCCGGGGTGATTGCGCTCGATCGCTTGAAACGCTGCAGCCGAAGGAGGGCTGCTTAGAATGAAGCTGGTCGTCTGCTCGGTTGAGACGACGTCAGGAGGACATTTACCGCATGCTGTATCCGCAACTTTTCAAGCAACTCGAGTCGGTTCGCTGGAACATGGAACAAGACATTCCATGGAGCACGTTCGACGCTTCGAAGTTGTCGCAGGAGCAGGCGCAGACCATCAAGATGAACGCGATCACCGAGTGGTCGGCGCTGCCGGCAACCGAGATGTTCCTGCGCGACAACCGGGGCGACTCGGACTTCTGCGCATTCATGTCGGTCTGGTTTTTCGAAGAACAGAAGCACTCGCTGGTGCTGATCGATTACTTGAACCGCTTCTGCCCGGAACTTGCACCGACCGAAGCCGAACTGCATGAAGTTCGCTTCGAGTTCGACCCCGCGCCGCCGCTGGAGACGTTGATGCTGCATTTCTGCGGCGAAATTCGACTCAACCACTGGTATCGGCGCGCGAGCGAATGGCACACCGAGCCGGTCATCAAGCACATCTATTCGACGTTGAGCCAAGATGAGGCCCGGCACGGCGGCGCCTATCTCCGCTATATGCGGCGCGCGATCCAGAATTCCGGTGACGAAGCACGCGCCGCGTTCGCCAAAGTCGGCGTATTGATGGCGAGCGCGCGGCGCACCACGCAGCCGCTGCATCCGACCAATCTGCACGTCAACGAAAGCCTGTTCCCGCGCGACACTGTGCAAAGCCGGCTGCCCGACCCGCAGTGGCTCGAACACTGGCTCGACCACCAGATCAAGTTCGACACGACCTGGGAGACCAAGGTGGTCAACCGCATCCTGCACAACATGGGATTGCTGCTGCAGCAGAGCTTCAAAACGGTGCAGGACCTGAATCGCTACCGCAAGGAGATCACCAAGCGGCTGGCCGCGGATGCGGGTGCAGGTGCGGCTGCGGTGGTCTGATGCGGTTTCCGCTGCCCACCCAACGCGATCTGGGCGGCCGGCGCAGCGCTGAGATGTATGGAAGTCCTGTCGTCCTCACCCGGGTTTCTGCAAAAAATCTGCGCACGCGCCGATGTGATCGAACGCGCAGCTGGCCTGCGGCGACCACTGGTTTTCAGCAACGGGGTGTTCGATCTGCTGCATCCGGGGCATGTGCGCTATCTTGCGCAGGCCCGCACGCTGGGCGAAAGCCTGGTGGTCGCACTCAATACGGACGCATCCACACGCCGGCTGGGCAAAGGCGATGACCGCCCGATCAATGCCGAGCAGGACCGTGCCGAGATGGTGGCTGCGCTCGAGTCCGTGAGCCTGGTCACGTGGTTCGATGAGGACACGCCGCTCGCATTGGTCGCGTCTTTGCGACCGGACTGGCTCGTCAAGGGCGGCGACTACCTGATGCAGAGGCTGCCGGAGACACAGGTGGTTGAAAGTTATGGGGGACGGGCCTTGGCGATTCCTCTGCTCCAAGGGCATTCGACGACGGCGCTTGTTGCCCGTCTGCGCAGGTGAAATACGGAGCCGGTAGGGTGGGCTACTCCACAACGCCGATTTCTCCCTCGGTTTCTTTGTCGATGCGCGCGGCTTAGCGAGCCATCGATTCACTTTTTCGAGAAGCCAGCGATCATGCCCACGCCAGCCGTCGAAGTGCGCATTGTCAGCACATCACTGCAGGACCTCCGCGAGGTTCACGGGCTGTTCAGCGAATATGCGAAGTCGCTGACGGTCGACTTGGCCTTCCAGAACTTCGCATCGGAACTGGCGCAGTTGCCGGGCGAATATGCAGAGCCACGCGGCTGTCTGCTGATGGCATCGGTCGAAAACGAGGTTGCCGGCTGCTGCGCGCTCAGGCCAATGGACGACAGCGACTATCCCGGTGCAAGCGAAATGAAGCGGCTGTTTGTGCGGAAGGCATTCCGGGGATTCGGAATCGGACGACTGTTGGCGGAAGCCACACTGGATGCTGCACGCCGGTTAGGCTACAGCTGTGTGCTGTTGGACACCTTGGACGAGATGGAGGCAGCCCGGGTGCTCTACACCGATTTGGGCTTTGAAGAGATCCCGCCCTACTATCACAACCCGATTGCGGGTGCGCATTACCTCAAGGCCGACCTATAAGTTCCTTGAGCGTCTCCAGGCAGAGAGGTGAACGCGTACCGGGTTGGCCACGTGCCAGATGTCGGACAACACAGGCACCAGGAAACCGCTGGAAACCGCAAATGATGCCGACGGGCTACCCCAGCAAACGAATCGGCTGTCTCCGACCAGAGCAGTGATCTACTGGCCTGCCATTTGAGCCAGCATCGCTTCTGCACTACTGACGTCGTATTTGCCAGGTTGCTCGACATTCAACGAAGCAACCTGACCATCCTTGACCAGCATCGAGTAACGGCAGGAACGCATGCCCATGCCGCGCCCAGTCAAGTCGAGCGTAAGACCAGTCGCCTTCGCGAACTCGGCAGCGCCATCCGCAATCATCCGGATCTTGCCAGCCGACTTCTGATCTCGCGCCCACGCGCCCATCACGAAAGCATCGTTCACGCTGATGCACCAGATCTCGTCAATGCCGGCTGCGCGCAACGCATCGAAATGTGCCACATAGCCCGGTACGTGCTGCGCCGAGCAGGTCGGAGTGAACGCGCCCGGCAGTCCGAAAACGGCAATCGTCTTGCCCTTCATTGCATCCTGCAGCGCCACCGGATTCGGTCCGATGCTGCAACCATCGCCTTCGACTTCGGAGAACTCCGAAAGCGTCACCGACGGAAGCCTGTCACCCACTTGAATCATGACAAATCCTTTTGGGGTCAAAGAAGCAAAAAATGCAGCCGATCGACGCCGAAGCGAATCAGACCAGTTCGGCCTTTTCGATCAATCGGGTCACCACCCAATTCTTGGTCTTGGAGATCGGCCGGCTCTCGGTGATCTCGATGGTGTCGCCCATGTGGTACTCACCATTCGCATCGTGCGCGTGGTATTTGGTCGATTTCATCACGATCTTTCCGTAGAGTTCGTGCTTGACGCGCCGCTCGACCAGCACCGTCACCGTCTTGTCTCGCTTGTCGCTGACCACCACACCCACCAAAGTGCGCTTCAGGCTCGGCGCCTTCGTGTCTGCGACCGTGTCCGTATCCGTCGTCATGTCGGTTTCCTTCAATGCACTCATGCTTTGGCAGCCGACGAGCGCGTTTCAGCCAGCACGGTCTTGGCACGCGCGATGTCGCGTCGCGTGCTGCGCAATGTGGCGGTGTTGTTCAACTGTTGCGTTGCTTTTTGCATGCGCAGACCGAAATGAGCCTTTTGCAGCTCCTTGATTTCGGTCTGCAGGCCGGCAACGTCTTTCTGGCGCAGTTCTGCGGTTTTCATAAAAAGTCTGTCCTTCGTTGACCAGCGTCACTGGCCGATCATGCGGCTGACGAACGTGGTGCGCAGCGGCAATTTGGCCGCAGCCAGACGGAACGCCTCACGCGCGAGTTCTTCCGGCACGCCGACGATCTCGTAGAGCACCTTGCCTGGCTGAATCTCAGCGACGTAGTACTCGGGATTGCCCTTGCCGTTGCCCATGCGGACCTCGGCTGGTTTGTGCGAAATCGGCTTGTCCGGAAAAATCCGGATCCAGATGCGGCCACCACGCTTCACGTGGCGAGAGATTGCACGACGAGCCGACTCGATCTGACGTGCGGTTAGGCGACCGCGATCGGTCGACTTCAAGCCGAAGTCACCGAACGCCACCGAACTGCCCGTGGTGGCGATGCCGGTGTTGCGACCTTTTTGTTCTTTGCGGTATTTGCGACGAGCGGGTTGCAGCATCGTTATTCTCCTTTGCCGCCAGCGGGCGTGGCGCTGCTGTCCTGCGGTGCGGCAGCAGGTGGCGAGATCGTCCCCACCGGTGATTGCGCAACACGCCGAGCGTCGGACCGACCCATGTCGGTGCTCGTGCCGCCATTGCCGGGTTTGTCGCTGCCATCGGCCGGTGCGACATTGCTTGCGCCTGCTGGCGCTCCACCTCGACCGGCACCCGCCGCCACGCGACGCGGTTCACGTGCGGGCGGACGATCGCCGCCCGGGCGCCCATCGCGACGCGGGCCACGCGGACGACGCTCGTCGTCTGGCCGCGGTGTTTCGGCCACCGGCAGGTCGTTTCGACCCAACGTGTCGCCTTTGTAAACCCAAACCTTGACGCCGATGACGCCATAAGTCGTCTTGGCTTCCGATACGCCGTAATCGATGTCGGCGCGCAGCGTATGCAGCGGCACACGACCTTCGCGGTACCACTCGCAACGGGCGATTTCGATGCCGTTCAAACGGCCCGACGACATGATCTTGATGCCCTGGGCGCCCAGCCGCATTGCGTTTTGCATCGCGCGCTTCATCGCGCGGCGGAACATGATGCGTTTCTCGAGCTGCTGCGTGATGCTGTCGGCAATCAGCTTGGCATCGATCTCGGGCTTGCGCACTTCTTCGATGTTGACCGCGACCGGCACGCCGAGCATCTTGCCGAGCTCGCGCTTCAGATTTTCGATGTCCTCGCCTTTTTTGCCGATCACGACACCCGGCCGCGCCGAGAAGATCGTGATGCGGGCACTCTTGGCGGGACGCTCGATCAGCACGCGCGAGACGGAAGCATTCTTCAGCTTCTTCTTCAGGTACGTGCGGACCTTGATGTCCTCGGCCAGCATGCCGGCGAAGTCGCGGTCGTTCGCGTACCAGCGGCTGGCCCAGTTGCGGCTCACCGAAAGGCGAAAGCCGGTGGGGTGGATTTTTTGACCCATGTGTTCGATGCTTCCCGGTTAGTCGCCGACCGTCAGATAGACGTGGCAGGTGGGCTTGCTGATGCGGTTGCCGCGGCCCTTGGCACGCGCGGTGAAGCGCTTCAAGGTGGTGCCTTGTTCAACAAAGATGGTCTTGACTTTCAACTCATCGATGTCGGCCCCGTCGTTGTGCTCGGCATTTGCAATCGCCGACTCCAGCACCTTGCGAACGATGCCGGCCGCACGCTTTTGCGTGAACTGCAGGATATTCAGGGCTTGGTCGACCCGCTTGCCGCGAATCAGGTCCGCCACCAAGCGGCCCTTGTCGACCGACAGACGGACGCCGCGTAGTACTGCGCGTGTTTCCATGATGCTTCTTTCGTCCCGTCCTTATTTGCGCTGGACTTTCTTGTCCGCAGGATGGCCCTTGAAGGTGCGGGTCAGCGCAAATTCACCGAGCTTGTGGCCGACCATCTGGTCCGTGATATAGACCGGCACGTGCTGTTTGCCGTTGTGTACCGCAATCGTGAGCCCGATGAATTCGGGCAGCACCATCGAGCGGCGCGACCAGGTCTTGATCGGCTTCTTGTCTTTCGTCGTAACGGCCTTGTCGGCCTTCACGACCAGATGTTGGTCGACGAACGGGCCTTTTTTGAGCGAGCGAGTCATTGGCTGGTCCCCTTACTTCTTGCGACGCGACACGATCATGCCCTGCGTGCGCTTGTTGTTGCGGGTGCGATAACCCTTCGTCAGATTGCCCCACGGATCGACCGCGTGGCGGCCTTCGCCGGTTTTGCCTTCACCACCGCCGTGCGGGTGATCGACCGGGTTCATGACCACGCCGCGCACCGTCGGGCGAATGCCCATCCAGCGCTTGACGCCGGCCTTGCCGAGCTGGCGCAGACTGTGCTCTTCGTTTGCAACCTCACCAATCGTGGCGCGGCACTCGATGTGCACCTTGCGCACTTCGCCCGAGCGCATGCGCACCTGGGCGTAGCTGCTTTCACGCGCCAACAACGTGGCTGAGGCACCGGCCGAGCGTGCAATCTGCGCTCCTTTGCCGGGCTGCAGTTCGATGCAGTGAATCGTCGAGCCCACCGGGATGTTGCGGATCGGCAGTGTGTTGCCGACGCGAATCGGCGCTTCAGAACCGCTCATCAACGACGTGCCGACTTCGACGCCGCGCGGCGCAATGATGTAGCGACGCTCGCCATCTGCATAACAGATCAAGGCGATGTGTGCGGTGCGGTTCGGGTCGTACTCGACGCGCTCAACCTTGGCGGCGATGCCGTCCTTGTTGCGGCGAAAGTCGACCACGCGGTAGTGGTGCTTGTGACCGCCGCCCTTGTGGCGGACAGTGATGTGGCCGTTGTTGTTGCGACCCGAATTCTGGATCTGTGGCTCCAGCAGCGGCGCGAACGGCTCGCCTTTGTACAGGTGGTCCCGGGTGACCTTCACCACGGCGCGCTGGCCGGGCGAAGTCGGTTTCATTTTGACGACTGCCATGATTTACGCGGCCTCCCCGGTCAGGTTCAGTTGCTGGCCTTCTTTGAGGCGAACGTAGGCTTTGCGGACGTTGGCGCGGCGGCCCATCGATTTGCCGAAGCGCTTGGACTTGCCGCGCACGTTCAGCACCGAGACGCCAACCACGTCGACCTTGAACATCAGCTCGACTGCGGCCTTGATCTCGTACTTGGTCGCGTCTTGCAGTACCTTGAACGTGGCCGCATTGCTGCGCTCCGCGGCCATGGTGGCTTTCTCAGACACGATCGGCCCAATCAACACCTGCATGAGACGGCCCTCGTCGAACTGGGTGGGTGCGGTTCTCATTGGAACATCTCCTGCAGCTTGTTCATGGCCGCTTTCGTGACCAGCACCTTGCGGTAGTGCACAAGCGAAACCGGATCGGCGTAGCGGGGCTCGACGATCATCACGTTGACCAGATTGCGCGAAGCCAGATACAGGTTCTCATCGACCTCGTCGGCGATCACGAGCACGGATGACAGCTTCATCGCCTTGAACTTGCTCGCGAGCTGGCTCGTCTTCGGTGAATCCACCGTCAGCGAATCGATCACGGCCAGCCGGCCTTCGCGCGCAAGCTGCGAGAAGATCGACGCCATGCCGGCGCGATACATCTTTTTGTTGATCTTCTGCGTGAAGTTTTCGTCCGGCATGTTCGGGAAGATCCGACCACCGCCACGCCACAACGGCGAAGACGTCATACCAGCACGCGCGCGACCGGTGCCTTTTTGCTTGAACGGCTTTTTCGTCGAGTGACGAACCTGCTCGCGGTCTTTCTGCGCCCGCGTGCCCTGCCGTGCATTGGCTTGATAGGCCACCACGATCTGGTGCACGAGGTCTTCGTTGTAGGTGCGACCAAACACGGTCTCCGGCGCATCGAATTGCGATGCGGCCTGACCCTGGTCGTCGAGGAGTTCGATCTGCATCAGTTGGCTCCCTTGGGTGCAGCGACGTCGATGTTCGACTTGACGGCCGGACGCACGGTGACGAAGCCGCCTTTGGATCCCGGCACAGCGCCGCGGATCAGCAACAGCTGGCGTGCATCATCGACACGCACGATGTCGAGGTTCTGCGTGGTGATCGTGTCGTCGCCCATGTGGCCCGACATCTTCTTGCCCGGAAACACTCGGCCCGGATCCTGCGCCATCGAGATCGAGCCCGGCACATTGTGCGAACGGCTGTTGCCGTGGGATGCGCGCTGCGAGCGGAAGTTGTGGCGTTTGATCGTCCCGGCGAAGCCCTTGCCGATCGAGGTGCCCTGTACGTCGACCTTTTGGCCGACCTGGAACACGGAACCGACTTCGATCGTTGCGCCGGGCTGATAGCCCGAGGCCACATCGGCGGCGATGCGGAATTCGCGAATGATTTCACCGGCTTCGACGCCGGCCTTGGCCAGATGGCCGGCTTGCGGCTTCGTGACCCGTGACGCCTTACGGGCACCGAAGGTGACTTGCAGCGCATCGTAGCCGTCGACTTCTGCGACTTGACCTGACAGACGCGGTTGTTCGACACGTCGACCACCGTGACCGGCACGCTTTGGCCGTCGTCGGTGAACAGGCGCATCATGCCGACCTTGCTGCCCGAGCAAACCCAAACGGTTGCTTTGACTCATTGTGTTGTGACTCCATGTCCTGTGCCGTGCCCGCTGCGATTGGCGGATGAACGCGTGCCGCGCGGGATTCGAACCGGATCGAACCCTGCGCGGAATGCACAGGAGGTCTCGATAAAAACGCTGCCTGAAGATTTCAGGCAAGCCCGCGATTATAGCGCCCCAAAACGCTTTCTGCGCTCGGGGCCGTGGCCAAAAACCAATACTGCAGCTTGATCTCCTCGTCGACACCGGCCGGCAAGTCGAGCTTCATCAAGGCGTCGACCGTTTTGTCGGTCGGGTCGACGATGTCCATCAGACGCTGGTGCGTGCGGATCTCGAACTGGTCGCGCGATGTCTTGTTCACGTGCGGCGGCGCAGGATGTCGAAGCGCTTCATGCGGGTCGGCAGGGGCACGGGGCCTTTGACGATCGCCCCGGTGCGCTTCGCGGTATCGACGATCTCGGCCGCCGACTGGTCGATGAGCTTGTAATCAAACGCTTTCAAGCGGATGCGGATTTTTTGTTGCGATGCCATGTCCTTACGTCACTCCAAGATCTTCGCCACCACCCCGGCGCCCACGGTCTTGCCGCCCTCGCGGATGGCAAAGCGCAAGCCCTCTTCCATGGCGATCGGGTTGATCAGCTTGACCGTGATGCTCACGTTGTCGCCCGGCATCACCATCTCTTTGTCTTTCGGGCAACTCGATGGCGCCGGTGACGTCGGTGGTGCGGAAGTAGAACTGGGGGCGGTAGTTGTTGAAAAACGGCGTGTGGCGGCCGCCCTCGTCCTTGCTCAGCACGTAGACCTCGGCCGGGAAATGCGTGTGCGGCTTGATGGTGCCGGGCTTGTCAGGACTTGGCCGGGCTCGACGTCTTCGCGCTTGGTGCCGCGCAGCAGGATGCCGACGTTGTCGCCGGCTTGCCCCTGGTCCAGCAGCTTGCGGAACATCTCCACGCCGGTGCAGATGGTCTTGATGGTGGGCTCGATGCCGACGATCTCGATTTAGCAATACGTTTTGTTCTGTGCTTCGTT
>CAWAQL010000020.1:0-41514 GCA_963784295.1 uncultured beta proteobacterium
CAGGTCGGCGATGTTCATCTGAAGATTGTAGAAATCCGAACCGGCAGCCGATGGGGCAGGGAAATGTCACGGTTGCGCGCTATAAAAGAAACCAACGGCGGGGTGACTTTGCGCTTGAGGGCCAGATTGCAGATCGGTTGGATTGCTCATCGATGGGCACCCGCAAACCATCCAAGGTAAACCAACGGCGGGCGTTGATTGGCGCCCGATATGCTAAGCCGTACGAACAGATGCCGACGGCATGCAGCGCCGGCCGGGAAAGCAAACCATCGGTTGCGCCAGCCGACCGATGGACTGGCTACAGGTTGGTGCGCAGCTTCCAGATCTCCGGAAACAGCACCACGTCGAGCATCTTGCGCAGGTAGCTCACGCCGCCGGTGCCGCCGGTGCCGCGCTTGAAGCCGATCACGCGCTCGACCGTGGTCACGTGGCGGAAGCGCCAGAGCCGGAAGGCGTCTTCGAGGTCGGTCAGCTCCTCGCCGAGCTGGTACAGGTCCCAGTGGTCCTTGGGGTCGCGGTAGACCACCAGCCAGGCCTGCTCGACGCGCGTCGCTGGCCGCGTAGGGCTGGGTCCAGTCGCGCTCGAGGTGGTCGGCCGGCACCGCCAGGCCGCGGCGCGCCAGCAGGCGCAGCGCTTCGTCGTAGAGCGACGGCGCGCGCAGGCGGCGTCGCACCTGCGGCCAGCAGGTCGGGCCGGTGCGCGTGCGGCTTGAGCATGGCGGCGTTCTTGTTGCCGAGCGCGAACTCGATGCAGCGGTACTGCGCGCTCTGGAAGCCGCTGGAGCTGGCCAGGTAGGGCCGCATCGCGCTGTACTCGGGCGGCGTCATGGTGGCCAGCACGTCCCAGGCATGCACCAGCTGCTCCATGATGCGCGACACGCGCGCCAGCATCTTGAAGGCGCTGCCGGCAGCTCGTCGGCCGCGACGCAGCGCGATGGCGGCGCGCAGCTCGTGCAGCATCAGCTTCATCCACAGCTCGCTGGTCTGGTGCTGGACGATGAACAGCATCTCGTCGTGCGCCGGCGAGCAGCGGGTGCTGCGCGCTCAGGATCTGCGTCGAGCTGCAGGTAGTCGCCGTAGCTCATCGACGCGCTGAAGTCGAGCTGCGCCTTTTCGTCGTGCGACGATGTTCGTTCGGTGGCCTCGATGGCGGTTGCTGCTCATTCAGGTCACCGCGTGCTTCTGGTTGAACTCGGGCCGCTGCCATTCGCCGGTGTCGAGCACCTGCACGCAGGTGCTCGACCGCGTGCCAGACGTCCTCGAAGCCGAGGTACAGCGGCGTGAAGCCGAAGCGCAGGATGTCCGGCATCTGCGCGTCATCGCCGGCGCGGAAGTCGCCGATCACGCCGCGCGCGATCAGCGCCTGCACGATGGCGTAGGCGCCCGGTCGCCGTCGCGCATCGCCAGGCAGACCTGCGAGCCGCGCTGCGCGTGGTCGCGCGGCGTGACCAGCGCGAGGCCGTGCCCGGCGCAGCGCTGCCTCGACCAGCGCGATGAACAGGTCGGTCAGCGCCAGCGACTTGGCGCGCAGCGCCGCCATCGCCGCCGCAGCGAGGCTGCGGCCGCGAGCACGGTGTCCAGGCCGCATTCGAGCGCCGGCCAGCGCGAGGATCGGCTGCGTGCCGCACAGGTAGCGCGCGATGCCCGGCGGCCGGCCGGTAGTGCGGGCGTGAACTCGAAGGGCGCCGCGTGGCCCCACCAGCCCGCCAGCGGCTGCTCGAAGCGGCTCGGCGTGGCGCGGGTGCACCCAGACGAAGGCCGGCGCGCCGGGGCCGCCGTTGAGGTACTTGTAGCCGCAGCCGATCGCGAAGTCGGCGTCGCGCGTCGTTGCAGCGTCGACCGGCACCGCGCCGGCGCTGTGCGCCAGGTCCCAGACCGCCAGCGCGCCGGCGGCGTGCGCCGCGGCGCGTGAGCGCCGCCATGTCGTGCATCGCGCCGGTGCGGTAGTTGACGTGGGTGAGCATCAGCACGGCGACCTCGTCGGTCAGCGCCGCGGGCAGCTCGTTCGGCGTCGACCAGCTGCAGCGTGAAGCCGCGCTCGCGGCACAGCGACTTCGGCGATGTAGAGGTCGGTCGGGAAGTTGCTGCGCTCGCTCAGCACCACGCGGCGCCGCGGCGCCTCTGCTGCCGCGATCGACAGCGCGGCGCACAGCACCTTGTAGAGGTTGATCGAGGTGCTGTCGGTGCACACCACCTCGCCGGGCGCGGCGCCGACCAGCCGCGCGACCTTGTCGCCCAGGCGCTGCGGCAGGTCGAACCAGCCGGCGCTGTTCCAGGAGCGGATCAGGCCCTCGCCCCATTCCTCGGCCACCACCTCGCGCGACGCGCGCCGGCGCGGCCGCGGCAGCACGCCGAGCGAGTTGCCGTCGAGGTAGATCACGCCCTCGGGCAGCGTGAACTGGTCGCGCAGGCGGCGCAGCGGGTCTCGCGCGTCGAGGCGCGCGGCAGTCGTCGAGGGTCATGGTCATGGTCGGATTTCGGCGAGTTCGCGCAGACGGCGCGCACCGGGCGAGGCATCGGCGCTGACCAGCTTGAGCGGCAGCGCGATCAGTTCGTAGTCGCCCTCGGGCACGTCGTCGAGCACCAGGTTCTCCAGCACGCGCAGGTCCGAGGCGGCGGATCACCTGGTGGCTGTCGAGCGTCTTGCTGTCGGCCGGGTCGATGCTGGCGGTGTCGATGCCGACCAGCTGCACGCCGAGCGCGGCCAGCCGTTCGATGGTCGTCGGGCGCGAAGGCGGCGAGGTCGCGGTCCCAGCGGTCGACCGGCGCGCGCTCGTAGGTGCGCACCAGCACGCGCGGCGGCAGGTCGGCCAGCGGCGTGCGCGATGTGCGCCCAGTCGATCAGCGGGCCGCGCGCCGATGGCGTGGATCACGCGGCAGGGCCCGAGGTAAGGGCGCCAGGTCGACGGCGCCGATCGGTGGCGCCGTCGGCGTCGTAGTGCAGCGGCGCATCGGCATGCGCGCCGACGTGCGGCGACAGCGTGATCTCGCTGACGTTGACCGGGCAGCCCGGCCGAAGGCTTGCGGCCCAGCGCTGGCGATAGGGCGTGTCGCCGGGAAACACCGGCGACGCGACCGCACCGGCGGCGAGATGTCCCACAAACGGCGCGGCGTCTCGGGCATGGTGCGGCGTCAGAACGCAGCGGCCCAGCAGCAGGAACTCCATCAGCGCCTTCTGCGCATGCAGGCGGTTCTCGGCCTCGTCCCAGACCACCGACTGCGGCCCGTCGATCACCTCGGCCGTCGACTTCCTCGCCGCGGTGCGCGGGCAGGCAATGCATGAACAGCGCATCGGGCTGGGCGGCGCGCATCATCTCGCTGTCGACGCACCAGTCGGCGAAGGCGACGCGGCGCGCCTCGTTCTCGGCCTCGTAGCCCATGCTGGTCCAGACGTCGGTGGTCACCAGGTCGGCGCCCGGCAGGCCTGCATCGGGTCCTTGAACACCTGGTAGCTGTCGCACGAGCGGATGCCGGCCACCGACTGGTCGACCTCGTAGCCGCTGGGCGTGCTCACGTGCACCTTGAAGCCGAGGATCTCGCTCGCCTGCAGCCAGGTGTTGGCCATGTTGTTGCCGTCGCCCACCCAGGCCACCGTCTTGCCGGCGATCGTCGCCGCGCTGCTCGATGAAGGTGAAGATGTCGGCCAGGATCTGGCAGGGATGGAATTCGTTGGTCAGGCCGTTGATCACCGGCACCCGCGAGTGCGCGGCGAAGGACTCGATCTTGGCCTGCTCGAAGGTGCGGATCATCACCAGGTCGACCATGCGGCTGATCACCCTGGCGCTGTCCTCGATCGGCTCGGCGCGGCCCAGCTGGCTGTCGCCGGTGGTCAGGTGCACCACGCTGCCGCCCAGCTGGTACATGCCGGCCTCGAAGCTCACGCGCGTGCGCGTGGAGGCCTTCTCGAAGATCATCGCCAGCGTGCGGTCGGCCAGCGGCTGGTGCTTTTCGTAGGCCTTGAAGCTGCTCCTTGATGAGCGCCGCGCGCTCGAACACATACGCGTAGTCGTCGGCGCTGAAGTCGCTGAACTGCAGGTAGTGGCGCAGCCGGGTCATGGCCGCGGCTCGGCCAGGAAGTGCTTGACGAGCGGCACCAGCAGGGCGACGATCTCGTCGGCTTCGGCCATCGTGATGATCAGCGGCGGCACCAGCCGGATCACGTTGTCGGCGGTCACGCTCAGCAGCAGGCCGGCCTCGGCGGCGCGGCCGTCAGGGCGCCGCAGGGCCGGTCGAGCTCGATGCCCAGCATCAGGCCCTGGCCGCGCACTTCGAGCACCCCAGGCAGCTCCAGCAGTTCGCGCTCGAGCGCGGCCTTCAGGTGGGCGCCGACGGTCGCGGCGTTCTCGAGCAGGCCGTCCTCTTCCATGATCCGGATCGTCTCGATGCCGGCGCGCATCGCCAGCGGATTGCCGCCGAAGGTGGTGCCGTGGTTGCCGGGCTGAAAAGATGCGCGGCTTGCGGGCCGGCCACCACCGCGCCGATCGGCACGCCCGAGCCCAGGCCCTTGGCCAGCGGCATCACGTCCGGCAGGATGCCGGCCCACTGGTGCGCGAACCACTTGCCGGTGCGGCCCATGCCGCACTGCACCTCGTCGATCATCAGCAGCCAGTCGCGCTCGTCGCAGAGCTCGCGCACCTGCGCAGGTAGTCCCAGCGCATCGGATTGATGCCGCCTTCGCCCTGGATGGTCTCGAAGAACACGGCGACGACGTTGGGGTTGCCTTCGGTTGCCGCGCGCAGCGCCTCGATGTCGTTGAGCGGCACGCGGATGAAGCCTTCGACCAGCGGGCCGAAGCCCTTTGCACCTTCGCGTTGCCGGTGGCCGACAGCGTGGCGATGCTGCGGCCGTGGAACGCGTTCTCGTAGACCACGATCTCCGGCCGCTCGATGCCCTTGTCATGGCCGAACTTGCGCGCCAGCTTGATCGCCGCCTCGTTGGCCTCCAGCCCGGTGGAGCAGAAGAACACGTTGGTCATGCCCGACAGCTCGACCAGCTTGGCGGCCAGCGCTTCCTGGCCGGGCACGTGGTAGTAGTTGGAGCTGTGGATGAGCTTGGCGATCTGGTCCTGCAGCGCCGGCACCAGTTTGGGGTGGTTGTGGCCGAGCGTGTTGACCGCGATGCCGCCCAGCGCGTCGAGGTAGGCGCTTGCCATTCGTGTCCCAGACGCGCAGCCCTGGCCATGCGACAGCGCGATCGGCACGCGCCCGTAGGTGTTCATCACATGGGGCGAAACCGCTTCGGTCGAGGACGCCATGGCGATGGGGGCTTTCACACAAAGAATCAGGACAAAACACATCCGGTTTGCGATCGCCATTGCATGCGACGCGACCGAGGTGCGAGCGGGCAGCCGATTTTAGGCCGCGAGGACATTCGTTGAGGGGCCGCTGCCGAAGCACGACGCGGGGCAGCGGACCGTGCGCTGAACTTTTTGCTCATGCAGACCGGCACGTCATCCGCGACGAGGCGTACCCGTGGGCGGTTTGCCTGATGCCGGACATCGACCCGACCAGCGAACCGATCATCGTTGGCACCACCCTCGACGGCCAACGCCTTCGGCCGAGCGACTGGTGCAAGCGGCTCGCGGGCGTGATCTGAAGGTGGTGTACGGCGCGCCGCTGCCGCACGATTGAGCGACCGACCGGGGAACTTCCCACCGAAGAGAAAAAGGCGCTGCGCCGCGGGCAAACCCCGAAGCGGATCGAGGGGCAATGTTGGTATGCTGGCGCGTTTCCCCTCTTGCCACCTTCGCTGGGTCCCGTCGACCAGGGCTTCATGACCGACACGATCTTAGAAACCGTTCACCTGAGCAAAAGCTTTCGCGGCTTCACGGCCGTGGACGACGTGAATCTGAGCGTGCAGCGCGGCCACATCCACGCGCTGATCGGGCCGAACGGTGCGGGCAAGACGACCTGCTTCAATCTGTTGACCAAGTTCCTGGTGCCCACACAGGGTCGCATCCTGTTCAACGGCACCGACATCACGAAGGAGCAGCCCGCGCAGATCGCGCGCCGCGGTGTGATCCGCTCGTTCCAGATCTCGGCCGTGTTCCCGCACATGACCGCACTGCGACAACGTGCGCATCGGGCTGCAAAGGAAGCTCGGCACGTCGTTTCACTTCTGGCGCAGCGAGGACTCGCTGTCCCGCCTCGATGCGCATGCGCTGCAGTTGCTCGACGAAGTGGGCCTGGCCGACTGCGCGCACGAGGAGACCGTGAACCTGCCGTATGGCCGCAAACGCGCGCTCGAAATTGCCACCACGCTCGCGATGGAGCCCGAGCTGATGCTGCTGGACGAACCCACGCAGGGCATGGGCCACGAAGACGTCGAGCGCGTGACCGAACTGATCAAAAAAGTCTCGGTCGGCCGCACCATCCTGATGGTCGAGCACAACATGAACGTGGTGGCCAAGATCGCCGACCGCATCACGGTGCTGCAACGCGGCGCGGTGCTGGCCGAAGGGCCGTACGAGCAGGTGTCGAACGATCCGCAGGTGATGGAAGCCTACATGGGCTCGGCCGACGCCACGCTCGCGGGGGCGCATTGAACATGGCTGCGTCCGTGGTGCTGGAGATCCGCGACCTGCAGGCCTGGTACGGCGAATCGCACATCCTGCACGGGGTGAACCTGACCGTGCACCAGGGCGAAGTCGTGACGCTGCTCGGGCGCAACGGCGCGGGCCGCACCACCACGCTGCGCGCGATCATGGGCCTCGTCGGCCGGCGCGAAGGGTCGATCCAGGTCAACGGGGACGAGACGTTGAAGATGGCCACGCACCGCATCGCCCACCAGGGCATCGGTTATTGCCCGGAAGAGCGCGCGATCTTCGCAAGCCTCTCATGCGAAGAAAACCTGCTGCTGCCGCCGCTGGTATCGAAAGCGCGAGAAGGCATGTCGATCGCCGAGATTTATGCAATGTTTCCGAACCTTGAGGAACGGCGGCACAGCCCCGGCACCCGCCTGTCGGGCGGCGAGCAGCAGATGCTGGCCGTGGCCCGAATTTTGCGCACCGGCGCGAACCTGCTGCTGCTCGACGAGATCTCGGAAGGCCTGGCGCCGGTGATCGTGCAAGCGCTTGCGCGCATGATCCTCGAGCTCAAGTCGCGCGGCTTCACGGTGGTGATGGTCGAGCAGAACTTCCGATTCGCCGCACCGCTGGCCGACCGTTTCTACGTGATGGAGCACGGCAACATCGTCGAGCAGTTCGATGCGGTGCAGTTGCCCGACAAGATGGACACGTTGAACGAACTGCTCGGCGTGTAGCCGATCGATGGCGGCTTGGACAAAAACGTGCCATCACCCGCGAACCATTTCACCCCATTCATGCAACCCGAAGGAGACCCCCAGATGAAACTCAAACCCCTCGCCAGCGCCGCCCTGGTCTGTTGCGGCCTCGTCGGCGCATCTGCATTCGCCCAGACCGGTCCGCTCAAGATCGGTTTCGTGACCGACATGTCCGGCCTGTACTCCGACCTCGACGGCGCCGGTGGCGTCGAGGCCATCAAGATGGCGATCGCCGACTTCGGCGGCAAGGTGCTCGGCCGCGACATCGAACTGCTGACCGCAGACCACCAGAACAAGGCCGACATTGCGGCTTCCAAGGTGCGTCAGTGGATCGATGAGAGCAACGTCTCGGCGATCATCGGCGGCACCAGTTCGGGCACCGCGATCGCATCGGCCAAGATCGCGCAGGAAAAGAAGCGCCCCTACATCAACATCGGCGCCGGCAGCTCGCGCCTGACGAACGAAGACTGCTCGCCTTACACCGTGCACTATGCATACGACACGGTGGCTCTCGCGCGCGTGGCGGGCAAGGCGATCGTGGAGAAGGGCGGTAAGAGCTGGTACTTTTTGACGGCCGACTATGCATTTGGTCAATCGCTCGAACAAGACACGTCGACCGTCGTCAAGAAAAACGGCGGCACGGTGGTGGGCGAGACGCGCCACCCCCTGAACGCGTCCGACTTCTCCTCGTTCATGCTGCAGGCGATGGGCTCCAAAGCCCAGGTGCTGGGCCTCGCCAATGCGGGCGGAGACTTCGTGAACGCGATGAAGGCGGCCGGCGAATTCGGCGTGACCAAGAAGATGGACGTGGCCGGCCTGCTGGTGTTTCTGAACGACATCAAAAGCCTGGGTTTGAAAAACACCGAAGGCCTGCTGGCCACCATCAGCTGGTACTGGGATCAGACGGACGAAACCCGCAAATTCGCCGAGCGCTTCAAGGCCAAGGTCGGGCGTGTGCCCAACGGTCTGCAGGCCGCCGACTATTCGGCCACGCTGACCTATCTGAATGCCGTCAAAGCCGCCGGCACCGACGACGCCGACAAGGTGATGGAACAGATGCGCAAGACGCCGATCAACGACGTCTATGCAAAGGGCGGCATGATTCGCGCCGACGGTCGCATGGTGCACGACATGTATCTGGCGCAGGTCAAGAAGCCGTCCGAATCGAAGAGCGATTGGGACCTGTTCAAGATCGTCACGACGGTCAAGGGCGAAGACGCCTATCAGTCGTTGGCCGAGTCGAAGTGCTCATTTGTCAAGAAGTAGCGTCCAGCGGGACGTGCTGAGCGAATCCGCCGCGCGCGCTCCCACCTGACGACCTGGCCTGTACCCGCCGCTGCTTTTTTTACAGAAGCGAGTCGCTTTGGAACTGTTTGGTTTGCCGATGTCGGCGGTGCTCAGCCAGTTGCTGCTGGGCCTGGTCAACGGATCGTTCTATGCGATCCTGAGCCTGGGCCTGGCGGTGATCTTCGGCCTGCTCAACGTGATCAATTTTGCGCACGGGGCGATGTTCATGTTCGGCGCGATGCTGACCTGGATGGGCCTGCAGTATTTCGGGCTTCCGTACTGGGCGATGCTGTTGCTGTCGCCGCTGATCGTCGGACTGATTGGTATCGCAATCGAGAAGACGATGCTGCAGTGGCTCTACAAGCTCGACCATTTATATGGCTTGCTGCTCACGTTCGGCATCACGTTGATGCTGGAAGGCATCTTCCGCTCGGTCTACGGCTCTTCGGGTCAGTCCTACTCGGTGCCACCGCTGCTCGGTGGCGCGACCGATCTTGGCTTCATGTACCTGCCGAACTACCGCGCCTGGGTGGTGGTCGCATCGCTGGTGGTCTGCTTTGCGACCTGGTACGGCATCGAGAAAACCAAGCTCGGCGCCTATCTGCGTGCGGGCACCGAGAACCCGCGCATGGTCGAGGCGTTCGGCGTCAATGTGCCGCTGATGATCACGCTGACGTACGGCTTCGGTGTCGCGCTGGCCGCGTTTGCCGGTGTGCTGGCCGCGCCGGTCTATCAGGTGGCACCGCTGATGGGCTCGAACCTGATCATCGTGGTGTTCGCCGTGGTCGTGATCGGCGGGATGGGCTCGATCATGGGCGCGATCCTGACCGGGCTGAGCCTGGGTGTGATCGAAGGCTTCACCAAGGTGTTCTATTCGGAGCTCTCCAACACGGTCGTCTTCATCATCATGGCAATCGTGCTGCTGGTACGGCCCGCCGGTCTGTTCGGCCGCGAGAAGTAACCGAACTGCAATCCGTCATGAAGATTTTTGGATACCTGCTGCTGCTGGCCATCGGGCTGGCCGCGCCGCATTACTTCTATTCGATCTTCGTGATGAAGATCCTGTGCTTCGCGTTGTTTGCGTCCGCGTTCAATCTGCTGATCGGCTACACCGGCTTGCTGTCGTTCGGCCACGCCGCGTTTCTGGGCGGGGCCGGCTACATCACCGGCTACGTGCTGCGCGACTTGTCGCTGTCGCCACTGCTCGGCGGTGCTGGCCGGCACCGCATTCGCGGCGTTGCTCGGGCTGGGGGTCGGCTGGCTTGCGATCCGGCGCCAGGGCATCTATTTCACGATGATCACGCTGGCGCTGTCGCAGATGGTGTACTTCGTCTGGCTGCAGGCGCGCGTTCACTGGCGGCGAGGACGGCTTGCAGGGCGTGCCGCGCGGGAACCTGTTCGGATTGATCGACCTCGGCAACGACATGGTGCTGTACTACGTCGTGCTCGCCGATTTTCCTGTTCGGCTTCTGGCTGATCCACCGCACGATTCATTCGCCGTTCGGGCAGGTGCTCGGCGCGATCAAGGACAACGAGCCGCGCACGATTTCGCTCGGCTACGACGTGGACCGCTACAAGCTGGTGGTGTTCGTGCTGTCGGCTGCGCTGTCCGGCCTGGCGGGTGCGACCAAGGTGCTGGTGCTCGGCTTCGAGACGCTGACCGATGCGCACTGGAGCATGTCCGGGCTGGTCGTGCTGATGACGCTCGTCGGCGGCATGGGCACGGTGCCTCGGTCCGCTGGTCGGCGCGGTGGTGATCCTGATTCTGGAAAACAAGCTCGGCGAGATCGGCGTTGCGATCTCCAATGCGACCGGCGTCGAGTGGTTCCGCTCGCTCGGCCAGTCGGTCACGATCGTCACCGGCTTCATCTTCGTCGTGGTCGTGCTGCTGTTTCGCCGCGGCATCATCGGCGAAATCATCGCGCTGCTGCCGAAGAAAAAACCGAAGGCGGTTGCGTTGCCGGTGGAGCGAGGCACGACCGCCGCTGCGACACCGCGTGGCGCCGACGTGCGTTGACCGGCCAAGTGCAATTGCCAAATCCCGAGCCGGGTGAGGCTCGGACCGGAAAATAAAAAAAGCCGCATCGACTGCGGCTTTTTCGTTTTGCGGGTTGCAATCTGATTTGCTGGCAGCGCACCCGATGCAAACGGCGGACGACCGGGGTCTAGACCGATCGATCCGGGCTACAACATATTGGGCCGGTTCAGGCCCCCGCAGGAGCGGCCTCGGACGCCGACGCGCCGAGCGCCAGGGTCTTGACCTTGGTGCTCAGACGGCTCTTGTCGCGCGCCGCCTTGTTCTTGTGGAAGATCCCTTTGTCAGCGATCGTGTCGACCACCGACTGCATGATTGCAAACGCCGATTTGGCCTTGTCCTTGTCGCCGGCGACAACCGCCTTCTCGACGTTCTTCACCGCGGTGCGGTACTTGGAGCGCAGCGACGTGTTGGCTGCGTTCAGTTTGATGTCCTGGCGGACGCGTTTGCGGCCCGACGCGAGGCGCGGGTTCTTTTTCTTCGGTTTGGTGGAAGCCATGAGTGAAAAATGCTTTCTGAATGGGGTTTGAGGATGTTGCCAGCAAAGCCCGCGATTCTAACATTTTGGTCGAATCGCAGGGTCCTCGGCGCTTCGCTGCTCCGACTTTCATAGCACCACCTGCCGGTACCCGCCGCTACACTCGCCCGCGTGTCGCTCCTCAAGTCCGCCTCCACCGTTTCGCTGTTCACTTTTGTATCGCGGATCACGGGGCTGCGTGCGCGAGCTGCTGATCGCGTCCACCTTCGGCGCCAGCGCGATGACGGACGCGTTCAACGTCGCGTTTCGCATCCCCAACCTGTTTCGGCGCCTGTTCGGCGAAGGCGCGTTCAGCCAGGCGTTCGTGCCGGTGCTCGCGTCGACTCGTGCGCAGGCCGGCGACGCGGCGACCGGCCTGCTGATCGACCGGGTCGCGACGTTGCTGGCCTGGGCGCTGGTGCTGACCTGCGCACTGGGCGTGGCGGCCGCGCCGCTGCTGGTCTGGGCGCTGGCCAGCGGCCTGAAGCAGGACCCGCGCGGCTTCGAGGCCGCCGTGTCGATGACGCGCTGGATGTTCCCCTACATCGGCTTCATGTCGATGGTGGCGCTTGCGTCCGGCATTCTCAACACCTGGAAGCGCTTTGCGGTGCCGGCCGCCACCCCGGTGCTGCTGAACCTGTCGATGATCGCTGCCGCGTGGCTGCTCGCGCCGTGGCTCGGAGCGCGCGGCATCGAGCCGATCTTCGCATTGGCGGCCGGTGTCATGCTGGGCGGCCTGCTGCAGTTGCTGGTGCAGGTGCCGGCGTTGAAACGGCTGGGCCTGCTGCCGCGCATCGGCCTGCGCTGGTCGCGCGTCCGTGCGGCCTGGGCCGACCCGGCCACGCGCCGCATCGCGCAGCTGATGGGCCCGGCGCTGCTGGGCGTGAGCGTCGCGCAGGTGTCGCTGCTGATCAATACGCAGATCGCATCGCACCTGACCACCGGCAGCGTGACCTGGCTGAATTACGCGGACCGGCTGATGGAATTCCCGACCGGCATGCTCGGCGTGGCGCTGGGCGTCGTGCTGATGCCGCAGCTGGCCGGCGCGCGTGCGGTGGCGGATGCCAACCGCTATTCGGACATGCTCGACTGGGGCCTGCGGCTCGTGGTGCTGCTGGCGGTCCCGAGCGCGGTGGCGCTGCTGTTGTTCGCCGAGCCGCTGGTGTCGGTGCTGTATCACTACGGCGCGTTCGGCGACGAAGATCTGCGTGCAGACCCGTCGCGCGTTGATGGGCTACGGCGCGGGGCTGATCGGCATCGTCGCGATCAAGGTGCTCGCGCCGGGTTTCTACGCCAGCCAGGACATCCGCACGCCGGTGCGCATCGCGGTCGTCGTGCTGGTGCTCACGCAGTTGATGAACCTCGTGTTTGTGCCGCTGTTCCAGCACGCGGGGCTCGCGCTGTCGATCGGCATCGGGGCGCTGATCAACGCCACCTGGCTGCTGATCGGGCTGATCCGGCGCGGCAGCTATCGGCCGGCGCCGGGCTGGCTCGCGTTCGCGCTGCAGGTGGGCGCGGGCAGCGTGTGCATGGGTGCGGTTTTGTTCTGGGCGAACCAGCATTTCGACTGGAGCGCGCTGCGCGACCAGCGCTGGCTGCGCATCGGCTTGATGGCTGTGTTGCTGCCGGTGGCAGCGGCGATCTACTTTGCCGTGATTCGGCTGTGCGGGCTGCGCTTTGCCCAGTTCCTGAAGAAGTGATGCGCGGCCGGTCGAGTGGTCGCACGTACTTTCATCCGGGCTGCCGAAGCGCCTGAACATTTCACGACCATCCGAGAAGACCTCCGATTGACTCCGCGCAACGCCACAAGGTAAAAAGCCGCATGCAATTTCGCTTCGAGGCGCCCACGCCGCTTGAATTTTTTCGCTCGCTGGTGCAGAGCGACGACCAGTTTCCGTTGCTGGAGGCGTCGGCCAGCCTGGCGCAGGACGAATACCCGCAACTGGATGTGCAGCAGGTGCTCGGCGACGTCGATCAACTGCTCGCGCGCCTGAAGCGCCGGCTCGCCGACGACGCCGCGCCGCTGGCCCGGCTGCGCGCGTTGAGCCAGTTCTTCTACCGCGACCTGGGCTTCGGCGGCAACGTCAACGACTACTACGACCCCGACAACAGCTATCTGAACGCGGTGCTGCGCACCCGGCGCGGCATCCCGATCTCGCTGGCGGTGCTCTGGCTGGAACTTGCGCATGGGCTTGGGCTGTCGGCGCACGGCGTGAGTTTTCCCGGGCACTTCATGGTGCGGGTCACCTTGCCCAAAGGCCAGGCGGTGATCGATCCGTTCACCGGCCAGTCGATGAGCCGCAGCGAACTGGCCGAGCGGCTCGAGCCGTTTCGCCGCCAGACCGGCACCGCCGAAGGGGCTGAGATGCCGGTGGCCGGCTTCTTGAAGCCTGCGCGCCCGCGCGACATCGTGGCCCGGATGCTGCGCAACCTGAAAGAGATTCACCGTGCGCAGTCCGACTGGACCCGGCTGCTCGCGGTGCAGGACCGGCTGATCGTGTTGCTGCCCGAGAGCTGGGTCGAATACCGCGACCGCGGTCTGGTGCATGCGGAAGCGGGCAACGCGCCCCAGGCATTGGCGGACTTCGACGTCTATCTTGCGCAGGCCGGGTTCGAAGTCGACATCGCGGCCATCGCCGATCGGGCTGCACAGCTGCGCGGCGCGAGCCACTGAGGCGCCGATCCACGGAGGCCGGGCGGCTGCTCATCCACGATCGGCGTGCCTGCATTGGATACGCAGACGAATCATCCAAGCGCACGGGCAACGTGTGACAGCACAACAAGGACGATTGGGGCATTGCCTCCGGCGCCCGCTGTCACGGTCTCACCGGATCGACACCCGCGGCGCATCCGCTCCGGCCGCCGACGCGACGATGTCGCCGATCCGAAAGACCCGCTCTCCCGCATCGCGCAGTGTTTTCGCGCAAGCCTCGGCGTGAGCCGCGTCGATCACGCAGACCATGCCGATGCCGTTGTTGAACGTGCGGTTCATCTCGACGTCGTCGATCCCCGCCACGCGTTGCAGCCAGTCGAACAACTCGGTCTTCGGCCAGGCCGCCGCCGAGAGATGCGCGGCCGTGCCGCCCGGCAGCACGCGCGGAATGTTTTCGAGCAGGCCGCCGCCCGTGATGTGCGCGAGCGCCTTGATCGGGTGCGCTGCCAGGGCGGCCAGCACCGGCTTCACGTAAATGCGCGTGGGCGCCATCAGCGCGTCGCGAAACGGCTGCCCGTCGAGCGTGTCCGGCAGCGCATGCCGCCGCGCGGTCGATGCACCGGCGCACCAGCGAGAACCCGTTCGAATGCACGCCGCTGGAAGCCAGCCCGAGCACCACATCGCCGGGCTGCACGTCCCGGCCGCTCAGGATGCGCGACTTCTCGACCACGCCCACGCAGAAACCGGCCAGGTCGTATTCGCCTGCCGGATACATGCCCGGCATCTCGGCCGTCTCGCCCCCGATCAGCGCGCAACCGGCCAGCTCGCAGCCTTGCGCGATGCCGCCCACCACCGCGGCGGCGGTTTCCACGTCGAGCTTGCCGCAGGCGAAATAGTCGAGAAAGAACAGCGGCTCGGCGCCTTGCACCAGCACGTCGTTCACGCTCATCGCAACCAGGTCGATGCCGACCGTGTCGTGCCGCATCCACTCGAACGCGAGCTTCAGCTTGGTGCCCACGCCGTCGGTGCCGCTGACCAGCACCGGCTCGGCAAACCGCTTGGGCACTTCGAACAGCGCGCCGAAACCGCCGATGCCGGCCAGCACGCCTTCGCGCATCGTGCGTCTTGGCCAGCGGCTTGATGCGCTCCACCAGCGCATCGCCCGCGTCGATGTCGACCCCGACGGATTTGTAGCTGAGCGCCGAGGGCGGGGGCGGGGGAGTCGGTGTGGTCATGAAAACTTCTGGAGCGGGTGGGAAAAGGAAAGCGGTGACGCCGTGGGCGGCGTGGGCGGCGTGCGTGGTCGTCGAACCCGACGATCCACACCCCACTGCGTCTCTCCAAAGGAGACCGGCTGTTCCCTCGTTCGCCCAGCGGGAGGTCAACGGGGCGCGGCACTAAAATTTGCTGCAAATTTTATCGTTGCCCTGTGCGCCCGATCACACCTCCTTACGTCCTCATCCTGCCGTCCCGTTCACGGCCGAGGACGCGCACGTTGTGTGATCTGATGACTGCTGGCGCATGCGGTTGACCGAACACATGCGCATGCAGCAGTTGGCGCTCGACATCGGCATCGCGGTCACGCCCGGCTTCGACAACTTTCGCACCGGCGCCAACCCGCAGACGGTGCAGCATCTGCTCGACGCCGTGGCCGGCACCGACGACGGCGCCCGCGCGGCGATCCGCCCACCGACCTACCTGTGGGGCGAGGCCGGCGCCGGCAAAACGCACCTGTTGTCGAGCGTGCGCGACGCATTCACCGCCCGCGGCTGCGCGGTCGGCTGGCTCGATGCGCACAGCAGCGCGCCACCGGCCGAGTTCGACGAAGGCTGGTCGGTGCTGCTGTTCGACGACGTGCACGCGTTCGACGCGGTGCGCCAGCAGGCCGCGTTCAACTGGTTCGTGAACGCGCAGACCCAGCGCCGCTGGGTGCTCGCTGCCGGCGCCTGGCCGGTCGGCGGACCTGAAGCTGCGCGAAGATCTGCGCACGCGGCTCGGCTGGGGCCATGTGTTCGCGTTGCAGCTGCTGGGTGAAGACGAGCGCCGCACCGTGCTGCAGACCCGTGCGCAGGCCCGCGGCATGCATCTGGGCGACGACGTGGTCGAATTCATGCTGCGCCGGTTCTCGCGCGACCTGGGCAGTCTGCTCGGCCTGCTCGATCGGCTCGACCGGTTTTCGCTGTGCACCGCGCGGCCGATCACGGTGCCGCTGCTCAAATCCATGCTGGAATGCGACGACGCACGATGACGATCGCCACCACGCCCCCGCGCGCCACAGCCGGACAGCGCATCAAGGTCGCGCTGTTCGACCTGGACCACACGCTGTTGCCGATCGATTCCGACCACGCGCTGGGGCGTGTACACGACCGCGCTCGGCTGGACCGATGCGGCCGACTTCGCGCGCCGCAACGACGCATTCTTCGCGCAATACAAAGCCGGCACGCTCGACATCGACGACTACGTGCGCTTTGCCACCGAAGCGATGCGGCTGCAGGGCGCTGCGAAATCGATAGCTGCACGCGCAGGCTACACTAGCGCAATCCGGCAAAAGCATCTAAGGCCCGAAGCCCTGCAGCTGGTCGAGGCCACCGCGCCGCCGGCGACCGGCTGGTGATCGTCACGGCGACCAATGAGTTCGTGACCCGGCCGCTGGCCGACGCTGTTCGGCGTCGACGAGCTGATCGCGGTGCGAGCTCGAACGCGACGCCAGCCACCGGCTGGATCACCGGCGCGATCAAGGGCATGCCGTCGGTGCGCGACGGCAAGGTCGCGCGGGTCGACCAGTGGCTCGCGGACGCCGGGCTCGACTGGCACGCGGTCGAGACGACGTTCTACTCCGACTCGCTCGGCGACCTGCCATTGCTCGAAAAGGTCGATCACCCGGTGGCGACCAACCCCGACGACGCGCCTGCGGGCCCTGCGCTGACGAGCGCGGCTGGCGCGTGCTCGACCTGTTCCAAAAAATCTGAAAGCCCAGTGCTGCTTCAATGATCAAGAAATTCATCGACGAGCTGATCACGCGCGCCACCGGCGGCCGCAACCGATCCGTCTCGAAGTTCGGCAAGCGCGCGGAAGTGCCGGCCAGCGTGCACGGGATCGATCCCGAACGGCGTCGACGAACGCGCGCTGGGCGTCGTGCGCACGCTGCAGAACGCCGGCTACCAGGCCTACATCGTCGGCGGCGCGGTGCGCGACTTGCTGGTGGGCTTGAGGCCGAAAGACTTCGACGTGGCGACCGACGCGACGCCCGAGCAGGTGAAGGCGCTGTTTCGCCGCGCTTTCATCATCGGCCGGCGCTTTCGGATCGTGCATGTGGTGCACGGCCGCGGGCGCGAGCACGAGGTGATCGAGGTCTCGACTTTTCGCGCGTATCTCGACAACAGCGCGGCCGGCACGGCAGTGGCCGGCAACGAGAAGACCTCGAAAAGCGAGCTCGCCGGCATGCAGCATGCGGTCGATGCGTCGGGGAGGGTGCTGCGCGACAACGTCTGGGGTCCGCAGAACGAAGACGCCGCGCGGCGCGACTTCACGATCAATGCGATGTATTACGACCCGCAGACACAAGTCGTGGTCGACTATCACGGCGGCATCAAGGACGCGAAGAAGAAGACGTTGCGCATGATCGGCGACGCGGCCGCGCGCTATCGCGAGGACCCGGTGCGCATCATCCGCGCGGTGCGCTTTGCGGCCAAGCTGCAGCCGCGCGGCTTCACGCTTGACAAGAAAACCGCCGAGCCGTTGATCGCTTCGCAGAAGCTGCTCGCCGAAGTGCCGCAGAGCCGCCTGTTCGACGAGATGCTGAAGTTGCTGCAGACCGGCCATTCGCTGGCGACCATCGCTCAACTCAAGCTGCTCGGCCTGTCGCGGGGCATTTATCCGTTGCTCGACCTGGTGGTGGAGCGCGCCGAGCAGCCGTTCGTCGCCGCCGCACTCGCCGACACCGATCGGCGCGTGGGCGAGGGCAAACCGGTGGCCCCGAGCTTCTTGCTCGCCTGCGTGCTGTGGGCCGATGTGTTGGCTGGCTGGAACCAGCGGTTGAATGCGCGCCAGCACCCGTTTCCTGCGCTGCAGGAAGCGATCGACGCCGTATTCGACGAGCGCATCGGCGACGTGTCCGGACGCGGCAAGCTGGCCGCCGACATGCGCGAGATCTGGATGATGCAGCCGCGGTTCGAAAAACGCACCGGCCACGCGCCGCTGTCGCTGGTCGAGCAGCCGCGCTTTCGCGCCGGCTTCGACTTCATGCGACTGCGCGCCGAAGTCGGCGAAATCGACATCGCGCTGGCCGACTGGTGGCAGGAATTCTCGATCGCCGACGACGCCACGCGCAACGACCTGATCGATCGGCTGCGGCACGAGCAGCCGTCGCAGGGCAACCCGTCGGCGCGGCCCGCGCGCAAGCGTCGGTCGGCGCAGAGCGATCCGGTGCCGCGCGGACACGAGGCGGTCGCCGATGGCCGCGCAGACAACGACCACCGGGACGACGACGCAGCCGCCGCACGCACCCCGCCAGATGGTCTGGAAGCGGGCACGGCCACCGCTGCGAAGAAACGTCGGCGCCGCCGTTCCGGTGCATCGAGGGTCGACGGCGCGCCGGCCGAGCCCGATTCGGGCCCGCTGGAGCGCTAGCGCTACTTTCTGCGAAGTGCTGGATGGACGCAGACACCGTTTCGCACACGAGGGAGGATGCTTATATCGGGCTTGGCGCCAACCTGGGCGATGCGGCGCGCGCGCTGGCCGACGCCGTCCGGCGGATCGGCGCATTGCCCTCGACGGAGCTTGCCGCATGCTCGTCGGTCTACCGCAGCGCGCCCGTGGATGCGACGGGCCCCGACTTCTTCAATGCCGTGATCGGGGTGCGGACCGGTCTGACGCCTCGGCAACTGTTGCAAGCGCTGCAGCGCATCGAAGCCGATGCCGGCCGCCAGCGCCCGTACCCGAACGCGCCGCGCACGCTCGACCTCGACATTCTGCTGTTCGGCGACCGGCGCATCGACACGCCGACACTCAGCCTGCCGCACCCGCGCATGTTGCAGCGTGCGTTCGTGTTGCAGCCGTTGGCCGAGATCGCGCCGCACTGCGTGTCCGCCGCCATGCTGCACGCGGTCGACGCGCAGCGCATCGAGCGATTCGACGTACAAGACTGGGCGGCGCCGGCGCCGGCGCCGGCGCCGACCCGTTCGCGGCCGCACCGCCCATCAACCCGCCACGCCACGCCCCGAGGACGCCCATGAACTACGAAACCCTGCTCTACGACAACGACGACGGCATTCTGACGCTGACCCTGAACCGGCCGGCGAGCCTGAACGCGTTCACCGTGCGCATGGCCGAAGACCTGATCGATGCGTACCGCGATGCGAGCGAGGACGACGCCGTGCGGGCGATCGTCGTGACCGGCAGCGGCAAGGCGTTTTGCGCGGGCATGGATCTGAGTGCACCGGGCAACGTGTTCGGCCTGGACGAATCGCTGCAGCCCACGCGCGCCGACATGGAGCAGCGGCTTGAAGACCCCGAGATCGTCGGCGGCGTGCGCGACACAGGCGGCCGCGTGTCGCTGGCGGTCTACCAGTGCAAGAAGCCGGTGATCGCCGCGATCAATGGCGCGGCGGTCGGCATCGGCGCCACGATGACGTTGCCGATGGACTTCCGGTTTGCTTCCGAGAAGCTGCGCATGGGCTTCGTGTTCGGCAAGCTCGGCATCGTGCCCGAGGCATGCTCGAGCTGGTTTCTGCCGCGCATCGTCGGCATCACGAAAGCGCTGGAGCTCAGCTACTCGGCACGCATCGTCGACGCGGACGAGGCGCTGCGGTGCGGGCTGGTCAGCGAGGTGCACCCGCCCGAGGCGGTGCTCTCAAAAGCGCAGGCGTTCGCGCGCAGCCTCGTAACCGACCGCTCGCCGGTGTCGGTCGCGCTGATCCGCCAGATGATGTGGCGCAATTCGGCGGCGCCGGACCCGGTGCAGGCGCACCGCATCGATTCGCTCGCGATGTACTACACGAGCATCGGCGACGGCAAGGAAGGCGTGGCGTCGTTTCTGGAAAAGCGCACACCGGACTTTCAGCAAAAGGCGTCGCGCATGCCGGACTTCTACCCATGGTGGAAAGAGTGATCGCCGAACCCTGCATCGACACGAACCGACGTGGCCGGCCATGAGCAAAGCCTTTACGCGCGAGACCGACGCACCGGACGACGCCGACGACGAAGACACGGCCCTGCCCGCGCTGCCCGCCGGCTCGAAAAACTACATGACGCCGGCCGGCTATCAACGGTTGCGCAGCGAACTGCTCGCGCTGATCGACGACGAACGCCCGAAAGTGGTCGAGGCCGTGCACTGGGCCGCCAAGAACGGCGACCGATCCGAGAATGGTGACTACCTATACGGCAAGAAGCGGCTGCGCGAGATCGACCGCCGCATCCGCTTTCTGACCACGCGGCTGGAGATCGCCGAAGTGGTCGACCCGAGCGTGCACCACGGACACGACCAGGTCTTTTTCGGTGCGACGGTGACCTATGTCCATGAGGCCGGCGACGAGCGCACGATCACGATTCGCGGCATCGACGAAGCCGACAGCACGGCCGGCGAAGTCAGCTGGATCTCGCCGATCGCGCGGGCGCTGCTCAAAGCCCGCGAAGGCGACGCCGTGAAGCTCGTGGTGCCGGGTGGCGTGCAGGAAATCGAGGTGGTGAAGGTGACTTATCCGGCGCCCTGAAGCGTCGCCCAGCGGTTCTTAAAACAACTCGCCCGATCGCTGCCCGCCTGCCGCGCGCGCAGCAGTCACCCTCGATGACCCGCCGAGCAGGTTGCTGGAGTCGATCGCGATCGCGCGGGCAACATCGGCCGACGTCGTCTCGTCGATGCGCACCAGCGAGCCCACGCGCACGCCGAGCAGCCGCAGCTTGCGCTCCAGCGGCGCACGTTTCAGGCATTGGCCGGCCGCCTGCCGGATCGCACGGGCATCCGCCGTGCAGCGCTCCACCGTCAGGTCGCGCGTGACAATCGAAAAGTCGTCGTAGCGCAGCTTCACGCCGATCGTCTTGCCCGCATAGCCCTTGCGCACCAGATCGGCCGCGACTTTCTCGCACAGGCCGGTGAAGATCGCGCCGAGCTCGGCCCGGTCGCGCACCGCATGCAGGTTGCGATCGAACGTCGTCTCGCGGCTCATCGACACCGGTTCGCTTTCTGTCACCACGGGCCGCGCGTCGCGGCCGTGCGCGGTCTCGTGCAGCCAGGCGCCGTAGCTGCGGCCGAAGTTCGCAATCAGCCAGTCGCGCGGACGCGCGGCCAGGTCGCCGATCGTGTGGATCGCCTGCGCGGCCAGCTTCGCTTCGGCCTTCGGACCGATGCCGTTGACTTTGCGGCACGGCAGCGGCCAGATGCGTGTGCGCACATCGGCATCGAACAGCACGGTGATGCCGTTCGGCTTGTCGAATTCGCTCGCCATCTTGGCCAGCAGCTTGTTCGGGGCCACGCCGATCGAACACGTGAGCGCGGTCGCCTCGTGGATGCTTTTCTGGATCAGCCCTGCAAGCACGCGGCCGCCTTCGCGCTGTCCGCCCGGCACGTCGGTGAAGTCGATGTACACCTCGTCCACGCCGCGGTCTTCTGCCACCGGCGCGATGTCGGCGATCACGCTTTTGAACAGCCGCGACAGGCGTCGGTATTCGTCGAAGTCGGCCGGCAGCAGCAGCGCCTGCGGGCACAGCCTGGCGGCTTTCATCAACCCCATTGCGGAGCCGACGCCGAACGGCCGTGCGGCATAAGTCGCGGTCGTGATCACGCCGCGGCCGACGTAATGGCGCAACGTGGGGAAGAAGTCGACCGGGATCTCGGCCAGATCGTCGATCGTCCAGTCGCGGCCGGGTCGCTCCTGCCGCAGGCGCGCAAGCAGTTCGTCCGCGTTGCGCCGCCCGCCGCCGATCACCACCGGCAGGCCTTTCAACTGTGGGTAGCGCAGCAGTTCGACCGATGCGAAAAACGCATCCATGTCGAGGTGGGCGATGCGGCGGATCGGCAACGCGGCGCTCACGGCGTTCGAGACCGGCACACGAGCAAAGGCTGCAGGGGCACGGGCTCAGGCCGCGTGGTGCCGCACCGCGCCGACCAGGCCCGCACCCAGCAGCAAAGACGTCGGCAGCACGGTGAGCAAGAATCCGAGGCTGCGTTTGGACGGGTCGGCCACGTAGGCGCGCCAGTACACGATGCGGCCGATCAGGTAGACCACGCCTGCGCCTGCAATCCAGTCATTGGGCCAATGCTGCCCCGCGATGAACAGCGCGGGCAAGAACGCAACCAGTTGCTCCAGCGTGTTCATCTGCACGCGAAACATGCGGTCGAACCCTTCATGCCCACCGACGGCCGGCGCCGCGATGCGATATTTCCCGCGTGCGCGGCTCACCAGCGCGCCGAAGAAAAAGAACTGGGCGATCGCCAGGATCGCAACGATGTGGAGGAGGTCCATGCGTTTGAAAGATCGAATGGTGAATGGATGGGCAAGCGAATCGCGCCGCAGCCCGCACGTTTGTCAAACACCGTGCAGCGCTGAGGACATAAGACCGCAGGCATTGGGTGGACACCGCGCAGCCCATAAGGTCCGCCCTGCGTCCATCTCGACGCAACTCGCTGCCCCAGCGAGCTTACAAAGACAAGGAGTCCTTATGAAGAAGACACTTATTGCCATTGCGTTGACGGCAGGAGCCACCATGACCGCAGTTGCAGCCGACATCGTCGACACGGCCGTCAAAGCCGGCAATTTCACCACGCTTGTCACCGCCGTCAAAGCGGCCGGCTTGGTGGACACGTTGAAAGGCCCGGGCCCGTTCACTGTGTTCGCGCCGACCGATGCGGCGTTCGCCAAAGTGCCGAAGGCCCAGCTCGATGCGCTGCTTGCCGACAAGGCCAAGCTCACCAAAGTGCTGACCTACCACGTGGTGTCCGGCAAGGTGATGGCCAAGGACGTGAAGGCCGGCAAGGTCAAGTCGGTCGAAGGCAGCGAGCTGACACTGGCCACCGACGGCGGTGTGACGGTTGACGGCGCCAAGGTGGTGGCCGCCGATGTGGCTGCCGACAACGGCGTCATCCATGCGATCGACACCGTGTTGATGCCGAAGTGATGCAGGCGGCAGCAGCCGCTTGATCGTTCAGCGGGGTGCTTCAGGCACCCCGTTTTTGTTTGGCGCGATCGGTGTGCTGCTTGGCCAGGCAGGCCGCTGCGCCTTTGCTCCAAGGTCATACCGGCAGACCCGATCGACCGTAGCCTGGTCGTGCGTTGACCAATGGTGCGATCGGAACGACTCGGCAACGGGGATCGACCCGGGGTGTACAGCTCGACCGGCAAGCCTTTGGCCATCGATGGTGATCAAACGATGGCAACCCGCGCTGCAGCCCGAAGAGGCATGCGACAGGCCCAGCGGATGATTTGCTGCGCGACCGAACTCGGCGGGCGGCGGCGCGTGGCGCCGGACACGATCGGTTCCGGTTCGAGCATCACGACAAGGACCGACAACACCGATGGGGAGTCGATTAAGGCTGCGGCGGGCGGCCTCAGTCGCACTGGCCGGTGGCCGGCCCGCGGATATCGGCGGCCACCACACGTCGGCGCACCACGAAGCGGATGGCACCGTTCCCGCCGCAAGCTCGGCCCGACTGCATGGCGTGTGCTCGCCGCGGGCGCGGATGTCGGCGCAACCAACGGTTGGAGTTCGTGCGGTGCGGGTTGCTGCAGCCATTCGGCGGCGCTGTGTTCGTCTGTGGATCGCGGCAAAAGGTGCCGAGTGCCTTGCGCCAAGCAGTCAATGGGCAACCCCGCGTTTTGAAGGTGCGGGCGAATCGCGCAGGAATGTGGCGCGCAGCGTGGCCCGCGCCAGACGATGCGTCAGTGCGAGCGGACGCACCACTGCTGCTCGCAGGGGATGCCGTCGTTGTCACCATCCATTTTCACGCCAGGACAATTGGCGAGAAAGTACTTTGCTTCGGCACATGAAGTCATTTGTGCACACTGCTTGCGCCCGTCGCAACGGAAGGAGCCACGAGGTGCCCCCGACGTCGCAGGAGCGATCTTTTCAGGAGCTGTGTTTGCGGTCGAGGTCGCATTCGCTGTGGCCGCCCGTCGCTTGTTCTCCTGGGCATTCAACGCCTCGATGGTGGGAGGCTTTCGAATTTCGTTGGATGGACATGGACCTTGCTGGCAAGTCACCGTGCCGCCAACCACGCACTTGGTCACTTGCGCGAAAGCGACACTCGAAGCGGCGGGGGCGATGCATGCCACCGCAGCGAGGATGCGAAGAGTTCTGAGCATGATCATGCGAATCAGAAGTCGGTGTGCACCGAAGTCCAGACACGAAACCAAGTGAATGAAGACCGCACAAGCCCATTTCCAGATTGGCCATTTCGCTCTCCGGGCAACGGCGGATTGTTTTCGCCTGCCGAGCCGTCAGCGCCCGTTCGTCACCATCCAGCTCGTTCGATCGCTGCGGCCGGGAAGATGCAGGGTCGCTGTCGTCGGCGGCGTCTCGGCGATCGGTGTTCCGCACCGCACCACCTTCAACCGCACCGCACGCAGCCGGATCGCCTCGACCGGATCCCTCGCCTGCAGCAGCACGAAGCTCGCCTCGCAGCCCGGCTCGATGCCGTAGTGTGCGAGCCCCATCACCTTGGCCGCATTGCACGTTACCGCGTCGAAACAGCGCCGGATGCCTTCCTGGCTCGTCATTTGCGCCACGTGCAGCCCCATGTGCGCGACTTCGAGCATGTCGCCCGGACCCCATGCCGTACCAAGGGTCCATCACGCAGTCGTGGCCGAACGCAACGTTCACGCCGCTGTCCATGAGCTCAGGCACCCGCGTCATGCCGCGGCGTTTCGGGTAGGTGTCGTGGCGGCCTTGCAGCGTGATGTTGATCAGCGGGTTGGCGACGACGGCCACCCCGCTCTCCGCGATCAGCGGCAGCAGCTTGCTCACGTAGTAATTGTCCATGCTGTGCATCGACGTGCAGTGGCTGCCGGTGACCCGGCCCTGCAGGCCGAGCCGCTGCGCTTCACAGGCCAGCGTTTCGATGTGGCGCGACAGCGGATCGTCGGACTCGTCGCAGTGCATGTCGACGGGCAAGCCGCGCTCGGCCGCGATCTCGCACAGCAGCCTGACGCTGGCGGCGCCCTCGCTCATCGTGCGCTCGAAGTGGGGGATGCCGCCGACGACATCGACGCCGCGGTCGAGTGCGCGCTTTAGGTTGTCCACGCCGCCCGCAGACCGCAAGACGCCGTCCTGCGGGAATGCGACCAATTGCAGATCGAGGTAAGGCGCGACTTGCTTCTTCACCTCCAGCAGCGCATCGACCGCGAGCAGGCTCGCATCGCTGGTGTCGACATGGGTGCGGATCGCAAGCAGTCCTTTGGCCACCGCCCAGTCGCAGTAGGTCAACGCGCGTTCGATGATCGCGTCGGCCTTGCAAGGTGGGTTTGAGTTCACCCCACAGCGCAATGCCTTCGAGCAACGTGCCGCTCTCGTTGACGCGTGGCAGGCCGTAGCTCAGCGTGGCGTCCATGTGGAAGTGCGGGTCGACGAAGGGCGGCGACAGCAGCAGGCCTTCGGCATCGATCGTTTGATGCGCGGGCGCCTGGCCGGGTGTCAGGCCCTGCGTGACTTCGGTGATGCGGCCGTCCTGCACCGCGACCGACATGTCGGTGCGGCCGTCGGGCAGGGTGGCGTGGTGGACGAGGAGGTCGAGCATGGGTTCGGGCGGGACTTTCACGGTCGGTGGCAGGGGTGGCGCAGCGTCGGCCGGCTGCCGTGTGCGCGGCATGCTGCGTCGATCAAGGTGCGCTGCGAGCGCATGACCCGATCGGAAACACCGACCGAGCGTGCAGCGATGACACGCCTGTCGACCCGCAATGGCAAGGCACGCTGCGTCAGGCGGTTTTTTTATTCGAATGCAACCATTCGCGCAACGCCGCGTTCATGCGCGACTGCCAGCCTGCGCCGTCGGCGCGAAACGCTTCCAGCACGTCCTGATCGATGCGGATCGTGGTGGATTCCTTGTTGCTGCCGGGCGGCCGGCCCCGGGCTTTGCGCGCGGCGGCGAGGCCGGCTGCGAGTTCCTCGTCGGTGGCGGGGCGGTCGTCTTCGTCCTCGCCGTCCCAGACGCAATAGCCGCCCGGGGGCGGCGTTTTCATCGCTTCCAGGATGGCTTTTCGGTCCATTGCGAGGATTAAGAGCCGTCTTGGCTGAGCCATTCATGGTAAGTCTCCGGTTCTTTCTCGCTGGCAAAACGGAAGCTGATCGCGCGCAGCGCATCTGCCCGCCCGGTATGCACCACGGACAAAACGACCAGTCGGTCTGTCACGTAAGAAAACGATTGCGTCCGCCATTCACCCCCATGGGCACTTGAGACATCCAGACGATACGCAGATTGCCAAAACTTGAGCGGCATCGATGAAGTCCAAGCCGTGTTTCAGCAGATTGCTCTGCCTTTTCCGCTCATCCCATTCGAGTTGCCGGTTCACTCGCTGCGTCAATTATTGTAGTAACAAATAATGGAACGTCAAGCTGCTTGGCACTCACCGTTCCCCCTTACGATACGGCTTCATCAACGCCTGCGGATAGCTCGCTCGTCGAGCCACCAGCACCAGCGCGAGGATCGACAGCAGGTACGGCAGCATCAGATAGATCTGATAGGGCAACACCGCGCTGCCCGACTGCTGCAGCCGGAGCTGCAACGCATCGAAGAACGCGAACAGCAGCGCGCCCAGCAGTGCCTTGCCCGGCCGCCACGAGGCGAACACGACCAGTGCCACGCAGATCCAGCCGCGGCCGTTCACCATGTTGAAGAAGAACGCGTTGAACGCCGACAACGTGAGGAACGAGCCGGCCACGCCCATCAACGCCGAGCCGGCCACGACAGCGCCGGTGCGCATGGCGAGCACCGACACGCCCTGGCCCTCGGCCGCCTGCGGGTTCTCGCCGACCATGCGCATGGCCAGGCCCAGCGGCGTGCGGTAAAGCACCCAGCCGATCAGGGGCACCAGCAGCAGCGCGAACAGGGTCAGCGCCGTCTGCTGGTTCAACACCGGCACCGGCAGCCAGTCCATCGCGGCAAACGGCTGCACCGTCGGCGGCGTGCTGACTTTCGGAAAACTCACGCGATAGCCGTAGTAGCTCAGCGACGTGGCGAGCAGCGTGATGCCGAGTCCCGACACGTGCTGCGACAGCGCGAGCCCCACGGTCAACATCGCGTGCAGCAGCCCGAATGCCGCACCGGTGGCCGCCGCCACGCCCACACCCACCCAAAGCGGCGCCCCCGCATGCACCGCAAGCCAGCCGGTGAACGCGCCCGCGACCATGATCCCTTCGATGCCGAGGTTCAGCACGCCCGCGCGCTCGCACAGCAGCACGCCGAGCGTGCCCAGGATCAGCGGCGTCGCGATGCGCAGCACCGCGACCCAGAACGCGGCGTTGGACAGAATCTCGGTCAAGTCAGCGATTGCCATGTCGGTGCATCAAAGCGGTCAGCCACCTGCAGCAAGCCAGATGGGCGGGGCCAAATCCAGCAGGGCTGCCGAATGGCCAGAGCCAGGCCGCAGGCGCCGCCCCCGGCAGAGGTGGCCGAACGCCGGCCTTGGGGAGCGAAGGCTGGGGGGAGGGCTTCACCTCCAGCGCACCCGGTGGGTGGCCAGCAGCATCGCGACCAGCACCGAGATCAGCGAAGCCGACACGATCACGTCGGCCATGTAGGTCGGCACCTGAATCGCGCGGCTCATGCTGTCCGCGCCGACCAGCACGCCGGCGACGAACACGCTGGCGAGCAGCACGCCCAAGCGGATGCAGGCCCGCAAGCATCGCGATCACGATGCCGCTGTAGCCGTAGCCGGGTGAGAGGTCCTGCGTGACGTAGCTCGTGCGGCCCGCCACTTCGATCGCGCCGGCCAGACCCGCCAAGGCGCCGGACAGCATCGCAACCAGCACGACCGTGCGCGTGACGCCGACGCCGGCGAACGCCGCTGCGCGCGGATTCGCACCGACCGCGCGGATGTCGAAGCCCAGCACGGTGAACTTGAGCAGCGCCCAGCACCCGACGGCGAGCACCACGGCCCAGATCAGGCCGGTGTGCACGCGCGTCTGCGCGATCAGCTTGCCCAGTTCGAGATCGGGCTGCAAGCCCACACTGCGCGGCCAGCCCATGCCGAGCGGGTCTTTCATCGGCCCGTCGAGCAACGCGCCGACGGCCAGCAGCACGATGAAGTTCAGCAGCAGCGTGGTCACGACTTCATCGACGCCGAGGCGCGCCTTCATCAGCGCGGGGCCGAGCAGCAGCAGCGCGCCGGCCAGCGCCGCCGCCGCCATCATCGTGGGGAACAGCAGCCACAGCGGTGCTTCGAAGCCGCTGCCGCCGTGCATGCCGCCGACCGCAATTGCCGCCAGCGCACCGGCATACAACTGACCTTCCGCGCCGATGTTGAACAGCCGCGCGCGAAACGCCACCGCCGCCGACAGGCCGGTGAGCGCCAGCGGGGTCGCGCGGGTCAGCGTCTCACTGAACGCGAACACCGAGCCGAAGCCGCCTTCGATCAGCAGCGCATAAGTGCGCGCCGACCGGCTGACCGGCCCAGAGCACGAGCAGGCCGGCGACGGCGAGCGTGAACGCGACCGCACCGAACGGCGCGAGCAGCTGCGCGGTGCGGGAGATGGCGGGGCGCTTTTCGATCCTCATTCGGACAACCTGCTATCCAAAGTGGAGCAAAGAATGAAGGCGTGGATTGCGACAAGGTCGGCTTTGTTGGCCGACGCCGGCGTGCACCGTCCGATCGACCGAGTTTCCTGTTGTGCGTTCACGCCGCTGCGCCTCCGGCTGCTGCCACGCCCGCCATCGCCAGTCCGATCGCCTCGCGTGTCCAGTCTTCCGCGCGCTGCGGCGCGCCCAGGCGGCCGCCGTGCATCACCGCCACGCGGTCGCCGAGCAGCAGCACTTCGTCCAGATCGTCGGAGATCAGCAGCACCGCCGCGCCCGCGTCGCGTGCGGCGATCAATTGCTGCTGCACGTAGGCCACCGCGCCGATGTCCAGCCCCCAGGTGGGCTGGTGCGCGACGATGAGGCGGAGGGTCGAAGGCGCCGATCGCAGCGGCGCGCCGGGTGCCGATGCACCCGCACTGGCCGCAGCGGTCGCGCGGTTGGCAGATTGGGCGTGGTCGGACGCCGATGTGCTGCGGGGGGCGGTTGCAGTCGACCACGCATCGGCCGGCTGCAGCAGCGCCCGCCCCAGAATCAGTTTCTGCATGTTGCCGCCCGACAGCGCGCGCGCCGGCGCGTCGAGCCCGCCGCCGCGCACGTCGAAAGCTTCGACGATGCGCGCGGCATGCGCGTGCGCAGCGCGGCGCCGCACCAGCGGCCCGATGCGGAAAAAGCGGGCCGCGCAGCCGCTCCGACACCGCGTTCTCCCACAGCGGCAGATCGCCGACGACGCCGACCGCATGCCGGTCCTCCGGGATGCGCGCGACGCCGAGCGCCACCAGCTGTGCCGGGGCTGCCGGCAGCGGCGCACCGCCGAGCAGCACGCGGCCGGCGCTGGCCTGCCGCGTGCCGCAAAGCAACTCGGCCAGCGCGACCTGTCCGTTGCCCGAGATGCCGGCGATCGCGACGATCTCACCCGCGTGCAGTTCGAGCGACACGCCGCGCAGCGCATCGCGCGCGCCGCGCGGTGTGGATGTCGTCGAGCACACAAACCGGCGCGGCAGCGGCGTCCGCGCCCGCTGGCCGGCTCGCCGCGCGCGTCGGCGCATCGACCGCGCGGCCGACCATCGCGGTCGCGAGCTCCGCCTGCGTCGCGCCCGCCGCGGGCATTTCGGCGACCAGCCTGCCGCGCTTCAGCACCGCGATGCGGTGCGACACGCGCAGCACTTCGCCGAGCTTGTGGCTGATGAAGACGATCGACAGCCCTGCGTCCACCATGCGCGCCAGCGTGGCGAACAACGCATCGCTTTCCTGCGGCGTCAGCACCGCGGTCGGCTCGTCGAGGATCAGGATGCGCGCGCCGCGGTACAACGCTTTGAGGATCTCGACGCGCTGGCGTTCGCCGACCGACAGCGTGCCGACCGTGGCGCATCGGGCTGCACCGCAAGGCCGAAGCGCTGCGCCACCTCCAGCAGGCGCTCGCGCCCGGCCGCGCGGCGCGTGAACGGCTGCCACAGCGGCTCGCTGCCGAGCATCACGTTGTCCAGCACCGTCAGGTTGTCGGCCAGCGTGAAGTGCTGGTGCACCATGCCGATGCCGGCGGCGAGCGCGGCTTTCGGATTGCCGGGTGCAAGCGGCTTGCCGAACACGTCGATCGTGCCCGAGTCGGCCCGGTAGTGGCCGAACAGGATCGACATCAGCGTGGACTTGCCGGCGCCGTTCTCGCCCAGCAGCGCCAGCACTTCGCCGCGCGCCAGCGTCAGCGAAATCGAATCGTTGGCAACCAGCGCGCCGAAGCGTTTGCTGATCTGCTGCAGGCGCAGCACCGGCGCGCGCACGTCCGGCAAAGCCGCAGCGCCCGGTGCCGGCGCTACTTCCACGCCGCCAGAAAAGCCAGCAGCACCTTGGCCGAGTTGTCGGCGGCCAGTCCCATGAAAGTGCCCATCTCGTTTTCGCCTTCGCCGCCGCCGGCCAGGTCACTCAGCGAGCGGAACGCGATGAAAGGCACGTCGTTGCTGTAGGCGACCATCGCGACCGCGGCGCTCTCCATGTCGAGCACGTTGGCGTCGAAGGTCCGGTGGGTGTACTCACGAAAGGCCTTGTTGTCCATAAAGGCCTGGCCCGACACGCCGTTGCCGCCGACGCGAAGCTTGCGGCGCGCGCGACAGGCATTTGGCAGCCGCGGTGCAGCGCGCGAGCACGTCGGTGCGGCTCAAGCCTTGCGCGACGTCGCAGCATCTGCGGATCGACCGCGAAACCAGAATTTGCGTTCGATGGTCGGCCGCGCGGCGCTGCGCACTTCGACCGGGCGCGGATGCATCATGCCGAACGCGGGCAAGCGTCAAATCCTTCATCCAGGGCGGCGCGCTGAACTGGCCGGACGCGGTCTCGCGCGCCATCAGCACTTCGAGGTACTGGCCCCACTGCGCGGGCACGGTCACGTCGCCGATGTGCAGCGCCGGGTTCACGCCGCCCGCGATGCCGCTGAACACGATGTGCGTGATGTGGAAGCGGTCGAGCACGCGCTGCGCGTTCATCGTCGCGTTCACCATGCTGATGCCCGACAGGAACAGCACGACCGGCTTGCCTTCGAGCGTGCCGGTCGTGAACGTCACGCCGCCGATGTCGTGTCTTTTCGCCGATTGCAGTTGCGCGAGCAGCAGGTCGAGCTCCGGGCCGAAGGCGGACATGACCGCGATGCGCGGCGTGGCGTCGAGCCGGCCGCCGGCGGCGGGCGCAGGCGCCGCGGCAAGCGTGCGCGCGGCGTTGGCATCGGCGCTGCCGGCTGGACCGCACAGCCGGCGAGCAGCGCCGCACCGATTGCCACGACCGGTGCGATTGCACGCGCCAGCCGACTGCAAGGCAAGGAGGACGAGCGCGG
Source organism: uncultured beta proteobacterium (assembly GCA_963784295.1). Taxonomy (GTDB): domain Bacteria; phylum Pseudomonadota; class Gammaproteobacteria; order Burkholderiales; family Burkholderiaceae_C; genus JBBPYC01. The sequence continues at coordinate 31,314 of CAWAQL010000020.1, forward strand.
CTTCATCGTGCGTCTCGATGTTGCGCATCGCCTACTTCGCCGTCGATTTCGGCTGGCCGTCGTCGACTTTGACGTTGAACTTGCCGGCGAGGCATGTCGGCTTGCCGGGCCTTGACTTTTGCCATCAACTCGGCCGGCACCTTGCCTTCGAACGTGCCGAGCGGCGCGAGGCTCGAGCCCTGGTGTTCCATCATCGAATAAGGCCCGTAGTCTTCGGCCGTGAACTTGCCTTCCTTGACCAATTTGATCGCGCGTTCGGCGCGTCGGCTCGAAGTTCCAGATCGCCGACGCGACCACCGTCTCCGGGTACTGCGCCTGCGTGTCGATCACGTTGCCGATCGCAAGCTTGCCCTTTTCCTTGGCCGCATCGCTCACGCCGAAGCGTTCGGCATACAGCACGTCGGCGCCTTTCTCCATCATCGCGAACGCGGCTTCCTTGGCCTTCGGCGGATCGAACCAGCTGTTGATGAAGCTCACGCTGAACTCGGCTTGTCCGTTCACCTCTCGGGCGCCGGCCATGAACGCATTCATCAGCCGGTTCACCTCCGGAATCGGGAAGCCGCCGACCATGCCGATCTGGTTCGTTTTGGTCATGCCGCCGGCGATCATGCCGGTCAGGTACGCGGGCTCCTGGATGAAGTTGTCGAACACGCTGAAGTTGGGCGCCTGCGGCTTGCCTGAGGAGCCGAGCAGGAAGTGCGTTTTGGGAAAGTCCCGCGCCACCTTGCGCGCGGCGGCTTCGACTGCGAACGCTTCACCGACGATCAGCTGGTTGCCGGCGTTCGCGTACTCGCGCATCACGCGCTCGTAGTCGGCGTTTGACACGTTCTCGCTCGCCTTGTATTCGATCTCGCCGCGCGCTTCCGCGGCCTTGAACGCCTGATGCAGGCGGCCGACCCATTGCTGCTCGAACGGCACGGTGTAGACGGCGGCGACCTTGAGCTTGTCGCTCTGCGCGAACGCGAATTCGGGCAGGCCGATCGCGGCCAGCGCCAGCGCGGCGGCGGACGCAAGGATCAGGGGACGGCGTTGGATCATGCGGATGCTCCGGTGGAAGTGAAAGGGGAGATCAGCTACCGATTTTGTAGCTGAACGTGAAGGATTTGCCTGCGTCTCCAGGCTATTTGGTTCCGAAAATGCGGTCGCCCGCGTCGCCGAGCCCTGGCAGGATGTAGCCGTGCTCGTTCAGCTGCCGATCGATCGCGGCCGTGTAGATCGGCACGTCCGGGTGCTCTCCGTGCAGCGCCGCGATGCCCTCGGGGCAGGTCAGCAGGCAGACGAACTTGATCGACTTCGGGTTCGTTTCCTTCAAGCGCTCGACCGCGGCGATCGCCGAGTTTCCGGTGGCCAGCATCGGGTCCACCACCACCACGTCGCGCTCGTGCATGTCGTGCGGCATCTTGAAGTAGTACTCGATCGCGGTCAGCGTCTTCGGGTCGCGGTACAGGCCGATGTGGCCCACGCGCGCGCCCGGCACCACCGACAGCATGCCCTCCAGGATGCCGTTGCCCGCGCGCAGGATCGACACCAGCACCAGCTTCTTGCCGTCGATGACTTTCGACGTCATCGTCTCCAGCGGGGTTTCGATCTCGATGTCCTGCATCGGCATGTCGCGCGTGACCTCATATGCGAGCAGCATCGACAGCTCGCCCAGCAACGTGCGAAAACTGTTGGTGGACGCGTCCTTGCGGCGCATCAGCGTGAGCTTGTGCTGGACCAGCGGGTGATCGATCAGGTGGACTTGTGGCATGGGCGGCGGGCGGGCTGGACAGGCTGGGGGCGTCGGTGAAAGGTGCGTCGATTGTGGCGTCGGCGCGTGCTAGAAAACCGTCCCGTCGCTTTCGATGTTCAGCGGTGGGGCACCGTCACGCAAGCGCTGTGCCAAGGCGCGTCCTGCGGCCCAGGTGCCGCCTTCGAGGATGGACGCCAGCGGCAGCTCGGCCTCGGTGCGCTGCAACGATTTGCGCACCATCGCGGCCAGTTCATCGAGCAACGCAACGGTCAACGCGCGCCATTCGACGATGAATTCATCGGACACTTTCCACACGCGGCTCATCGACGCCACGTCCTTCGCGCGGAGGACGCCGGCGTCCAGCAACAGGCCGCCGTTGCGGTATTCGGGCAGGCCGGTCAGCGCATCCAGCCCGACGACCTCGACGCCTGCCCACTGGAACGGCTCCAGCAGCGAGTAGGTCAGCCACTGCGACAGCTTGTGAAACGGCATCCAGCCGTCGGTCAGGCCCGGGCCACGCACCGCCGAATGCCGCCAGCAGTCGCCCAGCGCGAGCGCGGCGTCGCCGCTGCCGATGGACGTGCTGCCGTCCGCAGCCGCGATGTCGACGGCGTTGGCGCTCGGCCAGATGCGGGAAAACGACTGCATCACCTGGTCGAACACCGCGTCCGCCCGGACCGGGTCCAGGCCGGTCGCGCCGCCTTGCGTCAGCACATCGAACAGACCGCCCGGCCGACCGTACGGGCCGAATCGCTCGGGCTGCGCGGCGGTGGCCTCGCCGAGCCGGTTCAGCAGCGTCGCGCGGCCCGCCAGCCCGATCAGCGGGTTGTGGTCATCGACTTGAAACGCCCGGCCCAGCCGCGCGGGGTTGATTGCGCGCAGACCGGCCGCATCGGCCTGCAAGGGGCGGCTCGGGTTCGAGGAGAACAACCCGGCCCTGAACGCATGAAAGCTGGCCACGCCCAGGCCTTCGGAGCGGGCGAAGCGCTGGCCGCTGGCGGCTTCGTCATAGTGCCAGTCCGGCCCCGCGCCGGCGTCGAGCAGCACGCTGACCACGACCAGATCGATTTGCGCGCGTGTGCGCTCGCGCGCCGACGTGGCGCGGCCGAGCAATTGCTCCAGTGCCGCCACCCGATCGACGCCACCGGCCTGGAAATGGCGCCAGCGGCTGTGAAACGGCACGTCGCCCGACGGGTAGCGCTGCTGCGTGGCTTCGACCGTCAGCCGGGCGGCTTCCGCCAGCCGCTCGTCGTGAACAGCGAACCAGTCCGATTCGCCGCGTCGCGCGCGCGCCAGCAGCGCAGCGGCACGCTCGCGCACCGCTTGCGTCGTGCGCAGGGCTTGGCGGCGCGCAACGCTTCTTCGGCGCCGTTTGCAGCGCAACGGGCGTTTGTTCGTTCACTTGCAAGCGATTCCTTTGTCTTTCCGCCGACAGGGGCGCGGGTCGATCGACGGTGATGCAGTGCTTGGTCGATCGGTTGCGCATCGGCGCATCGAACGCCTGGTCGGACCGTTGGTCCGCTGGTGCAGGATGGCGACAGGCCGGGCGCCCTGTCGCGCGGTGGCTTTCCAACGTCGGATGTTCGATCATCGTCCGTTCTTCGAATCCCCAGCCGGGCCTGCGCAACCGCCAGCCCGGTCAGGCGACCCGTTCGACGGGGTTCGGGCGCTCACTCGGCCAGCCCGCGACCCTTGGCCCGTTTCAGCTCTTCCGCGGTCGGCACCACGCCTGGCGTGAAATACCCGGCCGCCATCTTCGCGTCCATCTCGACGCGCGCGTCGGCCGGGATCAGGTCATCCGGGATATTGACGCGCTCGCCGATCTCGATGCCGGAGCCGGTGATCGCATCGAACTTCAGGTTGCTCATCGACACGAGCCGGTGGATCTTCTTGATGCCGAGCCAGTGGAACACGTCGGGCATCAGCTCCTGGAACCGCATGTCCTGCACGCCGGCCACGCATTCGGTGCGCGCGAAATACTGGTCCGCCGTGTCGCCGCCGACCTGGCGTTTGCGTGCGTTGTAGACCAGGAACTTGGTGACCTCGCCCAAAGCGCGGCCTTCCTTGCGCGAGTAGGCGACCAGCCCCACGCCGCCGCGCTGCGCACCGCGGATGCACTCCTCGATTGCATGCGTCAGGTAGGGGCGGCAGGTGCAGATGTCGGAGCCGAACACGTCCGAGCCGTTGCATTCGTCGTGAATGCGTGCGGTCAGCTCGACGCTCGGGTCGGCCAGGTCGGCGGGCGAGCCGAAGATGTAGATCGTCTGCCCACCGATCGGCGGCAGAAAGACCTCGAGGTCGCTGCGCGTGACGAGCTCCGGATACATGCCGCCGGTCTCCTCGAACAGCGTGCGGCGCAAGTCGGTCTCGGAGCAGCCGAAGCGTTTCGCCACTTCGGGCAGAAACCAGACCGGCTCGATCGCGGCCTTGGTCACCATCGCGGCGCCACCTGACGTGAGGAATTTGCCGTCGGCTTCGAGCCGCCCGGTCTGCAACGCGTCGATCACCTCGGGCAGGATCACATGCGCCTGCGTGACCGCAATCGTCGGTCGGATGTCGTAGCCGGCCGACAGCTCGGCCGAGAACGCTTCCGAGATCAGCGCGCCCCAAGGGTCGAGCGAGACGATGCGCCCGGGCTCGCTCCACTGCGGATACGGGCCGATCGCTGCGTGGGCGAGGTGTTGGTGAGGTCCGCGCGGTGCTCGCGCTTCAACGCCCCGGCCGCCACGGCCAACGCGCGATACACGCTGTACGAGCCGCTGTGCGTGCCGATCACGTTGCGGTGCGCGCGCTTGGTGGTGGTGCCGACCACCGGGCCGCGTTCCGCAGCGGTGGCTGCGCCCCACTGCAGCGGCAACGCGCCGAAGCCGCCGGCGTGCGAAGTCAGCCGGATGTGCCTGGGTGCCTGCGGAATGGCCGGCCCCTGCACCGGTGTTGCCGGGGCGATGCCCAACGCTTCGGCCTCCACGCCGAGCGCGGGCAGGTCGGCTGGGGTGACGGCGGCGTCTGTCAGGGAAGAAGGGTGAAAACGGCCGGTGCGGACGCGTCGGCGGAGCCGGTCGCATGGGAATCGATGGACATCAGAAGGTTTGCCAAACGTGCAAACGCAGCAATGTAGCGACGCGCCGTGCGGCTGGCAAGCGGGCCACATCCGCGTATTCTGCCGGTCGATGCGCTGGACGCATCGCGTCCGGGTCGCGGCGCGCCGTCGACTCCTGGCGTCTGCGCTTCGGAATCAGGAGCCCGCAAGGCGCGCCCCGGCATCTCTGTTTCCGGGCCGCTTCATTGCAGCTGGTCCGACCGCTGCCGAGTCGATCACAGCGCTGCAGACGACGCACGCGGGCTGCGAACACCGCAAGCTGACGGTGCGCTTGCGCACAGCGTGCGGAAGCCGATGGCAACGCCGGCTCGGCTGGGTCATCCGTGCAGTGCGAGCAGCGCTGTCCAGCGGCTGAATGACTTCCCAAACGACCGGGTCGAAGCGATGCGTTCAGCCGCTGCCCAAGTCTCCCACGGAGGTGTTTGGCAAACCCGGCCTAAAACGTCCCGGGCAGCAAGATGCTCTTGTCCACCGTCTCGATGTCGGTGCGGCCGCAGAACGCCATCGTGATGTCGAGCTCCTTGTGGATGATCTCGAGCGCCTTCGTCACGCCGGCTTCGCCCATCGCGCCGAGCCCGTAGAGGAACGCGCGGCCGAGCATCGTGCCCTGCGCGCCGAGCGCGAAGGCTTTGAGCACGTCCTGGCCGCTGCGGATGCCGCCGTCCATCCAGACTTCGATCCGGCCGTCTTGCCGCCGACCGCCTCGACGATCGCCGGCAGCGCATGGATGGCCGATGGGCGCGCCGTCGAGCTGCCGCCCGCCGTGGTTCGACACCACCAGCGCATCGGCGCCGCTGTCGGCCGCGAGCCTGGCGTCTTCTTCCACCATGATGCCCTTCAGAATCATCTTGCCGCCCCAGCGCTTCTTGATCCATTCGACGTGGCCCCAGTCGAGCTCGGGGTCGAACTGCTCCTTGGTCCAGGTGCCGAGCGAGCTCATGTCGCTCACGCCTTTGGCATGGCCGATCAGGTTGCCGAAGCCGCGGCGCTTGGTGCCGGCCATGCCCAAGCACCAGCGGGGCTTGGTCAGCAGGTTGAGGATGTTGCGGGAGGGTCGGTTTCGGCGGCGCGGTCAGGCCGTTTTTCAAGTCCTTGTGGCGCTGGCCCATCACCTGCAGGTCGAGCGTGAGCACGAGCGCGCTGCAGTTCGCGGCCTTGGCGCGGTCCATCAGCCGCTCCATGAAGTCGCGGTCGCGCATCCAGTAGAGCTGGAACCAGAACGGGTGGTTGCCGGTGGCCTCGGCGATGTCCTCGATCGAGCAGATGCTCATCGTCGACAGCGTGAACGGGATGCCGAACTTCTTCGCCGCGATCGCGCCGAGCATCTCGCCGTCGGCGTGCTGCATGCCGGTCAGGCCCGTCGGTGCGATCGCGCACGGCATCGCGACCGGCTCGCCGATCATGGTGGTGGCCGGTGCTGCGGTTCGACATGTTCACCGCCACGCGCTGGCGCAGCTTGATCTTGTCGAAATCGCTCTCGTTCGAGCGGTAGGTGCCTTCGGTCCAGGAGCCCGAATCGGCGTAGTCGTAGAACATGCGCGGCACGCGTTTCTCGGCCAGCACGCGCAGGTCTTCGATGGTGGTGATGACGGCCATGGCGACGAACTCTTTCGTGGGGGTGGTTCCTGCTCACGATCGTAACGTTCTGGTGCAGCCTGCGCTGGCGCACAAAAAAAGGCCGTGACGGGTTGCCGCCACGGCCTTTGAAAGCGCCGGCCTCGAAGAAGCAGCCGGCAACTGGAGTGATCGAAAAGAATTGCTGCGTCGGTCAGCCGATGCGCACCGGCACGAAGATCTTGTTGTCGCCGCGCTGGATCAGCAACGCGACCGACCGATTGCCGGTTTTGGCCAATGCCGCGCGCGCCTGCTCGATGCTTGCCACCGGGGTGCCGTTGACCGCCAGCAGCAAGTCGCCGGCCTCGACTCCGGCCAGCGCGGCCGGGCCTTCTGCGTCTTCCACGACCAAGCCCGGAGGCATTGCCGACCTGGCCGCGCTCCTGCGGCTGCAACGGCCGCAACGACAGGCCGAGCTTGGCGTTGCCGTCTTCGTCGTCGCCAGCCGCTTTGGCGATTTGCGTCGTGTCCTTGGCCGTCCCTTGCAACGTGGCATTGACCGATTCGGGCTTGCCGTTGCGCCAGATGTCCAGCTGCAGTTTGTCGCCCGGGCTCTTGAGCGCGACCATGGCCGACAGTTCGCCGGAAGCAACGATCTCGCGGCCATCGACCGAGCGCACCACATCGCCCGGCTGCAGGCCCGCTTTTTCGGCCGCGCTGCCTTTTTGCACGCTGGCCACCAGCGCGCCGGCCGCCTTGTCGAGCTTGAACGAAGTCGCCAGCGTCTGGTTCACTTCCTGGATCGTCACGCCGAGGCGTGCGTGCTTGACCTTGCCGTGCTCGACGATCTGTTTCTCGATCTTCGATGCCAGATCGATCGGGATCGCGAACGACAGGCCCTGGTAGCCGCCGGTGCGGCTGTAGATCTGCGAGTTGATGCCGACCACCTCGCCGCGGTCGTTGAACAGCGGTCCGCCCGAGTTGCCGGGATTCACCGCGACGTCGGTCTGGATGAACGGCACCGCGCTGTCGTCTGGCAGCGTTGCGGCCCTTGGCGCTGAACGACGCCGGCCGTCACCGAGTTCTCGAAGCCGAACGGCGAGCCGATCGCCAGCACCCATTCGCCGACGCGCAAGTCACTCGGCTTGCCGATGGCGACCACCGGCAGATCCTTGGCGTCGATCTTCAGCACGGCGACGTCGGTCTTCGGATCGGCGCCGAGCACCTTGGCAACGAACTCGCGTCGGTCGGTCAGCTTGACGGTGACTTCCTTCGCGTCGCGCACCACGTGGGCGTTGGTCAGGATGATGCCGTCGCGTCCACGATGAAGCCCGAGCCCTGGCCGCGCATCGGCATGCCGCCGTGTGGCTGGTTCGGCATCATGCCGCGCGGGCCTTGCTGTTGCTGCTGGAATCTGCGGAAAAATTCGAAGAACGGATCGTTGCCGAACGGATCGGCGCCGCGCGCGTTCGGGGACTCGTTGCCGTCGCCCTGCGCGCTGGCCACCTTGGTGGTGCCGGTCACCGTGATGTTGACCACCGCGGGGCCGTATTGCTGCGTGATCCTGGCGAAGTCGGGCGGCGCGACCGGAGCGGCGTTGAGCGGACCGGGTGTGGCGGTGGTGCTGCCGGCGGCGTTCGTGTTGCCTGCGTTGTCGTAGGCGACCTTGACCGGTCCCGTGCCCGCCAGTGCAGGTTCCTGGTGCAGCAGCGCCGCCCCGGTGCTGCCGATGACGCCGGCGCCGATCAAGGCCGCGACCAGTCGGGTGGTGAAGAACTTCGTGCGATTCGTCGTCATGGCTGTCGTCTCTCCGTTGGGATGGATGAATTGCTGCTGGAATGGCAGCGATGGAGACGAAGTTTGCGACGCTCAGCTTAAATCGGCCTTAAAGAAGTGGGCGAATCCAAATGCAGCCGCAAGCGCCCAGCCGCGCGTGCAGCGGGGTGGAAAGAACGAGCCACGCGCACCCGTCGCAACGGCTTGTTTTCAGCCGCCAGAACGAACCGTCTCGATCCCTTCCAGCACGCCTTTGAGCGGCTGTGCGCCCCACAGCGCCTGGGCCTGTTTTTTCAGCTGGTCTTCGCGGCGCAGCACGAGCACCGGCAGGCCCGCCACGCCGTAGAACGCAGCCTCGAGCCGATCGGCCTGCACCTGCGCGATGTATTCGCCCCCCTCGAGCGCCTTGCGCAACCCGTCTCCATCGAGACCGGCGTCTTCCTCACCGATGCGCACCAGTTCGTCGACGGAGCCGAGATCGCGGCCGTCTTGAAAGAACGCCCGGAACAGCGCCTGATGCATCGCATCGAACGCACCGGCTTCGCGCGCGAACGCCGCGGCTTCGAGCGCCTGGCGGCTGCGCGGCAGCACACTCGGCCGCTGCAGGGTGATGCCGCGCTCCGTGGCGATCGGCAACATCTGCTCGTTCCATTGCCGCAGGTAGTCGGCGTCGTTCGGGTCGAGCTGGGCCATCGGCTCGGGTCGCAGCTCCAGTCCACGCCAGCGCAATTCGATGCTCTCGCCGAGCTGGGCCTGGGCCTGATACAGCACCGGCACCGTCAAGCAACAGAATGGGCAGATGTAGTCCCCAAAAAAATCGACCAACACACGATTTGACTGGCTCATGGGTGCAAATTACCTTGGTGCTCGGGGCTGGGTGCTTCCCAGGAAATCTTCAGGGGAGGCGTGGGGGTGAGGCGGGGCGGACGCCCGGTTGCGCGAGAGGGCCAACCGGTCGATGCATTCGAACGGGTCGCCCACGACGGTGGGTGAATGCTGGCGCGGCTGTGTCCGCACGGCAGGCGCCCGAGTGTAGCCGCCTCCTGTTGACCAACAAACGCGACCACGGAATGCCGCGCCGATGATTTCCAGATGCGCCTAATGGGCTATGAAAAAGTGAGCACCTGCAAGGGCTGCGATCGTGTCAGACAACGCGTACGGCGCTGAGGAACCATGAGAAAATGACTTGCCATGCGCGCGCGCCGGCCGACGTCTTCGGGGTTGATGGGCCGATGGGCACGGACCGGTTTTCCCCCATGGCTTCGACCTATTTATCGTCCGCGGCGGTCGTGCCCCGCAGACGGCGTACAACCCAAAAGGCATCCCGAATGACCAACTACAACGCCCCTTTCGAAATTCATGTGCACGGCGACGTGCTGCTGCGGGCGGACGTGAAGCTGGCACAGCTGCAGGAGGCCTTGAAGCCGCTGTGGATGTATGCCGGTGCGAAGTCGCTGGCCGATGGCGCCCCCAGCGTGTACGACGACGAGCCCGGCATCGAGTTCGATGCGAAGAAGCATGAGCTGCATCTGTGCTGGACGGTGCGGGGCGATGAGGATTTCCGCACCGCGCTCGACGAGATGTGCATGAGCCTGAACGAGTTGTCCGAGCAAGGCGCGGCCATCGAGGTGTCGTTCTACGATGTCGAGTTCGACGACGACGATGAAGACGAGCGCCCGGTTGCCAGCGACGACAGGAAGAAGCGCGCGACGACTTCCTGATGCTGTTCGTCGGCCCGAACCCGGGCGCGATCCTGCAGGTGCAGCGCGACCTGCTGGTCGAAGACGTGGTGGCAATGATGGAGCGCCACTTCGACGGCGCCGAGTTGTCCGGCGTGGTCACCGAAATCGACAAGCTCTTCTCCGAACGCTACGACGCACTGGCAAATTCGCTCGAGTTGGGCACCAAGTCGCCGCGCGGGCCCGGCGGCAGCCACGGCGGCTTCGGCGGGGGACACGGCGGGGGCAGAAAGCCGCGTCATCTGCACTGAGCGCGGTACGGGCCCAGGCGAAGGGGGCCGCTGGTGCCAGCATGTGGCT
>CAWAQL010000021.1:0-49638 GCA_963784295.1 uncultured beta proteobacterium
AGCCGCCAGCCGGGCAGCGGGCCGTGACGTATGTCGTCCTGGAGATGCACGCGGATGGTGCGGGTCGCGGGCTCGACGGGCGCCTCTGCAGATTCGGCCGGCGCCTCCTGCGGCTCTGCGGCCCGCTCTTTGGTCAACGGCTTGAACAATTCCTCGGGCACTTCAAACTCGACCACGGTGCGCGCCTGCGACGTGAACCAGCCGCGGTTGTATTCGCGCAAAACGACGTCGCCGGTGCCCATCATCGGGATCGCGCGGTCGAACTCGGCCGCGTGGTGCTGTTCGATCTGCTGGCCGGTCCACCAGCTCGCGGCGGCGTAGCCGGCCGCGCTCAATGCAAACGCAGCCGCCGCCCAGACGGTTTTTTTCATGGAAATGTCTTGGGTTGAATGTGGATTGAGCGCGTTCGGGCACTGCAGCTGGGTTATCAAGCTGCCGGTCGGGCGAGCGAGACAAAGGATGTGGCAGCGAATTTGGGCAGAGACCGCTCGGCGCTGAATGCCGGGCCCCATTGCGCTTGGACGCACAATCGATCATACGAGGCGGCAACGCGCTGCGGCGCCTGGGTGCTGGTCTCGATTCGGTCACCCGCCACAACCCATTACGAGGAGACTAATCCTGTGATCACCCTGCACACCTGGTCCACGCCGAATGGCCGAAAGGTCTCGATCGCGCTGGAAGAGCTTGGCCTGCCGTATCGCGTGCGAACGGTGAACATCGGCAAGGACGCGCAGTTCGACCCGGCGTTTTTGAAGTTGAACCCGAACCACAAGATTCCGGTGATCGAAGACGACGAGGGGCCGGGCGCCACCGGCGACGCCCCGTTCGTGCTGTGCGAATCGGGCGCGATCCTGCTGTATCTTGCGGAGCGCACCGGCAAGCTGATGCCCACCGAGCCGACCGCGCGCTACAGCGCGCTGCAGTGGTTGATGTTTCAGATGGGCGGGGTGGGGCCGATGTTCGGCCAGCGCCACCACTTTCGCAACCAGGCACCCGACGAGGCGTACGGCATGCGGCGCTACACGAAGGAAACGCATCGCCTGTACAAGGTGCTCGATCAGCGACTGGCCGAAGCACCGTATCTGGCCGGTGCCGACTATTCGGTCGCCGACATCGCGACCTACCCCTGGATCGCACGCTGGCAGTGGCACGACTTGACTGGGCCTCGGTGCCGAATGTGAAGCGTTGGTTCGATGCGCTGGGCGAGCGGCCTGCGGTGCAACACGGCATGGCCGTGCCCGCGGTGTGACGCAGCGCACGCGCCGCTGTCACAGCCGAGCGGGTCGGGTGCAGGCCGACGTTTCTCTGCGGCTGCGTTTGCATCGCCGATCCGCGCGACGCGGGTCCGGCGATGCAGAAAACGGCACCGGACGCGACGTCTCGACTCCAACAGGCAACGGGTGCCCGGGCCGAAGGTACTGGCCCCTTCTCCGGTGTGCTGCAGAAGGTCTTGCAATCGACGCCTGCTTGCGCCCAGCGGTCGGCAGTTCCTCTGCGGCTCAAACCGTGCAAGCAGATTTCCTACATCCATCACGATCGATTGCCCACGTCCGATCTGGTGTGCAAGGGCACATGATGGGCCCTTCAACACGCTTTGATCGTTGGTTTCTGCTGTCCAGACGGTGACAGCGAAAGCGTGCCACTTGAAGGAGAACCATTCGTGAACAAGACATTGATCGCCGCCGCAGCTCTTGCAATGCTCGGCTCGGGCTTGGCCCAGGCGCAAACCACTACCACCGCGGTGCCCGTCACCGCATTGCCGGCCGCCAGTGGCGCCCGTGCAGCGATGACCCGCCGCCGATGACCACCTTGCCGGCGCCGCAAGCGACCACCGAAGCGAACCGCTCGGCCATGCCCGGTGCGGATCCGATGAGTCGCCGCGATCGCTTGCAAAACGCCCAGGCGGCCTACAGCAGTGAAGTAGGCAAGCTGGAGACGATGCTCAAGGGCGCGCAAAACCGCGCGGACTACAAGAGCATCCTAGAAAAGAACGGTTACCGCATCTCCGCGGTCAACGCGGACAAGCCCGACTACATCGAGTACGAGGTGGTCAAAGGCGTCCATACCTACGAAGTGCAGCTCGACTTCAAGGACAACGCGCCGAAAGCAACCAAGGTCGATGTGGCCCCCAACATGTGGCGGGCCGAATCGACCGAACGCATGATGAAGGACGAGAACTACAAGCACGCTGGCCCGATGGTCGCCGATACCGAAGGCCGCTACAGCGATCGTCGCTATGCCAAAGGCTGGGCGGATGACAAAGAGAAGCTCGAGAAAGCGCTGCCGCCCGGCATGAAAGCGGCCGATCTGAAAGCCAAGATCGAGCAGATGGGCTACAAGATCACCTCGGTCAACGACCGTGAGAAAGACTACCTCGAGTACGAGATCGTCAAGGGCGACAACAGCTACGAGGTCCAGGTCGATATGGACCCCAAGACGAGCCTGAGCAAGGACGTCGACGTCACCAGCAACATCTGGGAAACGGATGTGACCGAGCGAGCCAAGGGCGACCAACGCAGCAAGCATGCGTCGATGACGGCGCCGGTGGTTGCGACTGCCGGTACGATGGCAGCAGCACCTGCGGCCGTGATGGCCTCTGGCGCCAGCCCGACCCGTCCAGTGACCAGCGGCCCGATGCTGACCCCGCGCCGCGATCGCGCGGCCGAACTCAAGGGCGAGAAAGAGATGCTGGAAGGCAGACTGCAGGCGGCAACTGGTCGTGCCGACTACGCGAAGATTCTGGAGCAAAACGGCTATCGCGTCTCCTCGATCAACGCCGACAGGCCCGACTATCTCGAGTACGAGATCGTCAAAGGCGATCACAGTTACGAAGTGCAGTTGGACTTCAAGGACAACGCACCGAAGGCGACCAAGGTGGATGTGACCACCAACATGTGGCGCACGGATGCGACCAAGCGGATGCTGGCCGATGCGAACTACAAGCATGCCGGCCCGATGGTTGCCGGTGTGGACGACAAATACAGTGAGCGCCACTATATGAAAGGCTGGACGGATGAGAAAGACCAGCTCGAAAAGTCGTTGCAGTCCAGCATGAAAGCGGGTGACGTGGAAGCCAAGCTCAAATCGATGGGCTACAAGATCACATCGGTCAACGACAAGGAAGCCGACTACGCGGAGTACGAGATCGTCAAGGGCGACCACAGCTACGAAGTGCAGGTCGATCTGGATCCGAAGACGAAGATGACGAAGAAGGTGGATGTGACCACCAATGTGTGGGAGGGCGAGTCGACCGAGCGCGCCAAGGGGGACAAATCGATGGTGCCGGCGAAGTAATCGGGCGCCTTGCTGCCTGAGCCGAACGTCTGCTGACTGCGAGGTCAGCAGGCCGGTGTTCTCAAGAAAAAAGCCACGTTCATGCGTGGCTTTTTTGTATGGCGCGGAGATGTCGAGCATGGTAAGCGGCCAGCCAACACATGTTGACCGTACCCGGCACATGCGGTAGCCGAGAGTTCAGTCGGCAGCTGCTGCCCAGCGATGCGGCAGCAACTCGTCGATGCTGCGCTGGCGCGCTGCGTCGGCAGCCGCTCAAGCACGTCTTTGAGGTAGGCGTACGGGTCGTGCCCGTTGAGCTTGGCCGACTGGATCAGGCTGGTGATCGCAGCCGCCCGCTGCCCGGCGAGCAGCGTGCCGGCGAACAGCCAGTTCTTCCTTCCCGTGGCCCAGGGCCTGATCTGCTGCTCGTCGTGGTTGTTGTCGATCGGCAGCGCCGGGTCGTCGAGGTAACGCATGAGCGCCGCCCAGCGGTTGAGGCTGTAGTCGATGGCCTTGGCGGTGGCGGCGCCGTCTGACGACCTTGGCGCGCTGCGCGACGAGCCAGTCGTGCAGCGCCATGGCCATCGGCGCGGCCCGCGCTCGTCGCTGCGTGCAGCCGCTGCTCGGGCGTCCATGCTCCTTGACGTCGCGCTCGATCGCCGTAGAGCTGCCCGATGAACTCGAGCGCCGTCGGCGGCGAGCGTGCTCTTGTTGGCCTCGTGCAGTTCGACGAACTTGCGCCGCGCGTGCGCCATGCAGCCCACCTCGCGTGACGCCCAGCGCGAAGCAAGGCCTTGTAGCCGCTGTAGTCGTCGCACACCAGGCTGCCCTGCCAGTCGCCAAGGAAGGCCCGGGCGTGTTCGCCCGCGCGGCTGCTCGTGAAGTCGTAGACCACCGCCCGCAGGGGCTCGAACGCTCCGGCGGCATAGGCCCAGAGGTAGGCGCGATGCGTCTTGCCCTTGCCCGGTGCCAGCATCGCCACCGGCGTCTCGTCGGCATGCAGCACCGCGCAGCCCAGCAGCTGCGCCTTCAGGGCGTCCACCAGCGGCTGCAGCCGCACGCCGCACACGCCCACCCAGGCCGCCAGCGTCGAGCGCGGGATCGCCAGGCCGGCGCGGCCGAAGATCGGCTTCCTGCCGGTACAGCGGCAAGTGATCGGCATGCTTGGCCACCAGCACCTGGGCCAGCAGCCCGGCGGTGGGGATGCCCTTGTCGATCACGGCGGCCGGCACCGGGGCCTGCATCAAGCGTGCGGCACTGGGCGCAGGCCCACTTGCCGCGCACATGGCTCTCGCACGGTGAACACGCCCGGCGTGTAGTCCAGCTTCTCGCTCACGTCCTCGCCCACGCGCTTCAACTGCGCAGCCGCAGCCGCAGGTCGTGGACTCGGGCTCGTGGTTGCGCTCCACGCGCGGCAGGATGCTCGGGCAGCGCCGCGCGCTTGGGCATGCTGCGCTCTTCTCGGCATCTTGGCTGGCGGCAGCGTAGGTCTTCGAGCTGCGCTTCCAGCGCCGCGATGTCGGCGTCGACCGCCTCGTCGAACAGGGCCTTTGCTCGGCGTTGAGCTGCTCGCTGCTTGGCGCTGAACTTCAGCGCGCTTGCAGATGCGCGATCTCGTAGGCCAGCTTCTCGATGCTTGGCATCGCGCCAGTCGATCTCGTGCTTGGCATGCGGCTCGATGCGCCGAGCAGCTGGCCGACGAGTTCGCGCAGCTCGCTGCATCGAGCAAGGCAAGCTCGAGCTGTCGCGGTCGATTTGCGTGATGTCGAGCATGGCGGCCAGTGGTCCGCGAACGCACGCGCGATGCGACCATCGGCGCATATCCTCGGATTGCCATGTGCACGCTCGACGTCGACGCTCACAGCACGCTGATCACGCCGGCGCTCACCCAGGCGGTGCCACGGCAGACCGAGCACCAGCGCATCGAGTTGCTCGCGCGTGAGCGCTGCGTTGCGCGCCGCTGCCCGCCGCCGGGCCAGATGAAGCGGCCTTGATGCAGCCGCCGGCGGCCAGCCAGATGCCGATGCCGTCGTGCACCAGCACCTTCAGCCGGGTCGACTCGCCGGTTGGCAAAGACATAGGCGTGGTGCGGGCGGGCGGCGCCAAAGACCTGCACGACGCGCGCCAGTGCGGTGTCGGTGCCGGCGCGCATGTCCATCGGCTCGGTCGCCAGCCAGACGGCTCGTCGACGCGGATCATCGAAGCCAGTCGCGCAGCCAGGCCGCACAGTCGGCGGCCGCTGCGGCCGGCCAGACGATGTGGACCGTCGTGCCCGAGCGGTGCAGCTCGATGCGGATGTCGCCCTCCACGGGCTGCGCCTTCAGCGCGAGGGGGATGAACGTGGGCGGCGCCTGCGGCGAGCTGGCTCCTGCTTCGGGTGCGATGGCTGCCGGCGGCTTCGACGTGCTCGCCTGCTCGGCATCGATCACCCATCTGCGCAGCAGGTTCGCGTTCAAGCTGTGCGCGAGTGCGACCGCGGCAATGGAGACGCCAGGCCGCGTGCACTCGCCGACGACGGCAGCCTTGAACGCCGCGCTGTGCCGACGCCGACGTCGGCGGCCCATCAAATCAACTCCGTAAGTGTTCATGTGTCCGCGTAAGTTATGCGGACACGAGACTCCTATAGCCGCGCGGGCGGTCATATGACTTGGCTGGCCGCTCAAGGCTGCGTCGTCCAACGCCAAAGTGCGTAGCCGATTGCAATCCAGATCGATAGCACGAGCAGCAGCCCGATGCGGCTGACCGGCTTGGCTTGCTGCGTCGCCCACCATACATCTGCCTGTGCGCGGCAGGTCTCGAACAACAGTGCTGGAATCAATCTAATCGCCAGCCAGATCAGACCTGGTAGCAGGATCAGTTCGTCAAGCAATCCGAGCACCGGGATGAAGTCGGGAATCAGGTCGATCGGGCTTAACGCATACGCCACCACGATCAAGCCAAGCGCTTTGGCACCCCAGGGTACTTCGGGATGTCGGGTGGCAAACCACAACGCAATCGCATCGCGCCGAAGCCGGCGCGCCCAGGCTTTCAGGCGCTCCACAGCATCAAGATTTGGCAAGACCGGCTGCGTGGTGAGGTGGAGCGGGTAAAGGGAACCCGTTCCAAAGACCAGTTTCACTCTCTACAGCGCACATTGAAAAGCTGCGTTTTAGCATGTTTGTATGAGTGGTTTGTATGAGCTGAAGGCGAGTAGCTACTGATCAATCACTACGCGCGAGCAGGATAGGTGTCACCTAGAGCCAAAAGCATCTTGAGAGTAAAAAAATGCCTGCGCGCTGCAGCTGCCGATGAACGCAACATCAAGTCAACCTTGCAACCCTAATTGAGATTGCAGGTAGCTTGAGGCCCTTGCTGTAGTTTTTTGCGAGCCTTCCAGCACTATCTCTTATAGGGCGCCTTCGCTACCGTTCGAGCAACGAAAGTGCATGCCATCGCAGTCTTTGAAGTGATGCCAAGCATCATCGCCAGACATCGGCACCGGACACTGATACCCGCGCTTTATTGAACGCGAGGGGCCGTCTTGTCGCCGAAGATGGCTTGTCTGCAGGACAGTCCCTGCGCCACGCCTTCGGGTGCTGTGGTGACCTCGATGGGACGAAGGATCAGGTCACCTTCGGTGCTCAGCCAGACATCGAACGTAGACTGACAGGCATTCAGCGTGGTCAGGCCGGTGAGGCGAACATACAGCCCATCGGCTTCGCCGCTCAGCAAGTCCCAGGTGTTCAGTTGCGTGGATTGCAAAGGTGGGTTGGTTGGGAGAACCAATGCTCCGCGCGGGATAGGGAAATAATCAAAGATGGCTGCAATGATGTGGTTTCCTTTTTGACTTACGGAGATATAGCCGTTTTGGGTTATTGGGCTTTTGTAGAGGCCGTCGAACGCTCCCGCGGCCTGGGCCGGGACGGTCATCAGGCCACAGGCGGCGATTGCGATTGCGGAGAGCAACTGACGATTGGCGCTTTTCATAAAAAACAGGCTCCTTTGGGTTGATTCGCTGTGAGATCCAAGGATCAGCTCCGGCGCTTGGCTTCAATCCGATTCAGCTGCACCGCCTATGCCGGCAAGCGCGCCAAAACCCGCTGCACCTGAGACAAACGCCACTCGCTACCCCGAGTCATCTTGACGTCGATCGTGTTCAGCTCGGCCACCATCTGACGCTGCGACATGCCGCGTGCTTTGAACCCGGCGAACAAGCCCGACAGCTTGCCTGCGACGATATTCGCTGTTGCCCTGCGTTCTTCGATGTTGGGTCGTATATTCACCGCGCCGGACGTGCCTAACTTCACGCCCCTAGCCTTTGCAGCAACCAGCGCGGCCTTCGTGCGCTCACCGATCCGCCACGCTTCTAACTCGGCGAAGTTGGCCATGCTGACCAGGATCATCCGACCCTCCGACGACGCCGGCCGCACATCGGGGAAGTCAGCAAAGTGAATGTCGATCTTGCTGTCGTCGATCACTTCCAAAAAGAAGCGCACATCACGCGACAAGCGATCGAGCTTGCCGATCACCAGTGCCGACTCCGTCGTCTTGCACAATGCCAATGCGCGGGCCAGCTCCGGCCGGCCCTTCGAACCCTTGCGGCCCGACTCGACCTCAACGACCGTGTCCAGCAGCTCACCACGACCGCGCACATAGCTGTCGACCGCCCGACGCCGGGCATCGAGCCCAAGCCCCGAGATACCCTGACGCTAGGTGCTGATCCGGATACAGGCGACGAACTTTTGCATGCTGAAACTCCTGAACCAAAACGAGACGACTGCCTGATCGCGCACTAACCACTGATGTGGTTGAGGCGCGCGTCGAGATTGCGCGCTGGCGGACCGACTACGACAAGGTGCGGCCGCACAGCAGCTGCGGGCGGATGCCGCCAGCGAAGTTCGCGGCTCAGCATCGTCAAACAACCAGCGGCACCGTCCCGGCGCCGCTGCAGACCCAGGAGTAATCTCCGTCAACCCAGCGGGTTCCTCAAAACGACTGGTACGGGTTCTGGGGGAGGTCAGCACCACTGAAGCGATAAAACGGCTTCAGGCGCTTCTCGGATGCCTTCCTGAGCACGTCCAAGGGATCAAGCCCGAACATCGCTGCTGAGTGTGTCAGCGGCGAGTGCGCTGCGCGGCTTGCAAGCAAGGGATGCGCATCGACGATGCGAAGAATGCTTTCGTGGTCCATTGCTGTGCCAGATCGCACCCGTCCATCAAGATCAAAAAGTTGTCGTCTCCACCCGGCAAGCGGCCCCGCCGCAACCAGCTTTGCGACAACCAGTTGTGCCGTGCCGGTCGATGCACTCAGCTCGCGCTTGCCGATGAACTGCCGCAGTCGGGCAGGCAACACCAAGCGAGCAACGTAGATGCCACTCGACCGCCTTTGAAGATTGTCCACCGCGCACCCTTTGTATGAGTGCGCTGTATGAGCGAGGCTAAAACAATGATTTGTCTTTGCAAATCAATGGTTTGCGAACCGCTGGAGCGGGTGAAGGGAATCGAACCCTCGTATGAAGCTTGGGAAGCTGCCGTTCTGCCATTGAACTACACCCGCTGATGAACTGCGAGCGGAATTCTAGCGCCGCTGCCGTCTCTGGCTTCATGCGAACACGTCGGACACATAGCGGCCATGCTCATGCTCCATCCGATCGGCCCATTGCTGGGCGGTCGCGTCATCGACGCCGCTGGCTTCGCGGTAGATGCGGGTGAAGGTATCCCGCACCGCAGGCGCCATGTGCTTGCCGTCGCCGCAGACGAAGAACTGTGCGCCCGCCTGGAACATGGCCCGCAGATCGGCCCGGTCTTGCCAGACGCGATGCTGCACGAATTCGATACCATCGGACAGCGGCTTCTTCGAGCAGGCCAGGCGCACATCGACCACGCCTTCGCGCTGCCATTCTTCGAACCGTTCGCGGTACAGATAGTCGACGTTCGGATTGTCGATGCCAAAGAACAGCAGGCTCTTGGCGACCTCACGCCCGGACGCCTTCTGCAGCGCGCGGTCCTGCAGGAATCCACGGAACGGCGCCACGCCGGTGCCCGCACAGACCAGCACCATCGGCACCGCCGGATCGGACGGCGGATGAAAACCCGACTGCGATGGCCGCACGGCAACCGATACACGGTCCCCGGGCTGCATCTGCGCCAGGTGGCTCGAGGCGACACCCAGGTAGTGGCCGCGCCCAGCCAGCGCCGGCGCATCGACCACGGCAATCGTCAAGCTGGCCTGATCCGGGTCGGCCAGCGGCGATGAAGAAATCGAATACTGGCGCGCGCGCAAGCCAGGCAGCATGGTCAGGAAACGCGCGAGCGGTACGTCGCACGACTGCATGCGCTCCAGCAGATCGAGCACACTGACGCGGTGCTGCAGCACGTCGGCTTCGTAGGCATTGAGGCTGCCGAGCCGCTCCAGCTCGATGCGCTCGGGTGGGCAGCGTGCGGCCAGCGCCAGTTCGGCAACCTGGCTGCGCGTGGCCGGCTGGGCCAACTCGACATAGCCGGACAGCACATCGAACGCGGCCATCGGATAGCCGGCCGGGATCGGGCTCGGCGCGCCGGGCTGCTTGTGGATCACGATCTGGCTGTCGCCGGCCAGCGCGAAGCGGCGCAGCGCGCGCTCCACGTTGGCGGGCGGGTTGCGCGGCAGCACCGCCAGATAGTCGCCGCAGCGATAGCTCATGCCGGCCGGCAGCGCGATCTGCAGATGGCGTTTGGAACGTGCGCCTGGGGCGGACAGATCGACCAGTTCGCGGTTCTCGACGACCGTGCCCAACTCCAGTTCGCCGAGCTGCAGCGCGCGCTCGCGGCCCGCACGCACCAGCTCGACTTCAAGCGTCGGCCCGGCCGCTGCGCGCTCGACCGGCTCGCGGCCGAGCGTCTGATCCAGCTCGGCCCAAAGGTCCTGGTACCAGCTGTCGAACGCGCCGAAGAAGTCGCCGCCCGCGTCTGCCTCACCTCGCTCACGGAAGCGCTTGGCGCCGGCGGCCGCGAGCGCCGCATCGACGCGCTTGGGCACCGCCTGGTAGGTGCGCGCCCACTGCCGGTTGCCGCACCCAAACACCGCATATCGCACGCCGTCGAGCGCATCGGCCGGCAACCCTTCGACCCAGGACAAGAACTGTTTCGCGTTGTCCGGCGCCTGGCCTTCGTAGGATGCGGTGACGACGATCACCGGCACCTCCGGGCGCAGCGCATCGATGTGCTGATCGAGCGGCCCGACGGTCGCCTTGTAGCCGCGCCGCCCGGCGTCGCTGCCGATGCGGCGCGCGAACATCTCGCACGAACCGGTGTTGCTGCCCCACAGGACCATCAGAGGGGCGGCGTCGGCTGCGGCAACCTGATCGCCGGCTGCGGGTGCTTGCGTGAGCTTCTGCGCGGGCGTGGCAATCGGCCCGCGCATCGCAAAGCCGCCTTCGCCGCGCAGCTTGGCCCGGATCATCAAGCCTTCCGGCTTCAGCGTCAGCGTCTCGGCCACTTCGAGCACGTAGCCCGGGTCGTCCAGCACGATGTCGAACCGTTGCAGCAGCATCGCCAGCACGAGCTGCGCTTCCTGCATCGCAAACGTTCTGCCGATGCACGCACGCGCACCGTTGCCGAACGGCTTCCAGGCGTTCGGCGGCAGTTTCTCTGCTTCTTCCTGCGCGAAGCGTTCCGGGCGGAAGGCTTCCGCATCCTCACCCCACACGGCCGGGTCGCGGTGCAGCATCGGCTCCAGCACCAGCACGGTGTCTTTGGTGGTCAGCGGGTAGCGGCCGCCCAGCACGGTGTCCTTGATCGGCTTCACGCCGAACGCGGGCGCGGTCGGCCACAGGCGCAGCGACTCCATCAGGATTTGCTCGAGATAGCGCAGCTTGGCCAGGTGATCAAGCGTCGGCGTCTCGCGGCCCATCACCTCGTCGACCAATGTGCGGGCTCTGCGCATCACGTCGGGGTTGGCCAGCAGCAGATGCACCACGAACGACAGCAGGCCGCTGGTGGTCTCATGGCCCGCGATCAGGAACGTGACCATCTGACAGCGGATGTTCTCGTCCGACAGCTTCTCGCCCGTGACCGGGTCGACGCCGTTCAACATCACGTTCAGCAGATCATTCTTTTTGTTGCCGCGCGGGTCGGCGCGTCGCTCGACGATCAGTTGCTCGGCTACTTTTGCGAGCACCTGCTGGTCCGCCTCGTAGCGGCGTTTGGTGACCAGCATCATGTTCGACAGCATGTTCGGCCGGCGTCCGCGCTGCGCCGGCCTCGTCGAGCGCATCGACCATCGCGGCGACGAACGGGTGCATCTCGTTTTGATAAAAACTGTTGAAGCGGTAGTCGAACGCGCACAGCGCGATCGTGTCGAGCGTCAAGCGCGTCATGTTGTCGGCCACGTCGATCACGGCGCCGCTGCCCAGGCGCTCCCAGCTTCACGAACAACTGGTCGGCGATGTCGACCATGCGGTCGAACATGCGAACGCACGCCGACCGGCCCGAACGCGGGCATCAGCAGCCGATGCGCCTTGCCCCAGTTCGGCTCGCTGTTGTAGGCGGTGAACAGGCCGTCGCCCGCGAACGCGCGGATTTCCTTCAACGGGCGCGTGGATGCGCTTGTTGAAGCGCGTCTCGTCGCACAGCTCATCGACCAGCGCCTGCGAGCTCGCCACGTGCACATCGCGCCCGACCAAGTTGAGTTTGTAGAACGGCCCGTACTGGCGCGCGAGCCGCATCATGCTCTGGATCGGCCGGTCCGAATCGATCTCGGTCAGGTTGCCGACGATCGGTTTTTGCGGCGGCTGCGGCACCTGCGTGGCGCGGGTTTCGGTGGTTTCCATGAGGGGTGTCTTTCTCCGGCTGAGAAGGCGTCGCTTCGGTGGCGGCTTGAAGGGGATTGCAGCCGCTTCGGCCAATGTGTCATTGTGTGCGGGCCGCACCGTCCGCCACTGTCGGGCGGCCGACACAACGCCAAAACATGACCACGCCCGCCGACTCGCCTCTCGAACCACCCAGCGACCCGCCCGCTGCTCGGCCCGCCCGGGCCGACGTGCGCCGCTTCGGCCCGGTGGTGCGCTCGGGCGTCTGGTTTCGAGACATTCCGGTCGCGCTGCAAATTCAGTTGCTGGATGCAGCCCGTGTGCTGAGCGTCGCCCGCGGTGCCAGCCTGCTGCGCCAGGGCGATGCGGTCGACGGTCTGTACTGCGTGGTGGCCGGCTGCCTGCGTGTCACGACGACATCCGCCGATGGCCGGCAGGCGATGCTTGCAATTGCCGAGCCGCCGCAGTGGTTCGGCGAGATCGCGCTGTTTGACGGTGCGCCGGTGTCGCACGACGTCCAGGCCAGCGCGCCGACCACGCTGCTGCAGGTGCCGCGCGCTCAGTTGCTCGCGCTGCTCGAAGCGACGCCCGCGCACTGGCATGCGCTCGGCTTGCTCTTGACGCACAAGCTGCGCGCCGCGTTCGCAGCGATCGAGGAAACGACGTTGTTGACGCCGCAGCAGCGGCTGGCACGGCGCCTGCTCGCGCTCTCCGATGGTTGGGGCCAGTCGCCCGAGCGCACACGGCGCGAAGTCCGTGTGCCGCAAGAGCAGCTCGGCCAGATGCTCGGGCTGACGCGGCAGACGGTGAATCGGCTGCTGCGGCAGCTCAGCCGCGACGGATCGCTGCGAATGGGGCGCGGGACGATCGAGATCGTCGACATTGAGACACTGAGGCGGTTGTCGGGCGAATGACCTGCGCTGCCACCGGGATGGAGGCGCCATCGTAAAATCTGGTTGATTCAACCAATTATCGATTCGGAGAGCGCAAATGGCTGCTGCAATCGCCACCGTCGGCTTGTTCGACGCAAAAACCCGTCTGAGCGAATACGTCGCGCGGGCCGAAGCGGGTGAAGTGGTCATCATCACGCGGCACAACAAGCCGGTGGCGAAGCTGGTGCCGATGTCGGCGCCGTCCAGGGCGGTTCAAGCGGCCGAGATTCCGCCCTTCAAACAGCGCACGTTCGATATGGGGCCGCTGCTTGTCGAGGCGCACAGCTTGAACCGACTCGCTGCGGACCTGGAAGATGAGGAAATCATCGCAAAGATGAAGCGAGGCGCATGAAATGCGGCTGCCCGACACGAACGTGCTGGTCTATACCGTGGATGCGGTGAGCCCCTACCACGGCACGTCGCACGACTGGATGCAGAAGTCGCTGGACGACACGCGCGGTGTGGGGCTGGCCTGGGGCGCGTTGATCGGCTTCCTTCGTGTAGCCACCCATCCACGCGTGCTGACCACGCCGCTTCCGACAACCACGGCGCTGTCGGTCGTGGACGAGTGGCTGAGCCACCCACGTGTGCAGATCGTTCATCCGGGCGAGCGACATGCAGGCATTCTGGGCCGGCTTCTGGTTGCAGCAGGCACGGCCGGCAACCTTACAAACGATGCGCACCTGGCGGCACTCGCAATCGAACACAACGCCGAGATCGGAACATTCGATCGCGACTTCAAGCGCTTCGCTGGATTGCGCTTTCAGGTGCTCGGCTGACTTATTCCATTCAGGCTATTCATGACTTCACAGACCACTCCCTACACCGTCGCCGACATCCGCCAGACCTTCCTCGACTTCTTCGCGTCCAAGGGCCACACGGTGGTGCCGTCGAGCTCGCTCGTGCCGGGCAACGACCCGACGCTGATGTTCACCAACTCCGGCATGGTCCAGTTCAAGGACGTCTTCCTGGGCAGGACAAGCGCCCTTACGTGCGCGCCGCCTCGGTGCAGGCCTGTTTGCGCGCCGGCGGCAAGCACAACGACCTGGAAAACGTCGGCTACACCGCGCGGCACCACACGTTCTTCGAGATGCTCGGCAACTGGAGCTTCGGCGACTACTTCAAGCGCGAGTCGCTGCTGTGGGGCTGGGAGCTGCTCACGCAAGGTCTACAAGCTGCCGACCGACAAGCTCTGGGCCACCGTCTATCACGAAGACGACGAGGCCTACGAAATCTGGAACAAGGTCATCGGCCTGCCGCCCGAGCGCATTGTGCGCATCGGCGACAACAAGGGCAAAAAATACGCGAGCGACAACTTCTGGATGATGGCCGACACCGGCCCTTGTGGCCCGTGCAGCGAGATCTTCTACGACCACGGCCCCGAGATCCCCGGCGGCCCGCCCGGCAGCCCCGATGAGGACGGCGACCGCTACATCGAGATCTGGAACCACGTGTTCATGCAGTTCGACATGCAGCCGGACGGCTCGGTCAAAAAACTGCCCGCGCCGTGCGTCGACACCGGCATGGGGCTGGAGCGGCTGGCTGCGATCCTGCAGCACGTGCACAGCAATTACCAGATCGACCTGTTCGATGCGCTGATCAAGGCAGCGGCGCGTGAAACCGGCGAAGCCGACTTGAGCAACGACTCGCTCAAAGTCATCGCCGACCACATCCGCGCGACCGCGTTCCTCGTCGCCGACGGCGTGATCCCGAGCAACGAAGGCCGCGGCTACGTCCAGCGCCGAATCATCCGCCGCGCGATCCGGCACGGCTACAAGCTCGGCAAGAAGACGCCGTTCTTCTACAAGCTCGTGCCCGATCTGGTTGCGCTGATGGGCGAGGCGTATCCGAATCTCGCGAAGCAGGGCAAGCGCATCGCCGAGGTGTTGAAGGCGGAGGAAGAACGGTTTTTCGAGACGCTCGAGAACGGCATGGAAATTTTGGACGCGGCGCTGGCGGGCGATGCAAAAGTGCTGCCCGGCGACGTGGCGTTCAAGCTGCACGACACCTACGGCTTCCCGCTCGACTTGTCGGCCGACGTGTGCCGCGAGCGGGGGGTCGAAGTCGACGAAGCGGGCTTCCACGCCGCGATGGACAAGCAAAAGGCCGCGGGCCGCGCTGCCGGCAAGTTCAAGATGGACCGCGCGCTCGAATACGCGGGTGCGGGCAATCAGTTTGTCGGTTATGAAGCGCTCGAAGCGACTACAAAAATCGTAGCGCTGTATGAAGGCGGGACGAGCGTCTCCAGCAGCTAAGTGCTGGTCAAAACGGCGTGGTGGTGCTCGAATCGACCCCGTTCTATGCCGAGTCCGGTGGCCAGGTTGGCGACCGCGGCGAATTGGAAACCAGCGGCGGGCTGTTTCAGGTCGACGACACACAAAAGATCCGCGCCGACGTGTTCGGCCACCACGGCGTGATCGGCCGCGGCGCCGTGAAGGTCGGCGACAGCGTGACCGCGAAAGTCGACACCTTGGCGCGTGCCGCGACGATGCGCAACCACAGCGTCACGCACATCATGCACAAGGCGCTGCGCGAGGTGCTGGGCGACCATGTGCAGCAAAAGGGCAGCCTGGTCGATGCCGACAAGACGCGCTTCGACTTCACGCACAACGCGCCCGTGACGCACGAGCAGATCCGCGAGATCGAGCGCCGCGTGAACGCCGAGATCCTGACCAACCACGCCACCAATGCGCGCGTGATGGACATCGAAGCCGCCAAGCAGACCGGCGCGACGATGCTGTTCGACGAGAAGTACGGCGACTCGGTGCGCGTGCTTGACATCGGTACCAGCCGTGAGCTTTGCGGTGGCACGCACGTCGCACGCACAGGGGACATCGGCTTCTTCGCCGTGACATCCGAAGGCGGCGTCGCTGCGGGGGTGCGCCGCATCGAAGCCGTCACCGGTGCCAATGCACTGAGCTACGTGCAGAAGATGGACGACACACTCGGCAGCGTTGCCGGCACCTTGCGCGTGACGCCGGCCGAATTGCCGGCGCGCGTCGGCGCATTGCTGGATCAGCAGCGCCAGCTCGAAAAGGAGATCGCCGCGCTCAAAGGCAAGCTCGCCTCGTCCCAGGGCGACGAGTTGACCTCGCAGGCGATCGACGTGGGCGGCATCAAGGTGCTGGCCGCCGCACTGCCCGGCGCCGATGCCAAGGTGCTGCGCGACACGATGGACAAGTTGAAAGGCAAGTTGAAGACCGCCGCGATCGTGCTGGCCAGCGTCGAAGGGGGCCGCGTGCAGCTTGCGGCCGGCGTCACGAAGGACAGCATGGGCAAATTGAAGGCCGGTGACCTCGTCAACTTCGTCGCGAATCAGGTTGGTGGCAAAGGCGGCGGCAAGCCCGACCTGGCGATGGCTGGCGGCACCGACGCGGCCGGGTTGACAGCCGCGCTCGAATCGGTGCGCGGCTGGGTTGCGGAAAGGGTGTGATCGCCATGTCGGCCCTGCTCGACAAACCCGTCGCGGTGGAAGCCGGCGCCACGGTGGCGCCCGGTAAGCCATTGCGCGCTTGGCACGACCTGCCCGGGCCACGCCGTTGGCCGGTGATCGGCAACCGGCTGCAGTTCAAGCCGTCCGGCTTTCATTTGCAGCTGGAACATTGGTGCCGCGAGTACGGTCCGTACTACAAGCTCTGGCTCGCCGGGCCGGTGCTGGTGGTGGCCGATCATGAGGTGATTGCCAGCGTGCTGCGCAATCGCCCCGACGTGTTTCACCGCACGCCGCGGCTGAGTCAGGTCTGGACCGAACTCGGCCTGCCACCGGGCATCTTCGGCTCGAACGGCGACGTCTGGCGGCGCCAGCGGCGCATGGTGATGGCCGGGTTCGATCCGGCGCATGTGAAGCGCTACTACCCGTCGCTGCAGCAGGTCGCCGAGCGGCTGGCGAACCGCTGGATGAAGGCCGCTCAGACAGGTGCAGCGATCGATCTGCAGTCCGACCTGATGCGCTATACCGTGGACACCATCGCCGGCCTCGCGTTCGGCGCGCAGGTCAACACGCTCGAATCGAACGACGACCTGATCCAGCAGCATCTGGACCGCATCTTCCCGGCGCTCACGCACCGCATTCTCGCGCCGATACCGACTTGGCGCTGGTGGCGCAGCCGTGAGGTTCTTGAACTGGAGCGCAGCGTGCTGGCGGTGAAAGCCGCCGTCGACCGCTTCGTCGAAGAAGCCCGCGCGCGACTGCAGGCCGATCCCGCGCGGCGCGAGCGCCCGGACAACCTGCTCGAAGCGATGATCGCCGCCGCCGACCAGCCGGACAGCGGCATCGACGACGCGCAGGTCGCCGGCAACGTCGTCACGATGCTGCTCGCGGGCGAGGACACGACGGCCAACACGATCGCGTGGATGCTCGACCTGTTGTGGCGCCACCCGCAAGTGCTGCAGCGTGCGACCGAGGAGGTGCGCCGCGTGATCGTGGACCGCAACGCGCCGCCCACGCTCCAGCAGATCGCACAACTTGATTTCGTCGAGGCTTGTGCGCACGAGACGATGCGCCTCAAGCCCGTGGCCCCGCTGTTGCCGCTGCGCACCGAACTGTCGATCGCAGTAGGGGAGGTGCAGGTGCCGGCTGGCACCATCGTGATTTCGCTGATGCGGCACGACGGAGTGAGCGAGCAGCTCATGCCGGATGCCGCCGACTTCCAGCCCAACCGTTGGTTGGCCGATGCGGGCGAATTCTCAACGCCAGCCGCCCAGGCCAACTCGCCCAAGCGCGTGTCGATGCCGTTCGGCGCCGGGCCGCGCATCTGCCCTGGCCGCTACCTCGCGCTGCTGGAAATCAAGGTGGCCATCGCAACGCTGCTGTCGCGCTTCGACATCATGGCGGTGGACACGCCCGATGGCAGGCCTGCGCAAGAGAAGCTGTCGTTCACGATGACGCCGGTGGGCTTGACGATGCGGTTGCGCGAGCGGAATTGAAGCGCAAAGTGACGCGGCGGCGTCCGATCGGCCAACTCGGGTGCCGGCTTGCCAGCGCCGCGGTCGCGCAAAGGCCGCGCAACCTTCTGGCCAATCGGCTCGAGCCTGCCGGCGCTCGACGAGTCGACCGATCCGCTGCGCCTGCGCCACATGGCTTTCGCACTCGGCCATGACATCGGTCAGATGCGGCTCGGCTTCAATCCCCGCCTGCATCGGCCGGGGCCAAGTTATCGGGACGACAACCGCTGGCTCTGGCACAGCGACGAGCAGGCTAAAGGTGGCATGCCACAAGCTGCGCCCGCGCAGGACGGCGTGGACGCTTGCGATGCAGCAACAACCGATGCTTCGCCGCCCGAACCGACCTGGCGGTACCCCGAGTGGGACCGCCGGATCGGCTGGCTGCGACCTGTCAATCCTGGGCAGCGACGCAGCCCGGTGTCGATCCAAGCACGGCACTGGTGTCCTTGCTGCGTGCGTTTGCCGCCGACAGGCGCGGTCTGAGTCGGCGTGAGCGGGACGGCGACGCGATCGATCTGGACGCCGCAGTCCAAAGCGCGGTGTCCCGGCGGCAGCGACACGTGCCGGACGTACGGGTCCATCGACGGCGGCAACAGCAACCCCAATCTGCGGCAGCCATGCTGCTGCTGGACACATCGGCTTCCAGTGCCGATCCGATCCATGGAACGCGCTCCACCAAATCCGCATTGGTCGTGTAAAAGCGGGCGGCGGCCCAGTTGGCCCCGGCCATGTTGGCAGCCGGCTGGCGGGTTGCCGTGGTCGGGTTCTGCTCGAATGGCCGACATCGGGTGGCGCTGCAGCGCGTGCTCGATTTCGGCGAACGCTGGGATGCGGCCGCGGCGCATCGGATGGCCAGACTCAAGTCGGCGTGGTCGACGCGGATGGGGGCCGCGCTGCGTCATGCGACGCATCGGCTGAGGACAAATTTCGCTGCCACCCGCCTGATCGTCGTCTTGGGCGACGGTGAGCCGCACGATGTGGATGTGCACGAGCCGGACTATTTGATCGAAGACGCGCGCGCGGCCGTGCAGGCCGCAAGGTCATCCGGCGTGCAATGCTTTTGTCTGTTGCCCGACACCCCGACGGCCGCCACGGCACGCCAAAGCTTCGGCGCGGCCGGGTGCTTCGTCATGCCGCATGGCCATGCCACCGCCGGCCTACTGGCCGCCTTCCAACGCCGAGCCTGATTTGACCATGCACCCACCCGTGCTCCCGTTCACACACGACACCGCCGCGCAAAAAGTGCACGGCGCCGAAGACGCCTGGAATTTCCGCGATCCGGACCGCGTGGCGCAGCCATGCACCGAGGACACCCTGCAGCAGCGCATTGCGCGCATCAACGATCCGTCGGCTCGCGCGTAGGACCCACCGCAAACTTCACTCGCCGCTCGGCCGAAGGTGCAAGCGAGTTTGAGCGATCTTGGGCTGCTGTGCGCAGGCTTTTTTCACGCACCGCATATGGGGATTGCAGGCTGCAGCGCTGAGGGTTGAGCAGCCGAAATACCGAACGCACTCAACGCACCGTGATCGGCCTCGGAATGCCTCGTGCATTCGGGACGTGTCGAAACAGATTGCCCGCCTGCGGCTGCCTGCGCTTGTCTTCCTCACTCATCTGGTCGGATGCACTGGTGATGTAGAGCGTGTCCAAGTCTTTGCCGGCGAAAGCGCACATCGTCGGCTGATTTGCAGGCAGCGCCACGTCCCGGTCCACGCTGCCGTCGGCGGCGAAGCGCCGGAGCCTGCCGCCGCCGTGCAGCGCACACCAGTAGCCGCCTTCCGTGTCGATGGCCGCACCGTCCGGGACGCCCAGCTCCGGCGGAATGGTTGCGAACAATCGGCGCCTTGACAGGCCACCCTCAGTCGGTTCGTAATCGAACGCAAAGATATCGCGGGTGTTGCTGTGCGACAAATAGAACGTGCGGCCATCCGCGCTCCATGCCATGCCGTTGTGCAGTTCGGCTGCGTCGGGTTCCGCACGCAATCCGCCGTCCAGCGTGAAGCTGTGCAGACGACCGGATTGCGGCGCGGGCTGACCGCCAACGGGGTCGAACATCACACCGACCCAGAAGCGACCGGCCGCATCGCAGGCGGCTTCGTTGAAGCGGAACAGGTTCGGGTCGAACGGTGCTGGCGCCAGCAGCGTCAGCGCTCCGGTGTCGCGGTTGAGTTGGTGGATGCCGTGGCGCAGAGCCACCACCGGGTCGCCGTTGGCCAAAAACGCAAAACCGCCGATGTCGCTGCTGACCTTCCAGCTGCGCGTCGCTCTGCTGGCGGGGCAGTAGCGGTGCAGGGCAGGCGCTTTGACGTCGATCCAGTACAGCGCATCTTCATGGGCCACCCAAGTGGGCGCTTCGCCGATCAAGGCATGCGCTTCGAGCACGGTTTCCATCGACACGATCGGTCTCCTTTGTTGCAGTCCCTGCGCTGGTTGAATCCGCTCTACAGCTCGCCGAGGCTTGCCAGTTGCTCAATGCGTGCGGCCGTGCGCAGCGCAATCGTCTGGATCGTCGGCGCCGGATTCACGCCGCCCACCGTCGGGAACACCGACCCGTCGCAGGCCCAAAGGTTCGGAATGTTCCAACGGCGGCAGTCGGCATCGACGACGCTGCTGTCTGGGGGCTGCCGGTGCGGACCGTGCCGCCCGGATGGCAGGTGTCGTCGTCCTGTTCGAAGATGTCGTGTGCACCGATTGCTTCGATCGAGCGACCCATCTGCTCGAGCGCGCGGGCGATCAGCGCCTTGTCGTTGTCGCTCCAGCGGTAAATGATCCTGGCAAAGCGCAGCCCGTACCGATCGACGCTCGTCGGCGAGCGCCACGCAATCGGGCTCGTCGCGCGGCATCTCGCAGACCAACTCGACGCCGATCATGTGGTGATAGTCGAGCATGGCGAAGCGCAGTTGCTGGCCTCAGAAACCGCGTGCGCCGGTCTTTACCGAAGCCCATTCATTGTGGGCAGCGCGCCTTGCCGCATCCAGCGGCAACCCCCGTGGAAATCCTTGTAGCCGTCGTAGTCATGGACGACGTCGCGCACGCAGTGCGAGCCCTGCCGCGCACCGCAGGTTCCATGCAGGCTGACGGCAATCGACAGCGACGAAGCCCCCAGCGGCGTCCGCATCGCGTTGTTTGGAAAGCCGCCGCGGCAATGTTCCATCGCACTGTCCATCGGCCGCGACGCATCAAGTCGCCGCTCCAGCAAACGCGCGCCATGGCTTACTCCTTCGTCGGCAGGATGCTGGCGATCAACTGCTTGGTGCTGTTGGCGATCACGCTGCCGAGTTCCGGCTCGTCCGCCATCATCGTCACGAAGTGCTTGGCGTTCTTCAGCGTGATGTGCGGCGGCAGCGGCGGCACGTTCGGGTCGGCCTTGAACTCGATGATGACGGGCCTGTCGGCGGCCAGCGCTTCTTTCCATGCGTCGGCGATTTTGTCCGGGTCGTCGCAGAAGATGCCCTTCAGCCCGACCAGTTCGGCATAGCGGTGATACGGGAAATCGGGAATGGTCTGCGTCAGCGGTGTCTTGCCGTCGCCGAGCTGAACGCGTTCCTCCCAGGTCACTTGGTTCAGATCCTGGTTGTTCAGCACCATGATGATGAAGCGCGGGTCGGCCCATCGCTTCCAATACTTGCCGACCGTGATCATCACGTTCAGGCCATTCATCTGCATCGCGCCGTCGCCGATGAAGCCGATTACCGGCCGGTCCGGATAGGCCATCTTCGCAGCCACCGCGTATGGTGTGGCCGCGCCGAGCGAGGCCAGGCCGCCGGACAACGAAGCCATCATGCCCCGGCGCATCTTGATGTCGCGCGCAAACCAATTCGCGACCGAGCCGCTGTCGCCGGTCATGATGACGCCGTCGGGCAGCAGCGGCGACAGCTCCCAGAAGATGCGCTGTGGATTGATCGGCTCCGCAGGCACCATCGCGCGGTCTTCGAGTGTCTTCCACCAGGTCTTGACGTGGCGCTCGATGTGCCGCCGCCAGCCATCGTTGTCGTTTTGCTTCAGCAGCGGCAGCAGGGCGGCCAGCGTCTCCTTGCTGTCGCCGACCAGCGAATATTCCATCGGGTAGCGCAGGCTCACGTTCGCGCCGTCGATGTCGATCTGCACGCCGCGCGCGTCGCCGGGCTTGGGCAGGAACTCGCTGTAGGGGAACGCCGAGCCGACCATCAGCAGCGTGTCGCACTCCTGCATCAGGTCCCAGCTCGGTTTGGTGCCGAGCAGCCCGAGCGAGCCGGTGACGTAGGGCAGATCGTCGGGCAGCACGGCCTTGCCGAGCAGCGCCTTGGCCACACCGGCGTTCAGCCGATCGGCCACCGCCATTACTTCGTCGGTCGCATGCAGCGCGCCCGCGCCGACCAGCATCGCCACGCGCTTGCCTGCGTTCAGGATGTCGGCGGCGCGCTGCAGCGACGCGGCTTCGGGCACCAGCGATGGGCCAGGAAAACCCACCCCGGTGTGCGTCGCGCCATGCGCCATCGGCGGATCGACGTAATCGACCAGTTGCAGATCGTTCGGCAGGATCACGCAGGTCACGGCGCGCTTCGATTGTGCGATACGGACCGCCCGATCGATCACCGTGCGCACCTGCTCGGGCACCACAGCCGTCATCACATATTCGGAGGCGACGTCCTTGAACAGGTTCTGCAGGTCCACCTCCTGCTGATAGCTGGCGCCCAGCGCGCTGCGCGCCTGCTGACCAACGATCGCGACCACCGGCACATGATCCGCCTTGGCGTCGTACAGACCCGTCAGCAAGTGAATGGCGCCGGGCCCCGAAGTCGCATAGCAAAGGCCGACCTGCCCCGTGAACTTGGCGTGCGCCGACGCCATGAAAGCCGCCATTTCTTCGTGCCGTACCTGCACGTACTCCATGAAGTCCTCTGCCTTCTGCAGCGCCACATCGAGGCCGCCCACGCCGTCACCCGGATAACCATAGACGCGGGACAAGCCCCATTCGGACAACCGTTTCCAGACAAACTCGGCAACGTTTTGCGACATATCGATTCCTCAGGTCGGATGGAGACTTTGTCGTAGCAGAGTGTGCGACTTCGGTGGCCGGACACGCAAGGCCATGTGGTCCATAAACGATCGGCGCGCGTCCCGAACCGATGTAGGGCTTCGAGCAATCGACGATTGAGCAAGAGGAAGCCCAAGGCGGTTGGACGGCATGGAAATACCGCTGGTCTTTGCAACGACCTGGTGCGTTCGCCATGACGTTTCGAGGTTCAAAGGCAGCAGCATTCGAATCCGTAGACCCGTCGTTGCGCCGCGCGGACATGGGGCCGCAATGCTTGTCTGTGCGACTGCCGATCGTCACGGCTTGTCGGCGCCGGTGGCCAAGACGCAGCACCTCATCGATGGGTGTGCGTCGAGCCGTTGCTCCTGGCACCGCTCATGCGGAACCGGGGCGGGTTGCCGAATCGGCGATCGGGGATTGGCCGAATCGACGACCGATTGATGACGCCCGAAAGCCGGTCAACTGGCACGGGAGTTGCAAGCGTGATCTGCAAACCGTGCTTCGGCTTGAGTGCGCGTCCTCGCCTGTATCCGCACGGCGCGCAATGCATTCGGCTGCAGCAGCCTGTGTTCGTTTCTCTGTTTGCAACCCACCACTTGAACAAACAAATTGGAGTCGCCAATGAATCGCATGGACGTGACCGAGAAAATCATCAGCACCAAGGTCAGCAAGGGTCTGAAATGGTCCGACGTGGCCAAGAAAGTCGGCTTGTCCAAAGAATGGACGACGGCCGCCTGCCTGGGCCAGATGACGCTCGACGCAGCGCAGGCCGAGACGCTCGGCGACGTCTTCGGCCTGACCGAAGAAGAGCAGAAGTGGTTGCAGATCGTGCCGTACAAAGGCTCGCTGCCGACGCAGGTACCGACCGATCCGCTGATCTATCGCTGGTACGAGATTGTCAGCGTCTACGGCGCCACGATCAAGGAACTGATCCACGAGGAGTTCGGCGACGGCATCATGAGCGCAATCGATTTCAGCATGGACATCCAGCGCCAGACCGACCCGAAAGGCGACCGTGTGAATGTGGTGTTGTCGGGCAAGTTCCTGCCGTACAAGACTTACTGAGCGTGCGTCACCGCGCGACAGCCGACCGATGTCGAGACGTGGTGGATGCGTCGGATGCGGTGCGGGGAGGCTGCGCCGCGACAGGGGACCGTATCTCGCTTCAGTCTTTGTAGCTCGGATCCACCCGATCCAGCTTGCGGATCAACGCTGGCCAGGCGAACGAGCCGCCCATCCCACCGGTCTGCACGCGCATTGCTTCGCGTGTGCCGGCGACGATGCGCGGATCGACCTGCGTCAACGCACCGCCAGCCTGCGCATCGATCTGGATACGACAGGTGTTCTCGAACGTGTACATCGACAGGAACGCGTCGGCGATGCTGCGCCCGACCGTCAGCAAGCCGTGGTTGCGCAGCACCAGAAAGTTCGCATCGCCGAGATCGGCCTGCAGGCGTGGCTTCTCGTCGTCCCGGAACGCGACACCCTCGTACGTGTGATACGCGAGCGACGCGAGCACGAACGCCGACTGCTGGCTGATCGGCAGCACGCCGCATTGCTGCGCGCTGACGCCGACGCCGGCCCGCGTGTGCGTGTGCAGCACGCAGCCGGCATCGGGCCGCGCCTCGTGCACCGCGCTGTGGATCACGAAGCCGGCCGGGTTCACCGGATAGGGTGACTCGATCAGCTTGTTGCAGTGCATGTCGACCTTGACCAGGCTGGAAGCCGTGATCTCGTCGAACATCAGGCCGTACGGATTGATCAGGAACTGGTGCTGGTCGCCGCTGACCGATTCGGGCAGCTTCGCGCTGATGTGGGTGAACACCAGGTCGGACCAGCCGTACAGCGCGACCAGCCGGTAGCAGGCGGCGAGATCGACGCGCAGCTGCCATTCTTCCGCCGATACAAGGCGCTGGATTTCGTTTTTCGTGACTGCATTCATGAAAGCGGGTCTCCTGGTTGTGTGGATCAAACAGCAAGAATACGCCCAAGCACCCGGCAGCGAAAGTCAGCCGGATCGCAAGTCATGAGGGAAGCGCGCCAGCGCGTGCGCGCAGTCGCCAAGCCCGCGCATGTTGCAGGGGCAGCGCCGCAGAAGTGGCTCCAAATTCGCAGTTTCCTAAAATGTGCTGCACTGCAACATGAAGCCAGGAATTCCACTCCCGTGCCATCCGACCATAAAACCGCCGCCACCCCTGCGGCCCGCGTCATCAAAAAGTACCCGAACCGTCGGCTCTACGACACCGAGACCTCCAGCTACATCAAGCTGACCGAAGTCAAGCAGCTTGTGATGGACATGGTGCCACTGCAAGTGGTCGACGTAAAGACCGGGGAGGACCTGACCCGTTCGGTATTGCTGCAGATCATCCTGGAGGAGGAAGCGGGCGGCGAGCCGATTTTCACCGTGGGCGTGCTGTCCAGCGTGATCCGCTTCTACGGCAACGCGATGCAGAGCTTTCTGGGGCCTTACCTGGAGCGCAACATGCAGGCGTTCATCGACATTCAGTCGCGGCTCGGTGAGCAGTCGAAGGCCGTCACGCCGGAGACCTGGGCGCGCTTCATGCAGGTGCAGTCGCCGCTCGCGCAGGGGATGATGGGGCACCACGTGGAACAGTCGACGCAGTTGTTTTTGCAGATGCAGGAGCAGATGAAGAAGCAGCGCGAGCAGATGCTCGGTGCGTTGGGACTGAAGGGATGAGCTTTGAGGCGAGATCGGCTTCACCCTGTGCCTGCCGCCAATCCAACGCACGTTGTCGATCCGCTCAGGAAGTGGCTGGATTGCGAGCTTGGTTCCAGGAACGAATGAGCATCTCGTCGTTCTCGCGGACGCTCTGGTCGTGGTCTTCGGCGCAAGCAAAGCGACATCTCTTAATCATCGGCGGAAAGCCCCTGCACGGTTGACCCGTCGCAGATTGCTGACACAGGAGTGGCTTGTCAACGAGCAAAAACGGGGTTCGTTTTCGAAGGTCGCCCTCATGGTACTGGGGCCGTCGACGCTGCCGCACTGGTCGTCATGCTGGCGGTGGTTTTCATGCACTTCGGCATGATGGGCGGTGCAATGATGAAGGGCATGGGCGGGATGGTGAGCAACATGCGCTGACCGACGAATGCCGTCGTACGCTGCCGCTGCATAACACCGCAAGGGCTCTGCAATAGGCTTGTGAAGTCTCTGCCACGCGCCCCCTCGTGGTGCTGGAGGTGTGCGGGCGATGGACGAAGATCGGACAGTGGCTGTTCTCGGAATCGAACTGCCAGGAGCCACGCCGTACCTGAAGTCCTGCCGAACGTTAGATCGATGCGCCGGCCGTCGACATGTCGCGACAGGCCTGCTCGCACCGCCGGCAGGCCTCGGCGCACCGCTTGCAGTGGTCCATGTCGTGCTGGCCACACTCATCGCCACACGCTTTGCACAACTCAGCGCACATCTTGCAGACAGTCGAGGCGTGCTCGCTCGCTCTGGCGATCGCCGCGGCTGCCAACTGGCACGCCGCCGCGCAATCCATGTCGAGCGCAATACAGCGTGCCATCATCTTGACGTCGTCTTCCTGCAGGCACGACGATGCGCAGACGTTGCAGGCGGTCGCGCAATCGTTGCACGCCTGCAGGCAGTCCATGTCGCGTTGCTGTTGCTGCATTCGAATTCTCCTGCTGGTGGTTGGAACCGGGAGCAAGGCAAGTTTGGTTCCCGAAGCCGCCGGCGCCAGCGCGCCCGGTGTCGGCGGACTCGAATGGTCACGATCTGGCGTGGTTGCCTGGCTGGTTTTCGATGGTCCGACGCAACCGATCGCAGCGCGCGCGTTCCATAGCCGCGCATGTCCGGTTCGATCGACGGATGCGGCTGGGCCACGTGACGGCTGGCGGCCAGCTTATGGTGCGACTCGGCAGAACCAGCGATGAGGTGCGGATCGACGTTGAAAACCCGGGGCCGGACATCGCACCCGAACATCGCGCGCGCCTGTTCGACCGCTTCTGCCGGGTTGACCCGGCCCGCAGCCGCAGCGGCGAGGACGCTGGACTCGGTCTGGCGATCGTGCGCTCGATTGTCGAAGCGCAGGGCGGCTCGGTGCAGGCACGGTCTGTCAACGGGCGCACCAGTTTCACGATCCGGCTGCCAGGCGCTGCAGCAGGTGGCGATGCGTCACCCCTCGCCCAGGCCGGCGGCGCTGGACCTGCGATGCGCAGCGCTTGACCTTTCCATGATGGGAAGGTGCAGAATTTCTCAACACACATTTTTCACGGAGCAAACGATGACTTCACCCACCTTCGATGCCGGCAACGCGCCAACGCCTGCGAGCGAGCCTTCGACAAACCGCGCCGCCGCGGCGAGCAGGACTGCGATCCTTTGGCGCATGGTCACGCCCGAGCACATCTGCCCGTTCGGCCTGAAGTCGCGCTGGCTGCTTCGGCGCAAGGGCTTCTCGGTTGATGATCACCTGCTGACCACACGCGCAGAGCAGGATGCGTTCAAGGCCGAGCACCAGGTGAAGACCACGCCGCAGACGTTCATCGGTGGCGAGCGCGTCGGCGGCTACGACGATCTGCGAAAGCACTTCGGGCTCGCCGTAAAGGACCCGGATGCGACGTCTTATCAGCCGGTGATCGCGGTGTTCGTCGTGGCGGCACTGATCGCGTTGGCCGTGAGCTGGGCCACGCTCGGCACGTTGCTGACCGCGACCACGCTGCGCTGGTTCGTCGCGATGTCGATGTGCATCCTGGCGCTGCTGAAGCTGCAGGACGTGGAGAAGTTTTCCACCATGTTCCTGGGCTACGACCTGCTGGCGCGCAGATGGGTGCCGTATGCCTACGTTTATCCGTTTGCGGAACTGCTGGCCGGGGTGCTGATGATCGCGGGCGCGCTGACTTGGTTGTCGGTGCCGGTGGCCGGCTTCATCGGCACGGTGGGGGCGTTCTCGGTGTACAAGGCGGTGTATGTTGACAAGCGCGAGTTGAAATGCGCGTGTGTGGGCGGCTCGAGCAACGTGCCGCTCGGCTTCGTGTCGCTGACCGAGAATCTGATGATGATCGCGATGGCGGTCTGGATGATCGTTGGCATTTGGTAGGGCGCTGCGCGGCACCGCCTGACGAGGAGGAACCGTTGTCCATGCGGCTTTGTTTGTTGCTTATTCCTGCGTTGGCGCTTGCGGCTTGCGCGGGGTCGGCGGCCCAGTCGGCCATCGGCTCGGTTGCGGCCACGCCGGTTGCGGCGGGTCGGCCGGCGCCCCGATCGATGCGGTCGACGCCGCAGCCACCCGAGGCCCCACTGCCGTTCGAAGCGACGCCGGTGGCCGAATTCGATGGCCCATGGGCAATTGCGTTTCTGCCCGACAGCCCGAGCGCGCTGATCACCGAGCAACGCGGCGTGCTCAAACTCTGGACCGAGGGCAGCGACACGGTTCGTCCGGTGGGCGATGTGCCGGCGGTCGACTTCGGCGGGCAAGGTGGGCTGGGCGACGTGGTGGTGGCGCCCGATTTCGCCAGCAGCCGACGCATTTATCTGAGCTGGGTGGAGCCGGGCTCGTCCGGCACGCGCGGCGCCGTGGTCGCCCGTGCGCGGCTGGTCGACGACGCGCAAGGCCTGCGGCTGGAAGACCTGCAGACCGTCTGGCGCCAGGTGCCGAAAGTGACGGGCCGTGGGCATTACAGCCACCGAATCGCGTTCTCGCCCGATGGGAAATATTTATGGATCACGTCCGGCGAGCGCCAAAAGAAAGACCCCGCGCAGGACTTGTCCAACAACCTCGGCGCCACTTTGCGGCTGCTGCCCGACGGGTCGGTGCCGCCCGACAATCCATTCGCCGGGCGCGGTGGTGTGGCCGCGCAAATCTGGAGCTGGGGCCACCGCAACCTGCTCGGGATCGCGTTCGATGCGAACGGGCAACTGTGGACCAGCGAGATGGGCCCGCGCGGCGGCGATGAGCTGAACCGCGAAGTGCGCGGCGCCAATTACGGCTGGCCGGTGGTTTCCAACGGCGACAACTACGACGGCTCGGACATCCCCGACCACCCGACCCGGCCCGAGTTTCAAGCGCCGGCCACTTGGTGGAATCCGGTGATCTCGCCAGGCGGTCTGACGTTTGTGCGCGGTGATCGATATCCAGGCTGGCAAGGCAGTGCGCTGCTGCCGGGCCTGTCGAGCCGCGCGCTGGTGCGGGTGGCCATTGACGGCGACATCGCACGCGAGGCCGCTCGCTATCCGATGGCCGCCCGCATCCGCGCGGTGGGCGAGCGGGCCGACGGCGTTGTCTGGCTGCTCGAAGACGGCCCACGCGGACGCCTGGTCCGACTGACGCCAACGCGGTAGTGCCCCGGCCGCTTCGGGCCGGCACCGTTCGATGCGAAACTGTTCGGCCCCGTCCACGCACTCCGGAATCGACTCTCATGGCAGGCCTGCAACCCGGCGCTCCGGCGCCCACCCAGATCACCGCGCACAGCAAGGCAAAGGTGCTCGAAGTCGCGTTCTCCGACGGCGCGTCCTTTCGCATCCCGTTCGAGCTGATGCGCATCTACTCGCCATCGGCCGAAGTGATGGGCCACGGCCCGGGGCAGGAGGTGCTGCAGACCGGCAAACGCCAGGTCGCGTTGCTCGCTCTGGAGCCGATCGGAAACTACGCGGTGCAGCCGACCTTCAGCGACGGGCACGACACCGGCATCTTCAGCTGGGACTATCTGTATTTTCTGGGGTCGCAGCAAGCCCGACTGTGGTCGGATTACGAGAAACGGTTGGCCGCCGCCGGCGTGGATCGCGATGCGCCGATGGTTGCAGCCGGCGGCGGCGCCTGCGGTCATTCGCACTGATCCGAGTTCGACCCGCAGCCCAGCGCTTAGCATTGCCCCCATGTCGGCCACCACCCATTTCGGTTTCGAAGACGTGCCCGAGCACGAAAAGTCGGCGCGCGTGCGCGGCGTGTTCGACTCGGTCGCGCCTCGCTACGACGTGATGAACGACCTGATGTCGCTCGGCCTGCACCGCGCCTGGAAGGCATACACGGTGCTGGTCGCCGATTTGCACGAGGGCCACCGCGTGCTCGACGTCGCAGGTGGCACCGGCGACCTCGCCCAGGCATTCGCCAAGAAGGTCGGCGCGAGCGGCGAAGTCGTGCTGACCGACATCAACGAAGCGATGCTGCGCACCGGCCGCGACCGCCTGCTCGATGCGGGCATCGCGCTGCCGACGGTCGTGTGCGATGCGGAGAAGCTGCCGTTTCCCGATGCGCATTTCGACCGGATCGGCGTCGCGTTCGGCCTGCGCAACGTGACGCACAAGGAAGCCGCGCTGGCCGAGATGTGCCGCGTGTTGAAGCCCGGCGGCAAGCTGCTGGTGCTCGAGTTCTCCAAAGTTGCCAAGCCGCTGCGAAAGGCCTACGACTGGTATTCGTTCAACGTGCTGCCGCGGCTTGGCCAGGCGGTGGCGGGCGACGCGGCCAGCTACCGCTATCTGGCCGAATCGATCCGGATGCATCCGGGCC
Source organism: uncultured beta proteobacterium (assembly GCA_963784295.1). Taxonomy (GTDB): domain Bacteria; phylum Pseudomonadota; class Gammaproteobacteria; order Burkholderiales; family Burkholderiaceae_C; genus JBBPYC01. Next base: position 30,398 of record CAWAQL010000021.1, read on the forward strand.
AGCATGCGTTGAAGCAGATGATCAAGAATGCTGGCTTCGGACATGTGGACATCCACAACCTGACGGGCGGGGTGGTGGCGTTGCATGTTGGAATCCGGTGTTGACGCGCAGGTGACAGCTGCGCTGCGCTGCCCATTTACCGGATGGCGCGGTTTTTACCTTTTGAAGGAGACGAAACAATGAAGATCTGGTCTATTTTGTTGGCGCTGTTCATGACGCTGGCCAGTCTGAACGTCGAGGCTGCCCGCTTCGGCGGTGGCCGCTCGTTCGGCAAGCAGTCGAGCAACGTGACGCAGCGCCAGGCCATGCCGGCCAAACCCGCGCAGCAATCGGGCAACAATGCGGCCACCGCCGCGCCGAAGAAGCCCTGGGGTGCGATGCTCGGCGGCTTGGCCGCGGGCCTGGGTCTTGCATGGCTGGCTCACTCGCTCGGGCTGGGCGAAGGCTTCGGTCAGATCCTGATGCTGGCGCTGCTCGCGTTTGCCGGCATCGCCGCCTATCGCTGGTTCAAACGCTCGCGTGAGAACGGCGGCAACGGTGCGGGTGCGAGTCCCTACGCCTTTCAAGGCGCACAGGCTGGCGGCAACAACCAGCCAGCGCCGCAGCAGATCTCCACGAATGCGACGTACCGCTCTTCGGACACCGGTTCGGTCAGCGCTGGCGGCATGGGCGGGTTGGGCGGCGCCGCGGCGGGCGGCAGCATGATCGGCTCGGCGCTGCGCGGCCAGCAAAGCACCTGGGACATCCCGCCGGACTTCGACAGCGTAGGCGTTCGTCACTGCGGCCAAAGGCAACTTCGTGACCATGCAGTCGGCCTGGGACCGCTCGGACCTGTCCGCGCTGCGCGCAATGATGACCGATGAGATGCTGAGTGAGATCCGCACGCAACTCGCCGAGCGCGACAGCCACATCGGTGCGCGGTCCAACAAGACCGAAGTCGTCACACTGGACGCCGAACTGCTCGGCATCGAAGACCTGGGCAACGATTACATGGCCAGCATCGAATTCACCGGCATGATCCGCGAAGACGACGTCGCCGGCCCGCATCCGTTCCGCGAAGTCTGGAACATGACCAAGCCGAAAAACGGCTCAAGCGGCTGGCTGGTTGCCGGGGTGCAGGCACTGCAGTAACCGTTCCGCCCCTTCGGCAAAACGCGCCGCCGTGCGTTCACCGCCCTCATCGGCGGGGACGACGGCGGCGTGATTTTTGCTAGCTGCCGAACACGTTATCGTTCGCACTCTCCCCATTCACCGCTTTCTCCATCCCACGCTTTTCGTTTTTCAGAGGCAGCCGCTGTCCCATGGCAAATTCCCCGTCTTCTCCTTCGCTTGCCGATCAGCTCATGAGCCGCTTGCGCGGGCTTGCGCAGGCGCCGACCTGGCTGATCGGCGAAGTCCAGCAGCGGCTCGTGTTGCTGCTCAATCACGTGCTGCAGCAGGAGCCGGAGGCGCAGGAGCGCATCCGCCGACACAAAGGCAGTGTGGTGCTGACCAAGTGGCGCAACTTCGAGATCCATCTGGTGGCCACGGCGGCTGGGTTGCTCGATGTGGCCGAAGCCGGCGCGCGGCCGGACCTGGTGTTGACGCTCACCCAGTCCTCGCCACTCGACCTGGCCCGCACGACCGCACGCGGTGACAAGCCCGCGGTGCGCATTCAGGGCGATGTGCAGCTCGCGGCCGAGATCAATTGGCTGGTCGACCACGTGCGTTGGGACCTCGAGGAAGACCTGTCGCGCGTGATCGGCGATGCGCCTGCGCACGCGCTGGCCGACGCGGCGCGGCGCGTGGCGCAAGGCCTGCGCGGCTTCGTCGGCAGCCGTCGTGCAACCGGCGACGATGACAGCAGCAGCAGCAACAGCGGCCGCCGCGACCCGACCACACCGCCGCCCAGATGAGCCGGCTTGCGCGCGGCTTCCACATCGTGTGGATCGCGCTGCGCTTTGGGCTCGACGAGCTGGTGTTGTCCAGCTTCCAAAACCCGTGGCTGACGCGCTTTTCGCGCCTGATCTCGGTCGGGCGGGATCTGCGCGCGCCGCGCGGCCAGCGCCTGCGGGAAGCGTTGGAATACCTGGGGCCGATCTTCGTCAAGTTCGGCCAGGTGTTGTCGACCCGGCGTGACCTGCTGCCGCCCGACATCGCTGAGGAGCTGACCCGGCTGCAGGACCGCGTGCCGCCGTTTCCGTCCGAGGTGGCGATCGCCACCATCGAGCGATCGTTTCGCAAATCGATCACCGACATCTTCGTGAGCTTCGAGCGCGAGCCAGTGGCCAGTGCTTCGATCGCGCAGGTGCACTTTGCGGTACTGCGCAGCAAAAAGGACGGCCGCGAGCGCAACGTCGCCGTCAAAGTGCTGCGTCCCGGCATGCGCGTCGCCATTGAGAAGGACCTGAGCCTGATGCGCATGTTGGCGCGTTGGATCGGCCGCCTGTCGGGCGAGGCCAGGCGCCTGAAGCCGGCCGAGGTGGTGGCCGAGTTCGACAAGTACCTGCACGAGGAGCTCGACCTGGTGCGCGAGGCCGCCAACGCCGCGCAGCTGCGCCGCAACATGGAAGGGCTTGATCTGGTGCTGATCCCCGAGATGTTCTGGGACTGGTGCATGCCCGACGTGCTCGTGATGGAGCGCATGACCGGCGTGCCGATCAACCAGAGCGCACGGCTGCGTCAGGCCGGTGTCGATTTCGCGCAACTGGCGCGCGACGGCGTCACGACGTTTTTCACCCAAGTGTTTCGCGACGGCTTTTTTCACGCCGACATGCACCCGGGCAACATCCAGGTGAGCCTGGAGCCGAACTCCTTCGGCCGCCTGATCTCGCTGGATTTCGGCATCGTCGGCACGCTGACCGAGTCCGACAAGGAATATCTGGCGCAGAACTTCGCCGCGTTCTTCCTGCGCAATTACAAGCGCGTGGCCGAATTGCACATCGAGTCGGGCTGGGTGCCGGCCGGCACGCGCGTCGACGAGCTCGAGTCGGCGATCCGGTCCGTCTGCGAGCCGTACTTCGACCGGCCGCTGGAGGACATCTCGCTCGGGCTGATCTTGATGCGGCTGTTCCAGATCTCGCGCCAGTTCCAGGTCGAGATCCAGCCGCAGCTCGTGCTGCTGCAAAAAACGTTGCTCAACATCGAGGGCCTCGGGCGCGACCTGGACCCGAAGCTCGATCTCTGGGCCACGGCGCGACCGTTCCTCGAGAAATGGATGAACGAGCAGGTGGGCCCGAAGAAGCTGTTCAACGAAATGAAGGCGCATGCGCCGCAGTACGCGAAGCTGTTCCCGGAGCTGCCGCTGTTGCTGCACGATTTTCTGAAGCAGCGGCCGGCCGGCAAAAACATGCAGAACAAGCTCGAACAACTGCTGGTCGAGCAGCGGCGCACCAATCGACTGCTGCAAGGCCTGATCTACGGTGCGTTCGGCTTCACGCTCGGGCTGGTGTTGCTGCAGCTCGTGATCCGCATTCGCCTGTTCTGACCCCCACCGCGACTTTGAGGTCCGCACCGTGTTGTTGACGCTCGTTATTCTGTACCTCGCGGTGACGGTTGCGATCGGGTTGGTCGCGGCGCGCCGCGTCAAGAACACGGCCGACTTCGTCGTGGCCGGCCGCAGCCTGCCGCTGGTCATGATCGTGACGACCACGTTCGCGACCTGGTTCGGTTCCGAGACGGTGCTCGGGATTCCGGCCAAGTTCGTTGAAGGCGGATTGGGCAGCGTCATCGAAGACCCGTTTGGAGCCGGCAGTTGCTTGATTCTGGTCGGGCTGTTTTTTGCGGCCAGGCTCTATCGGATGCAACTGTTCACGCTGTCCGATTACTACCGCGAGCGGTACGGCCGGGTGGTGGAGGTGGTCTGTGCGCTGCTGATCTTGCTCAGTTATCTGGGGTGGGTGTCGGCGCAAGTCACGGCGCTCGGACTGGTGTTCCATCTGCTGTCGGGCGGGGAGGTCAGCATGCCGCTGGGCATGGCGATCGGCGTGCTCACCATCCTCGCCTACACGCTGGCCGGCGGCATGTGGGCGGTGGCGGTCACGGACTTCGTGCAGATGGTGATTTTGGTGGCGGGCCTGGGGCTCCTCGCTTACTTCGCTGCGGAGCTGGCCGGTGGAGCGGACCAGGTGCTCGCGCTGGCCACCAGCCGCGATTTGTTCCGGTTTTGGCCGGAGCCGAAGTTTCACGACATCGTTTTTTTCTTTGCCGCGGCCATCACGATGATGCTCGGCTCGATTCCGCAGCAGGATGTGTTTCAGCGCGTGATGTCGGCCCACGGCGAAGGCGCGGCCGTCAAGGGCCCGGTGCTCGGCGGCATCTTCTACATCCTGTTCGCGTTCGTGCCGATGTTCCTCGTCGTCAGTGCGTTGATCATCATGCCGCAGCAGGCGGCCGCGCTGCTCAAAGACGATCCGCAAAAGATATTGCCGACGCTGGTGCTCGAACACATGCCGTTTTTCATGCAGGTGCTGTTCTTCGGCGCGCTGATATCGGCCGTGATGTCGACCGCATCGGCCACCCTGCTTGCGCCCAGCGTGACGTTTACCGAAAACATCTGGCGCCAGTTCCGCCCACGCGGCAACGACGCAAACGAGCTGCGCACCATGCGCATCACGGTGCTGGTGCTGGCCGGCTGCGTGCTTGCCTATGCGATCCGGATGCAGGGCACCCCGATCTATGAACTGGTTTCTAGTGCCTATCAGGTGACGTTGGTCGGCGCGTTCGTGCCGCTGGTCTGCGGCCTGTATTGGCGGCGCGCCACCACGCAAGGCGCGATCGCGGCGATCGTCGGCGGCATTGCCGTATGGCTGCTGTTTCTGAATACCTCGCTCGGCGCGGCGTTTCCGGCGCAACTGGCCGGCGTGCTGACCGCCGGGCTGGCGATGGTGCTTGGCTCTCTGAGCCCGCAGGGAATCCGCAACACCTCGGCGCCGCGCCGGGTCCACGTGTCTGACACCCCGCGATCCAGCTGATGCATCAAGGTTGATGCATCGCTGCTGCGCCGCCTTGCAGCAGCTCGGCTGGTAAGCAGCGGCCCTTGAAAAGGGCCGCGCTACCTATAATTGAAGGCTTTGCAAACTGCGTGCCTTCTGCGGGTGCGCCACGACGGTTTCGTTATGCCCATCTACGCGTACAAATGTGCTTCCTGCGGTCACGCGAAAGACGTGTTGCAAAAAATGTCCGAAGCGCCGCTGACCCAGTGCCCAGCGTGCGGTGAGCCGACGTTTCAGAAACAGGTCACGGCCGCTGGCTTTCAGCTGAAGGGCTCCGGCTGGTATGCGACCGACTTCAAAAGCCAGCCCAAGACAGCCGATGGCACGGGTGCAAAGAGCGAGGCGGGCGACTCGAAGAGCAGCGAATCCAATGGCGATGCCGGCAAGCCGGACTCCACGTCCAGCGCAAAATCCGACGACAAGCCGGCTTCGAAAAGCGAGACCAAGAACGACGGCAAATCGCCCCCCGCATCGCCTGCACCGGCGCCCGCACCGGCCCCGTCCAGCAGCAAGCCGCCCGTTGCCGGTGGCTGACGCGCCGGCGCGCGGCCACGGAATGTCGCTGCCCTTTTCGTCCGCCCGATGAACGCGCTGCGTCGATGGTTGCTCACGGGTTTGCTCGTCACCGTGCCGGCCGTGGTCACGCTCTGGGTGCTCGACTGGATCGTCGGCACGTTGGATCAGACGCTGCTGATCCTGCCGCCGTCGTGGCGGCCCGATCAGCTGCTCGGTTTTCACCTGCCGGGCTTCGGCGTGCTGCTTGCGCTCGGCATCCTGCTGGTGATCGGTGCCACGGCCAGCAACTTCGTTGGCAAGAAGCTCGTGCAGGGCTGGAACGGATTGCTGCATCGCATCCCGATCGTGCGCTCGATCTATTCGGGCGTCCAGCAGGTCTCGGACACCTTGTTCTCCGACAATGGCACCGCATTCCGGCGCACCGTGCTGCTCGAATGGCCGCGGGAAGGCGTCTGGACGATCGGCTTCGTGACCGGGGTGCCCGGCGGCGACGCGGCCAACCATCTGCCTTCCGACTGCCTGAGCGTCTATGTGCCGACCACCCCGAACCCAACCGGCGGGTACTTCGTGATGGTGCCCAAGAGCAGCTGCATGGAACTGCGCATGAGCGTGGACGAGGCGCTCAAGTACGTCGTGTCGATGGGTGTCGTGGTGCCCACGGTCGGCGACAAACTGTCGAAGCGGCCGTTGGCTGCCGCCGTGGCTCCCGAGCTTGACATGACATCGCCAACCGGCGTGACGCTGCCGGATACGCCCGCGTTTGCCGACACCGTGGTCGGACCCGCGATCGGTGAATGGCGAACTGGGCAGCCGGACCTGCCGTTGGGCGCGCGGCACGTGCCGCCGAAAAATTAGACCGATCGGCCGAACCGAACCGATCCGACCGAGCATGGTGCCGGCCAACCCCGAAAAGCTCCTCTGAACGAACAGTCCATGATCATGCCGATGCGTACCCATTACTGCGGATCCGTCACCGAAGCCCTGCTGGGCGAAACCGTGGCCCTGTGCGGCTGGGTGAACCGCCGGCGCGATCACGGCGGCGTGATCTTCATCGATCTGCGCGACCGCGAAGGCTATGTGCAGGTGGTCTGCGACCCGGACCGCGCCGAGATGTTCGCGCAGGCCGAAGACGTGCGCAGCGAGTTCTGCGTGCGCATCGAAGGCCTGGTGCGCGCACGGCCCGAAGGCACCGTGAACGAGCAACTGGCGAGCGGCAAGGTCGAAGTGCTCTGCCACGACCTGCAGGTGCTGAACCCGTCGGTGCCGCCGCCGTTCCAGATGGACGACGACAACCTGTCCGAGACCACGCGCCTCACGCACCGCGTGCTCGACCTGCGCCGCCCGGCGATGCAGAAAAACCTGATGCTGCGCTACCGCGTCACGATGGAGGTGCGCAAGTTTCTGGACGCGCACGGCTTCATCGACATCGAAACCCCGATGCTCGGCAAATCCACGCCCGAAGGCGCCCGCGACTATCTGGTGCCGAGCCGAGTGCACGACGGCATGTTTTTTGCGCTGCCACAGTCGCCGCAATTGTTCAAGCAGTTGTTGATGGTGGCCGGCTACGACCGGTATTACCAGATCACCAAGTGCTTTCGCGACGAAGATTTGAGAGCCGACCGGCAGCCGGAATTCACACAGATCGATATCGAAACCTCGTTCCTGAATGAGGAAGAGATCCGCGCGCTGTTCGAGCGCATGATCGTCACGGTGTTTCGCAACACGATGGACGTCGATCTCGGCGCGTTCCCGGTCATGACGTGGCAGGAAGCGATGCGGAGATTCGGCTCCGACAAGCCCGATCTGCGCATTCCGCTCGAATTCACCGAGCTCACCGATCTGATGCGGACGGTCGACTTCAAGGTCTTTGCCGAAGCCGCCAAACGCGACGGTGGCCGCGTGGTCGCGCTGCGCATCCCCGGCGGCGGCGCGATGAGTCGCAGCGAGATCGACGGCTACACCGAGTTCGTGAAAATCTACGGCGCACGCGGTCTGGCCTGGATCAAGGTGAACGACCCCGCCCAGGGCCGCGACGGCCTGCAAAGCCCGATCGTGAAGAACCTGCACGACGAGGCGTTGGCCGAGCTGCTCAAGCGCACCGGTGCGCAAGCCGGCGACCTGATTTTCTTCGGCGCCGACAAGGCAAAGGTTGTGAATGACGCCATCGGCGCGTTGCGCACGCGCATCGGCCTGAGCGAATTCGGCAAAAAGAACGGTTTGTTCGAGGCCGGCTGGCAGCCGCTTTGGGTGACCGACTTTCCGATGTTCGAATACGACGAGGAAGCGCAGCGCTACACCGCAACGCATCACCCGTTCACCGCGCCCAAAGACGGGCACGAGGACTGGATGGAGACGGCGCCCGAGAAGTGCATCTCCAAAGGCTACGACATGGTGTTGAACGGTTGGGAGATGGGTGGCGGCTCGGTGCGCATTCACCGCGCCGAGGTGCAGAAAAAGGTATTCGATGCGTTGCGCATTTCGCGCGAGGATGCGCAGACCAAGTTCGGCTTCTTGCTGGACGCGCTGCAGTACGGCGCGCCACCCCATGGTGGCCTCGCGTTCGGGCTCGACCGCATCGTCACGTTGATGACCGGCGCCGAGTCGATCCGCGATGTGATCGCGTTCCCCAAAACGCAGCGTGCGCAGGACCTGCTCACGCAGGCGCCTTCGCCGGTGGACGAAAAGCAGTTGCGCGAGTTGCACATCCGATTGCGCAACACCGTTCAGTCCGGCTGAGCGCCCGATGGCAGCCCCCACAAGGGCTGCTTCTTTTGGGGGCCGCTCGCTCGGCCGCTGCAGTTGAAATATTTTCGAGGTCGGTTGAATCCTCTTGTGTGATCGGTGCGTAAGAGAAGCATTGCCTTTTTCTTAAACCCGTTGTCACGCCGTCGGAGCCCGCCGCCTTGAACCGTTTCACGATTTCCCTCGATTCCCGACTCGCCGAGTCATTCGACGAGTGGCTGCTCCTACAGGGCGGCTTGAACCGCTCGGAAGCGGTGCGCGATCTGATCCGTGCGCGGCTTGGCACGGACCGGTTGGACGCTGGCCAGGCGCGCTGGTGCATCGCGTCGGTCAGCTACGTGCTGGCCCGGCACGAAACGGTTGTGGTGGCCAACGTGTTGCAGCTGCAGCACGACCACCACGATCTGGTGGCCGCCGTGCAGCGCGTGCCGATCGACCACGACGATTCGCTCGAGACCGTCACGCTGCGCGGCGCCACCGGTGCCGTGCGCGCGTGCGCCGCGCGGCTGATGGCGCTGCGCGGGGTGCGCCATGCAGACGTGCACCTGATTGCGCTGCACCAGGGCAGCGGCTCGCACAAGCACACCGAGCCCGCGTCGGCCGCGCATCGGCATTTCGAACCGGTGCACTGAATGAAGCCGTTTGGCGAGGCCGCCACGAATGCGGCAGCGATCGGCGTGCTGATGTGGGCTGCGTCGACAGGCGCCCTGGCCGCGCCCGATGGGCCCGCATCCGGCCCGGCAAGCCAGCTTGAGGTGGCCCCGACGCTGCCCGAAGTCCGCATCGAATCGTCGCGCAACAGCGAACTCGGCATCGCCGATGTGGCCAACAGCGGCACCGTCACACAGCGGCAGCTCGAAGCGCGTGTGGTCTATCGTCCCGGCGAGTTGCTCGAAGCGATGCCTGGGCTCATCGTGAGCCAGCACAGCGGCGAGGGCAAGGCGAATCAGTTCTATCTGCGCGGCTTCAACCTCGATCACGGCACCGACCTGCGCACCACAGTCGACGGCATGCTGGTGAATCAGCGCAGCCATGCGCACGGCCAGGGCTGGACCGATCTGAACTTCGTGATCCCCGAGATCGCCACGCAGTTCCAGTACCGCAAGGGGCCGTACTTCGCGGCCGAGGGCGATTTCTCCTCCGCCGGCGCGGCATCGCTGCGCTATGCGGATCGGCTTGACCACGGCATCGCGAGCCTCGGCATCGGCCAGTACGGCTTTCGGCGCGTGCTGCTCGCCGACTCACCCGCCTGGGGCAATGGCCACCTGCTGTATGCGTTGGAGGCCTATCACAACGACGGCCCGTTCGATCGACCCGACGACTACCGCAAGCTGAACGGCGTGCTGCGCTACAGCGAAGGCAACGCGGCCAATGGCTTTCACGTCGCCGGCATGGCCTATCACGGCAAGTGGAATTCGACCGACCAGATCCCGCGCCGCGCGGTCGAGGCCGGGGCGCTCTCGCGCTTCGGCGCGATCGATCCGACCGACGGCGGCGCGGCCAGCCGCTACAGCGTGTCCGGCGCGTGGCGGCGCACCACGTCGTCGGGGCGCACGGAGGTCGACGCCTATGTCGTGCGCCAGCGGCTCGACCTGTTTTCCAACTTCACCTACTTCCTCGACGACCCCGTGAACGGCGACCAGTTCGCCCAGCCGGATCGGCGCGTGACGACCGGCCTGAATGCCTCGCACACCTGGGCTGTGCAGGGCGTCGGGCTCGGCTCCGAGTGGCGCGCCGGCGTGCAACTGCAAAACGACAACATCTTCAACGGTCTGTACCGCACGGCCGACCGTCAGCGCATCTCGACCACGCGGCAAGACCACATCGTCGAGCAAAGCATCGGCGTGTACCTGCAGAACACCACCTACTGGAAGCGCGTGGTTTCGCACCGTGGCGGGTCTGCGCGCCGATCATTTCCGCTTCGACGTGAACAGCGACGATGCGCGCAACTCCGGCACCGCCAACGACAGCATCGTGAGCCCGAAACTCGGCCTGGTGTTCGGACCCTGGGCCAAGACCGAGTACTACGTGAACGGCGGCACGGCTTTCACAGCAACGACGCGCGCGGGACCACGATCAACTTCGATCCGAAGACCAACGAGCCCGGCAACCAAGGTGCCGCCGCTGGTGCGCTCGCGCGGTGCGGAAGTCGGCGTGCGCACCGAGATCGTGCCCGGGCTTGCAAAGCGCGCTGTCGATCTACCGGCTCGACTTCGACTCCGAACTCGTGTTCCTTGGCGACGCCGGCACGACGGAAGCGGGCCGGCCCAGCCGGCGCGTCGGCTTCGAGTTTTCCAACTACTGGCGCGCGACGCGCTGGCTCACGGTGGATGCCGACATCGCCTACGCACAGGCCCGCTTCAAAGAGTCCGATCCGGCCGGCGACCGCATCCCGGGCGCGGTCGAAGGCGTGGCCTCGCTCGCGCTGGCGGTGGACCGCGTCGGGCCGTACTTCGGCGCATTGCAGCTGCGCTACTTCGGCCCGCGACCGCTGATCGAGGACAACAGCGTGCGCTCGAACAGCACCGCCACCCTGAACGGCCGCATCGGCTACCGGCTGAATCCCAAAACGCGCATCGAGCTGGTCGGCTTCAACCTGACGAACCGGCGCGCGTCGGCGATAGATTACTACTACGAATCCCGGTTGCGCAACGAGCCGGTGGCGGTCAGCGACGTGCATTTCCATCCGATCGAGAAGCGCTCGTTCCGCGTGAACCTGACCATGAACTTCTGAGGACCCGTGTCTCGACTTGAGTCAGTTCGAGTGCGGAGACTGCGCTGCCGGTGGGAACACCTCTGGCCTTGCGTCCGGCACGAAGCCGTCCCGATTCGGCATTTGCACTTGCGCCAGCGAGTCCTTTCCGAGCACCGCATCGGGCGCGACGATCTTTGCCTGCGACAGCACATAGGCGGTCACCGCATAGACCTCGTCATTGCTCAGGCTGCCCGGTGACACCATCGGCATCGCGCGTTTTACATAGTCGAACAGGGTCGTCGCATACGGCCAGTAGCTCTCGACCGTCTTGACGGGTGCTTTGGTCGGGTCGCTGTTCACCAGCGTGCCGCGCCCACCGATCAACCGGTCGCCCAGACCGCCTTGCAGTTGCTCGCCGTGGCAAGCCAAGCATTGCGCCTGATAGATCGCTCGGCCTTGCTCGACCGAGCCGGAGCCCTCCGGCAGGCCACGGCCGTCGGGCAGCGGCGAGACGAACCGGCGCAACTCGGCCGGCGTCGCCGTGCTGCCGAAACCATAGGTCATCTCTTGTGCCGGATCGGCCGCGAAGCCTGGTCCACAGAGCAGCAAGGCACCGATGCCGAGCCAGCGCGTTTCAGTAGTGGTGAACATTGGACACCTTCCCGTCGTTTGCGATCTGCCAGCTCTGAATCGCGTTCAGGTGGTAGATCGAGCCCAGCGGGCCGTTCAGTCCGCGCACCGCAATCAGTTGCCCAAGCGTTGGCTGCACATAGCCGGTGTCGTCGACGCAGCGGCTCTGCAGGATGGCCGGCTTGCCGTCCCAACGCCACGGAAACCGGAAGCGCGTGTGGCAAAGCGGCAGCACCGGTTGCTGCAACTCGGCCGGCTGCCAACTCGTGCCGCCATCGGTCGACACATCGACTCGCCGGATCGCCCCGCGCCCGGACCAAGCCAGCCCCGTGATCTCATGAAAGCCCGGGCCGTCGAGCATCATCTCGCCGGATGGTTCGGTGATCACCGACTTGGCCTCCATCTCGAGCGAGAACTGCCGTGCCTTGCCATCGGGCATCAGGTCCGTGTACTTCGAGGTTTCCTCGCGCGTCATGAACGGCGCATCCGACACCTCGATGCGGCGCAACCATTTGATGTGCGTGTTGCCCTCGTAGCCCGGCACGATCAAACGCAGCGGATAGCCCTGCTCGGGACGGATCGCTTCGCCGTTCTGGGCATAGGCAAGCAGGCAGTCCTTCATCGCTTTTTCGATCGGGATGCTGCGCGTCATCGCTGCACCGTCGTTGCCCTCGGCCAGCAGCCATTTGGCTTTCGACGAAAGGCCTGCCTCACGAAGAACCGTCGACAGCGGCACGCCGGTCCATTCGGAACACGACGTCAGCCCGTGTGTGCCTTGCACGGTCTTCATCGTCGGCTTGGACCATTCGGTCAACCCGTTGCCCGAGCATTCGATGAAGAGCAATCTTGAGATCGACGGAAACCGCTGCAGATCGCGCATCGACAGCTTGCGCGAGCGGCTCACCATGCCGTGCACGAACAGGTGGTGCGTCGCCGGATCGATCACCGCCGTGCCCGCATGGCTGCGCTCGAAGTGCAGCCCCGACGGCGTCACGATGCCGCGGCTGTTTTGCAGCGGCGTGAGGGTCCACGACGACTGCGGCGTCGCAGTCTTGTAGCGTGTGCGCACTTCGGTTTCGAACTGCGAGCGGGCGCCGTAGCTCTCGTCTTCAAGTGGATAACCCGGTACTTTGGATGCATCGGCCGGCACATCGTGCTCGACCGCTGCAGGGGGTGCCGCCGCACGTGAGACGCCGGCCAAGCCCGCTGCCACCGATCCGGCAAGAAAGCGCCGCCGCCCCGAATCGTGCTGAGCAAGGGTTTGCCGCGCGGCAGCTGCACCTTCGGCCGGGTCGGCAGGCCAAGCCCCTGCCTGCGCAAAATCGTCTCGATTGTTCTTCACTGCTTCTCCCGCTTGGTGACCCGAGGCCTCGGATCCTTTGATTCGGAGCGGGCAACCGGCAGGCCTCGAACACCGACGCAATCCGACAATCCATGTTGGGGCGATGTAGGAAACGCAGGCATCCGTGCAAACCCTCGCTGTTGATCAGCTACATCCGCAACGCGCCCGCGTAGCCCGTCATCTCCAGATAGCCGCGGCCGACCCGCGCGCCGCTGGCCGCAGCGTTCAAGTCGCTCAAGCCCTCCCAGTAGATCGCGCCGGTCGAGCGGCTGCTGTCGAGTTCCTGGTTGTCCGCGAGCGCTTCAATGCGAAACGCGCCGACGGGGGTGTCGAGCGCCCAGGCGACGGGATAGACCGCACGGCTCGCGGCGCTGGTCCAGTGGCGCAGCGGCTGCCAGTCGCGTCTGGCGTGCGCGAACACCTGCAGCACACCTTCGGGCGACCGGTACGCGCCGCCGTCCCAGAATGCGTTGCCCGCGCGGTCGCGGATGCGAAACGCCATCAGCGCGCCGCCGTCGTCGAAGTTCATGCCGATCCAGTCCCAGCCGGCGGCATCGGGGTGCAGATAGCCGTCGCTCCATTCGCGGTCGAGCCAGGCGGCGCTGTGCCTGGACGAAGACGCTGCAGGCGGCGCGATTTCGAGCACCGGTTGCTCGCCGATGCGGATGCGCCCGGCAACGGTCAACTGCGGCAGGCTGTAGTAGTGGCTGATGTTGCCCGGCAGCGGCCCTTTGCTCGAAATGCCCGCGCTGCCCTGCAGCAGCACCGGCTGCGTCGGATCGAAGCGCAGGTCGAGCGCAAACCCCTCGGCGTCGATGCGGGTCCGGTAGGTGCCGTCTGCAGTGCGCAGCAGCGACCAGCCGCGCAGCCGCACATCGGCGTCCTGCTCGCTCGCCTGCGCAACGCCGAAGCCGCTGCGCGCGATGCGCTGGTCGTGTGTCAGCCGGGCGCCCCGCACATCGGTCACGGCCGCGTGCGCGAACAGCAACTGCTTGGCAGCGAAGCGCGACGTCATGTCCTGTGCGGCGGCGATGCGCGAGCGGAAGAACGTGACCTGAAAGCCGACCAGTCGCTGCGCGGCTTCCGCCCAGCCCGTGATGTACCACCACTCGGTGTTGAAGTCGGGGTGACTGCCGTGGTCGCGCGGGAATTGCATCGGCGCCGATTCGGCCCCTGCTGCGAGCGGGGCGGGTTGCGCGCAGCTGTTCGAGCGGACCACCGGCAGCGTCGCGGCAAGCCCGGCCTGCAGCAGCACGCGCCGGCTCAATTGCCGCTGCAGCGCGCGGGCCAACGGGCTCATGCGGTTGCCGTGCGTTTGGCTGCCGACACGGATCGCACGTTGGCGGCGGCCGTCTTGACTTTGGCTGCCGCGTCCACCGCTGCCTTCTTGCGCTGGCTGCCGGTGCCAGCTGCCGTGTTCAAGAACGCCAGCAACGCCGCCTCGGCGGCCGACAACCCGCGCCGCCGCTTCGGCGCCAGGGGCGGCTCGATCACGCCATTCACGCACGCGTTCAGGATTTGTGGATGCACATACGATTTGCGGCAGACCGCAACCGTGTTGCGCAGGCTGCGCGCCACCTCGGTCAGCACCGCGGTGGCGCTCGGCTGCGGATCGACTTCGAGCAGCAGCGACAACGCCAGCACGCTGCCGTGCCAGGTGCGAAAGTCTTTTGCGCTGATGTCGGCGCCGCCGACTTCGCGCAAGTAGTCGTTCACGTCTTCCGAATGGATCGCGTGCAGTTCGTCGCCTTGCTGCATCGCGATAGTGAAACAACTCCTGGCCGGGCAACGCCTGGCAGCGCCGCACGATGTGCGCAACCTGCGGGTCGTCGAAGTCCACGTCGTGCAGCACACCGCTCTTGCCACGAAAGTGCAGGTGCAGCCGGTCGCCCTGCACGGCCGCGTGGCGGCGCCGCAGTGTGGTGACGCCGAACGAATGGTTCTCGCGCGCATAGCGGTCGTTGCCGACGCGCACCCGCGTCGCATCGAGCAGCCGCACGATCGCCGCCAGCACGGTCGCACGCCGCGGCGCACCGCTGTTGCGCGACGCGGCCGCCAGCGTGTCGGCCACGTGGCGCCGAATCTTGGGCAGCGCCTGGCCGAATTCGAGCACGCGTTCGAACTTGTCGCTGTCGCGCGCGGCGCGCCAGTCCGCGTGGTAGCGGTACTGCTTGCGGCCGCGCGCGTCGCGCCCGGTGGCCTGGATGTGGCCGTTGGCCAGCGGGCAGATCCAGACATCGGCGTACGCGGGCGGGATCGCGAGCTTGGCGATGCGCTGCAACTCGTCCGCATCGGTGATGCGTTGGGCTTTGGCATCGACATACTCGAACGCATCGCCCTTGGGCTGGCGCCGGATGCCCGCCAGCCGCTGGTCGTCGACATGAACGAGGCGCGTCATGGGCCGATGGCCGCCTGATGCGGTGAAGGAACCGATGCAAGATTCGGGTGGAGCATCTCGGTGGTCTCGGGCGAAAAGAACGAAGATCGCATCGAGCGATCGGGCGCTGCCGGAGTTTCACCGGCGCGGGCGGCACGGCAAGATACGCGCCCGTGGTCACCCTTCCGGCGACGCGCCGATGCGGAAGGCGTGCTTCTCATTTGATAGCTGCATTCGCAGACAGACGTTATGCTGCGACCAGATTGTCTGCGTCGAACCCGGCCTCAGCGCCGCCCAGGAAGTCTCTATATGTACCTGCCCGTTGCCACCGCCGAAACCAACCCCGCCACGCTGCACGCGCTGATCCGTGCGCACCCGTTCGCCACCTGGGTCACGCAGGGCGCCGACGCGCTCACGGCCGACCATCTGCCATTCTTGCTCGATGCGGACAACGGCGAGCACGGCACGCTGGTCGGGCATGTGGCGCGTGCGAACCCGGTCTGGCGCACGCTGGGCCAGGGCGCCGAGTCGCTGGTGATCTTTCAAGGCCCGCAGCGCTACGTCACGCCGTCGTGGTATCCCGCCAAACGCGAACACGGCAAGGTGGTGCCGACATGGAACTACGTGGTGGTGCAGGTGCATGGGCGCCCGCGGGCCGTGGAAGACCGGGCGTGGCTGCACCGGCTGGTCACGCGCCTGACCGACGCGCACGAGGCGCCCCGCGCAGCGCCCTGGGCCGTGGCCGACGCACCGGCCGACTACATCGACGGCATGCTGGCAGGCATCGTCGGCATCGAAATCCCGATCGCAC
Organism: uncultured beta proteobacterium; assembly: GCA_963784295.1. Taxonomy (GTDB): domain Bacteria; phylum Pseudomonadota; class Gammaproteobacteria; order Burkholderiales; family Burkholderiaceae_C; genus JBBPYC01. Next base: position 46,484 of record CAWAQL010000021.1, read on the forward strand.
GCATCTTGGGCAAATGGAAGGTGACGAGGAATCGGCCGGTGGCCGATCGGCAAGGCGTGGTGGACGGTCTGCTGGCCGACGGCGACGACGCCTCCACCGCCATGGCGTCGGTGATGCAGCGCGGGCTGGATGCGCAACGCGAGTGAGGCCAGCGGACGATCGCAGAGTCCCCGATGCAACATCCCTTAACAATTGCTTGCAACCGCTGGCCGACGCTGCGACGTAGCATGATTCGCGCGGCGGGCGCGGCACCGTGGGTCCGAGATCGAATTCCGATCGGAAGTTGGACCGGCGCGGGCGCGATTGACATTGCGGTGTTGCTGCTGCCCTATTCAACCCAAAGGAGACTCAATTCCATGATCACACTCGATCTGAACGGCAAGACGCGCGACGTCGACTTGCCCGGCGACACGCCCATCCTTTGGGCGGTGCGCGACGAGCTCGGCCTGACCGGTACCAAGTTCGGGTGCGGCGCGGGCCTTTGCGGCGCTTGCACGGTGCACATGAACGGTGAGGCGATCCGCTCGTGCGTCACCCCGATCTCGGCAGCCGTCGGCCAGAAGCTGTCCACCATCGAAAGCATGCAGGACGACAAGCTCGGCGCGGCCGTGCAGGCGTCGTGGGTCGCGCTCGGCGTGCCGCAGTGCGGCTATTGCCAGACCGGGCAGATCATGTCGGCGGTGGCGCTGCTGAAGCGCACCGCGAAGCCGACCGACGACGACATCGATCAGGCCATGAGCGGCAACATCTGCCGTTGCGGCACCTACACCCGGATTCGCGCGGCGATCAAACAGGTCGCGAGTGCGCAAGGAGGTCAAGCATGAACACCGACGCAAAAGACCACGCCGCACCCGCTGCAACGCTCGACAACACGCGCCGCCGCCTGCTCCAAGGCGCCGGGTTGATGCTCGTCGTGACGCAAGCCGGCCAGGTGTTCGCAGCCGACAAGGTGGTCGCACCGGCCAAGCCCGCTGGCGAGAACATCGGCCCGGCCAAGCCGCCGGAAAAGTTCGGCGGCGACGGCATGCCGGGCGGCATCGTCTACGACCCCCTCGCGTTCGTCTCGATCGATGCGGCCGGCATCGTCACGGTGGTCTGCCACCGCTCCGAGATGGGCCAGGGCGTGCGCACCAGCATCCCGATGGTGGTCGCCGACGAGCTCGACGCCGACTGGTCGCAGGTGCGCGTGCGGCAGGCCCAAGGCGATGAGAAACGCTACGGCAATCAAAACACCGACGGCTCCCGCAGCCTGCGCCACGCGCTGGCGCCGTTGCGCCAGGTGGGTTGCGCCGCGCGCACCATGCTGATCAACGCGGCAGCGGAAAAGTGGGGCGTGCCAGCCGGCGAGGTGACTGCGAAGAACCACGAACTCGTGCACGCCGCGAGCGGCCGCAAGATCGGCTTCGGTGACGTCGCGATGGCCGCGGCCAAGCTGCAGGTGCCGACGCGCGAATCGCTGAAGCTGAAAGACCAGGCCGACTTCCGCTACATCGGCAAGACGGACATCAAGCTGCTCGACGGGCTCGACATCGCGCAGGGTCGCGCGGGCTACGGCATCGACACCCGGCTCGACGGCATGGTCTACGCGGTGGTGGCGCGCCCGCCGGTGCTGGCCGGGAAGGTCAAAAGCTTCGACGACAGCAAGGCGCTCAAGGTGCCGGGCGTGCTCAAAGTGATCGAGCTCAAAAGCACGCCGCTGCCCGCGCAGATGAATCCGCTCGGCGGCGTCGCGGTGGTCGCCAAGAACACTTGGGCGGCGTTGAAAGGCCGAGAGGCATTGACGATCGAATGGGAGGGCAGCGAGCACGCCGACTACGACTCGGCCGCTTTCCGCAAGACGATGGAGGCCGCTGCGAACAAGTCGTGGAAGCCGAAGCGCGACGATGGCGATGCGATGGCCGCGCTCGGCAGCGCCAAGCGCAAGATCGCACGCGACTACTACCTGCCGCACATCGCGCACGCGGCGATGGAGCCGCTGGTGGCCACCGTGCGCATCGAAGGTGGCAAGTGCGAAGTCTGGGCGCCCACCCAGGCACCGCAGACCGCGCGCGAGAACGTCGCCAAGCACCTCGGCATGCAGCCCGAGGACGTGACCGTCAACGTCACGATGCTCGGCGGCGGCTTTGGGCGCAAGTCCAAGTCCGACTTCATCTCGGAGGCCGCGCTCGTGTCCAAGGCGATGGACGGCAAGCCCGTGAAGCTGCAGTGGACGCGCGAGGACGACATCCACCACGACTACTTCCATGCGGTCGCGTTCGAGCACATGGAAGCGGCGCTGGACGAGAACGGCAAGCCGACCGCGTGGCTGCATCGGTCCGCCGCGCCGACCATCACGTCGACGTTCGTGAAGGGCGCACAAGGCCTGACCGATTTCGAGATCGGCATGACCGCGATCAACGTGCCGTTCCAGATTCCGAACCTGCGCGTGGAAGCGCCCGAAGTGCCCGCGCACACGCGCATCGGCTGGTTCCGCTCGGTCTACAACATGCCGCACGCGTTCGCGGTGCAGTCGTTCGTGAACGAACTCGCCACGGAAGCGAAACGCGACCACAAGGACTACCTGCTCGAGCTGATCGGGCCTGCCCGCAAGATCAACCCGCGCACCGAGTTCAAGGACGTCTGGAACCACGGCGAAGACCCCGAGAAGTACCTGATCGACACCGGCCGCATGCGGCGTGTGCTGGAACTGGTGGCAGCGAAGGCCGGCTGGGGCAAAAAGCTGCCGAAAGGTCAGGGCCTCGGGCTCGCGGTCGCGTATTCGTTCATGAGCTACACGGCCACCGCGATCGAAGTCGCGGTGGACGACAGCGGCGACGTGAAAGTCGTGGCCGTCAACACCGCGATCGACTGCGGCCCGCACGTGAACCCGGAGCGCATCCGCTCGCAGATGGAAGGTGCCGCCGTGATGGGCCTGAGCCTTGCGATGCACAGCGAGATCACGTTCAAAAACGGCAAGGTCGACCAGTCGAACTTCAACGACTACGTGGTGATGCGCACGAACGAGGTGCCGCGCGAGATTCACGTGCATTTGACACCTTCGGACTTTTCCGTGCCGCCGGGCGGGGTGGGGGAGCCGGGCGTGCCGCCGGTCGCGCCCGCGTTGACGAACGCGATCTTTGCGGCCACAGGCAAACGGATTCGGGAGCTGCCGATCG
>CAWAQL010000022.1:0-54693 GCA_963784295.1 uncultured beta proteobacterium
AGGCGATGAAAGACGCGCAGGCCGAGGCCGATCGCGTGCTGCGGTCCTACAAGTAATCCGGGGCAGCGGCGGTGGCACCGAAGCAGGCCGCGCCGGCACGCGCATCACACGCCACGATGCGCACCGTGCACGCCTGGCTGCATGCTGCTGCCGGCGCTGGTGCTGCTGGTCGCGTTCACGCACTGGCCGGCGGTCTCCACCTTCATCGACAGCTTCTACTCCACGCCCAAGGGCGCCGGCCCTGCCGTGTGGGTCGGCCTGGAGAACTACCAGGTGATGGCCGAGCGACCCGGTGTTCTGGAAGGCGCGTGCGCAACAACCTGTGGTTCGCGGGCGCGACCATTCCGCTGTCGATCGGCCTGGCGCTGGTGATGGCGCTGTGGGTCAACGAGCGCATCGCCGGCCGCGCCTTCCTGCGCATGGCGTACTTCACGCCGACCGTGCTGCCGATGATCGCGGTGGCCAACATCTGGCTCTTCTTCTACACGCCGCAGTACGGCCTGCTGGAGCAGATCACCGGCGCGCTCGGCCTGCCTTCGCACAACTGGCTGGGCACCCGTCGCACCGCGCTGGGCTGCCGTCACGGTGGTCGCGATCTGGAAGGAGGCCGGCTTCTTCATGATCTTCTACCTGGCCGCGCTGCAGACGCTGAACCCGAGCCTGCGCGAAGCGGCGGCCATCGAAGGGCGCTTCGCGCTGGTATTTCTTCCGCCGCGTGCAGTGGCCGCTGCTGATGCCGACCACGCTGTTCGTGCTGGTCAACGCCGTGCATCAACGCCTTTCGCATGGTCGACCACGTGTTCGTGCTCACGCGCGGCGGGCCGGACAACGCATCGACCCTGCTGCTGTACCACCTGTACGAGGTCGGCTTCAGGTTCTGGGACACGGCCTATGCGTCGGCGATCACCGTGGTGCTGGTGGTGGTGCTGGCGGGCGTGGCGCTGTTCCAGTTCTTCGTGCTCGACAAGCGGGTGCACTACAAATGAGCGGCCAGGCAACCGCGGCGCCGCGGCTGGCCTACAACGAGCCGACCTGGCTCGACACGGTGGCCGCCTGGGTGCTGGCGCTGCTGTGGATCCTGCCGCTGGTCTACGCGGTGTGGACCGCGTTCCATCCGCCGCGAGTACTCGACGCGCTTCAGCCTGTTCGCGCCGCTGACGCTGGACAACTTCCGCGCGCGCCTGGGAAGCCGCGCCGTTCGCCCGCTACTTCCTCAACACCACGCTGCTGGTCGGCGATGATCCTGGCCGTGCAGCTGGTGCTGGGCACGCTGGCGGCCTATGCCTTCGCGCGCTACGAGTTCCGCGGCAAGAACGTCGCCTTCGCGCTGGTGCTGGTGCAGCTGATGATCATGCCGGACATCCTGCTGGTGGAGAACTACAAGACGATGGCGCAGCTGGGCCTGGTCGACACGCTGCTGGCGATCGGCCTGCCGTACTTCGCGTCGGCGTTCGCGATCTTCCTGCTGCGCCAGACCTTCATGGGCATCCCGAAGGAGCTGGACGAGGCCGCGCGGGTCGAAGGCGCGAGCGCGATGCAGATGCTGTGGCGCGTCTACGTGCCGCTGGCCAAGCCGGTCTACACCGCGTTCGCGCTGGTGTCGGTCAGCTTCCACTGGAACAATTTCCTGTGGCCGCTGATCGTCACCAACAGCGTCAACGCGCGGCCGCTGACGGTCGGGCTGCAGGTGTTCTCGTCGGTCGACCAGGGCGTCGACTGGTCGATCATCACCGCCGCCACGCTGATGACGTCGGCGCCGCTGCTGATCGCGTTCCTGCTGTTCCAGCGCCAGTTCGTCCAGAGCTTCATGCGCGCCGGCATCAAGTGAGTCGATCCGATGAAACTCGTCACCTGGAACACGCAGTGGTGCTGCGGCACTCGACGGCTCGTCAGCCCGCAGCGCATCGTCGACGGCGCGCGCGCGCTGGCCGACTTCGACGTGCTGTGCCTGCAGGAGATCGCGTCAGGACTATCCGCGGCATGCCCGGCGACGCCCGGCGACCAGCCGGCCGAGTTGCAGGCGCTGCTGCCCGGCTTCCAGGTGTTCTTCGGCGCCGCGGTGGACGAGTTGGACGCCGATGGCCAGCGCCAGCGCTTCGGCAACCTGATCGCGACCCGGCTGCCGGTGCGCGCAGGTGCAGCACCACGCGCTGCCCTAGCCGGCCGACCCGGCGTGCGCAGCATGCCGCGCATGTGCACCGTCGTGACCGTGCGGGATCCGCAGCTCGGGCCCGATGCGCGTGATGACGACGCACCTGGAGTTCTATTCCGCAAGCCCAGCGCATGGCGCAGGCCGCAGGCGCTGCGCGCGCTGCACGTGCAGGCCTGCGACCAGGCCGCGGCACCGCCGCTGGCCGACGACAGCCGGCTCGCCGTTCCAGACCAAGGTGCACACGCCGCAGGCCATCCTGTGCGGCGATTTCAACCTCGACGGCCACACGAGCCGGAATACGCGGCGATCCAGCAGCCGTTCGGTGCTGCCACGTTCACGGATGCCTGGCCGCTGCTGCATGGCGAGTCACCGCAACGCCGGACCTTCATGCTGTACGACCGCCGTATGGGCCCGAGCCGGTGGCCTGCGATTTCGTGTTCGTCAGCGAAGCGATGGCGCCGTGGGTGCGGCGCATCGAGGTCGATTCGCAGACGCAGGCGTCGGACCATCAGCCGATGCTGATCGAGCTGGAACCGTTTTGATTCGCTATAAAAATAGAAGCTACAAGCGCTTATGAATGGTGCGTCAGCGCCACATTCGACATAAAACTCCAACAGCAACGAGCAGCCACGCATGGAATTCGACGACGTCATCCGCACCCGCCGCAGCATCCGCGGCTATTTGAAAAAGCCGGTGCCGCAGGCGCTGATCCGCGAGGTGCTGGCGCTGGCGATGCGCGCGCCGACATCGCTGAACACGCAGCCGTGGAACTTCCATGTCGTCACCGGCGATGTGCTGGACCGCATCCGCGCGGGCAACGTGGAGCGCAACCTGGCCGGCGTGCCCGATTCGCGCGAGTTCCGCCTGGGGCCGGGCTACGAAGGCGTGCACCGCGAGCGTCAGATCGGCATTGCCAAGCAGCTGTTCGCTGCGATGGGCATCGAGCGCGACAACAAGGAAAAGCGGCAGGACTGGGTGCTGCGCGGCTTTCGGCAGTTCGATGCGCCGGTCTCGATCGTCGTGACGTACGACCGCATCGATCCACGGCAGCGACATCGCGCCGTTCGACTGCGGCGGCGTCGTCAACTGCCTGGTCAACGCCGCCTGGTCGCGCGGCCTGGGCTGCGTGATCAACAGCCAGGGCATCATGCAGTCGCCGGTGGTGCGCGCCGAAGCCCGCATCCCTGACGATCAGGTGATCCAGACCTGCGTCGCAATGGGCTGGCCGGACGATGCGTTTCCTGCGAATGCGGTTGTCTCTGAGCGAAAGTCCGTCGACGACTGCGCGACGTTCGTGGGGTTCAAGGACTGAGGGCAGGGGCTGTTGCCGGCTGTCGACTCGAGGCGGTCAAGGCAGGGAAATCGACGGCGGTCCGGGCTGGCAGACAGGCCATGCAAGTCTCGAACAAGTCGCTGCCAACCCACGCGGCAAGCCAGGCCTGAAGCGCAGGCAGCGCCTGTGCGGCAAACCAGCCCCGCTCCACGGCGGCGAACTGGCGCACAAAAGGAAAGACTCCGATGTCGGTCGCACACGGCGCTGAGCCGCCGAGAAAACGTTCGCTCTGCAGCCGCGCCTCCAGTGGCAACAGCAAGGTTGTCACGGCTTGGGCGCGGTGTTGGTCGCGCCTGCCGGCATCCTGCTGGAAGCGTTGCGGGTACTTGTAGCGATCGAGGTGTTGTTTGAACGGGCCGTCGTTCAGGCGCAGCAGTTCCCGGTTGGCGTCCGACTGCGCGCCGCGCCACCAGTCATCCCGGTCGTTCGCCTCGAACGCCCAGGCGACGATGTCCCAGCTTTCTTCCAGCACCCGACCACCAGGCAGCTGCAGCACCGGCACGGTGCCCTTGGGTGATAAGGCCAGCAGCGCGGCTGGCTTGTCACGCAGCACGATCTCCAAGGCTTGAAAGTCGCGCCCGGCCTGAAGCAGCGCCATGCGAGCCCGGATCGCATAAGGACAGCGGCGATAGCTGTAGAGCAGAGGCCGGCTGCGGGCGGGTGTCATCACCTGACGATGCATAAAGGAGGCTGAGAGTTTGCCGATGGCACCAGGGTCGCGCGACAGGCAGCGGCGACGGACGATGGAAGCCCTGCTCGATTTGCTCGGCCCAGGCCTTCGCGGGCATGCAAATATAACGGGACGCGGCACCGGCACCGGCCGCTCTTGAGCCATTGCTGAACGACCTGGATGTCGATGCAGCGACCGCGCACTGTGGCAGGCCCGGATTGTGTCAAGACATGCGTCAGTTCGATCGTGCGTCCAACGCGCGAAAGGGGCCGGTGCATGCAACGCCTTGTCAAAGCATCGCGCCGGGTGCGACGCGCAACCATGACCTGCGAGGTAATCGACTTCGATACAGCGGTGCAACACACTGGTTGACACGGCGATATGAAAGCCCGCTGCCGGCATCAGTGGCCGAGCGAAATCGCTGTTTCCTGAAACCTCTTGAGGAGCAATCCATGCAATCCATGCAATCCATCGTTCCCTCCCGCCTGCTCAAGTCGATGCTGCTGGCAGATGCCGTCGTGAGCGGCGCAGTCGCATTGCTGCAGCTGTCGGCACCCGGCTGGCTCGCGGGTTTCCTGGAGCTGCCACGCGCGCTGTTGGTCGAGACCGGTGTCTTCCTCGTCGCCTATGTCGCGTTGCTGCTGGCGCTCGCGTCCCAGGTACGGCTCTGGTCGGGCCTGATCTGGCTGGTCGTACTTGGCAACCTCGGCTGGGCGATTGGCTGCATCGGGCTGCTGGCGTCGAACGCGGTATCGCCGAACGCGTTGGGCGCTCTGTTTCTGGTGCTGCATGCGCTTGTCGTCGTGCTGTTTGCGAACTTCGAGTTCGTCGGGCTCAAGGCATCCCAGCGGGTCGGCGCCGCGGGTGCGTTGCGCGGCTAGCCAGGCCCCGTTCGTCGATCGCCTGCAACACTCCAGATAAGAATACGACCATGTCCAATTCCAACGCGTTGCTTCCGCTTGCTGTCGCGCTGCTGATCGGCATCCCCGCCCTGGGATCGTGTATCGGCATCGCGCTTGCGACGATGAAATTCCTCGAAGGCGCGGCGCGCCAGCCCGAGTTGATCCCGACCTTGCAGACCAAGTATTTCCTTTCGATCGGCGTGATCGACGGCGCGTTCATCATCGCAACCGGTATCGGGCTCTGGTTCGCGACAGCGAGTCCGTTTTCGAATGCGTCATGAACCCGAACAGCACCGGCGTTCTCCAGCATCAGCAGCAGCCGGTTGGCCACCTGCTGCGCAACTGGCGCACCAGGCGGCGTCTGAGCCAACTCGATCTCGCACTCGACGCCGATGTGTCGGCGCGGCATTTGAGCTTCGTCGAGAACGGCCGCTCCCGGCCCAGTGCGGAACTGCTGCTGTCGCTTGCCGAACGGCTCGACGTGCCGCTGCGCGAGCGCAACCAGCTGCTGCTGTCGGCGGGCTACGCACCGCGATTTGCCGAGACGCCGATCGATTCGCCCGAGCTGGGTGAAGTCAGGCGGTCGCTCGCACGGTTGCTCGACGCGCACGACCCGTATCCGGGCGTTGCGCTGGACCGCTACTGGAACGTGGTGTTCGCCAACAAGGCAGCGCAGCGAATGCTCGCGGCCCTGCCGCCGGAGTTGACGCAGCCGACCTTGAATCTGTTCCGTGCCGGCCTGCACCCGAGTGGTTTTGCTGCGATCACCGAAAACTTCGCCGAGTGGGGCAGCGCGCTGCTCTCCGGGATCGAGCGCATCGCGTCGAGCACGTTGGACCCGAAAGCGCAAGCGCTGCTCGACGAAGTGCGCAGCTACCCCGGCGTCAGCGGATTCGAGGCCGCCGCGATCGACCCAGCGGCGAATGGGGCCAGCCGAATTCTGGTTCCCTGCATCCTGAACCTGCCGCAAGGGCGCCTGTCGCTGTTCACCGCGCTTGCAACACTGGGCTCACCGCTGGACGTGACGCTCGCCGAGCTGACGTTCGAGTTGTACTACCCGGCGGATGAGGCGAGTGCGCAGATGATGCGGGGATGGGAGCGAACGAAGGCGGGGTGAAGGAATGTGCCGATTTTCTCCAGGGTCTGCTTTCGACTCGTCGCGAACTGCGGCCTGACGATTGCATTCAGCGCGGCACCTTGCCCACTGTTTTTGCCGCGCGCAGGAAGTCGAAGTCCACGCCCTGGTCGGCCTGGGTCACCGTCTGCAGGAACAGCTTGCGATAGCCGCGCTCGGCCGTCGGCTCCACCACCGGCGCTGCCTCGGCGCGCGCGGGCCAGTTCCTCGTCCGACACCAGCAGCGCGATCTCGCGGTTGCTTGACGCGACAGGCGGATGCGGTCGCCGTTGCGCACATGGGCCAGCGGCCCGCCGATCGCCGACTCGGGCGTCACGTGCAGCACGATGGTGCCGAACGCGGTGCCGCTCATGCGGCCGTCGGAGATGCGCACCATGTCCTTCACGCCGGCGCGCGCCAGCTTGCGCGGGATCGGCATGTAGCCGGCCTCGGGCATGCCCGGCGCGCCCTTGGGACCGATGTTCTTCAGCACCAGGACGTCGTCGGCGGTCACGTCGAGGTCGTCGCGGTCGATGCGGTTCGGCCAGGTCTTCGAGGTTCTCGAACACCACCGCGCGGCCCTCGTGCTCCATCAGCTTCGGGTCGGCCGCCGACTGCTTGATGATCGCGCCGCCGGGCGCCAGGTTGCCGCGCAGCACCGCGATGCCGCCTTGCGGGTAGATCGGCTCGGCGAGCGGGCGCACCACGTCCTGCGCGAACGCGGGGCCGGCCGCGCTCGAGCTCCTCGCCCAGCGTCCGGCCGGTCACCGTCAGCGCATCCAGGTGCAGCAGCGGCTTCAGCTCGCGCAGCAGCGTGGCCATGCCGCCGGCCTTGTGGAAGTCTTCCATGTAGTGCTGGCCGGACGGCTTCAGGTCGAGCAGCACCGGCGTCTCGCGGCCCATGCGGTCGAGCGCCGTCGAGGTCGACCTCGAGCCCGATGCGGCCGGCGATGGCGGTCAGGTGGACGATGCGCGTTGGTCGAGCCGCCGATCGCCAGCAGCACGCGCATCGCGTTCTCGAATGCGTCTGCGCGTGAGGATCTTGTCGATCGTCAGGCGGTCCTTGGCCATCCGCACCGCCTGCGCGCCGGTCTGCTCGGCGATGCGGATGCGGTCGGCCGTGACCGCCGGTGGCGAGGCGCCGCCGGGCACCGTCATGCCGAGCGCTTCGGCGATGCAGGCCATCGTGCTGGCGGTGCCCATCACCGAGCAGGTGCCGACGCTGGCGACCAGCTGGTCGTTGACGTCGGCGATTTCCTCGGCGTCGATCTCGCCGGCGCGAAACTTGCGCCCAGTAGCGGCGGCAGTCGGTGCAGGCGCCGACCCGCTCGCCGCGGTGGCTGCCGGTGAGCATCGAGCCCGGTGATGAGCTGGATCGCCGGCATGCCCGGCCGATGCCGCGCCCATCAGCTGCGCCGGCACGGTCTTGTCGCAGCCGCCGATCAGCACCACCGCGTCCATCGGCTGCGCGCGGATCATCTCCTCGGTGTCCATCGACATCAGGTTGCGCAGGTACATGCTGGTCGGCGCGGCGAAGCTCTCGTGGATCGAGATCGTCGGGAAGTCCATCGGCAGGCCGCCGGCCAGCATCACGCCGCGCTTGACCGCCTCGATCAGCTGCGGCACGTTGCCGTGGCAGGGGTTGTAGCCGCTGCCGGTGTCGGCGATGCCGATCACCGGCCGGTCGAGCGCCGCGTCGGTGTAGCCCGCGCCCTTGATGAAGGCCTTGCGCAGGAACAGCGAGAAGCCGGCGTCGCCGTAGCTGGTCAGGCCCTTGCGCATGCCCGATCGGCGTCGTCGCTGTCGGCGGCTTGGGTAGGGGGTTCTTCTCGCTTCGGCATGCTCGTTCACTCGCCGGCTTGATGCCGGTCTTCGTCGATCACCTTGGCCCAGCTCGCGACTTCCTGCGTTATGCGTGCGGCCGACTGGGCCGGCGTGGTCGGCTGGCGGCGTAGACGCCCTGCTTGCAGGAACTGCTCCTTCGCCTCCGGGTCCTGCATGATCTTTGCCGAGCTCCGCGTTCAGCCGCGCGACGATGCTCGGCCGGCGTGCCGGCGGGCGCGAGCACGCCGAAGGTGGACGCGACGTCGAAGTCGCTCGGCAGCCGGCTTCGGCCGCCGGTGGGCACGTCCGGCAGCATCGAGATGCGCTGCGGCGTCGTCACGGCCAGCGCGCGCAGCTTGCCGGCCTTGATGAACTGCAGCGCCGCCGGCACGGTCTCGACCATCATGTTGCACCTGGCCGCCGACCAGGTCGGTCATCGCCGGGCCGCTGCCCTTGTAGGCACGTGCTCATGTCGGCGCCGGCGTCGCGCTGCGGAACATCTCGGCGGCCATGCGCTGCGGCGCGCCGGCGCCGGACGAGGCGATAGTTCAGCTTGTCGGGATTGGCCTTGCCGTAGGCGACCAGTTCCTTGAGCGCTGTTCGCCGGCACCTGCGGGTTGACGACCAACACGAGCGGCACCGAGCCGACCACCATCACCGGCGCGAAGTCCTTCGTGCAGGTCGTAGCGCAGCTTGCCGTTCTCCAGGCGTGGCCATCGTCGAATGCGAGGTCAGCGCGCCCATCAGCAGCGTGTAGCCGTCGGCGGGTGCCTTGGCCGACCGCTTCGGCGCCGATGTTGCCGCCGGCGCCGCCGCGGTTGTCGACCACCACCTGCTGGCCGAGCGCCGTCGCCGAGCCGCTGCGCGACGATGCGGCCGATCACGTCGGTCGCGCCGCCGGGCGGGTAGGGCACGACCAGCTTGATCGGCTTGTCGGGATACGCAGCGAACGCCGTGGCCGCGCCCGCCGCCAGTGCAGCGGCGAGGCAGGCGTGCACGAATGTGCGGCGGGGCCGGTTGGTAAAGGTCTTCATCGGTGGGTCTCCTTGGTGTTGTCGAGCTGGCGATGCATCGCGCGGCTTGGCTGCAAGTGTGGCGCAACTGGCCGGCATCGCAAAACAGCGGCCATCGGCGCGACTGCGACACCCCGGCAGGAAGTGCAGGCGCGCCAGGCACAACAGGCCGAGGCAGGGTAGACCGGCATTGACAGCTTTGCTGCGCATCCCGTCAAATCATTGCGGCAGTGCCAGTGCGCTGGCTGCCGACCGGCATGCCGCCGAAATGCTGCGGCATGACCGGGCAGACGGTTCGCCCACAACAAAGGAGACACACCCCATGTATCGACCCATTTTCGCCCTCGCACGCGCCGCCGCCCTCGCCACCGCAGCCATGCTGTGCGCGCCGGCATTCGCCCAGTCACCGCCGGTGCTGCACGGCGCCGTGCAGTTCGCCGACGACCACCCGTTCAACAAGGCGCTGCTGAAGTTCGAGGAGCTGGTGAAGAAGTACTACGGCAAGCCGGTCAACTTCGTGCTGCACCGCAACAGCGAGCTCGGCCTCGAGAAGGACTACTTCGCCTACATGAGCCAGGGCATCTCGGTCGACTACGCCATCGTCTCGCCCGCGCACATGTCGACGTTCGCGAAGGCCGCGCCGCTGCTCGACATGCCGTTCCTGTTCCGCGACATCGCGCACTGGAACAAGGTGCTCGACTCCGACGCGTTCCAGTCGATCGTCGACGACGTCAGCAAGAAGGCCGACGTCATGATCATCGGCTACGCCGGCGGCGGCACGCGCAACATCATCGCCAACAAGCCGGTGCGCAACATGGCCGAGCTGAAGGGCCTGTCGATGCGCGTGATGGGCGCGCCGATCCAGACCCAGATGTTCAACGCCATCGGCGCCAAGCCGACTCGGTGATCGCCTACAACGAGGTCTACAACGCGATCCAGACCGGCGTGATCCAGGGCGCCGAGAACGAAGCCGCCGGGCTCGACGCGATGAAGTTCTACGAGGTCGGCCCCGACATCTCGCTGACCCAGCACGCGATCACCGTGCGGCCGATCTGCTTCTCCGGCAAGACCTTCCGCAAGCTTGCCGGAGGACCTGCAGGCGGCGATCGTCAAGGCCGGCAAGGAGGCCGGCAAGTACGGCCGCGAGATCGAGTCGACAGGCGACTCCGCGCTGCTCGGCCAAGCTCGAGAAGGAAGGCAAGCTGAAGACCTACGTAGTTCACCGAGCGGCCCAAGCTGCTCGAGCTGGCCGAGCCGGTGAAGCAGGCCTATGCCAAGGAGATCGACGCGACGCGCGATCCTCGACCAAGGTCAACGTCGATCAAGTAAGCGCGGCGCACCGCCGCGGACCGTGCCGCCGGCCGGACGCCAGGCTGCCGGCGCTTCCTGCCCGGCTGCCCGAGGACGCCACGCCGCATGCGCCGACTCAATGCGTTGATCTACCGCGTCCTGCAGGTGCTGCTGACCGTGCTGATGGCGGTCATGATCATCCCGGTCACGCTGCAGATCTTCTCGCGCTTCTTCGACTTCATCCCGCGCTACATCTGGACCGAGGAAGCCGCGCGCTTCTGCCTGATCTGGCTGATCATGCTCGGCGCGACGATCGCCGTGCGCGACGGCACGCACTTCGACGTCGACGTGCTGCCGGCGCCGAAGACGGCGCGCAGGTCCAAGGCCGATCGCGCGGATCATCGTGCACGTGGCGATCCTGCTGGTGCGCGCTGATCTTCCTCGCCTTCGGCTGGCGCTTCGCCGAATTCGGCTGGCAGCAGAGCTCCGAGATGACCGGGCATCAACATGCTGTGCGATCCACGCCGCCTGGCCGTTCGCCGGCATCGTGCTGGCTCCTGTTCCTGCCGGAGCAGATCGCCGACGACGTCAAGCTCTACCGGGAGCGGCGACGATGGGCGCCGCTTGAAGTCGCGCTGATCCTGTTCGGCGTCTTCGCCGTTCTGCTGATCGCTGCGCGTGCCGGTGGCGTTCGCGCTCGGCGCTGGCCTGCGTGCCGGTGTTCTTCATCGACGACCGGCTGACGCCGTTCCTGCTGCTCAACGAGATGTTGAAGTCGTACAACTCGTTCCTGCTGCTGGCGATCCCGTTCTTCATGCTGGCCGCGAACCTGATGAACTGCGGCCGGCATCACCGAGAAGCTGATCAACCTGTCGCGCGCGCTGGTCGGCCACCTGCCGGGCGGGCTCGGCCACGTCAGCGTGCTGGTGTCGATGCTGTTCGCCGGCATCTCGGGCTCGTCGACCGCCGAGGCCGCCGGCGTCGGCGGCGTGCTGATTCCGGCGATGAAGAAGCAGGGCTACGACACGCCGTTCGCGGTCTCGCTGATCGCCTGCGCCGCGGTGATGGGCGTGATCATTCCGCCGTCGATCCTGATGGTGGTCTGGGGCGGCGTGATCTCGGTGTCGATCGGCGGGCTGTTCCTCGCCGGCGTCGTGCCCGGGCGTGCTGATGGCGCTGTCGCTGATGGTCGACGGTCTACATCTACGCCAAGCGGCGCGGCTATCCGGTCTACCCGCGCGTCACGCGCGCGCGAGCTGCTGAAGGTCGCGGCGTCGCGCGCGATGCTGCCGATCCTGACGCCGGGCATCATCGTCGGCGGCATCGTCGGCGGCTTCTTCACGCCGACCGAGGCGTCGGTCATCGCGGTGCTGTACGCGATGCTGCTCGGCGTCGCTGGTCTACCGCACGCTCGATCTGCGCCAGCTGCGCCACACGCTGTACGACTCGGCACGCTTCGCCGCCATCGCGCTGTTCTGCATCGGCACCGCGTCGGCGTTCGGCTGGATGCTCGCCTATTTCCGCATTCCGCAGCTCGTGGTCAACGCGGTCGCCGTCCTGGGGCGGCGGCGTCACCAGCGTCGGCTTCATCACCGCGGCCGCGTTCCTGTTCATCGGCTGCTTCATCGACGCGATCCCGGCGATCATCATCGTCGGCACCATCCTCGCGCCGCTGGCCGCGCAAGGTCGGCATGCATCCGATCCATTTCGCGCATCATCGGCGTGATCTCGATCGCCTACGGGCTGGTGACGCCGCCGTACGGGCTGTGCCTGATGATCGCGTGCTCGGTCGGCGGCATCAAGATCAAGGAGGCGGTGACGGACACGGCGATCCTGTTCATCCCGTTGCTGCGGTGCTGCTGATCGTGATCCTGTTTCCGGATCTGATGCTGTGGCTGCCGCGCAAGCTGATGCCGGCGTTCGTCAAGTAGGACGCGGGTGTGCCGATGCCGACCTTCACGCCGCTGGGCGCCGGCTTCGGGCTCGAAGCCGAGGATGTCGATCTGTCGCGAGCCATTTGAACGACGACGGCCTTCGCCGAGATCGAACGCGCGTTCTATGCGGCGTCAGGTGCTGGTGCTGCGCGGTCAGGCGCTGACCCCCGCGCAGTTCGTCGCGTTCGCGCAGCGGCTTCGGCCCTGCCGCAGCCGCACGTGATCGACCAGTTCCATCACCCGGACGAGCCGAACATCCTGATCCTGTCGAACGTGCGTGACGCGACGGGCAGCCGATCGGGCTGCAGGATGCGGGCTCGTACTTCCACACCGACTATTCGTACCTGCAGATGCCGGCGCGTGCGACCACGCTGTATTCGATCGCAGGTGCCGAAGGTCGGCGGCAACACGCTGTTCGCGAACCAGCAGGCGGCCTACGACGATCTGCCGCAGGCGATGAAGACGGCGCATCGACCCGCTGCTCGCCGTCCATCACTACGGCAATCGGCACGATGTCGACGAGCGCAGCCGCACGGCCGCTTCGCCGCTGTCGGCCGCGCAGAAAGCGAAGATGCCGCTGATCACGCACCGCATCGCGCGGCCGCATCCGGTCACCGGGCGCATGTCGCTCTATGCGGTGTCGGGCAGCTCGTTCGGCATCGTCGGCATGCCGGACAGACGAAGCGCGCGATCTGCTCGACGAACTCGCCGCGCATTCGACGCAGCCCGAAGTACGTCTACAGCCTGGACTACGGCGTCGGCGACGTCGTCATCTGGGACAACGCCTCGCTGCTGCATGCGGCCACGCTTGCTCGATCCGGCCGATGCGCGCACGCTGTGGCGCGTGACGGTGCTGGAGACAAACCCCGACGCGTTGGCGCCGCAGCTCATGGCGTCCGCCTACGAAGACAGCGTGGCTTGAATGGAATGGGCGGTTCTGCCCGCTCAACCGTCCAGCCATTTCACCCCAAGCACTCATAAGCGAGCCGATTCATGCAACTGACCGCCGACGCAAAAGGCGTCTACCCGATCGCGCCGACCCCGTTCTTCGACGACGGCCAAATCGACTTCGAATCGATCGATCGGCTCGTCGACTTCTACCTTCGATCGGCGCCGACGGCATCACCGTGCTCGGCCAGCTCGGCGAGGCGCAAAAGCTCACGCACGACGAGAGCGTCGCGGTGGCGCTGCGCATGATCCGGCGCGCGCCGATGCGGCCCGTGATCGTCGGCGTGTCGGCTCCGGGCTTTGCAGCGATGCGCGCGCTGACGCAGGAAGTGATGAGTGGCGGTGCAGCCGGCGTGATGATCGCGCCGCCCACGCACCTGCGCACCGACGAGCAGATCGTCGCCTACTACACGCAGGCCGTGCAGGCGATCGGCGCGGACGTGCCGTTCGCGCTGCAGGACTATCCGCTGACGTTCTCGGTACAGATGACGCCGGCCGTGATCCAGCGCATCGTGCAGGCGCTGCCGTCCTGCGTGATGCTGAAGCACGAAGACTGGCCCGGGCTGGAGAAGATCTCCGCGCTGCGCGGCTTCGAACAAAGCGGCAGCATGCGGCGTCTTGCGATTCTCTGCGGCAACAACGGCTTGTTCCTCGACTACGAAATGGAGCGCGGCGCCGACGGGGCGAATACGGGCTATGCGTTCCCAGACATGCTGATCGACATCGTGCGGTTGTCGAAAGCGGGCCAGCGCGAGGCGGCGCACGACCTGTTCGACGCGCACCTGCCGCTGCTGCGCTACGAACAGCAGCCGGGCATCGGCTTGGCCGTGCGCAAGCATCTGTTGATGCGCCGCGGACTGTTGAGCACTGCGGCGCTGCGCACGCCGGCGCCGAAGCTGTCGGCCACTGCGTGCGAGGAGGTAGAGCACCTGCTGGGCCGACTGGCCATGCATGACGAACGGGCGCGGTTGCCAGGGGCCTGACCGCGCCAAGCCGGTGGACAAGGGCGGGGTACAGTCGTTGCTTGCGGGCGACTGGGTACGTCAACCCGCGACCCCTTCTCCTGCAGTCGGTACAGCCACAAGATTTGCGCATCCTGCATGGCCTGAACGCCCAAGGGCGGATCGTGGCCTTGACGACAAGCCGTCTAGGTCTCGACTGCGGCCTGCAGCAGTTCGATCCCCCCCATGTATGGCACCAGTGCCATCGGCACCCGAATCGAGCCATCGGCGTTCTGATGGTTCTCAAGCACCGCGACCAGCGTGCGGCCGACCGCCAAGCCTGAGCCGTTCAACGTGTGCACGAGTTCGTTTTTGCCCTGCGCGTTCTTGAAGCGCGCCTGCAGCCGCCGTGCCTGGAACGCTTCGCAGTTGCTGACCGAGCTGATTTCGCGATAAGTCGACTGCGCCGGCAGCCAGACCTCGAGGTCGTGCGTCTTTGCGGCGCCGAAACCCAAGTCGCCCGTGCACAGCGCGACCACGCGGTAGGGCAGTTCGAGCCGTTGCAGCACCGCTTCGGCATGGCCGGTCATGTCGTCGAGTGCCTGATAGCTCGTCGCAGGATGCACGATCTGCACCATCTCGACCTTGTCGAACTGGTGCTGGCGGATCATGCCGCGCGTGTCGCGGCCATACGAGCCGGCTTCGGACCGAAAGCACGGCGTCTGTGCGGTCAGCCGCATCGGCAGCTCCGCCTCGGTCAGCACCGTGTCGCGCACGAAGTTGGTCAGCGGCACTTCGCTGGTCGGGATCAGGTAGAGCGCGGTCGCATCCGCCTTGTCCTCCGGGCCTTCCTGACCGCCTTTTTTTGCAGCGAACAGGTCGGCCTCGAACTTCGGCAACTGGCCGGTTCCGCGCAGCGACTCGGCGTTCACGATGTAGGGCGGCGCGCATTCGAGATAGCCATGCTCGTTGGTCTGCAGGTCGATCATGAACGCGGCGAGCGCGCGATGCAGCCGCGCGATCGGGCCTTTCATCACCGCAAAGCGCGCGCCCGACAGCTTCACGCCGAGTTCCAGGTCGAGCCCGAGCGGCTGGCCCAGATCGACGTGATCGCGCGGCGCAAAGCTCAATGCAGCCGGGCTGCCGCCGAGGCCTTCGATCGGACTCCAGCGGCGCAGCTCGACGTTGTCGGCCTCCGATGCGCCGACCGGCACGCTCGCGTGCGGCAGGTTCGGGCACCTCCAGCAGCATCGTCTGTAGCTCGCTCTGGATCGCATCGAGCCGCGCGCTGGACGCGGTCAGCTCGTCTTTCATTTGTGCGACTTCCGACTGCAGCGCGTCGGCCGACTCGCCGCGGCCTTTTGCTTGGCCGATCTGTTTGCTCAGCGTGTTGCGGCGCGCCTGCAACTCCTCGGTGCGGGTCTGCAGCGTTTTGCGTTCGGACTCGAGCAACTCGAACGCTTCGACGTTCAGGAACGTCTGGGGCGAGCGACGCGTTTCGAGCCGCGCAACGGCAGACGCCAGGTCTTTTCGGAGCAGCAGGATGTCCAGCATGAAATGATTCCCGTGGTAGGTGGGCGCTGCGCGCTGCGGCGCGTTGGCTCAGCGCACTGATCGCGAGCGGCCGAGGGAGGCGACTGCGGCTCGGACGCCCGGCCCGTTGCGCGTCGCCCCGCAGTCCGAGCCCGCGGCGGCGCATTTTGTGTGCGTAGTATCGTACCGGGCTGTCAACCCCGTGGACCACGACCGAATGGAGCGCTTCGAGTGAACAAAATTTTCCCATCCGCCGACGAGGCGATCAAGGGCGTCGTGCAGGACGGCCAGATGCTGGCCGTCGGCGGCTTCGGCCTGTGCGGCATCCCGGAAGCGTTGATCCAGGCGCTGCACGACAGCGGTGTCAAGGACCTGACCTGCATTTCCAACAACGCGGGGGTCGACGGCTTCGGCCTCGGCAAGCTGCTGGAGACGCGTCAGATCAAACGCATGATTGCGAGCTACGTCGGTGAAAACAAGGAGTTCGAACGGCAGTATCTGGCCGGTGAACTCGAACTCGAATTCACGCCGCAGGGCACGCTGGCCGAGAAGCTGCGCGCGGGCGGCGCCGGCATCCCCGCGTTCTTCACCAAGACCGGCGTCGGCACGCTGGTGGCCGAAGGCAAGGAGGTGCGCGAGTTCGACGGCGAGCAATACCTGATGGAGCGCTCTCTCGTCGCCGACGTGGCACTGGTCAAAGCCGATATCGCCGACAAGAGCGGCAACCTGCGCTTCAACCTGACCGCGCGCAATTTCAACCCGGCGGCTGCCATGTCGGGCAAGGTCTGCATCGTCGAAGTCGAAAAGATCGTCGAAGTCGGCGAACTCGCGCCCGACGACGTGCACCTGGCCGGCATCTACGTGCACCGCATCGTGCTGAATGCGACACCGGAAAAGCGCATCGAAAAACGCACCCTCACGCCGAAAGCAGGAGCTTAAAAATCATGGCCTGGACGCAAGATCAGATGGCGGCACGCGCCGCGCAAGAACTCGAAGACGGCTTCTATGTGAACCTCGGCATCGGCATCCCGACCCTGGTTGCGAACTTCGTGCCCAAAGACAAGGAAGTCTGGCTGCAGTCGGAAAACGGCATGCTCGGCATCGGCCCGTTCCCGACCGAGGACACGATCGATCCGGACCTGATCAACGCCGGCAAGCAGACCGTGACGACCTTGCCGGGCTCCTCCATCTTCGGCAGCCACGACAGCTTTGCGATGATTCGCGGCGGCAAGATCAATCTGTCGATCCTGGGCGCCATGCAGGTCAGTGAGAAGGGCGACCTAGCGAACTGGATGATTCCCGGCAAGATGGTCAAGGGCATGGGCGGCGCGATGGATTTGGTGGCCGGCGTCAAGCGCGTGATCGTGCTGATGGAGCACGTCGCGCGCAAGAAGGACGGCGGCGAGGACTTGAAGATCCTGAAACACTGCACACTGCCGCTGACCGGCGTGGCCGTGGTGGACCGCATCATCACCGACCTCGCGGTGCTGGACGTGACCGAGCGGGGTCTGAAGATCGTCGAACTCGCACCGGGCGTCACGCGCGAAGCGCTGCAGGAGAAAACCGGCGCGCCGCTGATCGATTGATGTCTTGAGGGTGCGGGCCTGGGCAACGGAAGCCACTGGCTTCATTTGCCCATCGTCAGCACCTCGCCCCGCATGGCTTTGATCGGGAACAACAGCGTGCGCTGGGCGCTGGGTCCGATGTCATGCCGATCCAGCGTCTTGGCCACGTCGCCCACGAATGCGTCGAACTGCTCGCTGGAGAGCTTGAGGTCACTCAGCGCTGCCTGCATCGCAGCACCCTGGCCGGCGCAGGGCCCACCGCCGCTCTCGCACATCTGGCCCGCAAGCGCCTGCTCGAATCGGGGCAGGTCGGTTTGGGCGAAGGTGTCCTTGATGCGTGGGTCCTGCTCGATCTGACGCGCCACGTCGTTTGCGAAAGTGGCAACACCGGCCTCGCTGCCGAGCTGCTGGTACAACGTGCCGCGATCGATCGATTTGTCGGCGCAGCCCGCTGCGGCAAGCAGTGTGCACAGCAGCAGCGCGAGCAAGGCGCGGTGCGCGGGGACGGATGGAGAAGAAAGCACGTGAGATTCCATAAAACTTGTTTCCTCAGACCGGTCAGCACGCAAGAAAAGGCGTTGGAGCGCTCGTCGATTACTCATTTGTTGCTATCGAAAGCATATCTTGTGCGAAGGTCTGAAGCGCGCTTGCAGCACCGAGCGACATAGGGTGTTGGCACATCGTCGCGTGCCCGTATCGGGAGCGGACGGCAACGCGACCTCGGTCGGGTCGCAGGCGGCCACAGCGCGCCACGAGGACCTGGCGGCGTGATCGGTGGGATCGCGCGCACGGCGACGGGTTTGAAGGTCCGGCAGCTGCGGCATTCGCATTGGCAACCCGATACATCGGCATCGGACGGATAGGGAAAGATCGCAGCGCATGTCCACTCTTTGTCTGAACGCAAACCCGTGGTGCCGCACCGCGCTGCTGGTCGTGCTCGCGGCGCTGCCGCTCGACCCTTGCCAAGCCGCGCTGTACGACGAAATTCAGGTTTATACCGACGACATCAACGCGCCCGGGGAATTCGGGCTCGAACTGCATGTCAACACCACGCCCCGCGGGCGCAGCGAGCCCGCCTATGCGGGCGAAGCGGTGCCGAACCGCGGCTGGCGCGTCACGCCCGAGTTTTCGTATGGCCTGAGCCGCGACTTCGAAGCGGGCCTGTATCTGCCGATCAGCCGAGAACGCAGCGGCGGCGGCACGCAGCTGGCCGGCGCCAAAGTGCGCCTCAAATGGGTGCCGGTCCACGCGCAAGATCACGGCGGCTGGTTTTTCGGGCTGAACGGGGAGCTGTCGCGGTTGCAACGGCGTTACGCCGAGTCGCGCGATGGCTTCGAGTTGCGCACGATGCTCGGCTGGCGCAACGCGCGCTGGCTGGTCGCAGTCAACCCGGTGCTGGGTTGGGACTTGTCGCCGGGATTTCGCGGCAACTCGCCCGAGACGGGGCTGTCCAGCAAGATCGCCCGCACGCTGGGCGACAGCGGCTTTGCGGTCGGGCTCGAGCACTATGCGGGCCTGGGCACCCTGGCGCGCACGTCGCCATTCGGTCAGCAGTCGAGCACGCTCTACACGGTGGTCGACTACAGCGGACACGGCTGGGAGCTGAACTTCGGCGTCGGGCGGGGACTGACGTCCGCCTCCGATGCGTGGTCGATCAAGGCGATCGTGGGTTTTCCGTTTTGAACCATGTCTGCCAAGGCATTGCTGCCGGCCTGCAGCAGCCGCTGCCGCTGCGACGTCAGACCGTGCCGCCCGCGTCTTCGGCCGGGTGTCGCTTGGCGAGCCAGACGGCGGCGCGTTGCAGCAGCAGCAACACCGCCGTGATACCGACGGCCATCGCAAACAGCATCAGGTTGCTCTGGTCGCCTGCGCGCAGGCCAAAGCTCAAAGCGGTCGCCACCGCCGGCGGATGCATGATGTTGAACGTCACCATCAGCGCAATGGCCAGCACCATCGCGGTGCCGGCGGCCGCATAACCGGGGCCGAACAGCCAAAACGTCGCCAGCCCGAGCGTGGCCGCGCCGGTCTGCGCCAGCACCAGCGTGCGCACGCTGTTCACGCGGCTGTCCGGGTCCAGATAGATCAGGAACGCGCTCGACGCGAGCGACGCGAACAGCAGCCGTTGCTGGGTAAGCGCTTCGACGAATGCAAGCACGAGCAGGATGGTTGCGGTCGGCATCAACGCGAGCAGCAGCTCCTGCTTGAGCCCCAGCCGGCGACGCGTGGGCGGCGCCGGCACCGCGGGCACCGCATCGTCTGCAGGCGGCGCGGGCGCAGGCTGGGGCTTGTCCGAGCTCATCCGCTGCGCGCCTCGGCGGTCCGGGATCGGCGCGCTTCGCCGTCTTCCGAGGGGATTGGGGCCGCCAATTCGCCGCTGAGCTCCTGACTCAGAAAGTAGTTCAACGCGGTGCGGATGACCGCAATGGCGCCGAGCTTGCCGATGCGGTCCCAGGTCGGCGCAATCGAGGTGGACAAAATGTCGGCGGCCAACTGCAGCTCCAGCGCGAGCATCAGGTAGCGCGCGAACGACAGCCGGATCGGCGTGAAGTTGCCACCGCGCCCGCTCCAGAAATGGCGCAGCAGCCCGACGACCGCAACCGCCACTCCAGCGGCGATCACGATCGCGCCGAGCATCTCCACGAACAGCCGCAGCCATTCGACGCCCGCCTGCACGCCGTGTTCGACCCAGTCGAACGTCAGGCGGGCCGTCTCGAACGACGCGTTCGCTTCAGCCGCCACGGTCCGCCGCCAGCCGCACGTAGATGGGCGCAAACGCTTCGGCCTGCGTGATCTCGACCAGCATCTCCTTGGCAAGTTCGAGCAGCGCGACGAACGTGACGATCAGCACCGGCGCGCCGCGGTTCGGATCGAACAGGTCTTCGAACGCCGCGAAACGCCGCCCTTGCAGTTGCTTCAGCACGTGGCTCATGTGTTCGCGCACGCTCAACGCTTCACGCGTGATGGTGTGCTGCTGCACGAGCCGCGCACGCGTCAGCAGATTTGCCCAGGCGCGGCGCAGATCGTCCACGTCGATGCTTGGCAGCGGTCGGGCGCTGATTTGGGCGACGTGGACCTGCACGCAGTCGAAGTCGCGCCCGCGCTGCGGCAGCGCGTCGAGCTGCGCCGCCGCCAGCTTCATCTGCTCGTACTCGATCAGCCGGCGCACGAGTTCGGCCCGCGGGTCATCCACCTCGGCCTCGCCTTCCACCCGCTTGGGCGGCAGCAGCATGCGCGATTTGATCTCGATCAGCATCGCAGCCATCAGCAGATAGTCGGCGGCCAGTTCGAGGTTGTGCGTGCGCACCTCGTCGACATAGCGCAGATACTGGTGCGTGAGCGCCGCCATCGGGATGTCGAAGATGTTGAAGTCCTGCCGCCGGATCAGGTAGAGCAGCAGATCGAGCGGCCCCTCGAATGCTTCGAGGATCACTTCGAGCGCGTCTGGCGGGATGTACAGATCCTTCGGCAGCGCGAACAGCGGCTCGCCGTAGAGCCTCGCCAGCGCCGTGCGGGGGTCGTCGGCCGGCATGCTGGCCAGCACGTCCACCAGGCGGGTCGTGCCGGGGTCGGCGGTCGTGGGGTCGGCCGTCATCCAGGCAGGCAGCGACTCACTCTGTCGAATCGACGCGCAAAGGCCACGGCGCTGCGCTCAACCCTTCGGTTTCGGCGGTGCTTCGACCTTCGGCCTTGGGGTGACGTCGACTTGATAGACATAGGGCTTTTGCGGCACCCGGTCGCGGCGCGCGGTGCGCAACGCATCCAGGTCGACGCTCTTGTCCCACAGCAGCGCGCGGCCGGCACGCTGACTGGCTTCCAAGCCGGGCCGCTCGGCCTTCAGCTGTTCGATGAACTGGGTGACGTCCGACTGGTAGTCGGCGCGGCGAAAGAACGGCATGGCGCGGGCCTTGAAAGCAGGAAGAAACAACCGCAATCTTAAGCGTGCTGCCGAATCTGCCGACGAGCAACTAAACTGGCTTGGCGGCGTCCGACCTTCGGGCGGCCACGGAGGAATCGATGGGTTGGACTGCTTCCAGGAGATGGGCGACGATGGGTTTGTTGGCGCTGCTGCTCGGGCTGGCTGGCTGCGACAACAAGCGCATCAGCGAATTGCAGGTGGGGATCTCGACCGAGGCCGACGTGCGCACGCTGTTCGGCCAACCGAAAAACGTCTGGGACGGCCCCGGCGGCACCCGCATCTTCGAATACAACCGGCAGCCCGAAGGCGCGCGCAACTACATGATCACGATTGGCCCCGATGGCCGCATGACGGCGTTGAACCAGGTGCTCACGCCGGAGAACTTCGCACGGGTCCAGCCCGGCATGGCGATGGAAGACCTGCGCCGCCTGCTCGGCGAGCCCATGAAGAAGACGACCTATCCGCTCAAGGGCGATACGCACTACGAATGGCGCTGGCTGGACGGCGCCAATACGCGGATGATCTTCAGCGCGGTGATGGACCGGGATCTGCGCGTGACCAGCACAGGCAGCATGCGCGACCCAGAATCGGCCGAGTTGAAGGTCAAGTAGCACTTCGGCCATTTTCCGAACTTGGCCGTCGGCATGCGCACACGGACGTCAAGGGTCCCGTTCGCAAAAGGGGCGAGTTGAGTCGGGATCGCGTGCGGCAGGGCACAGCTCCCACGCATCGGTGCACACCGACCGATCCACCGCGCGCCGGCCCATGCCGACTCGGTGCAGCCAACAGCGGGTGTCGTGGTCGTGTGCGAGGCGCCACTGCCCGACCCGCACTGGCCAAAGTCTGCCCTGCGGTTTTAGACTGCTGGATGCCGTCGTGCCCGCCCGTCGGGTGTGGCCCCACCCTTGCCCATCACCTGGAGTCAACATCCCCATGAACGCCCGCGCCAACTTCACCCGCATGGAGCACAGCCAGCCCGCCGACTGGCAGCTGATCGGCGGTGAGTTTCAGCAGTTCGCCAAGAAGTTGCCCGACCGCCTGATCGCGCACCTGCGGCTGCTCGAAAACGACTACGGCGGCTTTCCGGTCGACCGCTACACGCATTGCCTGCAGACCGCCACGCGGGCGCTGAAAGACGGCCGCGACGAGGAATACGTGGTCTGCGCGTTGCTGCACGACATCGGCGACACGCTGGGCACGTTCAACCACGCCGACATCGCCGCTGCGGTGCTGCAGCCGTTCGTGTCGGCGGAGAACCACTGGATGGTGCAACACCACGCAATTTTTCAGGGCTACTATTTCTTCCACCACCTGGGGCTGGACCGCGACATGCGCGAGCGCTTTCGCGACCACCCGCATTTCGCGCGCACCGAAGAGTTCTGCGCGGTCTACGACAATCCCGCGTTCGACCCGAACGGCGAGACGCTGCCGTTGTCCGAGTTCGAGCCGATGCTGCGCCGCGTGCTGGCCCAGCCCAGGCAGTCGATCTACAAGGCGGCGCTGGAGCAAAACAAGGCGGTCGAGATGCCGGCCTGAAAGTGTCGGTGTCGCGAGCGGCGCAGCGGCACGGCGTTCTGCGTTCCACGCCCTGAGTCAAACGGGAATGGGCGCGCTATTCGTCGCTCGACGGCGTGACCGCACCCGCAGCGGCACCGATTGCCTTGCCCGTGACGCGCGCCGCACCGACCGCCACATCGGCCGCAAGTTCGACCGTACCGACGACCAACGTGGCTGCGGTGCCGGCCACCGACACCACCGCGCATCCGGCCAGCCAACCGCAGGCCACTGCAACCAACGCAAAGACAGCCCCCAGGCGCTTGGCGGGGTCGAATCCCGCTGTGGCGCCAAAAGCGGCCGGCCGCAACGAATTCCCCGCGGCCAACGAAGCCGCACGATCGATCGCCGCCATCACCGCACCCGCATGCCCGGCGTCGCACCCGCGTGTGGCTCCAGCACGAAAATGCCCGGCGAGGATTTCTCGTCCACGTGGCTCGCTGCGAGCACCATGCCTTCGCTGTCGCCAAACTTCATCTTGCGCGGCGCGAGATTGGCCACCACCACGGTCAGCTTGCCGACCAGGTCGGCACTTCGATACGCGGAAGCGATGCCTGAGAACACGTTGCGCGTGCGGCCTTCGCCGACGTCGAGCGTCAGGCGCAGCAGCTTCTTCGAGCCGTCCACCGGTTCGCATGCAACGATCCTGGCGATGCGCAGATCGATCTTGGCGAAGTCGTCGATCTGAATCGTGGGCGCCACCGGCTCGCCGCCGGGCGCAGCGTCTGCAGGCGCGGACTGCGCGGCATTGGGGACCGGCTCGGCCATCGGCGCGGCCGGCTCGAACAACGCATCCAGCGCTTTGGCATCGACGCGCTGCATCAGGTGCTGGTAGGCGTTGATCGCATGGGCCACGGGCAGCGTGGTATCCGCATCGGCCCATCGCAGCGCGTCGACGTTCAAAAACGCCTCAACGCGCGCAGCAAGCGTCGGCAGGACCGGCTTCAGGTAGATCGTCAGCAACCGAAACGCCTGGATGCAGACCGTGCAGACGTCGTGCAGGCGCGCGGCCGCATCCGGCTGCTTCGCAAGTTCCCACGGCTTGTTCGCATCGACGTATTCGTTCACCCGGTCGGCCAGGGCCATTGATTCGCGCAGCGCGCGTGCGCAGTCGCGCCCGTCGTAGCGCGCGCGCAACCCGACGGCGGCCGCCTGCAGGCTGGCAAGCAGCGCGGCGCCTTCGTCTGACACCGTGCCGAGCCGGCCGTCGAAGCGCTTGACCAGAAAGCCGGCCGCGCGGCTTGCGATGTTCACGTACTTGCCGACCAGGTCGCTGTTCACGCGCAGCGAGAAATCTTCCGGGTTGAAGTCGATGTCTTCGTTGCGGCCCGAGAGCTTGGCCGCGATGTAGTAGCGCAGATGCTCGGGGTCGAGCCCGACCGACAGGTATTTCAGCGGATCGATGCCGGTGCCGCGGCTCTTGCTCATCTTCTCGCCGCCGACCGTCAGATGGCCGTGCACGAAGACGTGGTCTGGCGCCTTGCGGCCCGAGAAATGCAGCATCGCGGGCCAGAACAGCGTATGGAACGTGATGATGTCCTTGCCGATGAAATGCACCTGCTCGAGATTCGGCTGCGCCATATAGGCGTCGTAGTCTTCGCCGCGCCGCTTCAGCAGGTTTTTGAGCGAAGCGAGGTAGCCGACCGGCGCATCGAGCCACACGTAGAAATACTTGCCCGGCGCATCCGGGATCTCGATGCCGAAGTAAGGCGCGTCGCGGCTGATGTCCCAGTCGCCCAGGCCTTTCTTGTCGACACCTTCACCGGGCTCGAGCCATTCGCGAATCTTGTTCAGCACTTCGGGCTGCACGTGGCCCGGCTCGGCCGTCCAGCGCTGCAGGAATTCCACGCAGCGCGGGTCGGACAGGCGAAAGAAGAAGTGGTCCGAGCTGCGCAGTTCCGGTTTCGCCCCGGACAGCGCCGAGTACGGCGCGATCAGCTCGGTCGGCGCATACACCGCACCGCAGACTTCGCAGTTGTCGCCGTACTGGTCCTTCGCGTGGCAGTTCGGGCATTCGCCCTTGATGAAACGGTCGGCCAGGAACATGCCTTTGGCGGGGTCGTAGAACTGCTCGACGCTCTTGGTGTCGATCAGGCCGGCGCTGCGCAGGTCGCGGTAGATGGCCTGCGCGAGTGCGTGGTTTTCGGGCGCGTCGGTCGAATGCCAGTTGTCGAAAGCGATCAGAAAACCGTCGAGGTAGGGCTTGCGGCCGGCCGCGATCTCGGCCACGAACGCCTGCGGCGTGATGCCGGCCGCGTCCGCGGCGATCGTGATCGCGGCGCCGTGCGCGTCGTCGGCGCAGACGAAGTTCACGTGCGCGCCGTTCATGCGCTGGAACCGCACCCAGATGTCGGCCTGGATGTATTCCATGATGTGACCGATGTGGAACTTGCCGTTGGCATAAGGCAGGGCGGTGGTGACGAACAACTGGCGAGAAGCGGGCATCAAAAATCTTTTTCGGTTGGAAAAACTGGCCAACGGCGCGTCGATTTTAGAAGGGGGTTCCCACCAACCGCTGCAGGCGAATGGGCCGGTGGGTGTCGGCCCCGAGACATGCCGATGGCATCGGCGCAACTCGCGTCGCCGACCTCCCGATACGCCTCCGCTGCGGCGCTGTGACGAATCGCACGCTCTGGTCTCAAACAGCACCGCATCGGCGCAGGGGATGCGGTCGGGCACGGCTAGATTGTGGCAACGTGCGCGGCAGACACATACCGCTGCACTGGACGGTTCGCCGTCCTGGCGCAGCGGGCTCGATTCGCCCGGCCTCGCCGCAAGGGCCGCTTCCATATTTTCTCGGAGTTCCCACGTCATGCATTGCACACCTGCCTGGATCTGCGCAATCGCCTGCTTTGCCGGTGCCGCTTCGGCGCAGGTCGACCACATCGCCATCGTCAAGACCATCGAAGGCAGTGTTGACATCGTGCGCGGCGGCGCCATCACCCGCGCCGCGTCGGGCGACCAGCTGTTTGTCTCTGACCAGCTGAAGTCGGGCGCCGGCGCGACCGCCGGCATCGTCTTCAAGGACGGCACGCTGTTGACCGTCGGGCCGTCGTCGAACATCAAGGTGCGCGACTATGCCTACGAACCGAAAAACGAAAAATATGCGTTCTCACTTTATCTGGACAAGGGCAGCGCCGTGTACTCGTCGGGCCAGATCGGCAAGCTGGCGCCGCAGGTGGTGAAGGTCGATTCGCCGACCGCATCGGTCGGTGTGCGTGGCACGCGCTTCATCATCCGGGCCGAATGAGGTCGCGATGATCGGTCGGGCAGACGTTGCCGGGTCGCTCTCGGCATTGCGGCAACCACGGCTGGGTGGGGCCAAGTGGTTCGTCGCAACCTTGCTCGGCGCGTTGTTGGCCGGCTGTGCGTCGCCGAAAACCACGGTGGTGCTGCTGCCGGACGAAGACGGCCATGTCGGGGTCGGTGTTCGTCTCCGGCGCCGGCAGTTCGCGCCAGCTGAATCAGGCGCTCAGCACCACCACGGTGGGCACTGCAGCGCCTGGAGCCACGCAGACGCTGCAGCCGGAAGCGCTGCGTGCGTCTTATCAAAAGCTGTTGCTCGCGCAGCCCTCCAAGCCGAAGGTGTTCGTGCTGCATTTTCTGCTCGGCAAAGCCGAACTCACGCCCGAATCCAAAGCCCAGATCCCAGCGGTGCTGGACGCGGCCCGCGCGCGCAAGCCCACCGAAATCTCGGTGTTTGGCCATGCCGATGCAATCGGCACCGACGAGCGCAACGTCAAGCTGTCGTCCGACCGGGCGGAAGCGGTGGCCCGCATGCTGCGCGCCAGTGACCCGTCGATCGGGCCCATCGCGGTGCGCTGGTTCGGCTCGAAGTCACCGCTCGAGCAGCCAGACTCGAACGGTGCGCAGCCGAAGAACCGCCGGGCCGAAGTCATGATTTTGTAAGGCACTGCTTCCGTGCCGTATCGAACCGTTGCCCATCCGTTGTCGCGCCGTCAGGCGTGGTGGATCCTGTTGATCGCCATCGGCTTTGCAGCGCTGATGGCCGTGGCCAGCGCGCTGCGCGCCGCGCCGCTGGCGTGGCTCGACCATGCGCTGCTCGACACCTTGCTGCCGCGTGTGGCCAGCGGCGCGCCAGCAACCGATGCGGTCGTGGTCGACGTCGATGACGTGAGCCTGGCCGCACTCGGCCAGTGGCCGTGGCCGAGGTACCGTGTTGCAGCGTTGGTCGAGCGCATCGCGGCCGCCGAGCCGCGCGCCGTTGCGCTCGACATCCTGTTTCCGGAAGCCGACCGCTCGTCGCTCGGGCAAATCCAGCAGACGTTCAAGCGCGACTTCGGCATCGACATGAAGTTCAGTGGTGTGCCGAGCGGCCTGCTCGACAACGATGGCTACCTGGGCAGTGTGCTGGCCAGGCACGGCGTCGTCGGCTCGATGTATCTGTATTTCGACCATGCCGGTCGCGTCAACGGCGCAGCGAGCCGGCCCTTGGCGCTCACCGGCCGGACCGATCTGCTGTCGCTCAAACAAGCCACCGGCGCGTTGATGAATGCGCGTGCGATCTCGGCCGATACCGCGAGCAGCGGCTTCGTCAACAGCCAGCTCGACACAGACGGCGTGCTGCGTCGCGCGCCGCTGTTGATCGCTCACGAAAGCGAGGTGTATCCGAGCCTCGCGCTCGCGGCTGTGATGCGCGCGCTGCGGGTGTCCGAAGTCGCAATCGGCACCGACGGCCATGGCCCGGTGCTGCAGGTGGCCGACAAAAAAATACCGATCGACCGTGCCGGCTTTGCGCTGATGAAATTCAACGGCGGCCCGGATCGCTACCGCTCGATCTCGGCGGTCGATGTGCTGAGCGGTGGTGTCGACCCGGAGGAGTTCGCTGGAAAGATCGTCTTCGTCGGCACCACCGCGGTGGGTCTGAACGACTTTCACAGCACCGCGGTGCATCCGCATTTCCCGGGCTTGAAGCTGCAGGCCGCGATGACCGAGAACATGCTGCACAACGGCTTCGTCACACAGCCGTCGTGGGCGGACGCAGCCGGGGTTGCGGCCTGCCTGCTGGCCGGTGCGCTGGTGGCGGCGACGTTCGTTTGGGCGCGGACGACGGTCACGATCGTCGTCGTCAGCGGGCTCGGCGCGCTCGGGCTGCTGGCGGGCAGCGGGTGGCTGCTGGCCGGCCGGGGCCTGTTCGTGTCGGCCGCCGCGCCGGTCGTGGTGGTGGTCGTGCTGTTCCTGTCGCTGCTGCTGGCGCGCTATGCAGTGGAAAAGCGCCGCGCGCGTGCCTGGCTCGAGCAGCTCGAGAACGCACGCGAGGTCGCCATGGCATCGATGGCGGCGGTGGCCGAGACGCGCGATCCGGAGACCGGTGGGCACATCAAGCGCACCCAGCACTATGTGCGCGCGGTGGCAGAGGAGCTGCGCCGCATCGGCTACTGCAAGCAGATTCTGACACCGACCTACATCGATCTGTTGTTCCTGTCGGCTCCGCTGCACGACGTCGGCAAGGTCGGCGTGCCCGACCACATCCTGCTCAAACCCGGGCGGCTGACAGCCGACGAAATGGTGCTGATGAAGCAGCACGCCGAGTTCGGCTGCAAGATCATTTTCAGCACCGCCGAGAACATCGCGGGCGACAACTTCCTCGTGATCGCCGGCGAGATCGCGGGCACACATCACGAGAAGTGGGACGGCACCGGCTACCCGAACGGCCTGGCGGGCGACGCGATTCCGCTGTCCGGCCGCATCATGGCCGTGGCCGACATCTACGACGCGCTGATCAGCCGCCGCTGCTACAAGGAGCCGTACTCGCACGCGCTGGCCACCACCATGCTCGCGGAGATGCGCGGCACCACGTTCGACCCGGAGGTGCTCGATGCGTTCTTCCGGATCGAAGAAGAGGTCAAGGCGATCGCCGCCGCCTACAAGGACGACGCCGAACACTCGGGCATTCAGCCGCTGGAGCGGGAGGCGCACGAGCAGAGCCACCACAGCGCACCGCCGACCGATGCGACCGCCGCGGCGTCGATGGTGGCGTCCGCACTGGTCGTGATGCACCGGCAAACCGGAATGGCCGAACTGACCGAGTAGGTGCCGGGCATTCGTCGGCCGAGCGCTGCACGCTTGGGCCATGCCGCGTGTGGAGACGTTCCCATTGGCTAGACTCCCTGTTCATCAGGAGTCATGCCATGCCCGTTGCCGAACAAAGCGTCAAAGACGCGCTCGCCCAAGTCGTCGATCCCCACACCGGGGTGGATCTCGTTGCGTCCAAGGCGCTGCGCAATCTGCAGGTGCACGGCAGCGAGGTGTCGTTTGAAGTCGAGCTCGGCTACCCCGCGAAAAGCCAGATCCCTGCGCTGCGCAGCCGCCTGATCGCCGCTGCGCGCAGCGTCCCGGGTGTGGAGAACGTCTCGGCCAGCGTCACCAGCAAAGTCGTCGCGCACGCCGCGCAGCGCGGCGTGGCGCTGCTGCCCGGCGTGAAGAACATCATTGCGGTGGCATCCGGCAAAGGGGGTGTCGGCAAGAGCACCACGGCCGTGAACCTCGCGCTCGCGCTCGCTGCGGAAGGCGCATCGGTCGGCCTGCTGGACGCCGACATCTACGGCCCAAGCCAGCCGATGATGATGGGCGTGGAAGGCCGTCCTGAGAGCGCCGACGGCAAGACGATGGACCCGCTGGAAAATTACGGCGTGCAGGTCATGTCGATTGGCTTTCTGGTCGACAAGGACGAAGCCATGATCTGGCGCGGCCCGATGGCCACGCAGGCGCTTGAACAGTTGCTGCGCCAGACCAACTGGCAAGACCTCGATTACCTGATCATCGACTTGCCACCCGGCACCGGTGACATCCAGTTGACGCTGAGTCAGCGCGTGCCGATGACGGGCGCGGTGATCGTCACCACACCGCAGGACATCGCGCTGCTCGATGCGAAGAAGGGCATCAAGATGTTCGAGAAAGTCGGCGTGCCGATCCTCGGCGTCGTGGAGAACATGGCCGTGCACGTGTGCAGCAATTGCGGCCACGTCGAGCACATTTTTGGCGAGGAGGGCGGCAAGCGCATGGCCGAAGCCGGCAACATGCCGTATCTGGGCGCGTTGCCGCTGGACATCAACATCCGCCTGCAGGCCGACAGCGGCAAGCCGACGGTGGTGTCGGACCCGGACGGCGACGTTGCGCGAATCTACAAGTCGATCGCGCGCAAGGTGGCGGTGGCGATCGCGGAGAAGGCGAAAGACTTTTCTTCAAAGTTTCCGACGATCTCCATTTCCAAGGACACGTAATCATTCGATCCGACGACCGCCGGAAATGCTTTCATGATGGCATGAAGCGGTCATTCAGCATTTCCTGCAGTGCGCCTGCATTCGGCTGAAGCGAGATCGGCAAAAGCGAATCAGACCAGTCGCTTGGCCACCCCAACGGCACCAGTGGCAGGAGGGCAAGTATACCCTTGATTCCTACCTGATAGGGTTGTTTCATTCTTGGTGAGTACGAATACCAAGTCGTTACTGTTGTTAAGCGACAGACTAAAAGTACGCGTACAAAATCCAAAATCCCCCGGACCGGTGACGGTGACGCTTGAACCGTTCCCAACGCCCGTGTATCCATCCCAGGTATCAATGTTTTCCGGGGAGAGATTACCCCTGATTCTGAAGTTAATCAGTGGGTTCGATTGAACATTTCTAAGCGTATAAAACAGCGAAGCAATGGTCGTGGGTGCATTGGTCGATGGGTTATTACCTTGGCGCACCGCAAAAAAGTTGTCGCCGTCAATCTGATAAATCCCATCCAAGGGGCCGGCCGCATTTGCCGCAGTGGCACAACACGCGGCGGCTATGAAAGAAAGAACAACGCGCTTTTGATTATTCAACTTTTCACTCCATGAAAACTGTAATTTTAAAAAGCAATTTCAGACACGCAACATATAGTAACAAAAATTCGATATTCGTCAACTGGGAGTATCCCTTATAGCGGGCAGTCCATGTTTACAGTAATGTCGGGACGCGCTGTTCAATATGATTATCTGATTGTGGCGAATCATCAACACGCAATCATCGGCGATTTAAAGCTTTCGGTTGTCATTCGCCCGGCTGGAACGCGGACCTCACGCAGGCGCCATCCCGTTGCGCCGCTTTGCAACAGCAGTTGCATCCGATGTCAGGAAGTCAAGCAGGGTATGTACGGCCGCTGACTGTCTCGACGTGGCGGCTTGGCCTGCGGCAAATACCGTCACAATCTGAATCGCGTCCGGCAAGGAACCAAGTACGTCGATACCGGGCAGATTCAACAGCTCGCTCAACTGTTGAAAGCCAAGTTCAACCTTGCCCTGCGCAACCAGGGAGCCGACGGGCACACCGGGTGGGGCCTGGATCAACCTGCCTTCGAGTTGTTCCAAGGCATTCCAGCGCTGCCACAATTTCATCAGTTGTACACCGCTCGGTCCGGTCGAATAACCGATGCTGCGGGCGCTGAGAACGGCTTGTTTGACCTTGTCTTCGCTGCGGATGTCGGGGTGAGGCGCGCCGGACTGCACAGCAATCGCAACGCTTGAACGAACCAGATCGACGCGACTGGCGGCGTCGATTTTTCCGGCCGCAATCAGCACGTCGACCGCATCGGCCGCAAGCACCACCACATCGAACGCCTCATCGGCCTGCACGCGTTTGGCGGCATCGACGCCGCCGACCGATTCGATGTCCATGCAGATGCCCGACGTCTGCTCGAATTGCGCAGCCAGTTCGGCCAGCAGCTGGCGGGTCGCCATCGAGGAGATTACCTTCAGCCTGGTTGTCATGCGAGCAAATTTCCTGGTAGGCGGCTCAGCGGTGCCGATCGACGAACGCCGACACACAATCGATCAGCGCCTGCGGCCGATCCCGGTGCGGCGAATGGCCGCAGTCGGGCAGCTTCACGAGTTCGGCCTGCGGCACGCTGGCCGCGATCGATTCGATTTGCGCCATCGTGCCGTAATGATCGTCGATGCCCTGGATGGCCAGCACCGGGCAGCGGATCGATGTCAACAGCGGCACGATGTCGCCGCTCTTGAAGTCCGGATCGAGCCAGACGTCGTTCCAGCCCCAGAACGCCGATTCGGGGTCGTCGTGGTACTTCGCGAGCCCGTCGTGCAGGTCAGGCGTTGCGATGATACTGCTCGCGCGTCCGGCGGATGCTGGCGATCGACAAGTCTTCGACGAACAGGTGCGGCGCGACAGCGATCAGGCCGGCCACACAGTCTGAAAAGTGTGCGGCATGAATCAACGCAATGGAGCCGCCATCGCTATGGCCGAACAGCCAAG
This sequence comes from uncultured beta proteobacterium, assembly GCA_963784295.1. Lineage (GTDB taxonomy): Bacteria > Pseudomonadota > Gammaproteobacteria > Burkholderiales > Burkholderiaceae_C > JBBPYC01. The sequence continues at coordinate 31,947 of CAWAQL010000022.1, forward strand.
GCCGCTCACCCTCCGGCAGGCCGACGGCGGCAAAAAACGCCGGCAGAAAATCCCGCGCCTGCCCGTGCATGAAGTCGACCGGCCACCGTTCGCCGGGCGCGCGCGGCGTGGAACGTCCATAGCCGCTGCGTGAGAACGCGAGTCCGCGCAGCCCGAGCACACCACACAGCCGCTGCGGAAAATCCTTCCACATCGCCAGCGACCCAAGTCCTTCGTGCAGAAACACCATGAGCGACGCCGTCGTGCGCTCGGGCGCGAGCCACCGGTATTCGATGCGGTCGCTGCGACCGGCCCATTCAACCTGGACGAAGGCGACCTCAGCGTTGCTGCTGCTCATGCGCGCCCCGCCTGCTCCGCCTCCTGCGCACGCAGTCGAAATCGCTGAATCTTGCCGGTCGCGGTCTTCGGCAACTCGGCCAGAAAGTCGAGCTCGCGCGGGTACTTGTGCGGCGCCAGGCGCTGCTTGACAAACGCTTTGAGCGTCTCGGCCAGCTCGGACGTGGGCGGTGTGCCGTCGCGCAGCACGACAAAGGCCTTGGTGCGCGTGAGGCCCTGGGCGTCGGGCACGCCGATCACTGCCGCTTCGAGCACGCTCGCGTGCTGCACCAGCGTGGCTTCGACTTCGAACGGCGACACGTACTGGCCGCTGACTTTGAGCATGTCGTCGCTGCGGCCCGAGTAGGTGTAGTAACCATCCGCATCGCGCACGTACTTGTCGCCGCTCATCGTCCAGGCGCCCTGGAACGTGCCGCGCGACTTGTCGCGGTTGCCCCAGTACATCAGCGCGGCACTGGGCCCCTGGATGTAGAGATCGCCGACTTCGCCGTCCGCCACCGGCCGACCGGCCTCGTCGCGCAGTTCGATCCGGTAGCCGTCGACCGCTTTGCCGGTGGTGCCGTAGCGCACGTCGCCAGGCCGGTTCGACAGGAACACGTGCAGCATCTCGGTCGAGCCGATGCCGTCGATGATGTCGCAGCCAAAGTGCGCGCGAAACCGCTCGCCGATGTCCTGCGGCAGCGCCTCGCCGGCCGACGAGCACATGCGCAGCGCGACCTGCGCACGCCCCGGCAACTGTGGGTGCGCGAGCATGCCCGCGTAGCCGGTCGGCGCGCCGAAGAACACGGTGGGGCGATGCTGCTGCCAGATCGCAAACACCGCTTCGGGCGTGGGCCGCGCGGCCAGCAGCACGACGGTCGCACCCGCCGCAAGCGGAAACGACAGCGCGTTGCCCAGGCCGTAGGCGAAGAACAGCTTCGCCGCGGAAAAGCACACGTCGTCTTCGCGCAGCGCCAGCACGTTCTCGCCGTACAGCGCGCAGGTCCAGTACAGGTTCGCGTGCGAATGCACGGTGCCCTTGGGCCGGCCGGTCGAGCCCGACGAATACAGCCAGAAGCCGGGGTCGTCGCCGCCGACCCGCGCCGGGGCGAGCGGCCCGGCCGGGACGCCGCCGCTGGCTTGCGCGGCAACCAGGTCGTCGATCGATGTCCAGCCGCTGCGCGCTTCGGCCGGCCGAGAGACGATGCGATGCTGCACCTCGTTCGCGCTCTGCGCCAGCGCCTGCTGCAAGGTCGGCACCAGCGCGTCGGATGCGAACACCGCCTGCGCGCGCGAATGCTCGAGCATGTAGGCATAGTCTTCCGCCGGCAACAACGTATTGACCGCGACCGGCACGATGCCGACGTACAGCGCGCCCAGAAACACGACCGGCCAGTCGGTGCCGTCGTGCATGCACAGCAGCACGCGCTCATCGCGCCGCAGCCCCAGCGCGAGCAACGCCGCGCCCATGCCACGCACGCGCTGGAACAGCTCGCCATAACTCAACGTCCCGGCATCGTCGATGTAGGCGGTCTTGGCCAGCCGCGCGGCGTTGCGTTCGATCAGCCAACCCACGAAGTTGAACGGCGCGCTGTTGGAGGGGGTATTCACGTGGGGTGTTCTTTTTGCAAAGGGTTCACGACGACCGGATCGCCGAGGACATGCGCTCAACTGGCCGCTGCAGGCGATTGGCAGTATGCAACATAATGCAGGAAATGCGCAATATTCTGCATCCTGCAAGGCGCCGGCCAGACGTCGCAGCCCGATGAACGACCGACGCGCTGCCCCTGATGCCGCCGGGTCCGGCGCGGGCGATGCCGACCGCGGCCGAAGCGACGCGCCATCCGTTTCTGGTGCAGCTCGGCGAGCGCGTGCGCGAACTGCGCGGGCGCCGCGGCCTGACGCGCAAGTCGGTCGCGCTGGCCGCCGGCGTGTCCGAGCGGCACCTGGCGAACCTCGAGTACGGGACCGGCAATGCGTCGATCCTGATCCTGCTGCAGGTCGCGCAGGCGCTGCAGTGTCCGCTGGTCGAACTGGTCGGCGACGTCAGCACATCGTCGCCCGAATGGCAGCTGATCCGGGAAACGCTCGGGCAGCGCAGTGAGGTGGAATTGCGGCGCGCGCGCATCCAGTTGAACCAGATGTTCGGCGGCGCGGTGCAGGGCGATGCACAGTCCACACGCAATGCGCACATCGCGCTGGTCGGCCTGCGCGGCGCGGGCAAGTCGACGCTGGGCCGCATGCTGGCCGACGATCTGGATTACCCGTTCGTCGAACTGTCGCAGCAGATCGAGCAGTTCGCGGGCTGCCGCATCGGCGAGATCCACAACCTGTACGGCACCAACGCGTATCGGCGCTACGAGCGGCGCGCGCTGGAAGCGGCGATCGAGGCCCATCCGCAGGCCGTGATCGCCACGCCAGGGGGGCTCGTGTCCGACGCGGCCACATTCAACCTGCTGCTCAAGCGCTGCTTCACGATCTGGCTGAAAGCCAGCCCGGAAGATCACCTCGCCCGCGTGCAGGCGCAGGGCGACACGCGTCCGATGGCCGGCAGCCACGAGGTGATGGACGACCTGCGCCGCATCCTGATCGGCCGCTCGGCGTTCTACGCGAAGGCCGATCTGGCGATCGACACCAGCGCGCAGGCGCTCGCGTCGACGTTCCAATTGCTGCGTGAGCGGACGCAGGCGGCGGTCGGACTCAGGCGTTGATCCGCGTTGACGAGACGCTACGTTAAACATAGCTACAGACGCTTTGCGCTAGAGCGTTGCGGCACGATCCGATCGAAAATTCCGAAAGCGATCGGTCAGCCGCAATCGGTCGCGTGGCCGGCGCCGGAATAACGGCATTGACGCGCGATGGAAAACGCAATATAGTTCATGTCATCCAGCCCAACGACATGCAATAAAGTGCTTTTGCTGCAGATCGTTCGACGCATATCATTCGCCCCCTCAGGAAGCCGCCATGACCGAGACCGCTCAACGCGTGGAGTACCAGACCGATCCCTCGCAGTATCGGCACTGGAAGCTCGCTTTCGAAGGCGACGTCGCGACGCTGTCGATGGACATCGACGAAGACGCGGGGCTGCGACCGGGCTACAAACTCAAGCTGAATTCGTACGACCTCGGCGTCGACATCGAGCTGCACGACGCAGTGCAGCGCATCCGCTTCGAACACCCCGAGGTGCGCGCGGTGGTGGTCACCAGTGCGAAAGAACGCATCTTCTGCTCAGGCGCGAACATCTTCATGCTGGGCTTGTCGAGCCACGGCTGGAAGGTGAACTTCTGCAAGTTCACCAACGAGACGAGAAACGGCATCGAGGATTCGAGCCGGTCCAGCGGCCTCAAATTCATCGCCGCAGTGAACGGCGCCTGCGCGGGCGGTGGCTACGAGCTCGCACTGGCCTGCGACGACATCGTGCTGGTCGACGACCGCTCGTCCTCCGTGTCGCTGCCCGAAGTGCCGCTGCTCGGCGTGTTGCCCGGCACCGGCGGCCTCACGCGCGTGACCGACAAGCGCAAGGTCCGGCACGACCACGCCGACATCTTCTGCACCAGCGTCGAAGGCGTGCGCGGCAAAAAAGCGGTCGACCGGCGTTTCGTCGACGCGATCGCGAAGACGCAGGCGTTCGCACAGACGATCAAGGATCGGGCAGCCGACATGGCGAGCAAGAGCGACCGGCCGACCGATGGCAAGGGCGTGCAGCTCACACCGCTCAAGCGGGAGATCGGCGTCGATGTGCTGCAGTACGGCTTCGTCAAGGTTGCGATCGACCGCACCGGGCGCGCGGCCGATTTCACCGTGCATGCACCGACCGAAGCGCCGCCTACCGATGTCGCAGGGATCGAAGCCGCCGGCATCGACTGGTGGCCGCTTCAGATGGCGCGCGAACTTGACGACGCGATCCTGCAAATGCGCACCAACGAGCCCGAGATCGGCACGTGGCTGCTGCGCACCGAAGGAAATGCGGCGAACGTGCTGGCCGTGGACGCATCGCTGGCTGCGAACACAGATCACTGGCTCGTGCGCGAGACCACCGGCATGCTGCGCCGCACGTTGTCGCGCCTGGACGTTTCGGCGCGCAGCCTGTTTGCGCTGATCGAGCCGGGGTCCTGCTTTGCAGGCACGCTGGCCGAACTCGCGTTCGCAGCCGATCGAGCCTACATGCTGACTTTGCCCGACGACGAAGCGAAGGCGCCGAAGCTGACCCTGTCCGGGATGAACTTCGGACCGTATGCAATGGCCACCCATCAGTCGCGCCTGCAGCGCCGCTTTCATGAGGAAGCCGGGCCGATGGAGGCCGCGCGTGCAGCGATCGGCAAACCGCTCGATGGCCGCCGCTGCGCTCGAACTCGGCCTGGTCACCGAAGCACCCGACGACATCGACTGGGCCGACGAAGTGCGGCTTGCGATCGAAGAGCGCACCGCGATGTCGCCCGATGCGTTGACGGGGCTCGAAGCGAACCTGCGCTTCTCCGGCAAGGAAACGATGGAAACGCGCATCTTCGGCCGCCTCACCGCCTGGCAGAACTGGATCTTCAACCGGCCGAACGCGACCGGCGCAAAAGGCGCTTTGCAGGTTTACGGCAAGGGCGAGAAAGCCCAGTTCGATCGCAACCGCATTTGAACAACCTCCAGGCTTCGCTCCCTTCGGTCGGCTTTCGCCTTCCCCTTGAAAAGGGCGGCGCCTGCGGCCCGGCGGAGCCGGCTCCGCGGTCCCTGCTTGACCCGCGCAGTAGCAGCCTCCGCAGTTTTCCAACCGCAGGCAACGTCCCCCTTATTCATCACGCCAGGAAACAGTGACATGAGCACCATCAACTACAGCGAAAAGATCCCGAACAACGTCAACTTGGCTGAGGACCGCACCTTGCAGCGCGCGCTCGAAGGCTGGCAACCGAATTTTCTCGACTGGTGGGGCGACATGGGCCCGGAAGGCTCGCATCGGCACGACGTGTACCTGCGCACCGCGACCAGCGTGGATCCGCAGGGCTGGGCGCAGTTCGGCCACGTGAAGATGCCCGACTACCGCTGGGGCATTTTTCTGAACCCGGGCGACGAGAACCGCCAAGTCCATTTCGGCGATCACAAGGGCGAGAAAGTTTGGCAGGACGTGCCCGGCGAACACCGTGCGAACCTGCGCCGCATCATCGTCACGCAGGGCGACACCGAGCCCGCATCGGTCGAGCAACAACGCCATCTGGGCCTGACCGCACCATCGATGTACGACCTGCGCAACCTGTTCCAGATCAACGTCGAAGAAGGCCGCCATCTGTGGGCGATGGTGTATCTGCTGCACAAGCATTTCGGCCGCGACGGCCGCGAGGAAGCCGACGCGTTGCTCGATCGCCGCAGCGGCGATGCGGACAACCCGCGCATCCTCGGTGCGTTCAACGAGAAGACGCCGGACTGGCTGAGCTTCTTCATGTTCACCTATTTCACCGATCGCGACGGCAAGTTCCAGTTGTCCGCACTGGCCGAGAGTGCGTTCGATCCGCTCGCGCGCACGACGAAGTTCATGCTGACCGAAGAAGCGCACCACATGTTCGTCGGCGAGATCCGGCATCTCGCGCGTGATCCAGCGCACGGTTGCGAAGATGAACGAGCTGAAGACCGACGACGTCGCCAGGCTGCGCGCGGCCGGCGTGATCGATCTGCCGACGATCCAGCGCTATCTGAACTTCCACTACAGCGTCACGATCGACCTGTTCGGCGCGGACGAGTCGAGCAATGCCGCGATCTTCTACAGCTCGGGCCTCAAAGGCCGCTTCGACGAAGGCAAGCGCGACGACGACCATGTGCTGAAAGGCCAGACCTACAAGGTGCTGCAGGTCAAGGACGGTCAGCTCGCCGAGAAGGACGTTCCGATGCTCAACGCACTGAACGAAGTGCTGCGCGACGACTACATCAAGGATTCGATCGGTGGCGTGGGCCGCTGGAACAAGGTGATCGACAAGGCCGGCATCGCGTTCAAGCTGCAGGTGCCGCACAAGGCATTCAACCGCCAGATCGGTGCGCTCAAAGGGCTGTACCTGTCGCCCGAAGGCCAAGTCGTGGGCGAGGCCGAATGGAACGCGCGCCAGGCCGAATGGCTGCCGACGTCGGAAGACCGCGCCTATGTCGCGTCGCTGATGGGCCGCGTGGTCGAGCCCGGCAAGTTCGCCAACTGGATCGCGCCGCCGGCGATGGGGATCAATCGGCAACCAGTGGACTTCGACTACATCCGGTTCAGTTGAACCATACCCCGTCAAGGTGCGCGAGTTGATCTCACTGATCGGGTCCGACGGTTGGGTGCAAGTGCGACCGCGCGGCAGTTGCCGTCAAGACCGGCATCCCGACAAGCGAGGAACTGGCACAGTGGCGGGAAAGCCGAGCGTGGACATGCCTGTGGGCACGCTGAACAGCATCCTCCCACAGGCAGGTCCAAGGAAGTGAAGCGCGTTATGCAGTACGTCGTGGTGATTGAGAAGGGACCGAGCAGTTTCGGCGCCTATGTTCCCGACTTCCCGGATTGCCTGGCGGTTGGCGAAAGCCGTGACGAGGTGGCGCAGCTCATCGAAGAAGCCATTCAGCTTCACATCGAGGGGTTGAAAGAAGACGGGCTGCCCGTTCCTGCGCCGCATTCATCGGGAGAGCTTGTCGAAGCGCATGTGTGACCAGTACAAGAACAAGAGGAGACCAGCATGGACACCGCCACCGACCCCAAGGTCATCAAGCAGCACCTGATCGACCCCGAGATCTGCATTCGCTGCAACACGTGTGAGGCGACGTGCCCGGTCGATGCGATCACGCATGACGACAACAACTACGTCGTGAATGCCGACATCTGCAACCTCTGCATGGCCTGCATCGCGCCGTGCCCGACCGGCTCGATCGACAACTGGCGCACGATGCCGAGGGTCAACGCGTATTCGATCGAGGATCAATTCGGCTGGGAGGAACTGCCGGCCGAACTTGCGCCCGAGCAGCTGGCCGAAATGGGGGTGAACGGGGCGGCCGAGGAAGTCGTGGTCGACTTCGCCCCCGCGCCAGCGCCCAACGCACCCGGCCTGGCCGCCGCAGGCGAGGACGTGTTCAACTCTGCCGCGTTCGGTGCCACCGTTCCGCCGTGGTCTGCGGCCCATCCCTATACGAACCTTTATCCACCGAAGGCTCCCACCACAGCCACCGTCGCCGGCAACTTCAAGGTGAACGAGCCCGGCACGGAAAACGACACCTATCACATCGTGCTGGACATGGGCACGATGCCGTTTCCGGTGCTCGAAGGCCAGTCGATCGCGGTGCAGCCGCCGGGTGTGGACGCAAAGGGCAAGCCGCACCACGCGCGGCAGTATTCGATCGCCAGCCCGAGGAACGGCGAGCGGCCCGGCTACAACAACATCTCATTGACCGTCAAACGCGTCGAGGAAGACCACGACGGCAAGCCCGTGCGCGGCGTCTGCTCCAACTACATTTGCGACCTCAAGGTGGGCGACCAGGTGCAGGTCATCGGCCCGTTCGGCGCCACGTTCCTGATGCCGAACCACCCGAAGAGCCACATCGTGATGATCTGCACCGGCACCGGCAGCGCACCGATGCGCGCGATGACCGAATGGCGGCGCCGCCTGCGCGCGTCGGGCAAATTCGAGGGCGGCAAGTTGATGCTGTTCTTCGGCGCACGCACGCAGGCCGAGCTGCCGTACTTCGGCCCGCTCATGAAGCTGCCGAAAGACTTCATCGACGTGAACCTCGCGTTCTCGCGCACGCCGGGCGCGGCCAAAATCTACGTGCAGCATTTGATGAAGGAGCGCGCGGCCGATCTCGCGCCGTTGCTTCGGGATGCGAACGCCTACTTCTACGTTTGCGGCCTGAAGAGCATGGAGCAGGGCGTGGTGATGACCTTGCGGGACATTGCCAAGCAGGCGGGTTTGAACTGGGACGACGTCGGCGCCGCCATGAAGCGCGACGGGCGGCTGCATCTCGAGACGTACTAGAGAACACAAGTCAGCACGCTTCGTTCGCTATGCATTGGCACGCCGAGCTGCGGCTCGACTACCGGCTCGAACACGGCCACACGCTCGCGCGGCATCGGCACCGCGGTCCGTTGCGGATTTTGCAAAGCCACTATCCGGAAGGCGGTGCGGTCTGTCACAACGTGCTCGTGCATCCGCCGGGCGGCTTGGTCGGGGGGGATGTGCTGGACACCACGATCGCGGTCGGCGCCGGCGCCCATGGTCTCGTCACGACACCCGGTGCGACGCGGTTTTATCGCTCCGACGGCGACACCGCAGTGCAACGCACACAGATCGAGCTGGCAGCCGGCGCGCGCTGCGAATGGCTGCCGCAGTCTGCAATCTGTTCGAGCGGCTGCATGGCGGAGAACTCCCTGATCGTGCGCGCAGAGTCCGGCGCCGAGCTGATCGGCTGGGACATCTGCGCGCTCGGCCTGCCGGCATCAAACCAGCCGTTCGTGCGTGGCCGCATTCACCAGCGCATCGAAGTGCCGGACATCTGGCTCGAGCAGGGGCGCATCGAGGCGCAGGACGACCGGCTGATGAACGGCGCGCTCGGGCTCGCGGGCCGGCGCTGCATTGGCACGCTGTTTTTCGTGGCGGGCACCGCGCTGTCCCGCGCGCGTCGCGAAGCGGCGCTCGACGCCGCGCGTGGCGCGATCGGCGGACATGCACTGGCCGCCACGGCCGGCGCGACCAGCCCGCATCCGCAGATCGTGATCGTGCGGGCGCTGGGGCCCCTGGTCGAGCCGGTGTTCGACTTGCTGCGCCGCGCGCGGGCAGCATGGCGCGCCGAGTTTTGGCAGCTGCCCGCGGTGGAACCGCGCGGCTGGGCCGTCTGAGACCAAAGCGCGTTCTGTGAACTGGTGGATTGCTCCCCGTGGGTCGAATGCTTCACTTCGACGCCGGAGTTTTCATATCGGCGGACGCAGATCGGCATGAAACCAACCGACCGACCGACCGCCGGTCGGCTTGGCCCCTTGCCTTATTGGCGCTGCACTTCCATCACGCCCTGCGTTGTCGCATCGTAATAGGTGGCCGCGTGCCGGCTCGCCAGGTGCAGCAGAATTTTTGCCGCCTGCCATTTGATGACGCGCCGAAACAAGATGCCCAGCGCGACCAGCAAACCGCCGGCCACGACGTAGCCGCCGAGCGCACAGCCGATTCCCGCGCCCAGGACCGCGATCGCGACCGGCACCGCATGGGTCCGCTGCGCGACGAACGGCTGCACGAGCCGCGGGTTCACGATCACCCGGTAGCGTCCCTGCGGCAAGCCGCGTTGAAACGCTTCGAACGCGGTGTATTCGGCGGCGTCGGCTTGGGCGTTGGTTGATTCGGGCATGTTTCCTTGGCTTGCGCGTTGGGTTCGATGCGGCCAGCCTAACGCTTTCGAACAAGCGGGTCACTACGTATTTAATAGCTGAAAACGATTGATACACTAAAGCCCGAGGCCATTTTGATGTCAAATCGTTTGGCCGGAATCCGATCGACGTTCCGACCCGCCCATCCCCCGCATGACCCCGATCGACACCGACATCCCCGCCCGGCTCGACCGCCTGCCCTGGTCGCGCTGGCACGGGCGCGTCGTGATCGCGCTCGGCGTCGCCTGGATTCTGGACGGACTCGAAGTGACCCTGGTCGGCTCGCTCGGCGGCGTGCTGGAGCGACCGGACACCTTGGGCCTGTCGGCCGCGCAGATCGGCGCGACCGGCTCGCTCTACTTGGCCGGTGCGGTGCTCGGCGCGCTCGTGTTCGGCCGCATGGCGGACCGGTTCGGGCGCAAGAAGCTGTTCCTGGTCACGCTGGTGGTCTACACGATCGCAACCTTCGCCACCGCGTTTTCGCCGAACTTCTGGTTCTTCGCGTTCTGCCGATTCTTCACGGGTTTCGGCATCGGCGGCGAATACGCGGCGATCAACTCGGCCATCGACGAGCTGATCCCGGCGCGCATCCGCGGCCGTGTGAGCCTGGCGATCAACGGCACTTTCTGGCTCGGCGCCGCATTGGGCGCGGGCCTGAGCCTCGTGCTGCTCGACCCCGCGGTGCTGGGACCCGTCTGGGGCTGGCGCGTGGGCTTCGGGCTCGGCGGCGTGCTCGCGTTCGCGATTCTGCTGATCCGCCGCGACGTGCCCGAGAGCCCGCGCTGGCTCATCACGCATGGCCGGGCCGACGAGGCGAACCGCATCGTCGCGGCCATCGAGCGCGCAGTGGCGCAAGAGCACGGGCCGCTGGCGCCGGTCACGCAGCGGCTGAGGTTCACCGCGCAGGGAATGCCGACGCTGCGGCGCGTGGCCGACATCCTGCTGCGCCACTACCGGCAGCGCACCGTGGTGGCGCTCGCGCTGATGATCTCGCAGGCGTTTTTCTACAACGCGATCTTCTTCACCTACGCGCTGGTGCTGACGCGCTTCTACGCGGTGCCGGACACCAAGGTGGCGCTCTACATCTTTCCGTTCGCGCTCGGCAACGTGCTCGGGCCGCTTGTGCTCGGGCCGTTGTTCGACCGCGTGGGGCGCCGCCGCATGATCGGGCTGACCTACACGCTCTCCGGCGTCGGGCTGGCGCTGACCGGCGCGCTGTTCATGGCGGACTGGTTGAACGCGGTGGGGCAGGCGTTGTGCTGGTCGGCGGTGTTCTTCCTCGCCTCGGCGGCGGCCAGCTCGGCCTACCTCACGGTCAGCGAGGTGTTTCCGCTCGAGATGCGGGCGCTCGCGATTTCGCTGTTCTATGCGGTCGGCACCGGCGCGGGCGGGTTTGCGGCGCCGCTGCTGTTTGGCCTGTTGATCGAGACCGGCAGCCGTGGGGCCGTGACGGTCGGCTATGCAATTGGCGCGGTGCTCGTGATTGCGGCCGGCCTGATCGCCTGGCGCTGGGGCGTGGATGCCGAGCGACGCTCGCTCGAAGACATTGCGCCGCCGCTGGGCGCGACGTCGCAGCGCTGAGACCACGCTGCTTTGGAAGTGCGCGCGGTGGCGGCAGCTGCGCGGTGCGGCCGTTGCTGGCGCCTCGGCTACATTCGACCGACCCATGAACACGCCCAGACTGCAACACGGCTTTTTTCTGACGCTGCTCGCAGTCGTCACGGTCGCGTTCGCGTGGGTGCTGCTGCCGTTTTTCGGCGCCGTGCTGTGGGCCGTGGCGTTCGCCATTTTGTTCACGCCGATGTTCAAGTGGCTGCGGCACCGGATGCGCGGCGACCCGACCTGGGCCGCGTTGCTGACCTTGGCGATCGGCCTCGTGATCGTGATCCTGCCGCTGACGATGATCGGCTTTTCGCTCGTCAAGGAAATCGCGCTGGTCCGCCAGAACATCAAGTCGGGTGAACTCAATCTGGGCGATCTGCTGCGCCAGATCCTGAACGCTGCGCCGGCCTGGCTGACCAGCCTGCTCGACCGCTTCGATCTCGGCGACATGCAGGGCTGGCAGGACCGCCTCTCGGCCGGCGCCGCACGCACCAGCCAGATCGTGGCCACGCAGGCGCTGGCGATCGGCCAGAACACGTTCGAGTTTCTGGTCAGCTTCTTCGTGATGCTGTACCTGCTGTTTTTCGTGCTGCGCGACGGGGCGATCTTGTCGCGCCACATCCGCCAGGCGCTGCCGCTGGCCGAGGAGCAGAAGCAGGCGCTGCTGTCCAAATTCACCACCGTGATCCGCGCCACGGTCAAGGGCAACGTCGCCGTGGCACTGGTGCAGGGCACGTTGGGCGGCTTGGCTTACTGGTTTCTCGGCGTGAAAGGTGCGTTGCTTTGGGCTGCGCTGACCGCATTTCTCTCGCTGGTGCCCGCGGTGGGCGGCGCGCTGGTCTGGCTGCCGATCGCGCTGTATCTGCTGGCCACCGGCAAGACCGGCCAGGGCATTGGCCTGATCGTCTGGGGCGCGCTCGTGATCGGCTCGATCGACAACGTGCTGCGGCCGCTCTTGGTCGGCAAGGAGACGCAGATGCCCGACTACATCGTGCTGCTGGCCACCATCGGCGGCATCGCGCTGTTCGGCATCAACGGCTTCGTGATCGGCCCGGTGATCGCGGCGCTGTTCATCGCGTGCTGGGGGTTGTTCACCGATGCGCAGGAGCCGAGCGCGAGCGAACAGGTCAAGGAACTGCGCCGGCCGACCGAGGGCGAGCGCCGCCGCAGCCCGCCCTGAGCGCACCGCGAAGGTTCGTGCCCCGATTCGGCGGGCGGGCGGGCGAAAGAAGCCTCGTTTCGGTGCCCCTCAGTGCAAGAATGCGGGCGGCACCGATCTTGCAACCCAGCCGATGATCGCCAGGGCGGTGCATGCTCGACTGCCAGGCGCGCAGTTGCGTGGCGTCGAATGTCGCCGCTTGTCTTCATCTTTTCTCTGGACCGTCCATGAAAAAGCGCATTTTTCTTCTGGCCGCCGTGGTGGCTTCGGCGTGTGGGTTGGCGACCTTGCCGGCAGCGGCGCAGACCCCCACGCCAATCAAATTCCAGCTCGATTGGCGCTTCGAAGGCCCGGCTGCGCTGTTCCTGCATCCCACCGCCAAAGGCTATTTCAAGGACGCCGGGCTCGACGTGACGATCGATGCCGGCAACGGCTCCGGCGGCGCCGTCACGCGCGTCGCCTCCGGCGCCTACGACATGGGCTTCGCCGACCTGGCCGCGCTGATGGAGTTTCACGCGAACAACCCCGATAGCCCGAACAAGCCCGTCGCCGTGATGATGGTCTACAACAGCACGCCCGCATCCGTGATGGCGATGAAGAAAAGCGGCATCACCAAGCCGGCCGATCTGAATGGCAAGAAGTTCGGTGCCCCGGTGTTCGACGCCGGGCGGCGCGCGTTCCCGATCTTCGCCAAAGCCAACAACGTGACCGATGTGACCTGGACCGCGATGGAGCCTGCTCTGCGCGAGACCATGTTGCTGCGCGGCGACGTGGATGCCATCACCACGTTCACGTTCACGTCGTTGCTGAATCTCGAAGCGCGCGGCGCCAAGGCCAGCGACGTGGTGGTGATGCAGTACGCGGACCACGGCGTGAAGCTGTACGGCAACGTGATCATCGCGTCGCCGAAACTGATCAAGGAGAACCCGGCCGCGGTCAAGGCGTTTCTGAGTGCGTTTTTGAAAGGCGCAAGAGAAGTCATCGCGGACCCGGCGGTGGCGATCGAATCCGTGAAGGCACGCGACGGCATCATCAACACCTCGCTCGAGACGCGTCGCCTGAAGCTCGCGATCGACACCGCGATCAACAGCCCGAGTGCGCGCGCCGAGGGCTTCGGCACGGTCGAACCGGGCCGGCTCGCGTTGATGGCCAGCCAGGTGTCCGAGGCGTTCGGCACCAAGACGCAAGTCGATCCGGGCGCGGTCTGGACGTCGGCGCTGCTGCCGCCCGCGGCCGAGTTGAACATCCTGCCGAAATGAGCGACCGTGCTTCGTTTTTGATGGCTGTAAACAATTACCGCAAAAGCATCTCGGCCGTTTTTTGCTTCAGAAGATGGCGTTGAACGCAACCAGCGCTGCGCCGCCGTTCGTCGACTTCGGCGACGTCTGGCTCGCCTACAACGACGAACTGTTGCAAGCGAACCAGTTCGCGGTCGAGGCGATCGACCTGAAGGTGACGGAGGGCGAGTTCATCGCCATCGTTGGCCCGTCGGGCTGCGGCAAGTCGACTTTCATGAAGCTCGCCACCGGTCTGAAGATGCCGTCCATCGGCCGCATCCGGATCGATGGCCAACCCGTCACCGGACCGCTGAAAATTTCCGGCATGGCGTTCCAGGCGCCCTCGCTGCTGCCCTGGCGCACCACGGTCGACAATGTGCTGCTGCCGCTGGAGATCGTCGAGCCGTACCGATCCAGCTTCCGCGCCAAGCGTGCTGAGTACGTGGAGCGCGCGCGCCGCCTGCTGCAAAAAGTCGGTCTGGGTGGATACGAAGACAAGTTTCCCTGGCAACTCTCCGGCGGCATGCAGCAGCGCGCGAGCATCTGCCGCGCACTGATCCACGAGCCGAAGATGCTGCTGCTGGACGAGCCGTTCGGCGCGCTCGACGCGTTCACGCGCGAAGAGCTCTGGTGCATCCTGCGCGACCTCTGGACCGAGCAACGCTTCAACGTGATCCTCGTCACGCACGACCTGCGCGAGTCCGTCTTCTTGGCCGACACGGTGTATGTGATGAGCAGGAGCCCGGGCCGCTTCGTCGTCAAGCGCGAGATCGAACTGCCGCGCCCGCGCGAACTCGAAGTGACCTACACGAAAGAGTTCGCCGACCTGGTGCATGAACTGCGCGAACACATTGGCGCAATCCGAAGCACCGCGATCGCGGGGGCCGCGGCCTCAACCGCCTGACCACGACGCATCTGGCATGGCCACCCACAACCAAAGGCAGGTCGAACGCTGGTCGCCCTGGCTGCTGCTGGTCGCCGTCATCGCGCTGTGGCAGATCGTCTGCTCAGGCTTTGCCATCTCGGACTTCATCTTTCCGAGCCCGCTGTCCATCTGGAACAGTTTCTGGGAATTCAAAGGCGTCATCGCTGCGCATGCGTGGCGCACCTACTGGGTCACGATGGCTGGTTTCGGCATTGCGATTGTCGTCGGCGTGGCGCTCGGCTTCGTCGTCGGCAGCTCGCGCCTGGCCTATGCTGCGATGTACCCGCTGATGACCGCGTTCAACGCGCTACCCAAAGCCGCATTCGTGCCGATCCTGGTCGTGTGGTTCGGCATCGGCATCGGCCCCGCGATCCTGACCGCGTTCCTGATCAGTTTTTTCCCGATCATGGTCAACATCGCGACGGGCCTGGCCACCCTGGAGCCCGAGCTCGAGGACGTGCTGCGCGTGCTCGGCGCCAAGCGCTGGGACGTGCTGATGAAGATCGGCCTGCCGCGCTCCATGCCGTATTTCTACGCGTCGCTCAAAGTCGCGATCACCCTCGCGTTCGTCGGCACCACCGTGTCCGAGATGACCGCGTCCAATGAAGGCATCGGCTACCTGCTGATCTCCGCCGGCTCATCGATGCAGATGGGCCTGGCGTTCGCCGGGCTGGTCGTGGTGGGTGCGATGGCGATGGGGATGTACGAGGTGTTCAGCATGCTGGAGAAGCACACGACGGGGTGGGCGCATCGGGGGTCGCAGGGGGGGTAGGGGCAGGCTCGGAATGACGGCGATCGGCCATGAGCGGTCCTGCGACAGCGTCTGCTCGGCGGGGACTCAGGGCAGCAGATTGTTCGATGGGCCGATTTCGATCTCCGGCGTTGTCTGACAGCGAGTCGGCAGATCGGTTGCTATGTTTGGGGCTGTTCATTCAACGCCGCCCCCGCGCCCTCACCATGTCCGCTTCGAAACTTTCCGCACGCCGCATCCTGATCCTTGCCACCGATGGCTTTGAGCAATCCGAACTCGAGGTTCCGCAGAAGGAATTGGCTGCTTTGGGCGCTACTGTCCACGTCGCTGCGCCGAAGACCGGTTCCATCAAGGGGTGGAACCATACGGATTGGGGAAACATCGTCAAGGTCGATCTGGCGCTGTCGGAAGCCGATGTCCAGGACTATGACGCGTTGGTCTTGCCCGGTGGACAGATGAATCCCGACGCGCTGCGGCTCGAGCCCCAGGCGATCGAGTTGATCAAGGCCTTTGCCGCAGCCGGCAAGCCTGTGGCGGCCGTGTGCCACGCGCCTTGGCTGCTGATCGACGCAGGCTTGGTAAGCGGCCGCAAGGTCACGTCGTGGCCCTCGGTTCGTACCGACTTGAAGAACGCGGGAGGCACCGTGGTCGACGAGTCTGCCGTAATAGACCGCGGCATCATCACGAGCCGAAAGCCCGAGGATCTTCACGACTTCGTCGCAGCAATCGCTTCGCAATTGGCCTGAGGCGCCGAGTGAGGCAACTGACGGGCACCGCATCCAACCCGGCCCGACCTTGAATGCTGAACGAGACCCGCTTTTGCATCCAAGGCACCGTGTAGCGACGCATCTGTTGATGTTCCCGCTGGAGCTCATATAGCGGCCGGCAGTTCTGGCGCCAAGGCCACGGCCGCACCTGATTCATTTCCGACGTGTCCTGCCCCCATCGATGTCTGCCATGCGGCGGGCAAAGCGATGACTTGACGGGCAGCTGAGGGTCGGAACCGTAATTCGCCGCATACCGGTCGAGCCGCTGGTCAAACGAGTGGTCTGCGCGGTGGAGCGAAGGAGGGGAGCCAGTCGGCAACCCGCCTCAGTCCTCGGGCAATCGCGCGTCGTCTAGCAGCGGGATGGCGGCGCGGCTTGCCGGGGATTGGCGCTCTCCGAGGGATTTATCGATGAGCGAAGTACAAGTGGGCGCGAAAAACGGCCGCCCCGAGTTCTATCAGGTATCCGCTGATCTGTGGGAGCATGTGCGTGCCTTGGTCGAAGAAGTCGAGGACACGTGGGCGCCTACGAACGCGTCAAGGCCTGAGAGGACGGCAATAGCATTTCGGCGCCAATGGCCTACGCGCTTGCCGTTGAGACGCATCCCGTGCGCGCCAGGAGCGAGCAACTGCACCTTCGACAAGATGCGCTGGCCGCTGCGGCTGGCATCAGGCCCTTCCTGAGCGAGATCGAGCATGGCGGGCGCCCCGGATCTGCCGCCACGCTCGGAAAGTTAACTTGGGCCCTGAGGGTGCCAATGGATGGGCTGACCTGAGGCAGATGGGGCGCGCTGGCTTCCGGGGGCACCACCGTGTCCGCGATGGCCACCGCCAACGAGGGCATCGGCTACCTGCCGATCTCCGTCGATTCGCAGGTACAGATCGGCCAAACCTTGGCCAGGCTGATCGTGGTGGGTGCGATGGCGATGCTGCGGTATCAGGTGTTCACCATGCTGGCGAAGCATACGACGGGGTGAGCGCTCCAAGGGTCGCAGGGGATGGGGCCAACCACAAAGGCAGTCCGACGCTGCACCACACGCATGTCGATCAACCCATGCGCGAAACCTGCAGCGCCGGCAGGAAGGGCGGTTATCGGTTCATCGCGCCATACACCAGATACTGGATCTGCTCGCGGTAGTACTTGCGAATGTCGCCAGGTGCCGCCGTACCGAAGGCGACGACCAGCTGCTGCGCCGGGTCGGCGAAGAATCCGGTGCCGTTGGCACCATTCCATGAGTATTCGCCGGGATTGCCTGGCACCGCGGCCAAGCCCTTTTCCATCCGCACCGCCACCCCCAAGCCGAAGCCATAGCCCGCACGATGCGGCTCGATCGCGGCGACGCGGTTGGTGATCTCGGGCCCGAGGTGGTTGCTTGTCATGTGCGCCACCAACTGCGGGCTCAACACTTGCGCACCGTCCAGGGTTCCGCCGTTCATCAGCATCTGGCCGAAACGAAGGTAGTCGCCGATCGTGCCGTAGGCGCAGGCACCGCCGCAGTCGAACGTGGTCTGCTTGTCGAGATAGTCGGTCTGCGGCTTGCCACCGATCGGGTTCGTCGGCAGCACGCGGGCCAGACGATCGCGCTTGTCCTCCGCCACGCTGAAGGTGGTGTCGGTCATGTGGAGCGGCTTCCAGACTGCGTCGGACAGATAGCTGCCCAGGGATTTGCCGCTGATCTTCTCGATCACCGCACCGAGCACGTCGTAAGAGAAGCCGTACTCGAACACGGTGCCGGGCTGATGCACGAGCGGCAGTTTCGTGATCGTGTTCAGGAACTCCGGCGTCTTGCCGATGTAGGCGGCCGCCGAACCGGACGGGTATTGCGCCGCGATGGAGCTGCTGCCGTCTGGCCTGCCGCCATAGGTCAGGCCCGATGTGTGGCGCATCAGATCGTGAATCAGGATCGGCCGTTTTTGCGGCTCCAGCGTGCTTTGTCCGCCGCCCCCTCAACACCCACCTTCATGTTGGCGAAGTCGGGGTAATAGTCGGCAAGTGGGCTGTCGAGTGGAAGTTGCCCTTTTTCGGTCAGCGTGAGCGCACCAACCGCGGTCATGATCTTCGTCATCGAGGCGAGCGGAAAGATCGTGTCGGTTGTCATGGCCGTGCCTTTCTGCTTGTCGCGGAAGCCCAGCGCCTTGTAGTAGACAAGCCGCCCGTTGCGCGCAATCGCTACGACCGCGCCGGGCACCCGGTTGCGCTCGATCTCGCGTTCGAAGAACTGGTCAATGGTGCGCAAGCGCTCGCTCGAGAATCCGACGCTCTCGGGCGATGTCATGGGCAGTGGCGACGGATCCGCATGGGCTGTGGCCGCCGCCGCCACGGCGGCAAGGGACAGGACGAAATGTTTGATCACTGAAGTCTCCTGGCTGTTTTGGCTGGCCAGCGTAACACCAGGGGCGACATTTGCAGACGTTGGCTGAACCGGGACCGCGTCGCCCTCCAGCGGGGAAGGCGACCGGGCCCTGGATTGCGTGGCGTGAGTTGGCGGGCATTCGCCCTGTGATGGGGGCGAGCGCGGGCTCTGCATCGACGTTCCGGCGCTTCGGCTTATGGTCGAGCCGGATTGGCTCGCCTCGGCTGGGTTATCGATCGCATGGCCCTGCGACGCAGAGCATCTGGCTGGCGTGTTCGATTTTGGTTGGGAGCCGACCACGCGTTGTTCCGGAATGCGCTGTTCGCGGAACGCTGCCCAGCGAGCCCATGCCGTGTTGTGGATACCGGCCGGCGGGCGCCTTGATTGCCGCGACAGCCTCCGAGAACACGCCAATCAGCGGCCGCTTCCTGAAGCAGTTAAGCTGCGCGCCTTACTCGGCTCACTGCTTTCTGCTGAGCGCTGCATCACAACGCCTTGACCGGGAGAGCGAGCCATGCCGCCTGGCCAAAGTCCAATCCATTCGTCGTTTCTGTTTTTCTGGAGGAGCACTTTGATTCGTTTCGTCCCGCTCCTTCGCTCCTATTTCGCGAATACCGCCACCCTCGGCTTGGTTCTGCTGTTCACGGCATTGCTGGCGGGCTGCGGTTCGGACGACAAGGCTTCCTCCAAGGAAAAACCTGCGGGGAGTGCGGTCAATAAAAAAAACGGGGGGGGTGCCGACGATGCGAAGCCCAAGACGGTGGGCTATGTGGTGGCCGAGCAGACCAGCGTGCCCGATGTAATCGAACTGGCCGGCCGCGCCTCGCCTTATCGCCAGTCCGAGGTGCGGCCGCAGGTGTCCGGCGTGATCCGCCGGCGACTGTTCACGGAAGGTGCACTCGTCCGCAGCGGACAGCCGTTGTATGAGATCGACCCGAGCCTCTACCGCGCTGCCGCAGACGTTGCTGAAGCCAATCTGCGATTCGCCCAGGCAAATGCCGAAGCCACCGGCGCCCAAGCCGCACGCTACAAGCCCTTGGCCAAAGCCAAGGCGGTCAGCCAGCAGGAATACACCAACGCCGTGGCCGCATCCCGGCAGGCGGCGGCGCAGGTGGCGCAGTACAAGGCGCAGTTGGAAACAGCGAAGATCAACCTGAAATTCACCACCGTGCCGGCGCCGATCTCGGGCCGCATCGGGCGGTCGCTCGTTACGCAGGGTGCGCTGGTCACCGCCAATCAGGCCGAACCGCTGGCGCGCATCAACCAGCTCGATCCGATCTTCATCGACATCCAGCAGCCCGCGGCGGCGCTGCTGGCGCTGCGGCGCTCGCTGGCTCAGGACGGCGTCGTGCCGGCCAGCGCACAGATGCGGCTGATGCTGCAGGACGGCAGCGACTACGGCCAGATCGGCAAGGTCGAGTTCTCCGAAGTGCTGGTTGATCCGGGCACCGACACGGTGACGGTGCGGGCCCGTTTTGCCAATCCGGATGGGGTGTTGCTGCCGGGCATGTTCTTCCGCGCGCGCTTCGCCCAATCCATCGACAAGTCCGTCATCCTGGTGCCGCAGCCCGCGGTGGCGCGCGATCCGAAGGGCGCGGCGACGTCTTCGTCGTCGGGGCCGCGGCAAGGCAGAGTCGCGCCCCGTCACCGCGGACCGCGCCATGGGAGCAAACTGGGTCGTCACGAAAGGGTGAAGCCCGGTGACAAAGTCATCGTGCAGGGCACAGCCCGGCTGCGGCCGGGGCAGGCCATGAAGGCGTCCCGGCGATCGGCGCCGGAGGCCGTGGCGCCGCGGGCCCGGTCCATCGGGCGCTGCAGCGCGTCGAAGAGGGCTGAAGCGGATGCTGTCGCGCATCTTCATCGACCGCCCGATCTTCGCCTGGGTGATCGCGATCATCGTGATGCTGGCGGGCGCGGCGTCGTCCTCAGCTGCCGATCGCGCAGTACCCGGACGTCGCGCCGCCGCAGGTCACGATCCGCGCCACCTACCCGGGCGCCTCGGCGGAGACGTGGAGAACAGCGTGACGCAGGTGATCGAGCAGCAGCTCACCGGCATCGACGGTCTGCTCTACTTCATTCCTCGTCGGACTCGCGCGGCGGCGTCGACGATCAACGTCACCTTGAGCAGGGCACCGACCCCGACACCGCGCAGGTGCAGGTGCAGAACCGGGTGCAGCAGGCGGTGCCGCGTTTGCCGCAGCAGGTGCAGCAGCAGGGCATCAGGGTGCGCAAGTCGAACCCCGACTTCCTGCTGGTCGTGGGCTGTCTACGACGAGACCGACAAGACTCGAAGCAGGACGTCTCCGACTACCTGGTCGGCGAACATGCAGGACCCGCTCAGCCGCATCCCGGGCGTCGGCGACATCAAGGTGTTCGGCTGGCCAGTACGCCATGCGCATCTGGCTCGAGCCCGGCAAGCTGGCGAGCTTCCAGCTGATGCCGACCGACGTGATGGCCGCCATCCAGGCGCAGAACATGCAGGTCTCGGCGGGCGAGATCGGCGGCCAGCCGTCGGCGCCGGACCAGTACCTGAACGCCACCGTCAACGCGCAGTCGCGGCTGCACACGCCGGAGCAGTTCCGCAAGATCATCGTGAAGACGCAGCGCAACGGCGCCACCGTGCGCGTCGGCGACGTGGCGCGCGTCGAGCTCGGCTCCGAGACTACGGCCCGATCGTCAAAGTCAACGGCCACCCGGGCGCCGGCATCGCCGTGCTGCTGTCCCCGGGTGCCGACGCGCTGAAGACGGCCGAGCTGGTGAAGCAGGAGATCGACAAGCGCGCCCGCGATTTCCCGCCCGGCTTGATCTACACGTTCGCCAACGACACCACCGACTTCATCAAGCTGTCGATCGAGGAAGTGGTGAAGACGCTGATCGAGGCGATGGTGCTGGTGGTGATCGTGATGTTCGTGTTCCTGCAGGATGGCGCGCGACGCTGATTCCGGCGATTGCGGTGCCGGTGGTGCTGCTGGGCACCTTCGGCGTGATGGCGGCGCTCGGCTTCTCGATCAACACGCTGACGCTGTTCGGCCTGGTGCTGGCGATCGGCCTGCTGGTGGACGACGCCATCGTGGTGGTGGAGAACGTCGAGCGCCTGCTTGACGAAGAACGGGCATGTCGCCGCGCGAGGCGACGAGCGAGTCGATGCAGGAGATCTCGGTGGCGCTGGTGGCGATCGCGCTGGTGCTGTCGGCGGTGTTCCTGCCGATGGCGTTCTTCGGCGGATCGACCGGCGTGATCTACCGCCAGTTCTCGGTCACGATCGTGTCGGCGATGGTGCTGTCGGTGGGCGTCGCGCTGGTACTGACGCCCGCGTTGACCGCGCATCTTCTCAGGCCCCGGCGCGAGCAGGCGGCCGGCTCCGAACGGTCAGCTGGTGGGCAGGACGCACGGAAGCCGATGCGGGGTGGCTCGCCCGGCACGCGCCGCGCGTCCATGCCGGCATCGAACGCGCACGCGACGCGTTCAACCGCGGCTTCGATGCCGCCAGCGAGCACTATGTGCGCGCTTCGAGGGCGATCATCGGTCGGAAGACGCTGTTCGTGATCCTCTATGCGGTCATCTGCGCGGCGCTGGCGTTCATCTTCCTGCGCCTGCCCACCGGCTTCCTGCCGACCGAAGACCAGGGCAACGCAATCATCTCGTTTCGGCTTGCCCCCGGGCGCCACGATCAACCGGGCCGAACAGGTGCAGCAGCGCGTCGAGACCTACTTCAGCAAATACGAGAAGGACAACGTGCAGACGATGTTCACGGTGGCCGGCGGTGGCGGCGGAGCCGCCGGGCAGAACGTCGGCCGCGGCTACCTGAACTTCAGCGACTGGTCGCAGCGCAAGGGTGAAGGCAACGGCGCCGATGCGATCACCGCCCGCGCCACCACCGCCTTCGCCGGCCTGCGCGATGCCGAGGTCTTTGCGCTGGTGCCGCCGCCGATCCGCGGCCTCGGTCAGTCGAGCGGCTTCACGGTCGAGTTGCAGAACACCGGCGAGCTCTCGCGCGAGGCGTTCTCGGCCGCCAAGGACAAGCTGCTGGAGGCCGCGCGCGGCGATGCTGGGCTGGCGTCGGTGCGGCTGTCGGACTTGCCCGACAATGCGACGCTGCAGGTCGACTGGACCACCGAAGCTCGCCACGCTGGGCCTGTCCCAGGCAGCGTCAACGCCACGCTGTCGACCGCCTGGGGCGGCAGCTACGTCAACGACTTCATCGACCGCGGACGGGTGAAGCGCGTGTACGTGCAGGGCGACGCCCCGT
>CAWAQL010000023.1:0-67015 GCA_963784295.1 uncultured beta proteobacterium
CCACTCCACAAATCAGGAAATTCGCACACCCGCGGCGTCGAAGCCGTGGGCGTCGTGCGACTGCCACCGCAGCCCCACCGCGTCGCCCGGTTGCGCAATGTGCTGGCCGGCAGCGCGCACCAGCAGGGCCTCGGACCCGACCGTACAGCGCAGCACCAGATCGGCCCCCAGATATTCGACACTGCGCACCACAGCCGGAATGCCTTCGCCTCCGGTTGCAAGCTCGATCGATTCCGGCCGCACGCCCAGTGTGGCCGCAGGCAGGCCGACTTCGATATCGCTCCCCGCAATGCGGCCGCCTTCCATTGCCACCAGATTCATCGGCGGCGTGCCGATGAAGCGCGCGGCGAACGTCGTGGCCGGCTGCGCGTACAGCGCACGCGGCGCACCGGCCTGCTCGACGCGGCCCCGGTTCAACAGCACGACCTGGTCGGCCATGCTCATCGCCTCGGTCTGGTCGTGCGTGACGTAGACCACCGTCAGGCCCAGCTTGCGCTGCAGCTCGCGCAGCTCGAGCCGCATCTCCTGGCGCAACTGCGCGTCCAGATTCGACAACGGTTCGTCCATCAGGCAGACCTTGGCCTGCGCGACCAATGCGCGGCCGAGCGCGACGCGTTGTTGTTGGCCGCCAGAGAGTTGGCCCGGGCGACGATCGAGCAGTGTGTCCAGCCCCAGCAGCGCAGCGGTCTGCTGTAGCCGCCTGGCGGTTTCCGCCGCCGGCGTCCTGCGAACGGAAAGCCCGAACGTGATGTTGTCGGCCACGCTCAGGTGCGGAAACAGCGCATAGTTTTGAAACACCATCGCGATGCCGCGCTGCGCGGGCGGCAGCGCGGTCACGTCGCGTCCGTCGATCCGCACCTGGCCGCTGCTCGCGCTCTCCAGCCCGGCGATGATGCGCAGCGTGGTGGACTTGCCGCAGCCGGATGGGCCCAGCAGCACGCAGAACGTGCCGGCCTCGATCAGCAGGTCGATCCGGTGCAGCGCAACGGCTCCGCCCCAGGACTTGCCGACATTCGACAGTTCGATCGATGACATTTGAGGCGACTCTAGCTTCGCCCGTGTGTCACGAAAACATTTCGGTGTCGACTTCCGACTGCGACTGCGCGCTGTAGCGCGCGCCGACCACGTTGCGCTGACCAATCAGCTCGTCGAGTCGCGCCATGGTCTTCGCATCCAGCCTGACCTGCGCGGCGCCGAGGTTTTCTTCCAGGTGGTCGAGCCGCGTGGTGCCTGGGATCACCAGCACATGTGGCGCTTTGTGCAGCGCCCAGGCCAACGCGAGCTGCCCTGGCGTGCAGCCGATTTCTTGCGCCACCTCGAGGTATGGCGGCAGCAGTTTGAGGTTTTTCGCATAATTTGCCGGGTCGAAGCGCGGCATGCCGCGCCGGATGTCACGCTCGCCGAATTGCGTCACGTCCTGCAGCCGCCCGGTCAAAAAGCCGCGCGCCAACGGGCTGAACGCGACAAACGCGGCGCCCAGTTCGCGGCACGCGTCGAGCACCGCGATCTCAGGGTTGCGCGTCCAGAGCGAATATTCGGTCTGCACGGCCGCAACCGGGTGCACCGCCTGCGCCTTGCGCAACGTGTCGGCCGACACTTCGGACAACCCGATGCTGCGGATCTTGCCCGCGCGCAGCAGATCGCTCAACGCCCCCACGCTGTCTTCGATCGGCACGCCGCGCAGCTTGTCCCAGCGGTGCAGGTAATACAGGTCGATCACGTCGGTCTTGAGCCGCCGCAGGCTGTCTTCGCAGGTTGCGCGGATCGTCTTCGGCCGGCCGTCGATCACCCGCGTCATCTTTCCTTCGACTTCCACGCCCTGCATGCCGCACTTGCTGGCCAGCACGAACCGCTGACGATGCTTCGACAAGGCTTGACCGACCAGCGTCTCGCTCGCGCCGAAGCCGTAGAGCGCGGCGGTGTCGAAGAAATCCACACCCGCATCGAGCGCCTGCAGCAGCAAGCGCTCGCCTTGCTCAGGTGGCGGCGGCGCGCCGTACGCGTGGCTCAGGTTCATGCAGCCGAAGCCGATCGGGTTGACCTCGAACGGGCCGACCTTGCGTTTGTCGTTTGAGCTCATTTGCTTGGGGATGCCAGATAGCAGTTGAAAAAATGTCGCCCTCCGGGCGGCTTCGCCGCACGGGCTCGAACTCGGATGATTCGGCCCGTATGTGACTTCCGACCGGCGTTGCCGAGCGGCCGCTGCAACCCCTCATCCTACAATCGACCAAGCGGGCAGCTTGCTTGCAAGTGCCTGCTTGCGTCTTCACTCTCACGGCCGGTTGCGCCGTGAACTGCTGCACGCCGAATGGCCACATCGGACCATCAGTCCATTGCAGCGAGGTGACTCAGCGCCTCGGCATCCGTCTGTCTGTCTCACTCTTTTTTCGTTCCACCCGGCTCATGACCGCCACGCCACCATTGCCCCGCATCCTGTTCGTCACGCCGGTTTCGCCATATCAAAGCGGGGCCGGTGCCGAGCAACGCAGCGCGTTGTTTCTCGAAGCGCTGCAGCGGGCAGGCAAGGTGGACGTGGTGCAGATTGCGCCGGATGAAATCAAGTCGCCAGCCGATCCGCAAGGACCGGAAGCGCGTTCGCTGCGCCTGACTCTGCGGCCACGCCACAGCCTCTCGCGCTATGCCTGCGATCCGCAGTTGCTGGCTGCCATTCAGGTGCACTTCGGCATCGCACCGCCGGCCTATGACCTGATCGTGGGCCGTCATGTCTGGCCCTGCTGCCAAGTCGCCACTGGCCGTGGCGCGCCGTTGCTTGCCGATCTGGATGATCTGCGTTATCGCTACTCGGCCAGCTCGGATCGAACATTCGCAGCGATCAAGGAGCGCGCCTCGAAATGGGCGGCTTGGCAGGTGATGCGGCATCAATTGCAACGATTTGCCGGTGCATTCGTGGCTTCACCGATGGACTTTCAAGAACTGAGAGGAAGGCAGCAGGTTGCTCTGCTGCGAAACGTGCCCTGGGCACTGCCGACCGAGACGCCGGCTGCCGCGCCCGCAGCCAGTCGGCAGCTGCTGTTCGTGGGATCGCTTTGGTACCGACCGAATGCAGAAGCGGTCGATTGGTTTCTGGCGCAGGTCTGGCCGGTCGTGCTGAAGGCCGAGCCGCACGCCGAGCTGCTGCTGGTCGGCGCCGCCGCCCCGAGCGTGCGCGAGCGCTGGACGGCGCAGCCGCGCGTGCAGGCGCCCGGCTTCGTGAAAGACCTGGGCGCGGCCTATGCGGCTTCGGCCGCCGTGGTGGCGCCCATTCACTCGGGTGGTGGCAGCAACATCAAAGTGGTCGAAGCATTGGCGCACGGGCGCGCCTGTGTCACAACCGAATTCGCGTTCGCCGCGCTCGCCGGTTCCCTGCAGCCGGGCCGCGATCTGCTGGTGGCGCGCGACGCCGACCAGTTTGCGCAGCACTGCATTGCGCTGCTGCGCATGCCCGATCGGCGCGATGCGATCGGTGCAACGGGTTTTGCTGCGTGCCGGCAGCACTTCGGCCGGGAACGGTTTTTGCGCACGGTGGCGGATCTGGCGCAGGCGTTGCTGGACAAGCCGGCACCGGTGGAGCAGACCGCGTGAGCGTGCCCGACGGCGCCGTCGCCGCGCCGCCCGACCCGCGCCGCGCGATGGTGGTCGGCACGCTGTGGTCGGTCGCGATGCGCTGGAGCATCAAGGCGATGGGCCTGCTCAGCACGCTTGTGCTCGCGCGCCTTCTGACGCCAGGCGATTACGGCGTGGTGGCGATGGCGATGCTGGTAGTGGGCCTGGCCGAAGTGCTGATCGACTTTGGCGCCGGCACCGCGCTGCTGCGTGAGCCGAACGCGGACCGCAAGTTCATCGACTCCGCCTGGACGCTGGGCGTGCTGCAGGGACTGGTCGTGGGTGGACTGCTGGCGATCGCGGCACCGCTGGCCGGCCTTTATTTCCATGAGCCGCGCGTGGTACCGGTGATCTTCGTAATCGCGCCGTGCATCGCCGCCGCGAGCTTTGGCAACATCGGTATCCTGGTCGCGCGAAAACAGCTCAACTTCGCGCTCGAGTTTCGCTTCACGCTGATTGGCAAGCTGATCGGTGTGCTCGCCACCATCGGCGCGGCGCTGATGTTGCACGACTACCGGGCGCTGGTGATCGGCGTGGCCGCTGGCTATCTGCTAGGTGGCCTGCTGTTGAGCTACTGGATTCATCCATACCGGCCGCGATTTTGCACCGACAGCTTCGCCGCGATGTGGAACTTCAGCAAATGGCTGCTGATCGGCGGCATCGGCCAATTCGCGATCCGCAAGATCGACGAACTGGCGGCCGGGCGGCTTGCCAGCGCGACGCAGTTCGGCGCTTACACCGTGGGCGCAGACATCGGCCAGCTCATGACGGCGGAAGTGGGTCCGCCGATCAACCGCACCCTGCTGCCGACCTTGTCGTCGATGCATGAAGACCTTGACCGCATGCGCTTCGCCACGCTGAAGACACTGGCCGTGATCGCGACCGTGGTGCTGCCTTTGGGCGTAGGGATGGCGCTGGTGGCGCCGGCCGCGACACGCGTGCTGCTCGGGGCGAAATGGGACGCCGCGATACCGTTCGTGGCGATTTTCGCGCTGGTCGGCGCCATTCAAGTGCTCAGCGGCCCGGTCCGCACGCTGCTGCTGGTGCTAGGACGCAGCAAGCTGCAAGCCAGCAACATCTGGATCGAGTTCGGGATTTTTGCTGCGGCCGCGTTCGCCATGGTGCCTGCGTTTGGCTTCGTCGGTTTGGCCTATGCAAGACTGATTTCGACGCTGGCGACCAGCGTCATCTACATTCTGACGGGCCACTATGTCGCGCAGTTGTCCTACGGCGCGTACCTGCACGCGTTGTGGCGCCCGCTGGTCGGCGTTGCGCTGATTGCCGTGCTGCTGCCATGGCTGCCCGAGCTGTTCGAGTTGCCCGCGTTGCAGCTTGCGCTGCAGGTCGGCGCGGGTGCGCTGATCTATACGAGTTGGATCGTGGGATCGTGGCAGTTCACAGGCCGACCAGACGGGATCGAGCGCATGGCGTTCGAGCGACTAGGCTTGCGCGGGCGACCGCACGAGGCCTGATACAAGCCGCGTCTGCCCGTCCGCCGGCTAGGGGTGGTGGTGTCTTCAGTTGACGCCGGCAGCCTGCAACTGACGCTCGAGCCGATCCAGTGTCTGGTAGCAGGGCAGCACCTGCGCAACGCTTGCATTCGGCTCGCGTCCCTGCGCGGATCGCGGCAAAGAATTCCCGGTCCTGCAGCTCGATGCCATTCATCGACACCGCGACCTGGCTCACGTCGATCGGTTCTTCCTTGCCGGTAAACAGATCGTCGTAGCGCGCCAGATAGGTCGCGTTGTTGCCGATGTAGCGGAAGTAGGTGCCCAGCGGCCCGTCGTTGTTGAACGACAGCGACAACGTGAGGATGGCGCCCGTGCTGCTCTTCGCCTGGATCGACATGTCCATCGCAATGCCGAGCTCGGGGTGGATCGGTCCTTGCAGGACGTTCGCCTGCACGATCTTGCCGCCGGTCTGATACGCAAACAGGTCGATCGTGTGCGCCGCGTGATGCCACAGAAGGTGGTCGGTCCAGCTGCGCGCCTGGCCCAGCGCGTTGGTATTGGTGCGCCTAAAAAAGTACGTCTGCACATCCAGCTGCTGGATCTGGAATTCGCCGGCCGCAATCCGGTGGTGCACGTACTGGTGGCTCGGGTTGAAGCGGCGGGTGTGGCCGACCATCGCGACTTTGCCTGCCTGCTGCTGCGCGGCCAGCACGCTTTGCGCATCGGCCAAGCTGTCGGCCAGCGGGATCTCGACCTGGACATGCTTGCCGGCTTCGAGGCAGCGAACAGCTTGCGCCGCGTGCATCTGTGTGGGCGTGCAAAGAATCACGGCGTCCACCTCATCCAGGGCGAGGCTGTCGGCCAGCTCGGTCGTCACGTGCCCAATGCCGAACTTCTGGGCGACCTGTTTCGTCTTGTCCAGCTCGCGGCCGACCAGCGAGACGACTTTGACGCCGTCGATGCTTCTGATGCCTTCCAGGTGCTTGACGCCGAACGCGCCGGCACCGGCCAGCGCGACCCGGATGTTGCTGTCGTTGCTGCCGCTCATGCTGGGTTCTCCAGGATCAGATGGCCCACGGCCGTGTTCGACGCGGGCACGTGATAGAAGCGATGGACCAGCTTCGGAGCTTTACCACCCGCAACGTCAGCCATCGCACCGCGCGCGATCAGCCACATCACGAGTTCGATGCCTTCCGACCCGGCTTCGCGCACGTAGTCGATGTGCGGCAGCGCGGCCAGCTCGGCGGGCTCGCTGATCAACCGGTCCATGAACGCGGTGTCGAACGCCTTGTTGATCAGGCCCGCACGCGGCCCCTGCAGCTGATGGCTCATGCCGCCGGTGCCCCAGATCTGGACGTTCAGCTCCTGATCAAACGATTCCACCGCCTTGCGGATCGCCTGGCCGAGCTGGAAGCAGCGCTTGCCCGACGGTACCGGGTACTGCACCACGTTGACCACGATCGGGATCACCGGCGCCGGCCACGCATCGGGCTGGCCGCACAGCAGCGACAGCGGCACCGTCAGGCCGTGGTCGACGTCCATCTTGTTGACGATCGTCAAATCGAAGTCGTCCTGGATCACCGACTGCGCGATGTGCGCGGCCAACTCGGGCTGGCCGATCACGTCGGGCACCGGGCGCGGCCCCCAGCCTTCATCGGCCGGCGCATAACGGTCCGCGCAACCGATCGCCAATGTCGGAATCATGTCGAGGCTGAAGGCGCTCGCGTGGTCGTTGTAGACCAGGATGATCGCGTCGGGCCGGTGGTTCTTGAGCCACTGCTGCGAGAACGCGTAGCCGTCGAACAGCGGCTGCCAGTAGGCCTCCGTGGTCTTGCCCAGATCGATCGCCGCGCCGATCGCCGGCACGTGCGAGGTGTAGATGGAAGCGGTGATGCGGGCCATCTCAGCGTGCCCCTTCGCGCTTTGCCGCACCGCCTTGCGGCTGCCGGTGCGCCTGCGCGTCGCCGCCCTCGCCCACCACGCGGTTGCCTTCGACCGAGCGGCCGCCTGCGACCATCATCGCGCGGTACTCGTCTTCGCTCATGCCGGTCATGCTGCCGGCCATCTGCTGAAACGATTTGCCATCGGTCGCGCCGATCTTGGCGAGGAAGTAGATGTTGCCGCCAAGCGCGATGCAGCGGTTCAGGTCGCGCACGAGCACCGCCTGCTTTTGCGCTTCGGTCATGCCCCACTCGTCCAGGTACCGCCGCTCGTCGGCCTTGAACCGCGCGCGATTCTCGGCCTTCATCAGCGACATGCAGAACTGGTTCAGGTGGTAGCCGAGGCGCGATTGCTCGGCGTCGAAGATGGTTGTGCCGGGCACGTCGAGGTAGGGTTTGTCGAGAGCCATCGAATCAACTCCAGTAAAGCCGCATCGGGTTGTCAACCAGCAGCTTTCGCTGCAGCTGGGGCGTGGTGGCGATCTGCGGGATGAAGTCGACCAGCAGGCCGTCGTCGGGCATGTGGTCTTTGAGATTCGGATGCGGCCAGTCGGTGCCCCAAAGCACGCGGTCGGGGAACGTCTCGACAATGCGTCTGGCGAACGGCACCACATCGCGGTAGGCGTGCTGCTCGCCATGCAGCGCTTTCGGGCCCGTCACACTCAGCCGCTCCGGGCAACTGACCTTGCTCCAGACGTTGGCGTGCTCCCGCATGAATTTCACGAACAGCTCGAATTCAGGTCCGTCGACCGGCTGGGTCACGTCGGGCCGGCCCATGTGGTCCACCACCACGGTGGTCGGCAGGCCCGTAAAGAAATCCCACAGCTCGGGCAAATCGACCGCCTCGAAGTAGATCACCACATGCCAGCCGAGGGACTTGATACGACCAGCGATCTCCATCAGCTCGTCCTTCGGCGTGAAGTCCACGAGCCGCCGGACGAAGTTGAAGCGCACGCCGCGCACGCCGGCTTCGTGCATGTCCTGTAATTGGCTGTCGGTAACAGTCCGCCGCACGGTCGCCACGCCGCGCGCCCTGCCGTGCGCGGCCCGGCACGCATCGACCATCGCCGCGTTGTCTGCGCCGTGGCAAGTTGCCTGCACAATCACGTTCTTGTCGAAGCCAAGATGGTCGCGCAACGCGAACAGTTGCTCCTTGCTCGCGTCACACGGTGTGTATTTGCGTTCGGGCGCGAACGGAAACTGCGCGCCGGGGCCGAACACGTGGCAGTGCGCGTCCACCGCGCCAGGCGGCAGCCGGAAGGCCGGCGTGGCGGGTCCGGCGTACCAGTCGAGCCAGCCGGGGGTTTTGGTGAATTGGCTCATCGTGCGTGTGCTTCAGTCGATGTAGCGCAGGCCGGCTTTTTCCAGCGGACCGCGCATGTTGTACATGTCCAGGCCCAGCACGCCAGCGGCAAGCTTCGCGCGCTTGTCCGTCTCGTTCGCCTCGCGTGCCTCGGCCGCGTCAGCCGCCTGCATCGCAACCGCCGCGGGCACCACGACCACGCCGTCGTCGTCGGCGATCACGACGTCGCCGGCATTCACCAACGCGCCCGCGCAGACCACCGGGATATTGACCGAGCCGAGCGTGGCTTTGACCGTGCCCTTGGCGCCGATCGCGCGGCTGAAGGTCGGGAAGTTCATCGCGGTCAGCTCCTTCACGTCGCGCACACCGCCATCGATCACCAGACCGACCGCGCCGCGCGCCTGGAAGCTGGTCGCCAGCAGATCGCCGAAGAACCCGTCGGTGTTGTCGGCCGTGCAGGCAGCAATCACGATGTCACCCGGTTGGATCTGCTCGGCCGCGACGTGCAGCATCCAGTTGTCGCCGGGCTGCAAGAGCACCGTGACCGCGGTGCCGCAGGCGTGCGCGCCGACGTAGACCGGGCGCATGTAGGTCTTCATCAGGCCGACGCGGCCCATCGCCTCGTGCACAGTGGCGGACGTGAAGCGCCTGAGTTTCTCGACCGCCTTCGGGTCGGCGCGTGCGATGTTGCGTTTGACGATGCCCAACTGATTCATGTCCATGTCCGTTCCTTATTTGCCCTTGGCTTTCAACGCCGCGTCCAGCTTCGGGAACACGCGCCGCGCATTGCCTTCGTAGATCTGCTGGCGCTCGTCGTCGCTTAACAGTTCGCTATCTTCAATGTAGCGCTTGGTGTCGTCGTAGTAATTGCCGGTTTCCGGATCGATCCCGCGCACCGCGCCGATCATCTCGGAGGCGAACAACACGTTCTTCACCGGGATCACGGTGTTCAGCAGGTCGATGCCGGGCTGGTGATAGACGCAGGTGTCGAAGTAGACGTTGTTCAGCAAGTGCTCGGACAGCAGCGGTTTCTTCATCTCCTGCGCGAGGCCGCGAAAGCGCCCCCAGTGATACGGCACCGCACCGCCGCCATGCGGAATAATGAAGCGCAGGCCAGGGAAATCTTTGAACAGATCAGAGGTTAGGCACTGCATGAATGCCGTCGTGTCCGCATTCAGATAATGCGCGCCGGTCGTGTGAAACGCGGGGTTGCAACTGGTGCTCACATGAATCATCGCGGGCACGTCGTGTTCGATCATCTTCTCGTAGATCGGCCACCAGTGGCGATCCGACAGCGGCGGTGCGGTCCAGTGGCCGCCGGACGGGTCGGGGTTCAGATTGATGCCGACGTTGCCGTATTCGTTGATGCAGCGTTCCATCTCGGGGATGCACGTCTTCGGATCGACACCCGGTGATTGCGGCAGCATCGCGACCGGCACGAAATGGTCGGGGAACAGGGTGGACACCCGATAGCAAAGCTCATTGCAGATCGCCGCCCAGGTGGACGAGACTTCGAAGTCGCCGATGTGATGCGCCATGAAGCTCGCGCGCGGCGAGAACAGCGTGAGGTCGCTGCCGCGCTCGTTCATCAGCCTCAACTGGTTCGCCTCGATCGACTCGCGCAGCTCGTCGTCCGAGATATTCAGCTCAGACGCTTTCGGCATCTGCGCCGGGTCCTGGATGCCGGCGATCTGGCGGTTGCGCCAGGTTTCGAGCGCCTTCGGTGCGGTGGTGTAGTGGCCGTGGCAATCGATGATCATGATGAAGTGCTTTCAGGTGGCTTGGCTGGATTCTGCGCACTGAGCGCCGCCGCGTGGGCGCTGGCCGAAAACGCGCAGCGCTTGCTGCTGGTTCGGCCGCGTGCTCCGGTTAGGTGGCGAAGTCGAACGGCAGCCCAACGTAGTTCTCCGCGATGGTGGTGGCGGCCGCCTTCGAGTGCACAAGATAGTTCAACTCGGCAAGCTGCAGCTTCTGACCGATCGCGCCGGTCTCCGGGAACTTGTGCATCAAGCCGGTGAACCACCACGAGAAGCGTTCGGCCCGCCAGATGCGGTCGAGACATCGCTCCGAATAGCGGTCGATGCCTTCGTCGCTGTGTTCCTGATAGTGCTCGATCAGTGCGCGGGACAGAAAGCGGACATCGGATGCCGCCAGATTCAGCCCCTTCGCCCCCGTCGGCGGCACGATGTGTGCGGCGTCCCCGGCCAGAAACAGCCGCCCGAAGCGCATCGGCTCGGCGACGAAGCTGCGCAGCGGCGCGATGCTTTTCTCGATCGACGGGCCGGTCACCAACGCATTGGCGGCTTCGCTGTCCAGTCGCAGCCGCAACTCGTCCCAAAAGCGCGCGTCGCTCCAATCCTCGACGCGGTCCTTGAGCGAACATTGAACGTAGTAGCGCGTGCGTGTCGGTGAGCGCATCGAGCACAGCGCGAAGCCGCGTGCGTGGTTCGAATAGATCAACTCGTGCGAGACCGGCGGTGTGTCGGCCAGCACGCCGAGCCAGCCGAACGGGTAGACCTTTTCGTAGATCGCCAGCGCGCTCGGCGGCAGCGAAGCGCGGCTGACGCCGTGGTAGCCGTCGCAGCCGGCGATGAAGTCGCAGCGGATTTCGTGCGGCGTGCCGTCGTGCGCGATGTAGGTCACGCGCGGTGAAGTGCCTGCTTCGAAGTCGTGCAGCGCGACGTCGCGTGCTTCGTACACGACCGTCGCGCCGCTCGTCCGCCGCGCGCCCATCAGGTCGCGCGTGACTTCGGTCTGGCCGTACACCACGACCCGCTTGCCACCGGTCAGCCCGTGCATGTCGATGCGGTGGCGTGCGCCGTCGAAACACAGCTCGAAGCCTTCGTGGGGCATGCCCTCGGCGTGCATGCGCGCGCCGACACCGGCTTCGTCGAGCAAGTCGCAGGTGGTCTGCTCGAGCACGCCGGCGCGGATGCGGCCGAGCACATAGTCGCCGCTCTGGCGTTCCAGCACGACGTTGTCGATGCCGGCGCGGCCCAACAGTTGGCCGAGCAGCAGCCCGGCCGGGCCGGCGCCGACGACGACGACCTGGGTGCGGTTCATGGTCATTTGAATTTCGTGAGGGTTCTCTTCGCAGAGGCAGCAGCGGCGCATCGCACAAGCTTCAAGGGCGACGACATGCATGCTGTTTATAAAACATCACGATGAGGTGATGAGAGAAGCGCTTCGATGTTCGCGCAGCAGCACGCGCAAGCCGTCCAACCCCTGACCGAAGCGCAAAACCCGAAAGTTCCGCAGGAACGCCGCCACGTTCCGCACACCTGCTGATGGCCAAGGCGGGGTGCCGTGCTCGGCCGTGCAACTGCATCATCGCCGAGCGACCGGCAAAGTTTGAGGCGCAGCGCTCAGGTATCGGCACACCGCTTCGGTGACTTGTGCGGTCGTGGCCTGGCCCCCCAAATCCCGCGTGTGCAGCGCGGGGTCGGCCGTGATCTGCTCGATCGCCGCCATCAGCCGGTCGGCAGCCGCCTGCTCGCCCAGATGCTCGAGCAGGAGCACGCATGACCAGAACGTGCCGATCGGGTTCGCCAGGCCCTTGCCCATGATGTCGAACGCCGAGCCGTGGATCGGCTCGAACATCGACGGGTAGCGGCGCTCAGGGTCGATGTTGCCGGTGGGCGCGATGCCGAGGCTGCCGGCCAGCGCCGCGGCCAGGTCGCTCAGGATGTCGGCGTGCAGGTTGGTCGCGACGATCGTGTCGAGCGACGCCGGGCGGTTGATCATGCGGGCCGTCGATGCGTCGACCAGCTCCTTGTCCCAGGTGACGTCGGGGAACTCCTTGGCGATCTGCACCGCGATCTCGTCCCACATCACCATCGCGTGGCGCTGCGCGTTGCTCTTGGTGACGACGGTCAGCAGCTTGCGCGGGCGCGACTGGGCCAGCTTGAACGCGAAACGCATGATGCGTTCGACCCCGGCGCGGGTCATGATGCACACGTCGGTGGCGGCCTCGATCGGGTGGCCCTGATGCACGCGGCCGCCAACGCCGGCGTACTCACCTTCGGAGTTCTCGCGCACGATGACCCAGTTCAGGTCATCTGGGCCGCAGCGCTTGAGCGGGCCGTCGATGCCGGGCAGGATGCGCGTCGGGCGCACGTTCGCGTACTGGTCGAAGCCCTGGCAGATCTTCAGGCGCAGGCCCCAGAGCGTGATGTGGTCGGGGATCTGGTCATCGCCGGCCGAGCCGAACAGGATCGCGTCCTTGTTCTGCAACTCGTCCAGGCCGTCGTCGGGCATCATCACGCCGTGCTCGCGAAACCAGTCGCCGCCCCAGCCGAAGTTCTCGAACTCGAACTTGAAGGTGTTGCTCGGCCGCGGCAAGCGCTTCGAGCAATTGCCGGCCGGCCGGGCACGACTTCCTTGCCGATGCCGTCGCCGGGAATGCAGGCAATCTGGTAGGTTTTCATCGGTCCGTCTTTGTCGGGTGGCGGTGGGCCTAAGTGGTCTTCACTCCATCCATTTCAAACTGCTGCGGAAACACCTGCCGCTCTCGGCCCGCACCCCGGCGGCGCCTTGCCCAGCGCCGCCGGCAACCGCTCGGCCTGCTCGGCGTCCGGTTGTTCGAACGGATCGTGCAGGCCGGCCAATGGGCCGGTGTTGGGCTTCAGTGCCTGGGGTGCAAACGCGCGATTCACCGCCGATCGGCCGGAAGGTGCGGCGGCTTGGATTCGCATGGGTGATGTGTGGGTCCTGCTTCGTTCAGGGCGAACGGGCGATGCGTTGGGGGCCAACGCCGACGCCGATTGGGTTGGAGGCTTGGGCTGCACTCAGGCGGGAGCGTTTGCGAATCGTTCGAACGTCGCGTCGAGCTGCGCGATCCAGCCGGCCTTTTCTTCATCGCCTGCAAAGCTCGCCTCGAAGCTGTTGCGCGCCAGGCGATATGCATGGCTTGCATCCATGCCGGTCGCTTCGAACACCTGCTCGAAGTTTGCATTCACGTAGCCACCGAAATACGCGGGGTCGTCCGAGTTCACGGTCGCGGCGATGCCGGCGTCCAGCAGATCGCGCAGGTTGTGCCGGCTCAGATCCGCGAACACGCACAGCTTCACGTTCGAAAGCGGGCAGACCGTGAGCGGGATCCGCTCTTCGACGAGGCGTGCGACAAGCTGCGGGTCCTCGGTCGACCGCACGCCGTGGTCGATGCGCTCCACCTGCAGCACGTCGAGCGCGGACCGCACATACGCGGCCGGCCCCTCCTCGCCCGCATGGGCGACGCGGTGCAGGCCGAGCGCCTTCGCTCGCGCGAACACGTTGGCGAACTTCTCGGGCGGATTGCCTTGTTCGCTGGAGTCGAGGCCGACCCCGATGAACTGATGCCGGTGGGCCAGTGCAGCGTCCAGCGTGGACATCGCCTCGGCTTCGCTCAAGTGGCGCAGGAAGCACAGGATCAGGTCCGCGTGCACGCCGAGCAACGACCTCGCATCGGTGCACGCACGATGCAGACCGTCGATCACCGCGGCCAAGGGCACGCCCCGCGCGGTGTGCGTCTGCGGATCGAAGAACAGCTCGGCCCGCACGACATGGTCGGCCGCGGCGCGCTCGAAGTACGCCCACGCCATGTCGTAGAAGTCCTGCTCACAGCGCAGCACATCGGCGCCCGCGTAGTAGATGTCCAGAAAACTCTGCAAGTCGGTGAACGCATACGCGCGCCGCAGCGATTCGACATCCGGGTAAGCGATCGCCACGCCGTTGCGCTGCGCCATCGCAAACAGCAGCTCGGGTTCGAGCGAGCCTTCAATGTGGATGTGCAGCTCGGCCTTGGGCATCTCGCGAAGCAACGCGGGCAGGCGCGCGGCGTCGATGCGGGTGCAGATGCTGGGCAGGGAATAAGTCATCGGCAGGATTCCTGACGGCGGTCAACGTGGCAATGGACCGAGCAAGTGCATGCTCTGGCTGCATGATGCCATCGGCGCTGGGGCTCCCGACAGGGGGACGCGGGTGCGGCTCAATCGGCGGCGCGCAATAGGTGGGTGGCCGCTGCGCTGCCGTACGGCGGGCAGCGGTTTCGGGGGAGCTGTGCTGCAAATCGTCCAGCCAGCCAGTGCCCAGTGACTTTGTACCATCGGACCGATCGGATCCACTCTGTGCCCCACGACCAAGCTGCCCATTGATGAACAGACCTTCCCACGCGTCGGTATCGGCATCCGCCTCGGTGCGAGCCGCTGAGCCGGCAACGGCGTCTGCTTCGGTGGGGCCCGGCACAGGCCCCCATTGGCCTACGAGAAGCTGCGTGCCTGGCTGCGCAGCTTCTGGCCTGCGCGCCAAAGTGTGGATGTGCGCGAGCGCCTGCGCGGCTTTCTCGGTGCAGGTTGCGGTATTTTGTTGACCGGCCTGTTGAGCCGCTTTTGGGCGGGCTCGGAAGCCATCGGGCCATGGCTGATCGCGCCGCTGGGCGCCAGCGCGGTGCTCGTGTTTGCGGTGCCGGCCAGTCCGCTCGCGCAGCCTTGGTCGGTGATCGGGGGCAACACGCTGTCGGCGCTGGTCGGTGCCGCCTGCGGCATGCTGGTTCCAGACCCGGCGGTGGCCGGCGCGCTCGCGGTGGGCATCGCGATTGCGCTGATGTTCGCGCTGCGCTGCCTGCATCCGCCCGGGGGCGCGGCCGCGCTGTTCACCGCATTGGGGGCGACCAGCTTTCAGTTTGCGTTGTTTCCGGTGCTCGTGAATTCGGTGCTGCTGGTCGGGGTCGGCTTGCTCTACAACGGGCTGACCGGGCGCCGTTATCCGCATGTGCAGTTGGTTGCAAAGACCCCTGCCACCGCGGCGGAATCGCGCTTCAGCGGCGCCGATCTGGATGCCGCGCTCGCGCACTACAACCAGGTGATGTCGGTCAGCCGGGACGACCTCGAGCAATTGCTGCACTATGCCGAAGCGCAGGCCTACCAACGCAACATCGGCGAGCTGCGCTGTCGCGACATCATGGCGCGCGAGCCGGTGCATGTGCAGTTCGGCACCCCGCTGACCGAGGCGTGGCGGCTGATGCAGCAGCATCATGTGAAGGCCTTGCCGGTGACGGACCGGGCGCGCCGGCTGGTCGGCATCGTGACGTTGTCGGACTTCATCCGCAGCGCCGGGCTGGAACAAAACGCCCGCATCGGACCCCGCCTGCGCCGGCTGCTGCGCCCGAGCGGACGCACGCACTCGGAAAAAGTGGAAGTGGTCGGCCAGATCATGGCCCGGCAGGTGCGCGTGGCCAGCGAGCAGCGCGCGGTGTCGGAGCTGATTCCAATGTTCGCCCAAGCCGGCCACCATCACCTGCCGATCATCGACAGGGAAAAACGCCTGGTCGGCATGTTGACCGAATCCGACGTGGTGCGCGCGCTGCACCATGCGACGCAGCCTTGATGGACCGTGGCAGCGTGGGTCGTCCTCCTACCGTGAGCTTGTCTGAACGCATGACGCCGCCGGTCGCCAACCGCCTGCTCCCCGTTGCCCCACAAGCCATCGCGTTCGGCACGCTGGCGGTGTGCCTGGCCGTGCTGCCGGCCTGCACGACATTGCGCGACGCCCAGGCGCCGCAAGCGATGACGAATTCGCTCGGCATGCAGTTCGTGCGCGTGCCCGCCGGGCGGTTTCTGATGGGCAGCGACAAGTCCCCGGCCACGTGGGCGCGCGACTATCCGCCGCCCTATGAAGCCAGACGCTTCGAAGAATTGATCGACGAGGCACCGGTGCATCCCGTGACAATCGGCCGCGCGTTCTGGCTCGGGCGCCACGAGGTCACCATCGGGCAGTTTCGTGCGTTTCTCGAACGCTCCGGCCACACGCCCGAGTCGATCGCCGACGGCACCGGTGGCTACGGATACAACCCGGCATACGACCCAGCGGCTTCCGCGCGCGGCGATGCGTTCGAAGGCCGCGATCCGAAGTACGACTGGGCGCACCCAGGCTTTGCGCAGACCGACGATCACCCCGTGTTGAACGTGACCTGGAACGACGCGGTCGCGTTGGCCCGCTGGTTGAGCGGCCAGGAAAACGCCGTCTATCGGCTGCCGACCGAGGCCGAATGGGAATATGCGTGCCGCGCGGGCACGACCTCGCGCGACGGCGACGGCGACGGCGACGGCGACGAAGCATCGTCGCCGCTGAAGCGCACCGCCAACGTGTTCGACGCCGATGCGGCCGTCAACTGGCCGGCGTGGCAGGGCTTCGCCGCACGGCACCACGATGGATACGCATTCACGGCACCGGTCGGTCGCTTCGAGCCCAACGCGTTCGGCCTGTACGACATGCTCGGCAACGCCTGGGAATGGACAGCCGACTGGTACGGCGAGCGCTATTACGCACAGTCTCCGCCGATCGATCCTCAGGGCCCGACTGAGGGCTCGGTGCGCGTGCGGCGAGGCGGCTCCTGGCACACCTGGCCGCTGTACGCGCGGTGCGGCTATCGCAACTGGAATTCGCCGCAGACGCGTTATGTGCTGGTGGGGCTGCGGCTGTTGCGGGAGTTGGATGGGACGGAATGAGCGTCAAGTGGCGCTCGGGCTTTCGGAGCCGCCCGGACTTGCCGACAAGACCTTCGCGACCCGGCGAAGCCGCCGGCTGCTGAAGCTGGCCGATCTCCTGAGGGAGAACGACGTCACCGCAACGTGGTTCAGGTCTGTCTTCTCGTCAAGCGCCTGCGGAGTCGATCGGGAGGCTGCGATCCGCAGCAACCGATCCGTCGACGTTTCTCAAAAACGGCCGCGCGATGGACGGCATGTCGCCGCCTGTTCTCAAAATGTGCCGCGGCAACAGGCTGCCTACTTCGTGCCGAAGTTCGCCACGTAGTAGGCCAGCACGTCCAGGTCCCCGACCGGCACCTGGCTCAACGCCTCACTCATGGCCCGGGTGTAACCGGCACGTTCACCCGACTTGTAGCCGTGCAGTGCCATGCGCAGATATTCTTCCTTCTGGCCACCGATGCGCGGCACGCCCTGACCGCCGTCCAGCATCGCGCCATGGCAGAACACGCACTTGTGCTGTTGTGCCAGCGTCTGACCCTGGGCCATGCGGGCCGCGTCGGGCGGCGTTGCGGGCGCGGGCGCCGCGACCGGCGGCAGGGTGGCAACGTATTCGGAGAATCCCTTCAAGTCCGCATCCGTCAACGTTTTGGCCACCGCAACCATGGCTGGGTTGTCGCGCCGGCCTTCGCGAAACAAAAACAGTTGGGTAATCGCGTAGAGCGAATGCTGCCCGGCCAACACCGGTGTGCCGGCCATGTCGCTGCGCCCGTTGGCGCCGTGGCAGGCAGCACAGACCTCACGAAAGCGGGTCGCGTAGGCGGCGGTACCCGAGGTCTCGGGCACCGTATGCGCTTGGGAAGATTTGCCCGCAGCGGCGGTTGCCTTCTTCGCCTGAGCGAAGGCAGGCATGGCCACCGCCCCGAGCAACGCCAACGCGGCGC
Organism: uncultured beta proteobacterium; assembly: GCA_963784295.1. GTDB lineage: Bacteria > Pseudomonadota > Gammaproteobacteria > Burkholderiales > Burkholderiaceae_C > JBBPYC01. The sequence goes on from CAWAQL010000023.1 coordinate 17,701, forward strand.
CCGCCGCGATGTGTTGCCAGGACTTCAAGTTACTTCTTCCCCGTGTAGCTGATGCGATAGATCGCGCCGGCATGATCGTCGCTCACCAGCAGCGAGCCGTCCTTCATCACCAGGAAGTCGACGGGTCGGCCGAGGTATTTGTTGTCCTCGACGAAGCCCGTCATGAACGACTCCAGCTTCACGCCGCCCTTTCCGTCCGGGAAAGCGACCATCACGTCCGCGTACTTTTTGGTGCGGTTCCACGGACCATGGCGCGCAATGAACATCGCGTTGCGGTACTTGGCCGGGAACATCTTGCCTGTGTAGAACTTGAGACCCAACGTGCCTGCGTGGGGGCCGGTGAATGCGACCGGCTTTGCGTAGTCATCGCAGTTCTTGCCCCAGCCGAACTCCGGATCGGGGATGTTGCCCTGGTGGCAGAACGGAAAGCCGAAGTGCTGCTTGCCCGGTTGCGTCACGTGGTTCAGCGTGTCGTTGGGCAGTTCTTCGCTGAACCAGTCGCGGGCGTTGTTGGTGAACCAGAGGTCGCCCGACTTCGGATCGAAGTCGAAGCCGACCGTGTTGCGCACACCGGCTGCGACCGTCTCGACGTCCGAGCCGTCGAGCTTCATGCTGTAGATCTTCGCGTAGTCGCCAGGGTCGCAGATGTTGCAGGGCGCGCCGATGTTGTAGTAGAGCCGGTCGTTGTGGACACGCAGGTACTTCCAGCTGTGGTCGCTGCCGCCCGGCAGCTTGTCGGTCAGCACCGCGGTTGGCTCACCCAGGTTGTCGAGCTTGTCTTCAACGTTGTCGTAGCGCACGATTTTCTTGTTCGTCGCAAAGAACAGCGAGCCCTTGTAGAACTCAATGCCGGTGGCTTGCTCGGTGTTGTCGATGATCGTCTTGGGCACGCGCTTGCCATCGACCGCTTTTTCGGGCAGCACGTAGACCTTGTTCCCGACAAACAGCGTGCTGACGAAGACGTTGCCCTTCGCGCCTTCGCGCAGGTCGCGCGCATCAAGCACACCCGACGCCCAGGTCTCGACCTTGAAGCCCGGCGGCAGCTTGAACTTCTTGGTCGGCAGATCCGCAGCCGCCGTCGGGATCGGGAAGGCGGCAACCGGCGCCATCTTCATGGCGGTGTCGGTCTTGGGTCGGTCCTTGGCCCAACCGGGAACATCTTCTGCAGCGAATGCGGCAACACTGGCGCAAACCAGTGGCACCGCGACGGCGAGCGACAGCAAACGTCTGGAATTCATGTCTCAACCTTGTTTGTTACGGAGGGCTGCTGGCCATATGCCTGAGCAAAATGGGCAGCTTGATCAACATCAACAGCGGGTTGCTGCTGCTCGCGCATTGGATGATGTTGAATTTTTACTATAGCGGAGGGCGTGATGATATGTTGATGTGTTAATTCGGGGTTTCCCGAGTACAGAGCATGCATGGATTGGTGTAGGAGCCAAGCGTTCTCTCCGCTTCAAACAAGTACCCGAGAGCGCTGTACTGGACGATGCCATCGTCGTCGGCCTGGGCTCAGGACAACCGCAACCCAACGATTCGCAACGGCCGTTGCATGTGGTGACGAAGCAATTGGCATGTTGCGGACAGCAAGGCTTGTCCGTCCCAGTCCGTTCAGCGCGGCGGCAGCGGCCACGTTTCCATCGTGCCGTACTTCAGCACGCAGCGCGGCAATTGAATGCCGATCAACGTGATCATCACCAACACGCTCAACGCGAAGGTGGTCAAGGTGCGTTTTCGCAGTGCGGGCAACGGCGATACGCTCTTCGGCTTCATCTGGTTTTTGGCACCAGCGGATACGTGGTCGATCAACGTGTCCAGCGACGGGGTCGACGGCAAGTCTTTTGCGACGGCCACCGATGCCTCCTGCACGTTGCTGGCGAATCCGAATGCGTCGTTCTTCACCATGCGCTCGCCGGCGTCTCTGGATGAGGCGAAGAACGCCGACTGGACGCGCGAAGGCCTGGTTGAAATCATCATGATGGCCGCTGTCTCGGAGCGGTCCATTGCGCTGTTCCAAGCGGTTGCTTCCAGCCATCCGGCTGTAAGGCGATGCGACGACACGTCAGCGGGTGCGGCTGCGCTCCATGCGCTGGTGCAAGATCCGGCGAGCGAGGCGGTGGCCCGTGCGATGCAGGTTTCCGAGGTGCGAAACCTGTTTCTTCGCACCCCCGACATCGCTGTCGTGACCGACTGGGCGGTCTCACAGCCGCTGCGGCGGAATGCAGTGGCAGTCGACGCGTCGGCCGCCGTGCCCACGCTGGTGTTCAATCGGGCGCCGGCTGGGCCATCGGGCTATCACTGCGGCTCACCCGATGACGGCGCGAGGGCTTCGCCACTGCGTGACGGAGTATCTTGCAATCGCTGGGGTTCTCGACCTGGGACCCAATGGGGAGGCCAATCGACCGCTTTTTTCGGGCGGCATGATTCCGGCGAGCGCCGTCGATTTGTGCGGCAGCGTCGGGGGTGACTTTGTTCGACGACCACGCCACATCGGCGCTGAAGTCATCGATCAACGCGGCCCGGTCGGGTCCGGCAAATCGACGAACTTCGGCATTGCGGACCACCACGACGTGGTGCCGCGAGGGACGGCCTGGCGGGTTCGGGCCGGCCGCACGACGCGGCTGAGCCCGCCGTGCGAACTACCGATGGCCGTTCGGCAAAAGCACCCGCAACCCCGGCAGCGCGGCCTCGGTGTTTTTCCAGACCTGCGCCGCCAGTTCTGCAAGCGGGATGCCCCTCAGTGACCCGACGCACTCGGCGATGCCCGGCAATTCCGCCGGCGTATTGACGGCCTGCCCCGAACCGTCGGCCCGCTGTTCGGCCGTGCGGTAGATCCAGTGAGGCGGAATATCGGGCGAATCGGTCTCCAGCACGATCGAGGTCGGCGGCAACTCGGTGGCGAGTTTGCGCAGCCGCGTCGCGCGCTCGTAGGTGCAGGCACCGCCGAAGCCGAGCTTGAAGCCACGTGCGATCAACTCGTTGGCCTGTTGCAGGCTGCCATTGAACGCATGCGCGATGCCGCCGGGCGGCTCGATCCGGCGCAGGTGCTTGAGCACCTGGTCGACCGAGCGGCGCACATGCAGGATCACGGGCAGCGCCGCGTCGCGCGCGATCTTCAGCTGCGCGCGGAAGATGTGCTGCTGGTGCGCGTCGTCGAGGTGGTCGACGAAGTGGTCGAGGCCGATTTCGCCGACCGCCACAAGCCGTGGGTCGTGGCGGTGCCTGGCAACCTGTTCGGCCAGTTGCGCCAGATCGGCCTCTCGCGCCTCGCCACTGCACAGCGGATGGATGCCGAGCGCGTAGCTGTCGCCGAGCCGTGCAGCAAGCGTTCGCACGGTCTCGAAATTCCGGACATTGACCGCCGGGATCACGCAGTGGGCAACGCCGCGCGTGCGCGCCAGGGCGCGGATCGAATCGATCTCGGGCAGCAGCTCGGATGCATCGAGGTGGCAATGGGTGTCGATCCAGCGCATCGGAGAGATGCTAGCCACGCTAGCCATTGCCTCCAGCCAGAGTGCAATTTGCCGGTGCGCTGCAAAGCCTGCGCTTGGAACCACCAATAGCCGGTCAAAACATACAGCGGCGCTGATGTCCGCTTGCGTTTCAGCTATCAATTTCGCAGTAAACCTGTGCTTGCGGCCATTTGCCGCGGGTCTTGCGTCCGAACCGTTTCAATGGCGCCAATGGGGTTGACCGGCTTGTTGCCCAACCACGCACGCAAGCGTGATACTGTTTGATGGTGTGTTTTCGCCACCCTCTGTCCAGGTAGCCACCGATGCGCAGGCCCCCGCTCTACAGTTCTTTCAGCCGTCCGGCGGCGTCTGCCGCTGCGCAAGGCCAGGTGGCCGACGACGCCGCAGCGTCCGCGCCCGAGCCGGGTACGGCGCTTCCCGCAATTCCGCCACGCACGCGCGGCCAGCGGCTGTTCACGTCGCCTCGCGCGCTGTCCTACTGGGCATTCGGGATGGCGCTCGCCGCGCTCGTCACGCTGTGGCTGCCGCCCTCTTTTGCGCCCGCCGGGCGCCGCGCCACGCAGCCGCCGCTCACGCAAAAAGCACTCGATGCGGCGGTGCTGAAGACTTTGGAGACGAACGTGATGCCTTCCGAGGCGGCGCGCGCGTACAACAAGGTGGGCCCGTCGGTCGTGCGCGTGCGCGGCTTCGGCAAGTCGAAAGACGGCAAGACCGATCTGGCGCGCGGCATTGGCACCGGCGTCGTGATCGTCGACAAGGGCGTGATCCTGACGAATCTGCATGTGGTGCAGGGCGCCGAGTCGATCAAGGTCGAGTTTGCCGATGGCAGCGTATCGGCCGCCAAGGTAACGGGCGCCCAGCCGGAAAACGATCTGGCCGTGCTGCAGGCGCAAGAAGTACCGGACGACCTGATCGCGGCCACCATGCGCTCGACCGGTGACCTGAAACCCGGCGACCGCGTGATCGCGGTGGGGTTCCCGTTCGGCATCGGGCCTTCGGTGTCGGAGGGCATCGTCTCGGGCCTGAAGCGGTCGTTTCGCTCGCCGCAGGGCAAGCAGCTGATGACGAATCTGATCCAGTTCGACGCGGCCGCGAATCCCGGCAATTCGGGTGGGCCGCTGGTCACGATGGACGGCGAGGTGGTGGGCATCGTGACCGCGATCCTGAACCCCGAGTCGCGCACGTTCATCGGCATCGGCTTCGCGATGCCGATCGAGAATGCAGCCGCTGCGGCAGGCCCGTCGCCGTTCTAAAAACCACAACGGTGCGTCGGGCGTTGGCGGTTTTGCCCGACGATTCCACCCCCACACGCCTACCTTTCATGTTCAACCGAAACAAGCCGTCCGCCATGATCGACTCCAGCAGCTTCGCAAATCCGCAGGGCGACCACCAGCGCAACGAATCGGGCGAGGCGACCAGCGCGCTGATGGAGCAGATCCTCTACGAGGTCAAACGCGTGGTGGTCGGCCAGGACCGGTTTCTGGAACGCGTGATGGTCGCGATCCTCGCGCAGGGCCATCTGCTGGTCGAAGGCGTGCCGGGGCTCGCCAAGACCTTGACCGTGAAAACGCTGGCGAACACGATCCGCGGCCAGTTCAAACGCATCCAGTTCACGCCGGATCTGGTGCCGGCCGACCTGGTCGGCACGCGCATCTACAACCAGCGCACCGGCGAATTTTCGACCTCGCTCGGACCGGTGTTCACGAACCTGCTGCTGGCCGACGAGATCAACCGCGCGCCGGCCAAGGTGCAGAGCGCGCTGCTCGAAGTGATGCAGGAGCGCCAGGTCACGATCGCGGGCGTCACGCACTTCGTGCCCGAGCCATTCCTCGTGATGGCCACGCAAAACCCGATCGAAACCGAAGGCACCTATCCGCTGCCCGAGGCGCAGGTTGACCGCTTCATGATGAAGGTGCTGGTCGATTACCCGACCGACGAAGAAGAGTTCGTGATCGTGCAGCGGGTGACCGGGCCGAGGGTCGAGGCGATGCCGGTGGCCACCACCGAGCAGCTTGCCGCGTTGCAGTCCGAGTGCCGCGATGTGTATGTCGACCCGTCGCTCGTGCAGTACGCGGTGCGCCTTGTGTCGGCCACGCGCACGCCGGTCAAGCACGGGTTGAAGGACCTGGGCCGCTTCATCACGTTCGGCGCCAGCCCACGCGCCACCATTTCGCTGACCGAAGGCGCGCGCGCGCTGGCGATGCTGCGCGGCCGCAGCTATGCGCTGCCGGAGGACATGACCGATCTGGCCAGCGACGTGCTCCGCCACCGCCTCGTGCTGTCCTACGAAGCACTCTCCGAAGGGTTGAATGCGGACGCACTGATCAAGCAGATCATGGCCAAGCTGCCGCCACCGGCCAAGCCGCTACAACACGAGCAGCGTCGGGCTTGAAGATGTTCTCCCCCAGCCTTCGCTCCCTTCGGTCGACTCCCGACTGCCCCCTCACCGGGGGCCGCGCCTGCGGACTGGCGGAGCCAGCTCCGCGGCCCCTGCTGGAAGGGGCTTCGTTGAAGCGCTCGGTTGTGGATGACGCGCGTACGGGTCAATGGAAATGACCGATCTGCAGCCACCCGCCAGCGAGAGCGCCGAAGGCGTTTTGCGTCGGCTCGAGTGGACCGTCATCAAGCGGCTCGACGGGCTGCTGCAGGGCGACTACCGCACGTTGCTGCGCGGCACCGGCATGGACCTGGCCGATCTGCGCCCGTACCAGCATCACGACGACGTGCGGCACATCGACTGGAACGTGACGGCCCGGCACGACGAGCCGCATGTGCGCGTGTTCACCGAGGACCGCGAGATGAGCGCGTGGTTTTTGCTGGACCTGAGCCCGTCGGTGGACTTCGGCTCGGGCCGCACACCCAAGAGCCAGGTGTCTTCCGAATTCGTTGCGGTGCTGGCGCGGCTGCTCACGCGGCACGGCAACAAGGTGGGCGCGATGCTGTACGGTGCCGGCGTGGACCGTGTGATTCCGGCGCGCGGTGGCCGCGCCCACGTGCTGCACTTGCTGGAGTCGATTCGCAACCGGCCCGCGCCCGCGCAGTGGCCGAGCGAGCGCGAGCGCAAACAACAGCTGAAGCTGCTGCAGCGCCAGCAGCAGTTGCAGGAGCGGCCGGTGTCGAAGGCGCTGCCGCGCACGGGCAACGCCACCGCCACGCATCTGGCCGATCTGCTGCAAGCGGCCGCGAACCTGATCAAGCGCCGCTCGACCGTGTTCGTCGTGTCGGACTTCATCAGCGAGCCGGGCTGGGAGCATCCGCTGGGCACGCTCTCGATCCGGCACGAAGTGGTCGCGGTGCGGCTGCTCGATCCGCTCGAACTCGATCTTCCGGACCTGGGCCTGTTGCCGATCCGGGATGCGGAAACCGGCGAACAAATCCTGGTCGACACACACGATCGGGGTTTCAGAAAACGCTTTGTGCGCATTGCCGCGCAGCGCGAAGCCGAGTTGCGCGAGTCGCTGGCGCGCGCCGGTGTCGACGCGCTCGAGTTGTCGACCGACGGCGAGCTGATCGATGCGATTGCCCGCTTCACCGATCTGCGCAAGCGCCGCACGCGGTTGTCGGCGGGCGGCAACATGCCGCTCCATCTGAGGCATTGAGTGCAATGATCGCGACCGAGCCCACCAGCCGTTGTGGCCGCTGCCGAAAAGCGGTTGCGTCGTTGCCTGTGGGTCTGCCGAATCACGAGGGACGATCCCCATCATGGAACTGATCCAATCGCTGCTGGAGCAGCTGCGGCCACTGTTTGCGTGGACGCAACCGCTGGTTGCGCAGATGCAGCCGCTGTTCGACGACGCCGCACGCAGCGTGCGCAACATCCCGATCGGCTTCACCTGGCCGGCGTTGCTGTGGTTGCTGTGGCTGCTGCCGCTGCTGGTGCTGCTGTATGTCTGGTTGCTCGGTCGCAAGAAGAAGCTGGCGTTGCGCTACACGAGCCTGTCGATCGTTCGAGAGGCGATGGGGCGTGGGCAATCGGTGCGCCGGCACATCCCGCCGCTGCTGTTTCTGCTGGCGATCGCCGCGATGCTGATCGCCGCCGCGCGGCCGTTTGCGACCATCGCACTGCCTTCACAGAATCAGACCATCATCCTGGCGATGGACGTGTCGGGCAGCATGCGCGCGACCGATGTGAAACCGAACCGGCTGGTCGCTGCGCAGAACGCCGCCAGGGCGTTTTTGACGGAGCTGCCGCGGCAGGTGAAAGTCGGCATCGTCGCGTTTGCGGGCACCGCGCAGGTGGTGCAGGCACCGACCTTGAACCGCGAAGACCTGGTCGCCGCGATCGACCGGTTTCAGCTGCAGCGGGCCACCGCGATCGGCAGCGCCATCGTGATCTCGCTGGCCGAAGTGTTTCCGGATCAGGGCATCGACCTGGACTCGATTGGCGCGCCCAGCCAGCGCCGCGGCGTGGCGATCGATGCGGCGCCGAAGTCCGAGCAAAAGCCTTTCACGCCGGTGGCGGCCGGCTCGTACGATTCGGCCGCGATCATCTTGCTGACCGATGGCCAGCGCACCACGGGCGTCGACACGCTGGATGCGGCCAAGCTCGCGGCCGACCGCGGCGTGCGCATCTACACGGTGGGCATCGGCACGGTGGACGGCGAGGTGATCGGCTTCGAGGGCTGGTCGATGCGGGTGCGGCTGGACGAGGAAACGCTGAAGACGGTGGCCCAGCGCACCCAGGGCGAGTACTACTACGCAGGAACGGCCGAGAACCTGCGCACCGTGTACGAGACGCTGAGCTCGCGGCTGACGGTGGAGAAAAAAGAGACCGAGGTGTCGGCGTTGTTTGCGCTGGTCGCGGCGGCGCTGGCGTTGCTGTCGGCGGGCTTGTCGCTGCTTTGGTTCAACCGGATTGCTTGAGCGCCACCCTCCAGGCTTCGCTTTCTCCGGTCGGCTTCCGCCTAACCCCACACCAGGGGCGGCGCCTGCGGCTCGGCGGAGCCAGCTGCGCGGCCCCTGTTGGAAGAGGACCGCTTGGTGCTGGGCTTCGCTTCCCTCGCTGGGGTCGGGTCGACCCCAGCGAGGGCGTCCCCAGTGGTTCGGCGAACCGGCGCCACGACGGCTGGCGGGTTTTGTGCAGTGCTGGATACGCGCTCGTTTGATAGACGCGCTGCCGTCGGTATCAACCGGCAGAACGCATTGAACGACTTGGCCACGTCGCAAGCAACACGCCAAGCACTGCGATGCCGAATGCGAACAGTTGAGTGGTCGACAGGGTCTCACCGAGTGCCAGCACGCCCACCGCGGCGGCGCTGATCGGCAGCATCACGGTGAAGACGCCGGCCTGGGCGGCCGGCACCTGACGCAAGCCGGTCATCCAGAGCCAGACGGTCCAGATGCTGGCGGCGAACGCGTAGAACGTGAGCAGCATCCACAGGCCGCCGGACACGGCCGCGAAGTCGAAGCCGATCGCCATCGCGAGGCCGAACGGCGTCATCAGCGCAAAACCGACCAGATTCACGATCGAGGTGATCCGCTTGGCGCCCAGCGCGCCGGTCAGCTTCTTGCCGATCACTGCGTAGGACGCTTCGCAAACCACCGCGCCGAAGACCAGCAAGTCGCCGAGCCAGCTGGCATTTGATGCCAAATCGGCGACAGGTGTAAGTGTGTCCTGCCCCAGCAGCTTCGCTTTTGATAGCGAAAACAACCCAATGCCGAGCGCTGCACAAGCCACCCCGCCCCAGACCCGAACACCGATGCGCTCGCGCAGGAACACAAAGCTCAGGCACGCGATCATCGCCGGAATCGACGCCATGATCACGCCGGCCGACACCGCGCTCGTCAGGCTCACGCCGTAGAGCATCAGCACCGAGAACAGGAAGTTGCCGAGAAACGATTCGAGGAACAACAGCCAGCGCGTCTGGCGCGACAGCGACGGCTCGAACGCGGGTTTTTTGAGCCAGTGCGGCATCGCGAGGCCACCGATCGCAAACCGCAACCACGCCAGCAAGAACACCGGGAATACCGCGACCAGCGGTTTGGACAACGCGACGTAGCTGCCGACCAACGCCATGCTGAGCGCCAGACAGGCGTAAGACGCCCAAGGCACGGCGGCGCGCGTGGCAACCGAATCAGGCAAATTCAACGGGCGGCGCAACGGATGTGGCTGGTGCAGAGGATGGGGACGAGAACCATGAGACTAGGAAATCGATTTCGATGATGCCCGATCCAGACTCCTCATCGGCTGCTGCAGGCGCCTTGCCCGATCTGCCAGCCCCATCGGCGTCGGCATCGGCGCCCTCGCTCCTCCATGTGTTCGTCTACGGCACCTTGCGCGCCGGCGGCAGCAACGACATCCAGCGGCATCGCCCGCCGCCGCGCTGGGTTGGCCGGGCGTTGGTCACGGGCACGCTCTACGACTTCGGTGGCTGGCCCGGCCTTCGGTTGCAAGGCAGCACCGCGGTGGCCGGAGAGGTCTGGGCGATCGATGCGTGCATCGAGCCGCTGCTCGACCGACTCGAAGGCGTGCGCGCGGACGGCACCGGAGAGTACGTGAAGCGCTGGACGTCGCTGCCAATCGATGATCGGGCCATCGAATGTCTGCTCTACGAGATCAACGACGACCGATGGCAAGGTCGCCCGCTCATCGCAGGCGGCGACTGGATCGCACATGTGGCAGCACATTCGGCCGACACGCAAGCCTGCGGCGCAAGCAAAAAAAGTTGAACGGATTCCGCGGATAGGTCTTATATAAGACATAAGAGCTGAAAATTCGGTTAAGCTGGTGGTCCCGCACGAAGGGCACCCACCTACCGGTGCAGCCCGATTCGCTGCGACGCGCAGCATCCTTTTTTTCAATCCATCCACACCAAGCCAGCAGGAGGGCCCCATGCCGCAGAACATCACCGAACAACTGAGCCGCGAACAGCAGGTTTCCGCACTCGAAAAAGACTGGGCCAACAACCCACGTTGGAAGGGCATCAAGCGCGGTTACAGCGCCGCCGACGTGGTGCGCCTGCGCGGCTCGGTCCCCGTCGAATACACGCTGGCCCGCCGCGGCTCGGAAAAACTCTGGGATCTGCTGGCCACCGAGCCGTACCTGAACACGCTCGGCGCGCTGACCGGCGGCCAGGCAATGCAGCAGGTGAAGGCCGGCGTGAAAGCGATCTACCTGTCGGGCTGGCAAGTCGCCGCCGACGCGAACAACTATTCGTCGATGTACCCGGACCAGTCGCTGTACCCGGTCGACTCGGTGCCGAACGTGGTCGAGCGCATCAACAATTCGTTCCGTCGCGCCGACGAGATTCAGTGGTCGAAGGGCATGAACCCGGGCGACCAGGGCTACATCGACTACTTCGCGCCGATCGTGGCGGACGCCGAAGCCGGCTTCGGCGGCGTACTGAACGCGTTCGAATTGATGAAGGCAATGATCCGCGCGGGCGCCGGTGCGGTGCACTTCGAAGACCAGCTCGCCTCCGTGAAGAAATGCGGCCACATGGGCGGCAAGGTGCTGGTGCCCACCGTGGAAGCCTGCCAGAAGCTGATCGCCGCGCGCATGGCGGCCGACGTGTACGGCGTGCCGACGCTCGTGATCGCGCGCACCGACGCGGAAGCAGCCGACTTGCTGACCAGCGACTACGACGAGCGCGACAAGCCGTTTCTGACCGGCGAGCGCACGTCGGAAGGCTTCTACAAGACGAAAAAAGGCATGGACCAGGCCGTGGCCCGCGCCGTGGCCTATGCCGACTACGCCGACCTCGTCTGGTGCGAAACCGGCACGCCGGACCTCGAGTTCGCGCGCAAGTTCGCCGAGGCCGTGCACAAGGTGCACCCGGGCAAGATGCTCGCGTACAACTGCTCGCCGTCGTTCAACTGGAAGAAGAACATCGACGACGCGACCATTGCCAAGTTCCAGAAGGAACTCGGTGCGATGGGCTACAAGTACCAGTTCATCACACTGGCCGGCATCCACTCGATGTGGTTCAACATGTTCGATCTGTCGCAGGACTACGTGAAACGCGGCATGACGGCTTACGTCGAGAAAGTGCAGGAGCCCGAGTTCGCCGCGCGCGACCGCGGCTACACGTTCGTGTCGCACCAGCAGGAAGTCGGCACCGGCTACTTCGATGACGTGACGACCGCGATCCAGGGCGGCAAGTCGAGCGTGACGGCACTCACGGGATCGACCGAAGAAGAACAGTTCCACTGATTGCACCGAAAGAGGCGGCATGCACTCGCTGCACGCAACAGAGAAGCCCGGCAACTGCCGGGTTTTTTTGTTTGGCACGTCAGGCAACGCGCAAGATCGGTTGTCGATCGGCATGAATGCTTTGCACGAATCGATGCGTTTTGGCGCGGCAGCCGCTGCGCCGGCTCGGCTGTCGATATTGCTGGCGATCCGTCCACAATGAACGGGCCGATCGGTTTGATTTCAGCCCAGCGGATCATTCGACTTGCCGAGGAGACGACATGACAGAGAAAAAAGCCGTGCTCGTGATCGGCGCGGGCGACGCCACCGGCGGCGCGATCGCCAGGCGGTTCGCGCGCGATGGCTACATCGCGTGCGTCACGCGCCGCAGCGCGGACAAGCTGGTGCCGCTGGTCGCCGAGATCGAGGCGGCCGGCGGCAGGCGCACACGCTTTCGGCAGCGACGCGCGCAAGGAAGAGGAGATGGTCGCGCTGGTCGACCACATCGAGCACGAACATCGCGCCGATCGAGGTCGCGGTGTTCAACATCGGCGCGAACGTGCGCTTCGGCATCACCGAGACCACAGCGCGCGTCTACTTCAAGGTCTGGGAGATGGCGTGCTTCGGCGGCTTTCTGATGGGCCGCGAAGTCGCCAAGAAAATGCTGCCGCGCGGCCGCGGCACGATCATCTTCACGGGTGCGACAGCGAGCCTGCGCGGGCGCGAAGGCTACGCCGCGTTCGCCGGTGCCAAGCATGCGCTGCGCGCGCTCGCGCAAGTCGATGGCGCGCGAACTCTGGCCGAAAGGCATCCACGTCGCGCATCCGATCATCGACGGCGCGATCGACACCGAGTTCATCCGCAGCAGTTTTCCGGAGCGCTATGCGATGAAGGACCAGGACGGCATCGTCTCGCCCGACAACATCGCCGAAGCCTATTGGCAGCTCCATATGCAGCCGCGCAATGCGTGGACGCACGAGACCGAGATTCGTCCGTGGCTGGAGACCTGGTAAGCCCGCTGCCCGCTTGCGGCCCGCATCCTCGGCATCAGCGGATCATTTCCCAGAAATCAACAATCAGGCAGCGGAAACCATGACCCATCCCACCGCGCAATTCCTGTTCGACTTCGGCAGCCCGAACGCTTATCTGTGCCACAAGGTATTGCCGCAGATCGAATCGCGCACCGGTGTCCGGTTCGCGTACGTGCCGATCCTGCTCGGAGGCCTGTTCAAACTGACCAACAACCGCTCGCCGGCCGAAGCGTTTGCGGGCATCGCGAACAAGCGCGCTTACGACATGCTCGAAGTGAAACGCTTCGTCGCGCGACACGAGCTGACGAACTTCCAGCGCAACGCGTTCTTCCCGGTCAATACGCTGCTGATCATGCGCGGCGCGGTCGCGGCGCAGAAGCTCGGCTGCTTCGAGCCCTATGTGGACGCCGTCTATGCGTGCATGTGGGAGCAGGACCTGAACATGGCGGATGTCGACGTCGCCAAACAGGCGCTGGTCCGATGCAGGGCTCGACGCAGACGGCATTCTTGCGGGGACGCAGGACGCCGAGGTCAAGGCGCAGCTTGTCTCCAACACGCAAAGCGCGCATGACCGCGGCGCATTCGGCTCTCCAACCTTCTTCGTCGGCGACGAGATCTTCTTCGGCAAGGACCGGCTCGGAGAAGTCGAAGCGGAAATCATGAGGCAGCGCGACCAGTAACTCGCCTGCGCAAATCCGGACCCATCGTCGCTTGGCCAGCCCCAGCCCGGGAAAACCCGGATCACCCAACCGTTCGGCCTCGTGCACCCGATCATTTCGGGGCGGCAGGGCCGACGGCCGCAGTCCGGTCGCCGCACCCGTGTTCGGCGCGGACGGCAGCAACATGGGCACCCCTCATCGCGACCACGGAAGCCCTCGTGCATGCGAACGTCAGGCAGGCGATCCTCGACGCTTCGACATTCGGCACGCAGCTCGCGGTGCGTGCGATGTGCAACACCGAGCGCGTGCTCAAGAACCCCGGCGTCGAATCGATGCTCGCGAGTCAGTCGGGGATCACCGGCTCCACCAGCTTCGCGAGCTGTGCGAGGGATTCCTGCCATCCGAGATAGCACATCTCGACCGGGATGGCGTCCGGAATGCCCTCCTGCGTGATGTTCACCTCGCATCCGCACGAGACTTGCCGCAGCAAGACGGTCGTTTCCATCTCTCCGGGCAGGTTCGGATCGTCGAATTTGTCCGAGTAGCGGATGCGCTCCTGTGGCGCCAGTTCCCGATACTCGCCGCCGAATGAATGACCGTGGCCCGTGCTGAAGTTGGTGAAAGACATCTTGAATGTCCCTCCGACTCTGGCGTCCATGTGATGGACCTTGCAGGTAAAACCATATGGCGGAAGCCACTTGGCCATCGCATCCGCTTCGAGGAATGCACGGTAGATCCGCTGCGGGGTTGTCCGGAATACGCGATGAAGTCGCACGGTGTTCATAGGCATGTTCGGGATGAAGAGCAGAGGACGACCCTCTGAATCGACGACGATCGGGCCGAGGCGGAATGGACATTTTGCTGCAAGTTCTGCAAGGCCGTTCAGGGGTATTCGTCGGCGAATGGGCTCGTCGTGTCTTCAAGTCAAGCTGCTGGCGCTGCGCCCGCAGCGATGCTTCCGAGCGCGCAAACACGCGTTTCCCTGAGCGACCATCGGACGACGCCCACGCGGAAGTACGCGCCGAGCGGGCGCTGCAACGCGCTCGAGGTGCGCGCTTCGGTCAGTCCGCCGGGCGGTTTCTTGCGCTTGTCAGCGGGTCGGTACGGCAATTCGGCTTCGCTGCAGACACCGTGCTTGTGCCAGCCTTTCATCGCGCCGCGCGCCCTCGAACCCGAGCGGTCCTCGCCCAGCCATTCGTCGCAGCGGCGCGCCAGCTCGTAGAACATGCGCGGGCTGACCGGCACCGGGTCCGGCACCACGCGGCGGCGCAGCAGCAGATGGTTCGCGACCGTCGCCAGCCCGAAGCCGGTGCAGGCGCTTTTGCAGCCCCGATCGAGGATCGGCACGTCGAATTCGTGAGGGTCGTTGAGCGGCACGTACGTCGGCACTTCGACCAAGGTCGGGGTATACATCAGGTCGCGGAAGTCGAGCGTGTCGGGGCGTGCGTTGAGCACGCGATCGCCGACCTCGGGCGCGGCGCTGTGGTCGATCGGCTCGCCCTTCTTTTTCCGGCGCGGCCTGGTGTCGACCGGTACGGGGCGACAGCGCGTCGGCGCCGATGCTCTCGAAACCGCGCGCAACGCTTCGCTCGCACGCGGTGGCGTTTTGGGGCGCGCCGCGGCCTGTGCGGAAAACGACGCGGCCAGCACCTGCTTCGCGCGCTCGAACAGCCGCTCGCGCTTGGGCTGCCCGTTCAGTCCACCGTTGATGCGGCGCGTGGTGCCTTCGAAACTGCCCCGTCGGCCAATGCATGCAGGTGATTGCGCTGCCAGAACAGGCCGGCGACCTGAAAGCCGACTTCCGGCTTGGCGACCTGATCGGGCCGATCCTCCAGATCGAGCTGCATCCGTTCAGCGGACCTCGCGCAGTTCGCACGGCCGGTCAACCGGATCGGCCCTTTGCCTTTGAAGCGCCAGCCGTCGCCCGGCTGTGTGTTGCCGAGCCGCCTGGCGAGACCGCTTGGCGGCTCGTAACCGGTTTGTGCCGCGGTCGGCCCCCAGATCCCTTCCATGAAATGCAGTTCGCCCGATTGATGTGCGGGTTGCGCGAGGAAGGCGGACGCGCGCAACAGACTGCGGTCGATCTCATGTGCCTGCATCGAAGCATTCAGTACCTCGAGGCCGTCGCGGCGCTGGTCTTGCGAGGCGTTGCGCATGATCTGCGCGAGTCGCAGGTTGGTCGGCATGCTGGTCTCTCGGATTGCTGACGCCGTCGATTCGGCTGCCAGCACTTCGCGCATCCGTGACCTGGCCGTCGATCCCGTGAACGCAGGGCGTGCGCCGTATGCCGCTATGGTCAGACCAGAAACAGCGCCTGCAGATCGGACAAAAAGTCGAAGCCCAGCGCAGTCGGCCGAACCCGTTGCAGATCGCGTTCGATCAAGCCGCGTTGCTCGGCCTTTGCAAGCGGCGCTGCGATCGTGCTCAAGGCGAGCCCGGTGCGCGCTGAAAAATCCTGCAGCGCAAAGCCGTCCTTGAGTCGCAGCGCATTCAGCATGAACTCGAACGCGAGGTCGGCGCGTGGGACTTCCGTGTCCTGGGCGACGGCGTTGCCGGCCAGCGCGCGCTCCATGTAGAGATTGGGCTCGCGTATGCGCACCTGGCGCTGGATGCGGTGCGGGAAACTCAGCTTGCCGTGCGCGCCCGCGCCCAGGCCGAGGTAGTCGCCGAATCGCCAATAGTTGAGGTTGTGCTGCGATTCGTGCCCTGGCTTTGCGTAGGCAGAGACTTCATAGCGCGCAAGCCCGGCGGCGGCTGTGCATTCGGTGATGCAGTCCAGCATCGCGTAAGCCAGATCGTCGTCCGGCACCGGCGGGGGGAACTTCGCGAAGTAGGTGTTCGGCTCGATCGTCAGGTGATAGACCGACAGGTGCGGCGGCGCGAAAGACAGCGCGGTCTGCACGTCCTGCAGGAGCTCGGCAATTGCCTGCTGGGGCAGCGCATACATCAAGTCGAGGTTGAAGGTGTCGAACGCGGAACGGGCTTCTTCCAGGGCAGCCATCGCCTGCGCGCGATCGTGCACGCGGCCGAGCGCCTGAAGGTGCGCGTCGTTGAAGCTCTGCACGCCGATCGACAGCCGCGTGACACCGGCGGCGCGAAACGCACGAAAGCGGTTTTTTTCGAACGTGCCGGGGTTCGCCTCCAGCGTGATCTCGCAGTCGGCGTCCAGCCGAAGCCGCGCGCGCACCGCGCCCAGCAACCGGTCGATCGCGTCCGGTGAGAACAGGCTCGGCGTGCCGCCACCGATGAACACGCTGTGGATCGGTCTGCCCCAGATCAGCGGCAGCGACGCCTCCAGGTCGGCGATCAACGCATCGACATAGCGGGCTTGTGGCAACTCGGGATCGCCGGCGCCGCCCCCTCGCCACTCATGCGAATTGAAGTCGCAGTACGGACACTTTTTCAGGCACCACGGCAAATGCAGATAAAGCGACAACGGCGGCAACGCGGGCAGCTGCAACGTGCCAGGGCGCAGGAAATGCGAGACGTCGAATGGTGCCGTCGGCGGCAGCGGCGCGGGCTGCGCCGCTGCCGCAATCGGGATTGAAGCGCGGGTCGGTGTCGTGGCGACCGACGGCGCAGGCGGTGGCGCGGATGGACCCACCACGCTACCGGTCCAGCCAGCGTTCGCGGATCTGGCGCGCAATCTCGCGTGCGGCCTGCCCGCGGTGGCTGTGCGCGTTCTTCAGCGCCGGGTCAAGCTGCGCAAAGGTTTGTCCGAGTTGCGGAATCCGCAGTACCGGGTCGAAGCCGAAGCCGTGTTCGCCGATCGGCGCCCGCGTGATCTCGCCGCTGGCACGGCCGACTGCGATCAGCGGCTCGGGATCGTCGGCATGGCGCAGGGCGACGATCGTGCTGACCAGCGTCGCGCGGCGGTTGGTGCTGTCACCGAGTTGTTCAAGCAGCGCCCGCACGTTGTTTGCATCGCCCTTCTCATAGCCGAAGCGCGTGGCATAGAAGGCCGTATCAACGCCGGGCTCGCCGCCCCAGGCATCGACACACAGCCCCGCGTCGTCGGCGAGCGCGGGCAGGCCGCTGGCGCGCGCTGCGTGGCGGGCCTTGGCGAGCGCGTTTTCAACGAACGTGTGAAACGGCTCTTCCGCTTCCCCGATGCCCAAGTCGGCCTGCGCAACCAGCGCCAGCCCGAGCGGAGTGAACATCGCGCGCAACTCGCCCAGCTTGCCCGCGTTGTTCGAGGCGAGCACGATTTTTTCAATCAAAACCGCTTGAAGCGCCCTGTTTCTCATCGAAGTTTGCTAGTTTTTTGATAGCGACTGCCGCTGCAGCGCGACCAGCTCGCCAATGCCCTGCGTGGCCAAAGCAAGCAACGCGTCCATCTCGGCGCGCGAAAACGGCGCGCCTTCCGCCGTGCCCTGCACTTCGACGAAGCCGCCTTCGCCGGTCATCACGACGTTCATGTCGGTGTCGCAGGCCGAGTCTTCGACGTATTCAAGGTCGAGCAGCGGTGTGCCTTGCACGATGCCAACCGACACGGCCGCCACGTGCGCGCGAATCGGGCTTTGCTTGAGCGTCCCTGCGTCCAGCAGCGTCTGCACCGCGTCCTGCGCGGCCACGAAAGCGCCGCAGATCGCGGCGCAGCGCGTGCCGCCGTCGGCCTGCAACACATCGCAGTCGAGCGTGATCGTGCGTTCGCCCAATGCACCGAGATCGAACACCGCGCGCAGTGAGCGGCCGATGAGTCGCTGAATCTCCTGCGTGCGGCCGCTTTGCTTGCCGCGTGCGGCTTCGCGGTCGCCGCGGGTGTGAGTGGCGCGCGGCAGCATGCCGTATTCGGCCGTGACCCAGCCTTCGCCGCTGCCGCGCTTGTGCGGCGGCACGCGCTCTTCGACCGACGCGGTGCACAGCACGCGCGTGGCGCCCATCTCGATCAGCACCGAGCCTTCCGCATGCACGGTGAAGCCGCGCGTGATGCGCACCGGGCGCAGTTGATCGGGGCGGCGGTCGGCGGATCGTTGAAAGGCGGTCATCGGATGGCTTGGGTGGCGTGGGAGCAAAAATGCAGTTCGGTGGATGCGGAGTCGCACGGCACAACGCAGCGGTTGCGCACGCCGCTGACGACATTTCCGCGTCGACGCAGGTGCCGTATGCCGATTGTCGTCGCAGCGCACCGACCGGCAGGGACCGGGCTCACCGAACGGCAACGCTCGGCAGCGGCAACTGCCCGCAGGAGTTAGGCCGCAGCGACCGATCTGTCGGCCGCCCCCGGCTCGCGTTGCACCGGCACAGGGCTCGGCGGCTACTCTGCTCAGCGTTTGCGCGCCGCAGTGCGCCGGATGGCTTCGTTGATCTCGGCGATCGTGCGCTCGATCGTGGCTTCGTCGAGCTCGTCGTCGTCGTCTTCATTGAAGACGGCCCCATCGGAATTGGCTTCCTGAACGGTCGATGCAAAACCGGCCGAGTCGGGCAGCTCGATGGGCGCGATGCCGGTGCTGGGTGCGGCCGCATCGGGTGCGATCCATTCGACGCCGATCACCGTCACGTTGTCGCTGCTGGCGCCGGCGCGCGTCAGGGCCTGTTGAACCAGCGCCGGCACCGACCGGTCGACCGGTGCGGCGTCGATCTGTTCGACGATGTGCGGATCGTCCAGCGCGCCCCACAGGCCATCCGAACACAGCAGGATGCGGTCGCCGTGCTGCAGGTTCTGCGGCTCGCCCAGGTCGTACATCGGGTCCGCAGGCGAGCCGATGCAGGTGAACAGCACGTTGCGGTTGAACTGGATGGGCCGCTGCGGCATGCGCGCTGCGTGCTCGGCATACGAATGGTCGCGCGTGCGTTTGACCAGCCGTCCCGCACGCACCAGATAGAGCCGTGAGTCGCCGCAATGAATCCAGGTGACCTGGCCGTGCTGCAGCACGGCCGCGACCAGCGTGGAGCGCGGGCTGTCGCGCATTTGTTGTTCGGCCGCATAAGCCGCGATCTGCCGGTGCGCGAGGTGCAGCGCCGCCACCAGAAAATCGGCCGGGTCGGCCAGCGCCGGCGTGGCTTCTTTTTGAAACAGCGCACTGCAGCTTTGCATCGCCAGCTGGGCAGCAATCTCGCCCTTCGGATGCCCGCCCATGCCGTCGGCCAACAGGAACAGGCCCGATTCGCGCGTGTAGCAATAGCCCATGCGGTCCTCGTTCTTCTTTCGGCCACCCTGACTGCTGGCCTGAAAAACCGAGAACTTCATCGATTACTTTGCGCGCGCGGTCGCAGGCACCGACTCGGGCTTGCCCTTTTTCGCGTCCAACACCATCGTGTCGATCGACATGCGCATCTTCTCTGCGACCGACAGCCGTGTGTAGCGACGCTCGCCTTCGCGGCTCAATTCTTTTTGCAAAGCGAACACCGACTGCGGGCGCGCCAGCGGATCGAGTGTCATGCACCAGTCGACCAGCTCGATCAGGTTGTCCGAGTAGATGCCGCGCAATTTGCTGAGCGACAACTGCAGGCGGTCCTTGTCGGCGCGCTGCGGCGCTTCGTTGGGCGGGTAGCCGTGCATGCACGCATAGATGCAAGCACCGATCGCATAGATGTCGGTCCAGGGGCCCATCTGCGAATCGCGCCGGTACATCTCGGGTGCCGCAAAACCGGGCGTGTACATCGGGCGCACGAAGTTGCCTTCCTTGGAGAGCACTTCGCGCGCGGCGCCGAAGTCGATCAGCACGGCCTTGTTGTCGTCGGTGATGAAGATGTTGGCCGGCTTGATGTCCAGGTGCAGCATCTTGTGCTGGTGCACGATGCGCAGGCCACGCAGGATCTCGTCGAACAGCGAGCGCACGGTGGACTCGCGAAAGACTTTCTGCTGCTTCAGATCGCGCGCAGTCACCACGAAGTCCTGCAGTGTCGCGCCTTCCAGAAAGTTCATGACCATGTAGACGGTCTCGTTCTCCCGGAAGAAGTTCATCACGCTGACCACCGATGCGTGCGAAATCTGGGCCAGCGAGCGGCCCTCTTCGAAGAAGCTCTTGAGCCCCAGCCGATACAAAGACAGCTTGTCGGGTACAACCTGCGGCAGCCGCTCGCCCGGCTCGCGCGTGGCCAGCGACGCGGGCAGATATTCCTTGATGGCAACCTGCTGGCCTTGCGCATCGAGCGCGAGATAGACCAGCCCGAAGCCACCGGCCGACAACTTCCGCACCACGCGGTAGCCACCGATCACCGATTCGGGAGGCAGCGGCGCGGGCTTGGTTTTTGACATGGCTGGTGTGGGAGCAAAAGCGGTTGAGCAACGCATCGACAGCACATGCGCAGATCGATGCATGGCGCGCGAAAAAAGAGAACGACGAGATGAAACGCGGTTATTCTTTGCCGCCTTGAAACGACACCTGGGCGCCACTCAAAAGGCCCCTCGAATGCGATGGCAGTCTACAGCATGACCGGTTGGGCAAGCGTCCAACAAGTTGGCAAAAACGCCTTGGAAAACGCGGCTTTCGATGCACCCAGGCTGCCCGACATCGGCATCGAAATCCGCTCGGTCAACAGCCGCTTCCTCGACCTCACGCTGCGCGTGCCCGATGCGCTTCGGATGCACGAAGCCGCACTGCGCCAGTTGCTCGGCGAACGCTGCAAACGCGGCAAGATCGAGTTGCGTGTGGCTGCTTCGCATGCGGCGAGCGACGCGCTGGCCGCCAGCCCCACGATGCGCCAGTTGCAGCAGCTCGCCGCGGTGCAGGCCGCGGTGCGCGACTGGCTGCCGAACGCGGTCGAGCTGTCGGTGGCCGAAGCCTTGCGGCTGTGTCAGCCCGGGCCCGATGGCGCATCGGCGCTGCAGGTCGATGCGAAGCACTTGATGCGCCTCGCCGGACAGGCGATCGATCTGTTGCTCGAAGCGCGCGCCAACGAAGGCGCGCGCCTGGCCCAGGTGCTGCTCGGCAACGTGGCCGCGCTGCGTCGGCTCGCCATCGAAGCCGAACCGTTGCTGCCCGCGTTGGTCGCGCAGGCGCGGCAGCGCTTTCTCGACCGCTGGCGCGATGCGCTGCAGGGCGCCGAGCCCGGCGCGCCGTTGCCCGAGGCCGCGCAGGACCGCGCGCTGGCCGAAGCCACCGCGTTCGCATTGCGCATCGACGTGGCCGAAGAGCTGGCGCGGCTTGCGTCGCACCTCGAGGAGATCGAGCGGTTGCTCGGGCACGGCGGCGAAGTGGGCAAGCGGCTTGAGTTTTTGATCCAGGAGTTGCAGCGCGAAGCGAACACGCTGGGCTCGAAATCGGCCGCGCTCGAGTTGAGCCGGATTGCGGTGGACATGAAGGTGCTGATTGAGCAGATGCGCGAGCAGGTGCAGAACCTCGAGTAGAGCTCTTCGAGTAGAGCTCTCCCCCGAGCCTCCGCTTCCTGCGGTCGCTTTCGGCTACCCCCTTCACCAGGGGCAGCGCCTGCGGCCTGGCGGAGCCAGCTCCGCGGCCCCTGCTGGAATCGGTTGCAAGCGTCTGGGCGTCCCGCCTCACATGGTTATTTGCTGGAGTGCCGACATCGTCCGTCCCAAGAAGCCCGATCACACATTGACTGTGGTCGCAGATGAGCCGGCAGCCAGCACCCACACGCCGATGCTGCGGCAGTATCTCGCGCTCAAGGCCGAGCATCCGCATGCGTTGCTGTTGTACCGGCTCGGCGACTTCTACGAGCTGTTCTACGACGACGCGAAGCAGGCCGCACAGATTCTCGGCATCACGCTGACGCAACGCGGGCAGTCGGCTGGGCAGCCGGTGCCGATGGCCGGGGTGCCTGCGCATTCGATGGAGGGCTATCTGGCGCGGCTCGTGCAGGCCGGCTGCGCGGTCGCGATCTGCGAGCAGGTCGGTGTGGTGTCGGGCAACGCGCCGGTCGAGCGCAAGGTGCTGCGCGTGGTCACGCAGGGCACGTTGACCGATGCGGCGCTGCTGCCCGAGCGGCAGCAGTCGCTGCTGCTCGCTGTGCATGCCGGCGTGCGCCAAGGCATCGGGCTGGCCTGGCTGAGCCTCACGCAGGGCGAGTTGCAGCTGGCCGAATGCAGCACGGCCGAACTCGCCGGCTGGCTGACCCGGATCGGCGCGAGCGAGCTGGTGCTGAGCACGGAAGTGGCCGGCGGGCTGGAGCGGCAGTTGCAGACCATCGCCGCGCAGCAGCACATGCTGCTGACGCGCCGGCCCGCCTGGCAGTTCGATGCGGCGTTGGGTGTGCGCTCGTTGCTCGGGCTGCTCGGTGCGGCAAGCCTGCAGGGCTTTGGCGCCGATGCGCTGGTCGACGCGCAGGCAGCCGCCGCTGCGCTGCTCGCTTATGCGCAAGCATCGCTCGGTGGCACGGCACCGCCGTTGCAGCGTCTGGTCGTGCAACGCGATGAAGCATTCATCGCGTTGCCAGCCACCACGCGTCGCAACCTGGAACTCACGCAGACCTTGCGCGGCGAACCGGCGCCGACGTTGCTGTCGCTGCTCGATACCTGCGCAGGCGCGATGGGCAGTCGACTGCTCAAGCGCTGGCTGCTGGAGCCGAAACGCGATCGCAGTGAAGCCGAAGCTCGACTGGCTGCGCTGGCCGTGCTGCTCGAGTTGCCCGCTGCAGCACCGCACGAGGCGCCATTCACAGCACTGCGCCGATCCCTGCGCGGTGCCGCCGACGTGGAGCGCATCGGCGCGCGCACGGCGTTGCGGCAAGTGCGCCCGCGCGAACTGGTCGCGCTGCGCCGCGCGCTACAACTATCAGAGCAGCTGACGAAGCACGCGCCTGCGAACACGCCACTTTTGATGCAGATTTTTGCCGATCTGGCGCCGCCCGCAGGTTGTGCAGCGTTGCTGATGGAAGCGCTCGGCGACGAACCGGCCGCGTTGCCGGGCGCGGGCGGCGTGATCGCCGCCGGCTTCGACGCCGAACTCGACCGGCTGCGCGGCATCACGCAGCACAGCGACGACTTCCTGCTCGAACTCGAGCTGCGCGAGCGCACGCGCACCGGCATCCACAACTTGCGCGTGCAGTTCAACCGGCTGCACGGCTACTTCATCGAAGTCACGACGGGTCAGCTCGACCGCGTGCCGCCCGACTACCGGCGCCGCCAGACGTTGAAGAACGCCGAGCGCTTTCTCACCCCGAGTTGAAGGCGTTCGAAGACCAGGCGCTGTCGGCGCGAAGCACAGGCGCTGCAGCGCGAGAAGGTGCTGTTCGACGAACTGCTGGATCGGCTGCAGCCGCATCTGCCCGCGCTGCACCGGCTGGCGCAGGCGCTCGCCACGCTCGACGTGCTGTGCACCCTGGCCGAACGCGCCGACACGCTCGGCTGGTGCGCGCCCCGGTTCATGAACATGCCTGGCATCGAGATCGAGCGCGGCCGCCACCCGGTCGTGCAGGCACGACTGGCGGAGACATCGAACACCCCGTTCATCGCGAACGACACCCGGTTGTCGGTCAAGGCGCGCATGCAGATCATCACGGGCCCGAACATGGGCGGCAAATCGACGTATATGCGGCAGGTCGCGCTGATCACGCTGCTGGCCAGCATCGGCAGCCACGTGCCGGCTGCGCGCTGCCGCATCGGTCCGGTCGACGGCATCTACACGCGCATCGGCGCGGCGGATGACCTGGCGAACGCGCAATCGACCTTCATGCTGGAGATGACCGAAGCCGCACAGATTCTGCATGCGGCAACGAGGCATTCGTTGGTGCTGATGGACGAGATCGGCCGCGGCACCTCGACCTTCGACGGGCTTGCGCTGGCCTCGGCCATCGCGGCTCATCTGCACGATCAGGCCCGCGCGTTCACGCTGTTTGCGACGCATTTTTTCGAGCTGACGGAGTTTCCAAAGCGCCACGATGCAGCGCACAACGTGCATGTGAGCGCGGCCGAGCAGGGCCGCGACATCGTGTTCCTGCACGAGGTCGCAGGCCGGGCCGGCCAGCCGCAGCCACGGCATCCAGGTGGCGCGGCTGGCCGGCGTGCCGCCTTCGGTTCTACGGCAGGCGCGCACGACGTTGAATGCGCTGGAAGCGCGCGCGTCGGCTGCCGAACCGCAGATCGACCTGTTCGCGGCGGCGCCTTTGGTCGAGCCTGCAGCGCAGGACAGCCCCGTAGAATCCGCGCTGGCCGCGCTCGATTGCGACGCTTTGAGTCCGCGCGAAGCGCTCGATGCGCTCTACGCGCTGCAGCGGCTTCTGCACAACTCGCCTCCTTAAGGCATCCCCCACCTCATGACTTATTGCGTCGCCATCAAGCTCAACGCCGGGCTCGTGTTCCTGTCCGATTCGCGCACCAACGCGGGGCTCGACCAGATCGGCACGTTTCGCAAGACCATCGTGTACGAAAAGCCGGGCGACCGCTTCATGGCGCTGCTGTCGGCGGGCAACCTGAGCATCTCGCAATCGGTGCGCGAGATCCTGCAGGTCGAGCAGTTGAAAGACGACGAAGGCGGCGAGCCCATCACGATCTGGAACGCGCGCAGCATGTTCGAGGCGGTGCGCGTGCTGGGCGCCGCGATCCGCCACGTGCACGAGCGCGACGCCAGGGCGCTGAAAGCCTCCGGCATCGACTTCAACGTGTCGATGATCTTCGGCGGCCAGATCGCGGGCGAAGGCATGCGGCTCTTTCAGGTGTATTCGCCCGGCAACTTCATCGAGGCCACGCAGGAGACGCCGTACTTTCAGATCGGCGAATCCAAATACGGCAAGCCGGTGCTCGACCGCGTGATCACGCCCGAGACCCGGCTCGACGAGGCCGCCAAGTCGGCACTCGTTTCGATGGATTCGAGCTTGAAGTCAAACCTGTCGGTCGGCCTGCCGCTCGACTTGGTGGTGTACGAGGAAGGCAGCTTCTCAACCGAAAAAATCGTCTGCATCGACGAGAACAATCCCTACTTCAAGATGGTGCACGACGGCTGGGGCCAGAAGCTGCGTGCGATGTTCGACAGCCTGGAAGACCCGCAGTGGGGCAACGAGCCCACCGAAGTGCCGCTGATGACGCCGTCGGTGCGCTTCAAGCCGTTGAAGAAAATCTCGAACCCGCAGGAGCGGCTGATCTGACGACCCAGCCCGCTTCGCTCGGGCTTTGACGGCGCGCGGGGCCGAACACGGCGCAACTGACCGACACTACGCATCTGCGGCCCGCTAGCGACCCAAGAGGCCGTCGCTCATCACATCTTTGGTGAACCCTCATGCGAAACCCGTTGACCGCCTGGCGCGCCGGCACCCGCTGGCCACTGATCCTGCTTTCGCTGCTGGCTGCGCTGATCGTTGCGATCGGCATCTGCGAGGCGCTCGGCTGGCCGTTTCTGATCCAACCCTCTGCAAAACGCGGTTGGCAGCGCGCTCGGCCGCAAAGTCGTGCTCGGGCAAAGCGCCGACGACCACACGGGCGTCAAGCTGCACTTGCTGGGCAGCGTGCGGCTGCGGGCGCCGGCGCTTGAAGTCGGCAGCCCGGGGTGGAGCGATGCGCCGCACATGCTGCAGGCGCGCGATGCTTATCTGAAGCTCGGCTACTTCGACCTCTGGCACGCCTACAAAGGCCAGCCGCTGCACATTGCCGCACTGGAGGCGGCCGCGCTCGATGCGAATCTGGAGCGGCAAAAGGACGGCCAGGCTTCGTGGCAGTTTGCAAAAAAAGACGAGGCGCCCAAAGCCGACGATTCGGCCAAGTCGGCCACCGCGCTGCCGACCTTCGATTCGCTGCGCGTCGAAGCCGGCCATGTGGCCTACCAGGATGCGGTGTTGCCGGCCAAGGTCGATGCGAACTTCGCGCTGCGCGACCGAAGCGGCGGCCCGGCGCAGAACCGCACCCTGGGCGCGGCCGGGTCAGCCGCTGCGAACGCCTCATCGGCATCGGCTGCGACTTCCGCGGCTTCGGCGCCGACGGAAGCCGCCAGCGCCCGCCAAAACGACCCGGACGCCACCAAGAAACCCGGCGCCGCGAAGCCTGCGGCCGAACCGCAAGGCGTTACGGCCAAAGCCGGTGACGATGTGCAGGCCGAAGCCAAGGCGCCGTCCGCGGCGTTGGCCGAGGGCGAGTCCGGCCTGCGGCTCGAAGCGGTCGGCACCTATCAGAAGCTGCCGGTCAAGGTGTCGCTGCGCACCGCCGGCGCGCTGTCGCTGCTGGACGAAGGCAAGACGGCGGTTGCCCAGCCGGTGCGGCTGTCGGCCAGGGCCGGCAAGACCACGCTGAGCTTCGACGGCACCACCACCGACCCATTGCACCTGACCGCATTGAGCGGCGACTTCACGGGCGGTGGACCGTCGCTGGCCAACGTGGGCGACGCGCTCGGCGTGACGCTGCCCGAGACGCCGAGCTTCAAGCTGGCCGGCCGGCTCGACAAGCAGGCCGACGTCTGGAAAGTGGCGCTGGCCGAAGCCACCATCGGCTCCAGCCGGCTGGCCGGCGAATTCACTTACGACAAGGGCAAAAAGACGCCGCTGCTCTCAGGCAAGCTCAGCGGCAAACGGCTCGTGCTGAACGACTTGGGCCCGTCGGTCGGCACGGCGCCGGGCGATGCCGAAAAACCCAAAACCAAGGGGCGCGGCAAGGTCTTCCCCGACAGGCGATTCGACCTCCCCTCGCTGCGCGCGATGGACGCCGACATCCAGGTCGACATCGCCGAGTTCCACACCGGCACCGACGTGCTGGCGGTGCTGCAGCCGCTGCGCGCGCACATCCTGCTGGCGGACGCGGTGCTGACCCTGGCCGACATCAATGCGAACGCGGCCAAGGGCCAGTTGATCGGCTCGCTGCAGCTGGACGGCCGCGGCCAGCAGGCGAAGTGGGATGCGAACCTCGGCCTGCGCGGCGTCGACATGGCGCAGATGCTGAAGCTGGAGCGCAAAGGCAAGGCACCGCCCTACCTGAGCGGCAAGCTGGACGCCAAGGTCGACGTGAAGGGCAGCGGCCGCTCGACCGCCGAAATCCTCGGCAGCCTGGACGGCGCCATCAAGGCGCACATGCGCAGCGCGGCCATCTCGCACCTGGCACTCGAAGCCGGCGGGCTCGACATCGCGCAGGCGCTCGGCGTGCTCGTCAAGGGCGACGAGTCGCTCAAGATTCAGTGCAACATCATCGACCTGAACGTCAAACGCGGCATCATCCAGCCCAGGCTGCTCGTGCTCAGCACGGAAGACTCGACGCTGTGGGTCGATGGGCTGATCTCGCTCAAGACCGAAGCAATGGGCCTGAAGGCGATCGTCGCCCCGAAGGACTTCAGCCCGCTCACGCTGCGCTCGCCGATCAAGGTGGAAGGCAGCTTGAGCAACCCGTCGGTATCGATCGAGGCCGGCAAACTGGCGGGCAAAGGGGGCGCCGCGGCGCTGCTGGCGTTGGTCACGCCGCTGGCCGCGGTGCTGCCGTTCGTCGACACGGGTTCGGAGGACGAAGCCAAGCAGGCCGGCGCGCAGTGCGCGGCCATGGTCAAGAAAGAGGGGACGATCGCCAAACCGGTGGGCCGACCGGCCAACACGCCGGTGCCGAAAAAGCGCAAGGACGACGCAAGCGGCAAGGCAGCCGGCAAGCGCTGAAACCGCTCTGGCGGCGGCCCGCTCGGCAGCGGCCAAAAAATCGGGGTTGCCAACACATGAAGCGCTGCAGGGCGCTGGCGAAGTGCCCTCTGAGCTCGCCAAAAACCCGTGGTCCCGCCGCTTGCCCGGCGTTTTCCCAAGCAAACCTTGCGCTCGGCATCGCACAGCGGTGCAAACGTAGCTAGGATGACGCGTTGGATACGAGGCGTAACTTCGCGCCTCGCCACACCATTCCCGCATGCGCCACCTCCCGCTGGTTTCCTTTCATGCTGCGGAACCCCGAAGGTCGGCCCTGATGAGGTGCGGATTTGCGCTGCTGCTGGCTTGCTCGGGTGCACAGGCGCAGGGCGACCTGGCGGCGCCGGTTGCGCAAGCCGCGCAGGGCGCCAGGAGCACATCGATGCGCCGCCAGCCCGGCGAAGTGCTCTACCGGCTGCAACCGGGCGACTCGCCCTGGTCCATCAGCGCCGACTATCTGGCCGACATGCAGTTCTGGCGGCGAATCGTCCGCCGCAACGGCCTGGCCGACAGCGCCACCCGGCTGCCGCCAGGCACGGTCGTGCGCATCCCGCAGGCGTGGTTGCGCCGCCGTGACGTGCCGGCCGTCGTGCTGGACACCGCAGCCGACGTGTTCGTCACCACACCGAACGGCCAGCGTCGCACGGCCAGTACGGGTTTGCAGCTGCAGGCGGGCGACCGCCTGGCGACGTCGAACATCGGCGGCGCCACGCTGCAACTCGACGACGGTTCGCGCGTGCTGGTGCGCCCGGCCACCGAACTCGAACTGACCGTCAGCACGCGCCCGATCCAGCTGCCTGGCGACCTGCAAGACCCGGAATCCGGCAGCGAGCCGAGCGGCTCCACACTCGAAATCCAGCTGCGGCTGCTGCGCGGCGCGCTCGAAAACGTGGTGCAGCGGCTGAACCCGGCCGGACGTTTCGAAATCGAGACGCCGGCCGCAGTCGCAGCAGTGCGTGGCACCGAACTGCGGGTCGCGGTCGAGGGCGACCTGATGCGCGCCGAGTTGCCGCGCGGGGGCGTGCTGGTGCGCACCGATGCAGGCGAGTTGCGGCTCGACGCCGGCCAGGGCACGCGCGCGGCGGTCGGGGGTGCACCGGAGGGCGCGATCCCGCTGTTGCCCGCGCCGGACCTGCGCGCGCTGCCCGATGAGATCACGCGGCTGCCGATCGAGCTGCCGCTGGCGCTGATCGACGGCGCGGTGGCCTACCGCGCGCAGTTGCTCCCCGCGGGCGAACCCACACCGGTATCGGACGTGCTGGCGGCGGGCCCGCGGCTGCGCATCCGCGAGCCCGTCGGTGGCAATTACCGGTTGCGCGTGCGCGGAGTCGATGCGCGCGGGCTGGAGGGCTTCACCGCCGAGTGGCCGATCCGCGTGCATGTGCGGCCCACGCCGCCACTGCTGATTGCGCCGCTGCCGGACGCACAGCTGGCCGACGCACAACCGGTGTTTCGCTGGTCGCAGGCGGCCCACAGCGACACGCCCGATGCAACCCCCCGAGCCCCGCGCACCGTGCGCCTGCAGGTCGCACCTGAAGAGAACGACGACTTCAGCGCGCCCGTGGTCGACCGCACCGGCCCCGACGAAGGTCAGGCGCAAATCGAGGTGGCGTTGCCGGTCGGCGCCTGGCACTGGCGGCTGCAGGCGATCGATCCGACGCTCGGGCCGGGACCTTGGAGCGACGCCCAACGCTTTCGACGCATCCTGCCCGCGCCGGGGGTGGCGCCGCCGGAAGTCGACGCCGACGGCCTGACGCTGCGCTGGCCGCGGGTGCCGGGCGCGGCCAGCTACCGGGTGCAGATTGCGCGCACCGGCGCGTTCACCGAGCCGGTCGACGAACGCACGCTGGAGGCCGAGCAGATCCGGCTGGACCGACCCGACGAGGGCACCTACTACCTGCGCATGCAGGCGCTCGGCGCCGATGGCGCGCCGGGAGCATTCAGCGAACCCGAGCGCTTCGTGGTGGAAAAGCCGGTGAATCGGTGGAACCTGCTGTGGCTGTTGGTCCCGCTGCTGCTGGCGTTTTGACAGCCGCACGGCGACGCTGGCGCGGCCGGCCGTGGTGGGTGCCCGTGCTGGCCGCGACGGTGGCGTTGTTCGCGGCCCAAAATCCGACGCTCGACCGGCTCGACTTGCTCGCCTACGACGGGCTGGCACCCGCCCAGTCCGGCCATGCCGACCTGGTGCTGGTGGTGATCGACGAAGCGAGCATCGCACGGCTTGGCCAGTGGCCATGGCCACGCCGGCTGCACGCGCAGATGATCGACCGGCTGAGGGCCGCTGGCGCCACCGCAGCGGCGTATGCGGTGCTGTTCAGCGAACCGCAGACCGGCCCCTCAGACGATGCACGCGCGAGCGATGCCGCACTGGCCGCTGCACTGATCCGCTACGAACCACGCGCCGTGCTGCCGGTGGCGCCGACCCTGCGCGATGGCACCGCCGAGCGGCCTGGGCCGATGGCGGAGCTTGCCCCGCTGCCCGCGTTCGCCGACGCCGCGCGGCTCGGCCACGTCGATCTCGAGGTCGATGCCGACGGCGTGGTGCGGCGAATTTTCCTGCGCGGCGGCGTGCGGCGCGACCTGCCGGCGCTGGCGCTGGCGCTGGCCGAGGTTGCCCATCCCGGCACCCTGGCCGAACCCCTGCCCGGCCGCCGCGCCGACCCGCGGGAGATGAGCGACGGCGTCTGGCGGCGCGACCACGAGGTTCTGCTGCCGCGCACACGGCTCGCAACCGCGGGGTGGTCGTTTGCCGACGCGCTCGAATCGGACGCGTTCGCCGCTGCCGTGCGTGGGCGCCCCGTGCTCATCGGCGTGAGCGCACGCGGACTGGGCCCGGAGTTCTCGCTCGCGGCGGTCGACAGGCGCAGCACCCTGTCCAGCGTGTACGTGCATTTGCTTGCCTACGACGCCGCGCGCAACCACGCGTTCATCACGCCGATGTCGGCGCTGGCGGCAACCGCGCTCACGTTCACACTGCTGATCGGCACCATGGCGTTGTGGCCGGTGGGCCGCACGCAGCGCCAGCAACTGGGCATGGCGGTCTCGCTGCTGCTGCCGCCGGCGCTGGCCTGGCTGCTGTTGCGCACGCTGCAACTGTGGTGGGGGCCGGCGCCGGCCATGCTCGGGCTGCTGGCCGGCTACGGCGCCTACCTGTCGATGCGGCTGAGCGCGTCGCACCGCTCGGCCGAGCGTGCGCAGCGCGATGCGCAGGCCACGCTCGACTCGATCGGAGACGCGGTGTTCAACCTGGACGACGACGCCCGTATCAGCTACCTGAACGCGACCGCGCGCACGCTCACCGCGCTGCCCGAAGCCATCGGCCACACGGTCGACGAAGCCTTCGCGTTCGACGCCGACAGCGCCGAGCGGCTGCAGGACACCGTGCGGGGGTCGCTGGCGGCGCAGCAGATGATGCGGCTGGCCGACCCGCTGCTGCTGCCGGCACACGGGCAGGCCACGCGCGCGCTGAGTGCCACCGTGGCGCCGCTGCAGACCGAGCAGGGCCGCCCGGGCGGCGTCGTGATCGCGCTCGGCGACCTGACCGACGCGGTCGCCTCCGCACGCCAGTTGAGCCATGCGGCCACGCACGACGCGCTGACCGGGCTGCCCAACCGCGTACTGGTGCTCGACCGGCTGAGGCAGGCGCTCGCGCGCAACCAGCGCGGCGCAGGCCGACTGGCGGTGCTGTTTCTGGACTTGGACCGGTTCAAGCGCATCAACGACAGCCTGGGCCACCACATCGGCGACGAGGTGCTGCGCATCACGGCCGAGCGGCTGCAGGCCGTCTGCCGGGCCAACGACACCGTGGGCCGCTGGGGCGGCGACGAGTTCGTGCTTGTGATGGAGGCGGTCGATGCGCACGACGCGGCCGCCATCGTGGCCGACAAGGTCGTGCAGGCGCTGTCGCAGCCGCTGCAGCTCGACGGCTTCGATGTGCCGTGCTCGTGCAGCGTCGGCATTGCGCTGGCACCCGACGACGGCACCGACGCCGATGAGTTGCTGGCGATGGCCGACGCGGCCATGTACCTGGCCAAGTCGCAGTCCGGCGCGCGCCACCAGTTCTATTCGAAGGACCTCAACCGCTGGACGCGCGAGCGGCTCGAGCTCGAGCTGGGCATGCGCGAAGCGCTGCAACAGGGCGCGTTCGAGCTGCACTACCAGCCGCAGATCGAGCTGACCAGCGGCGACGCGATCGCGTTCGAGGGGTTGCTTCGCTGGCGCCAGCCGGACGGCGGCGTGTTGATGCCCGCGCAGTTCATCCCGTTGGCTGAAGAGTCGGGACTCATCGTCGAACTCGGCGAATGGGTGGTACGCGCCGCGGTGGGCCAGCTTGCTCAGTGGCGCGCGGCCGGGCTGGTGGTGGTGCCGATCGCGGTCAATGTCTCCGCACGCCAGTGCGTGGACCGGCGCTTGGTCGCGGTGGTGCGCGATGCGCTGGCCCACGCCGACGTCGACGCCGCGCTGCTGCGGCTGGAAATCACCGAGAGCACCGCGATGAGCGATTCGGATGCGGCGGTGCTGCTGTTCGACGAGCTGTCCGCGCTGGGCGTGCAGATCTCGGTGGACGACTTCGGGACCGGCTACTCGTCGCTGGCGCGCCTCAAGCGATTCGCGATTCACGAGCTCAAGATCGACCGCAGCTTCGTGCAGCACATGACCAGCAACGAAGACGACGCGGCGATCGTGCTGGGCACCATCGCGCTTGCGCACGGTCTGGGCCTGCGGGTGATCGCCGAAGGGGTCGAGACCGCCCAGCAGCAACGCTTTCTGGCCGAGCACGCGTGCGACGCGGTGCAGGGCTATCTGCACGGCCGGCCGGCCCCGGCGCAGCAGGTAGAGTCGCTGCTGCGCGCGGCCCGGCGCCCGGATTGACAGGGGCGCCGCGCCCCCTTCCCGCAGCAGCCTGGACGTTTTTGGACTCGATCGTTTTCTCCCACGGCAATGGATTTCCGGCCGGCACCTACCGCGTGATGCTGGATGCACTGCGCGCACGCGGCTTTGCGTTGCACGCAATCGAAAAATTCGGTCACGACCCGGCCTACCCCGTCACCGACGGCTGGCCGCACCTGGTGCGCGAGCTGGCCGACTTCGCGCAGCCGATTGCCGCGAAGGCCGGGCGGCTCTGGCTGGTCGGCCATTCGCTCGGCGGTTTCCTGAGCCTGATGGCGGCTGCGCAACACCCCGCACTGGCTGCGGGGGTGGTGTTGCTCGACTCGCCGCTGGTCGGCGGCTGGCGTGCGCGCACGTTGCAGCTCGTCAAGCACACGCCGCTCATGCAGCGGGTTTCGCCCGGCGCGGTGAGCCGACGCCGGCGCGACGCCTGGAAGGACCGCGCGGCGGTGGCGCAGCATTTCCAGGCCAAGCCGGTGTTCGCTGCCTGGGACCCGCGCGTGCTGGCCGACTACGTCGAGCACGGCACCACGGACGCGCACGAAGCGCCTTCGCCCGGCGACGAGGCAAGCGGAGGCGACGCGCGCACCTTGAGCTTCGACCGCGCGGTGGAAACCCGCATCTACGACGCGCTGCCGCACCACCTCGACCGCTTGCTCACACGCCATCCGCTCCGTTGTCCGGTCGCGTTCGTCGGCGGCCGGCAGTCGAGCGAGCTGCGTCGCACCGGCCTCACGCTGACGCGGCGCATCGTCGGCAATCGGCTGTTGATGATCGACGGCAGCCATCTGTTTCCGATGGAGCGGCCGCAGGCCACCGCCGAGGTCGTCCTGGAAGCGATCCGGTCGATGGGGTGACCGTTCGGCGCAGCGCCCCTGCGTCTGCTCCGCCGCCTGCCACCCCACGCCCCACCGCTCCTGACCATGAACACCGACCCCCTCGTCGGCGTGGACATCGGCTTCGGGCTGCAGAACATCCTCAGCAGTTTCTTCTCCGGCAAATCTTGCTGCTGGAGAAAACGATCAAGGAGGGCGACTTCGTCGACCTGCAGTCGGGCATCCAGGGCCATGTGCGCACCATCGGCCGGCGCCATACGCGCGTGACCACGAACGACGAAGTCGATGTGATCGTGCCGAACACCGAGTTCATCAACAACCGCGTCGTCAACTGGACCTACGGCAGCCCGTACCGCCGCGGGCACGTGCCGTTCGGCGTGGCCTACGGCAGCGACAAGGAGGCGGTGAAGGCGGCCGCGCTGCGGGCCGCCGCGTCGCTGGACTGCACCATGACCGCCTGCACCGCAAAAGCGACGTCTGGCTGGTCGACATGGGCGAATCGTCACTCGACTTCGAACTCATCGTCTGGGTCGGCGCCGACGCGACCGATTTTCCGGCACCCTTCGATGCTGCATACAAAAGGAAGAATCACGACGAGCTGGTTGTGGCCGACATCGAGATACCGTTTCCGCAGCGGGATTTGCATGTGCGGCGCGGGGCGTTGGGGGTGCAGGTTTCGAAAAACGCGCAACGAGCGCCCGAGTAAGGCGGCGCGGTTTCTTCCGCAAAGGATTGCCTTGTCCTTGACCGGCAGCACCGCCACTTGGGTCGTTGCTCACGATTCGCAGGATTTCCGTCCGCAGCACCGGCAAGTCCTGCTGCACCATCGACCAGACTGCGCCGAGGTCTACGTTGAAGTAGGCATGGATGAGGCGGTCCTTCGTGCGCGCGATGGCACGCCACGACACTGCCGTTTCAAGCGCAGTCAGCTCGGCGCTGAGAGCATTGACGGCCTCGCCGATGATTCAGAGCTGACGGATGACTGCACTTTGCGTCTTTCGATCGGCCATGAACGCTTCTTCACCTTCACCGGTGAAGCTCTCGATGTCAGCGATGGCTGCAAGCACATGCGCAAGGAACAGCGTGTCACGCTCGCTCACAGGGGGCGACTCTCGGCAAGAATCCGTTGCCGCAACGTGGTGTGCAGCTCGGGCTCGGTGCACAGATCGACCTTCACGCCGAGCGCATCTTCGAATTCGAGCTGCAGCGCTGCGATCTGCAGCAGTGACGTGCCGGATGGGAGCGCAACCAATACATCCAGGTCACTTCCCTCCAGGTCCAAACCCTTGGCGGCTGAACCAAAGATTCGAACGTCCTTCGCACCGCGCGCAACAGCCAGCGCAGGGATTTCGTTGCGATGCTCGGCGAGCGCTTGGGAAGGTCGCGTGCTTTGATTCTCGCAGTGCCGAGGTCAATCCGCCCACACCACCAGCCCGCTCCACGCAGTCGCCAGCACCACGACGCCGAACACGATCCGGTACCAGGCGAACGGCACGAAGTCGTGCGTGCCGATGTAGCGCAGCAGCCAGCGCACACAGGCCCAGGCGCTCACGAACGAGAACAACAGGCCGACCGCGAACATCGGTGCATCCTGCATCGACAGCAGCGCACGCTCCTTGTAGAGGCTGTAAGCACCCGCACCGATCAACGTCGGCATCGCGAGGAAGAACGAGAAATCGGTGGCGGCGCGCCGGCTCAGACCCAACAACATGCCGCCGATGATGGTCGCGCCGCTGCGGCTCGTGCCCGGCACCAGCGCCAGGCACTGCACCAGGCCGACTTTCAGCGCATCCCAGGGCGTCATGTCGTCCACCTGCTCGATCCGCACATGGCCCGGTGCGCGCTTCTCCGCCCACAGGATCACGAAGCCGCCCAGGATGAACGTGCTGGCCACCACCAGCGGCGTGAACAGGTGGCTTTTCACGTACCTGCCGAACAACAGGCCGAGCACGACCGCGGGCAGGAAACCGATCAGCACATTCAGCGCGAAACGCTGCGCCTTGCGCTGGCGCGGCAGCTCGACCAACGTCTCGCGGATCTTCTGCCAGTAGACCAGCATCACCGCGAAGATCGCGCCGGTCTGGATCGCGATGTCGAACACCTTGGCTTTCGCATCATCAAAGCCGAGCAGCGAGCCGGCCAGGATCAGGTGTCCGGTCGAGGAGATCGGCAAGAACTCGGTCAGGCCTTCGACGACGCCCATCACAGCGGCCTTGATCAGCAGCAAATTGTCCAAAGCGGGTCCTGGGTGTTGGGGGGCAAGAAAAAGAGCGCAGTGCGCGGCGGCCGATTATCCGGGCCGGCGCCGGATGCAGCCGCTGGACACCGCGGTGGTTTTCCCATATCAGGGAAATTTGTTGTCGAAGCGGCTCTGGGCGCAAGTAGCGCCTACGCCGATAGCTACACAATTGGTAGCGACACCGATTCCTCGCAGAGCCGGGACTGTCCATCGCGGGTCACCTGGCGTGCTTTTGAATCCTGCCGCCGCTGGCGCCGTCTGCCGCGCATTTCACGCCGCATGTTGCGCAGTTCGTCGCATCGCGCTCGCGTCGGCTGCGCCCGCCGCGCACAGTGCGTTCATCAAAGGCCCACTTCCGGACGCACCGCACATCCATGAACATGAACCCCGTCATCGCGGTCCACCTGTGCACCGCGCTTGCAGCAACCGTGATCGGGCCCATGGCGATCGTTGCGCGCCACGGCGCAACGCAGCGGCCCCGGTTGCACCGCGCGTTCGGCTGCGCCTGGGTCACGTTGATCGTGCTGACGGCCCTGCCGGCGCTGTTCATCCGCGACTTCCGGCTGCCGAACGTCGCGGGCTACACGCCGATTCACCTGCCGATTCCGGCCACCTTCGCCGGCCTCGGCCTTGCGTTCTGGCGGCTGGCACGGCGTGACATCACCGGGCACCGGCTCGCGATGCTCATCACTTACGTCAGTGCCTGCCTCGTGGCCGGCGCGTTCACCCTGCTGCCGGGCCGCTATCTGCACGGCGTCGTGCTCGCGCTGCTTTAGACCGCCCAACATTCGCTTTCTTGAAGGACATCATGCTGCTGCAAATCATTCAACACACGCCCGTCTGGGTCTTCGCGCTGCTGGCGGCGCTGATCGCGCTCGGCCTGAATCAGCTTCGCGCGCGCAGCGTGGCGCTGGGCCGCGTGCTCGGCATCGGCTTCGGCATGTGCGCGTTCTCGATCTACGGAACCCTGAGCGCGTTCGGCCAGATGCCACTGGCGCTGCTCGGCTGGATCTCTGGCGCCGTGCTGGTGTTGCTGTGGCTGCTGGCGCGACCGGTACCGGCAGGCACGCACTGCGACCCGGCGCGGCGGCGTCTGCAACTGCCCGGCAGCGCGTGGCCGCTGATGCTGATGATGAGCATCTTCTTCACCAAATACGGCGCCGCGGTCGCGATCATGATGCACCCGGCGCTTGCACACGACCTGTGGTTTGCGCTGCCGGCGTGCCTGATCTACGGCGCGTGCAGCGGCGCGTTCGTCGGGCGGGCCATGCGGCTGTGGCGCTTTGCAAAGCGGCGAGGCGACGCTGCAGGCAGCGCCGGGCCGGCCAGGACCGGGGCCGCTTGGTGAGCACCAGTGCTTCGCGGCGGCTGCGCTTGCCCGATGCGGTCGGTGGTCGGTCCAGCCGGCGGCTGGCCAAGTTGACGCTGCCGCTGCTGGCCGCGTGCGGCGCAAGCTTTGCCGGGGTCGGCCTGGACACCCTCGCACCGGTCGACGGCTTCGGACCGGTCACGGTGTTCTACCCCAGCGATGCGTCCGCGTCCCCCATCAAGCGCGGCTCGTTCACGCTCGACGTGACCTTGCAGGGCCGGCCTGCTGCCGGCAATGGGCGTCTGGTCGTGATCTCGCACAGCTCCGGCGGCTCGCCCAGGCCGCAAAGCGATCTGTCGCGTGCATGGGTGCAAGCCGGCTTCGTCGTCGCGCTGCCCGAACACGTCGGCGACAACTGGCACGACATGAGCAAGGTCGGACCCGAGTCGTGGACGCTGCGGTCGGCCGAGGGGTCGCACGCAATCGATGCGGTCGCAGCCGATCCGCGCTTCGCACCGCCGATCGCGCCGGATCGCATCGGTGTGTACGGCATGTCGGCCGGCGGCCATGCCGCTTTGGTGATGGCCGGCGGGCGCTGGTCACCGGGATCGTTTGCGCGTTACTGCAGCGAACACATCGCGGAAGATTTTCCGGCCTGCGTGGGCCTGATCACGCGGCTCAAGGGAAACGGGCTCGACCCCGTCAAGATTGCGATCGCACGGCAGGTGCTGAACTGGCGGTTTTCGGACGGAACCTGGCGCCAGCACCACGACCCGCGCGTTCGAGCCGTGATTGCAGCGGTGCCGGCCGCAGCCAGTTTCGAACCGGCGTCGCTCGCGCACCCGACGCTGCCGCTCGGCCTGATCGCGGCGCGCAAGGACGCCTGGCTTGCGCCGCGTTTTCACGTCGATGCGGTGCGCGACGTTTGCACCGAATGTGTTGTCGTTGCGGACTTGGCCGACGGCGGCCACGGCGCGGTGCTGTCGCCGCTGCCGAACGATCTCGCCGAGGCGGAATGCCGGCTGCTCGCGGACCTGCCTGGTTTCGACCGCGGCGGGCTGCCCGCCGTCTGCCGCGCAGTTGCCGACTTCTTCAAGGAAAATTTGCTGCCATGAACGACACCTCGATGACCCCGCACCAGATCGACCGCATCGCCCGCAAACGCGCGGGCGCCAAGCTGGGCTGGTACATCCACGCAACCGTTTATCTGCTCGTGAACGCGGTGCTGTTCCTCATCGCGAACAACTTCGGCGCCGGGCATCGCTCCTGGTCGATCTTTCCGGCGCTCGGCTGGGGCCTTGGCCTGCTGCTGCATGGCGTCGCGGTGTTCGTCCTCGGCAACGGCAGCGGCCTGCACGAGCGAATGGTCGAGCGCGAGCGGCGCAAAATCCGTGGCTGAATGGGCGCCGCGGTGGCGGCCCCTATGGCCGCATGCACTGCGGCACCTGCTGCTGACGCTCGGCTTTTGCTTCATCGTGGCGGCGGTGCAGACTTTTTTTGCCCCGAGCCGCCCGTTCGTCGTCAAGCTGATCTATTCGGTCGCGACCGGTGTGCCGATCTGGGCCATTGTCGAGTTCGGGCGATTGTTTCTGGCGCGGCCACCCGATCACCAGTGGCCGCATGGCTGGCGCGGCCCGGCACTGGTGTCAACCGCCATCGTGATCGGATACTTCAGCGGCCTGTGCATCGGCGACTGGTGGTTCGGCTGGTCCAGCTGGCGGCAAACCGGCGACCAGATTCGCAGCGGAATCACGGTGACGGTGATGGCCGGCGCGGTCGCGTCGGGCTACTTCTATCTGCAAGGCCGCGGTGTTGCGCTCGCGGCGCAGGCCGAAGCCGCCCAGCGCCAAGCCGCCGAGAGCCGGCTGAAACTGCTGCAAAGCCAGCTCGACCCGCACATGCTGTTCAACACGCTGGCCAACCTGCGCAGCTTGATCGATGTCGATCCGCAGCGCGCCACCGCGATGCTCGACCGGCTGAACGACTACCTGCGCGCCACTCTGTCGGCTTCGCGCGCCACCGTGCATCCGCTGGCGACCGAGTTCGACCGGCTGCGCGACTACCTTGAGCTGATGGCGATCCGCATGGGTCCGCGGCTGCGGTTCGTGCTGGATCTGCCGCCCGAGCTGGCCGCGGTACCGATCCCGACGCTGCTGCTGCAGCCGCTGGTGGAAAACAGCATCCGCCACGGGCTGGAGCCCACGGTGGCGGGCGGCAGCGTCGCGGTGCGCGCCTGGCTCGACGCCGATGGCGCACTGCGGCTCGAAGTCGCCGACAGCGGCAATGGGCTGCTGAGCGCAATGGCGGCCCGTGACACAGCCGGCCCAGACGTGGCCGCGGGCTCGTTCGGCGTGGCGCAGGTGCGTGAGCGATTGGCCACCCAATACAGCACGACCGCGCAGTTCACATTCGCATCCGGTGCGCCGCTGCCGGGCACCGAGTCGCTGTCGCAGGTCGCGACGATCCGCATCGAGCGGCCTGCTCGGGCAACTGGCCCAGCCGCCTGGGCGCCCGCTCGACCGGTCTCCAGACCGGCTGCCTGCACCGCCCGATCTGTCGCGCGCAGGCGTCGACGCGGCGCACGAATCGCCGGAGCGGGCACTAAGTCACACGCCCGACATCGGGCCACGCCGGGCGGTTTCTGCAATCTGGTGTGCAATAGTGGCCATGCTGCCCATTTTCATGTCCGCACGGCTTCGGCCCGCAGGTTGGTCCGGCCGTCTCGCCATCGGCGCACGCGCGCTGCTGCTCCTGTGCAGCGCCGGAGCAGTGCCGGCGGCGCTGGCGCAGCCGAACGCGGCAGCTGCCGGCATCGGCCTGCGCACGGCCGATGCCGACGAAGCGACGCTGCTCGACAAGAGCCTGACCGAGCTGATGGCTGTCGAAGTGGTGTCGGCGAGCCGCCAGCGGGTGGCGTTGTCCGACAGCGGCGCGGCCGTGTTCGTGATCACACACGAGGACATCGTGCGCTCGGGCGCACGCGTGCTGCCCGAGGTGCTGCGGCTTGCGCCGGGCGTCGACGTGGCGCGCATATCGAGTGGCCGTTGGGCGGTCGGCGTGCGCGGCGACCCGACCCGGTTTTCCGGCGGCCTGCAGGTGCTGCTGGACGGGCGCAGCATCTATTCGCCGTACTTTTCAGGCGTGTTCTGGGACGTCGAGCAGGTGCCGCTGGCCGATATCGAACGCATCGAGATCGTGCGCGGGCCGGCCGGCGCGATGTGGGGACCGAACGCAGTCAACGGCGTCATCAACATCATCACGTTCAGCGCCCACGACACCGTGGGCACACGACTGGAAGGCCTGGCTGGCAGCGACGGCCAGCGCTGGCTGCACCTGCGCCACGGCGCCGCGACCGATCGGGCCGATCCGAAGAACGGTGCCTGGCGGCTGTCGGCGCGCGCAAGCGAAACATCGAGCTATCAGACCGCCGACGGCCGCAACGCGCGCGACCGCAACCGCAATGTGAATGTCACCGGCCGGCTCGATCAGCGCATCGCACACGGCGAGCTGAGTCTGCAATTCCAGGCGCTGCAGTCCGGCGACCGCGACGAGTGGCTGCTGCGCTCCGAGCGGCCGCCCAACTTCAACGAGCCGACTTCGCTGCGGCTGTCGTTTCGCCGCCTGATGGCTGCCGGCGTGCTGAACCAACGGCTGGCCGATCGCGGCCAGCTGCAGGTCAGCGCGAGCGTGGCGCGCGAACTCGCGAGCTACAGCAATTTCCTCAGCACCCAGAACAATGCGGCCGAACTGCAGGCGCAGCACCAGTTCGATCTGGCCGATGGCATCCACGGGTTGACCTACGGCGTGGGGTTGCGGGGCTTCAACGACCACACCGAAGGCAGCCCGTACGGCGCCCTGCTGCCGGCCGACCGCCAGTGGCTCG
Organism: uncultured beta proteobacterium; assembly: GCA_963784295.1. GTDB lineage: Bacteria > Pseudomonadota > Gammaproteobacteria > Burkholderiales > Burkholderiaceae_C > JBBPYC01. Next base: position 58,627 of record CAWAQL010000023.1, read on the forward strand.
ACTGGCGCCTGTTTGCGCACGACCGCATCACGCTGGCACCGAACCGATTGTGGCTGACGGCCGGGCTGCTGCTGGACCACAACCGCTACACCGGCATGCAACCGCAGCCGAGCGTGGACATCGCTTGGCGGCTGTCACCGGCCCAGTCGCTCTGGGCGTCGTTTTCGCGCTCGTCCCGGGTGCCGGGGCGGGGTTCTCAGGATGCGCAGTTTTTGGTGGCGAACGTGCCGGTGTTGTTGCCTGGCGCCACCGAGCCGGTGCCGGTGCCGGTCACCACGCGCTCCCTGCAGGCGGTGTCCACCGAAGTCACCGCGTTCCAGATCGGCAGCCGCTGGCGCCTGGGCGAGCGGCTGTCGATCGATCTGACCGCGTTCTCGCAGCGCTATCGCAATCTGATGCGGTTCCAGACCCCCGATCAGTCGGCGATCTCCCGCGCCGCATTCGACATCGCCGCAGGTGCCGGTACGCCGGTCTACATCGACCGGATCGGCACCGGCGCGCACACCAGTGGGGTCGAGCTCGCAACCGACTGGCGCATCCGGCCTGGCCTGCGCTGGCAGCTCTCCGTGTCGACGTTGCGGGTGCAGAGCGCCGAGCGGCCCGACCTGCAAGTCTCCACGCTGTCGCGCAGCCCGAATCTGCTGGCCTCCTGGCGGCTGTCGTGGGACCTGGCGCCGCGCGTCTACCTGGACAGCTGGTTGCGTTACAGCGCGAGCCGCAGCGCCTATTTGCCGGGCGAGTCGGGTGTGCCGTCGCGCACGTCGCTGGACCTGTCGCTGCGCTGGCGCGTGTCGCCGCGCCTCACGCTGTCGTTGGCCGGCTACAACCTGGGCGCGAGCCGTCGGGTGGAGGCCTCCAGCGCGAACGGCTTCATCTTGACCACGCCGGTGCTGATCGAGCCCGCGGTGGCGCTGCGCGCAAGCGTGCGCTTCTGAGCGCGCCTGACGACTCGCATTCGATGGATCGGCACGTGCGCGCATTCCAGCGCCGCGGCTCGCGGCGGGCGCGCCGCATGGTCGCTGCGGTGCGTGCGATGCGCTGGCATCGCGCGGTCTGCGCGCTGTTGCTGACGGCCACTGCGCTCCAGCCGCGCACAGGTGCTGCCGATCCGGACGAGACGCAGGTGCTGGCTGCGTTCACGCTCAACTTTGCCAAGTTCACCGACTGGCCGGCCGAGCGCATGGCCGAAGGCCAGTTCACGCTGTGCCAGCTCGGCGGGGGCGAGCGGCTCAGCAGCGCGTTGCAGGGGCTGGAAGGGCGCACCGTGCAGGGCTTGCGCATTGTGTTTCGCCACATCGACAGCGGGCTGGAGGCCGGCCGCTGCATGCTGCTGTTCGCCGCCAATCTGGTGCCACCGCCCTTGCCGGCGGGTGCGGCCGTGCTGACCGTCGGCGACGAGCCGGGGTTCGCGCAGCACGGCGGCATGATCGGCTTTGTGCGCGACGGCTCGCGCCTGCGCTTTGAAGTGAATCTGGGTGCGCTCCAGCGTGCCGACCTGATGCTTTCCTCACATGTCCTCTCGCTGGCCACCAACGTGATCGAGGCGGCGCCCCACCTGCCCGGCCGACCATAATGCAGAGCCAACCGCTGCGACGCCCGCGGCGACCCGCTTCATGGAAGTCCGCCGACCCTGTGGCCACCGATAACACGCGCTGGACGAAGGTTCGGCGTTTCTTCCCCGTGGGCGGCCACGTGAAGCTCAGTTCGCGGCTGCGGCTGGTGGTGGCCGGAGCGATCACGATTTTGGTGCTGTTGCTGTTTGTGCTGTTTGCGGGCCTCGAGATGCGTGGTGCACGCGAGCGGCATCACGAGCGCGCCAGTGCGATCGCGGCGGTGCTTGCAGAAAACCTGCGCGGCACGCTGGCATTTTTCGACACCGAGGCGGCCAGCAAAATCCTGTCGAGCGCGGGCATCCTGCCCGGCATCCGCTGGGCCGCGTTGCTCGACTCGGACCGACGCCTGTTTGCAAGCTTCGCGGTGGCGGGCCAGCCGCTGCCGAAAACCCCTGAGTTGATCGCGCGCCTGCAGCGTGTGAAGCCCGGCAACGCGGTCAATTTGGTCGAGCAGGACAACGCGCTCTACGTGACGCAGGTGGTGCAGGTCGACGGCGAGACGATCGGCTGGCTGATGCTGAACCTCAATGCAGAGAACCCGTCGCTGCTGTTTCTGGGCCGGCTGGCGGTCGTGATGGTGGCGGCCGCGGTGTTCGGCTTCATCGCGAGTTTCGCGGCCGCGCGCGCGCTCGAGCGCATTGCCTGGCCGATCATGAATCTGGCCAACATGATGCGCGAGGTCTCGATCACGCACGACTACCGGATGCGGCTGATGTATCACCGCAGCGACGAGATCGGCGCGCTGCACGACGGCTTCAACGGCCTGCTCGAACAACTCGAAGCGCGCGAGCAGGAGATCGATGCGCAGCGCAGCAACCTGCTGCGGCTGGCCAATCTGGACGAGGTCACGCAGCTGTCGAACCGGCACCACTTCCGCCAGCTGCTCGACCAGGCGCTCCAGCGCGCGGGCGAGGTGCCGTTCGCGCTGCTGTGCCTGGACCTGGACCGCTTCAAGAACGTGAACGATTCGCTCGGCCACGACATGGGCGACCAGGTGCTGCGGTTGGTCGGCGAGCGGCTGCGCTCGATCGCACGCGCGGACGACACCATGGCGCGCACCGGCGGCGATGAGTTCTCGGTGATCATGAGCCAGCGTTTCGAGCGACGAAGAGGCGATGCCGTTTGCACGCCGCATCCTGGGCTCGCTGCGCGAGCCGTTCGAGATCAACGGGTTGACGCTGCACATCGGTGCGAGCATCGGCATTGCGCTCGCGCCGCGCGACGCGCCGGCAGCCGAGAAGCTGATCAAGTACGCGGACCTGGCGCTGTACGAAGTCAAGGCGGCCGGCCGCAACACGGTGCGTGTGTATCAGCCGTCGATGGGCAGCCAGGTCGACCGCCGGCTCGTGCTGGAGCAGGAGTTGCGCGAGGCGCTCGCACGCGGCCAGTTGACGCTTGTGTATCAGCCGCAGATCGACACGCGCCACCGCACCGTGATCGGACTGGAGGCGCTGCTGCGCTGGAACCATCCGGAGCTCGGCGTCGTGACGCCGGCCGAGTTCATCCCGATCGCCGAAGACAGCGGCTTGATCGCCGAGATCGGCGCCTGGGTGCTGGAAGAAGCGTGCCGGCACGTGCAGCTGCACGACGAAAAACTCTCGATCGCCGTCAACCTGTCGCCGGTGCAGGTGATGACGCAGGACCTGAGCGCATTGATCGACGAGGTGCTCGCGCGCACCGGGCTGGCTGCGCACCGGCTGGAGCTCGAGATCACCGAGTCGGTGCTGCTCAACGAGGAGGCCACCACGCTGCTGCAGATGGCCGCGCTGCAGCAGCGCGGCGTGCGCATCGTGCTGGACGACTTCGGCACCGGCTTCGCATCGATGGCCTATCTGCTGCGCTTTCACTTCGCCAAGATCAAGATCGACCGCAGCTTCGTGCACCTGCTGCGCGAGCAGGGCCGAAAGCGCGCGATCGTGCGCGCGATCATCGAGATGTCGCAACAGATGGGGACGCGCGTGCTGGCCGAAGGGGTCGAGACCGAATCGGAGCTTCAGATGCTCGAGAGCGACGGCTGCACCGAGGTGCAGGGCTACTACTACGCGCGACCGCTGAACGAATTGGACCTGGTGCGGTTTTTGTGCGAATGGGCAGAGCCGGAGCTGCTGGCGGCGCCCTCCGAGTTCGGCGCGTTGCGCGCGGCACCGGACCTGCTGCTGCCGGTGTCCCGGTCGTGATCGGCGAAGGGGATGCCGAGGCCGCGGCGGTCACAGAACCGCCCGCCGCCACGGCACTGCTCGCTGAAGACGAGCCGCTGCTGGCCGACGCGCTGCGGCGCGAGCTCGCGCGCGCCTGGCCCAAGCTGCAGGTGCTGCCCCCGGTCGGTGATGGCGTGGCCGCGGTGCAGGCGGCGTTGGCGCTTCGGCCCGACGTGCTGTTTTTCGACATCAAGATGCCGGCTTTAAGCGGGCTCGATGCCGCGGCCGAGCTTGCCGAGCGCTGGGACGAACGGCTGTCGAACGGCGAAGTCGCCACGCCGTTTCCGCTGCTCGTGTTCGTCACGGCTTTCGACGACCACGCGGTGGCTGCGTTCGAGGCGCAGGCGATCGACTACGTGCTCAAACCCGTGCAGCCAGCACGGCTCGACAAGACGGTCGCCAAGCTGCAGCATGCGCTGCGGCTGCGTGCGGGCGGACGCGGGCGCGGCACAGGCGCCGCTCGCACAGCTTCACGCGCTGCTTCGCGCGACGCCTTCGCCGGTTGCGGTCGAACCGTTGACCGTGATTCAGGCTGGCGTGGGCAACCGGATTCGGCTGCTGGCGATCGACGAGGTGCTGGTGTTCGAAGCGGCCGACAAATATCTGCGCGTGCTCAGCGTCGGCGGCGAATTCTTGATCCGCACGCCGCTGAAGGAGTTGCTGCCGCGGCTCGATGCGCGCGTGTTCTGGCAGGTGCACCGCGGCACGCTGGTGCGCGCCACAGCGATCGATTCGGTGCTGCGCGACGAGGCGGGCCGCCTCACGCTCCAGGTGCGCGGCTGCCGCGATGCGTTTGCGGTGAGCCGCCTGTACGCGCATCGGTTCAAGGCGATGTAGCAGCATCCATCTGCCTGCTCCTCATCCCCCCGGCCGGGCCTCATTCGGCACCGGAGTGCCCGGTCAGTTCGGATTCATCTGCGTGAAATTCAGCGGCAGCCAGCGATAACCGTCGCCGTCCGCACGCAGGCGCCCGAGGCCGGGGAACGCGATGTGCGATGCGCCCATCGGCGTGCCGTCTTTGGCGGCTTGCTGAAACACCTGACCGCGCATCGCGGCCGCCGCCTTCGGATCGACGTCGAACGCGATCGTGACGGCAGGATCGCTCAACTGCACCGCCGCGACGTGGATCAGGTCGCCGATCAGCAGGAGTTTTTGCCCGCCGCTGGAGACCTCGTACGACGTGTGGCCCGGCGTGTGGCCGTGCGTGGACAACGCCTTGATGCCGGACAGCAGGTCGCCCGCGCCGCTGTCGAACGTCTTCAGTCGGTTCGCTTCGCGATACGGCTTCAGCGCGGCCATCGCACCCTTGAAGAAGTCCTTCATTTCGGCCGGCGCCGCTTCCATTTTCTGCTCGCTCAGCCAGAAGTCCGCGTCCTGGCGGTCGACCCGCACGGTCGCGTTCGCGAACGTGCGCTCGCCGTTCGTCACCAAGCCGCCGACGTGGTCGACATGCAGGTGCGTGATGTAGATCTCGTCGACCTGCGAGGGCTGGTAGCCGGACGCCTGCAGATTCGCGACCAGCTTGCCGAGCGTGGGGCCGAAGAACGTGCCGGCGCCCGCATCGATCAGCACGAGCTTGGCCCCGGTGTTGACAAGGAAGCCGTTCACCGACGTTTCGACCGGCACCTTCAAATACGATTGGGCCAACGCGCGCTCGGTCGCTTCGGCCGGTTGCTTCAACAGCTTGTCCGCCGGCATCGCGAACGTGCCGTCGTTCAGACGCGGTGACCTCGAAGTCGCCGAGCAGCATGCGGTAGAAGCCCGGCGCGGCCACCTTGGCCATCGGCGCTTCCGCATGCGACGGGCCGACCGCAGCGAACGCCACGGCCGCGCTCAAAGCGGTCATGCGCATGAAATTTCTCAAGATGGGCAACGACATGACAGTCTCCTTCGGTGGTGATGGGCAGCCAGCCTGCAACGGGCTGACCGAGCCGAGTCTATCGGCCGCGCTCGGCGCCGCGCCGCGCGCCGTGCTCGACTTCTGGCTCGGCGACGGACTGCTGCACGGCTGGCCGAGCAAGGACATGGGCGATCGCTGGTTCGGCGCCGGCGCCGCGCTGGACCATGAGATCGCAGAGCGGTTCGGCCGGCTCGTGACGCAGGCGCTCGGCGGTGGTCTGGGTGACTGGGCGCGCACGCCACCGTCGCGGCTGGCGCTCGTCGTCCTGCTCGATCAGCTTCCGCGCAACATCCACCGCGGCACGGCGCAGGCATTTGCGGGCGATGCGCGTGCCCAGACGCTCGCGCTGGACGCACTGGGACGCGATGAAGACGCCGCGCTGCCCTGGGTCGGCCGCGTGTTCCTGTACATGCCGCTGACGCACGCCGAAGACCTCGGGCTGCAGGCGCGTTGCGTCGAGCGGTTCGAGCGGTTGCTGAGCGAGGCGCCGGCGGCGCTGCGCAAGACGCTGCAAGGCAGCCTGCGCTTTGCCAGGGCACATCGCGACATCATCGAGCGCTTCGGGCGCTTTCCTCACCGCAACGAGGTGCTCGGGCGCACCAGCAGTGCGGCCGAACGCGAATTCCTCAAGTCCGGCCCGCGCTTTGGACAGTAGTGCGCATGCCGGTGCGGCAGCAGGTTCGCTGCGCCTCATGCAGCCGAATGGTGCGGGACCCGGACCGCACCGGCGACGCGCGATGCCCGGACTGCCGCCGCGCCGCGCAATGGCCGGACAATAGCGCCTCTGCGGTGCGGCTTTGCTCGACGCTCCGTTTCGACCTTTCCAGCGATCTTTTTCTTCCATTCCCATGTCGACCATCCTCCAACACATTCCCGCCGGCCAGAAGGTCGGCATTGCGTTTTCCGGCGGCCTGGACACCAGCGCCGCGCTGCACTGGATGCGCAACAAGGGCGCGGTGCCGTACGCCTACACCGCGAACCTCGGCCAGCCCGACGAGCCCGACTACGACGAGATCCCGACGCAAGGCGATGCAGTACGGCGCGGAGGCGGCGCGGCTGATCGACTGCCGCGCGCAGCTGGTGGCCGAGGGCATCGCGGCGCTGCAGTGCGGCGCGTTCCACATCTCGACCGCCGGCGTGACCTACTTCAACACCACGCCGCTCGGCCGCGCCGTCACCGGCACCATGCTGGTCGGTCGCGATGAAGGAAGACGACGTCAACATCTGGGGCGACGGCAGCACCTACAAGGGCAACGACATCGAGCGGTTCTACCGCTACGGCCTGCTGCCAACCCGGCGCTCAAGATCTACAAGCCCTGGCTCGACCAGACGTTCATCGACGAACTCGGCGGCCGCGCCGAGATGTCGGCGTTCATGACGAAGGCCGGCTTCGGCTACAAGATGTCGCGCTGAGAAAGCCTACTCGACCGATTCGAACATGCTGGGCGCCACGCACGAGGCCAAGGACCTCGAGCACCTGAACAGCGGGCATCACGCATCGTGCAAGCCGATCATGGGCGTGGCATTCTGGAGAGACGACGTGGCAGTCAAGGCCGAAGAGGTCACGGTGCGCTTCGAGGAGGGCCAGCCCGGTCGCGCTGAACGGCAGCGACATTCGCCGATCCCGTCGAGCTGATGCTGGAAGCGAACGGCATCGGCGGCCGCCACGGCCTGGGCATGAGCGACCAGATCGAGAACCGCATCATCGAAGCCAAGAGCCGCGGCATCTACGAAGCGCCGGGCATGGCGCTGCTGTTCATCGCCTACGAGCGGCTGGTGACCGGCATCCACAACGAAGACACGATCGAGCAGTACCGCGATCAACGGCCTGCGTCTGGGCCGCCTGCTCTACCAGGGCCGCTGGTTCGATCCGCAGGCCATGATGCTGCGCGAGACCGGCGCAGCGCTGGGTCGCGCGCGCCGATCACCGGCGAAGTGACGGTCGAGCTGCGCCGCGGCAACGACTACTCGATCCTGAACACCGAGTCGCCGAACCTGACCTACCTGCCCGAGCGCCTGACGATGGAAAAGGGCGAGCGCGCCTTCTCGCCCGCGGACCGCATCGGCCAGCTGACCATGCGCAATCTGGACATCGCGGACACGCGCGAGAAGCTCGTGACGTATGCGAAGGCTGGGCTGCTGGCGCTCGGCGATGGGAGTGTATTGCCGCAATTGGGACACGATGAGCAGGCGGATCGGAGCGGCGCGTGACCGTCTCGCCAGCGGGTCCGCTGTCTGCTGCTGACCTGCGGCGGGCCATTCGATTCAGAAGGCGCGCCCGGCTGTCGCATCGAATTTCGTCGAGCGCAGATCAGGCAGCGCAGTCGAAGCCGCGGGTTTCACCACGCTTTGCAGTCGGCACATCTGGGTCAGGAGACATCGATTGACAGATACGAATAACGGTGAGCCCGTCCTCATCCTCGGTGCCGGCATCGGCGGCCTTGCCCTGGCATTGAGCCTGCACCAGGCGGGCATTGGCTGCCGCATCCACTACGCGGTGCCCGAGCTCAAACCGCTCGGCGTCGGCATCAACCTGCTGCCGCACGCGGTGCGCGAACTTGCCGAACTGGGCCTGCTGCCGGCGCTCGATGCGGTCGGGGTGCGCACGCAGGAAGCGGTGTTTTTCTCGGCCAACGGCCAGCTGATCCTTCGGGAGCCGGCGGGCATGGCGGCCGGCT
>CAWAQL010000024.1:0-177383 GCA_963784295.1 uncultured beta proteobacterium
ACGACAGCGGCAACGCCCCCGGCCGCTTCAACGTGATGGACCACCGCGGCGCCACCGTGATCGCCGACTACGGCCACAACGCCGATGCGATGCGCGCGCTGGTGGATGCGGTGGACGCGATGCCGGCGCCAGGCAAACGCAGCGTGGTCATCAGCGGCGCCGGGGACCGGCGAGACGAAGACCTGCGTGAGCAAACGGCCATCCTCGGTGCCGCATTCGACCGTGTGATCCTGTATCAGGACCAGGCCCAACGCGGCCGTGCCGATGGGGAAGTGATCGCGCTGCTGCGCGACGGCTTGGCCGGTGCAAGCCGCACCACCCAGGTCGATGCCTACAACGGCGAGTTCGTCGCCATCGATGCGGCACTCGCCCAGCTCGAACCCGGGGATCTTTGCCTGGTGCTCATCGACCAAGTGCAGGAAGCGCTGGCGTTTCTGGCCGAGCGCTGCGCACCCGTAGCGGCGTGAGGTTGTCCCCACTTTGGTTGGCAACCAATGGCGCAGCGCCGATTGCCACATCGATTCGGCCGATGCACCAAGCCACCGCTTGGCCCGGTACAGCCGCACCGCGTACGCAACCGTTGCATGCCGGTCACCCGCCAATGCCATGCGGCCGTTTTGGCAGTCGCCCTGCACCAACGACCAAGGCAACCACGCAACGCCCAACCCTTTGAGTACGTATTCGGCCAGCGCATCGGCGGAGTCCGACTCCGGGCGGCGTACCAGCGGCGGAATCTGCAGGTTGTTTGCCAGGTGATCATCCAATAGCCGACCCGACGCCAGCCCCGCTCCGCATGCCAGGAACGGCACTGGCGGTTTGCCGGCCAGCGAATGGACTGGCTCGCCCCGCGGGTCGGCGCGAGACACGGGCACCAATTGATCTGCAGTGAACGTGATGTACGCAAACTGCCGCCCGTCCAGCCCGATCGCCAACGCGGGATGGTCGTTGACCAAGACAAACTCGGCCTCATGACGCTCCAGCATTTGAATCGTCTCCGGCAGGTTGCGTGTCAGGATGCGGATGGTCGGCTTCGGCGATCGACGGTTGCAGCCCCACCAGCCAGTCGGCCAGCACGGTGCGCGCCAGCGTACGCCCGGTGGCGATCGCAACGGTCCGTGCGCTGCGTTCGGCTTCGCCGAGCAGGGCGCTGCGTGAATGTTCCATCCCCTGCCCAATCTGCTGGGCGGTGTCGCGAAACAGAACGCCTGCCCTGGTCAGTCGGACCGGTGTCCGTCCGCGCTCGATCAACGGCGTGCCGACCCACGGCTCCAATGCCTGATTCCGCTGCGCCGCAGCGTTCTCGCTGGCGGCGTGCTGCTGCTGGGCATGTTCCAGGCGGTCGCCCAGCCGGCCTACCCGCAGCGCCCGATCACCTTGGTGGTGGGCTATCCGCCCGGTGGCAGCACCGATCAGGTCGGGCGCACGTTGGGACAGGAACTGAGCACGGTGCTCGGCCAGCCGTTGGTGATCAAAAAACCTCGGCAGCGCGGGCGGCTCGCTGGCCGCCCAGAAGGTTGCCTCGGCCGCGCCCGATGGCTACACGCTGCTGGTCGGCGCGAACAACGAGATCGCGATCAACGCGCTGGTGCGCAAGTCGGTGCGGTATCGCCCGGAGGACTTCACACCGATCGCCTTGCTGAGCTCGCAGCCACTGGTGCTGACGACCGGCGCGCAGACCGGCATCAAGGACACGGCCGCGTTCCTGGCTGCCGTCAAGGCCAGGCCGGACCAATACTCGTACGGCAGCTCGGGCGTGGGCACGTCGCTGCACATGGCGGGTGAGATGATCGAGCAGCAAGGCGGTGTCTCTCTGACGCACATTCCTTACCGGGGTACCGGGCCGCTCAGCAGCGACCTGATCGGCGGCACCATCGAGTACGGTGTCTACGCGTTGTCCAGTGCGCTGCCGCTGATCAGGTCCGGCAAACTCATCGCGTTGGGGACGACCGAGCGCAGGCGCTCACCGGTGACGCCCGACATTCCCGCACTGGCCGAAACGCCTGTGCTGAAAGACGTGGAATTGAGCGTGTGGTTCGTGTTGATGGGTCCGACCGGATTGCCCGAACCGGTGCTGGCACGCCTCAAGTCGGCACTGGCCGACGTGCCGAAGTCGTCCGGCTTTCGCGGCAAGATGGAATCGACCGGCTCGGTTGTGCCCTCCACGCAGCCCGATCTGGCGCAGTTTCTCGCGATGGAAACCCAGAAGTACCGCGAGATCGTCGAGTTCGCTCACATCAAAGGCGACTGATGCAGCCCTCAAACCCGCAAGCACATGCCGCCGCCTTTGCGCTGCCGATCCCCGACATCAAAGAATGACGCCGCGGCAACACCGGCGTGGAAGGCGTCTGGTCGTTCGACTCGGGCCAGCCCGGTCGCCGCGTGCTGATCACCGCGCTGAGCCACGGCAACGAACTGTGTGGCGCCTGGGGGCTGCAGGGGTTGCTGGCTGCGGGTGTGCGGCCGCAATGCGGCAGTCTGACGCTGGCGTTTTGCAATTTGGATGCATTTGGCCGGTTCGATGCGCAGCACCACGATGCCTCCCGCTTTGTCGAACAGGACTTGAACCGCCAATGGGCCACCGACCGTATGGCCGAGGGCGGCACGCTTGAGCGGCGCCGGGCGAAGGCGCTCGCACCGTTCGTGCGCGCGGCCGACTGGTTGCTCGACCTGCGTTCGATGCACGAGCCGTCGGCGCCGCTCATCATGATCGGCCTGCACCGGGCCAACATCGAACTCGCGTTACAGATGAAATCGGGGCGACGATTGCGGTCGATGGCGGCCACAAAGACGGCGTGCGATGCGCGACTTCGAGCACTTCGGCACCGCAGAAGGCTTGGCCGCCGGCGCGCGTGCGTTGCTGATCGAGTGCGGCTTTCATGGCGACATGTCCAGCCGCGCGGTGGCGCAGGACCATTGCCTGCGTTTTCTTGAATTGTCCGGCGTGCTGCCTGCCGAGACACTCGCAGGGCGGTTGCCCGGCTGGCGCCTGCCCGATGGTGGGCCGCAACAGGTGCTCGAAGTGACCGGCGCCGAAGTGGCGCAGACCGCGTCGGTGCGCTTCGTGCACAGACTACCCGGGGCTGGAGCGGATCGCCAGCGCCGGCACCGTGATCGGCCACGACGGATCGCGCGCGATTCAGACGCCTCACGGCGACTGCGTGCTGATCCAGCCTTCGATCCGGCACGCGCGGCCCGGTGTGACGGTGGTGCGTTGCGCCCGTCGGCAAACGCCTTGAGCCGATCGGCCAATCGAACGCACGCTGCCCGGGAATCGAACGATCGACGGGACGCGCGCGGGGCGCATCGGCCCGAGCGTTCGATGGACAAGCGGCGATCTCCTTCGGCGCGTCCGTTGGCTTTGGCGGCTTGCAGCCAGCACGGCCGCATCGGCAACCCGTGCTTTTTTTGGCAAACCGTGCCCCGCCACAGCCATCAAGGCTCGGCAGGCACCCTGGGGTTCAGGGCGGCTGCCCATCGTCCGCGGACCACAGCGCCGGCTGCTCGAACTCCTGCGCCGGCACCTCGCGCGGTTTCACGATCGTGACCGGCACCTGCGCGTCGTGCGTGACCTGCTGCGACACCGAGCCCAGCAGCGCGCTCGACATCGCGCCGTGGCCGCGTGCGCCCATCACCACCGCATCGCACTGGAAGCGGTCGATGATGTCGTTCAACGTGTTGGCCGGGTCGCCGAGCGCGACTTCGAGTTCGAACGCCACGCCCGCCGCGCGACACAGCTCGGCGGCGGGCTGCAGCAGATGCAGGCCGGCTTCGGCACTCGCGCGCTTGACGACTTCCGAGTCGCGCGTGGTCAGCATCTCGTAGAACGTCGCGGGCTCCTGCACGTTGGCCAGCAGCAGTTCGGCGTCGAGCCCCACCTGCACGAGGTGCAGCGCGTGCTGCACGGCCGCCAGCGCCGGGGTCGAACCATCGATCGGCAGCAAAATCTTCATGCGGCGGGCACTCCTTCGGTCGGCGGTTGAACGAATCTGATCGTCGAAGAACGATCGTAGCCGCGCGCCGGGCCCAAAGGGCAGCCGAATTCGTCGGCCGAGTGGTCGAAGCTGACGACAATCAACGCAATGCCTTCCCCTGTTGCCCCGCCACCGCCCGCCTCGCCGCCGATATCCGCATTGCCGCCGGAGGCGCCGCCGCTGTCCAAGCCGCAGGACGGCGAGTCGCAATCGGCATTCGCACCTTTGAAGCGTCCGGTGTTCCGCATGCTGTGGAGCACCTGGCTGATCGCCAATTTGTGCATGTGGATGAACGACGTGGCGGCCGCGTGGCTGATGACGTCGCTGACCACGTCCGCACTCTGGGTCGCGCTGGTGCAGACGGCGGCCACGCTGCCGGTGTTTCTGCTCGGCATCCCGAGCGGCGCGCTGGCCGACATCCTTGACCGGCGCCGCTACTTCCTGTTCACGCAGCTGTGGGTCGCGGTGGTCGCGTTGCTGCTGTGCGCGGCGGTGCTGTCGGGCCGGATGTCGCCGGGTCTGCTGCTGGCGTTGATCTTCTTCAACGGCATCGGGCTGGCGATGCGCTGGCCGGTGTTCGCGGCAATCACGCCGGAGCTGGTGCCGCGTGGCCAGTTGCCGGCCGCACTCGCGCTGAACGGCGTGTCGATGAACGTGTCGCGCATCGTGGGGCCCATCGTGGCCGGTGCGTTGATCGCGAGCGCCGGCACGCAGTGGGTGTTCGTGTTGAACGCGGCGCTGTCGGTGGTGTCGGCGTTCATCGTGTTCAAGTGGCGGCGCGCGCACGTGCTGAGCCCGCTCGGACGCGAACCGCTTGTCTCTGCGATGCGCGTCGGCATGCAGTTCGTTGCGCAGTCGGCGCGGCTGCGCGCGACGTTCTGGCGCATCGGCTGCTTCTTCTTTCACTCGACCGCGTTGATGGCGCTGCTGCCGCTGCTCGCGCGCGGCATGGACGGCGGCGCGGCCACGTTCACCGTGCTGCTCGCATCGATGGGGTCGGGTGCGATCTTCATGGTGCTGTTCATGCCGCGGCTGCGCCAGCGGCTCTCGCGCGACAACGTGGTGCTGATCGGCGCGGCAGTGCAGTCGCTGATGACCGTCGCGGTGGCGCTGACCGAGCACCGGGTGCTCGCCGCGCCCGCGATGTTCGTGTTCGGCATGGCCTGGATCGCGACCGCGAACTCGCTCGCGGTGTCGGCCCAGATGGCGCTGCCGGACTGGGTGCGCGCGCGCGGCATGTCGATGTACCAGATGGCGCTGATGGGCTCGAGCGCGGCCGGTGCGGCCGTCTGGGGCCAGACCGCGCAGTACAGCAGTCTGCAGCTGAGCCTGTTGATCTCGGCCGGCTCCGGCGTCGTGATGATGCTGCTGGTGCAGCGGCTCGCGCAGGACCGCAGCGTGCTCGAGGACCTGACGCCGTCGTCGATCGGCAAAGTGCCGGAGATCCTGGAGCCGGTGGGCGACGGGCATGTGGTCGTCACGATCGAATACCTGATCGATCCCGAACGCTCCAACGACTTCCGCCGCCTGATGCGCGTGAGCCGGCGCAGCCGCCTGCGGCAAGGCGCACTGTCGTGGGACTTGCTGCACGACCTGAATGTGCCGGGCCGCTACGTCGAGTACATCGTCGACCACTCCTGGACCGAGCACCTGCGCCGCTTCGACCGCGTCACGGCCGACGACGTCGCGGTGCGCGAGCGCAAGCTGGGATTTCACATCGCCGGCGAGCCGCCGGTCGTAACGCGCTACGCGGTGGAAGCGCGGCAGGTGCGTTGAGGCGGCTGCTGCAATGTGCAGTGGGCGGGCACCACGACGCCCGACAAAGGCGCTTGCTCGGTATTTGCTCGGTTAAAAACGCCGAATACGCACGTCACATCTGCGTTGTTTGCTACAGTTTTTGACTACTTCGCCTGTGCATCGACTCGCATGGGGATCGTGATGGGCCCGTCGTTCACGAGCTCGACCTGCATGTCGGCGCCGAACCGGCCGCATTGCACGATCGCGTGTCGGGCCTGTGCCTGCTGCACGAAGTGGTCGTAGAGCTCGCGCGCCACATCGGGCGGGGCCGCGTCGCTGAAGCCCGGCCGGTTGCCGCTGCGCAGGTCGGCCGCCAGCGTGAACTGGCTGACCACGAGCAGCCCGCCGCCGTGCTCGGTCAGGCTGCGGTTCATCTTGCCGTCTTCGTCGGCGAAGATGCGCAGCTTGAGCGCTCGACCGAGCAGCTTGTCGGCTTCGTCCTTGCCGTCGCCGCGCATCGCGCACAGCAGCAGCAGCAGGCCCGCGCCGATCTCGCCCACGGTGGCCGCGCCGACCTGCACGCGGGCGCGCGTCACGCGCTGGATCACGGCGAGCATGGGGTGCGCTTCAAATCGGCGCTTCCGGGTCGCTTGCGTGCGCTTCGACTTCGACGTTGCTCGGCAGCAGCTGGATCGTCGCGCGCAGGCCGGGCACGGCGCAGATCAACGCCTGCTCGACGGTGCCGCGCACCGCGGCCGCGCGGCCCAGCGTCCACTTCGCGGGCACGTGCAGGTGCAGGTCGACGAAACGGCGCTGGCCCGAGCGGCGCGTCGTCAGGTGGTCAAAGCGCAGCGCCGGGTCGTTGAAGTGCGCCAGCGTCTGCTCGATCTGCCGCTGCACCTCGGGCTCGACCGCCTCGTCCATCAACCCCTGGGTCGAGCGCCAGACCAGCCGGCCGCCTTCGAATAGCACGTTCAGTGCCACCAGAATCGCCACCACCGGGTCGAGCCAGAGCCAGCCGGTCAGCGCCACCAGCCCGACGCCCACCACGACGCCGGCCGACGTCCAGACGTCTGTCAGCAGATGGCGCCCGTCGGCTTCGAGCGCGATCGAGCGGTGCGCACGCGCCGCCCGCAGCATCAGCCAGGCGAGCGCGCCGTTCAGCCCCGAAGACGCCACCGACAGCCCCAGCCCCCAGCCGACCGACTGCAACGGCTGCAGGTCGAACAGGCGCTGCACGGCCGCCCACAGAATCGCACCGGCGGCCAGAAAGATCAGCAACCCTTCGAAGCCGGACGAGAAGTATTCGGCCTTGAAGTGGCCATACGGATGGTCCGCATCGGCCGGCCGCGCCGCGACCGTGACCATCGCAAGGCCGAACGCGGCGCTGGCCAGGTTGACCAGCGACTCGATCGCATCCGACAGCAGGCCGACCGACCCGGTCAGCTTCCAGGCCAGCGTTTTGAGCGCGATCGTCAGGCAGGCCACGAACACCGAGGCAAGCAGCAGGCGCTTCGGCGTGGCGGCCCGCAGCCAGGACGGCACCGGTGGCGGCGTCGATCCGCCGCGGTCCGGCGGCTGGCTGGTGGAATCGCCGGAATCCATGCGCGGCAGGTCGGCCGCGGCTTCCACTGCAACATCCGCCGGGCGAATGACCGGTGTCAAGTCAGCACCACCCGCGCGAACCGGCGCTTGCCGACCTGCATCACGTAGCTGCCGGCGTTGACTTTCAGCCCTTTGTCGCTGACGACCACCGAGTCGATGCGCACACCGCCGCCGTCGATCAGCCGGTTCGCCTCCGAAGTCGATGGCGCCAGACCCGCCGACTTCAACAGGGCTGCGATGCCCAGCGGCGCACCGGTCAAGGACACTTCCGCAATCTCGTCCGGCACACCGCCGCGCGCGCGGTTCGCAAAGTCTTCCTCGGCGGCGCGCGCCGCCGCCTCGCCGTGAAAGCGCGCGGTGATCTCGTGCGCGAGCATCGACTTGGCGTCTTTCGGATTGCGGCCTTGCTCCGTCTCGCGCCGCAGCCGGGCGATTGCTGCCTCGCTCTGGAACGACAACAACGTGTACCAGCGCCACATCAGCGCATCGCTGATCGACAGCACCTTGGCAAACATCGTGTTCGGCGCTTCTTCCAGTGCGATGAAGTTGCCCTTCGACTTCGACATCTTGTCGACGCCGTCCAGGCCTTCCAGCAGCGGCATGGTCAGGATGCACTGCGGGCTCTGGCCGTATTCCTGCTGCAGGTGTCGGCCCATCAACAGGTTGAATTTCTGATCGGTGCCGCCGAGTTCGAGGTCGCTCTTCAACGCGACCGAGTCGTAGCCCTGCATCAGCGGGTACAAGAATTCGTGCACGCCGATCGACTGACTGGCCTGGTAGCGGTCGGCGAAATCGTTGCGCTCCATCATGCGCGCGACCGTGTAGTGCGAAGCCAGCGCGATCATGCCGCGCGCGCCCAATGCGTCTGACCACTCGCTGTTGTAGCGAATCTCGGTGCGCTCGGGGTCGAGCACGAGCGACGCCTGCCGGTAGTAAGTCTGCGCGTTCGCTTCGATCTGCTCGCGTGTGAGCGGTGGGCGCGTGCTGTTGCGTCCGGACGGGTCGCCGATCGTGCTCGTGAAGTCGCCGATCAGAAAGATCACCGTGTGCCCCAGGTCCTGCAACTGGCGCATCTTGTTGAGCACCACGGTGTGGCCCAGGTGGATGTCGGGCGCCGTGGGGTCGAGTCCGAGCTTGATGCGCAGCGGCACGCCGGTGGCATCGAACCGGGTCAATTTGGCCACCCAATCGGCTTGCGGCAGCAGTTCGTCGCAGCCACGCAAGGTCACGGCCAATGCATTGCGCACCGCCTCATTGCCCGTGTCGGCCCACAGGGCTTTTTCTGGTGCGGCTTGATTCATAACGGTTTTATTGGGCCATTTCCGGGTGGGTCGTTATACTGGCGGCCACTTGGAACCCCGAGGCGCCCGATTTTAGAGGGCACCTTTCGTGGTCACGCCGCTGGATCAAGGGTCGCCCCGCTGCGGGGTCGAACCCGCCGCTTTCACGAAAAGCGGGTCGGTGGCAGGACCGACCTCCCCCATTCGACAAAAAGTCCGCCTTTCGGAGAACGCGTTTGAAACACGGTATCCCCACGGTCCGTCGGCCCGCGTCGTCGTCGTCTTATTCCCCCGCTTTCGGCAAAGCCTCCACCCAGCAATCCACTTCCCATTCCACCACATCACGCCCGGCCAGAAGCAGCGGCCAACGCCGCTCGAAACGTCTGAGCGCGTTGCTGGCCGGTGTGCTGTTGTGCGGCGGCAGCGCCGCGTTTGCAGTCGCGTCCTGGGCACCGGCGCGTGACCTCGGCACCTTGCACGAAGTCGTGGAGACGGTGCGGCCCCAGGGGCTCGTGGACGCGCTGTCGTCGATGGATCAGCCGGGCTTCCGGCTGTTTCGCACCGAGACCGTGCGCGCATCCGACACGGTCGATGCGCTGCTGGCGCGGATGTCGATCGACGATCCGCAAGCGGCCGACTTCCTGCGCACCGACAGCACCTCGCGGCACGCGTTGTTCGGTCAGCCATGGCGGCTGGTCAGCACCGAAGCCGGCCAGTCGCGCGGACTGTTGCGGTTGACCGTGCGCTGGATCGATTCGGAGCACGACCGCCTGTTTCACCGGCTCGTGGTCGAGCGGCGCGGAGATCAATGGGTTTCGGCGGTCGAGAGTGCGCCACTGACCCCGCGGATGCGGCTGGCCAGCGCCGAGATTCGCACAACGCTGCTGGATGCGACCGACGAAGCCAGGCTGCCCGAGTCGATTGCCACCCAGATCGTCGACGTGTTCGACGACATCGATTTCCAGTCCGGCATGCGCCGCGGCGACCGCTTTCGCGTGGTGTATGAATCGCTCGAAGGCGACGGCGAATCGCTGGGCGCCGGCCGCGTGTTGAGCGTCGACTTCACCACCCGAAGCCAGACGCGCCAAGCGATCTGGTTTCAGCCCCCGGGCACCGACGAATTGACCGGCAAGCCGTTTCAGGCCAGCTACTACACCCCTTCCGGCCGCTCCCTGCGCCGTGCCTACCTGGCGTCGCCGGTCGAGTTCTCGCACGTGTCGAGCGGCTTTCAGATGCGCACGCACCCGATCTCGAAAGCCTGGCGGCAACATCTGGGTGTCGACTATGCGGCACCGTCCGGCACCCCGGTGCGCAGCGTGGGCGACGGCGTGGTCGAGTTCGCGGGTGTGCAAAGCGGCTACGGCAACGTCGTGATCGTCGAGCACCACAACAACCAGAGCACGCTGTACGCGCACCTGAGCAAGGTCGGCGTGAAGCTCGGTCAGGTCGTCAGGCAGGGCGAATACGTCGGTCGCGTCGGCGCGACCGGCTGGGCCACCGGCCCGCACCTGCACTTCGAATTTCGCATCGACGGCGTGCACCACGACCCGGAAACCCTGGCCGAGCAGACCGACGTGGTGCCGCTGACCGAGGAAGCCAACCGCGCGTTCGCCCAAGTCGCCGCGCTGATGCGGGTGCAACTGGCCGCGGCCGAATCGATCGGCCAAGTCCGCGCCGAGTGACCAACGACGGCGTGCGAGCCGCAGCCAGCCGACCGCGCTCCCATCGATTCATCGGGCTGATGTCCGGCACGTCGCTCGACGGCGTGGACGGGGTGCTGGTCGATTTCTCCGCCGCACGCACTCCCCAATGTGCTGGCACATGTCAGCCGACCGCTCGGTCCGGCACTGCGCGCCGAACTGCTCGCGCTGAACGCACCGACCGACAACGAATTGCACCGTGCCGCGCTCGCCGGCAATGCACTGGCCGAGGCTTATGCGCAGGTGGTGCACGCGTTGCTGCTGCAGACGCACACATCGGCCTCGTCCGTTTGCGCGATCGGGGCGCACGGCCAGACGGTGCGCCATCGGCCGGGCGCGTTCGACGGCATCGGCTACACCTTGCAGCTGAACAACGCCGCGCTGCTCGCCGAGCGCACCGGCATTTGCGTGGCCTGCGATTTCCGCAGCCGCGACGTGGCCGCAGGGGGCCAGGGCGCACCGTTGGTGCCGGCATTCCACCGCACCTGGTTTGCCCAGCCGGGCATGGACGTGGCGGTGCTGAACCTGGGCGGCATTGCCAATTTGAGCCTGCTCGGTTCGAACGGGGCCACACGGGGGTTTCGACTGCGGCCCGGGCAACGGGCTGCTCGACCATTGGTGTCAGCGCCATCGCCAGCAGCCGTTCGATGCGGAAGGCGCCTGGGGGGCGGGCGGTCGGGTCGACCCCGCGCTGCTGACCGAGCTGATGAGCGAGCCGTTCTTTGCCGTGTCGCCACCCAAAAGCACCGGCCGGGATTTGTTCAACGCAACATGGCTAGAGACGAAGCTCGCCGCGCATCTGCGGGTCGTCCGCAGCCGATGTGCAGGCGACTCTGGCCGAACTGACGGCCCACACCAGTGCGGACGCGCTGCTGTGCCACGCGCCGGATGCAAAACGCTTGATCGTGTGTGGCGGCGGTGCCTTCAACCGCGATCTGTTGCAGCGCTTGAAGCAGCATCTGGGCGACGTCGTCGTGGAAACGTCGGATGCCTGGGGGCTGCCACCGCTGCAGGTCGAAGCCACGGCGTTCGCGTGGCTTGCAAAACAGTTGCTGGACGGCGCATCGACCAACCTGTCGGATGCCACCGGTGCAAGAGGCGACCGGGTTTTGGGAGCCCTCTACCCTGCCTGAGCGGCCGGGCGGCGGAGTTGCTTCAGGCCGAGAAGGACGAGCCGCAACCGCACGTGGTGGTCGCGTTCGGGTTCTTGATCACGAACTGCGCGCCTTGCAGGTCTTCCTTGTAATCGATCTCGGCGCCGACCAGATACTGGTAGCTCATCGCGTCGATCAGCAGCGAAACGCCGTTTTTCTGCATCGTCGTGTCGTCTTCGTTCGTGATCTCATCGAACGTGAAGCCGTACTGGAAACCCGAGCAACCGCCGCCCTGCACGAACACGCGCAGCTTGAGTTCCGGATTGCCTTCTTCCGCGATCAGGTCGGCCACTTTGGACGCTGCGCTGTCCGTGAACACGATCGGCGCAGGCATCTCATCGGACGGGGAAATGGTTTCGGCAACAGCGCTCATGGCTTGACTCCAGTGGAAATTGGCGTGTCGACGCAATACGGTCCACGCGATTCCCAGATGCTAACGCAGTCGGCGTTTTCAAGCGAACTGCATGAAGGTTGACAAGGATGCCGTGTGGACATCGAAAACGAGAAAAGCCGCTGAATCCAGCGGCTTTTCTCTCCAGACCCGGCAGGCCCAGCAGGATCAGCGTTTGGAGAACTGCTTCCTGCGCCGTGCCGAGTGGAAGCCGACCTTCTTGCGCTCGACTTCTCGTGCGTCGCGCGTCACGAAACCGGCCTGGCTCAACTCGGGCTTGAGCGAAGCGTCCCAGTCGATCAGCGCGCGGGTGATGCCGTGCCGCGTCGCACCGGCCTGGCCGGACTCGCCGCCGCCGTGCACGTTCACCCGGATGTCGAACGTCTCCAGATGGTTCGTCAAAGCGAGCGGCTGCTTGGCGATCATGATCGATGTCTCGCGGCCGAAGAAGGACTGGATGTCCTTGCCGTTGACGATGATCTGGCCGCTGCCTTTTTTCATGAAGACGCGGGCGACGCTCGATTTGCGCCGGCCGGTGCCGTTGTTCCAGTCGCCGATCATCGGGTGGCTCCAGTCAATTCAAGCGGTTTCGGTTGCTGCGCGCTGTGCGGATGGTCCGGTCCCGCATAAACCTTCATTTTCTTGATCATCGCGTAGCCGAGCGGGCCCTTGGGCAGCATGCCCTTCACCGCTTTTTCGATCGCCCGGCCCGGGTGCTTGGCCTGCATGTCGCGGAAGTTGGTCGCGTAGATGCCGCCCGGATAGCCGGAATGGCGGTAGTAGATCTTGTCGGTGGCCTTGGTGCCGGTCACCTTGATCTTGGAAGCGTTGACGATGACGATGAAGTCACCGGTGTCGACGTGAGGCGTGTAGATGGCCTTGTGTTTGCCGCGCAAACGGAGAGCAACTTCGCTGGCTACTCGTCCGAGGACCTTGTCGGTCGCGTCAATCACAAACCACTCGTGCACCACGTCAGCGGGTTTGGCGCTGAAGGTTTTCATGAGTTTTCCAGTTGTTTGTTGGAAGGTTTGGCTCGCCCTTTTCCACGGTCGGCGTTT
Organism: uncultured beta proteobacterium; assembly: GCA_963784295.1. Classification (GTDB taxonomy): domain Bacteria; phylum Pseudomonadota; class Gammaproteobacteria; order Burkholderiales; family Burkholderiaceae_C; genus JBBPYC01. The sequence goes on from CAWAQL010000024.1 coordinate 12,897, forward strand.
CTCTTTGGTTTATCGAAAAACCGGGAAACCTCTTAGGTGGGGTTCGCTGGCAGGCAGCGCTTCGTCGCGGGGCAAAAGCGCTGCGAAGCCTTCGATTATACGATCCACCGGCTCCTGCTGCAGTACATATTCCTGCTTCGAAACCGGCGCGCTACCATCGGTTCGATGTTCAGTTATCGCCACGCCTTTCATGCGGGCAGTCACGCCGATGTGTTCAAGCACACCGCGCTGATTGCGGCGCTCAAACACCTGACGCAGAAAGACGCGGCGCTGACCGTGATCGACACGCACGCGGGGGCCGGGCTGTACCGGCTCGACGGCGACTACTCGACCAAGGGCGGCGAAGCGGCCGACGGCGTGGTCAAGCTGTTCGCTGCCGTCGACGACGCCGAGCCGCCGGTCGCTGCGCTGCAGGACTATCTCGAGCTGGTGAAAAGTTTCAATGCGACGAACCGGCTCGTGGTCTACCCCGGCTCGCCGTTCGTGATTCACCAGCTGCTGCGGCCGGAAGCCCGGGACCGGCTGAAGCTGTTCGAGCTGCACCCGACCGATGCGCGCACGCTGAGCGCGAACATCGCACAACTCGAAGCCGGCCGACAGATCTCGGTGGCCCAGGCCGACGGTTTCGCGTCTTTGCCGCCGCTGCTGCCGCCGCCGGCCCGCCGCGCACTGGTGCTGATCGATCCGAGCTACGAAATGAAGAGCGACTATGCGCGCGTGGCCACCTGCGTGGACGAATCGCTCAAGCGCTTTGCCACCGGTTGTTATCTGATCTGGTATCCGGTGATCGCGCGCCCGGAAGCGCACGAACTGCCCAAACGCCTCAAAACGCTTGCGCAACGCGCGCGCCGGTCGTGGCTGTCGGCAACGTTCGCAATCGGCCAGTCCGAGCAGCACACGAGCGCGGTGGTGCTGCCGGGCGAGCGCGCGTCGCGCCCTGGCCTGACCGCAAGCGGCCTGTTCGTGGTGAACCCGCCGCACGCGCTCGAACCGGCATTGCGCGCGGTGTTGCCCCAGTTGCTGGCACGACTCGGCCGTGGGCGAGGGCAAGCGTTCGCAGTCGACAGCGGGGGCGGCTGAACCACCGCAGACGCCACGCACCGGCCCTGGCTTGCAAAGCGCAAGCGGCGTCTCCAGCCGCCAGCCTTGCCTGCGCGGCGTCCGCGTGAGTCAAGGGAATTCCTGCAACTGCGCTTCCGTCCGCGCTTTCGTTTTGTTGCGGCTCTTTGCCCGCTTGACGCCTCGCGGTCCGGCCACTTCGGCCGGCCATTCTTCGACCACCAGACTGACCGGCCGCAAGCCGATCTCGGCCATGCCGAGCTGCTCGGCCGCCGCTTTGCTCAGGTCGATCACGCGGCCGTCGACATACGGTCCGCGGTCGTTGATGCGCACGCGCACGCTGCGGCCGGTCTGCAGGTTGTGCACGCTGACGATGGTGTTGAACGGAAGCGTCTTGTGCGCGGCCGTCAGGTCGTACATGTCGTAGCGCTCGCCGTTGGCGGTGCGTCGGCCGTGAAACTGCAGGCCGTACCACGACGCGGTCCCGCGATCGACTTCCGCACCCTCGCTGGGCGCGCCCCGCTCGCCGAATGGCTTCTTGAACCGGATCGAAGGACCGCCGGCGACGTCGTTTTGGGCCGCAGCCGCCGCCTCGTCCGCAGCAACCGCTTCGGCGGCCGCCTGCGCCGGCGTGAACAACGGCGGCGGCAGCGCGACAACGAACCGCCCTGCGCCTTCGTCGCCGTCCGGCACGTGGCCGATCGCCGAGGGTGGTGGCTGCCAATGCCAGCTCCACGGCTTGTTGGTCGACGGCGCCGTGTCCTCAACCGTGGGCACCTCCGCAGCCACCACATGGCGTGCTGCGGACGTCGAGCCGGGTTGCGTCGCCTCCAGCGCCTGGTCTGCGTTCTGCGCATCCTGCGGTGGTCCCACCGCGCAACCCGCGAGCAGCGACACAACCAGCAAAAGGCCACTGCCGATGCGCCATCCAGCACCGCGACGCCCGGCCACCGATCGATCGTTTGTCATGGGAGGTTCTCCTTCGCGCCAAGGCCCAACCGCGCGCAGATCGCAAGGCTGGCTGCCGACTGGTTCATCGTGTAGAAATGCAGGCCCGGCGCGCCGCTCGCACGCAGCCGCTCGCAGAGATCCGTCACGACGTCGAGCCCGAACGCGCGGATCGACGCGGTGTCGTCGCCGTAGGCTTGCAGCCGCAGCCGAATCCAGCGCGGCACCTCGGCGCCGCACGCGTCCGAGAAGCGCAGCAACTGCGACGAGCTCACGATCGGCATCACCCCGGCCACGACCGGAATGTCGGCGCCGATGCGGCGTGCTTCGTCCACGAACCGAAGGTAGCTGTCGGCGTTGAAGAAATATTGCGTGATGGCCGAGCTCGCCCCCGCGCGCACTTTGGCGGCGAACGCATGCAAGTCGGCCGTGGGCGACGCGGCCTGCGGGTGCACTTCCGGATAGCAGCCGACTTCGATGTGCAACCGCTGGCCCACAGGCTCGCTGCGGATGAATTCGACCAGTTCGCTCGCATAGCGAAATTCACCAAACGAGCCGTGTCCGGAGGGCAGGTCACCGCGCAACGCGACGATCCGGTGAATGCCGGCTTCGGCAAACGCGCCGAGCTGCGCGCGCACGCTCTCGCGCGTTGCGCCGATGCATGAGAAATGCGGCGCGGCCGCGTGCCCGTCGGCCAGGATCGCAGCAACGGTCTGCATGGTGCCGCCCTGGGTCGAGCCGCCGGCGCCATACGTCACCGAGAAAAAATCCGGCTGCAACGCATACAGCTGGCGCCGCACCGCCGACAGCTTGTCGACGCCTTCGGGCGTCTTCGGCGGGAAAAATTCGAAACTGATGGACGGTTGGGTTGCTGCCATGAGGCTCTACGTCCTTGCAAACAGAAAAAACTCGCGGTTGCCATCGCCGCCCGCAATGCACGAATCGAACCACTGCACCGCCGCGTCGGCGACCCCGAGCGCGCCGACCGCAGCACGCAGGCGCTGTTCGACCTGCACGAAGCGCCGCGCGTCGCGCACGATGCCGCCCTTGCCCATCTGCTCGGGCCCGTCCAGCTCGAACTGCGGCTTGACGAGCAGCAGCAGCGCGCCGCCGGGCTTCAGCAGCGGCCACAGCGCGGGCAGCACGAGCGTGAGCGAGATGAACGACAGATCGGCGCTGATCAGGTCGAACGTGGCAATGGGCTGGGCGTTATGGGCACTTTCGGAATCGAATCGCCTCGAGACGTTTGATGTGTCTCGTTGTGCCGCTATCAATTGCGAAGCATTCAACGACCGCGCGTTCACCCCTTCGAGCGCCATCACGCGCGGGTCGACCATCAGCCGCGCATCGAGCTGCCCATGCCCGACATCCACACCGACGACCCGCGCCGCACCGGCTTGCAGCAGGCAGTCGGTGAAGCCGCCGGTGGACTGGCCGACGTCGAGGCAATCGAGCCCCCGCACGTCGAGCCCAGTCTGGGCGAGTGCGCCTTCCAACTTCAATCCGCCGCGCGACACATACCGCGACTCGGCGTCGTTGACCACGCGCAACGCGGCGTTGCCTGGCAGCTCCTCGCCGTTCTTGCCGATCGGCCGCCAAGCGCTGTGCCTGTCCACCTCGACGCCGCCGGCAGCGATCAGCCGCTGCGCCTGCGCACGTGAGGCGGCGATGCCGCGCTCGACCAGCAAATGATCGGCACGCATCACCGGATGGGTGCGCCGACGACCTTCGAGCCCATCAGTAGCGGTAGCTGTCCGGCTTGTAAGGGCCGACCTTCGGAACACCGATGTAGGCGGCCTGCAGGTCGCTCAACTCGGTCAGTTGTGCGCCGACTTTCTTCAAGTGCAGACGTGCGACCTTCTCGTCGAGGTGCTTGGGCAACACGTAGACCTTGCCGACTTGGTACTGGTCGGGCTTGGTGAACAGCTCGATCTGCGCGATCGTCTGATTCGCGAAGCTCGAACTCATCACGAAGCTCGGGTGGCCTGTGCCGCAGCCCAGGTTCACGAGCCGGCCCTTGGCCAGCAGGATGATCTTCTTGCCGTCGGGGAACGTGATGTGGTCGACCTGCGGCTTGATTTCTTCCCACTCATACTGCTCGATCGAGGTGATGTCGATCTCGTTGTCGAAATGGCCGATGTTGCAGACGATGGCTTCGTCCTTCATCGCGGCCATGTGGTCGTGTGTGATCACGTCCTTGTTGCCGGTCGCGGTCACGAAGATGTCGGCGCGCTTCGCCGCGTAGTCCATCGTGACGACGCGGTAGCCTTCCATCGCGGCCTGCAGCGCGTTGATCGGGTCGATCTCGGTGACCCAGACTTGCGCGGACAGCGCGCGCAGCGCTTGCGCCGAGCCCTTGCCCACGTCGCCGTAGCCGGCCACGCAGGCGACCTTGCCCGCGATCATCACGTCGGTCGCGCGCTTGATGCCGTCGACCAGCGATTCGCGGCAGCCGTACAGGTTGTCGAACTTGCTCTTGGTGACCGAATCGTTCACGTTGATCGCGCGAAACAGCAAGGTGCCGGCGGCCGACATCTCGTTCAGGCGATGCACGCCGGTGGTGGTTTCTTCCGTCACGCCGATGATCTCGGCGCCTTTGCGCGTGTACCAGGTCGGGTCCTCGGCCAGCTTCTTCTTGATGCTTGCAAACAGGCAACGCTCTTCTTCGCTGGTCGGCTTCGCAATCAGCGAAGCATCGGTTTCGGCGCGCTTGCCCAGGTGCATCAGCAGCGTTGCATCGCCACCGTCGTCGAGGATCATGTTCGGGCCTTCGCCCTTCGCATCCTTGGCGCCGAACTCGAAGATGCGATGCGTGTAGTCCCAGTAGTCGGCAAGCGATTCGCCCTTGATCGCAAACACCGGCGTGCCGCCTGCGGCGATCGCCGCCGCTGCGTGGTCCTGCGTCGAATAGATGTTGCAAGACGCCCAACGCACATCGGCGCCGAGGGCTTTCAACGTCTCGATCAGCACACCGGTCTGGATCGTCATGTGCAACGAGCCGGTGATGCGTGCGCCTTTCAAGGGCTGGCTGGCTGTGAATTCGTCTCGGATCGCCATCAGGCCGGGCATTTCGGTCTCGGCGATGCGGAGCTCTTTGCGGCCCCAGTCGGCGAGCTTGATGTCGGCGACGATGCTTTCGCTGGCGCCTTGCTTGGCCGGTGTGGGATTGCTTTTGATGGACGGGGGAGATTGAAGAACGGCGCTCATGTGGATTGGCACTCCTGCAGTGAATCGGATCGGGACATGAAACCGCTGCGCACAGCGGCTGAGCGTCGTTGCATGGGTGATGAGAAATTTCCGAGCCTCACGCTTGTCGGGCGCTGCAACGCTCCTCGGAACGCGGCATTTTAACGAGCCGTGGACCCGGTCTGCAGGCAATGACCGAACTGCGGCAGGTTGCCCGTCTTTGGCTGGAAGTAAAACGCTGGGCTCGGAAGGCCGCGGCCGAACTTGAGCAACCGCATCGGATGCTGTCGCGCAAGGCGACCGACAGCCACTCATCCATCACCGCATCGCAGTGGGCCACGTGCACTTGCAGCACGAGCGCCGCTGGCTCCGCTCAGGCCGAGAAAGCGCGAACGCCAGCGGCTTGCTTTGAGCGACGGCAGCAGCAATGAGCGCGTGCTGGGCGAATGCCAGGCCCAGCCCGAATGCGGAACACGCAGACACGATCTGCCGCATCGTCGTACAGTGTGCGGCCATCGGTTCGATCGCGCCGCCGGCGTTGACGGCCATGTCCATTCAGTCGTTGGGCTTGTTCTCATCGATCGCTTATGAAGAAAAACCTTCTCTCCTCACACGTTGTCCTGTCTGCGAGCTGCCTGTCGGCCCTCGCACTTTTTGGCGCACTTGGCCTGCCTTCGGCAGCCATGGCGCAATCGGCCGCAGCCTCTGCGCCTGCTGTGGTGCAACAGCCGACCATGCGCATTCGCGGCACGATTGTCGAAGTCGATGCGACCACATTGGTCGTGAAAGACCGCAAGGGCGCAACGCTTCGGCTGGCACGCGCCGACAAGATGCCGGTGTCCGAAGTGTTCGCCATCGCACTCGCCGACATCAAGCAGGGCAGCTATGTGGGCGCGGCCGCCATGCCGCAGCCCGACGGCAAACAGAAGGCGATTGAAGTGCTGGTGTTTCCGGAAGCCGCCCGCGGTTCCGGCGAAGGCCATTACCCGTGGGACTTGCAGCAGGAAAGCACGATGACCAACGCCACCGTGGCCGAACTGGCCCCGGCGCCTGCATCCGTCGCGGCCGGCAGCCAAGAGCTCAAACTCAGCTACAAAGGCGGCGAGAAAACCGTGATCGTCCCGCCCGACGTGCCGGTCGTGAGCTTCAAGCCCGCCGATGACTCGCTGCTGGTGCCGGGCGCCAAGGTGCTGGTCACCGCGCAGGACAAGGACGGCACCATGACCGCACTGCGCGTGCTGGCCGGTCGCAACGGGTTCACGCCGCCGATGTAATTCGAGTGGGCGGATGCGGGCCTCGACGCGGCGGCCCGCTTCCGGCGGCCGCCGCATACGACGCCGCTGCCGCTCGCCAGAGCTCCGGCGTTTAAGCCGCTGCCGTCAAGTCGCTGATCGTTCCGCTCGCGCCGTGCTTCGTCAGCGAGGCGATACCGTCGTCGCAGCCGGCCTTGCTCTTGTACGTCTGGCTGATGCCGATCACCTGGTGGTTGGCAGCCTTCAGCACGACGTGATGCTCACCCTTGCGTGCGGCCATGCTTTCGTACAACGCTGCGTTGCCGCAATTTGCCTGCACGGACGCGCTCCCGTTCAGCGTGGACGTCTTGCTCTGGTATTGCTCGCTTTGCAGGATCGTCTCATCGTTGGATGCCATCGGCACGAAGTCGAACTGCCCGTTGCTGCTTTTGCCAAGTTCGAATAACCGGCCATGGGTGGAACTCCTTGGACGTTTCCTTCAAGCAAGGAATGCGACGGTGCCGCCCGCGCCGCGCTGTTGCCAGCAATCTACGACATTTGCTTGCCTGGATCGCGCAGCCACAGGCCGCAACCACAGCACCAACGCGCTCAGCCAGCGTCGATCAGCCACTTGCCCTGCCTTCGCGCCGCACCCACGCGAGCCAAGTCGTCGATCAGCTCATCGACCCAGCGTGCTGCCGCCACGTCGGCAAAATGCCGCGCGTGCAACATCCCGACATAGCGCGCAGCCATTGCCCATTCGATCACCTGCGACACCGGCGCCCGCTGCCACTCCAGCAGCTTGAACTTCAACAACACCTTGGCCGCATGCGCCGCGTGCTTCTTCGGGTTCTGCGCGAACCCGTCGAGCCGCTTGCGCGCGCGTTGCAGCGCAGCGGTGGCATCGGTGAAGATCGCGCCGTGGCCCGGGATCACGGTGCGCGGGTCGAGTCGTTCGATCAGGTCGAGCGTGGCGGCCACGTCGTCGAATCCTTCTTCGCCGAGCACCTCCGGAAACACCACGCCGAAGCCGTTTTCCCAAAGCGCGTCGGCCGAGATCAGCGTGCGCGTGGCGGGCTCGAACAGCAGCACCGAATGCGGGATCGTGGCCGGGCGCGGCGTGCACCTGCCAGTCGGCCGCGCCCAGGCGGATCGACGTGCCGGGGCGCAGCACGTCGTCGAATGCAAAACGCGGGCAGTGCTGGCCGGTGGGCTCGTAGCTCAACGCGTCTGCGTCCCAGTCACGCACCTGGGCGGCCTGGCCCGGCGGGACCAGGGTGTGCAGCGGCCGGATGTGCGGCTTGCAAGCGCCGCGTTGCCGCCGCAGTGGTCGCTGTGCAGATGGGTGTTGACGAGCCGATCGAGCGGCCGGCCGGCGAGCGCGTGGCCCACCAGCGCGACCGTCTGCGCGGCGTGGGTGTGGTAGCCGCTGTCCACCAGCGCGGTGCCATCGGGCCCCATCAGCACGATGTTGTTGGCGGACAGCCAACCGCGCTCCAGCAAGATCAAACCGGGCGGAAGCGCATCTGCGTCATCGTTTATTGCTACTTAATCGATAGCGACCATCGTTGCCGCGATGCGCTGGCGACGGGCGGCGGGCGATCGGCCAAACGGGCGCTCAAGCGGTGGGCCGCAGCTCGCGCCGCAGGATCTTGCCGACGTTCGTCTTCGGCAGCGCCTCGCGAAACTCGATGTGCCGGGGCCGCTTGTAGCCGGTCAGCTGCTCGCGGCAGAAGTCGAGCACCTGGGTCTTCGGTCAGCGTCTTGTCGGCGCGCACCACGAACACCTTGATCGCCTCGCCCTGCTGTTCGTCCGGCATGCCGACGGCTGCGCATTCGACCACGCCGGGGCAGAGGGAGATCACGTTTTCCAGCTCGTTCGGAAACACGTTGAAGCCGCTGACGATGATCATGTCCTTCTTGCGGTCGACGATCTGCGTGTAGCCGCGCGCGTCCATCACGGCGATGTCGCCGGTGCGCATGAAGCCGTCGGCGGTGAACGCGCTGGCGGTCTCGGCCGGCTGGTTGTAGTAGCCGATCATCACGTTCGGCCCGCGGATGCAGAGCTCGCCCGACGTCGCCCTGCGGCAGCGAGTTGCCTTCGTCGTCCTTGATCGCGATGTCGATGCCGGGCAGCGGCAGGCCGATGCGTGCCGCTGAAGGTCTTGGTCGTGACCGGATTGTTGGTGCCGATGGCGACAGGTCTCGCTCATGCCCCAGCCTTCGACCATCGCGCAGCCGGTGGCCTGCTGCCAGCGCATGGCGGTGCCTTCCGAAGCGGCCATGCCGCCGGCCTGCGAGACGCACAGCTTCGAGAAATCGACCGTCTTGAATTGGGGGTGCTGCAGCAGCGCGTTGAACAGCGTGTTGACCGCCGGCAGCATGTGGAACGGCCGCTTCTTCAGCACGTCGATGAACTTGCCGAAGTCGCGCGGATTGGGGATCAGCGTAGCATGTGCGACCCCAGCGGATCGCCAGCAGGCCGAGCGTCAGCGCGAAGATGTGATAGAGCGGCAGCGCGGCGATGCTGTTCGCGCTGCGGATGTCGCCTATTCTGCCCAGCGCGGGCGTGAACCAGGCCTCGGCCTGCAGCATCGCGGCGACGATGTTGCGATGCGTGAGCACCGCGCCTTTGGACAGGCCGGTGGTGCCGCCCGTGTACTGCAGGAACGCGATCGAGTCCAGCGTGCTCGCGTCGGCACGCAGGGTCTTGCCGGCGTTGTCGGCCAGCACTTGTGTGAACGGCGTCACGCTGCGCCCGTCGGTCAGCGGCAGTTTGTAGGCCGGCACCATGCTTTGATGTGGCGCACGGCAAACGTGGTGAACGCGCCTTTCACACCGCCGAGCAGGTCGCCCAACGCGGTGACCACCACGTGCTTGACGGGCGTCTCATCGATCACCTGCTGCAGCGTCGCGCAGAAGTTTTCCAGGATCACGATGGCGGTCGCGCCCGAGTCTTTCAGCTGGTGCTCGAGCTCGCGCGCGGTGTAGAGCGGGTTCACGTTCACGCAGGTGTAGCCGGCGCGCAGGATGCCCGCCATCGTGACCGCGAACTGCGGCACGTTGGGCAACATGATCGCCACGCGCGAACCCGGCTCGAGTCCGTGCGACTGCAGCCAGCAGCCGAACGCGGCCGACAGGCGATCGAGCTCGCCGTAGTTCATCCAGCGTTCCATGCAGACCGAAAACGGCCGGTCCGCGTGCTTCTTGAACGACTCCTCGAACATGCCGCGGAGCGACCGGTATTGCGCGGGGTCGATGTCGTGCGGCACGCCGGCCGGGTATTCGGCCAGCCAGGGTTTGTCGGCTGCCGCATCGAACGCGCGCGGATGCGGCGAAAGCGGTGCTGCGCGGCCGGTCTGCGCGGGTGCGACGGCCGGGCGGTCGGTGTGGGCGGTCATGGGTTTGTCTTCTCGAAACGGGTCGGCAAAGATGGTGTTTATTCTGGTGCGGATCGACCCGTGCGCGCCACCGGGCTTATACCGACGCCCCCCTTTTGCGCCGCCCGGTCGCACCAGGCGCCGTCGCGGCAGGCGCGTGCGATAGTGCTTCGATGGCAATCGACCCACCCCCGAGCGACGTGCTGGCACCGGTCGGCCCCGCACCGCGCGGCGTCGGCGCACTGGCCCGGCTGCAACGCGTGCTGACCGCGGCCGTGCTGGTTTCGAGCGTTGCGTGGCTGGTCGGCTGGTGGGGTGTCTCCAGATCATGGGCCGTTGCAGGGGGTCTGGCGATTGCGCTCGGCCACGTGTGGGTGCTCGGGGCGGAGTGCATTGCAGCGGCCGTGGTGAACCGACGCAGCGACGCCACACCGCCCCTCGGTGTGCGCGGCTGGCTGCGGGCCTGGGCCGTCGAATGCGCGACGACCCCACGCGTGTTTTATTGGCGCCAGCCGTTTCGCAGCCGGACGGTGCCGGACGCGGTGCCCGCGCAGGCCACCGGCCGCCGCGGCGTGGTGCTGGTGCACGGCCTGTTCTGCAACCGGGGTTTCTGGACGCCATGGCTCAAGGAGCTCGCCCAGGCCGGCCACCCGTTCATTGCGGTCAACCTGGAGCCGGTCGTCGCCTCGATCGACGACTACACGCCGCAACTCGAGCGCGCGGTGCAGCGGCTCACGCAGGCGACCGGCCAGCCGCCGCTGCTGGTCTGCCACAGCATGGGCGGGCTGGTTGCGCGCGCCTGGTTGCGGCAGTCGGGCCGAAAGCGGCGGCACGCGTGTTCCACATCGTCACGATCGCCACGCCACATCGCGGCACCTGGCTTGCCAACCACAGCCGACAGCGCAACGGCCGGCAGATGGCGTTCGGCAGCGCGTGGCTCGAAGCGCTGCACGCGGCCGAGCCGCCCGGCCGCCACGTGCAATTCACCTGCTGGCATTCGAACGGCGACCACATCGTGTACCCCGCCGACAGCGCGATGCTGAACGGTGCCCGCAACCGATTCGTGCCCGGCGTGCCGCACGTCGCGCTCGCATTCCGGCCCGAAGTCGTGCGCGAGACGCTGGCGCTGCTCGACGCGTGACGGGCGCGAGCCAAGCGGGCGCAGCGCGATGCGCGCTCCATCGGTTGCAGACCGCAGACCCCAAACCGCGTGCACGAGCCAAGCGGACTTCATGCGCCTGCCTGTTCGATGCCGACGGCTTTGCACTTTTCGCCATCGGTTGCCACGCGCAGCTGTGCTCAACCGGCACGAAATAGTCTCACCACAGTGCCAAAGACGGCAAAGCGTATTCTTTGCTGCGATGCAGCTCGACGTCCCCGATCCCACCCGCACGCAATCCGTCCAGTCGCGCAACCATTTGCGGCTGGCGCTGCGGATTGGGGTCGGGTTCGTCGTGCTGCTGTGGATGGTGCACGGCATCAACGCGATGCTGGGGCTCGATCCGGGGCGCTCCGGGGTGCGTCCGGGGGAGTGGAGCGGGCTGCCGGGCATCGTGTTCGCGCCGCTCGTGCATGGCGACTTCGGCCACTTGCTGTCCAACTCGCTGCCGCTGCTCGTGCTGTTGCCGACCATGCTGTTTCTCTACCCGCATGCGGCGCTCAGGACGTTGCCTGCGGTGTGGTTCGTGCCCGGCATCGCGGTGTGGTGCTTCGGCCGCGAGTCCGTGCACTTCGGCGCGAGCGGGCTCGTCTACGGGCTGGCGTTCTACATCCTGACCGCGGGCATTCTGCGGCGCGACCGCCGGGCAATTGCGGCCGCGCTCGTGGTCTGGTTCCTGTACGGCTCGCTGGTCTGGGGCGTGCTGCCGGTGCCCTCGGGCGTTTCGTGGGAAACCCATCTGGCGGCGGCGTTGGTCGGCGCGGCGCTGGGCGTCGTGCTGCGCAGGCTCGACCGGCTGCCGCGCAAGCGCTATGCGTGGGAAGACGAAGGACCGGGCGAAATATCCGGCGGAGCGCCGGACGCGGTACCGGAAGCGACATCCGGTGCCACCGAACCGCCGCCGGGCGAGCTCCGATGAACGGGGTGTGGTCAACGCACAAGGTGGCTCGCATTGCCGCATTGCTGTGCAATGCCACCGCGATTCATGGCCGCCACCGCGCCTTCGGGGCCGCCGCGCACTTGCATTGCTGCATCGCCGCGCCATTGCACCTCACTGGCGCTGGCACCGTTGCCTGCGATCCTGTCTCGAAGGGCGCCCACCGAGCCAAAATACCGGTTGGCCGGCCGTTCAGCCCAATACCTGAGGAAACGTCATGAAGTGGCCCGATCCCCGCATCCTCGATCTGCTGTCGATCGATCTGCCGATCATCCAGGCGCCGATGGCCGGGCCGAACACGTCGGCCCTCGCGATTGCCGTGTCGCAAGCCGGCGGGCTGGGATCGCTGCCCTGTGCTTTGCTGACGACCGCGCAGGTGGAGCGCGAATGGGCGTCGATTCGCGCGGCCACCGACCGGCCGGTGAATCTGAATTTCTTCTGCCACCGCATGCCCGTGCCCGACGCCGAGCGGGAGCGGCATTGGCAAGCACGGCTCGCGCCGTTACGCGACGGAACTCGGCCTCGACCCACGAGCGCCCTATCCGCCTTCCAATCGCAACCCGTTCGACGAAGCGGCCTGCACGCTGATCGAACGGTTGCGACCCGAAGTCGTGAGTTTTCACTTCGGACTGCCGCAGGCCGACTGGCTGGCACGGGTGCGAGCCACCGGTGCCAAGGTCTTGTCGAGTGCGACCACCACAGCGGAGGCGCGCTGGCTGGAAGCGCACGGCTGCGACGCGATCATCGCGCAGGGACTCGAAGCGGGCGGGCATCGCGGCATGTTTCTGTCGGACGACCTCGGCACGCAGCTGGGCACGCTCGCACTGGTGCCGCAGGTGGTCGATTGCGTGCGTGTGCCGGTGATCGCGGCCGGCGGCATCATGGATGCGCGCGGAATTGCTGCGGCGTTTGCGCTCGGCGCCGGTGCGGTGCAGCTGGGCACCGCGTATCTGTTCTGCCCGGAAGCGAAGGTTCCGCGCCGTGCATGCGGCTGCGCTGCACGCGGCCACCGCTGGCCCGGACGCGCCGCCGACCGGGCTGACCAATGTGTTCAGCGGCCGGCCTGCGCGCGGCATCCTGAACCGGGCGATGCGCGAACTCGGCCCGATGTCGCCGCTGGCGCCGGCGTTTCCGCTGGCCGGCGGCGCGATCGGGCCGCTGCGCGCCCGGGCCGAAGCGCAAGGCTCGGGCGACTTCACACCGCTGTGGGCGGGCCAGGGCGTCGGGCTCGGCCGCGCGATGCCGGCCGGCGACCTGACGCGCCGGCTGATGGACGAGACGGCCGCCCACTGGGAACGCCTGCAGGCCGGCAAGTCGACGGCGTAGCGGCCCGGCCTTTGCAACGCCCGGCACAAGGCCCGTTTCGCGCCGGGCGCCCTCGCGCGCCGAGCAGCTTGTGACGGATGCGCATCGAAACGCTGCGTCCGCGAACGATGTGCCGACCCAGGGCGGGGCGGCCTGCCGTGCCATATGCCCCGGCTGGCCGCCTCTACTGCCGGGCGGCTGGCCGGTTCGTGCGGTATTGCACGAAGGGCTCGAGAGGCGCGGTCGCCCGGCCGGCGGCAGGCGGTCGAAAGCGCACAAGATTGCCCAAGCGTGCGCCACCGCGTCGGCTGTACCGCACGCCCTATCGGTATCGCGCCCGGCATGGACCCCTTCACCGTCATCGCCATTCTTTCGTTCGATCTGATCGTTACCGGCTGTTTGCTGCTGCTGATCCGGGAACGCATGCCGCAAGGCGGCGGGCTCGGCTGGTTCGGTCTGGGCAGCCTGATGTACGGCGTCTCGCTGATTGGGCGCCTGAAGCTCGGCGCGCAGTCGCTCGGCCTGCTCAGCAACGGGCTTGACGCTGCGATGCTGCTGGCGATGCTGCTGTTTCCGTGCGGGCTGCTGGCGTTCGTGGGCCGCACCGCGCCGCGCGTCAGGGAGCTCGCCGCCGTCGTGGCCGGCTATCTGCTGGTCGCCTGGCTGGTCGAGATGTCGTTCGGGGTGGCCGGTCGCCATGTGCTGTTGAACGCGGTGCTGGGCGGCCAGCAGCTGGCCTTCGTCTGGCTGGCCGTGCAGGCCATCCGGGTGGTCGAGCCGACACTGCGTGCGCCGCTGGCCACGCTGGCCAGCCTGGTGGGCGTGCTGGCCGCGCTGACGCTGCTGCGCGTGTTGGCGCTCAATGTCGGTGTCGATGCCCTGTTCCAGGGGTGGCTGGCCCAGCTCTATGTCGCCTACTGTTCGTTCGTCGGGGTGCTGCTGGGGCCGTTGGTGCTGTGGATGGTGTTTGTGCGGCTGCAGGCGCGGTTGGCCGAACTGGCCACCCACGATCCGTTGACCGGCTTGCTCAACCGCGCCGGGCTGGACGAACTGCTGCGGCGCCATTTCCGCGCGTTGCCGCCGTTGCCGGTGACCGTCCTGCAAATCGACATCGACCACTTCAAACGCGTCAACGACGCGCACGGCCACGCCGCGGGCGACCACGTGCTGCGCCTGGTGGCGGGTGTGCTCGCGCGCACCGTCCGCAGTGAGGACTTCGCGGTGCGCACCGGCGGCGAAGAGTTTCTGGTCGGCTGCATCGCCGTGCCGCCCCACGCAGGGGCGCTGCTGGCCGAGCGGTTGCGCGCAGCGGTGGCGGCGTTGCCGATCGAAATCGGTGGCTACACGGTGCATTGCACGATCAGCGTCGGCATCTCGCCACTGGTGCGCCGGCTGGACGAATGGGCGGTGGCGCTGCATCAAGCCGACGCGGCGCTCTACACCGCCAAGCACATTGGCCGCGACTGCGTGGTGTCGGCCACCGACCCGCCGAGGGCACCGATGGCACCGATGACGGGCACGGCTGCCCCCACACCGGCACCACTGCAGGTGGCCGCTGCGCTCACTTCCTGAACGCAACGCCCAGCTGCAGCGTTGGCCGCCCGGATCGCCCGCCTTGCGATGGGCCTTGTCAATGAGGCGAATGGGGCAACGCCGCCAGCCGGCGCTGCATCGCCGCTGGTGCGCGCATCGACGTGGTCCATGAAATCTTGCCGCCGCGGAGGTGAACGCATGCGCGTCGCAGGCCTTTCGGCCCGACTGCACACACCATGAACTTCGTGTCTGCATGACCAGGCATTGCCGGTCGATGCAGTGGATCCGCTGTCGCACGTTCTGCGCTAGCCTCCCCCATGCCGCCATCGAAGGCAGCGGCACCAAGCGCGCGAGCATGAAGCAGCTGCTCCCACCGTGGATCGCCGACAGGAGCGCCTCGTCGGCCATACGGCGTTGCTGCCAGTGGTGTGCTGTGCTTCGCTGCCGAAACGCTTCGCATCGCTCTCATTCGCAACCACCCCTGCCCTGTACGAACGAAATGTTCTTGTCATCGCTTGAAAAACGGCATCGGCGCAGACGAATCGAAGCGCAATACCCATGAGAAGGTCCGCCGGGCGGTCGTGGTCGCTCGCGTGGCTGGTCGTGGGGAGTTGTGCAGCGGTCGGCGCCGTCGCGTACTGGGCTTACCTCTGCAGTGGCCGCACCCCGGGTGAATTGATGGATTACGCCGACGTGCGCCTGGATGAGTATCCGCAATTGCAAACTGTGGTTCAACCGATCGAGGGGTATTTGCGCGAGAAGCTGGGCGCCCCGACGGTGCAAGAACGCGCGCGCCAGCCGTTCCTGGTTCCTGCACCGCCGCCGCGGCGCGGGCCGGCCGACATCGCCGAACCGGGGTCGGTGCCTGCGGGCGCCAAAGTCTGGCACGTCGGCCCCCACGGCACGCTGCGCATTGCCAACGCGGCCGCGTTGGCCAAGGACGGCGATGTCGTCGAGATTGAAGCCGGCGACTACCACGGCGACGTGGCGGTGTGGGAGCAGAAGCGGCTGATCGTTCGCGGCGTGGGCGGTGCCGCGCGCCTGTTCGCAGACGGTCGTGCGGCGGAAGGCAAAGCCATCTGGGTCATCCGGGGTGGGGACTTCGACATCCGCAATGTCGACTTCATCGGCGCAAAAGTGGACGACGGCAACGGCGCCGGCATCCGTTTCGAGGCGGGCAACCTGCGGCTGCGAAACTGCCTGTTCTGGGGCAACCAGATGGGCCTGCTGACCAGCGGTGGCGAGGCCGATGCAAAGTCCACGCTCACGGTCGAGGCGAGCGAGTTCGCCTACAGCCACGTCGACGGGCGGTGGGGCCACAACCTGTATGTGGGTTCGATCCACCAGCTGACGGTGACCGGCAGCTACTTTCACCACGCGGGCGTCGGCCATCTGCTGAAGAGTCGCGCGCAGATCAACCGCATCGCGTTCAACCGACTGACCGACGAGAGCGGCGGGCGCGCGAGCTACGAGGTCGAGTTTCCCAACGGCGGCTCGGCGCTGCTGGTCGGCAACGTGATCCAACAGCAGCGCGCGACCGAGAATTCCGTGATCGTCTCGTTCGGCGCCGAGGGCTACCGGTGGGCGGTGAACCGTCTGATCATGGGCAACAACACGCTGGTCAACGACGTCCGCTTCGGCGGCACGTTCGTGCGGGTGGCTGCCGGCGCCGACCGCGTGGTCGTCTCCAACAACCTGCTGGTCGGCCAGGGCGGCATGCAAGTCGATGACACCGCCCTGCTGCACCACAATCCGCGGGTGAACCGGGATGCGTTTGCGCTGCCGTCGCGCCACGACTGGCGACTGCATCAGCCGGCGGCCGAATTGACCTGGCAAGCGCTGCCCGACCCGGAATGGAACACCGAACTGGTGCCACGCGCCCAGTATCTGCACCCGCTACAGTTGCTGCCCCTGCACGGCCCGCCGATGTGGGTGGGCGCCGATCAGCGCACGATGCCTTGATTTCGTCTGCATGCCCGTAGGCAACGCATGGGCGCCATGCCGATGAGCCGTGCGTCACCATTGCCGCAGCGGCCACTGCGGGGGCGCCGCGCGCGGGCAGGGTCGCCCTGCCGATGCAGGCTCGTGCGCCGATCGCGTGCGGCTCGATTCATCCGTTTGACCACGGCGCGCACCGGTCCGCGCTCGGCGACTTTGTGCAGTCGCTGCGCGACCGACCGCAAGGGCTTTCGCGTTTGCACACGGCGGGCAACGCGCTGCTGTTTGTGCCGATCACGCGCACAACGCGCCGCGCTTACCACCGGCGCCTGTCGCTGCGCGCGCGCCGGTGGCGATGGCCTGCGAGGCAATCGACCGGCGGCAATGCGAGCAACACACTGGGTGATGCGACACGGCAACTCGGCCGAATCCTCGGGGATCGGTCGGGGCGCCAAACGAATCGGCTTTGTCACAAGCCCAAATTCGAGGAGTCGCTCCAGGCAAACCCTTCTTCCCTGCCGTCTGCTCAAGTCCGTGCTGCTGCTGGGCCTCGCGGCCCCCGGCTGACTCGCCAAGTTGCTGCCGCTGCCTTGCGCCTTGCTGCTGGAGTCCGGCCTGCTCCTGGCCTGCTCATCGCCAGCTTCGTCGTGCTGCTGCTCGCACTGACTTTTGCGGTGCAACCACCGGCCCGGCTGGTCTGGCCGGTGGTGCTCATGAACATCGGCTGGGCCCTTGGCTGCGCCACGCTGGCGGCAGTGCGGTTGACCCAGGACACGTGCCCGACGCGCTGCTGCATTCCTCCATTGCAATCTTCCAGCCAACGTCGATCGATCGTTCGGGCGTTTTTACCGAATCCCGCCCGAGCGCCGCGCATCCTGCTGCGGATTCGAGGCCGGTCGTCGCCGTTCACGAATCACAATCGTGTTCGACGCAACGCGCGACGTCACATTGTGGCGAAACCGACGGTGAAGTGGTTCCGTCCGACAGATGAAGCGAGTATGTTGCTGCTGCGAGCCGCCTTGCAGACGAGGTCGGCCGGCGACCGAAAAACCAGTCTCCACACGATGACCCATTGGCCTTTGGGCAACAGCGCGGTGGGCTTGGCCGACTTTGCTGAATCAGCACGTCCACAGCAAAGCAGAACATCGACCCATTGGGACTGCGGCCTTGATCGCGCGTGAAATCAGGTCAAATGCACAGCGACAGCGCTGGCGACCCGATGCACCGGCGCCAAACCGAACCATCAATCCATGCGCGCTCGACGCGTCCAACCGAATTCCGATGTCGACTCCAATGGATTCCGCGCGCGAGCCCATACGCGCCCGTATGGGGATCGATGCAGACGCCGCGACACCTCGCCGTCCGGCATCCCGTTCCAGCCCGGTTGCTGTCGCACGGGGGCCCGGCCACAAGCCGGCGTTCCGCGCTGCAGCGGCCGTGCTTGCGCTGGTGGCGTCGACGGCAGGCGGCTGGCTGGCGCTGCACTACCCGATTGCCACGCCTGCGATGCCGGTCGCATTCGCTGCGTTCACGCTGCTTGCGGGCTTGTTCCCGTCGGCCTGGCTGGCGCTGATCCCCGCATTGCTGCCGGTCATTGGATTTGCGCCCTACAGCGGCTGGATCACATTCGAGGAATTTGACCTGCTGGTGCTGGCTGTCGCGGCCGGCGGCTACGCACGCCTCGGGCTCGGACTGATGCAGCGTAAGCGCACGGCACCCGGGCAGACGAACAGCCGGCAGCGACACGGCAGCCGGCGCAGCTCGGTGTCGGTGCTGGTCTGGCTGCTGCTGCTGTCGTTCGGCACCGCACTGCTGATCGCGATGCAGCGTGGCTTCACCGACGCCGGTGGATTTGATTTCGGCTGGTTTCAAGGATATCTGCAGCCGATGAACAGCGTGCGCATCGGCAAGAGTTTCCTGCTGGCCACGCTGTTGCTGCCGCTTCTGTGGGTCTGCACTCGCGAGAGCGCCGCAAATGGCCGAACGCCACCTGCTGGCCGGCCTGAGCGCGGGGTTGCTTGCTGGCGGCGCTCGCAACGGTTTGGGAACGCATGGCGTTTACCGGTCTGCTCAATTTCTCCAGCGACTACCGCACGACCGGCCTGTTCTGGGAGATGCATGTCGGCGGCGCGGCACTCGACGGGTTTTTGGCGTTGACGATGCCGTTTGCGCTGCACGCGCTGCTGACGGCACGCTCGGCGCTGACGTTCGCCGGCGCGGCTCGCTGGCGCTGGGGCTGGGGACGTATTCGTGCATCACCACGTTCTCGACGGGGCGTGTACCTGGCGGTGCCGATCGCCGCGTTGATCGTGCTGGCGCTTTGGTGGCGGGCGCAGAATCGACGGCGCGCAACCGAGCCGGCTCGGGCTGGCCGTGACCGGCACCTTCGGCTCTGCGCTGCTGCTGGTCATCGGCTTTTCGGTTGCGCTCTTCTTCATGTTTCCCGACCAGCGGCTATCGCGGCATGCTGGCCGTGCTCGGCGCGATGGCTGCCTGGCTGGCCGTTGCGCCATCGCTGCGCGGCTTGCGCGGCGGCCAGTGGACTTTGGCGCTCGGCTGCTGGCGGCCTGCTGTCTGCGCTGGCCGTTCTGGTGACGTTCCTGCTGCCCAAAGGCGCCTATTTCGTTTTGCGGCCGCCGTGGCGGCGTGCTCGGGCTGGCGGGCGCGCAGCTGCTACGGCGCGCGCAGCGCCGCCGTCCTCGGCTTCGCGCACGACCGTGTTGCAGCTCGCCTGCCTGGTCCTGACCGGCGCCGGGATGGCACTGGTGGCCGAACACTGGGGCGGCGCGGCGGCACTGCAGGACGCGGTGATCGTGCTGGTCGGGTTGGTGCTGCTGACGGTGGCTTGTGCGCGACTTGGGCTGGCCGGTCGTGCCGGCCTCGCTGCGCTGGCGCGCCAGCGCCTTGGGCGCGACGCTGGCAAGTGCGCTGGTGGTGGCCGTCATCGGCGGCGGCGCCTACATGAGCGGACGCTTTGCCACCGGCGGCAAGGATCTCGACGACCGATTCACGCACTGGCGTGAAGGGCTGACGATGCTGTCGAGCACAGCCGACTGGATATTCGGCAAGGGTCTCGGGCGATTTCCTGCGAACAATTATTTTTTCCGGTCCGCGATCGATCATCCGGGCGACTACCGGCGGGTCGACGACAGCGACGGCCGGCCTTATTTGCGCCTGAGTGCCGGCAAGCACATGATGGGCTGGGGCGAGCTGCTGCGGATTTCGCAGCGTGTGGCAGCGCCCATGTCGCCCGTGCTGGTCCGCGCCCAAGTGCGCAGCCAGCACGATGCCGAGTTGCATTTCGAGGTCTGTGCCAAACAGTTGCTCTATGACGGCGGATGTCTGGTGGGAAGCACCAGACTGCCGGCCCGATCCGGGCAATGGCAGAACGTGGCGCTGAAGTTGACCGGCGCAGCGCCGACGCGCGGCGATTGGTGGGCACCGAGACCCATCATGTTTTCCCTGGCAGTCGCAAGCGCGGAAGGCCTGGTCGATCTGCGTTCCGTTGCGCTGGTCGACGGTTCGGGCAAGGAATTGCTGGAAAACGGCGATTTCACAGACGGCATGGCGCATTGGTTTTTCTCCAGCGACCGACTCCATCTGCCATGGCACATGAAGAACATGTTCCTGAATGTCCTGTTCGATCAGGGCGTGCTCGGCCTGTGTCTGTTCGCACTGCTGCTGTTGGCGGCGTTCTGGCGCGTGACCTTCGGTCGTGCCCGCCGCGCACCGCTTGCGCCTGCATTGGCGGCAGGTCTGACCGGTTTCATCGTCGTCGGTCTGTTCGACAGTCTGCTCGATGTGCCACGGGTCGCACTGCTGTTCTATCTGCTTCTGATGGTCGCGCTGGTGGTACAGCCCCCGACAGGCGAAACCGCGATGAACGGCGTCGGTGCGAAGCGGCCGTTGCCCGACGCCTGAGGCCAAGCGATGCACGCGCGCCTGCTGGCGGCGTTTCTGCTGCTGCTGATCGGGTATGGCTCGATGTTTCCGTTCGACTACGTGCCACACCAGACCGGATGGGGAGACCTGCACCACTTGCTCGGTGCGTGGCCCGCGCGTCTGTCGGCCGCGGACGTCGCCGGCAACGTGCTGCTTTTCGTGCCGCTGGGGGCTGTCGTTCCGTCGCTGTCGAAGCACCCGCTGGGACAGCTTGGCTGGATCGCTGGCGCGGTCGTGCTTGCCTGGTTGCTGCAATACCTGCAGTTCTGGTATCCGTCGCGGGATCCGAGCGGCTCCGACGCGGTGTTCAACACCGTCGGCCTGCTGCTCGGTGTCGCGTTCGCCTTTGCGTCGAGAAAAGTGTTCGCCGCGCATGGGCTCCGAACGAACCTTGACTCTCCGCTCTGGCCGGTCGCGGCGCTGCTGATGCTGCTGTGGCTCGGATATCGCTGGTTTCCCTGGGTGCCGACATTCGATGTCGCCAATCTGAGGGGCGCGCTTCGGCCGCTCGCTCACGGCATGTCCTGGCTGGACGCGCCGCGCGCGCTGCACGATGCGGCAGCTTGGACGCTGTGGTTCTGGCTAGCGCGCCACGGGCCGCTGGGCCGACTGTCGAGCGGACGTGGGCAGGCGGTTGCCTGTGCGATGCTGATCCTGATGATGGAGCCGCTTTTTCTTGGCAACAGCGTGTCGCCGGCAAATGGGGTCGGGCTCGCGGCAGCGATCGGACTGCGACGCTGGCTGGCTGCCGACGATGCGCCGTCGCGCTGGCGCCTGTTGCTGCTGCTGGCCGTCAGCGTCGCCGCTTCCGGCCTGGCACCCTACCGATTCGATGCCACGGCGGAGCACAAATTTCTGTGGCTGCCGTTTGCTGGCATGCTGTCCGGCAGCATGGTGATGAACACCGCGAGCTTGATCGAGAAGTGCTATCTCTACGGCGGCATGGTCGTGGTGCTCACCGCGGCGGGTGCGCGCTGGTGGAGCGCGGGCCTGGCCGTTGCCGTCGAACTCGCGTGCATCGAATGGCTTCAGATGTCGATTCCCGGCCGTACGGCCGAGATCACCGATCCGTTGCTGGCACTGTTGATTGCCGTCGCATTTCGCCCGGTCTTCGCGCCAAGGTCAGCGTCGCACGGGTCAAGCCGTTCCATGGATTTTTCACACAAAAATGCCGCGCCTCCGGCATCCAGCAATCGAATTCAGCTACACGAATAGTAGCTGCCGCTTCAGTCGCCCAGCGTGTGCTTCCAGAGCGCCAGGATCGCGTCGCGCTCCGACTTGCATTCGGCCGCCTCGACCCAGCTCGGCCGCTCGTCGAGCCGCGCCTCGTGCTGGATGCGGCGCAAGGTGCGGTAGGCGTCACCGGCCGCGCGACCCACGCCGGGTGGCAGCAGCCCGGCGTCTTCGGCCAGCCGCAGCAGCGTGATGTTGCCGAGGTTCGGGATCAACTCGCATGCCGCGCGCTGTGCGCCAACACCAGAAATTGCACCGCGAATTCGGCATCGAGCATCGCACCCCGACTGTCCTTCACGTCGAATCGGCTTGCGCGCACCGGCCGCGCGGCGCGCACCTTCTCGCGCATCGCGACGATCTCGCGCTTGAGCGCGGCCTCGTCGCGCTCGGCCGTGACCACGCGCTCGCGCACCGCATCGAAGCGGGCGCGCAACGCTTCCAAACCGAGCACGAAGCGCGCACGCGTCATCGCCTGGTGCTCCCAGACCCAGGCGGTGTTGCTGCCGCGGCGTTCCTGGTAGTTGGCAAACGCGGTGAAGCTCGTGACCAGCATGCCGGAGTTGCCGTTCGGCCGCAGCGCGGTGTCGATCTCGAACAGGTCGCCCTCACCCGTCTTGGCCGACAGCCAGTTGATGATGCGGCGCACATACGCGGCATAGATCTCGGGCGCGCGCTCGTCCTCGTCGTCGAACACGAACACGATGTCCAGGTCGCTGCCGTAGCTGAGTTCCTTGCCGCCCAACTTGCCGTAGCCGAGGATCGCAAACTGCGGCGCGTCGCGGTGCCGGTTCTTCACGCGCTGCCAGCACCAGCGCGCAGTCACCGCCAGCGTCGCATCGGCCAACGCGCTCAGGTCGTCGGCGACCTGCTCAACGCGCAACCTGCCTTCCAGGTCGCGCGCCAGCGTGCGGAACAGCTCCGCGTGATGCGCGCGGCGCAACACGTTCATCAACGTTTCTTCGTCGTCCTGTTCGGTCACCGCAAGCGACGCGCGGCGCGCTTCCAGTTCGCGCTCGTAGTCGGCCGGCACGAATCGCTGTTGCAGCATCGCATCGTTGGCCAGCTCATCGATCACGCCCGGATGCCGCTGCAGATAACGTGCGGGCCACTTCGCCGCACCCAGCAGGTGGAGCAGCCGCTGATGCACCACGGGGCGCTCGAGCAGCAGCGCCAGATAGCTTTCGCGCCGCAGCAGCGGTTCGATCCAGTCGATCAGCCTGAGCGCCCCGACCTCGTTCACGCTGCCGTCCAGCAGCCACTGCGCGGTGCGCTGCACGATCCGCAGCAGCCGTGTGCGCGCATCGTCGCGAAGTGCCTGCACTCTCGGGTGGTCCTGCCACTGCGCAACGCGCGCAGCGACGGCGGGCGGCAGCTGGCCGAGCAGCCCCTCCAGCAGCAGCACGGTCGGCTGCGCGCCTTCTGCGCCCAGCTTGCACAACCCGCTCAGGCACGGATGCGACGCGCTGCCAAGCAAGGCGTCGAACTCGCGCGCGACACGCTCGCGGTGCGAATCGAGCTGCTCGAGAAAGTCGCTGCCGTTGGCGTGACCGAGCGTCTGCGCAATCCACGACAGGTCATCGTCTCGCGTGGGCAGCACATGCGTCTGCTGGTCGTCGAGGTACTGGATGCGATGCTCGACCCGACGCAAAAACACGTAGGCCGCAGCCAACGCCGCGGCGGTGGCCGACGGCATCAGGTTGGCGCCTTCGAGGCGTTGCAGCGCCTGCAGCGTCGGGCGCGTGCGCAACTCCGGATACTGGCCACCGCGCACCACCTGCTGCAGCTGCACGATGAATTCGATCTCGCGGATGCCGCCGCGCGACAGCTTCACATCGTTGGCGCGCTCGGGGCGGCCCGCACAGCGCCGGGCCGCATGTTCGCGAATCTGGCGATGCAGCACGCGCAGCGCGTCGAACACGTTGTAGTCGAGATAGCGACGAAACACGAACGGCAGCACCGCGCCGCGCAGCGCCTGCGCGCCGCCGTCGTCCACGCAGGCGCGCGGCGCCACCACACGGCTTTTCAGCCACGCGAAGCGCTCCCATTCGCGGCCGTGCGCATGAAAATATTCCTCCAGCGCGGGCAGCGAGATCGCGGCCGGCCCCGAATTGCCGTTTGGCCGCAGCGCCAAGTCGACGCGGAACACGAAGCCGTGCTCGGTCACCTCGCCGATCAGCCGCCCGATCTGTTGTGCGGCTTTGCCGAAGTATTCGTGGTTGGAGATGCGGCCTCACCCGCCGCGTTGCCGGCGGTTTCGCCGTCGGCGTGATAGACATAGATCAGGTCCACATCGCTCGACACATTCAGCTCGCGCGCGCCGAGCTTGCCCATGCCGACGATCCACAGCTGCACTCGCTGGCCACGTGCGTCCAGCGGCGCGCCGTGCAGCGCATCGAGCTGCTGCTGGACCGCTGTGGCCGCTTGGTCGAGCGCGAATTCGGCCAGCTCGGTCATGCCGTGCGTGACCACCGAGAGCTCGGCGTGCTGCTCGCAGTCGAGCCGGGCCAGCCGCTCGATCGTCAGCTGGCGCAACACCCGCAACGCGACGCCCAGCTCGTCGCCGCGAGCGCGCAGCGCGTCGAAGCCGGCCTGCAGCACGTCCGCCGAGGGCGCGCCCGGCGGCAGCCAGTTCAGTTCTTCGGCATAACGGCGATGCAGCCGCTGGATGAAGCGGCTGTGCTGGACGGAAGCAGCCGCGGCGGACGTTGCCGATGGCAAAGCCACCGCGTTGCGGTCGAAGGTCATAATTTCCGCTGGAAGTTTTCCGGTACCGAATGCACACACCCGACCCGACAGCCAACCCATCACGTGCCTTGCGCGCGTACGCCGGGTTGAGCCGTTGGCTGTTCGGCCTGGCGCTTGGCGGTTGGCTTGCTTTCGGACTGACGGCCGCGTTGCTGCACGGATTCATTGTGCCGCGAATCGACGATTGGCGTCCCTGGCTGGAAGCGCGCGCCTCCCAGGCGCTCGGCGCGCCGTTGAAGATCGGGCGCATCAACGCCCATTCGTCGGGCCTGCTGCCGTCGTTCGAACTGCACGATGTGGCGCTGCTCGGCGCGGACGGCCGCACGCCGCTGACCGTCGACCGCGCGACGGTGTCGGTGTCGGCGTTGTCGCTGTGGCGGCTTGGTGTCGAGCAAATCGTGCTCGACGCACCGCAGGTGCGGCTCGAGCGACTGGCCGACGGTGGGTTTGCGCTTGGGGATTTGCGCTTCGGGACGGATGCGGGCACGCCCGGCGGCGCGGCGGGCTCGAATCCCGCGCTCGACTGGTTGCTGGCGCAGCCCGAACTGCGCATCGACCGCGGCAGTGTTCGGCTGACGCGCACGGCTGCGCAAACCGATGCGTCTGCCGCAGCCACGCCGGCGTTGCGACTCGACGACCTGCGGTTTTCAATGCACAACCAGGGGCGGCGCCATGCCGCGCGGCTGGATGCGCAACTCGACCTGCAACGCGGTGTGGTCGATGGCAATGGCGCAAATGATGAGACGCGCGCCAACGCCAGCGCCAGCGAGCGCGTCGCCCGAGCACTGACGTTCGTCGCCGAACTGCGGGCACCGCTGCTCAGCACGCAAGCCACGCGCTGGCGCCACTGGAACGGCCAAGTGCATGCGGACCTGCCGCCCACCGATCTGGCGGCACTGGCTACGCTGATCGGCGTTGCACCGGCACCCGACCACGGCACAGGCTCGCTGCGCGTCTGGGCCGACTTGAAGAACTCCGAGTGGTCGAATGCAAGCGCCGATGTGCGGGTGGCGGATCTGAGCCTGCGCGTGCCCGACGCGCCGGCGCCCCTGACGTTGCGTCGGCTCGACGGTCGGCTCGACTGGCAGCGGCTGGACGCTGGACGCACTACGTGGCAGGCCCGGGAACTCGCGCTGGTCGACGGCGACGGCGTGCGCTGGCCCGGCAGCATGCTGGCGTTCGGCCAGCAGCGCGGGGGCTCGACGACGGCGCCTCCATCGAATACGTTCGACGCGGACCGCATCGACATCGCGCAACTCGCAAAACTCTCCCGTGCGCTGCCCATCTCGGCCGACATGCGTGTCGCGCTCGCGCGGCTGGCACCGAAGGGCATGCTCGACGCGTTCCATGTCGGCTGGACCGGGCCCGGCGCTGCGTTTCCGCCGCCGCGCTATCGGGCCAGTGGTCGGGCATCCGGCATCGAATTCGCCGCGCAGCCGACTGCACCGCGCGCGGGCGTCCGCACCAACCTCGGCGTGCCAGGCATGCGCGGTGCCGATGCGTCGTTCGATTTGAATCAGGACGGTGGGCACGCCACGCTGCGCATGGCAGGCGGCAGTGCCACGTTCCCGGGCATCTTCGAAGAGCCGACCGTGCCGTTCATGCAACTCGACGCCACCGTGCGCTGGCAGCGGCAGGGCGGCGGCTGGGAGGTGAGCGCGCAAGATCTGAAATTTGCCAACGCCGATGCGGCCGGCAGCGCGCAAGTGCGTTGGCGCAGCGATGCGCCGCGTGCGGCCACCGCTTCCAGAAGCACTGCGTCGTCTGGCGCGTCTGCTGCAGCGACGGCGAGCCTTTCCGCAAGCCCTGCCAGCGCATCGCCCGGCGCGATTGAGCTCGACGGCACGCTCGAGCGTGGCAACGTCGCACGGCTGCACCGCTACCTGCCGCTGGAGCTGCCGGCGCCGGTGCGTCGCTACCTGCGCGATGCGTTGACGGCCGGCAGTGCGAACGCCGTGCGCTTTCAGGTCAAGGGCGCACTGCGCGACTTTCCGTTTGTGGACACCAGGCGCGGGCAGTTCCGGCTGACTGCGCAGTTGCGCGATGCGACGTTCGTCTATGCGCCGTCCGGCTCGCAGCCGGCCGGCGAACTGCCGTGGCCGGCGCTCACGCAGATGAATGGCGAGCTGGTGCTCGACCGGGTGTCGCTGCAGGTGAACCGCGCGCGCGGCCGCCTGGGCAGCGGACCAGCGGCGTTGGGGATCGCAAACGCGAGCGCATCGATCGCGGACTTCGACCGGCCGATCGCGGTCGTCGATGCGAACACGCGGGCGCCGTTGTCCGAATTGCTGAAAACCCTGCGCAGCACACCGATCGATGCGATGCTGGACCACGCGTTGCGCAACGCGGGCGGCAGCGGCAGCGCGGAGCTGAAGGTCCGGCTCACGCTGCCGATCGACCAGCTCGAGCGCACCGGCGTCCAGGGCAGTCTGGTACTGGCCGACAACGACTTGCGGATGGACGCCGATGGGCCGCAACTGCACCACGTGCACGGCGAGGTGGCGTTCAGCGAACGCGGCTTTCAGATTGCAGGCGCCGATGCGCAACTGTTCGGCGGGCCGGTGCGCATCGACGGCGGCACCAGCACGACAGGCCGCAGCGACAGCGGGCTGTCCGCCGCGCTGGTCGAGTTGCGTGCACGCGGCAGCGCGAGCGCGCAGGGCCTGCGCGCGGCGGCCGACGCCGGACTGCTCACCCGAGCAGCGCATGTGCTGGAAGGCACGACCGACTACGACGCCCGACTGCGCATCCTGCGCGGCGGAACGGAACTCACGGTGACGAGCGATTTGCGCGGCGTGGCGATCGCGTTGCCCGCGCCGCTCGGCAAACCGGCCGACGCTGCGTTGCCGCTGCGCTATGAGAGTACACCGGTGTTCGACCGCGCGGGTGCAACCGGTGCCGCTGCCGCACAAGACCAGATCGCGCTGAGTCTGGGCGAAGTGGGCTCCGTGCGCTATCGGCGCGCGTTGAACGGCGATCAGGCCAAGGTCCTGAGCGGCAGCATCGCGCTCGGCCCGCCGGCATCGGTTGCGCCGCCCAGCCCCGCGTCCGGCGTGGCCGCGAAGGTGGACCTCGCTCGCTTTTCCTGGGACGGCTGGAGCGACGCACTGGACTTGCTGCAGCAGCAGGACGCCCAGCCGGGCGTCCGTGCCAAGACGGGCCCGGTGACCACCGCCGCCGCATCCGCTGCGCTGCGCAGTTACTGGCCCGCGCAGTGGCAGATTCGCATCGGCACGCTGGAAACAGAACACATCGACTTGCACCGCCTGTCGCTCGACGGCACGCGCGAAGGAGCGGTCTGGCGCAGCACCGCGCAGGCGGACGAACTGACCGGGCGGCTCGAATTTCAGGAGGGCACCGATGGCGGACCGGGCCGCGTGCTGGCGCGCCTGTCGCGGCTCAAGCTGTCCGACCCGGACCAGTCCCCGTCGATCGCTTCGCCGACGCCCACGCGCAACGACCGGCCAGCCGGACCGTTGCCGGCGCTCGACGTGACGGTCGACCGGTTCGAGCTGCACGGCCGCGACCTGGGCCGGCTCGAAATCGACGCGACGAACCAGCCCGCAACCGCCGGCGCGGCGCGCGCATGGTTGCTCAACAAGCTGCGCCTGACCGTGCCCGAAGCGGTGTTCACCGCCCAAGGCCGCTGGACGCAGCCGCCAGCGGTCGAGCACCCTGCGGTCGGCCACCAGCGCGCGCAGGAACGCACCGCGCTCGACTTCAAGCTCGAACTGACCGATTCGGGTCGGCTGCTCGAACGCTTCGGGATGAAGGACGTGGTGCGGCAAGGTCGCGGCGAGATGCTCGGCTGGCTGCTATGGAACGGCGCGCCGACGGCGCTCGACTACCCGACGCTCGGTGGGCGCTTTCACCTCGACGTGACCGCCGGGCAGTTCATGAAGGCCGACCCGGGCCTGGCCAAGCTGTTGGGCGTGCTGAGCCTGCAGACGCTGCCGCGCCGGCTGTCGCTCGACTTTCGCGATCTGTTCAGCGCCGGCTTCGCGTTCGACTTCGTGCGCGGCGACGTGTTGGTCGCGCGCGGCGTGGCAAGCAGCAACAACCTGCAGATGAAAGGTGCGAGTGCTGCCGTGCTGATGGACGGCAGCGCCGACATCGCGTCCGAGACGCAATCGCTGAAAGTGGTGGTGGTGCCCGAGATCGACGCCGGCACCGCGGCGCTGGTGGCCACCGTGATCAATCCGGCGCTCGGCCTGGGCACGTTCCTGGCGCAATATTTTCTGCGCAAGCCGCTGTCGCGTGCGGCGACGCAGGAATTTCAGATCGACGGCACCTGGAGCGACCCGCGCATCACCAAAATCCCGCGTCCGTTGTCGATCGATACCGCTGCCCAGCAGGGCGATCCATTGGCGGCCGACACCCGACGTTGATCGGCAATCCCTCGGCTGCAATCGGCCGGCGAACGCAATCAAGCCGCCGGCCACGCACCACCCCCTGCACGTGCCGCCCGCGCCGCATCGACTACTTCAACGAATCGGTGTCATCGGGCTTCGGCAGCCGCCCGGGTGGCGGCGACTCAGGTGCCTCCGGCCGCAGTTCGCCCTTGTCCCGGCCGCTGAACATCGTCCACCAGACGATCAGCACCAACAGCATCAATGCACCGGCGGCTTCGAGCAAAATCACCCACATGAATCGATTGTTACCTCTGCTTGCGACGTTGCTCATTGTAGGAACGCTGCTCGCGTCGTGCGGTTCTGCACCCCCCGCTGTGCCGCCAACGTCGGCACCGGTCGCCACACCGCCCGCACGCGGCGCCCCGGCGGCACCGCCGCAGTTGCAGGGGCGCGGCGGCAGTCGCTGGACCGCA
Source organism: uncultured beta proteobacterium (assembly GCA_963784295.1). Taxonomy (GTDB): domain Bacteria; phylum Pseudomonadota; class Gammaproteobacteria; order Burkholderiales; family Burkholderiaceae_C; genus JBBPYC01. The sequence continues at coordinate 42,319 of CAWAQL010000024.1, forward strand.
GTCGACTGGACTGAGCTGCCGGGCTGGGGCGAAGACCAGCTGTTCGAAGCCTGGAACGCCTGGATCAAAAGCTGCGAGCGCCCGGGGCCGACGTTCGCGCCGCTGTGCGCCGAGGTGCGCAGCCTGTCGATCGGCACGCCGGACGAGCAGCGCGACTGGATGATGGCGCGGCTGCAGCCGTACCGTGTGGAGCCCGTTTCGGGCGTCACCGACGGACTCCTGACAAGCTATTACGAGCCTGTGCTGGACGCTTCCCGCACGCCGCTGACCGGCTTTGCGGTGCCGCTGTACCGGCCACCGGCCGGGCTGGTGCCACGCCAGCCCTGGTTTACGCGCCAGCAGATGGAGACGTTGCCGCAGGCGCGCGCCGCGCTGGCCGGCCGCGAAATCGCTTGGCTGTCCGACCCGCTCGATGCGCTGGTGCTGCAGATCCAGGGTTCGGGCCGCGTGCGCATCACGGAAGCCGACGGCAGCCAGAAACTGGTGCGGCTGGCCTATGCCGCGACCAACGACCAACCTTACATGAGCGTCGGCCGCTGGCTGCTGGATCAGGGCGCGATTCGGGATGCGACATGGCCCGGCATCAAGGCCTGGGTGCTGCGCAACCCGCAGCGCGTGCAAGAAATGCTGTGGGCGAATCCGCGCGTGGTGTTCTTCCGCGAAGAGCCGCTGCCGCCGCAGGACGCCGCGTTCGGCCCGAAAGGCGCGCAAGGCGTGGCACTCACGCCGGGCCGCTCGATCGCGGTCGACCCGAACAGCATTCCGTACGGCACGCCGGTCTGGCTTGCGTCGTCTGGCCAGACCGCGAACCTGCAAAGGCTCGTGCTCGCGCAGGACACCGGCAGCGCGATCACCGGGCCGGTGCGCGCCGACTACTTCGCCGGCTGGGGCGCGCAGGCGGCCGACTTCGCTGGGCGGCTCAAACAGCCGTTGAAGCTCTGGGTGCTGTGGCCGCGGTAGCCCGGAGATATACCGTCAGCTATTAAATCCGCAGCTACAGGTGTAGTCAAATGCTGCGTCCAGGACCAGTTTGGCACCGAAGCCCAGGAACCGATCCGTCGAAAGCCGCATTCCCGCATCGGCCATCCGTTTGTTCTCAAAATCGAATTGGCCGGCCACTGTCCGGCGTTTAAGGACCATCATGAGCATCACCCAGATCGATCACCACATCGCCGGCCGCAAGCTGGCATCCGAATCCGCCAACGCGCAGGATGTGACCAATCCTGCTACGGGCGCCGTCACCGGCCGGGTCGCGCTGGGTGGCAAGGCCGACGTGGACCGCGCGGTCGCCGCCGGCATGGCCGCGTTTCCGGCCTGGGCCGACACGCCGCCGCTGCGCCGCGCGCGCGTGATGTTCAAGTTCCTGCAGTTGTTGAACGAACATCGCGACGAACTGGCCCACGCGATCACCGCCGAACACGGCAAAGTGTTCACCGATGCGCAAGGCGAAGTCGCGCGCGGCATCGACATCGTCGAGTTCGCCTGCGGCATCCCGCAATTGCTCAAGGGCGACTTCACCGATCAGGTCTCCACGGGCATCGACAACTGGACGCTGCGCCAGCCGCTCGGCGTGGTCGCCGGCATCACGCCGTTCAACTTCCCCGTGATGGTGCCGATGTGGATGTTCCCGGTCGCGATCGCGTGCGGCAACTGCTTCGTCCTCAAACCCAGTCCGATCGACCCGAGCCCTTCCCTGCTGATCGCGGATCTGCTCAAACAGGCCGGCCTGCCCGACGGCGTGTTCGGCGTCGTGCAAGGCGGCAAGGAGGCGGTCGATGCGCTGCTCGAACACCCCGATGTGAAAGCCATCAGCTTCGTCGGCTCCACGCCGATCGCCAACCACATCTACGAGACCGGCGCGCGCCACGGCAAGCGGGTGCAGGCACTCGGCGGCGCGAAGAACCACTTGGTCGTGCTGCCCGATGCGGACATCGACCAGGCGGTGGACGCGCTGATCGGCTCGGCCTACGGCTCCGCCGGCGAGCGCTGCATGGCGATCTCGGTGGCCGTCCTGGTCGGCGCTGCAGCCGACCAAGTCATGCCGAAACTCGCCGAACGCGCCCGCACGCTGAAGATCAAGAACGGCACCGAGCTCGACGCCGAGATGGGCCCGATCGTCACAGCCGCCGCGCACGAGAAGATCACCGGCTACATCGCGCAGGGTGAAAAGGAAGGCGCCAAGCTCGTCGTCGATGGCCGCATCTTCCGTGGCTCGGATGCGGGCAAGGGCTGCGACGACGGCTTCTGGATGGGCGGCACCCTGTTCGACGACGTGACGCCCGACATGCGCATCTACAAGGAAGAGATCTTCGGCCCGGTCCTGGCTTGTGTGCGCGTGAAGGACTTCGGCGAAGCGCTTGACTTGGTCAACGCGCACGAGTTCGGCAACGGCGTCGCCTGCTTCACCCGCGACGGCCACGTCGCGCGCGAGTTCGGCCGCCGCGTGCAGGTCGGCATGGTCGGCATCAACGTGCCGATCCCCGTGCCGATGGCCTGGCACGGCTTCGGCGGCTGGAAGCGCAGCCTGTTCGGCGACATGCATGCGTACGGCGAGGAAGGCGTGCGCTTCTACACCAAGCAGAAATCGATCATGCAGCGCTGGCCGGAGAGCACGCCGAAGGGGGCGGAGTTCGTGATGCCGACGGCGAAGTAGCGATCACCGGCTGATGGATGCATCCTCCGACAGTCACCGATCGGTGAATCGGAGAACAAGCATTCCCTGCCGGTCTGCAACGACGGCGTTGAATCGATGACCGATGCCGAGCGTTTTTGCTGGATCGCCCGGCTTGAGATCCAAGCGTTTGGCCAACGGTGCTCCAGCTTGCACGACTGTGTGATGGTCGTTGAACACGTTCTCTGACTGCGGCACCTTTGTATCGGGCTGGCGCGCTGCTCGCGTCCGCTGCATCGAAAACATCGCTGGCTGTGCGTGGGTACTTTGTCGATCGCGCCCGTCCCATCCTTCACTCGGCAGTTCGTTCGCTGTTCCCATGCGAACTCCTGAAATCAGCCGCTGCCACCGTCGGATCAAGGCGTTTGGGTTGAAAAGTTGGACCGACTGTCGCAGCACGTTCCAGGCTTTGGATCGGCCGGTCCCAGACGATCCGAGGTTCAAGCGAGGATTTGGCAACGCGTCCAGTTGGCTATAGGCACGATCGCGACCACTGGCTTCTTCAAATTGTTTTTCCAGACAAGCAACGGTCTGCCTGCGCTGCTGCATCTGGCAACCAGCGGATTGGCAAATGTCAGATACGGGACACCGGTCTCACTGGCCATGACGTTGCGAAAAGTCGATCGGCTCGTGCGCGCTCTGCGACGACCCGAATGACGTCGAACGTCGTCATAGCTGTTCTCACACCGACGGACAACAAGGACGCCGACGAGCGCGGGTTGCTGCCGCCTTATTTTTATTGGGCTGGAAACGGCCGGTAGCATAACGGCGGCCCATTTGCCCCTCCGACTTTGCAGACCCGGCAGAACATGACCCCACCCGCTTACGACTACATCATCATCGGCGCCGGCACGGCCGGTTGCCTGCTCGCCAATCGGCTGTCGGCCGATTCCACCAAGCGCGTACTGCTGATTGAAGCCGGCCCGAAGGACAGCTATCACTGGGTGCACATTCCGGTCGGCTACCTGTACTGCATCGGCAACCCACGGACCGACTGGATGTATCAGACCGAGCCAGATGCAGGCTTGAACGGGCGCGTGCTGCGCTATCCGCGTGGCAAGGTGTTAGGCGGGTGTTCGAGCATCAACGGCATGATCTACATGCGCGGGCAGGCGCGCGACTACGACGGATGGGCGGATGCTTGCGGGGACGACGAATGGCGCTGGGACCAAGTGCTGCCGGACTTCAAGCGGCATGAGGATCACTATCGTGGAGACGCGGGCAGCGCCGCTGCGCCGGACGCCGATTTCGCAAAGTTCCACGGGCACGGCGGCGAGTGGCGGATCGAGAAGCAGCGGCTGCGCTGGGACGTGCTCGATGCGTTTGCCGCAGCCGCGCAGGAAGCCGGCCTGCCCGCCACAACCGACTTCAACCGCGGCAGCAACGAAGGCGTCGGCTACTTCGACGTGAACCAGAAGAAGGGCTGGCGCTGGAACACGGCGCGTGCCTTTCTGCGGCCGGGCTGCATGGGCCGCGCCAACTTCGAGCTGCGCACCGGCGCACAAGCCACGCGGTTGCTGTTCGAGCCGCAAGCCGACGGGCAGCCGCGCTGCGTCGGCGTCGAGTTGTGGGACGGCCGCGAGAAGGTCAGCGTGCGTGCGCGCCGCGAAGTGATCCTGTCGGCCGGCAGCATCGGCTCGCCGCAGTTGCTGCAGTTGTCCGGCATCGGCTCCGGCGAACTGCTGCAGAAGCACGGCATCGAGCCCGTTTCCGTGCTGCCCGGTGTCGGCGCGAACCTGCAGGACCACCTGCAGATCCGCGCGGTGTTCAAGGTCAACGGCGTGCAGACGTTGAACGTGCTGGCCGGTTCGTGGCCTGGCAAGGTGCGCATCGGGCTCGAATTCGCGTTCAAACGCACCGGGCCGATGAGCATGGCGCCGTCGCAGCTCGGCGCGTTCACGCGGTCGTCCACCGATCAGGCGCATCCGAATCTCGAATTCCACGTGCAGCCGCTGTCGCTCGGCGCGTTCGGCGAACCGCTGCACAAGTTCCCGGCGTTCACCGCCAGCGTCTGCAACCTGAACCCGACGAGCCGCGGCACGGTGCAGATCACGTCCAAAGATTTCCGCACCGCGCCGGCGATCGCGCCGAACTACTTGTCGACGGATGCCGACCGAAAAGTCGCGGCCGATTCGCTGCGGGTCGCACGCCGCATCGTCGCGCAGCCGGCGCTCGCGCGCTACCGCCCCGAAGAATGGAAGCCAGGACTCGAATTCCAAACGAATGAGGAACTGGCCCGGCTGGCCGGCGACATCGCGACCACGATTTTTCACCCGGTGGGCACCACGCGGATGGGGCGGGACGACGACGCGGGCGCGGTGGTCGATACCCGGCTGCGCGTGCGCGGCGTGCAGGGGTTGCGCGTGGTCGATGCGGGCGTGATGCCGACGATCACAAGCGGCAACACCAATTCGCCGACACTGATGATTGCGGAGAAAGCCGCGCGATGGATCGCCGAAGCCGCAGCGCAGCAAAATTAACCAAAGGATTCTTCGGCAAATCGCGTTCCTGCGTGGGTAGATACCCTGATGGACGCACCAAACGACGGTCGTTACACTCCCCCTCACTCACGAACAGGCTGCAACCGGCTTGGCTCGTCGAGGGTTCGGGGAGACAAACAAACACGGTCGCGAACGAGAATCCCGCGTTGACGGGACGCACCTTTTAAAGAGTTTCCGTTTCCAAGGCGCCTGCACTTCGTGCGGCGCCTTTTTTCTTGGACGATCGTCCGAGCCGAAGCCGGTCTGCCGCCATCGCGTCGATGCGCGCGCCAACGCCGGTTTTGAGGGTTGTTTCAGCAGAGACAATCCCCGCATGGAATTGCTGCTGCTTTCGATCGCATCGATGCTCGCCGGCTTCATCGACGCGGTGGTGGGTGGTGGCGGGCTCGTGATGGTGCCCGCGTTGTTCGCGACATTTCCCGATGCGGTGCCGGCCACGTTGATGGGCACCAACAAGAGTGCTTCGATCTGGGGCACGGCGGTGGCGACCTGGCAGTTCAGCCGCCGCGTCACGATGAACTGGCCGGTGCTGCTGCCGGCCGCAGCCGTTGGCTTTGTGTGCTCGTTCGCGGGCGCCGGGCTGTTGACGGTGGTGCCGGCCGACCGGCTGCGCGATGGGTTGCCGGTGTTGCTCGTCGTGCTGCTGATCTACACGCTGGCCAAGAAGGACCTGGGCCGCAACCACGCGCCGCGGCTGCACGGCCGGGCCGAGCAATGCGCGGCCTGCGCGGTGGGTGCGGTGGTGGGTTTCTACGATGGGTTTTTCGGCCCCGGTGCCGGCAGCTTTTTCGTGTTTTTGTTCGTGCGCGTGCTCGGCTACGATTTTCTGCATGCGTCGGCCTCGGCCAAGCTGCTGAACGTGGCGACCAATCTGGCCGCGCTGCTGCTGTTCGGCTTCACCGGTCATGTGTGGTGGCAGTTTGCGTTGGCGCTGGCCGCCGCCAGCATCGTGGGCAGCCTGGCTGGCACGTACATGGCGGTGCGGCACGGCGCGGGATTCGTGCGCGTGGTGTTCATCGGCGTGGTCGGCGCGCTGATCGTCAAGACGTCGTGGGACGCGTGGTTCGGATGAGGCCCGCGCGCAGTCTTTGTCGAGGTCGCCGGGCACAGCGGGGCTCAACGCCTCCGCTCACACGGCCGCGCAGCACCCGATCATGTGGGCTGCAGGAGCGACCGGATGGGCGTCGGGGTCCGCTGCCTCACGCTATTTCCTGGCTGCAACCGACGCAGTGGGCCGGAGCGCGTGCACTCAAAGTGCGGGGCCGTTGCCGGGCGGGTCCGGAGCGGCCTGACCTCGCACGCGGCGGGACAGGCCGTTGCCATTGCCACCGGTCGACTTCGTGGCTCTGGCGCGCGCCTGCGTGGCCGTGGGTGCAGCGGTGCTGGCCACCGCTGCCGAGGCAGAGGCCGCTGCAGACGCGAGGGGTGAGGCCGGTGAGACGGATGCAGGCGCCGCAGCGACCGAGGGATCGGCGTCCCCGATCCACGGCACATCGGCGGCTGCCAACGGCTTGCCCATGGGCGCTCCGGCCGTGCCATCCCGCACCGCCTGCAGATCCTGCGCGTTCGGGTATTGACCGAGCAGCCAATAGTCGAACACGCGACGCGCGATCGGTGCGGCATGCGCCGCGCCGAAGCCGGCGTTCTCCACCACCAGCGCGAGCGCGATGCGCGGGTTGTCCGCCGGCGCGAACGCGACGTAGAGCGCGTGGTCGCGCTGGCGCTCGGCCATGTGCCTGGCGTCGTACTTCTCGTTCTTGCCGATGCCGACCGCCTGCGCGGTGCCCGTCTTGCCGCCGGACTGATAACCCGCGTTGGCAAACACACGGGTCGACGTGCCGCCCTGAGTGACGCCGACCATCGCACGGCGCACCACCGCGACGTTCTGCGCTTTGAAGCCCAGATCTTCTGCAGGTGCGGGTGCCACGGCCGCGCGCGCGCCGGTGACCGGATCAACGGTGGCGATCACCAGCTGCGGCTTGTGCTTGACGCCGTTGTTGGCCAGCACGGCGGTGGCCTGCGCAAGCTGCAGCATGGTGAAGCTGTTGTAGCCCTGGCCGATGCCCAGCGAGATGGTCTCGCCCGAGTACCATTTCTGCTGCATGCGCGCCGATAGGCTTTTTTCTTCCAGTCGGTGCTCGGCAGGATGCCGCGCACTTCGCCGTCCAGATCGATGCCGGTCAGCTGACCGAAACCGAGCGGTGCCATGAAATCGTGAATGCCGTCCACCCCGAGCTCGTTGGCCAGCGAGTAGTAGTAGACGTTGCTCGACTTGACGATGCTCTGGTACATGTCCACCGGCCCGAGCCCGTGGTCGCCATGGCTGCGAAACGTGTGGCCGGCGAACGTCCAGGAGCCGCCGTCGTTGATGACCGTGCCGGGCCCGCGCTTGCCCGATTGCAGCGCCGCCATCGCCATGAAGGGCTTGTAAGTCGAGCCTGGCGGGTAGGTGCCGCGCAGCGCGCGGTTCAGCAGCGGCTTGTCGATCGAGCCGTTCAGCTCGTCCCAGCTTGCATGGTCGATGCCGCTCACGAAAAGGTTCGGGTCGAACCGCGGCATGCTGACGAACGCGAGCACTTCGCCATTTCGCGGGTCCAATGCGACGAGCGCGCCGCGCCGGTCGCCGAACAGGTCTTCCACCAGCTTCTGCAGCTTGATGTCGAGCGACAGCACCACGCTGTTGCCTGGTGTCGGCGGGCTGCGGTCGAGCATGCGCACCGCGTGACCGCCGGCGGACGTTTCGAGCTCTTCCACGCCGGTCGTGCCGTGCAGCTCGGCCTCGAAGCTTTGCTCGACCCCGAGCTTGCCGATGAAGTCGGTGCCGCGGTAGTTCGCCTGCGGCCTCGGGCCACTCCTCCATCGCGTCTTTTTCGCGCTGGTTCACGCGGCCGATGTAGCCGATCACGTGGCTCGCGAGTTCGCGGTAGCGGATAGTGGCGAAACAGCCGCGCTTTCACGTCCACGCCGGGGAAGCGGTAACGCTGCGCGATGAAGCGCGCGACCTCTTCGTCGGAAAGCCGCGTCTTGATCGGCAACGATTCGAGCCCCTTGGAGTCCTCCAGCAGCCGCTTGAAGCGGCGTCGGTCGCGCGACTCGATGTCGACCAATGTGCCAAGCTCGTCGATCGTGGCGTCGAGCCCTGCGCCGCCGACCTTGCCCGGCGTGATCTCGAGTGTGTAGGCCTTGTAGTTGACGGCCAGCGGGATGCCGTTGCGGTCCAGGATCAGGCCGCGGTTCGGCACGATCGGCACCACCGCCGTGCGGTTCGACTCGGCCTGCTCGGTCAGCGATTCGTGGAGAGCAACCTGCAACACCACGAGCCGGGCGGCGACCAGTCCGAAGCCGAGCAGCACCATGAGCCCGGCCGCAAGGATGCGTGCACGAAAGCGCGCCGAGTCCGCGCTGCCGCTGCGCAACTCGTTCATGCGCTGATCCTCGGGCGCTGCTTCGAATCGGGTGCTTGCTTCGAATGAATCACAAGGGGCTATTTTCGTCGGGATGCGGCGCCCAGCGCTGCGGCGCCAGCAATACCAACGCCACCGGCGGCCACAAAACCGCCTCCAGCAGCGGTGCAAGCAGCAGCCACCCGTCCGGAAACGGTGTGCCCGCGACCATCCGCAGCGCCAGCTCGATGCCGTGGGCGAGCGCAAACAGCGGCAGCACCTGCAGCGCCTGCTGTGGCAGGCTGAACCACATGAGCCGCCGGTTCAGCGCAACCGCCAGAAAGCACAGCACTGTGTAGGCCACCGCATGCAGACCCATCGGACTGCCCTGATGCACATCGATCAACAGCCCCAGCACAAATCCCCAGCCCATGCCGACCCGGCGCGGCTGATACACGCTCCAGAACAGCAGCACCACGGCAAGCAGGTCCGGCGCCCAGACGGCGGCGCCCCAGCCGCCCATCGTCTGCACCATCCCGAGCGCAAACGCCACAGCCAGACTGGCGCCGACAAAGAGCGGGCTGGCCGGCAGCAGCAGCGGCTGGCCCAAATGCATCCTCACCGGCTGCGCCTCGCCTTGCGGTCTGCGCCGTCGCCGCCGGCTGCAGCCAGATCGTCCACCGAGCCGGGCCGCGGCGGCAACCGGCTTGCGACCGGCTGCAGCACCATCAAGTAGCGCACGCCGGCGATCCGGGACACCGGCGTCGACTGGATGTGCGAGAACGACGCATCGGCGCGGCGATCGATGCGGTCGACACTGGCAACCGGCAGGCCGGGTGGATACACCCCGTCGCCGCCGCTGGTCACCAACAAATCGCCCGGCTCGACGTCCGAACTCCCGGCCATGAAGCGCAGTTCCAGCGCGTCGCCCTCGCTGCCTGCGACCGCCGGCAGGCCGTACGCCACGCTGCGCGCGCGGGTGCGCGTGTTGAGCACCGGAATCGCTTGTGCGCGGTCCACCAGCAGCGTGACTTCCGACAGCAGCGGATAGACGCGTGTGACCTGGCCCAGCACACCGCGCTCGTCCAGCACGGGCGAGCCGGCCGCCACGCCTTGCAGCTGGCCTTTGCCGATGATCACCTTGCGCTGGAACGCATCGGTCGACAGGTACAACACCTCGGCGACTTGGCCGGTCGTGGTCAGCCGTTCCTGCAGGCCGAGCAGCTTGCGCAACTGCTGGTTTTCATCGGCGAGCTGCTGCGCCTGCAGCGCCTGCGCGGATTGTTCGGCCAGTTGTTCGCGCGCTTCGCGCTCGGACGTCTTCAACCGCGCGAGCGTCTGCATGTTGACGCGCGCATCGTGCACGAGGCGGATCGGCTGCAGCAGCACCCACTGCACCGGATACAACGCGGTCGCCAACCCCGCGCGCAGCGGCTGCGCTAACTCGAAGCGGCCATCGGCCACCATCAGGAACAGCCCGAGCGCCGCATACAGATACAGCCGTGAGCGCGCCGACGTGCGCTGTTGCAGGCGCGACGGCGTGGATTCGGCCGGGCCGTAAGCCATGGGGTGCGGTCGGGAGAAAGAGAAGTGGCGTGAGCGATTTCGCTGACTCGACCGCGGGCGACTGCCTTTGGCCGAATCGGACGGAAAACAAAAACTTTAGCGGAGCGGCCCGACCCTGCCCGGCATCGGGTGGCGTTGCGCAAGTCGGCCTGCGCTGCGCGGTCTAATCGCTCGAGAACGTAAAGCCCAGCCGGTCCATCCGGTCGAGTGCGATGCCGCAGCCGCGCACCACGCAGGTCAGCGGGTCTTCCGCGATCAGCACCGGCAGGCCGGTCTCCTCGGACAGCAGCCGGTCGAGCCCTTTGAGCAGCGCGCCGCCGCCGGTCAGCATCATCCCGCGGTCGGCGATGTCGGCGCCGATCTCGGGCGGCGTCTGCTCCAGCGCGTTCCTCACCGCCACCACGATGTGGTTCAGCGAATCGGTCAGCGCCTCGAGCACCTCGTTCGACGAGATCGTGAAGCTGCGCGGCACGCCTTCGGACAGGTTGCGGCCCTTGACTTCGAGCTCTTTCACTTCGAAGCCCGGAAACGCCGAGCCGATGGTTTTCTTGATGTGCTCGGCGGTCTGCTCGCCGATCATCATCCCGTAGTTGCGCCGCACATAGCCGATGATCGCTTCGTCAAACCGATCGCCGCCGACCCGCACGCTGCCCTTGTAGACCATGCCGCCGAGCGAGATCACGCCGACTTCGGTGGTGCCGCCGCCGATGTCGACCACCATCGAACCGCTCGGGTCGGCCACCGGCATGCCGGCGCCCAAAGCGGCCGCCATCGGCTCTTCGATCAGATACACCGCGGATGCACCGGCCGCTTCGGCCGCGTCCTTGATCGCACGCCGCTCGACCTGGGTGGAGCCGCACGGCACGCAGATGATGATGCGCGGGCTCGGCCGCAGCACCGATCTGGGGTGCACCATCTTGATGAACTGCTTGATCATCTGCTCGGTCACGACGAAGTCGGCGATCACGCCGTCTTTCATCGGCCGAATTGCCTCGATGTTGTCGGGCACCTTGCCGAGCATGGCCTTGGCTTCGTGGCCGACCGCCTGGATGACCTTTTTGCCGTGCGTGCCGCCTTCGTGCCGGATCGCGACCACCGACGGCTCGTCGAGCACCACGCCCTTGCCGCGCGCATAGATCAGCGTGTTGGCGGTGCCGAGATCGATCGCCAGATCGGTCGAAAAATAGCGGCGGAATGCTCCGAACATGGGGGAAAACTTTCTGTGGGTGCCGCCGCAGCGCCCGAGCGAAAGCCAGGGTCGGGATCGACCGGTCGGCTGAAGGCTGGGGGGAGATTCGGCGCAGGTGCAGCCGGTTGTCTCTGACAGAAACCGGGCGCGCCGAAGGCGGGATAATAACTGATCCCCTGGTCATGAAGCGACCCGCGCGTGCGTTGCTGCGCACCTTCGGGGCTCTGCGCTCCTGCTTCGTTTTGCCGATTTTTCCTCACCATGCCGTTGAATCTTTCCCAGTTGAACCGCGTCGCGCAACTCGCGCGCCTCGACCCCGGCCCCGAGGCGTCGGCGCAGTTGCTCGGGCAGCTGAACGACCTGTTCGCGCTGGTCGAAAAAATGCAGGCGGTCGACACTTCCGGCGTTGAGCCGCTCGCGCATCCGCTGGCCGCGCTGCGCGAAGTGACGGCCCCGCTGGCCGAAGACGTGGTGAGCGAGCCGGCCGCGCGCGCGGCGAACCAGCGCAGCGCGCCAGCGGTCGAGCGCGGCCTCTACCTCGTGCCGCGGGTGATCGAATGACGAACACCGATTTGGCCGAATGCACGGCCGTGCAGCTTGCCGCGCGGCTGCGTGACAAGGAGCTTTCGAGCGTGGAGGCGGCGCGTTTCTTTCTGGAACGCAGCCGGAAGCACGACGCGCTCGGCGCTTATCTGGCCGTCGACGAAGGAGCCACGCTGGTGCAGGCGCGGGCCGCCGATGCGCGCATCGCCGCGGGTGACACGGCACCGCTGCTGGGCGTGCCGATTGCGCACAAGGACATCTTCGTCACGAAGGATTTCGCGTCCACCGCCGGCTCGAAGATGCTCGACGGCTACCGCTCGCCGTTCGATGCCACGGTGGTCGCCAACCTTGCGCAAGCCGGTGCTGTGACCTTGGGCAAGCTCAACTGCGACGAATTCGCGATGGGCTCGTCGAACGAGAACTCGGCGTTTCGCCCCGCACGAAATCCTTGGGACACGAGCCGCATTCCCGGTGGCTCCTCCGGCGGCAGCGCGGTGGCCGTGGCAGCGCGGCTTGCACCGGCAGCCACCGGCACCGACACCGGTGGCTCGGTGCGCCAGCCTGCGGCGTTTTGCGGCATCACCGGCATCAAGCCGACGTATGGCCGCGCGTCGCGCTACGGAATGATCGCGTTTGCGTCCAGCCTGGACCAAGCCGGCGTGATGGCGCGCAGCGCGGAAGATTGCGCGCTGCTGCTGTCCGCGATCTGCGGCCCCGACCTGGGCCGCGATGCGACGTCGATCGACCGGCCGGCCGAAGACTATTCACGCACCTTGAACGATTCGATCGACGGCCTGCGCATCGGTCTGCCCAAGGAGTTCTTCGGTGCGGGCCTGAGCACCGACGTGCAGGCCGCCGTCGACCAGGCCCTGCAGCAACTTGAAAAGCTTGGCGCCCGGCTGGTGCCGATTTCGCTCCCGCTGACCGAACTCGCCATCCCCGTCTATTACGTGATCGCACCCGCCGAGGCGTCAAGCAACCTCGCGCGCTTCGACGGCGTGCGCTACGGCCACCGCGCAGCCGACTACGCCGATCTGGCCGACATGTATCGCAAAAGCCGCACGGAAGGCTTCGGCCGCGAAGTGCAGCGCCGCATCATGATCGGCACTTACGTGCTGTCGCACGGCTACTACGACGCCTATTACCTGCAGGCGCAAAAGATCCGCCGCCTGATTGCCGACGACTTTCAGCGCGCATTCGCTGCCGACTGCGACATGATCGCCGGGCCGGTGGCGCCGACCGTCGCCTGGAAGCTCGGCGAGATCGCGGATGACCCGATCGCCAACTATCTGGCCGACATCTTCACGCTGCCCGCGTCGCTGGCCGGCCTGCCTGGCATGAGCGCGCCGGCCGGCTTCGGAGCTCACGGCATGCCGGTCGGGCTGCAGTTGATCGGCAATTACTTCGATGAAGCGCGGCTGCTGAACGTCGCGCACCGGCTGCAGCAGGCGACCGACTTTCATCTGCGCCGACCCACCGGGATCGAGTCATGAGCAGCACACTTTCCACTTCTCCTTCCGCTTCTTCCAAACTCGTGCAGGGATGGGAAGTCGTGATCGGCTTCGAGACGCACACGCAGCTTTCGACCCAGGCCAAGATGTTCAGCCGCGCATCGACCGCGTTCGGTGCCGAGCCGAACACGCAGGCCTGCGCGGTCGATCTTGCGCTGCCGGGCACCCTGCCGGTGCCGAACCGTGGCGCGGTCGAGCGCGCTATCATTTTTGGACTGGCGATTGACGCCCACATTGCGCCTCACAGCGTTTTCGCGCGCAAAAACTACTTCTATCCCGATCTGCCGAAGGGCTACCAGATCAGCCAGTTCGAGATCCCGGTGGTGCAAGGCGGCGGCATCGATTTCCAGTTCGAGGGCGCGCTGCGGACCGTGCGCTTGGTGCGCGCGCACCTGGAAGAAGACGCCGGCAAATCGCTGCACGAGGACTTCGTCGGCATGAGCGGGATCGATCTGAACCGCGCCGGCACGCCGCTGCTCGAGATCGTGACCGAGCCGGACATGCGGTCTTCGGCGGAAGCGGTGGCGTACGCGAAAGAGCTGCACAAGCTCGTCACCTGGCTCGGCATCTGCGACGGCAACATGCAGGAAGGGTCGTTCCGGTGCGATGCGAACGTGTCGGTGCGCCGGCCCGGCGGGGCGCTCGGCACGCGGCGCGAGATCAAGAACCTGAACAGCTTCCGGTTCATGCAGCAGGCCATCGACTTCGAAGTGCGCTGGCAGATCGAGCAGATCGAAGACGGCTATGCGATCCAGCAGGCCACCGTGCTGTTCAACCCCGACACGGGCGAGACGCGTGCGATGCGCAGCAAGGAAGATTCGGCCGACTACCGGTATTTTCCTGATCCGGATCTGCCGCCGCTTGTGATCGAACCCGCCTGGGTCGAGCGGCTGCGCGCTGAGATGGTCGAGCTGCCGCGTGCGATGGCCGCGCGTTTTGTGCACGACCACCGCCTAAGCGAGTACGACGCCAATGCGCTCACGCAGGACCAGCCGACCGCGCGTTACTTTGAAGCCGCGGTGCAGGCCGGCGGCGCGCCAAAGCTCGTGGCCAACTGGATCACCGGCGAGTTGACCAAGCGGCTGAACGCAGACGAGCGGGACATCTCGGCTTCGCCGCTCGCGCCCGAGCTGCTCGCCGCAGTGATTGCCCGCATCGCCGACCACACGATTTCCAACAACGCCGGTCGTCAGGTGTTCGATGCATTGTGGAGCGCAGGCGATCAACAGATGGCGTCGGGCACGGGCAGCCTCGGCTTCACAGGTCATGCACCCACGGTCGCCCAGCGTGTCGACGCCATCATTGACGCCAAGGGACTGCGTCAGATGAACGACGACGCGGCGTTGAAAGCCATGATCGCGGCCGTGATCGAAGCCAATCCCGACAACGTCGCCCAGTTCCGCGCCGGCAAGGACAAGGCATTCAACGCGCTCGTCGGCCAAGTCATGAAGGCGAGCGCCGGCAAGGCCAACCCGGCCCAGGTCAACGCACTGCTGAAGTCGATGCTGGCTTGATCGAAGCCGAAGCCGAAGCCGCGCCGCCGGCCTGCGCGGCCCAGAGCGGCTTCAGCCGGCTGAGTTCTTCGTCGAAGCGCGAATTGATGCGGGTTTTCTCCGCATCCTGGTCACCGATGAAGCGCTGCTGCAGCGCCACGCTGCGCTCGTTCTCCGAGACCTGGCGCTTCAGCGAGGCCGGTGCCTTGTTCGGCTCCTTCGCGTAGAACTCCATCTCGGCCACTAGCTGTTCGCGTTCGCGTGCCAACTCGCCCACGCGCTTCTTCGCCGCCAGGATCACCGCATCGACCTGCGTCAGCGCTTCGCCGCGCTCGGCGTCGTGGCCATCCTTGTTCTTGTAGCGCGACAGCAGCGCACGGTCGCGCCGACGCTCTTCGGCCTGGCGCGCCGCGTCTTCGGCCGCACGCTGCTCGCGCGCTTCGACCGCCGAACGCTCCTGTGCGGTCAGCGAAGGCCCGACCATCCGCCGTATGGTGCCGCTCGGGTTGAGTTCGCGCTGCTCGCGGTCGATGCAGTCGCGAATCGGCCGGTCCGACGTGAGAGTGCGGCCCTTGCCGTCGGTGCAGCTGTAGATGGCCTGCGCGTGCAGCGCAGGCGCAAGCGTCGCGGCAGCGAGCACAAAGACAAACGAAAACACAGGCGACACAGGCTTCACGGGACTCCTCCTCAGTCGTCGCGGTCAACGCCGTAACGGTCCCGATAGGCTAGCACCCGACCATGCCAAGCAGCCTGTTCTGGATCGGCCCGCTGTGCCAAATACTGCAGCAAATCGCCGAGTTTGGCGATCGTTGCGACCTGCATCCCCAGAACGTTCCGCACGTACTGGACCGCGCTGCGTGGCACATCCTGGCCGCCTTCGGTTGCCATCTCCTGTCGGTCCAGCGCGATCGCAACCGCGTGCGGTACCGCGCCGGCGCCCTGGATCAACGCGATCGATTCGCGCACCGCGGTGCCGGCCGACATCACGTCGTCGACGATCAGCACCCGGCCCTCCAAGGGTGCGCCCACCAGCACACCGCCTTCGCCGTGGTCCTTCGCTTCCTTGCGGTTATAGGCAAACGGCACGTTGCGCCCGGCCCGCGCGAGTTCGACCGCGACCACCGCGCCGAGCGGGATGCCCTTGTAGGCGGGGCCGAACAACATGTCGAATTCGATGCCGCTGCGCAAAATGCTGCGTGCATAGAATTCGCCGAGGCGCAGCAGCGCCGCACCATCGCTGAACAGACCGGCGTTGAAAAAATACGGACTGAGCCGCCCGGCCTTGGTTTTGAATTCGCCGAAGCGCAGCACGCCTTCGTCGAGCGCGAACTGGACGAACTCGAGCGCCAACTGGTCGGCGTCTTCGACATCGTCCGCTTGGGGTTGTATCGCCATCGCAGCCTTCTCCTTTTTCTTGTTGCTCAAATGGGTGGGGGCTTTGTCGATGCCATGTTCAAACTGACCAGCCTCAATCTCAACGGCCTGCGCTCGGCCACCACCAAGGGCCTGGAGGCATGGCTCGACCAGAGCCGCCCCGACTGCATTTGCGTGCAGGAAATCCGCGTGCAAGCCGCCGACGTGTTGAACCGGCACGAACGCATCGCCGGTCTCGAAGGCCGCTTTCATTTTGCCGCTAGGAAAGGCTACGCCGGTGTTGGCATTTACACGCGGCACGCACCCAGCGACGTGATTTGCGGCTTCGGCTCGAAAGAGTTCGACGCCGAAGGCCGGTGCCTGGAACTGCGTTTCGACACCCCGGACCGCAAACTGTCGATCCTGAGCTGCTACTTCCCGAGCGGCTCCGCCGGAGAGCACCGGCAAGCCGCCAAGTTCCGTTTTCTCGACCTGATCGAACCGCACCTGGAACAGCTCAAAGCCGAGCGCGAATTCATCCTGTGCGGCGACATCAACATCGCGCACCAGCAGATCGATTTGAAGAACTGGAGGAGCAATCAAAAAAACAGCGGCTTCACTGCGGAGGAGCGCGCCTGGATGAGCAAGTTGCTGTCCGAGACGGGCTTGGTCGACGTCTACCGCAAGCTGCAGCCCGATGCGACGGATGGGGCCTACACCTGGTGGAGCAATCGCGGTGCGGCGTACGCGAACAACGTGGGCTGGCGGATCGACTATCACTTGGCGACGCGTGGGTTGGCCGCGTTGGCGCATGAAGTCTCGATTTATAAGGATCGGCGCTTCAGCGACCACGCGCCGCTGGTGGTCGACTACGACCTGGCGATGTGAACTTCCCAGCCAACGCCCGTGTCTTCAAAGGCACGCCCAATGCCCGGGCTGCCATGCACAAAACAAGGAACCCGCCATGACCCAAATCCCTTCCAAGCTGCAGATCGACATCGTCTCCGACGTGATGTGCCCCTGGTGCGTCATCGGCTACCGGCAACTGGCCGCCGCACTGGAGGCCACCGGCACGCCGCATGAAATTCGCTGGCACCCGTTCGAGTTGAACCCCGACATGCCGCCCGAAGGCCAGAACATCCGCGAGCATGTGGCCGAAAAATACGGCTCCACGAAAGCGCAGTCGGACGCCAGCCGCGCACACATGACCGAGGCCGGAGCCGATGTGGGCTTCGAGTTCCACTACGCCGACGACATGCGCATGCACAACACCTTCCACACGCACCAGTTGTTGCACTGGGCCGGGCAGCAGGGCCGCAAGCACGATCTCGAGATGGCGCTCTTCGCCGCCCATTTCACGCACGCACGCAACCTGTCCGATGACACCGTGCTGGCCGATATCGCTGCGGAAATCGGTCTGGACCGCGCGCAAGCGCTGGCCGTGCTGGCCGACCAACGGTTTGCCGCCGAAGTGCGCAAGGCCGAACGGTATTGGACCAACCAAGGCATCCAAGGCGTGCCCGCGGTGGTCTTCAACCAGCGCCATCTGGTAAGCGGCGCGCAAGGGGTCGAGCGTTTCACGAGCATCCTGAAAAAGTTGGCCGCCTTGCCCGAAGAAATCGCGCCATCGGCTTGAGCGAAAACCGCGCAGACCGGCAAGGGCCGCATAGCCCACCGGTGCCGAGCGCCGGGGACAATGCAGTGCCATGATCCCCGCACTCGCCGTTCTGCTCGTCTGCCAGCTCCTCGGCGAAGCGCTGGTGCGCTCGTTGGCGCTGCCGATTCCGGGCCCGGTGCTGGGCATGGCGTTGCTGCTGCTGGCCTTGGTGTGGCGGCCCTTGATGCTGGCCGCCATCAAGCCCACCACGCAGACGCTGCTGCAGCACTTTTCGCTGATGTTCGTGCCCGCCGGGGTGGGCGTGATGCTGCATCTGCAGCGCCTGGACGATGAGGCGCTGGCGATCGGCGTGGCGCTGGTCGTCAGCACGTGGGTGGGCCTGGCCAGCGCGGCGATCACGATGGCCTGGTTAATGAAACGCACCGCGCAAAAGGTCGGCGGCAAGGCATGAACGAAGGGTTGCCCCTGTCCCTGTCGCCGGCTTTGGCGGTCGGACGTCTGGCCGATGTGTGGCTCTACTTGTCCACCACGCCGCTGCTCGGCCTGACCATCACCTTGCTGGTTTACCACGGCGCTTATCTGCTGTATCGACGCAGCGGTTTTCATTCGTTGGCCAATCCGGTGGGCCTATCGGTCATCGCGCTGGGCACCTTGCTCTGGGCGACAAAAACGCCTTACGCCACCTATTTCGAAGGCGCACAGTTCGTGCATTTCCTGCTCGGCCCGGCCACTGTGGCGCTGGCCGTGCCGCTGGTCAAACAGCTTGCGCGCATCAAGCGGCTTTGGCTGCCGATGCTCGGCGCGCTGGTCGCCGGCACTCTGGCGGCCATCGGCGTGGGCTGGGCGCTGGGGGCGTCGAAAATCACGCTGGCCTCGCTTGCGCCGAAGTCGGTCACCGCGCCGGTGGCCATGGGCATTGCCGAAAAGATCGGCGGCTTGCCGTCCCTCACCGCGGTCCTGGTGGTGTGCACCGGCATCGTGGGCGCCGCCAGCGCGCGTTGGCTGCTCGATGCGCTGCGCATCCAGGATCCCGTGGTCCGCGGCTTCGCGCTCGACACCGCCGCGCACGGCATCGGCACGGTGCGTGCGTCCCAGGTGAACGAAGAGTCGGGGGCGTTCGCTGGCCTGGCGATGGAGCTGGCGGCGCTGTTTAGTGCGGTGGCGCTGCCGCTGGTGGCGGAGTTGATGTTGCGGTGGGTTTGAAGCTGGCGTTTGATTGGTCACCAACAGACCATTTTGTTCTTCGATAAGCAGGCACCTCACGGTAGCCGGTCGGAACATTGACGCAACCTCAGCCGTCAGCGCGATCGAGGCCATGGCGCTTCCAGCCGCGAGACTGTTCAGCGTGATTTCATCCTGTGCGGCGACATCAACATCGCGCACCAAGCGCCAGATCGGCATTGCCAAGCAACGCTTCGCCGCGATGAGTATCGAGCGCGACAACGAGGAAAAGCGCCAAGAATGGGTGCTGCGCGGCTCCCGCCAGTTCAACGCGCCTGTCTCGATCGTTGTGCCATGCGACCGCTTGATCCATGGTGGCAACATCGCCACTTTCGACTGCGGCGGCGCCGTTAACTGCTTCGTCAATGCCGCCTGTTCGCACGGGCTTGGCTGCGTCGTCATCGGTCAGGCCATCATGTGGTCGCCTGTGATGCACGCCTCGGCGTGCATCACAGGCGACCAAGTGATCCCAACCTGCGTCGTCATGGGTGGATCTGACGATTCCTTTCACGCGAATACGGTGGTTTCGCAGAGGAAGTCGGTGGATGAGGCGACAGCGTTTCCGGGGGTTTGAAGACTGAGCAGGAGACTCACCGATCCTGAGATTCGATCTCTCATCTCGATCGAGGAAGGCCAAGAGACCACTTCATTCCGGCAAGCCGGCGATGGGTTGGGTCGCGCTGTTTCGCGGTTCAGGATCCGGTGCGAAAGTACAAACTTGCGTCGTGAGCGACTGCAATGCAGCGGGTGCTGTCATTCCGGTCGCGTCGCTGGATGACGGCTCCCGGCTAAGAGCAATCTGTCGCCAACGACCGCTATTGGCCCCGTCTTGCCGGGCTATTCCCGTCAACTGTTGTGGGTTTCACATACCTTGTATGTCAGGGCCACGTATGCGTTGTGAGCCCCGCGCACCTCAGTGAACTGCCATGGACACGATCTTTTTCTCTGGCGCGCCGGGCGCTTCGACTTGAATGGGGCTCCAGGACACTCGTCAGCAGGGCCTCCTTAAGTGGGCTGCCCGCAAACCGTGAAGTGAGCACCAAGATGCCACTGGCCCCGGCGCGATGCTATTTTTTCAGGTGCGTGTTCATGAACGTCCCGATCTCGCCGAAGGCCTCTCGGACTTCGGGGATGCGGTCGTCACGTCCGTATTGGGCATGCGACTGCCCCTCGTAGACCTGCAGAAAGGATTCAATGCCCAGGTTGCGCAGCTTGCGATGCACGCGAACCGTGTTGCTGAGCAAAAGGTCGCGCGTTCCGGAGGTGAGGATCGTCGGGGGGAAGCCGCTCATGTCGCCATAGATCGGCGAAATCAAAGGGTCTTTGAGATCATGGCCGTGGGCATAGAAGGCAGCGGCGGCATCGCAGAAGCCTTCGGGGGACACCAGCACGTTGTCGAGCATGGCATTCGTGTGGAAGGTGTCGCCTGTCTTCGTGCTGTCGGACATGGGCGTACCCGAAGCGATCGCGCCCGGCAGGGGTATGCCCAACTGCTTTGCGCGCAAACCCATTTCCAAAACCAATGCGCCGCCGGCCGAGGTGCCGATGAGGCCCACGCGCTTCGGATCGGTTTTGGCGATAACTTCCTTGTAGACCGCCATCGAGTCGTCCAGAGCGGCGGGGAAATAGGCTTCCGGTGGCATACGGTAGTCGACCGCAATGACGCGGTAGCCGCCGATCGCCGAGATCAACATCGCCTCCGGTAGCGCCGCTTCCGCCGGGTTCAGAACGTAGCAGCCGCCGTGAATCTGCACCAATGTGCGCTCGCTATTCTCTGGGAGCATCTTCTCGGGCGTGACGGTGTAGATCTTTACGCCAGCCATCGTGCCGGGCTCGACGCGCACCTTGAGTCGCTCACGCATAGCGTCGACGTTCGGCACCGCACCGGCGCGTATGGTCTCTGCCAATTGCTTCCAGCCCTCCGCGGTCGTCGGCGGCGTGTTCCAACCGGAGCGAAGCGGCTGCGCGATGATCTTCTGCAGTTCCGGACTGACGGTGTCCGGCACCGGGACGGTCCTCGCGGGCAATTCACGCGGCGCAAGCGGTGCGGTCTGGGCGAAGGCGCCGGAGATGGCGGCTGACAGGAAGGCGGCGACGAATGCGGCGCGGCGGCATGGCAAGCTGGACGGCATGTTGTTTACCTTTTAGTTGTGGAGCGCGGCAAACGCCTTTTCCCAGTCGCTCGGCGGCTGGAATCCTTCACCGCAGTCGTCGCCCACGCTGGTCGAGGAAACCTGCGTGACAGCATCCAGCAGCGACATGCTGAATCGTTTCGTATCCTCGAATCCAAGCTTGCTCTTCACGTCGTGGTTCATCTCGTGCGTGACGCCGGTCTTCGTCAGGACGAACTTGTCGAAGTACTGCGTCTCGGGCACGATGGCAATCTTCTGCGAGTCCAGGTACGCCGTGAGGGCGTCGTCCTTGTACGGGTAGGGGATGCCGGGCGAGAAGCCATTGAAGAGGCCGTCCCAATGGCTCGGCAAGTATGTCTTCGGACGAATGACCGGAACGACCAACTCGGCCACCGGCTTTCCGCCCGTACCGATCCAGGCGTCGACCTGCGTGAGACCGGCGTCTTTCATCGCGGCGGCCAGGTTGCCAATGGGTGACCCGTAGTTCACGCCATCGACCACGATGTCTTTGTCGAGGTCGAAAGCACTTGCGGAGTTGTTGACGAAGAAGGCGAGCTGGCCTTCAGGGTGGTCGACCGTGAACAGAAATGCGCGATTCCCGCCGCCATTCGGATAGTCCTCCCCAACGCCAGCGCGCAGGCCGCCGGTTGCCACATCGGGGATGGGCGGCCGATACAGTTCGCGCGCGAAGTGCTGGATCGGATTGCTCGCGTCGCCGCTGTGGTTCCAGCGCACGACACGCATCGTGATCCCATTGCCAAGAGCGATCTTCTCGCCGCCACTCACGCTTCGGCATTGCGAAGCTGCAACCCCTTGTGCTGCTGCCTGCATGCAGCTGGACGAGCCGCCGACCATCGGTGCGCCGGTGAGCGTGGCCCAGGTGGGTGTGTCCCAACTGTGGTCCCAGTGGCTGTGACCGACCAGAAGCAGATCGAGCTTGTCGGCGCCCAGCATCGCGTCGCGCACTTTGGTGATGGCGGCCGTGTCCACAAGCGCTGGTTCCTTTGTGTAGGCGTACAAATCGTTTGCGTAGGTGGGAGAAGGCGTGAACAGGTTCTGTGGCAGCCGCGAGATGTAGCCGTCCATCACGATGCGTTGGTCGCCGATCTTGAAGTACCAGTTGGCAATCGACATCCACGTCATCTCGACAGAGGGCGGCGCTGCATTCGCAGCGGACGAGAAGAGGGCGAACAGGGCCGTAGCCACCCAGCTCACCAGGTTGCGTTTCATCAACTTTTTTCCTTTTGGCAGGGTCGGACCGACTTCGCGGAGGGCACAGTAGCATCTGCCGGGCGCTTCGGATGTGCGGGATTTCCCTTGCCCATGCCATTCGGTGCGAAGGTCGGCTTCAGGGATATCGTGTCATCAATGCGTTGGACCGCTGTGGGTCGGGAGTTCCAGTTCGCTCCCGGCGAAAGCAGTCATTAGAAGGGTCCGGCCACGGCCCATTGAATGCCCCTCCTCTGGCCGCCATTCAAGGACAGCTCCCAAGGGTGCAGCGGGCCGTCGCCGATGCCGACGATCCGCGTCAAGTATCGGCAGCTGCAGTCATTCGCGGTTGGAGCCTGAGCGGCTGCAGACAGTCTGTTCTCGCCGTTCAGATCGCGTCAACGGATGGCAGCGGCTCGGCCGTCAACGAGAAGCCTGCGAAAAAAATTCGAACGACGGTTCAATCGCATCCGGCAGTCGTCACGGTCCGAATGATTGGGATGTTCCTGCCCGCCGACAGGTTCAATGGGTTGGAGCGGGCCGGTCAATATGCGCCCATGTAATCCCGCTTGCCAACAACCACCCCGTTGTGCCGCAAGATGGCATACGCCGTGGTGACATGAAAGAAAAACTGCGGCAAGCCATAGTTGGCCAGATAGGCCTGGCCGCTCAGCTTCTTTTCTTTCGGCGTACCTGGGCGCAAA
The DNA here is from genome assembly GCA_963784295.1 of uncultured beta proteobacterium. Classification (GTDB taxonomy): domain Bacteria; phylum Pseudomonadota; class Gammaproteobacteria; order Burkholderiales; family Burkholderiaceae_C; genus JBBPYC01. Next base: position 65,413 of record CAWAQL010000024.1, read on the forward strand.
ACGATTTCTCTGGTTTCGCTGCCTTCGAATTGCGATGCGTTCAACCCCTCCAGAAAGCTCAAAGTCTTGGTCAAAAGCGCGTCAAGATCGGAAAAGCTTTTCTCCTGGCCTTCATAGGCGGGCACGTCCACATTTGCCAGTCGCGCCGATATTCCGCGCGAAAAGTCGGCGGCAATTTGCACCTGCTTCGACAGAGGAAACATGTCCGGGTAGAGGCGCGCCTGCAGCAAGGCAACCGGCTCGATCGACTTGGACGCGGCATGTGCGTCTGCCTGTGCCAGCATGGCTTTCAGGGCCGTCAGCATCTGCTTGAAGACGGGGACGGCGTGCGTGTACATCGGGCTGATCATGGTCGTTCCTTGGATTGAATTGAAGCGCGTGCAAGACTTTGCGGCTTCTTGATCGATCGTAGCGGTGGCCGCTGATCTGACCGACGCCGACCGGCTTCCTACCCGTCGGCTCAAGACAGCGATGGCGAACGTTCCCCATCGCTCTCAGCCGCCATCAACCACAACCTCGCATCAAACTCCAACTGGTGATACCCCGGCTCCATATGCACACAAAGCGCATAGAACGCCTTGTCGTGCTCGCGCTCTTTTAAATGCGCCAGCTCATGCACCACGATCATCTTCAGAAACGCCGCTGGCGCGTCCCTGAACACGCTCGCAATGCGGATCTCGCGCTTGGCCTTCAACCGGCCGCCCTGCACGCGGGAGATGGCCGTATGCGTGCCCAGCGTCTGCTGCAATTGCTGCATGCGGCTGTCCCAGGCGATCTTGGCGACGGGCGGCGTGGTGCGCAGGTACTGGCGCTTGATGAACTGCACGTAGTCGACCAGCGCGGATTCGCTGCGCACCGTGTGGGGCTCGGGGTAGCGTGCTTGCAGGCTGGCGCTTAAGCCGCCGGCATCAATCAGTTGTTGGACGCGCGCCAATGTGTCGGGCGGGTAGCCGAGCAGGTAGTTCGGAGTCGGCTTGCGGCTCGGTGCTGGGGGTGCTTGCAGGACCATCGGGTCAGGCCATGCGCAGCAGGCGGGCGGCTTCTTCCGAGCGGGCGTCGTCGATCTCGCGCATCACGCTCATCAGGTCCACGGCGCCGGCCGTGCGTTGGTAGCGGCCGGTGAGCACCGTTTCCGGGGACAACGCGCCGCGCTCGTACAGCGACCAGATCTCGGGGCCGTATTGAGTGCTTTTGAGCTCGGGCGCGAAGGCGCCGAAGAAGTTGCGCAGGTTGCCCACGTCGCGCAGCAGCATGCGCTGTGCGTGGTTGTTGCCGGCGGCGTCCACAGCCTGCGGCAGGTCGATGATGACGGGGCCGTCCGCGGCCAGCAGAATGTTGAACTCGGACAAGTCGCCGTGCACGATGCCGGCGCACAGCATGCGCACCACTTCGGTCAGCAGCGATGCGTGGTGCTGGCGTGCTTCCTCGGGTGTGAAGCTGCAGTCGTTCAGGCGCGGGGCGGCGTCGCCTTGCGCGTCCGTCACCAGCTCCATCAGCAGCACGCCTTCGAAAAAGCTGAACGGGTGCGGTACCCTCACGCCGGCGCTGTCCAGGCGGTACAGCGCATCGACCTCGGCGCTTTGCCAGGCGGCCTCTTGCGCCTCGCGGCCGAAGCGCGTGCCTTTGGCCATTGCACGCGCTTGGCGCGAGTTTTTGACCTTGCGGTTCTCGGTGTAGTCGACCGCCTGGCGAAAGCTGCGGTGCGTGGCTTCCTTGTAGACCTTCGCGCAGCGCGTCTCGTCGCCGCAGCGCACGACGAAGACCATCGCTTCCTTGCCGCTCATCAACTGGCGCTGCACGCTGTCGATCAGGCCTTCTTCAATCAACGCCTGCAGGCGTGGGGGTGGTTTCATGGGGGGCATTTTCCGCTGCGGTGGGCGGGCGTGGGCAAACGCAGCCGCTGCAGACCGGGCGGCGGGGCCATTGCTTCGCGATGGCCAGCGCGGTTTTGCTGACGCCCTTGCGCGTTTATCCCTGCCGAGCGCGCTCATACAGGCGCTGCACCTTCGGCACATTCGCCTCCAGCTTCTTGATCCGGTTCGGCCCTGAAGGATGGGTTGACAAGAAGCTGAGCATGCCGCCCTTGTCACCGCTGGCGGCCTGCATCTTCTTCCACAGCGTCACGCTCGCATGCGGGTCGAAGCCACCACGTGCGGCGATCTCGAGGCCGACCAGATCGGCCTCCGTTTCGTCGTCGCGGGAATAGCTGAGCGTCAGCAACTGCGTGCCGAGGCTGGCCGCCGCACTGCCCAGTTGCCCGAAGCCGAACCACTGCGCCGCCAGTGACAGGCCGATGCCGGTCGCCTGCGTCTTGGCGATGCGCTCGCGCGCGTGCTCGCGCAGCGCGTGCGCCATCTCGTGGCCCATCACCATCGCGACCTCGTCGTCGGTCAACTGCAGCTTGTCGAGGATGCCGCTGTAGAACGCGATCTTGCCGCCTGGCATGCACCACGCGTTGATCTGGTTTTTCCCGATCAGGTTGACTTCCCAGCGCCACTGCTTCGCGTGGGCATTCCACTGGCCTGCAAACGGAATCAGCCGCGCTGCAATCGCGCGCAGCCGCTGCAGTTGTGGGTGACTGTCGGGCGCCAGTGCGCGCTTGGCCCGCGCCTCGGCGAGCACCTGCGCGTATTGCTGGCGTGCGGCCGATTCGAGCGATTCGGCCGGCACCAGATTGCGCAACGTGGAGGCGCTGCCGACATCGACTTGGGCCAGCGCAGACGTCGCAGCGGCGGTGATGGCCGAACCGACCATCGCAGCAACAAAACGTCGGCGTGGCAGTTGCCGCGTGTCATTGGCGTGGGCATGCAAAGGCGCTTCCGGGGCAGCGCGATTGGCATCGAATGGGCAGAGACAGCACATGCGCCGATGATAGACACGCACCGCACTGCACTGCACCGCGACGATGACCGGATCGATCAACAGCGCCTGCTCGGTGTCTTCGCAGCCCAGCAAATAGGTGAAGGTCAACGACAGCGGTTCGAACAGTTGGCGAAAGATCATCATGTGCTCCTCGTTTAAATGTTCAATATATTGAACGATAAAATATATTTCGATAGAATACGAACGATGCCCCGCTTGCACGAAGGCCTGTCACGATGATCGAACCCGGCACGCTCGACGTGCGCGCGATGCGCCGCGCCGCGGACCAGGCCAGCGCACTGATGCGTGCGTTGTCCAATCCGGACCGGTTGCTGTTGCTGTGCGAACTGAGCCAGGGCGAGCGGTCGGTGGGTGCGTTGGAGGCGTTGCTCGGCATCCTGCAGCCGACGCTGTCCCAGCAGCTCGGCGTGCTGCGCGAGCAGGAGCTCGTGACCACCCGGCGGGAGGGCAAGCAGATCTTCTACAGCGTCACGAGCGCGCAGGCACTGGCTGTGCTGCAGGTGCTCTATCAGCAGTTTTGCAAACCTTCACGCAAAGGCAAACGCGCATGACCATCGACTGGATTCATTTCACACCCTGGCAATCGCTGGCCGGCGGTGTGCTGATCGGCCTTGCGGCTGCGATGTTCGTGCTGCTCAACGGTCGCATCGCGGGCATCAGCGGCATCGTCGGCGGGCTGCTCAGGCCGGCAGCGGGCGATATCGGCTGGCGGCTCGCATTCGTCGCGGGCATGCTGGGTGCGCCGCTGCTCTATGCGCTGGTGGTCGGACTGCCGCCGCTGCGCATCGACGCGGGTCTGTTGGGGTTGGTCGCGGCTGGCTTGCTGGTGGGGGTCGGCACGCGCTACGGCGCGGGCTGCACGAGCGGCCACGGCGTCTGCGGCATCTCCCGGCTGTCGACGCGTTCGCTGGCGGCCACGGCGTTGTTCATGGTTGCCGGCTTCGTCACGGTGCTGCTGCTGCGCCACCTGCTGCCGCAGTAGACAAAGAAGGAGTCACAGATGCTCAAACTCATCACTTCCCTGCTCGCCGGCCTGTTGTTCGGCATCGGCCTGATCGTCTCCGGCATGGCGAACCCGGCCAAGGTGCTCGGTTTTCTCGATCTGGCGGGCGCGTGGGATCCGTCGCTGGCGTTCGTGATGGCCGGCGCGATCGCAGTCGGCTTGGTCGCGTTCGCGCTGGCGCGGCGCCGCGCCACCTCCTTGCTCGGCGCCGAGATGAAGCTGCCGGCCACGCGCGGAATCGACGGCCGTCTGATCGCCGGCAGTCTGCTGTTCGGGGTCGGTTGGGGCATGGCGGGCTTTTGCCCGGGACCGGCGCTGGTCGCGCTCGGCGCAGGCGAAGTCAAGGCGCTGCTGTTCGTGGCTGCGATGCTCGGGGGAATGGGGCTGTTCGAATGGCTCGAACGGCGGCAACGGCCAAGGTTGCCGCAGGCTGCTTGACGGTGGCTGATGGCGAGCATGGGCTGCGGCTGGCAGTGCGCGCAGCACGCTGCTGCTGACCTCTCATAAACGCCTGCCAACCCCGCACTGGCTTTCACTGCTTCCTTGGCGATGCCCAGAAAACGGCCAGACCACGCTCGACCTCGATCTTCGCACTGGCGTCGATGCGTCCGAACGCCGGGCCCGCCTGGTCTCGTCGCACGATCGGCACCTTGTCGACCATCGCCTGTGAGGGACTCTGCAAGCCGTTGTCTGCAGCGGGCTTTCTGGCCCAGCGACTGAAGCGGCGGCAGGCAGGCGGCGGCAGGCAGGCGTCGACACGCCCGGTGTCGACCGGATCTGTGAAGGCCCGCGGTGCCGGTACGGGAATAATCGGCCGAACCACCGCCGCCGCATGACCACCTCCCCGACCCGCCCGCGCTCCGCTTCCGACACGTCCTCTGCCAACACCGCCGACGGCACCAGCCGCGGCTGGCTCGCGAGCTTTCGGGTCTACCTCGAACCCGCCAGCCTGCGCATGCTCGCGCTCGGCTTCTCGGCTGGGCTGCCGTTGCTGCTGGTGCTCGGCACGTTGAGCTTTCGGCTGCGCGAGGCGGGCATCGACCGGACCACAATCGGCTATCTGAGCTGGGTCGGCCTCGCCTACGGTTTCAAATGGGTCTGGGCGCCCTTGGTGGACCGGATGCCGATCCCGCTGCTGACGCGTGCGTTGGGCCGGCGCCGCAGCTGGTTGCTGATTGCGCAGGCCATCGTGATTGCGGGCCTCATCGGCATGGCGCTGCAGAACCCGGCCGGTGGGCTCGAGCCGCTGGTCTGGTGCGCACTTGCGGTCGCGTTCGGCTCGGCCACGCAGGACGTGGCGCTCGATGCATACCGGATCGAATCGGCGGGCACCGAACGGCAGGCCGCGCTGGCCGCGACCTATCAAAGCGGCTATCGGCTGGCGATGATCTGGGCCGGCGCGGGCGCGCTGTGGGTTGCCGCGCGCGCGGAGGCACCGGGGGCCACGTCCGCAGCAACCACCGCCTATCAAAACGGCGCCTGGGCCACCGCCTACTTCGTGATGGCCGCATCGATGGCGGTCGGTGTGCTGACGGTGCTGCTGTCGCCCGAGCCCGCGCGGCGCGTGCTGCCGAAAGCCGCGCAACGCGGCGGCCTGGTTGCGGGACGCGCTGATCGAGCCGTTCGCCGACTTCTTCCACCGCTATGCGTGGCACGCGGCGTTGATCCTTGCGCTGATCGCGATCTACCGCATCAGCGACGTGGTGATGGGCATCATGGCGAATCCGTTTTATGTCGACATGGGCTACAGCAAGGACGAAGTCGCAGCCGTCAGCAAGGTCTACGGCGTGGCGATGACGCTGGCCGGCGCGTTCATCGGCGGCGTGCTGTCGCTCAAAGTCGGCGTGATGCGCATCCTGATGCTGGGCGCGGTGCTGTCCGCGGGCACGAATCTGATGTTCGCGTGGCTCGCCTCGCAGGGCCACAACCTGACCGCGCTGATCGGCGTGGTGTCGGCCGACAACCTGGCCGGCGGCATCGCGTCGGCCGCGTTCATCGCGTACCTGTCTGGGCTCACGAACGTCAACTATTCGGCCACGCAGTACGCGCTGTTCAGCTCGGTCATGCTGCTGCTGCCCAAATGGATCGCGGGGTTTTCCGGGCGGTTCGTCGATGCGTTCGGCTATGCGGACTTCTTTACAGCGACGGCGTTGCTCGGCATTCCGGTGTTGCTGCTCGTGTGGCTTGCATCGCGCATCCCGGCGGTGCGCGTGGGCGATCCGGCATTGCCGTTGCCGGACTGACATCGCTCTTTTCGAAGAGGGTGCCAGCTGGCCGACCGGCTTGCTGAGATGCGATGAATTGCTACTCATTCAATAGCTGTCGGTGAAGACGCAGCATGCGTCCCATTCATATTGGGCTTGTGCCCGCGAGCCGGGATAATGCACCGGCTGCCCAATCGATCACCGCCGGTCGGTGACGATTTTTTTACGCAACGTTTACCACCGGCCGCGTGCAGGCGACGCCGGTTTCGCGTCAACTCGTGGTTCCATACGGCAGCGGCCTGCCTGCCTGCGATGCGCACCCATCGCCGCCAGGCGCTTCGCCGGCTGCAGCAGTCACCCCGCCCAGCCCCGTCCCCGCTCACCCCGATACCGCCCACCACCATGCAGCACCTGTTGATGATCGAAGACGATGCGCGGCTGGCGGCCATGGTCGGCGAATATCTGGAGCGGTCGGGCTTCTCGTGCCGACACGCGGGCGATGCCGCCACCGGCTTGGCGCTGCTGCAGGAGCCGCGCGCGGCCGACCAGCCGCTGGAGCTGGTGATCCTCGACCTGATGCTGCCCGACCTGGACGGTCTCGAAGTGTGCCGCCGCATCCGCGCGTTGCCGGGGGCTTCCGCGCGCGTCGCGATCCTGATGCTGACGGCGAAAGGCGATCCGATGGACCGCATCGTCGGGCTCGAGCTTGGCGCCGACGACTACCTGCCCAAGCCGTTCGAGCCGCGCGAGCTGCTCGCCCGCATCCGTGCGGTGTTGCGTCGGCGCGGCGAACGCGCATCGTTGCCGCCCGATGCGCAGCCGCTCGTGTTCGGCTCGCTCGAGATCGACCGCGACGCGCGCAGCGTGCGCGTGGGCGGCCGCGTGTGCGAACTCACGTCGTATCAGTTCGATCTGCTCGCCGTACTGGCCGAGCGCGCGGGTCGCGTGCTGACGCGCGACCAGATCATGGAAGCGGTGCGCGGGCGCGAACTCGAAGCGTTCGACCGCTCGATCGACGTGCACATGGGACGCATTCGCGCCGCAATCGAAGACGATGCCAAGAACCCGAAGCGCATCGTCACCGTGCGCGGCGTGGGCTACGTGTTTTCGAAGCAGCAGGATTGATGGCGCATCGCATGGGCGCTGCCGGGCAGTCGCCTGCACGGGCGGTGTGGACTCGATGGCCGGTGCGGGCCTGTTGATGCGCGCTGTCCCGTCGTCGCTGCAACGGTTCGTTCGCTTGCCGCTGTACTTGCGGCTGTGGCTGGCGGTGGTGCTCGCGGTGGCGTTGCTGACGTTGCTGGTCGGCTTCGCCTGGCGTTACTCGGCGGAACCACCGCTGCGCGATGCCGTGCTGTTCGACGCCGACGGCCAGACGGTGATCGGCCGTGGACGCTCGTTGCCGCGCGGGCCGGGTCGCGGCAGCGGTGCCGCCGCACGCAGCGCTGCATCCAACGCCGCCGAGACAACGGCCGACACGACCCAGAGCGCAGACAACGAACCCCCACCAGCCACGCCGCCGCGCGTCGCCGCGCCAGGCCAGCTTGCGCCAGCCGCCGAGTGGGGCCCCGGGCCGGGCTACGTGCTGCAGATGAACGACGGTCGAGTCGCCTACCTGCATCTGCCGCGACCCGCCGGGCGGAGTTACTGGAGCCGGCCGCCATTCGGTTTTTTCTGGATGCTCGCACTGGTCGGCATCGGCGTGGCGTTGGCGACTTATCCGATCGTGCGCAAGCTCACGCGTGGGCTCGAGCGGTTGCAGCGCGGCGTCGAACAGCTGGGCGAAGGCGACCTGGCCGCGCGTGTGCCGGTGGTGGGGCGCGACGAGACGGCGTTCCTCGCGCGCCGCTTCAACCACGCAGCCGAACGCATTGAGGCGCTGGTGGCCGCGCACAAATCGTTGCTGGCCAACGCCTCGCACGAACTGCGCTCGCCGCTCGCGCGCATCCGCATGGGAATGGAGCTGCTGGGTGCATCGCCCGCGCCGGCCCTGCGCAGCGAGATCGCGCGCAGCGTGGCCGAGCTCGATCAGTTGATCGACGAGATCCTGCTGGCCAGCCGGCTCGATGCGCGTGAGGCCGACGTCGGCACCGTGGAGCCGGTCGAACTGGTCGCGCTGGCAGCCGAGGAATGCGCGCAAGCCGGGGCCGAGCTCGACGTGTCGCAAAGCGCGGTGGTGGTGCCCGGCGTGCCGCGACTGCTGCGCCGCGCGCTGCGCAATCTGCTCGAAAACGCGCGTCGCTATGCGAGCGGCGATGCGGACGAACCTGCGCACAGCAATGTCTCGGTGTCGCTGCAGCAAAGCCGGGCCGGCATGGTCACGATCGCCGTGAACGACCGCGGCCCGGGCGTGCCGGCGGCCGAACGCGCACGCATCTTCGAGCCGTTTTATCGGATGCGGGGCGCGAGCGAGCGGCACGGCGGCGTCGGCCTCGGGCTGGCGCTGGTCAAGTCGATCGCCGAGCGGCACGGCGGCCGCGTGCGCTGTGAGGAGCGGGCGGGCGGCGGGGCGTGTTTTGTGATCGAACTGCCGGGCTCGGCTTCACCAACCAGCTGACCACCGCACTGAGCAGGTCGCAGAAGGCCTGAGCGATTCAGCGCTCCAACGCCGGCGCCCGCCGACCTGCAGTGGCACGGCTGGCATGGGACCGTCGGGCCTGAACCGGCCGCCGAGGGGCGTCAGCCATTTCCGCTGATCGAAACACCGAAAAACGCCGTGGTGTCCGCGTCGTAACAAGCCCGAGACAGACAGGCGCCGCCGTCCATGATGAGTACGAGCTTGCGCTCGACGTGTCCCGGTGGAGCGAAGCAAAACGCATTTACGAAAATCGCTTTTCGACTTTCCGCTCGATCCCCTGGTACTGAAACGTATAGTCTTTCCAGGTGGACAACCATTCGTGACGAGGGTCCGCTGCACCGGTCACATAAGCCTCGGTCTTGCTTTTTGCGTCCGCAAGCTGCTCTGGGCCCGGCTGTCGGTGCCCCCAGGCAGGTGAATCCACGAACCGATCGCGATGGGGCAGAAGCAAGACGAAATTCAAGCTGGAGTCCGATCCCGAATCGGGCGGCAGCGTCACGCCGCGCTTACACCGTCAACTCGGCGCTGCCGATGCCGGCGAACTCGGCATGCACGCGCTGCCCCCGCGCGGTCGGCGCGATGCCGATCCACGAGCCGGTGGTGACCACCGTGCCGGCCGGCACCGTGGCGCCATCACGCGTCAGATGTTGCAGCCAGATCGGCAGCAGCCAGGCCGGCTCGCCGAGCGGATGCGCGCCGGTGCGTTGAACCGGCGCGGCATTGCCGATGCGGGTTTCGCAGCGCTGCGCGGACCAGTCGTGCCCGGGCCGATACGGCACCCAGTCGCCGAGCACCAGTGCGCCGTGCGACTGCTGATCGGCGAGCTTGAGCCATGCGGGCGCGGCCTGACCCTCGCGCCAGCGCGAGTCGACGATCTCGACCGAGACGGCCATTGCATCGATGAACCCGTCCACGTCTTCGTGCCGCAGCAACGTCGCCTGCTCGGGCGTCACGTCGCGGCCCAGGCGCAATGCAATTTCGGTCTCGACGCCGGGTGCGTTGAAATGCAGGTCGCGCAGGTGTCGGCAGGGTCGAGCTCGGCCGCACCCCTTCGGGCGGCAATGGCGCATGCGTGAGCGGGCCCGAGCGCGAGCCGCCACCGGACTTCCAGAAGCGCGGCATGGGTCGGTCACCGCCTGTGTCTTTGCCGCCCGTTCCAGCCGCGCCGTCGAACCAGTGAAGCGCGTCGGCCACGCCCTGCTGCACCAAGTAAGCCCGTGCCGCGTTGTCGCCGATCGTGTCGTTCCAAGCAGCGGCCTCGGCTGGCTCTTTGTCCTTCCGTGCCTGCACCAGCGCCTGCACCAATCCGTCGAGCTTTGGGTCTTCCGTCACGTGTTTTCCCTCGTTGGTTTTCTCGCTGCGCAACCCCAACACCCAAGCGCCCCGGCAGGGCCCGTGATGCCGGCTGTGCCACGTTGCCGGGTCGTCCGTCAGGACAGAGACGGCGCCGCCAAACAGCAACACCAGCAGTCGAACTCCCCTTCCAACAGGGGCCGCGGAGCTGGCTCCGCCAGGCCACAGGCGCCGCCCCCGGTCGGGGGAAGGCGAAAACCGACCGAAGGGCGTGAAGCCTTGGGGCGAGCGTTATTCCAGTCGAACGTTGCCGTCCTTGACCACCTTCGACCACTTGGCGATTTCACTGCCGATGAAGTCCCGAAACTTCTCGCGCGAGCCGCCGCCATCTTCGGCCCCGTAGCTGTCCATGCGCTCCTGCACGTCGGGCATCGCAAGCACCGAGTTCACGTCGTGGTTGATGCGGTCGGCCAATTCGGGTGACAACTTGCCCGGGCCGACCAGACCGTACCACGTCGTCGCTTCGAAGCCGGGAAAGCCCTGCTCCTGCATCGTCGGCACATTCGGATGACCCTTGGCGCGTTTGGCTCGCGTCTGCGCGACCGCGACGACTTTGCCGCTTTTCACGTGCGGCGTGGCGGCCGTCATGGTCTCGAAGCTGTAGGGAATCTGGCCGCCCATCAAGTCGGCCAGCAACGGGCCGCTGCCTTTGTACGGCACATGCAGCGCGTCGATGCCGGCCTGCAGCTTGAACATCTCGAGCGCGAGGTGCTGGGCCGAGCCCGCGCCGGCCGAGCCGAAGCCGATCTCGCCGGGCTTGGCCTTGCACAGGGCAACGATGTCCTGCACCGTCTGCGCCTTCTCGCGCGGGCTCGCGATCAACAGGTTCGGTGTGACGCCGACCAGCACGATCGGCACGAAGTCCTTCACGGGGTCGTAGCGCAGCTTGGGCTGCAGGCTGGGCGCGAGCGCGTGGCTGTTGATGTGCGCCATCAGCAGCGTGGTGCCGTCGCCCGGCTGCTGGGCCACATATTCGGCTGCCAGCACGCCGGCCACACCAGGCTTGTTTTCGACGATGACGGGCTGGCCCCAGAGCATCGTCAGCTTTTGCGCGATCACGCGCGCGAGCGCATCGGTGCCGCCACCGGGCGGAAAACCCACCATGATGCGGATCGGGCCGCCGGGCAGCGTGGCCTGCGTGGACTTCTCCGCTTGCGCGAACACGGCAGGGGCTGCGGCGCCGCTGGCCGCCACGGCGGCAGCAGCGGCCACTCGAATCAAGGAACGTCGTTGCATGGATTTCAGGCCGCTTTCTTCAGCGCCAGTGGCGCTGCATGACTTGCAAAATGATCCATCGCCGCATGGACGCCGCTGCCCTGCAGCTTGACGCCCGACAGCTTCAAGCCCATCTCGACGCCGGCGACCATGGCCAACAGCGTCAGGTCGTTGCTGTCGCCCAGATGGCCCATGCGGAACATGCGGCCCTTGAGCTTGCCCAGGCCTGTGCCGAGCGACATGTCGAAGCGTTCGTGAATCAAGCGGCGCACCGCATCGGCATCCACGCCCGGCGGTGTGATCACGCCGGTCAGCACGGGGGAGTGGCGGGCCGGGTCCGCGCATTGAATCGGCAGGCCCCAGGCAGCCACCGCCGCGCGCACACCGGTCGCCCAGCGCTGGTGCCGGGCGAACGCGTTGGGCAGCCCTTCGCCCAGCATCATGTCGAGCCCTTCGGACAAACCGTACAGCAGGTTCGTGTTCGGCGTGGACGGCCAGTAACCGCTCTTGTTCATCTCGAACATTTCGTCCCACGCGAAGTAGGAGCGCGGCAGCTTCGCGGTCTTCATCGCCTCGAGCGCCTTGGGCGACACGGCGTTCAAGCCGATGCCGGGCGGCAGCATCAGGCCTTTTTGCGAGCCGCTGATCGACACGTCCGCCCCCCATTCGTCGTGCCGGTATTCCGCGCTGCCCAGCCCCGAGATGGTGTCGACCAACAGCAGCGCCGGGTGCTTCGCCGCGTCGATCGCGCGGCGCACCGCGTGGATGTCGGAGGTGACGCCGGTCGACGTTTCGTTGTGCACCACGCAGACCGCCTTGATCCGATGCTCGGCGTCTTTTGCGAGCCGCTGCTCGATCAGGTGGGCCTGCACGCCCTGGCGCCAGCCGGGCGCGTTCGGCAATTGATCGTCCGTGCCTTCGTAGGTCAGCACTTCGGTCTGCAGCCCCAGCCGCCTGGCGAGCTGGTTCCACAGCGCAGCGAAGTGGCCGGTTTCATACATCAGCACGTGATCCCCCGGGCTCAGCGTGTTGGCGAGTGCCGCTTCCCAGGCGCCGGTGCCGGAAGACGGATAGATCGCGACCGGATGCCGGGTCTGAAAGATTTTCTTGATGTCGGCCAGCACCTTCAAGCCGAGTTGGCCGAACTCCGGCCCCCGGTGGTCGATGGTCGGCAGGCTCATCGCGCGAAGGATGCGGTCTGGCACCGGGCTCGGGCCGGGAATCTGCAGAAAATGGCGGCCGGTCGGATGGAAGTCGAGTTGGAGCATGAGGAGCTTTCCTTGTCTGGTTTCGGATTTTTGCATGCAAAATCCAGATTTGAGCGGATGCCACCTCAGACGAATTGTGTCTACAAATGGCTCGGCACCTGCTACGCGTGCGATTCAGACATTTTTGCATGCAGAACTTCGAGGCGATCGAACGCCAGGTTGACCATGGCTGAAATTCTTGAAATCTCGCGCCTGACCCTGCACGATCAAGTGCTGACCCGACTGCGCACGCTGCTGGTCGAAGGGCGCATCGCGCCGGGCGCCAAGCTCAACGAGCGCGAGTTGGCGGCGCAACTGCGTGTCTCGCGCACACCGCTGCGCGAGGCGATCAAACTGCTGGCGGCCGAAGGGCTGGTCGATCTGTTGCCGAATCGCGGCGCGGTGGCCGTCAAGCTCACCGCAGCCGACGTGCACGACACGTTCGAACTGCTCGAAGCGCTCGAAGGCCTGTCGGGCGAGCTCGCTGCGCAGCGCATGCAAGCCGACGAACTGGCCGAGTTGCGCGCGCTGCACTACGAAATGCTCGCCTGCCATGCGCGGCGCGATCTGTCCGGCTACTACCGGCTGAACGCGCGCATCCACACCGGCATCAACGAGGCCGCGCGCAATCCGGTGCTGGCCGTCACCTACCGCTCGGTGAACGCGCGCGTGCAGTCGCTGCGCTTTCGCACCAATCAGGACGAAGCCAAATGGCAAGCCGCGGTGCGCGAGCACGACCAGATGATCGACGCGCTGAGCGCGCGCGATGGGGTTGGCTTGCGCGAGCTGATGGTGCGGCATATGCAGCACAAGCGCGACACCGTGCTCGCGCTGCTGCAAGCCGGCCCGCTGGAACTTCGCGTCGCGACTTCCGAACGTTCGGCCCTTCAACTCCAATAGAAACGGCGACGCCCATGCACATCGATTCCATTCACAACTTGCTGCCTGCGGGTGCCGCGCTGCCGCCGAACGACGACTGCGCGGCGCTGGCCAGGCGGCTGTCCGCCGAATGCGAGGGCGAGGTGATGTTCGATGCACCGTCGCGCGGGCGCTATGCGACCGATGCGTCGATCTATCAGATCATGCCGGTGGGCGTGCTGGTGCCCAGGACGGATGCCGATGTGACGACCGCGATCGACATCGCGCGCGACCTCAAGGTGCCGGTGCTGCCCCGCGGCGGTGGCACCAGCCAGTGCGGGCAGACCACGGGCGCCGCGCTCGTGATCGACACGTCGAAGCATCTGCGGAGCGTGCTTGACATCGATCTGGCCGCACGCACGGCCACGGTGCAACCGGGCCTCGTGCTCGATCACCTGAACGCGCAGCTGAAGCCGCACGGCCTGTGGTTTCCGGTCGATGTGTCGACCAGCGCGCAGGCCACGCTCGGCGGCATGGCGGGCAACAACTCGTGCGGTTCGCGCTCCATTCGCTACGGCAACATGGTGCACAACGTGCTGGGCGTGGGCGCCTGGCTGTCGAGCGGCGAATCGATCGACTTCGGTCCGGTCGCACAGCTCAACGCGCGCGCGGCCGGCATCGCCACGCATGTGCGCGCGTTGGCCACGCAGCACCGCGCGCAGATCGCCGAGCGCTGGCCCAAAGTCATGCGTCGCGTGGCCGGCTACAACCTCGACATCTTCGACAACCAGAGCGAGAAACCGTACACATCCGACGGCAGCGTGAACCTCGCGCATCTGTTGATCGGCGCAGAAGGCACGCTCGCGTTCACGCGCAGCCTGACGTTGCGCCTGAGTGAATTGCCGCGCGCGAAGATGCTCGGCGTGGTCAACTTCCCGACGTTCCGCGCGGCCATGGCGGCGGCGCAGCACATCGTCAAGCTTGGGCCGACCGCGGTCGAGCTGGTCGACCGCACGATGATCGAGCTGGCCTTGGGCAACCCTGCGTTTCGTCCGACGGTTGCGACCGCGCTGATCGGCAAACCCGCGGCAATTCTGCTGGTCGAATTCTCGGGCGACGAGCGCAGTGCGCTGTCGCCGAAGCTGAAAAGTTTGGTCGAGCTGATGGGCGACCTGGGGCTCCCGAACAGCGTCGTCGAAATGCCCGACGAGCCCCCACAAAAAGCGTTGTGGGATGTGCGCAAGGCCGGTCTCAACATCATGATGAGCCTGAAGGGCGACGGCAAGCCGGTCAGCTTCATCGAAGACTGCGCGGTGCCGCTCGAGCACTTGGCGGACTACACCGACGGCTTGACGGAAGTCTTCGCGCGCCACGGCACGCGCGGCACCTGGTACGCGCACGCATCGGTGGGCACGCTGCACGTGCGGCCGATCCTCGACATGCGCACCGACGGCGGCGCCAAGATGCGCGCAATCGCCGAGGAAGCGAGTGCGCTCGTGCGCAAATACAAGGGCGCATTCAGCGGCGAACACGGCGACGGTCTGTGCCGCGGCGAGTGGATCGAGTGGCAATTCGGCCCCGCGTTGAACGATGCGTTCCGGTCGATCAAACAGCATCTCGACCCCGCCGGCCTGTTCAATCCCGGCAAGATCATCGACCCGCCGAAGATGGACGACGCTGCGTTGCTGCGCTTCGCCCCTGCATCGGCGCCGAAGCCGTACAAGCGCATCCCGCTCCACACCGTGCTCGACTGGTCGAGCTGGAACGTGCAGGCCGATCCGGTCACCGAAGCCACGACCGCGCCCGGCACCGGCGGCGACGCGACCGGCGGCTTTGCCAAGGCGGTCGAGATGTGCAACAACAACGGCCACTGCCGCAAGTTCGATGCCGGCACGATGTGCCCGAGCTATCGCGTCACGCGCGACGAGCAGCACTTGACGCGTGGGCGGGCCAACACGCTGCGGTTGGCGCTCTCCGGCCAGTTGGGGACGGATGCGTTCACGAGCGAGGCGATGGCGGACACGATGGCGCTTTGCGTCGGCTGCAAAGGCTGCAAGCGCGAATGCCCGACCGGCGTCGACATGGCGAAGATGAAGATCGAGTTCACCGCGCATTACAAGGCGAAGCACGGCTGGAGCGCAAAGGACCGGCTCGTTGCGCAGCTGCCCGACTACGCGCACCGCGCGAGCCGCGCCGCGCTGCTGATGAACCTGCGCAACACGCTTCCCGGTGCGGGCTGGCTCGGTGAGAAGATGCTCGGGTTTTCCGCCAAGCGCACGTTGCCGAAATGGCGGCGCGACACGTTCTGGCGCGCGCGCGACGCGTCGATGTTCATGAGCCGCGACGAAGCGATCCAAACAGCGAAAGCCGGCGGCAAAGTCGCCGTGCTGTTCGTCGACACCTTCAACGGCACATTCGAGACCGAGAACGCGCTCGCCGCCGCGCGCGTGCTGAAAGCCGGCGGCTACGCGCTGCACACGGTCGAGAAAGCCGGCGGCCATCACTGCTGCGGCCGCACCTATCTGGCTGCCGGCATGGTTGACCGGGCGCGGCAAAAGGTCGGTGCGCTGATCGATGCGCTGTTGCCATTGGCCGAGGCCGGCATCGCGGTCGTCGGCCTCGAGCCGTCGTGCCTGCTGACGCTGCGTGACGAAGCGTTGGTGCTGGGTCTGGGCGCAGAAGGCCGAGACCGTCGCTGCGCAGGCGCTGCTGCTCGAGGAGTTCATCGCACGTGAGGCAAAAGCCGGCCGCTTCTCGGTCGCCTTCAAGCCGGCCGGTCAGCCAATCCTGCTGCACGGCCACTGCCACCAGAAAGCGTTCGGCGCCGTGCCGCCGATCATGGACGTGCTGAAGCTGATCCCGGATGCGAAGCCGGCGTTGATCGAAACCTCGTGCTGCGGCATGGCCGGCAGCTTCGGCTACGAAGCCGAACACCACGCGGTGTCGATGCAGATGGCCGAGCTGAGTCTGCTGCCCGCAATCCGCCAGCAACCCGATGCGATTCTTGTGGCGGACGGCACCAGTTGCCGCCATCAGATTGCGGATGGGGCACAGCGCGAGGCGGTGCACATCGCACGGTTGCTGGACCGGTTGCTGTAGCGCCTGGACATCGGCATTTGGCCGAAGTGCGTGGTGGGCGCCCGACTTCGCTCGCACGTTCCATGTGGGTCCGCTGGGTGCGGGCTGTGGTGCGGCGGAGGATCGGAAGCGGTCTGTCTTGCCACTTCCTGGCCCGGGCACAGCCGTTGCCAACTCCGCAGCCTCTCCACACAAAACCCATCCATGGACGACCACACCCCTTCCAATCGCCGCCACGCCTTGAAAGGCATCGGCACTTCGCTGGCCGCTGCGCCGCTGCTGGCCACATCGCTGGCCCATGCGCAATCGAGCCCGGCTTCGCCCGACGTCGCCCTGCAGGACCCACAGGACAAGTACCCGCGGCCACCGTTTCCCAATCAGCGGCAACCGTTTCCCGGGCTTGCGAGCAAGATGGACCCGCTGCCCGATCACGGTGAGAAAAGTTATGTCGGCTCCGGCCGCCTGGCCGGCCGCAAGGCGTTGATCACGGGTGGGGACTCCGGCATCGGCCGGGCCGCCGCGATCGCCTATGCGCGCGAAGGCGCCGACGTCGCGATCAACTATCTGCCGGCGGAGGAGTCGGACGCGCAAGAGGTGGTGGCGCTGATCCGCGCGGCGGGCCGCAAGGCCGTGGCGTTGCCAGGCGACATCCGCGACGAAGCGTTCTGCAGGCGGCTCGTCGATGAGGCAGCGGCGCAGCTCGGTGGGCTCGACATCCTCGTGAACAACGCAGCGCGGCAAATCGCGCAGCAATCGATTCTGGACATCACGAGCGAGCAGTTCGACACCGTCTACAAGACCAATGTCTATGCGATGTTCTGGATCACGAAAGCGGCTGTGCCGCGCATGAAGCCGGGCTCCACGATCATCAACACGGCGTCCGAGCAGGCGTTCGACCCGTCCAAGGAGATCATCGACTATGCATCGACCAAAGCGTCGATCCTCAACTTCTCGAAAGGGCTGGCCAAGCAGCTGATCGACCGGGGCATCCGCGTGAACGCGGTGGCGCCGGGGCCGTTCTGGACGCCGCTGCAGCCGAGCGGCGGTGCGATGCCGGAGAAGCTCGTCCACTTTGGTTCGACCACGCCGATGGGCCGCCCCGGGCAGCCGGCCGAGATCGCCCCACTCTACGTGCTGCTGGCCTCGCAAGAGGCGAGCTACGTGACCGGCAACGTGCACGGCAGCACGGGCGGCAACGCGGCGCCCTGACCTCTCTGCAGCGCGCCGGATCCGGACGACGATCCGACGCGTCTTCAGGAACGACCGGAAGGCAGACTGCTCAGTGCAAGCAGCACCCGGGCCGCGTCGATGTCGTTCAGACACCGGGTGTGCCCGAGCGGGCACGTGCGCTCGAAGCAGGGTGCGCAGTCCAGCGGCGGGCGATAGGTCGGGTCGTCCTTGAGCCAGACGACCTGTGCCGCGTGGTTCAGCGGCGGCGTGTGGTGCGGGCTCGACGAGCCGAAGATTGCGACCTGCCGCACGCCGAGCGCAGCGGCAACGTGCATCAGGCCCGAATCGTTGCTGACCACACCATCCGCGCCTGCGATCAGTGCGAAGGCTTGTGCAAGTGTGGTCTTGCCGGACAGGTCGATGCAGCGGGGTGCAGCCGGCTTCATCGACACAAGCGCCGATGCGCGCGCCAGCGCCAGCCCGGCTGAAATCGCACCGCACCATTCGGCCTCCTTCGCCGATCCCAACAACACCACCGGGCGTTGCAGGCCGCGCGCGAGTTCGACGAAGCGCTCGGCCGGCCAGCGTTTGGCGGGCCCGTATTCGGCGCCCGGTGCCAGCACGACGTAGCCGCCGCGCGGCAGGTCGTGCGCTTTCAACGCAGGATCGATCTGCGTTGCGTCGATCACCAGTCGGGGCCGGTCCTGCTCGACCCCCGCCTCACCCGCCAGCCTCGAATAGAACGCGACCATCGGCAGCCGCGTGCCGCTTGCCGGATTGCGCAGCCGGTGCGTGAGCAGCCCGACGCGCGCCTCGCCCAGGTAGCCAACGCGCTTCGGGATGCCCGCCAGCAGCGGCAGCAGCGCGCTTTTGAGCGAATTGGGCAGCACGTAAGCGATGTCGAAGCGCCCGGTGAGTTGCCGGCTCAACGCGTGCCGCGCGCGCAGCTCGATGCGGCCGCGCTGAAACGGCAGTTCGATCACCTCGTCCACCTGCGACATCGCGCGGTAGACGGGCGCCACCGCCGGCACCGCCCCCACCGTGAGCCGCTCGCCGCGCGCGTGCAGCCGGCGCAGCAGCGGCTCGGTCATCACCGCGTCACCGATCCACTGGGGCGCGACGATGAAGCTTTGCGGGCGATTGGCGCCGTGGTGGCTGGCCGCACTGTGCGGCCGAAGATCGGCGGCGTGATTCAGCGTCGCCGCCGCGCCGCGTGCCTTAATGGCCTGGGCCGACGTGCTCACCGGCTTTCAACTTGTAGACGGTGCCGCAGTACGGGCATTTGGCTTCGCCGCTGTCGGCCACGTCCAGTTGGACGCGCGGATGGCTGTTCCAGAGCTTCATGTCGGCGAGCTTGTTCGGGCAGAAGATGCCGCCCCACTCGTTCAGGTTCTTCGCCAGCAACTCGATCGGCGCGCCGGTCGACGGCCTGGCCGGGATCGTGGATGGCTCGTTGCTGCTGATGCTGGGTTTGTCGGTGCTCGACTTGGCTGTGTTCATGCGGCGTCAGACCTTGGTCAGCCAGTGCGCGTACCGATCGTTGCGGCCGTTCACGATGTCGAAGAACGCGTTCTGGATTTTTTCGGTGATGGGGCCGCGCGAGCCGGCGCCAAGCTCGATCCGGTCGAGCTCGCGGATCGGCGTGACTTCGGCTGCCGTGCCGGTGAAGAACGCCTCGTCGGCGATGTAGACCTCGTCGCGCGTGATGCGCTTTTGCACGATCTCCAGGCCCAGATCTTTCGCGATGTGGAACACGGTGTTGCGCGTGATGCCGTTCAGCGCGCCGGCCGACAGGTCCGGCGTGTAGATCACGCCGCCCTTGACGACGAAGATGTTCTCACCCGCGCCTTCGCTGACGAAGCCGGAAGCGTCCAGCAGCAGCGCTTCGTCGTAGCCGTCGTCGATCGCTTCCATGTTCGCGAGGATCGAATTCGTGTAGTTGGACACCGCCTTCGCCTGCGTCATCGTGATGTTGACGTGGTGGCGCGTGAAGCTCGACGTCTTCACGCGGATGCCTTTTTTCAAACCCTCTTCGCCCAGGTAGGCGCCCCAGGCCCAGGCCGCGACCATCATGTGGATCGTGTTGCCTTTGGGCGAGACGCCGAGCTTCTCGGAGCCGATCCAGGACAGCGGCCGCAGATAGCAGGACTCGAGCCGGTTCTCCCGCACGACCGCGCAGTGCGCGTCGTTGACTTCTTCCTTTGTGAACGGCAGCTTCATGCGCAGGATCTTGGCGCTGTTGAACAGCCGCTCGGTGTGCTCCTGCAGGCGGAACACCGCCGTGCCGTGCTTCGTGTTGTACGCGCGCACGCCTTCGAACACGCCACAGCCGTAGTGCAGCGTGTGGGTCAGCACGTGAATCTTCGCCTCACGCCAGTCGACCATCTGGCCGTCCATCCAGATCTTGCCGTCGCGGTCGGCCATCGAGGGGGGCATAGCACTCATGGGGGAAATCGTCTTTCTTTCGTCGTCGACATGGGGCGCGCGCCGGCGGCTGCGGGCGAACGGGGCGATTTTAAGGGGGCCAGGGCGCGGCACATCGGTCTGGCGCGATGCCGATTCGAATGCCTGCCCCTGCCGGCGCGGGGTCGGCAACGGCCGCAGGGTGCGCGTTGACGGGTCGCTCAGCAACCAACCGCCTGCCCGTCGCGCCGATGATCGGAGCCGGCCGCATACACGGGCGCGTCGCTGCCGACCGTCTGCGCATCGAGCCGGCGGATCAACTGCGCGCTGCCGAAATCGATGCTGTCGGCGGCCGCCACCTGCGGCCGGTGGCCCATCGCGATCAGCCCGTCGACCGTTGTCTGCGGCACACCGGCTTCGAGCGTCAGCACGGCCGCATCGTTGATGCGCCAGCGCGGCGCATCGGAGGCAGCCTGCGGATTGCGCCCCTCCAGCAGATGGCGCAGCACGACCTGCAAATGCCCCTGGGTCTGCATGTTGCCGCCCATCACGCCGAACGCCATCAGCGGCTCGCCGCCCTTGGTGATGAACGCCGGGATGATGCTGTGCAGCGGCCGTTTGTTTGGGCCCACCTGGTTCACGTGGCCCGGCGTGTTGACAAACCCGAAGCCGCGGTTGTGCAGCGCGATGCCGGTGCCTGGCACCACCACGCCGGAGCCGAAGCCTTTGTAATTCGACTGGATGTAGCTGACCATGCGGCCTTCCGCATCCGCCGCGCACAGATAGACCGTGCCACCCGCGGGCGGCTGGCCGGGCGGGTAGCTGCCGGCGTGCTCAGTGTCGATCAGCTTCGCGCGCTTGGCCAGATAGGCTGAGTCGAGCAGTCGCTCCGGCGGCACGCGCATGTGTTCGATGTCGGCAACGTGCGTCTGCAGGTCGGCGAACGCGACGCGCATCGCTTCGATCTCGAGATGCATGCGCGCAGCCGACCCGGGCGGCGTCGCGTCGTACGGCAGGTGGTCGAGCAGACCGAGCGCGATCAACGCGCCGAGGCCCGCGCCGTTCGGCGGAATTTCATGCACGGTGTGGCCACGGAACTCGATGCCGATCGGCGTGACCCAGTCGGGCCGATGCGCAGCCAAGTCCTCGGCGGTGAGCGCCCCACCGCCCTGCTTTGCAAACGCAGCGATCGCCGCCGCCAGCCGACCGCGATAAAAACTCTCACCCCGCGTCTCGGCAATTTCGGCCAGCGTGTCGGCCTGCTCGGCAAGGCGCCACAGTTCGCCGACGCGCGGCGCGCGCCCTGGGGCATGAATGCATCGAAGCCGGGCTGGCCCGCCAACTCGACCACCGCCTGCTGCCACTGGCGCCCGATCACCGGGCTGACCGGAAAGCCTTCGCGTGCATGCCGGATCGCGTGCGTGAACAGGTCTGCAAACGGCAGCCGCCCGAACCGCTCGGACAGCGCGACCCAGGCCGACACCGCGCCCGGCACCGTCACGCTGTCCCAGCCGAGCGCCGGCATGCCGTTGAGCCGGCGAAGCGCTCGGGCGTCCAGCCGGCGGGGCTGCGGCCCGACGCGTTCAGGCCGTGCAACTCGCCGCCCGCCCAGACGAGCGCGAACGCGTCGCCGCCGATGCCGTTCATGGTCGGCTCGACCACCGTCAGCGCGATCGCCGCGGACAACACCGCATCGATCGCGTTGCCGCCGCGCGCAAATGCCGCAGCGCCGGCCTGAGAGGCCAGCGGCTGCGAGGTGGAGACCACGTTGCGCGCCAGCACCGGCTGGCGGGCCGAAGGGAAAGGCAGGTCCCAGTTCATCGGAGCTGTCGTCATCGTTGTGGTCCCCTTGCAAAATTCGTGTCGGCGCGCCGACCGTCGTCTGACTGGCCCGCGCGGTCAGATCGTCACGTTCGCCGACTGGATCACCGCACCCCACTTGGCGCGATCGGATGCGACGAGCCTGGCCAGACCAGCGCTGTCGCTCGGTGTCACGACATAACCCTTTTGCTCGAGATTCTCGACCACCGCCGGGTCCGCCAACACCTTGCGCGTGGCCTGACCGATCCGCTCGAGTGCCGCGGCCGGCGTGCCCTTCGGGGCGAACAGACCGAACCAGTTGTCCGCGTCGTAGCCGGTCACGCCCGCTTCCGAGATCGTCGGCAAGTCAGGAAACGCCGGCACGCGCCTGCTGGTGGCCACGGCCAACGCACGCAACTGTCCTGCCTTGATGAAAGGCTGCGATGCAGCCACGCTGTCGAACATGAAAGAAACCTTGCCCGACACCAGATCGGGCAGCGCCTGCGAGCTGCCCTTGTACGGGATGTGCACGGCTTTGACGCCCAGGCGCTGCTGCAGCAACTCGGCCTCCAGATGCGACAGCGTGCCGTTGCCTTGCGAGGCGTAGTCGATGTTGCCGTCGTTCGCTTTCAGCCACGCGGCGAACTCGACCATGTTGCGCGCGGGCACCGAAGGGTGCACGTTCAGGATGTGCGCGCCGTTGGCCAGCAGCGCGATCGGCTCGAAGTCGTTCGAGATGTCGGCCGGCGCCTTGGGGTACAGATGCCCGGCGATCGCGGTGTTGGTCAGCGCGCACAGAAACAGACTGTGGCCGTCCGGCGTCATCTTGGCGGCTGCGTCCAGCCCGATGGTGCCGCCCGCGCCGGGCTTGTTCTCGACCACCACGGGTTGCCCGAGCGGCTCGGCCATGGCCTGCGCAACCAGCCGCGCGAGGATGTCGGTCGCACCCGCAGCCGGGAATGCGATCACCATGCGCAGCGGGCGATTCGGAAAATTCTGCGCGGCGGCCGGCAGGCCGAGTGCAGCGAAGCCCGCGCCGAGCGCGAGGGCACCGGCACGGCCCATGACCGCACGGCGCGACGATGTGGCGGCCGACGCAAACGGATCGGACCACGAGAGAGGAGTGAACATGCAAAAAGCTCCTGCAGCGAGACGGGCTCGCAAAAAAGTAGATGAACACACATGCGACGCGGCCCCGCAAGCGGTTGCCGCTTGGCACGCGCTGTTGGCGGCGATCGCCCGCACGGACGGTCCCACGCACTCGGCCGTCGCCGATCCGGTACGCCGGGCGCGGTCGACACCGCTCGGTGGCCGCCGTGTGATCAAGCGGAATGCGTGCCAGCCGGCGCGCCGATGCGGCTAGGGGACTGCGACACGTCGGCACCCTGGTCGACCACCACCGGCACCTCCGATTCCTGAGACGGGCGCACCAGCTGCCAACGCACGAGCCGGCCGTTGGTGAACTCGCAAGTCACGTGCGAGCCGCCCGCATCGGTCCAGCGATAAATCTCCGGCTGCGCGTCCGCGACAGACCGCCGCTCGCCGAGCGCGCGCGTCATCGCGATGGTATGCTGCAGCGTCGCGCGGGGCTTGAGTTTGGCGTTCAGCATCACCGCGCTGGCGACGTGACCGACTGGTGCGTTCGCCGCACGCTGCAGAATGGTGACGGTGCGCGTGAAGTTCAGCAGCACCCACATCACGATGCCGCCGGCCGCGATCGCGATGCCCGGCCAGCCGTAGGCGCGGTAGGCAAGCGCCAGCAATGCGATGCCAAGCACAGCCACCAAGAATTTTTGAAAATTCATCCCTGCATTGTCGCGGAGCGGACCAAGGGTCCTGTTCTCGTCAAGCGGCCGCCAATTCCTGCAACTCGCAAATTGCACGTGACCCATCACGCGTTGCCGATCGCCCGCAACGGCGCACCCGCATCGCGCCAGAGCTCCGGGTGGCAGGTGAACAGCAAAATCTGATGGCGCTGAGCGGCATCGAAGATCACGCGCTTCATCTGCGCGAGCCGCATCCCGTCGCTGTGCACCAGCGCGTCGTCGAGGATCACGAGCGTCGGTCGGCCCGCCTCTTTCAGCAAATCCGCATACGCGAGGCGGCTCAGCACACCCATCTGCTCGCGCGCGCCGAAGCTCAATGCGTCGAGCGGCGAGCCGACGGCGTTCGGCGCGCCGTGGACCCGCGTCAGCACGGTCGGCTGCAGGTTCTCGGCGATGTCGAGTTGCGCGCCGGGAAACAACGTCTGCAAATAGCGTGTCACGTGCTTTTGCAGCGGCGCCTGCAGCCGCTGGGTGGCGAGCCGGCGGTGTTCGGTCAACAGCTCGAGCAGCAACGTCAGCGCGGCGGCGCGCGCCGTCATCTGCTGCTCGCGGCGCTGCAACTGTTCGAGCCGCGCCAAGGCCTGCGCACGCCGCTCGTCCAGCCCCTGCGCGCCGACGGCTTCGAGCTGACCGCGCAGATAGGTGATGCGCTGGTCACGCCGCAGAAATTCCTCGTGTGCGAACGCCGCGCTTTGCTCGAAGCGCTGGACTTCGCGCTTCAGCGCGTCGGGGCCGTCGGCGCCCTCGATCTCGCGGCGTTGCTGCGCGATGCGTTCGCGCAGGGCTTGCCGATCCGCCTGCAGCGTGCGCAGGTCGTGACGCGCCGCATCGTTGCGCCGTTGGTTGGCGGGCGCGGTGATCTCCACTTCCAGCGCCGCGTGCTCGGTCTGCGCGAGCTCGTGCTTTGCCTGGGCGCTGGCGAGCGCCAGATGCGCTTGCTGCGCCTGGGCGGCCACCTGCTTGCGGGTGGCTTCGGCGGCATCGCGGCGCGCGCGGGCTTCTGCCAGCGGGGGCGGGGCGGCGTCTGCCGCGTCGGCGTGCGGATCGCCAGCGCCGGCAGCCAGCAACCCTTGCAGGCGCTCTGTCGCTTCCCGCATGCGACGCTGCTGCACGGCGCATGCTTCGCGCAGCGCATCGAGCCCGTTCGGCGCCAGTTGCGCCAACGACTTGCGTGCCTGTGCGATGTCGATCTGCGCCTGGGCGTGGCGCACCTGGCGCGCTTGCGCTTCGGCCAACGACGCGACCCCGTGCCGCTGGAAGTCGGCCGATTGCACGGCCTGCAGCGCGGCCTCGTCGCGGGCGAGCCGCGCCGCGTTGCTCTGGCCGGGCACGATGGTGATCGAGCCAACGGCCGGAATCGTCAGCGTCGCCGCCGCGTCGATCGATCGCTGGCCGCTGCCTTGCAACGCTTGGCCATCGAGCAGCACGCCCGGGCCGGTGGGGGTCGCATCGATCGCAAATTCGATGCGCGTCTGCACCGCCTCGCGTCGGATCTGCAGCTCGCGCAACTGGGTATGCCGGTCTTTCAAAGCCTGCAGAACAGCCGGCGGCAGGTTCGATTCGGCCTGCACATCGAGCGCGGCTTGCAGTGCTGCGCCTTCAGCCTCCGCTGCGCTCAGATGGCCCGTCAACACATCGGCCTGGCGCTTCGCGCCCTCGCACTGCTGCTGCAGCACGGTGCGCAAGTCGTGCGTCTCGGCGGCCGCGAGCAGCGCCTGCACCTGTGCCAGGCGTTCCTCCGCGTCGCGCTGGCGGCCATCCCAGTGCGTGCAGGCGGCAGCGGCGGACTGCGTGGCTTCGGTGGCGGCGGCCACGGCCGATCGGCGCGTGTGCAGCGACTTTTGTTTTTCTTCGAACGCATCGAGCGTCGCGTTCGCTGCCGCAATGCGCTCGTCGAGGCGTTGAGCGACCTCGGCTTGCGCGTGCAGTTCGGCCTCGCGCAACTCGATGGCACGCAGCCTGGCTTGCGCAGCCACCTGCTGCTGGCGCATGGCTTCCCACGGCTTGGCCGCCTGCTCGGCGGCGTGCACGGCCACCAGCGTCGCGAGCTCGTCCACCTGGTCGCAGTAATCAATCGCCGCCTGGTCGAGTCGCGCGCATTCGGCGCCGAGCTGCGTGCGTTCGTCGACCACTTTGGCGAAATCGCCGCGCGGTGCGCCTTTGGATTCGGTGACGAGTTCTTCGCGCAGCTTCTTCACACGTGCGATCACCGCATCGCCCTGCGTGCTGGCGACTTCCGCCGCGGTCGATTTCAGCGCGCTGCGCAGGTGGTCGGCCGCGTGCTCGATCGCGCCACCGATCTCGTGGCCCGCACCCTGCTCGATCCACAGCAGGCCGGGAATGCCCCAATCGTCGGCGCGGCTCGCACCCCGCTCACGGATGCCGAAGCCGAGCAGTTGCGCCAGGTGCGCCTCGGCCTCCTCGCCGTCGAGCCGGCGGCCGCCCACGCTGAGCTCGCAGCGTTTTTCTTCAGCCACACCTTGCGCAGCGCATACGCCTCACCGCCAATCGAAAAATCGAGCTCGACGGTCGGCGCCGCGCCTGCGTCGTCGTGCGGCACCAGGTCCTGCACGTTCTCGGTGCGGTAGCGCTCGAAGAACGCCGCCCGGATCGCACGCACCACGGTGCTTTTGCCGGCCTCGTTCGGGCCATGAAACAGGTTCAGCCCCTGCGCGAGGTCGCGCAACTCGAGCGGCTTGCCGAAGCGGCGCAGTTGCTCGATGCGGATGCGCGCGAGCTTCATGCGGCGGCTTTCGTCCCGGCCACGCTCGACTGCTTCGCGCAGCACGCCGGCCAGCAGCGCCAGCGCCTGCGCGGCCGTGTCCGCATCGTCGCCGTCGCGTTGCTGGCGTTGCTGCAGCTCGTGGATGACGCTGGTCAGATAGCCGTCGGCCTGCAGCGCGGCCAGGTCGTCGGCGGTCGGCGCCAGATGCAGCGCGTCGAGTTGCGCCTCCACGCTGCGGCCACGCGCCTGGGCTTGGCCGATCGCCGACTGCAAACGTTCGCGCCCGGCCAGATCGGTCTGCCCGAAGATCGCCAGCCGCAGCACGTCTTGCGCATCGACCGCCTGCAGCCGCGCGACCAGCCCGTCCAGATCGCTCGGCAGCGCCAGTGCGACGCTGTCCTGCGCCCACCGGTATCGGCCCACGGGCAGCTGCTCGACGACCGGCTCGGCACCCGCCTGCGCGACGTCGACCCGCAACGCGAAGCCGGGATCGTTGCCTTTGAATCGGTCGGTCTCCGGCGTGCCGCTGTACCAGCAGCGCGCGTCGATGCGTTTGCAGCCGTGCCAATCGCCGAGCGCGAGGTAGTCGAGCCGGCCGCGCACCACGCTGTCGGCGGCGATCGGATTCGACGAATCGATGCCCTCGGCCAACACGCCCTGCACGCTGCCGTGGGCCAGGCCGATGCGCACGAGGCCCGGCGCGCTGTCGGCCTGCGCGAACCACGCGGTCAGATCGGTGTAGGTGTGACGCTGCGTGAGCGGGGCGGTCAGCACGACAAAACCCAGTGCCGCAAAGTCGTCGACCGCTTCCGGCCGCAGCGACAGCCGCACGTTGGCGGGCACCGCACCGAGCCGCTGCGCCACCGTCCAGACGCTCTCGCCCAACGCGGCGTCGTGGTTGCCGGGGATCATGATCCACGGGCCGCCGAAACCGTGCGTCGCGTTGAACAAGCGGCGAATCGTGCGCGCCGACACCGTCTGCAGGTCGAACACATCGCCCGCGACCAGCACCGCGTCGACCCGGTGTTCCACGGCCAGCATCGCGATGCGTTGCACCGCGTCGATGCGCGCATCGGCGAGCGCCTGCGCGTCGTCGGGGTCGAACTGGCTGTACTGGCGGCCGATCTGCCAGTCGGCGGTGTGGAGGAAACGGGGCACGACGGTTCGGGTGGGTGGATGACAGAGGTCGGCGCGCGATTATCGGCCCCGCACTCGTGGCCTCCGCGCGTGCAAAGGCTACAACGTCCGCACGATCTCCAGCGCATGCTCGACACGCTCGACCGCGTGGACGGTCAGGCCCTCGATCGGCTTTTTCGGCGCGTTCGCCTCGCGGCACGAGCGCGATCGAAAAGCCCAGCTTGGCGGCCTCCCGCAGCCGCTCCTGGCCGCGCGGCGCGGGGCGCACTTCGCCGGCCAGGCCGACTTCGCCGAACGCGATGAAGCCCTTGGGCAGCGGCTTGCCGCGCAGGCTCGACGTGATCGCGAGCATCACGGCCAGGTCGGCCGCCGGCTCGCTGATGCGCACGCCGCCGACCGCGTTGACGAACACGTCCTGGTCGCACGCAGGCCACGCCCGCGTGGCGGTGCAGCACGGCCAGCAGCATCGCGAGCCGGTCGCGCTCGAGGCCGACCGACAGGCGCCGCGGGCTCGGCCCGCCGGAGTCGACCAGCGCCTGGATCTCGACCAGCATCGGCCGCGTGCCTTCGAGCGTGACCAGCACGCAGCTGCCGGGCACCGGCTCGCCGTGCTGGCGACAGGAAGATCGCGCTCGGGTTCGCCACGCCCTTCAAGCCGCGCTCGGTCATCGCGAACACGCCGATCTCGTTGACCGCGCCGAAGCGGTTCTTGATCGCGCGCACGAGGCGGAAGCTCGAATGCGTGTCGCCCTCGAAATACAGCACCGTGTCGACCATGTGCTCGAGCACGCGCGGGCCGGCCAGCGCGCCTTCCTTCGTGACGTGGCCGACCAGCACGATCGCGGTGCCGCTGGCCTTGGCGAAGCGCGTGAGGTGCGCCGCGCATTCGCGCACCTGCGCGACCGAGCCGGGCGCCGAGGTGAGCTGGTCGGAGTACACCGTCTGGATCGAGTCGATCACCGCGATCGCGGGCTGCGTGCGGCGTCGAGCGTGGCGAGGATCTTCTCGAGCTGGATCTCGGCCAGCACCTGCACCTGCGAGCGGTCGAGCCCGAGCCGGCGCGAGCGCAGCGCGACCTGCGCGCCGCTTTCCTCGCCGGTGACGTAGAGCGCGTGCAGCCCGGCGCGCTGCAGCGCATCGAGCCGCCTGCAGCAGCAGCGTCGACTTGCCGATGCCCGGGTCGCCGCCGATCAGCATGACGCCGCCCGGCGACGATGCCGCCGCCCAGCACGCGGTCGAGCTCGTCGATGCCGGTGGGCGTGCGCGGCGACGTCGCTGGCCTCGATGTCGGACAGCACCGCGAGCTCGGCCGGCCGCCGGCCAGCGCGGCGAAGCGCGCGCCGAACGGTTGTTGGCGGGCGCGCCGCGACCGCGGCGCTGGCCGACTGCTCGATCAGCGTGTTCCAGGCGCCGCAGCGCGGGCACTTGCCGAGCCACTTGGCGCTGGTGCCGCCGCATTCGGTGCAGACGTAGATGGATTTTTCCTTGGCCATGAGCGGGGGTTTCGAGGGAAAAGAGAAGCGACGAATTTGATTCGGATCCGAAACCGATCCAAAATCGATCCGTATCGCATCTTCAAAATCATTATGGCAAACATATCGATCAAGGACGTGCCCGATGCCTGGGCCGAGGCGTTGCGCCAGCGCGCCGCGCGCAATCACCGGTCGTTGCAGGGGGAGCTGATGTCGATCATCGAGCAGGCGGTGCAGCCGGCGGGTGGAAGCCACACACGTGCCCACACCGGCGTCGGCCCGATCGGCAATCCGCCAGGCAACGGCACGCATCGAATCACCGGGCACGGCATCGACAAGCGGCCCCTCATGCGGCGGGGAGGGAAATCGGTTGACCCGGGAGCGGCCGAACTCAAGGCACGCTTTCCCGAACCGGTCGCCGATGCGCCGTTGGGCGTGGACATCATCCGTGCAGAGCGTGACGCGCGATGACACCTGACCGCCACAACCCTGCGTGAACTGTTCGTTGCTGAACCGCCCGCGCACTACCTCGCGTGGCCACCAGCCGTGGTTGACTGCAGCGCGTTGGCGGCGTGCGTGTTTGTGGAAGCCACGCGGGAGCGCACGGCCGATGAACTTCGCAATCGCGCTTTGAAAGCACCGTGGCTGCTGCAAGTGGAATTTGCCAGCGTTGCCCACAAGAAGCACAGCCAAGGTGCCATCGACGCGGCCGACGCCGGGCTGGCGCAATTTGCAGCGTTGGACATCGACCTGTTTTCGGTCGATCCCACTTCGGTTCCGGCATGGGCGCCTCAATATCGTTTGTCGGCACACGGCGCTTCGCTCTTGTGACTTGCCGCCGATCTCAAAGCGCCGCTGCTGAGGTTCGACGAACAGTTCGCCCGGGCTGCAAAGAAACTTTTTGCTGGCCTGTTGTGGCGATGAACGCGATCCATCCAGTCGATGGCTGGCATGCGCTTTGAGGCATTTGCCTGTTCCGGCCCGTCTGTGCGCCTTGCAACGCGACGCGCGGCAGCCGCCCTGATCGGCGGTAGCATCCGAATCACGGCGCTTGCCCGTCAGCACGCGGCCGATCGATGACTCCACCCACTCAGCAAACGGGACGACGCAGGCATGAGTTTTCTCCCCACGGGGACCGTCTATGGCGCGTTGCTGAACTTCCAGCGCGCATGGCATGCCGTTGAGCCGCGCATGCATGAGCCGCCCTACAAGGCAGCGCCGCGGGCGCCGGTGCTCTACATCAAACCGGCCAACACCTGGACGGCCAACGGCGGCCTGATCGCGGTGCCCGCCAAGGCCAATGGAACGCCGGGCGAAGTCATGGTGGGCGCTACCCTTGCCGTGGTGATCGGGCCGGAGGCGCTTGCAAACATTGCATCGAATGCTACGAATCACATAGCAGGCTACGTTTTGATGAACGACCTTTCGCTGCCGCAACCGGACTTCTTTCGGCCGCCCGTCAAGTACAACTGCCTCGACGGCTTTCTCGGCATCGGGGCGGAGTTGACAACGGCCGCCGAGCTGGGCGACCCGGCAACCCGCGTGCTCGAAGTGCGCATCGACGGCGAACTGCGGCAGTCGATTGCGTTCGCCGATCTCATCCGTCCGCGTGCCGCAACTGCTGGCCGACGTGAGCGCGTTCATGACCCTGCACCCGGGGGACGTGCTGATGCTCGGCACCGATGCGCTGGAAGACGGTCAGCGGCTGACCGCGCGCGCCGGCCAGCGCATCGAAATCAGCATGCCTGGCTTTGCCACGCCGTTGTCCAACGCACTGGTGGCGGAGGTCGCATGACAAAGACAGCCCGCGTCGTGCTCGGACGGCACCGTCTACGACGCCGCCGAATCCGACGGCAACGTGCTGCTGGCCGACGGCCGGCTGGTCGCGCAGGAAGACGTCGCGTGGCTGCCGCCGCTGGCACCGGTGGAGCGTCCGCGCACGATCCTCGCACTGGGCCTGAACTATGCCGATCATGCGAGCGAACTCGAATTCAAGCCGCCGTCCGAACCGCTCGTGTTCCTGAAAGCCGAAGGCGCGCTGATCGGCCATCGCGCGTTCACGCCGCGGCCGGCCGATGTGAAATTCATGCACTACGAATGCGAACTCGCCGTCGTGATCGGCCGCCGTGCAAAGAAGGTCAAACGCGCCGATGCGCTCGACTTCATCGGCGGCTACACCGTCGCCAACGACTACGCGATCCGCGACTATCTGGAGAACTGGTACCGCCCGAACCTGCGCGTGAAAAACCGCGACGCCTGCACGCCGCTCGGGCCGTGGCTGGTCGATGCGCAGGAGATCCACGCGCGGCCCGGTGGGCCGATGAATCTCGCGCTGCAGACGCTCGTGAACGGCAACGTCACGCAAAGCGGCAGCACGAAAGACATGATTTTCGACGTGCCGTTTCTGATCGAATACTTCACGCAATTCATGACGCTCGAACCCGGTGACCTGATCCTGACCGGCACCCCGCATGGCACGGTGAATTGCCTGGTGGGCGACTCGGTGGTGACGGCGATCGAAGGGATCGGCGCGCTGGAGAGCACGATCGTGGCGAGTGCTTCGACGCCCGCTGAGACGGCTTGAGCGTTCGAGCGATGAAACCGCAGGCAGGGCCCCTGCACCCCAGCAGCAAATGCCCTTGCGTCGGCGTTCGACTCCCCGGCTTGCGAAGTGTCTGGCCCACTGATCCTGCCAACGCAAAGCCGGCTGTCAATCGGCCCCCCTCCCCCAGCCGCTGCGTGACGCGGTCCAGCATGTCGTAGAGCGCCTGCAGGTCGTCCGCGCCGACCACCCGCTCGATCTCGGCATAGCTCGCTTCGGACAGCGGCGCGATTTCGTGCACCAGCCGCCTGCCTTTTGGTGACAACGCCAGCTGCGCGGTGCGCAGGTCGCTGCCGTGCGCGGTGCGCCGCAGGATGCCACGCACTTCCAGCGTCTTGAGCAACCGCGACAAGCTCGGCAGGCTCAACAGCGTCATCTGCGAGATTTCGGTGGGCGCCAACGGCGTGGCCGATGCGGTGAGCGCGCGCAGCACGCGCCACTGTTGCTCGGTGATGTCGTGCGCACGCAAATCGGGCCGAAACCGCGTCATCACCGCCTCCCGCGCACGCAGCAGCGCCATGGGCAGCGACCGCGAGAAATCCCGGAGGTCGGCGGTTGCCGGTGCGGCGGTCGAAGAAGGTTTGGGCATGAAAGGTCGAGGTGCTGATCTGCAGCCTACCGCAGCGCCAACGCATGTGAGCAGCGGCTGGGCCGCGCTGCACGCATCACCAATTGACGAAGCACGCATGCCTCCATAAACTTGTCATGTTAAGTTTACGACGGCATTCGCTTTGGCCAACGAGCGTTGCCAGGTCGCTTTTCGCCCCGGTGAAGACCCGAGGACCCCTGCACATGAAGATAGACCATCTGATCAACGGCAAACATCGAGCCGGCCATGACTGCTTCGAGACGGTCAACCCCGCCACGCAAGAGGTGCTCGCCGAAGTCGCTGCCGGCGGCTCGGCAGAGGTCCACGCCGCGGTGGCCGCCGCCAAGGCCGCCTTCCCCAAATGGGCCGGCATGCCGGCACCCGAGCGCGCCAGGCTCGTGCGCAAACTCGGCGACCTGATCAATGCGCACGTGCCCGAGATCGCGCAGACCGAGACCAACGACTGCGGCCAGGTGATCGCGCAGACGGGCAAGCAGCTGATCCCGCGCGCGGCCGACAATTTTTACTATTTCGCCGAGATGTGCGTGCGGGTCGACGGCCACACCTACCCGACGCCCACGCATCTGAACTACACGCTGTTCCACCCGGTGGGCGTCTGTGCGCTGATCTCGCCGTGGAACGTGCCGTTCATGACGGCCACCTGGAAGATCGCGCCGTGCCTTGCGTTCGGCAACACCGCGGTGCTCAAGATGAGCGAGCTGTCGCCGATGACGGCGGCGCGGCTGGGCGAGTTGGCGCTGGAAGCCGGCATCCCGGCGGGCGTGCTCAACATCGTGCACGGCTACGGGCAGCGAAGCCGGCGAGCCGCTGTGTGCGCACCCGGACGTGCGCGCGATCTCGTTCACCGGGTCGACCGCCACCGGCAACCGCATCGTGCGGTCGGCGGGCCTGAAGAAGTTCAGCATGGAGCTCGGCGGCAAGTCGCCGTTCGTCGTCTTCGAAGACGCCGACTCGGGCGCGCGCGCTGGACGCGGCCGTGTTCATGATCTTCTCGAACAACGGCGAACGTTGCACCGCCGGCAGCCGCATCCTGGTGCAGAAAAGTCGATCTACGCCGACTTCGTCGCGAAGTTCGTCGAGCGTGCGAAGCACATCAAGGTGGGCGATCCGCTGGACGAGAAGACGATCGTCGGCCCGATGATCAGGCAGGCCCATCTGGCGAAGGTGCGCAGCTACATCGAGCTGGGGCCGAAGGAAGGCGCGACGCTGCTGTGCGGCGGGCTCGACGCGCCGCAACTGCCCGACCGCGTGAAGCGCGGCAACTACGTGCTGCCGACCGTGTTCGCCGATGTGCGACAACGACATGACGCATCGCGCAGGAAGAAATCTTCGGGCCGGTCGCGTGTCTGATCCCGTTCGAGGACGAGGCGGATGCTATCCGCATAGCCAACGACATCCACTACGGCCTGTCGAGCTACGTCTGGACCGAGAACATCGGCCGCGCGCACCGCGTCGCCGCCGCGGTCGAAGCCGGCATGTGCTTCGTCAACAGCCAGAACGTGCGCGATCTGCGCCAGCCGTTCGGCGGCACCAAGGCGTCGGGCACCGGGCGCGAAGGCGGCACCTGGAGCTACGAGGTGTTTCTGGAGCCGAAGAACATGGCGGTGTCGCCTGGGCTCGCACCACATTCCGCATTGGGGAACGGCATGAACCTGCATCGACCGCACCCTGTTGCAACGCGCTGCCGTGCTGGCGGCGTTGCCGGCTCTGGGCCGCAACGCTCAGCCGTCAGTGTGGCCGACGAAGGCCTTGCGCCTCGTCGTGCCCTTCCCGCCCGGCGGCACCACCGATTTCGTGACGCGGCTGGTTGGCATCGGAGTTGACCAGCGAACTGTCGGCCAGCCGGTCGTCGTCGAAAACAAGCCTGGCGCCGGCACGACAATCGGTGTCGATGCGGTCGCCAAGTCGGCGCCCGACGGCTACAGCTTCGTCACCGTCGCGAACAGCTTTGCTGCAAACCAGACGCTGATCAAGAAGTTGCCTTACGACACGCTGGCGGACCTGCGAGCGGTGGCGTTGATGGGCTTGTCCGAGCATGTGCTCGCAACCCATTCCGGCAGCGGCTTGAAGTCACTCGCCGACCTGCGCGAGCAGGTGAAAAACGGCGCGGCGCTCAGCTATGCATCGTTCGGCAACGGCACGTCGGCGCACCTGTCGGGCGAGATGCTCAAGCTGCGCATGGACATTCCGGATGACCGACATGGTGCACGTGCCGTACAAGGGCCAGGGCCCCGCGCTGGCCGACCTGCTGGGCGGCCAGGTCACGATGATGTTCGGCAACTGGCCCGAGTTCCGCGGCCACATCGCTGCCGGCAAGCTGGTTGCGCTCGGCATGGCGACGCTAGAGCGCTCGCCGCTAGGCGCCGCGACATTCCGACGCTGGCCGAGCAAGGCGTGCCGATCGAATCGAACTCATGGAACGGGCTGCTGGCGCCCGCGGCCGACGCCGGATGACGTGGTCGACCGCATGAATGCCGCGGTGAACCGCGCGCTGGCCAGCGCACCCGTGCAGGCCGCGTTCGACAAGGGCGGCATCGTCTCGATGGCGCGCACGCCGGAGCAGTTCGCCGCGTTCATCGACAGCGAGATTGCAAAATATGCGGAAGTGATCCGTCGCGCGAACATCCAGCTCGGCTGACGCTGCGCCTCACCCAGCCACGGAACACCCCATGGGCACCCTCGCGCTCGCCGCCAAGATCACACATGTGCCGTCGATCTACCTGTCGGAGTTTCCGGGCCCGAACTACGGCTGCCGCGAAGCCGCGATCAACGGCCACAAGGAGATCGACCGGCGCTGCCGCGCGCTCGGCGTGGACACCATCGTCGTGTTCGACGTGCACTGGCTCGTGAACAGCGAATACCACATCAACTGCGCGGCGCAGTTCGCCGGCAACTACACGAGCAATGAGCTGCCGCACTTCATCAGGAACATGGCGTACGCGTATCCGGGCAACCCGGCGCTCGGGCACGCGATCGCGACAAGGCCAACGAGATGGGCGTGAAAAGCCGCGCCCACAGCGACACCACGCTTGTCGCTCGAGTACGGCACGCTGGTGCCGATGCGCTACATGAATGCGGACCAGCATTACCGGGTGGTCAGCGTGTCGCGGCTGGTGCGACTGGCATGCGTTGGACGACAGCGCGCGTTTCGGGCTGGCGGTGCGGCGCGCGATCGAAGCGCGCTACGACGGCACGGTCGGCGGTGTTCGCCAGCGGCTCGCTGTCGCATCACTTCGCGCCGAACGGCCGCGCGCCGGAGTTCATGCACAAGGTGTTCGACCCGTTTCTCGAGCAGGTCGACCGCAGCGTGGTCGAGCTTTGGGAGCAAGGCGACTGGAAGACGTTTTGCGCGATGCTGCCGATGTACAACGAGAAGTGTTTCGGCGAAGGCGGCATGCACGACACCGCGATGCTGCTGGGCCTGCTGGGCTGGGACGCTACGAAGGCAAGGCCGAAGTCGTGACGCCTTACTTCGGCAGCTCGGGCACCGGGCAGATCAATGCGATTTTTCCGGTCACGCCGCTGGCGGTTGCGGCGGCCTGATAAAAGCGACACCACGACAGCCCCCACCGAGCGCCCCATGCCCCACCTCGTCATCCTCTACACCCCGAACCTCGAAGCCGCCGATGCGCCCGTGCGCGCGGACTTGGGCAAACTTTGCCGCGCGCTGGCCGACGTGATGCTGGTGCAGCGCGACGAGACCGGCAGCGCGGTGTTTCCGCCCGGCGGCACGCGCGTGCTCGCGTACCCGGCCGCGCACTACGCGGTGGCGGATGGCCAAGGCGACTACGCGTTCGTTTACCTGAACCTGCGCATGGCGCCGGGCCGCTCCGAGCTGGTGCAGCACCACATCGGCAATGCGCTGATGGACTGCGCGAAGGCGGAACTCGCCGACGTGTTCGCGTCGCGCCCGATCGGCATCACGTTCCAGATCGACCAGGGCCCGGAGGTGTTCGACGGCAAACACAGCGGACTGCATCCACTGTTCGACCTGACGCGCAGCCATGCAGCCCCGAACACGATCAAGCAGCTGGCCGCCGAGCTGCAGCGAGCCGAGCAGACGCGCATGCAGGTCGAGCACTTCTCGAAGCGCCTTCCCGGACATGACCGTGCAGGACGGCTACGCGATCTCGCGCGAGTGGGTGCGCATGAAGCTGGGCGAGGGCCGCATCGCGCGCGGCCACAAGATCGGCCTCACCTCGCGCGCGATGCAGCTGTCCAGCCAGATCACCGAGCCCGACTACGGCACCTTGCTCGACGACATGTTCTTCGCAGAAGGCGGCGACATCCCGTTCGCGCGCTTCATCGCGCCGCGCGTCGAAGTCGAGCTGGCGTTCGTGCTCGGCAAGCCGCTGAAGGGCCCGAACGTGACGATCTTCGACGTGCTGGACGCCACCGACTACGTGGTGCCCGCACTCGAGATCATCGACGCGCGCATCGAGCAGTTCGACCGCCACACCAAGGCGCCGCGCAAGGTGTTCGACACGATCGCCGACAACGCCGCGAACGCCGGCATCGTGACCGGCGGCCGGCCGGTCAAGCCCGACGCGGTCGACCTGCGCTGGGTCGCGGCGCTGCTGCTACAAGAACGGCGTGATCGAGGAGTCCGGCGTGGCCGCGGCCGTGCTGAACCACCCGGCGATCGGCGTGGCCTGGCTGGCCAACAAGCTCGGCGCCGTGGGACGAAGAGCTGGCCGCCGGCGAGATCGTGCTCGGCGGCTCGTTCACGCGGCCGGTGACGGGCGCCGCGGGCGACACGTTCCATGCCGACTACGGGCCGCTGGGCTCGATCGCGTTCCGATTCGTCTGAGCGGCACTGTCCGACGTCGACCGCCCACCCCACCGTCTATTCGACAGCTCCATGAAGACGCCCCGCAACCCCTTCAAGCAAGCCCTGCGCGAACAGCGCCCGCAGATCGGCCTGTGGCTCGGCCTGGCCGATTCGTACAGCGCCGAGATCTGCGCGTCGGCCGGCTTCGACTGGCTGCTGATCGACGGCGAACACGCGCCCAACGACCTGCGCAGCATCCTGCAGCAGCTGCAGACGATCGCGGGCTACCCGAACACGCACGCGGTCGCGCGCGTGCCGGTCGGGCACGGCGATGTCGGCACCGCGCTGATCAAGCAGTACCTCGACCTCGGCGTGCAGACGCTGCTGGTGCCGATGGTGGACACCGCCCAGCAGGCGGCCGACCTGGTGCGCGCGGTGCGCTATCCGCCGCTGGGCGTGCGCGGCATGGCCGGCGCGCGTGCGTCGCGCTGGGGCCGCTATCCGCGCTACGCGCACGAGGCGAACGAGCAGGTCTGTCTGCTGGTGCAGATCGAAACCAGCGCGGGCCTCGACAACCTGGACGCGATCTGCGCGACCGACGGCATCGACGGCGTGTTCATCGGCCCGGCCGACTTGTCCGCGTCGCTCGGCCATGTCGGCAACCCCGGCCATGCGGATGTGCAGAGCGCGATCGGCGATGCGATCACGCGCATCGTGGACAGCCGGCAAGGGCGCGGGCATCCTGAGCACCGACGAGACGCTGACGCGCCGCTACCTGGGTCTGGGCGCGACGTTCGTTGCCGTCGGTCTGGACACGAACTTGCTGATGCGCGGCACGACCGAACTGGCGGCGCGGTACAAGGCGGACTTGGTGGTGATGGCGGCTGGGAAGACTTACTAACCCCCCAGGCTGCGCTTCCTGCGGTCGGCTCTCGCCTTCCCCTTTCAGGAGGCGCCGCCAGCGGCCCGGCAGAGCCGGCTCCGCGGCGTCTGCTTGAACAAGGACGCGACGGTTGAGGTTCGAGGTCGTTTGAGCCGATTGATTTGGTTGGAGGCGCTTGAAGTCATGAACACCCTGCTTGCTCGCACCGCACCCGCCCTGGCGGCACCCGCCTCGCATCTGCCGATGCACCCGGACGAATGGCAGGCGCGCGTGGAACTGGCGGCCTGCTACCGCGTGTTCGCGCTGCTCGGCTGGACCGAGATGATCTACAACCACATCACGGTGCGGCTGCCCGACAGCGTGACGGGCGGCGCACAAGCAGTTCCTGATCAACCCGTTCGGCCTGCACTACAGCGAGGTCACGGCGAGCAACCTGGTGAAGATCGACCTGCAGGGCAACGTGCTCGGACGAGCTCCGCACCCGGTGAACCCGGCCGGCTTCACGGTGCATGCGGCGATCCACGCGGCGATTGCCGATGCGCACTGCGTGATGCACACGCACACCACGGCGGGCATGGCCGTGGCCTGCCTCCAAGGCGGCCTGCAGCAGACCAACTTCTACTCGGCGCAGCTGCACGACATGGTGGCGTACCACGACTTCGAGGGCATCACGATCCATGCCGACGAGAGCCCGCGCCTGCTGCAGAGCATCGGCGGCAAGCCGGCGGTGATCCTGCGCAACCACGGCCTGCTGGCTGGGGCGCGACGCTGCCGCAGGCCTTCGCGATCCTGTGGACGCTGCAGCGCGCCTGCGATGTGCAGCTGGCAACCTGAGCATGGGCCCGGCGATCCCGGTGCGCCTGCGGTGGCCGAGCGCTGCACCCACGACGCGTTGCAGTTCAAGCCCGAGCACGGCGCCGGCCAGGACGTGTTCGATGCGCTGGTGCGGCAGGTCGACCGGATCGACGACAGCTACAAAAACTAGAGCGACCAGCGCAGTTGGCATCAGCGTCCAGGCCCATTTCAGATGAAAAAAATAGCGATCTACGGCGCCGGCGCGATCGGCGGCTGGATCGGCGCGGCGCTCGCGCGCGCGGGCTGCGAGGTGAGCGTGGTGGCGCGCGGCGCGACGCTGGCGGCGATCGCAGCGCGATGGCCTGCGGCTGCGACCAGGGCGGCGCGTTGCAGACGCACCGCGCGTGCGGGTCAGCGACGACCCCGCCGCGCTCGGCGTGCAGGACCTGGTGGTGATCGCCGTGAAAGCGCCTTCGCTCGGCGCCATCGCCCCGGCGGCCGCGCCGCTGCTCGGGCCGGAGACCGCGGTGCTGACCGCGATGAACGGCGTGCCTTGGTGGTTTTTTCTCGCGCAAGGATTCGGCGGGCCGCTCGCCGGCACGCGCGCTGCAGTCGATCGATCCAGATGGACAGATCGCGCAGGCCATTGCGGTCGAGCGCGTGATCGGCTGCGTGGTGCACGCGAGCTGCTCGCTCGACGCCCCGGGCGTGGTGCGGCATCACTTCGGCAACCAGCTGATCGTCGGCGAACCGGCGGGCGGGCGGTCGGCGCGCGTCGAAGCGCTGGCCGCGCTGCTCGAGCAGTGCGGGCATCGAGACGGTGGTGTCCGAACGCATCCAGCGCGACATCTGGTTCAAGCTCTGGGGCAACATGACGGTGAACCCGATCAGCGCGTTCACGGGCGCGACCACCGACCGCATCATGGCCGACCCGCTGGTGCGTGCGTTTGCCACCCATGTGATGCTGGAGGCCAAGGCCATCGGCGCGCGCATCGGCATCGACATTCCGCAGCAGCCCGAGGACCGGCACGCGATCACGCAAAAACTCGGCGCGTTCAAGACCTCGATGCTGCAGGATGTCGAAGCGCGGCGCCCAGTCGAGCTCGACGCGCTGGTCGGCGTGGTGCACGA
Organism: uncultured beta proteobacterium; assembly: GCA_963784295.1. Taxonomy (GTDB): domain Bacteria; phylum Pseudomonadota; class Gammaproteobacteria; order Burkholderiales; family Burkholderiaceae_C; genus JBBPYC01. Next base: position 105,157 of record CAWAQL010000024.1, read on the forward strand.
GCTCGGCCAGCTGACCCAGGTGGCCACGCCGCACACCGATGCGCTGCTGGGCCTGGCGCGGCTGCATGCGCAGGGGTTGGGGCTGTACCCTCGCTGAGTCGGGCCGCGTCGGCCCGTGTCGGGTCGTCGGCTCGCGCTTGCACCTTTCACATGCCGGCTCATATCCATCGGCCGGTTCCCTCTTTCAGACGCTGAGCGTCGCTTCCTTTTGCCATGCCCGCTGCCCAACCGGTTTCGCTGCCCGCCACCACCGCCCGCGCACTGACCGGCGGCGCGTTCGCCACGCTGCTGTCGATCGCGCTGATGATGGGCGCCAACCACATCGCCGCCCGCATCGCGTTCAACCACGGCGTCGACGTGGTCACGGCGATCGCCTGTCGCAGCGTGGTCACCGCCTGCGTGGTCTGGGGGCTGGTCGCCTGGCAAGGCGTGCCGCTGCAATTCAGTGCGCGCGAAAAACGTTGGCTGCCCGCGATCGGCGTGCTGATCGCGGTGCAGAGTTACTGCCTGTATTCGGCCGTCGCGCGGCTGCCGGTGGCGCTCGCACTGCTCGCGTTCAACTCGTTTCCGATCTGGATCGCGGGCTGGAACCTGCTGCTCTACCAGCGCCGGCCCGAGCGCAGCACCCTGCTGGCGATGCCGGTGATCCTGGCCGGCCTCGCGCTCGCGCTCGATGTGTTCGGCGCGACATCGGACTTGAGCGCCGCGGCGCATTGGGGCCGGATCGGTGCGGGCGTCGCGTTCGCGTTCGGCGCGGCGGCGACGTTCGGGCTGGCGCTGGTGCTCACCCAGCACGAAGCGGGCGCGGTCGACGGGCGCGTGCGCACCGCCACCACCATGAGCATGGTCGGCGCGGTCGCAATCGTGGCTGCGCTGAGCCAGGGCGGCTTTCACTGGCCGCAGGCGCCGGCCGGCTGGTGGGGGCTGGCCGCGCTGACGCTGCTCTACGGCACCGGCATCACGGTGCTGTTCACCGTGCTGCCGCGCCTCGGTGTGGCGGGCAACTCGTCGATCATGAACGTCGAGCCGGTGTTCGCGTTGCTGCTCGGCTGGCTGATCCTGGGCCAGGTGATCGCGCCACTGCAGATCGTCGGCGCGCTGCTGGTCGTGAGTGCGGTGGTGTGGCTGGGATTGCGCAAGAAGTAACGGGCGCTGCACGGACGTGACCCGTTGCGCGCTGACACCGGCCATTTCAGATCAATACCCTCGGCTGCACGAGCGGTTGATTCCCATGGGAAGGGCTGGCTGCCTTGCGTGGGTTGCCCATGAGCCGGTTCGAAGCCGGCGCCGCCCGACACGCCCATCGAGTCATCTCGGAGCAGTCTGCAGCGCGCCTGGTCCGCTGCCCCACACCGCCCTGCGCGACCGGACCCCGACGTTCGCGGCAATGCGCGAGACTGGGGAATCGCCAAGCCGAGCCGCGGTCGCCGCCCCTGCGGTCGGTGCACCGAGTTCACAGCAGATGCCAGCAAGTGACCGGCCGCTTGGTCCGGCACCATCCCCCGGCATCACGACAATCGATGTGTTTCGTGACATCGGTGGTGGGGTCGGCCAACGCCTGGCCCACGCCGCGCGTTATGAAGCGTGAAAATTCAGTACCCGCGGCGTCGTCATTCGGGGGTTCAGGCACACCGCGCTGGCTCATGGCCAATGCGAGCCGAGTGCCTGAGTCGAATTCCCCGCCATTCATCGAGGTCGATCTTGTTGCCACTGCGTGTCTTGCCCGCTTGCGTCTGGCTCTGCTGGTCGCTGTCGCTCGGTGCCGCATTTGCTGCACTGCCCGCTTCGTCGATGACCGCCGGTGCCGCCCATGCGCAGGCCGCGTCCGCAGTGGCAGTTCCTTCCCCCGAACCGGCAGCGCCGACGGCGGCAGCATCCCACACAGCCGCGGCCAACCCGGTGGCACCGGTGCCGGTCCCCGGTGTGACCGCGATTGACCCCGACGCTCGCTGGCGCGCCGACCTGGCTGCGTTCGATGCGACCGACCAAGCCCAGCCGCAGCCGCCCGGCGGCGTGCTGTTCGTCGGCAGCTCATCGATCCGGCGCTGGACGTCGCTCGAGCAGCAGTTCGCCAGGCAACTGCCGGTGGTGATCCGGCGCGGCCTCGGCGGCTCGCGCCTCGAGGACTGGAACGGGCAGTTGAACCGGCTCGTGCTGCGCTACCGGCCGCGGCTGGTGCTGCTGTACGCGGGCGACAACGACATCGCCGAAGGCCGCTCGCCACGTGCGGTGTTGGCCAGCGTGAAGCAATTCGTCGCGGGCGTGCGCGGCACGTTGGCGGGCACGCGCGTCGCGTTCATCTCGATCAAGCCGAGCCCGCGCCGCAATCAATGGATGAAAGAAGTGCGCGAAGCGAATGCGCTGGTGCGCGATTACGCGAAAACCGACCCAAAGGTCGACTACATCGACGTGTTCACGCCGATGCTCAACGGCGATGGGCAGCCGCGCGAGGAATTGTTCCTGCCCGACGGCCTGCATCTGAACGACGACGGCTACGCGCTATGGCGTTCGGTCATCGCGGATCGACTGCGCTGACGGCGCGTGCCGTGCGCGGCGCAGCCGTGGCCTCCGGGGACGCAATCGTTGCGATTCCGTCTGCCGTGGAAGCCACTGCCGTAGCCACCCGCACCGCTGTGGTCGCAGCGCTCGGCGCTGCGGTCGACTTGCCACGCCGCGCCTTGCGCCAGGCGTCGAACGCAAGCAGCACCATGGCCAATCCGTAGAGCAGCGCATAGGTGCCTGCGAGCAACGCCACATCGAGCCAGACCGGCCGTGCCGGGTCGCTCGCACCGAACAGCGCAAGTGCGAGCAGCACCAGCACGAGGTGCGCGCAGAAGATCGACAGCGAGGACGCCCCCAGCGTCTCCAGCACCCGCCAGCGCGGCTTCCATGCGAGCAACCGCGGGCCGAAGCGCAGTGCCAGCACGATCAGCGCGAGCAGGTTGAGCACGCGCAGCGGGCCCAGGTGCCATTTGTCGAACACGACGTTCCACTCGCGCCAGACCAGAAACGGGGTCTGTCCATGCAGATGGCGCCATGCGAACCCCGTGACGGCAATCGATAGCGCTGCGGCCAGCAGCCAGCGCGGGAACACGGCTGCACCCTTTGGGTCAAGCGGCATCGTCAACCCTTTGGCGCCGAAGCACAACCCGAACATCCAAAGGAACTGCCAAGCCAGCGGATCGAAGGCGCCGGTCTGCGTGAACGGGATGCGCCGCAGCCCGCTGTGGGCGGCCATCAGTTCGTAGAGCCCATGCCAGGCGTCGAACTGCGCGCACAGCCACAGCGCGAGGCTCGCCGCCAACCAGCCGGCCCAGCCGCGCCGCATTGCGTGCGTGAGCACGAATGGAGACAGCAGCATGAACAGCACGTACATCGGCAGGATGTCGAGCAGCGGCGGGTTGTAGAGCATCACCAGCGCGGCACGCGCGGCCAGCCACGGGTCGTCGAGATAGAACGCGATCAGGTTGGTCACGGCCGGTTGCTCGACCCGGATGCCCAGCCATGCGATCGCGGTGAACAAAAACAGCAGCAACGCCGCCTGACACAGATAAATCTTGAGCGCGCGCCACTCGAATGCGCGCCACATCGCCAACGGGCCACTGCGCCGGGCCAACTCCGAATAGACCCAGCCGGCCATGAACGCCGACAGGAATACGAAGCCTTCGGCCGCCGAGACAAAGCCGAACGGCTGCCCGACCGGGTCGGCAAAGCGCGTGGGCATGTGCGTGACGGTCATCAGCACCAGCATGACGCCGCGCAGGGCGTCAAGTTCGGGCCGGCGCGTCATCGGTCAGCCAGCCCGAATGTCGTCACAACAATCGTTCGGCGGACTCGGGTCGGCCCGCCGTTCGCTTACTGCTTGATCGCTTCCACCTGCACCAGCAGGCGGATGTCGTCGGGCAGACCGTACTGCAGGCCGTAATCGATGCCCCACTGGCTGCGCTGGATCGTGGTTTCGAAGTCGCCGCCGCAGACCTGGCGCTTGAGTTGCCGGTTCTCGTAGCAGTTGAAGTGGGTGGCGGTCAGCACGACCGGCAGCGTCTTGCCCATCATCATCAGGGTGCCGTTCACCTTTTGCACCTTGTCGCCGTCGAACGCGAACGCATCGCTGACGAACGTGGCGGTCGGGTTTTCTTCCGCCTTGAAGAAGTCCTTGCTCTTCAGGTGCGTGTCGAGTGACGGCACGCCGGTGGAGACCGACGCCATCTGGATCGTGAACTCGGCCTTGCCGGTCTTGGCCGCCGGGTCCATCGTGACGGTGCCTTCCTTCTTGTCGAAGCGGCCGCGCAGGGTCGATGTCTTGCTGTGCTTGGCTTCGAAGGTGACGAACGTGTGGTTGGGGTCGGCCGCGTACGTGTCGGCTTGCGCGGTGCCGGCGGCGACCAGCGTGCTGACGGTTGCGGCAATCAACGCCAGGGTGCGGGGCTGGATGGTCATGAGGGATTGGCCTTTCTTCTCGGGGTGGGGGGAACGGGGTTGCGGTCGCTGGCGGATTCCGCTGCGCCTACATCGCGGGCACGCCGGAGAGCACGAGCTTGAACTTGATCTGCACCGGATCGGCCACCATCGAGGTGTCTTTCCAGTCGCCTTCGCCGATTTTGTAGTCGAGCCGCTTGATCGTGAAGCTGCCGGCTGCGGTCGTGTTGCCGCCGGCCTGCGCGATCGCGACGGGCACCACCACATCGCGGCGCTGCGCCTTGATCTCCAGGTTGCCCGTCACCTCGAAGCGACCACCGCCGAGCGGCTTCACGGCGGTCGACTGAAACGTCGCCTTGGGGTGCTTCTTCGAATCGAACCAGTCCGGCTTGCCGAGTTCGGCGTCGGTCTCGGGGATGCCGAGCGTCGCGCTCGTCATGTCGATCGTGAACGCGATCTTCGCGGCCTCGGGCGTTTTGGGGTCGAATGCGACCTGTGCGTCGAACTTCGTGAACCTGCCGTCCACCGGCACCCCCATCTGTTTGGTGACGAACGCGATCTCGCTCTGCGCGGGCAGCAGCGCCTGCTGGGCCTGTGCGAGCGGTGCGATGCCGAGCAGCGCAGCAGCTGCAGCGGACGACCAGGCGACGTGCACCACGTCGCGGCGGGCAAACAAGACGAACTTCATCGAACGACACTCCGTTGGCGGGCCGGCCACATGCGACGCAGCAGGCCGTCGCGATCCACAAAATGGTGTTTCATTGCCGCGGCCACATGCAGCACCACCAGAGAAGCCAGCGCCCAGGCGAGCCAGCCGTGCCACGGCTTGATGGCCGCGGCCAGCGCCTTGTCGCGCGGCACGAAGTCGGGCAGCGGCAGCACACCGAACCAGACGATCGAAAAACCGGCGGCCGAGGAATACGCCCAGCCGACCAGCGGCACGACAAAGAACAGCAGATACATCGCGCCGTGTGTCAGGTGCGACGCACGCAACTGCCACGCGGGCGCCGGCAGATCCCGCGGCGGCGGGTGCGACAGGCGCCAGCCCAGCCGCAGCGCCGACAGCAGCAGAATCGTGACGCCGGCCCACTTGTGCCAGTTGTAGAGCTTCAGCTGCTGCGGCGAAAACTTCAAGTCGGCCATATAGAGGCCGACGCCGAACGAGGTGACGATCAGCAGCGCGAGCAGCCAGTGAAACGCCACGGCGGGGCGCGTGTAGTGGAGGGAGCGGGCGTCGTTCATCGGAAGAAATAGGACTGATTGCCCTGCAAAGAGTTCCGCGGCGGCGGACGCGGGGCGCCGTTCGCGCGGCCACGGCTGGCCGGGCATCCTACCTTGCAGTTCAAGCGAAGTCGCCCGCTGGTGACCGGCCGGGTTCGGTCTTTGCGAACCGGACGTCGGGCAATGCCATGGTTTCAGCCGATGCTGCGTGGGCGCCCGTTTCACTTCCGCTTCATGCAGTTTGCATAGAAACTGACCGTGGCCGGCCAGTCGGAGAACATGCCGATGATGCCGACGTCCCTGGCCAGCACGTCGAGCACGCGCAGCGTGTCGCCTTCGCGGTGAATCGCGGACTCCACCGTCTGGTAGTAGAAGCCCTTCTTTTTCTTCGCGTCACCGAGGATGCCCGAGCGTTCGAGCGACCAGGCGATGATCTGCAGGCCCGCCGCCCTGGCGTCTTTTGCATATTGCGAAGGGACGATCCCTTGCCCGTCCGCGCCGGTCGTGATCAGCGCGAAGATCGGCGGCGCCACGATGCGGATGCCGTCGGCTGCATAGCTTTTCAACTCGGCCGCGTCGGGCAGATCGGCAACCTTTTCGGCATCGTCGAGATACGTCGCCTGCTGGCCGAACGCGGGCTCGTTCCTGATCCAGTAGAGGATGTCGGCCTTGTTGAACGACTGCGCCCAGACGCGCTCGGGCGGCACGCCGGCCGCCTTGTATTCGTCGATCATCTTCTGCGCATAAGCGGCCTGCGTGAAGCCGTCGAACGGCATTGCGACGCTCGGCGCCTTCAGCTCCGGCACCATCTTCACGCCGAGTTGCTTGAACAGCGCGATGCTTTCCTGATGCGTGAGCAAGGTACCGCTGGTCGGACCCGCATACAGGTCGGTGCGAAATGGTGCGGTGCCGGCGACGTACTCGGCCACCGTCTTCGCACGCGGGTTGAACGCGTCCATCTTGCCGTGCAAGCCCTTGAACTCGGCCAGCGTGATCTCGCTGGTGCGGCACTCGGCGGCCGCAGGCTTCGTCAGCTTCCCGTCGGCATCGAACTCGGCCGGCGTGAACGGTTGGGTGCAGGTGGACGCGAGCGGCGAGCTGAGGATGTCGGTCGTCGTGTGCAGGTCGTTCTGCGCGTGACGGCAGACGAGCTCCTTGTCTTTGGTGAACGTCACATCGCACTCAACGATGCCCGCACCCATGCGCGCCGCCGCTTCATAGGACTGGCGCGTGTGCTCCGGAAACTGCAGCGCCGCACCACGGTGGCCGATCGAGAAGTCGGTCGCGTGGAACGTTTCGATGTTTTTCGCGCAGGCCTGCAGCTCGGTCTTCAGCGGGCTGTCCTGCATGTCCTGCACCAGGAAGTAGGGGCGCGGGCCGAGCTGGATCGGGTCGGCTGCGGCGGCCAGGGGCACACACAGCAGCGCAACCGCGAGCGGGATCGACCGGCGGGGTATCGCGATGGGCGCGGCAAGACGCATGGGGTGTCTCCGGTGATTTGAGGGAAGCGAATACGGTGGCAGCCGCATCGATGCTGGCCCGAGCGCTGACGCCGATCGCGCGACCGACACCTTAGCCCGATTGCGTGACACCGCGGTGAATCGGCAGAATCCCCAGCCACACCGTCGAGGGGTTGCCGGCAGTTTCGTCAACGCGACCTGGCGCGCCACCGATGAAGCCGCGACGTCGGGTTCTGAACAGCCAGCCGTGGTCGATCCGGTCGGCAGAGGCGCTCCGCACCGGTTTGACCTGCGCGATGCTTCGTCGTTGTCCCTTCGCAGGCCGACACTTGAAAACAAGGGAACCCCACGCCGCCATGGAGCACTTCACCATTCAGACCGACGGAGCCAACCTGCATCTCGCACGGACCGGCCGCGGTCGGCCGCTCTTGCTGCTGCACGGCTGGCCCGAATTCTGGCTGACCTGGGCGCCGGTGATGGCGCGGCTGGCCGACCGGTTCACATTGATCGCGCCCGACCTGCGCGGGTTCGGTGACAGCGACAAGCCCGCAGGTCCATTCGGTCCTGACGATCAGGCGCGAGACCTGCTCGGGCTGCTCGATGCGCTCGACATCGAGCAGATCGGCGTGGTCGGGCACGACGTGGGCGGCGCGGTCATGCAGTCGCTCGCGCGGGCCGCGCCGCAGCGCCTGGGCGGCCTGTTCTTCTTCGACTTCGTCTACCCCGGCATCGGCGCGCGCATGGCCGCGCCCGAACGGTTGAACGAGATCTGGTACCAATCGTTCAACCAGATGGCGCTGGCCGAAACGCTGGTCGGATCGAGCCCGGAAAGCTGCCGCGCCTACATCGCGCACTTCCTGCGGCACTGGTCGCATCGCAAGGACGCGTTCGACGACGTGCTCGACGCGTTCACCGACAACTTCATGAAGCCCGGCAACCTCGCCGGCGGCTTCGCGCATTACCGCGCCTCACATGCCGGCCGCGTGCGCATGATGCAGGGCAAGGCGCCCGCGCTGCCTGCGATTGCGCTGCCGACCTGCGTGCGCTGGGCGCAGCACGATCCGCTGTTCCCGGTCGAATGGACCGATCGGCTCGGCGAGACCTTCTCCGATCTCGATCTGGCCATCTTCCCGCAGGTCGGCCACTTCCCGCACCGCGAGGCGCCCGATCGGGCAGCCGACGAGATCGCAGCGTTTTTCGAGCACATCGGCTGGCGCTGAACGGCCCGCGCGATCGCGGCGCATCGGCACGGCGTTCGGTGTCAAGGGCGCACCGGCGCGAAGTCGTTGCGGGTCCACTCCACCAACGCCTCGAGCACCGCGCGCCCGGCGTTCGCGTTCGGATCGTTCAGCACCGCGACCAGCACATGGCGGCGTCCGCTCAAACCCTCCACATAGCCCGCGATCGCCTGCACATCGCGCAGACTGCCGGACTTCAGATGCGCAGCCGCGTCGACCTTGCTGCGCCGCAGGGTGCCGTCCACGCCGGGGATCGGCAGCGAGCCGACGAACTCCGGCATCAGTGGCCCCGCGAAGGCGGCTTGCAGCATGCGCGCAAGCGTGTCGGGCCGGATGCGCGCTTCGCGGCTCAGGCCCGAGCCGTTGTCGAGCAGCGGCACGGCCGCGCCCGGCAGCCGCGCACGCCACCAGGCCTCGACCACATCGCGTGAGGCGCTTGCGGTTGCCGCCGTGCCCGGCTGCATGCTCAACGTGAGGTAGAGCTGCTGCGCCATCAGGTTGTTGCTGAACTTGTTGATGTCGCGGATCACGTCGGCCAGCGGCGGGGACTCGAACACCACGGCCGGCGTCAGCGCGGGCGGCACATGGCCATCCCGCACGGTGCCGGCCAGCGTGCCGCCGATCGCGCGCCACAGGCCGGCGATCGCCTGCGCGCCGAAGCGCTCGGCGTCCGGCGGCGCGATCGACCAGCGCTTGTTGCCGCAATCGGCCGGGAAACGGCCGCGCAGACGCAGTTGGGTGGGTCGCTGAAAATCGAGCTGCAATCCGGTGCGCCAGTCGCCGCAGTTGCCGGCCGACAGCGGCACGGTCGCTGGAATGTCGACGCCTTCGAGCGGCGGCTCGTGCTGGATGCGCGCGACGCCGGCCCCCGCGTCGGGCACGAAGTCGAGCTGCAGCGCCTTGAAGTTGACGAGCAGCGCATCGGGCGCCGCGTTGTAAGGTCTCAGCGGCTCGTTGTCGAACGCGGCCACATCAACCGGTTCGGGCGCGAACGCCGAGCGGTCCAGCACGATGTCGCCGGCGATTCTGCGCACGCCCAGACCCTGCACGCGGCGCAGCAGCAGCCACAGCCGCTCGACCACGAGCTTCGGGTCGCCACCGCCCTGGATGTGCAGGTCGCCGCTGAGCGTGCCGTCCCGCACCGGGCCGCCGAAGTAGACCGATGTGTTCCAGACGTGGGCGGGTCCGAGCAACTCGAGCCCCGCATAGGTCGTCACGAGCTTCATGACCGACGCCGGGTTGACGGCGATGTCGGCGCGGTGGAACAACCGCGGCGGCTCGCGCGCATCGACGCCGGTCGCGATCACCGACAGCGCGTCGGGCGGCAGCTTCGCGCGGGCGAGCGCGGCGACGACGGTCGGCGGCAGCGCACCGGTCGTCCGCGCGGCTGCGAGGCCGGACGCAAGCAGCAACGCGCAGGCAAGCACCCCCAGTCGGGCCAGCGGCAGGGCGAGTGACAGACGCAGCGGTGGGGGTGCGAACGGGACGTGATGCATCGGCTCGGGCGATCGGGGAAGAAAAATGGATGGGTTCGGGCGGTGCGCACCGATTGCACCGCGTGCGGCTTGCAGCGCACCGCAGCGTCATGCGCGAGCCTCCGGGCGGAGGCACCAACGCAACCAGGGCGGCTGGCAGCGCAGCGCACACCCGAGCGGCGGAACGGCTGGGCGAGTGTGCACCCGCCACGGTCGGGGCGATGATGCACGAGCGGGGCGCTCCAGTTCCATCGCCCGGTCTGCCGTTCGGCCAGTCGCCCGTGCCCTTGCGCGGATCCATCCACCAACCCAAGCCCGTGCCCGCCCACCCACCGCCGGCGCCTGCCGAGCCCGGGTCGGATAATCCCCGCCATGCCCCTTTCCCCCAAGACCACCGGCATCGCGGCCGCGGTCGTCACCGTGACGATCTGGACGGCGTTCATCGTGATCGCGCGCGCATCGGCCGCGCGCCACCTGACGCCGTTCGACCTCGCGTTCTGCCGCATCCTGGGCGCGGGGCTGGTGCTGATGCCGTGGGGCGCGTGGCTGGTGCGGCACCAGCCGGGGCCGGGCTGGCTCGGGCTGTCGCCGCTGCCGTGGCGCATCACGGTGTTCACGGGCGTGTTCGGCGGGCTCGTTTATTCGGTGCTCGCTTATTGCGGCTTTTTCTTCGCACCGGCCGCGCACGCATCGGTGCTGATGCCGGGCAGCCTGCCGCTGTGGACTTCGCTGCTGGCGATCTTCGTGCTGGGCGAGCGCATCAAGGGCGCGCGCGCGATCGGACTGGCGCTGATCGTCGGCGGCGCGCTGCTGGTCGGCGGCACGAGCCTGCTGCATGCGTTCGGTGAAGATGGCGGTGGCATCTGGAAGGGCGATCTGCTGTTCATGGCGGCCGCGTCGTGCTGGGCCACCTACGGCGTGCTCGCGCGCAAGTTCGGGCTCGATGCGGTGCGCGCGACCATCGCGATCACGGTGTTCGCGTTTCTCTGCTACGTGCCGCTTTACTTCACGCTCGCGTTCACGGGCTTGGTGCCGAGCCACCTGTTCACCGCGCCGGGCGGCGAGGTGCTGTTCCAGATGGCGTTCCAGGGCGTCGGCTCGGTCGTGATCTCGGGCATCACGTTCACGTTGATGATCCAGCACTTCGGGCCGGTGCGCACCACCATGATCACGGCGCTGGTGCCGGGGTTGTCCGCGCTCGGCGCGGTGCTGCTGCTGGGCGAGCCGATGCACTGGAATCTGCTGGCCGGCCTCGCGCTGGTGACCCTCGGCATCCTGTTCGGCGTGCGCGGCGTGCCGCGCATGGTCGCTCCGATTTCCGTAGCAGCAAACGAAGCCAAGGCGGGCGCCTCGGGCTGATTCGATCTGAAAACCGCGATGAAGATCCTTGCCTTCGACACCAGCACCGAGTCGCTGTCGATCGCGCTGACGGACGGCACCCGCCAGTGGCGCCACGACGGCGCGGGCGGCGCGCAGGCGTCGCTCACGTTGCTGCCGGCGATCGAGGCGTTGATGCGGCAGGCGTCGCTGCGCTATGCCGAGCTGGATGCGATCGCGTTCGGTGCGGGCCCGGGCTCGTTCACCGGGCTGCGCACCGCGTGCTCGGTCGCGCAGGGGCTGGGGTTTGCGGCCGGCGTGCAGCTGCTGCCGGTCGACTCGCTGCTCGCGGTGGCCGAAGCAGCGCACTTCACGCACGGCCCGGCTGCGCACGTGCTGGCGGCGCTCGATGCGCGCATGAGCCAGTTGTATGTCGCGCGTTATGGGTTCACGGAAGGCCGCTTCGCGCAGCTCGGCGACTTCGAGCTGATCGCACCCGAAGACCTGCAGCTCGCGCCTGGCTGGCGGCTCGCCGGCAATGCGCTGCCCGTGTATGCGGATCGGCTGCCGCGCGACGTGCAGGCGCAGCACGTCGCGGCGTGGCCGAGCGCGGACGCAATGCTGCGGCTCGCGCCGGCGTTGATCGAGGGCGGCGCGCTGGTTGCACCCGAGCACGCGCTGCCGCGCTACGTGCGCGACAAGGTGGCGCAGACCACGGCCGAACGCGCGGCGGTTGCGGCCGCTGCCGCATCCACCCTCCCCTCGCCCGCCCGCCCATGAGCGCCCAACTGCAACCGCCCGACCCGCACGCAGCGCCCACCGTGCGGCTGCTGCCGATGACGAGCGACTGGTTGCCCGCCGTCCACCGCGTCGAGCTCGCCGCCTACACGCACCCCTGGACGCGCACGAACTTCGACGATTCGCTGGCGGCCGGCTACCACGCGCAGGTGCTGGCCGCGGGCAAGGAGGTGGTCGTCGGCTATCTGCTTGCGATGCGCGCGGTCGACGATGTGCATTTGCTGAACCTGACGGTCGCGCCCGACTGGCAGCGACAAGGCTGGTCGCGGGTGCTGCTCGAAGCGCTCGCGCTGTGGAGCCAGGCCGGCGGCGCGCACTGGCTGTGGCTCGAAGTGCGCCTGGGCAACGCGCGCGCGCAGGACGTGTATCGCGCCGCCGGCTTCAAGCAGGTCGGTCGGCGCAACGCGTACTACCCGGCGCTCGGCGGCCTGCGCGAAGACGCGCTGGTGTTGAGCCGGCACCTCGGCTAGAGTCAGCTAGAGGCAGGCCCGTGATGCAACTCGACGCAAGACAACGCGCAATGCTGCTCGAGATGGGCGTGCGCGTCTGGTCGCCCACCGAGCCGCCGGACGCCGCTGCGTCGCCCGACGCGGCGGCGTCGCAGGCCGAACGATCGACGGCTCAGGTCGCTGCATCGACACGGCCGTCGCACGCATCGGCGCCCCAACCGAAACGCTGCGCGCAACAGCGCCAGCACAGCCCGTCGCACGCACCAGCACCGCATCGCTCATCCCCCGCGACGACGCCTCTCCCCTATCCCCGCCTCGCTGCTGCCGCCGTCCGAACGCGCGGCCGCAATCGCGCAGATGGACTGGCCCACGCTGCAGCAGGCCGTCGGCGGCTGCCGCGCATGTGCGTTGTGCGAGGCGCGCCGCCACACCGTGTTCGGCGTCGGCCAGCCGCAGCCGCCGGTCGACTGGCTGGTCGTCGGCGAAGCGCCCGGCGAGCGCGAGGACGCGCTCGGCGAGCCGTTCGTCGGCCCGGCCGGCCAGCTGCTCGATGCGATGCTGCAGGCGATCGGGCTGACGCGCCGCAACGAAGCGGCGCAAGACCCAAGCCGCGCCGACCGGCAGACCGTGTTCCTCAGCAACGTGCTGAAGTGCCGCCCGCCCGGCAACCGCAACCCGCACGTCGACGAGATCGCGCAGTGCCTGCCGCATCTGGAACGCCAGATCGCGCTGTTGCAGCCGCGCCTGATCCTTGCGCTCGGCCGCTTCGCTGCGCAGGCGCTGCTGGCTCCCACATTGCCCGAGGCGATGACGTTGCCGCTGGGCAAGCTGCGCGGTCAGGTCCATCGGCACGGCGCGACCGGCGTCCCGGTGGTGGTCAGCTACCACCCCGCCTATCTGCTGCGCAACCTGCCCGACAAGGCCAAGTCGTGGGCCGACCTGGTGCTCGCGATGCAGGTGCCGCGCGACGCGCCGCCGCGCTGAACAGCGTGCCGACCAACGCCGCACCGTTTCACCTGCGCCGGGCAGCGCCGGACGATGCCGCGTCGATCGCAGCCTGCGTGGAAGCCGCCTACCGCCCGTGGGTCGCGCGCCTCGGCCACCAGCCCGCGCCGATGCAGGACAACTACACAGAGATGATCGGCACGCGCGACGACGTCACCGTGGCCGTCGACACCACCCATCGGATCCTCGGCATCGTGGTGCTCGAGCAGACGCCCGATGGCCTGCTGCTCGAAAACGTCGCGGTGGCACCGACCGCGCAAGGCTGCGGCGTCGGCAAGGCGTTGTTGCTGCATGCGGAACGCACAGCGCGCGCTTTTGGCCATGCATCGGTTTATCTCTACACCAACACCGGCATGACCGAGAACATCGCGTTGTACGCAAAGATCGGTTACGTCGAATACGCGCGCTTCGAGCAGCACGGCCACCCGCGCGTGTTCATGCGAAAGGTGCTGGGCGCCCCGCCGACTGTGTGAAAAAGCACGCGTCGCGCTAGCATCTCGTCGGTGCCTGCACCGTAGGCGCTGCCCGACGGCCCGTCGCATCCGTGCCGGGACGGGCCCTTTTTTTCTGCCCAACAAACAAAGCAACACCCTCCGATGAAGCTCTACTATTCCCCCGGCGCCTGCTCGCTGTCGCCGCACATCGCACTCGAAGAAGCGGGCTTGCAATACGAAGCCATTGCCGCGCCGACCAAGACGCACAAGCTGCCCGATGGCAGCGATTACTACCAGATCAACCCGCTCGGTTATGTGCCGCTGCTGGTGCTTGACGACGGCACCCAGCTCGTGGAAGGCCCGGCGATCGTCCAGTACATCGCCGACCAGGTGCCGGACAAGAAGTTGGCGCCCGCCAACGGCACGCTGGCGCGCTACCAGCTGCAGTCGAAGCTGAACTTCATCGGCACCGAGTTGCACAAGGGCACCAGCCCCCTGTTCAATGCCGCCACGCCGGACGAGATGAAGAAGGCCACGCGCGAGAAGCTGCTCGGCCGCTATCGGTGGATCGATGGCGAGTTGGCAGGCAAGCAATTTTTGATGGGCGATCAATTCACGGTGGCCGATGCGTACCTGTTCACCGTCAGCAACTGGGCGCCGCGCGTGGAGCTGGACCTCTCGTCGCTGAGCAATCTCGCGGCTTTTCGCGATCGCGTGTCGAAGCGCCCGGCGGTGCAAAAAGCGATGAAGGACGAAGGCTTGCTGGGCTGAACCGGGAAGTCGCCGAGCCGATCCGCAAGGCGCCGAACGGCCTGCGCTGCGATTCGGCACGTGCGGCACCAGTCGTCCGGCTTGCGCCGCCAGCGCGCTCATCTGCACGCGCCGGTTGCGCTGGCGCGTCGCAACCCACGCACCCAGCCACAGCGCCCCAGCCGAGAACACAAGCCCGCGCTCCAGCCCCCCGTCCCCGTCGGCGATCCAGCCGACCACCGTCGGGCCCACGATCTGGCCGGCCGCGAACACGACCGTGAACGCGCTGATGCCGCTGGCCCACCCCGTCGGCTCAAGGCTGCGCCGCACCAGCGCGGTGGTCGAGGCCACCACCGACAGGAACACCCCGCCGAACAATGCGCCGGACGCGAGCAGCAGCGGCAGCCAGTGCGTGAGCGCGGGCAGCACGATCGCCACGCCGAGCAAGCCGTTCAGCAGTGCGAGCGCTTCGCCGCCGGCCGCGCGGTCCAGCAGCCCCGCCCAGATGCGCGACGACGCCATCACCGCCACCCCCAGCAGCGCATAGAACCCGCCGACCCATGCGGGCGCCACGCCCTGGTCTTTGAGCAGCGCGATCACGAACGTCATGTAGCCGATGTAGCCGACGCCGAACAGGCCGTAGCCGAGCAGCGCGGGCGTGAAGTCGCGCCAGAGAAAAACATCGGTTTTGATCGGCTCCGCCATGGAGGAAGTCGCCGCGTTGCTGGCACCCGTCGGCCCTGGAGACCTGCCGGCCGCAACCGCGGAGGCCGCCATTGTGCTGGGTGCCAACCGCTGCATCGCGCGCACCGGCCACCACAGCGCCGCGCTGGCCGCCGCGCACAGCAGCGCAAGCATCCACCAGGCCCACGACCACGCGTGCGCATGCCCGCGCAGCGCCTGCAGCAGCGGCGGCACCAGCACCGCCGACAACACGATGCCGAAGCCCACCCCGCCGTAAAAAATGCCAAGCAGCAACCCGCCGCGTGCCGGCTCGCGTGCCGCCAGCCGCGCCGCCAGCAGGCCACCGGCGACAAACACGAACGCACTCGCGCAGCCGGCCAGCAGCCGCTGCAGCAGCAACGGCGCGGCGTCGGTGAAAAACCCGCTCCAGCCCATGAACACGCTGGCCAGCGCCGCGCCCCACAGCAGCACGCGCGCGGGCCCCAGCACGCGCAGCAGCCACGGCGTCATCAGCGCGCCGAGCAGGTAACCGAGCGCGTTCACCGTGTTCATCGCACCGGCCAGGGTGTAGGACCAGCCGAGGTCGGCGCGCATCGGCGGCAGCAGCAGCGCGTACGCAAAGCGCGTGATGCCCAGCGACACGGCCGCGGCCAGCGACAGCGCGCAGGCGATCGCGATCAACGAAGGGGGCAACGGCGCTGCAGGTGGCAGCAACGGCACTGCGGGCTGCGCGACCGCCTCGGCTGCGGCACGTGGCCGCGCCCGTTTGCGCGGCGCGGCGGTTGGCGGGGTGTTGCGGGCGGGTGCCTCGATGGCCTGCGCATTGGCAATCCCTGAATGCGCAGGCGCCGCGTCACCGGAAGGCGCATCGAACCCAGCCACACGGGTTTGCGGTGTGCGGCGGCGAGGCGGCTTGGCCTGCCTGCCCGGCAGATCGTCCCATGACGCATCGGCCACTTCCCGAAACTCGGCATCGCTTACGTTCTCGCCGCCGCGCTTTGGGGGACGCGGGGCTGCGGGCGATGAGGAGGATTTGTCGGGGCGGGCCATGAGGTTCGAACCGTTGAGGCTACCGCAGCCCAAGACAGCCGAGCAAACCGGTTCAGGCAGACTATCGACCGACCTCAACCACGCAGCCGACCCGCTCGACCGAAGCCTTTTCATGACCACCGACACCACCCCCACCCTGTTCGATCCCGTCCAGGCCGGCGATCTGCACCTGCCCAACCGCATCGTGATGGCGCCGCTCACGCGCAACCGCGCGCCCCATGCCGTGCCCACGCCGCTGATGGCGACCTACTACACCCAGCGCGCCACGGCCGGCCTGCTGATCACGGAGGCCACCGCGATCAGCGCGCAGGGCCAGGGTTATGCGGACGTGCCGGGCCTCTACGGCACCGAACAGCTCGACGGCTGGCGGCGCGTGACCGACGCGGTGCACGCAGCCGGCGGGCGCATCGTGTGTCAGCTCTGGCACGTTGGGCGCATCTCGCACACCGAGCTGCAGGAAGACGGCCACAAGCCGGTCGCGCCGTCGGCCGTCAAGGCCAAAGCCAAGACCTATCTGCGGCGCGACGGCGTCGGCGGGTTTGCCGATGTCTCCGAGCCGCGTGAGTTGACGCTCGAAGAACTGCCCGGCATCGTGCGCACCTTCCAGCGCGCCGCGTTCAACGCGGTCTCGGCCGGCTTCGACGGCGTCGAGGTGCATGGCGCGAACGGCTACCTGCTCGACCAGTTTTTGAAAAACGGCGCAAATCGCCGCACCGACGACTACGGCGGCAGCATCGAAAACCGCGCGCGCCTGCTGCTCGAAGTGATGCGCGCCGTCACAGAAGAAATCGGCGGCGGCCGCACCGGCCTGCGCCTGTCGCCGGTGACGCCCGCCAACGACATCCACGACACCGACCCGCAACCGCTGTTCGACTTCGTCGCACGCGCGCTCGGCCCCCTGGGCCTGGCCTATCTGCACGTGATCGAGGGCGCAACCGGCGGTCCGCGCAACGTGGCGGACCGGCCGTTCGACTACGCAGCGTTTCGCGAAACGTATCGGGCTGCGGGCGGCCAGGCCGCCTGGATGGTCAACAACGGCTACGACAAGCAGCTGGCCGAACACGCGCTGGCCGATGGCGCCGACCTGGTCGCGTTCGGCAAGCCGTTCATTTCCAACCCCGACCTCGTGCGCCGTCTGCGCGAGAACGCGCCGCTGGCGCCGGCCGACAAGGACACGTTCTACGGCGGCGGGGAAAAGGGCTATACCGACTATCCGAAGCTACAAACTTCATAGCGGAATCTGCAGCGCTGTCCTGCGCTTTTGTCCGATCTGTCGCTCAAAGTCGACTGAAAAAGGACCGGCTCTGCAGGGACCGCTTCGACGATCGATGCCCGATGCGCTCGCTGCCGCTGCAATCCCTGCATCGGACGGCCGCTGCGCATCGCCAGCGCGCATCCAGCGATCGCGCACAGCGGTGGAGACCGGTGCAGCGACCGAATACATTGATTGAGGGCGCTTTTGTGCCCAGACCCGTCCCCTCCATGCGTCGTTGCATCCATACGCCAAGGAAACCCGCCATGAAACGCTTCTCGATCCCTTCGACCCTTGCGATGACCGCGCTGTTGTCATTCACGTCGGTGTCCCAGGCCGCCTCGATGGCACCGGTTGCGGCCGAGAACGGCATGGTCGTCACCGCCCAGCACCTGGCCACGCAGGTCGGCGTCGACGTGCTCAAAAAAGGCGGCAACGCGGTGGACGCGGCCGTGGCGGTGGGCTATGCGCTGGCCGTGGTGTACCCGGCCGCGGGGAACCTCGGCGGCGGTGGGTTCATGACGATCCAGCTGGCCGATGGGAAGAAGACGTTCCTCGACTTCCGCGAGAAGGCGCCGCTGGCCGCGACCGCCAACATGTACCTGGACAAGGACGGCAACGTCGTGAAGGGCTTGAGCACACGCGGCTTCCTCGCAGTCGGCGTGCCGGGCAGCGTCTCGGGTCTTGAGTACGCGCGCGAGAAGTACGGCACGATGAAGCGGCCCGACCTGATCGCGCCGTCGGTGCGGCTGGCCGAACAGGGCTTTCGGCTCGACCGGGGGGACATCGAGATGCTGTCCGGCGCCACCGACGATTTCCGCAAGGACGCGCCGACGGCCGCGATCTTTTTGAAGCAGGGCGCTCCGCTTGCGGTCGGCGAGATGCTGGTGCAGCAGGACCTGGCCAAGACGCTGCAATTGATCAGCGACCAAGGCGCCGACGGCTTCTACAAAGGCCCAGTGGCCGCCGCACTGGTGGCTTCGTCCGACGCCGGCAAAGGCCTGATCAAGCAGACCGACCTCGACCAGTACAAAACGCGCGAACTCGCACCGATCGAATGCGACTACCGCGGCTATCACGTCGTCTCGGCCCCGCCGCCCTCATCCGGCGGCGTGATCATCTGCGAGATGCTGAACGTGCTCGAAGGCTATCCGCTGAAGGACCTCGGCTGGCATTCGGCGCAGGCCGTGCACTACCAGATCGAGGCGATGCGCCATGCGTACGTGGACCGCAACAGCTACCTGGGCGACCCGGACTTCGTGAAGAATCCGCTCGACCGGCTGCTGTCCAAAGAGCATGCCGCGAAGATCCGCGACGCGATCGATCCAAAGAAGGCCGGTGTCTCGAAAGACCTCAAGCCCGGCGTTGCACCGCACGAGGGCAGCAACACCACGCACTACTCGATCGCCGACAAGTTCGGCAACGCGGTGGCCGTGACCTACACGTTGAACGAGTGGTTCGGCGCGCGGCTGACCGCCCCCGGCACCGGGGTGCTGCTGAACAACGAGATGGACGACTTCACCGCAAAAGTCGGCGTGCCCAACATCTACGGTTTGGTGCAGGGTGAGGCGAACGCCGTCGCGCCGGGCAAGCGACCGCTGAGCTCGATGAGTCCGACCATCGTCACCCAAGACGGCAAGCCCGTGATGGTGGTCGGCACGCCCGGCGGCAGCCGCATCATCACCGCGACCTTGCTGACGATGATCAACGCGATCGATTACGGCATGGACGTGCAGGAAGCGGTCGACATGCCGCGTTTTCATCAGCAGTGGCTGCCCGACGTGACCAACGTCGAGCCTTACGCGCTGAGCCCCGACACGCGCAAGATCCTGCGCGACATGGGGCATGAGCTCGGCGCGCCGCAACCCGCGAATCACATGGCCGCGATCGTCGTCGGCGCGCCTTCGCTCGGCGGCAAGCCGCTGGGCAGCGACCGCTTTTTCGGCGCCAACGATCCGCGGCGCAACACGGGGTTGGCATTGGGGTATTGAAACGGCAGGCCGAGCGATCGGCGCATCGCAGGAACGGCGGCGTGCGGGTTGCCGCAACTTGGTGGATCCTGCCGTCCGGGGTGTGCCGGATGCGAATCGGGATGGGGAGGGGATGGAAATCGCGGTCGTCTCTGCAACGGGCGCATCCGCGCCCCGCGTCTGCAAAGGGAGCGCCTCCCCGTCCATCGATCGGCGCGCATCGATGGCCATGGCCAGCTTGACCGACATGTGCGAACCGGTCTTCACTTTGGCAGCGGTTACAGGCCCACTGGTTGCTTCCCGTGGACCAGGCCCCACCCAGCCGCATGAGGTCTGTCGGAGCAGGCGGGCACCTGCAGCCATCTCCGCAGCCCCCGCCTGGCGGGCGGTTTTCGCCCCCATTGCGGATGCGACATCCGAACGCGAAGCGATCGACTTCTGCATTGCCCGGTGTTCGTCACTCCATCGACCTGTTGCCTTTCGCTCCATTGCCATTCATGACTTCCGATCCGACTTCTCGCGGCCTGGTCCGCGTGCGCGGTGCCCGCGAGCACAACCTGAAAAACGTCGACGTCGACATCCCGCGCGATGCGCTGGTGGTGTTCACAGGGATTTCCGGCTCCGGCAAGTCGTCGCTTGCTTTCGGCACGCTGTTCGCCGAGGCGCAGCGCCGCTATCTGGAATCGGTGGCGCCGTACGCACGCCGCCTGATCGTGCAAGCCGGTGTCCCGCAGGTCGACAGCATCGAAGGCCTGCCGCCCGCGGTGGCGCTGCAGCAGCAGCGCGGGGTGCCCAGCACGCGTTCTTCGGTGGGCAGCGTGGCAGCCTTGTCGAGCCCGTTGCGCCTGCTCTACTCGCGCGCCGGTCGCTATCCCGACCACCAGCCGATGCTGTATGCGGAGGATTTTTCACCCAACACGCCGCAGGGCGCGTGCCCACGCTGCCACGGGCAAGGCAGAACGTATGAGGTGACCGAGCGGTCCATGGTGCCCGACGACGGCTTGACCATCCGCGAGCGTGCGGTGGCCGCGTGGCCGAGCGCCTGGCAGGGCCAGAACCTGCGCGACATCCTGACCACGCTCGGCCACGACGTGGACGTGCCCTGGCGAAAGCTGCCCAAAAAACTGCGCGACTGGATCCTGTTCACCGACGAGCAGCCCACCGTGCCGGTGTACGCAGGTTTCAGCCGCGCCGAAGTGCAGGACGCAGTCAAACGCAAACTCACGCCCAGCTACATGGGCACGTTCACCGGCGCGCGGCGCCACGTGCTGCACACCTTCGCGAACAGCCAGAGCGCACTGATGAAGAAGCGGGTGGCGCAGTACCTGGTGGGCAGCGTCTGCCCGCTGTGCCAGGGCAAGCGGCTCAAGCCCGAGGCGCTGACGGTCACCTTCGCGGGCCTCGACATCGGCGCCCTGTCGCAGTTGCCGCTGACCGCGCTGGCCGAACGGCTGCGCCCCGCCGCCGAAGGCCACCTGGGCGAAGAGGAATCGAGGGATGCAGCCGCCGCCCCCACCGGCAAACGGCGCGCTGCCAACCACACCGCGCATGCGGCAGCGCCCGATGTGCATCGCACGCATTGGCGGTCGGATGAGAAGGTGATCGCCGCGCAGCGGCTGGCCACCGATCTGTGCAGGCGCGTGCGCGCGTTGATCGACCTGGGGCTCGGCTATCTGTCGCTCGACCGCACCACGCCCACGCTCTCGCCGGGCGAATTGCAACGCCTGCGGCTCGCATCGCAGTTGTCCTCGCATCTGTTCGGCGTGGTGTACGTGCTCGACGAGCCTTCGGCCGGCCTGCATCCCGCCGACGGCGAGGCGTTGCTGACCGCGCTGCAGGGGCTCAAGGCGGCAGGCAATTCGCTGTTCGTGGTGGAGCACGACGTGGCCACGATGCGCCGCGCCGACTGGCTGGTGGACGTCGGGCCAGCCGCCGGCGAGCACGGCGGCGAAGTGCTCTACAGCGGCCCGCCCGAAGGCCTGTCCGGAATCGAACGCTCGCAGACGCGGCGCTATCTGTTCGGGGATGCCGCTGCGGGCGCTGGGCCGCAGCGAACGCCGCGCCGTCCCCAGCGCTGGCTGAAGCTGGAAGGCATCACCCGCAACAACCTGCACGGGCTCGATGTGGCGTTTCCGCTGGCCTGCTTGACGGCGGTCACCGGCGTCTCGGGTTCCGGCAAATCCAGCCTGGTGAGCCAGGCGCTGCTGGAGCTGGTGTCGGCTCGTCTGGGCCGCCCGTGGAAGGCGGATGTGGAGGAAGAAGCGGGGGCTGCTGCCGACGATGGTGAAGGGCTTTCAGAAGACGCTTCGCCGCCAGCCACGCCGGTCGCCGGCCACATCGCAGCCGGCGGCGAACGCATCCAGCGGCTGGTGCAGGTGGACCAAAAACCGATCGGTCGCACACCGCGCTCCAACCTCGCGACCTACACCGGGCTGTTCGACACCGTGCGCAAATTGTTCGCCGCCACGCCGGCGGCAGCCAAGCGCCGCTACGACGCCGGGCGCTTTTCGTTCAACGTGGCGAAGGGCCGCTGCGAGGTCTGCGAAGGCGAAGGGTTCGTGAGCGTGGAGCTGCTCTTCATGCCGAGCGTGTACGCACCCTGCCCCGCCTGCCACGGTGCGCGCTACAACCCGGCCACGCTCGAAATCCGGTGGAACGGGCTGTCGATCGCCGATGTGCTGAACCTGACCGTGGAAGCGGCCTGCGCGGCATTTGCCGACGAGCCGCAGGTGCTGCGCTCGCTCACGGTGCTGCGCGACATCGGCCTGGGTTACCTGCGGCTGGGGCAGCCCGCCACGGAGCTCAGCGGGGGTGAAGCGCAGCGCATCAAGCTCGCCACCGAACTGCAGCGCCAGCAGCAGCGCGGTCGCACGCTGTACGTGCTGGACGAGCCCACCACCGGCCTGCACCCGGCCGACGTCGATCGTCTGCTGGCCCAGCTCGAAGGCCTGGCCGCCGCCGGCAACACCGTGGTCGTGGTCGAGCACGAGATGCGCATGGTGGCCGCGTGCGACTGGGTGATCGACATCGGGCCTGGCGCGGGCGAGGCGGGCGGCCGCATCGTGGCGCAGGGCCCACCCGCTGTGGTGGCGGCAGCACCGGGCAGCCGGACCGCGCCGTACCTGGCTCGCGCGCTTGTGCAGCCGCCCGGCTGATGCGAGATGCGGATCGGACGGTGCCTCTGAATGGGATGGTTCGATGCCACTGCCCACTGCCGAGCAGTGGTTGCGCCGATACAGCATTGCAGGGACCGAACCCGCACGCAGCAATTCAAGGCGATGCGGCGGCGACCCCGATGGCCCCCACACGTCAACGCATGCAAATCGCCGAATCTGCAGGCCGAGCTGCAGGGTGCAGACGCAGCCCATGCAACCGCTTCTCCTTTGCCCAGCCGGCGAACAAGTGCTTGCACAGCGCGCGATTCGACGTGACTGCTTTGTGCGTGCGAGCCACATGGCAAGTGCACCGGCTCAGTCGCGCTCGAGGTCTTCCCGTGGACCCACGCCCGTGCTCGCCCCGAGCTCGATGCTCGCGCACAGGCCAACGCCCTCATCGCCGGGCCGCAATGCAAATTGCGCACCCAGCAACTGCGCATAACGCGCAACGATCGCCAGACCCAGTCCGGCGCCGAGCGCGAGCCGCAGCCCGGCTTCGCCCTGCGCGCCGCGACGCATCCAGTGCGCTGCATCGCCGTTGCCCAGCCCGGGGCCGTTGTCCGTCACGGTCAGCTCGATCACGCCGCGGTCCGTGCGCGCCAGGGCAACCGTCACCATCGGCTCCAGCGCGCTCGCACCATACCGCAATGCGTTGTCGATCAGGTTCGACAGCAAACCTTCGAGCAAACCGGCGTTGCTGACCACGCGCACCGGCCGATCCAGCCCTTCGGCACCGAGGTCCACGCCGAGCGCCTGCGCGCGCGGCATGAAGCGCAGCACGGTGTCGCGCACCAGTTCATCAAGCGACAAGTCGGTCAGCTCGAGCCGAGCGCGGGCTTCTTCGCCGATCGACAGCAGCAGCAGCTGGTCGATCTGGCGGCTCGCGCGTTGTTCGCTTTTGGCAATGCCCTGCAGCTGTTCGCGCCAGACGGCCGGGTCGCGGTGCGCGAGCGCATAACCGGCTTGTGCGCGAATGCCGGCCAGCGGCGTGCGCAGCTCGTGCGCGACGTTGCCCGAGAATTCGCGCTGGGCCCGCACGCTGACGTCGATGCGCGCCAGCAGCGCGTTGATCGCCAACGCGAGCCGGTCGATTTCGCGCGTGTGGGCGCCGGGTGTGAGCGGCGCCAGGTCGTTCGCGTCGCGCTGTTCGACCGCCTGCTGCAGTTGCGCGAGCGGCGCCAGGTCGCGCGCCACGACCCGACGCAGCCACACGGCCAGCAGCACCAGCAGCAGCGCCTGCGGCGCCACCGTGTAGAGCAGCAGCCGCTGCAGCAGCGCCTGGCGGCTTTTGGTGGTCTGGCCCATCACCACCTCGAACGGCAAGGGCAGCGCGCGCGCAAGCCGCACCGCTCGCAGCACCTTGCCCTGGTACGTCACATCGAAAAATGCGCTGACGCGCCCCGCGGCCAGCGGCGGCGTGCGCAGGCCCGGGTGGCCGCCCACCAACGCGTCGTTGGCATCGAGCACCGCAAAATAGATCGACTCGGCCTGATCGAACAGCACCGCACCGACCTCGCGCGGCGTGAGCATCAGCTCGAGCCGCGCCTCCTCGCCTTCGCCGCGGCTGCGCACGTTCGCCGCCACCGAATACGCGTCGTCGAGCAACGCGCGGTCGAACGCCTGCTGCGCATAGTGGTTCGCCACCGCCACCGTGACGCCGGTGCCGATCAGCCAGGTCAACAGCAGCGGCAGCAGCACGTGCGCGAGCACGCGGCGCGCGAGCCGCGGGCGCGAGCCGTGTCTGCCCTGCGCAAGCCCTGCAGTGGTCGGCGCTGTCGCGGCCGCCGTGCGGTCGGCGTTAGCGTCGTTGCGCATGACCGAGCAGGCAGATCGGACGAGGCGCCGGCCTCATGGGTTCTCCGCCGCCAGGCACCATACGGGTGCGGCGTTGCAGGCGGTGCCTCCACCCAAACCCTTGCCCTGGTCGAAACGCAAGAAAAACACCCGGCGAATCCAGCTGGCGCAGCAGCGCTGGCTCTGCCACCCGCCAAGCGCCGCCTCCCCGTCGGAGCAAGACGATCGCCGAGCGCAACAAGCGAAGCCTGAAGGCCAAGCCCACGCTCCTGCAGGCGTCGCCCCCGGCCGCGGGCAGGCGAAAGCCGACCGCAGGGAACGAAGCCTGGGGGCGAGCCTATTCACTCGCTTCCAGCACATAACCCAGCCCGCGCAGCGTGCGGATCGCGGCGCCGCTGCCGGCCAGTTTCTTGCGCAGGCGCGAGATGAACGCTTCCAGCGCGTTGTCGCCGAGCGCTTCGTCGAACGAGGACAGCTTGTCCGACAGCGTGCGTTTGCTCAGCACGCGGCCGGGCGGCGTCAGCAACTCCCAGAGCACTTCGAATTCGCGCGCGGGCAGCAGCAGTTCCGCGCCATTCAACGACAGCCGGCGCGCCTTGCGGTCCAGCACCAATTGACCGACCGCAACCCGGTCGTCGGTGCCGTGGGCTCTGCGCACCAGCGCACGCAGCCGTGCTTCCACCTCGACCAGATCGAACGGCTTGCCCAGGTAGTCGTCGGCACCTGCGTCCAGGCCAGCCACGCGTTCTTCGGTGCGGTTGCGCGCGGTCAGGATCAGCACGGGAGTGCGGTTGCCGCGGGCCCGCGCGGCGCGCAGTGCGCTCAGTCCGCTGTGGTCGGCGGGCTGGGCGCCGTCGGCGGCGCCGACACCGGCCGGCAGGTTCAGGTCGAGCAGTACGGCGTCGTAGCTCTGCACCGCCCAGAGATGATCGGCCTGGGCCACCGTGCCGGCCAGATCGACCCGGTGACCCGCTTCGTCCAGGCTGGCGCGCACCAGCTCGCGCAACACCAAATCGTCTTCCACGAGCAATATGCGCATGGGCAGGATTGTCGAACAAAGCCCGGCTGGCCGCGGTGCACGCACCCTGCACATCGCGACCCGTCGCGAGCCCGTGCGTGGCAGCCGTTCAGGCCGCAGCCACTGGCTCGGAACACGAGCCGATGGCGGGCGGTGGCTGCAGCGTGGTGAGTGCATCGACCGCGATCGGGTTGGATGCGCCGTCCCGGCCAATGACGATCGGCAAGGTCTGCCGCTTCATGTGAAACACCACATCAAGCTGTCCGCCGGCGGCAAGGGTTGCAAGGGCACTTGGCAACACCGACGGTGCGCACCGCGAACGGATCGTGGCCGAATGCATGGCAATTTCTCTCCATGAAATTCGCCTGTGAGGCACGGCGGCCGGGCTGTCCGCCTTGCAAACGAACGTCTGCGAAGCGCATCCTGTTTGCGGAAGAAGAAAAGTGGCATTTCTTCGGACGCCGAAAGGGGAGCGATCGATCCACGGGCGAGCGCCGTTGGGGTCTGCTCGCACAGGTTGCCCCCACGTGGAAACAGTCAGGCCGGGGTCAGCCGCCGCGCGCGATAAACCGCCACCATGACGGTTTGCTCAAATCCCCCCTCTGCGATCCGGCGCTGCAGCGGTGCGCTCGCTTTCGGCCTGTGGCTTGCGGGCTCGGCGCAGGCCCAGCCGCTGCCGAACCCCGAGGCCGTGTCGCGCCCGCTGCGGGACGCCGCGGCCCGTGCAGCAGCCGCACCGCCTGCGCTGCCGCGGCCGACGCCTCCGCTGGCCGCCGGGGCGCCCGCTGCGACCGGCAACGCGTTGACCCTCGACGAAGCGCTGCGCGCCGCGCGCGACAACCTCGATGTGTCGGTCGCGCGCCAGACGTTGCGCGCCGCGCGCGCCGACGTGCTCGCCGCAGACCGCGCGCCGTTTCCGGTGCTGTCGGCAGGCGCCTCGTCGATCGACCTGCAAAACGGCGTCGGCGCAGGCAATCCGCTGACCAAAAAACGCATCGACAAAGGCATCGGCATCGACTTCACGTACGAGCGTGGCAACAAACGCGCGCTGCGCACGCAAAACGCCGAGCGCGTGGTTGCGGCCGCGTTCGCCGACGTCGACGACGTGCAGCTGCAGCAGCTGCTGGCAACCATCGGCGCCTACTACGACCTCGTGTCCACGCAGGAGCGCATCGAGCAATTGGTGGAGGTCGAACGCAGCCAGTCGCAGATCGCCATCAGTGCGATGCGCCGCGTGAAAGCCGGCGACCTGGGTCGACAAGACGCGTTGCGCACCGAGATCGACGCGCAGCGCGTGCGCGCCGACCAGAGTGCTGCGCTGCTCGATCGCCAGCGCGCGTCGCTCGTGCTCGCGCAGCTGATCAACCGCAGGCAGCAGCCCGAACAGCTGCGCGCCAGCAGCGACTGGCCAAAGCTCGACGCCGCGCCGGCGATCGACGACCCGGCCATCGCGGGCCAGCTCGCCGCACTGGTCGATTCACGGCCCGAAGTGCGCGCGGCGATCGCGCGCGTGCAGGCCGCGCAGGCCAACGTCAGCCTGCAGGAAGCGCAGCGCAAGGCCGACGTGACCTGGGGCGTGTCGGTGAACAGCTTTCCGGGCACCTCGAACCGCTCGCTGGGCCTGCGCGCGTCGATCCCGCTGCAATACAGCTACAACTATCAGGGCGAGATCGGCCGTGCACTCGCGCAGTCGGCCCAGGCCCAGGACACGCTCGACAAGACGCGGCTGGACAGCTACTCGGACCTGCTGCGGCTGCAAAACGAAGTGCTCAGCGCCGCCGCGCGCGCGCGGTCTTACGACGTCGACATCCTGCCGCGCGCGCAGACCGTGGCCGCCGGCGCGGAATTCGCGTTCGGCAAGGGCGCGATCCCGCTGACCGACTTGCTCGATGCGCGCCGCGTGCTGCGCCTGACCTTGCTCGAAGGGTTGACCGCGCGCACCGATTACGCAAAAGCGCTCGGCGCCTGGCAGCTGCGCACGCGGCCCGAGGCCGTGCTGCCCCCGCTGCCGACGGCCAATCCATGAGCCGGTTGAAACGCTTCCTCTTTTCGCTTCCGACTGGATTTGTCATGCCGCCACTCACCCCCTGCTCGCCCGCTGCCGCCCGGCCGGCCGTCCGACTGCACCGCTTGAGCGCGCTGCTGCTCGGCGGTGCGCTCGCGCTGGTGCTGGCTGGCTGCAAGGACGAGCTGCCGCCGGCCGCACCGCAAGTGCAGGCGCCGATCATGAAGGACAACCAGTTGCGTTTTCCGGCGAACCATCCGCAGCTCGCGCTGCTGGGCATCGAGACCGCAAAAGCCGGCCGCAGCATCGTGGTGGAGTTGCCCGCCAAACTGGTCTGGAACGAAGAACGCACGCAGCGCATCTATGCGTCGTTTGCGGGCCGCGTGACGTCGATCAAGGTGAATGTCGGCGAACAGGTCAAAGCCGGTGCGGTGCTGGCCGAACTCGCTTCGCCCGACTTCGGCGTGGCGCAGGCCGACACCGCCAAAGCCGGCATCGACGCCGCACTGTCGGTCAAAGCGCTGGCGCGCCAGCGCGAGCTGTTCGACGCCGGCATCACCGCGCGCAAGGACCTCGAAGCCGCGCAGGCCGAGGCCGACCGGGCACGCGCCGAGAGCGCGCGAGCCAATGCGCGCACCAAGCTGTACGGCAGCCGCGCCGGCGTGAATCAGGACCTCGCGCTGCGCAGCAACATCGCGGGCCTGGTGGTGGACCGCAACATCAACCCGGGGCAGGAGCTGCGCCCGGATCAGTCCGGCGTGGGCGTGCCGCCGTTGTTCACGATCTCGGACCCGTCGTCGCTCTGGGTGCAGATCGATGCGCGCGAGTCCGAAGCGGGCACCGTCACGGTGGGCTCCAAGTTTGGCCTCAAGGTGCCGGCTTTTCCGGACCTGATGTTCGAAGGCACCGTGATCGCGGTGTCGGATGCGATCGACCCGACCACCCGCACCATCAAGGTCCGCGGCATCACGCAGAACCCGGC
Source organism: uncultured beta proteobacterium (assembly GCA_963784295.1). Lineage (GTDB taxonomy): Bacteria > Pseudomonadota > Gammaproteobacteria > Burkholderiales > Burkholderiaceae_C > JBBPYC01. The sequence goes on from CAWAQL010000024.1 coordinate 133,633, forward strand.
GCGCAAGTTGAAAGCCGAGATGCTGGCGACCGCCGTGCTGCAGCGCCAGATGGGCGAAGGCGTGTTGATCCCGGCGTCTGCCGTGGTGCTGCGCGGCACCGAGCAGTACGTGTACGAAGAAGTCGAGCCCGGCGTGTTCGAGCCGCGCAGGGTGAAGCTGAGCTACGACGGCCCGACCGAGGTGATCGTCTCGAACGGCCTGGAAGTCGGTGACCGTGTGGTGTCGACCAATCCGCTGCTGCTGTCGCGCCTGTTCGCGTCGGCGACCGAGGACGCAAAGCCGACCGGCGTGGCGACCAGCGGCGCCTCCGCCCCCAAAGCGGGCAAGCCATGAGGGGGCTGATCCGCTACGCGCTGCATCAGCCGCTGATCATCGTGCTGGCGACGCTGGTGTTCGCCGCGGCCGGCGTGATCGCGTTCAAGAACCTGTCGGTCGAAGCGTTCCCGGACGTGACCGATACGCAGGTCACGGTCATCGCGCTGTACCCGGGCCGCGCGGCCGAAGAGGTCGAAAAGCAGGTGACGTTGCCGCTGGAGACCGCGCTCTCCGGCTTGCCGAACTCGATTCGGTTGTTCTCGCACACGCAGTTCGGCCTGTCGTTCACCGTGATCACCTACGACGACAACTCGAACGTGAACATCGTGCGCCAGCAGGTGGCCGAGCGCCTCTCGTCGGTGAATCTGCCGGCCGGCGCCGAACTGACCGTGGCGCCGAACGCGACGCCCGTGGGCGAGATCATGCGGTTCCGGCTGCGCGGCGATGGCCAGACGCCGACCAATCTGCGCACGCAGGAAGACTGGGTGGTCGAGCGCGCGCTGCGCCAGGTGCCGGGTGTTGCCGACGTGGTGTCGATGGGCGGCTTCATCAAGCAGTACGAGGTGCAGCCGGACCTCGACAAACTGCGCGCCTACAAGCTCACGTTCCAGAACCTGCTGGACGCTTTGGGTCGCGGCAACTCGAACGCGGGCGGCAGTTACGTCGCACAGGGCGGCCAACAGTTCGCGATCCGCGGCATCGGCCTGCTCAAATCGCCCGAGGACATCGGCCGCATCGTGCTGAGTTCGCGCGGCGGCACGCCGATCCTGATTCGCGACGTGGCGCAGGTAAAGATCGGTGCGGTGCCCCGACTCGGCATCACGGGCCAGGACCAGGACGACAACGCGGTGGTCGGCATCGTGATCATGCGCAAGGGCGAAAACCCGAGCGTGGTGCTCAAGGGCGTGAAGGAGCGAATAGCGGATCTCAACCATCGCGTGCTGCCCAAAGGCGTGCAGATCGTGCCGTTCTACGACCGCGCGTGGCTGATGGACAAGACCATCACGACCGTTTTTCACAATCTGGTCGAAGGCGCGTTGCTGGTCTCGATCGTGCTGTACCTATTCCTGTCGAACCTGCGCGCGAGCCTCGCGGTGGTGATCGTGATCCCGCTTGCGCTGCTGGCGACGTTCCTCGGGTCTGAAGATCATGGGCGTGCCGGCCAACCTGCTGAGTCTGGGCGCGATGGACTTCGGCATCATCGTGGACGGCGCGGTGATCGTGATCGAGAACATATTGCACCGGCTGTCGGAGCGCGGCGAGGGCATGAGTGCGGACGAGCGCCGCAGCGTGGTGATCAACGCGGCCGCGGAAGTGGGTCGACCGACGTTGTTCTCGATGCTGATCATCATCGCCGCGCACATCCCGATCTTTGCGCTGCAGCGGCACGAGGGGCGGATTTTTCAGCCGATGGCGCTGTCGGTATCGACCGCGCTGGTGGGCTCCTTGATCTTTTCGCTGACGCTGGTGCCGCTGCTCGCATACTGGCTGCTCAAGCGCAAATTGCCGCACGGCGACAACCGCCTGGTGTCGCTCACAAGCGGCTGTATGCGCCGGTGCTCGAGTGGGCGCTGAACGCACGGCGCACCGTGGTCATCATCGCGCTGGGCGTGTTCGCGGTGGCGATGGTGGCGGCATCCAGGCTCGGCTCGGAGTTTTTGCCGGAATTGAACGAAGGCACGATCTGGGTCAACTTCGACATGCCGGCCAGCGTCTCGCAGCGGGAGGCGATCAAGATCCTGCGCATGGTGCGCACCGCGCTCGGCACCGTGCCCGAAGTGCGCACTGTGGTCTCCAAGGCGGGGCAGCCCGAGGACGGCACCGATCCCAAAACCTTGAGCATGGCCGAAGTGTTCGTCGACGTGAAGCCGCAGGAGCAGTGGCGCGCCGGCATGACGCGCGACAAGCTGCTCGATGAGCTGGAGCAGAAGCTGTCGGTGATCCCGAGCGTGGACCCGGCGTTCTCGCAGCCGATCCGCGACAACGTGCTCGAGTCGATCTCGCAGATCAAGGGCCAGATCGTGGTCAAGGTGTCGGGCGACGACCTCAACGAGCTGCGCCGGATCGCCGAGAGCATGCGGCGCGAATTCAAGCAAGTGGCGGGCGTGCAGCGCGCCGAGGTCGACCGGCTGGGCGAGCTGCCGCAGCTCGTGATCGACATCGACCGCGATCGGGCTGCCAGGGTGGGTCTCAACGTCGGCGATGTGCAGGACGTGATCGAAGCGGCGCTCGCCGGCAAGGCCGCGACCGATCTGTGGGAAGGCGAGCGCAAGTTCTCGGTCGCGGTGCGCCTGCCGGCCGACCAGCGCGCGGTGGCCGCGCTGCCCAACACGCCGATCGCGCTGCCCGACGGCGGCTACACCACGCTCGGCGCGGTCAGCAACATCCACGAGGCCAGCGGCGCGATGAACATCGCGCGCGAAGGCGGCAAGCGCACGATGGCGATCGGCGTGTTCATCAAGGGCCGCGACATGGGCTCGGTGGTGGCCGACATGCAGGAGCGCGTCGCGAAGAACGTGAACGTGCCCGACAACTACGCGGTCAACTGGTCGGGCGAGTTCGAGAACCAGGAACGCGCGATGAAGCGGCTCGCGGTGGTGGTGCCGATCTCGCTGTTGCTGATCTTCGTGCTGCTGTTCGACGCGTTCAAGTCGTTCAAGACCGCTTCGCTGATCCTGATCAACGTGCCGCTCGCGCTGATCGGCGGCTTCGTCGCGCTCTATGCGTTCGGCATCCCGCTGTCGGTGTCGGCCGCGATCGGCTTCATCGCCCTCTCGGGCCAGGCGGTGCTGAACGGCGTCGTGATGCTGTCGGGCTTTCAACTCCTGCAGGCAGGCGGCCTGAGCGTGGTGGAGGCCGTGCGACAAGGCGCAATGCAACGGCTGCGCACGGTGCTGATGACGGCGCTGCTGGCAGCGCTCGGCCTGCTGCCGATGGCGCTGTCGCGCGACATCGGTTCGGAGACGCAGCGGCCACTGGCGCTGGTGGTGATCGGCGGGCTGATCACCGCGACGCTGCTGACCCTGGTGGTGCTGCCGGCGCTCTACGTTTCGTGGTTCGGCGGCAAGCGGGAGAAGGCGGCGCAGGCCGCGCGGCCGACGTCGGTCACCCATCCGGCATCGATCCACTGACCGACGCCACCACAGCAGGTCCAGCATGATCGCTTCATCCGGTTGGCAGACATTTCAGGCGCAGACCGCACGCATCTGGGCGCTGTCCGTGCCCTACTTCCGCTCCGAGCAGAAATGGAAAGCCCGTGGCCTGCTGCTGGCGATCGTGGCGCTCAATCTCGGCGCGGTCTACATGCTGGTGCAGATCAACGACTGGAACCGGCTGTTCTACGACGCGCTGCAGAACAAGGACGCGGCCACCTTCTGGGTGCAACTCGGCCGCTTCGCCTATCTGGCCGGCCTCTTCATCGTGATCGCGGTCTACCGCTTCTACCTGACGCAGCTGCTCGAGATGCGCTGGCGCGAGTGGATGACCGACCACTATCTGCGGCGCTGGCTCGCGCATGATGTGTTCTATCGGATGGAGCTGGCGCGCTATGCCGGCCTGCCAGCAACGGCGGCCACCGCGGGCGGTGCGCAGGTCGCGCCGGACAACCCGGACCAGCGCATCCAGGAAGACGTGTTTCTGTTCACGCGCTACACCGTGTCGCTCTCGATGGGACTGCTGAATGCGGTGGTCACGCTGGTCAGCTTTGTCGGCATTCTGTGGGGTCTGTCGGGCAGCTTCGCGTTCGATGCGTTCGGTCGCAGCATCGAAGTGCCGGGCGCGATGGTCTGGCTCGCGGTGCTGTATTGCGCGGCCGGCACGCTCGTCACCTACTACATCGGCCGACCGCAGATCGCACTGAACTACCGCCAGCAGCGCTTCGAGGCGGATTTTCGGCACCACATGACGCGCGTGCGCGAATACGGCGAGGCAATTGCGCTGGACCGTGGCGCGGCCGTGGAGCGGGCACAGCTCGACGGCCGCTTCACCGTGCTGCTGGCCAATTATTTGCACCTGATCAAGGCGCAGAAAAACCTGATCTGGTTCACCACGTTTTTCGGCCAGGCGGCGGTGGTGTTTCCGTTCATCGTGGCGGCGCCGCGATTCTTCAGCGGCGCGATCCAGTTGGGCGGGCTGATGCAGATCGCTTCCGCGTTCGGCCGCGTGCAGGATTCGCTCAGCTGGTTCATCGACAGTTATGCCGAGCTCGCCGCGTGGCGCGCGACGTCCGACCGGCTGACCAGCTTCGAAGCCGGGCTGGCGGCGCAATCGAGCGCGATTGCGGCCACCCGCACGCAAAACGCCGACGGCGACCTCGAAGTGCGCAACCTGACCGTGGCGCTGCCCGACGGCGCCATGCTGCTGTCGCAGCTCAACCTCACGGCCCACCCCGGCGACCGCGTGTTGTTGTCCGGGCCATCGGGCAGCGGCAAATCGACGCTGTTTCGCGCGTTTGCGGGCATCTGGCCGTTCGCGCGCGGCGAGGTGGCGCTGCCCGCCGGCTTTGCGCAGCAGGCGATGTTCGTGCCACAACGGCCGTATTTTCCGAATGGCCGGCTGCGCGACGCACTGGCCTACCCCGAGCCAGCCGATCGCTACGCCGACGAGGCACTGATTGCCGCACTGGATGCCGCGCTGCTGCCGCAGTTGGGCGAGCGGCTGAATGACGAAGACGCCTGGAGCCAGAAGCTGTCCGGCGGCGAGCAGCAGCGCCTCGCGCTGGCCCGCGTGCTGCTCAAGCGCCCGCGCTGGGTGTTCGCCGACGAGGCGACCAGCGCGCTCGACCCGGCCGCCGAGCAGACGCTCTACGGCGCGCTCAGCGACCTCGTGCGGCAGTCGAACGGCGCGCTGATCTCGATCGCACACCGGCCGGCGGTCGCGGCGTTCCACGACACGCGCTGGCAACTCGAGCCGCAGACGCCGATGACCGAGCATGCATCGGCGTCGAAACCACCGGAATCGAAGACTGCCGACGCGGGCACAGCGGCGGTCAATGCGCGCTTTCGGCTGCAGGTCTCTGCGCTGCCAGCCGCTGGCGGCGCATCCGCCGATGGGCAGGGATCGTTGCCGACACGGTCCTGATTGACCCTGCATTTGAGCAAGCCAACCGCGCGATCGGCCAGCCCACACGGGCAGTCGACGACAGTTCCTCAAGCAGCGGGAACGTGAAATGCTGTCTGGGAGGCGCACAGAAACAACCCGTGACCGCCCGGGCCGGACGCACCTTTTGCGCTCCACGGCTCGAACCCAACCCGGCGGTGTTCAATCCGCTGTTTTTCCCCAACGAACCCACCATGGCAACCAAAACCCTCGCAGAGCTGTCCGAGCACATGCGCGCAATCGACATCACGATGCTGTTCACCCACAGCGACGGCGGCACCATGGCCGGCCGGCCGATGAGCAACAACGGCGAAGTCGACTACGACGGCAATTCGTTTTATTTCACGTATGAAAAATTCCGCACCGTCGCGGAAATCCAGCAAAACCCGAAGGTGTCGTTGAGCTTTCGCGGCGACGACAAACAATTCCATGTGGCCGTGGAGGGCGACGCGACGCTGATCCGTGACAAGGCGGCATTCAAGGAACACTGGACGAAAGACCTCGAGCGCTGGTTCAAGGACGGCGTCGACACCGAAGGCATGGTGCTGATCAAGGTCGTGGCCAGCCGCGTGCACTACTGGCATGGCGAGGAAGGCGGCGAAGTCAAGCTTTGATCTTGGATGAGATGGCTACGAAAAAGATAGCGACAGGTGAAGGCACCGCCTGCGCCGGCACTGCAGAAGATTGTTAAATCAAAGGAAGAACGAATGAACGACGACCGCGTCTGGAGTTTCGAAGAAAGCCTGTGGACGGGCGATGCCCAGCACTACCACGAGCTGATCGACGACGAGTGCCTGATGGTGCTGCCCGAGCCTCCGTATGTGTTGACCGGCGAGCAGGCGATCGAAGCCGTGGCCCATACGCCGCGCTGGTCCCAGGTCGAGCTGTCCGGCCGCCAGATCGCGCGCCCGCAGGAAGGCCTGATCGTGGTGGCGTACCACGCCAAGGCGCAGGGCGACGGCGGCAAGCACTACACCGCGCACTGCACCTCGACCTATCGGCGGCTCGAGCACGACGTCTGGCGCGTGGTGCAGCACCAGCAGACCCCGCCGCTGGTTGCCATGAAAACCTGACGGCAGCGCATACGCGATTCGGCGTGCGCACTCAGTCCGCGCGCCGCCCTCCGGACGGTTTGCGCGCCGCCAGCCAGGCAGCGGCGAGCAGCGTGGCCATGGCCAGCACGGCCATGCACTGCATCCCCAGCGTGAACCCTGCGCGTGCCGCCGCCAGCAGCGCAGCCTGCGCGGCCGGCTCGTGCAGGCCGGCTGCGACTTGCACGGCTGCGCCCAGCGTGTTGCGGGCGGCTTCGAGCAGCGCCGGCTCGCCGTCCAAACCGAACGTGCCTGCCTCCGCCCGCTGCATTGCACGCCGATACAGCGCGGTGCCGATGCTGCCGAACAGCGCGATGCCCAGTGCGCCGCCGAACTCGGACGTGGTCTCCGAAATCGCGGCCGCCGAGCCCGCGCGTTCGGGCGGCGCCGCACCGATCACCAGATCGGTGGCGAGCGTGAACACCGGCGCCAGCCCGAGCGACAGCAGCACGTTGGCGACCACGATGGCCACCGGCGTGTTCGCCTGTGCGGCCCAAGCCAGCACGGCGCAAGCGCCCGCTGCCAGCAGCAGCCCGCCGACGATCGCTGCGCGGCTGCCAACCCGCCCCACCAGCACCGACGTCAGCAGCGACCCGACGACGAACGCGAGCGCCCCAGGCACCGTCCACAAGCCGGCCGTGAGAGGCGCCAGGCCCAGCACCAGCTGCAGGTGTTGCGCAACGAAGACGAACGCGCCGAACATCACGAAGCAACCGAGCGAGTAAGTCACCAGCGCCACGCGCAACCGCGGAATGCGCAGCAGCCGCAGATCGATCAGCGGCGTGGCCAGCAGGCGCTGGCGGCGCAAAAAAGCCCGCCCCAAGCCGACGCCGACCACGCCGCAAGCGAGCGGCAGCCAACCGAAGCCGTCTTCGGCGATCCGCTTGCAGCCGTAGACCGTCAGCAGCACCGCGGCGATCGACTGCAGCACGCTGAGCGCATCGAGCCGGCTCGGCGTCGCAGCGCGAAATTCCGGCAGCAACCACGGCCCCAGCGCGAGCAGCAGCCCCATCACCGGCACGTTGATCAAGAACACCGAGCCCCACCAGAAATGCTCGAGCAATGCGCCGCCCACCAGCGGCCCGATCGCAGCGCCGACCGAGTAGCTCGAAATCCAGACGCCGACCGCGACCGTGCGCTGCGCGGGTTGCCGGAACATGCCGCGAATCAGCGACAGCGTGGACGGCGCGAGCGTCGCGCCTGCCACGCCGAGCAACGCCCGCAGCGCAATCAACATGCCCGCACTGCTGGCAAACGCAGCCAGCACCGAGGCGACGCCGAACGCGCCCGCGCCAATCATCAGCAGTCGGCGCCGGCCGATGCGGTCGCCCAGACTGCCCATCGTGACGAGCCAGCCGGCCACCATGAAGCCGTAGATGTCGATGATCCACAGCAGCTGTGAGGCGCTCGGCTGCAGGTCGGCCGAGATCGACGGAACCGCCAGATTCAGCACCGTCAGGTCCATCGAATACAGCATGCACGGAAGCGCGATCACGGCCAGACCCGCCCATTCGCGACGCGTGGCGGCAGCGGGGGCGGGCGGGGCGTCCAGCGCAGCGACGTGCGGGTTCATCGGCAGCGAGTCGGACGAGTCGGGCAGTGGTGCGGAACCGTTGTTGCTGCGGCTGCCGCGTGCGGCATCCGGGCGCTGTGCTCCGGCCACGGCGGGCCATGGCGCGTCGCTGTCGTGGTTGGTGGTCGGTGGCGTTGCCGCGGCTGCTGTCGGTGTGGTCATGGCGGTTGCGATTGCGATGGGTTGATGCGATCTGACCGCGCGTGCGCGCGGCGAGTGCGCGCGATCGACTGGCACCGCAGTGGTTCTTGCTTCAGCCGCGCGCGCGCGCGGCGAGCAGTTCGGCTTTGTAGCGAACCGCCGCGCGTCGACGCGACGACCGGACCGAGCGGGCCCACCACGAGAGCAGCAGCAACAGCACCGAGACCGCGCCGACCGCGCCCGCCCAGAAACGCCCGCCGGGCTGATCGATCGTGCGATCCCAGAGGCTGCGCGTCGGCTCGCCGCCGACGGGCAGCGCGAACGCGACGATCGCATCGCTCGTGCGCGTGCCGGCTTCGCCGTGCCCGCCAGCGGCCACCACCACGTGCTGGCGGCCCTGCCACACATACGTCATCGGCGTTGCATTGGCCGGCGCCGGCAGTCGGCCGCGCCACAGTTCGGCGCCGCTGGCCGAATCGAACGCGCGCAAGTACCGGTCCATCGTCGCGCCAATGAAGACCAGTCCGCCCGCGGTGGCGACCGGCCCGCCGAAGTTCGGCATGCCGGTGCGCAGTGCGAGCCCCAACGGCAACACGTCTTCGGTCGTGCCCAGCCGCGCTTCCCAGAGGATGCGCTTGCTGCGCAGATCCAGCGCCGCCAGCGTGCCCCACGGCGTCGGGTTGCACGGCGCGCCGAACGGCGACTGGATCAGCTCGCGCTTCATGCCGAACGGCGTGCCGGCCTGCGGGCTCACTTCCTTGCCCGGTGAGGCCGCTTTCACCGCATCGAAATCGGCGCGCGGGATCAGCGTCACCGCATGCGCCATGCGCGTGGTGTTCACATAAACCACGCTTTGCGGATCGATCGCGACGCCGCCCCAGTTCACGCCGCCGCTGGTGGCCGGGAACAGCACCGTGCCTTGCGTGCCCGGCGGCGTGTAGAGCCCGTCGCTGCGCAGCGCGGCGATCTTGTCGCGACACGCGCGGCGGTCGAAGAACGTGAAGCCGTAAGCGTCTCCGGCCCGCAGCCGCTGCGGCACCAGCGCCGGCAGATCGGCCGGAAACGGCTGCGTGGCCGCCAACGCCTCACCGGCCGCGCCGCCCTGCGGCACCGCGCGGTCTTCCACCGGAAACACCGGCTCGCCGGTGTCGCGGTCGAGCACGAACACGAGGCCCTGCTTGGTCGCCTGCACCACCACGTCGCGCGGCTGGCCGGCCACGTCGATGGTGGTCAAGGTCGGCTGCGCGGATACGTCGTAGTCCCAGACGTCGTGCCGCACGGTCTGGTAACTCCAGGCCTTCGAGCCGTCCGCGATGCGCAGCGCGACGACCGAGTTCGCATCGTGGTTGTCGCCGGGCCGCTGGCCGCCGTAGAAGTCCGGACTCGGGCTGGACGTCGGCAGGAACACGAGGCCGCGCGCCACGTCGACCGCCATCGGCGCCCAGACGTTGGCCGCACCGGCCGGCCCGGCGCCGTCGGTGGCGGGGGCGCCGGCGCCGGGCGGCGCAGCGGCTGCCTTGACAGCGGCCGCATCGGCAGGGGCGTCGGCGTTCGCACCGGACACCGCCGCCGCATCCCGCGCGCGCAGTGGCTCCCAATGCCAGCGCGGCGCCCCGGTGCGCGCATCGAACGCACGCACCCGGCCCGACGGCGCATCGGCGCGGCCGTTGTCGCTGACCGACGAGCCGATCACGACCACGCCGTGGGCCACCACCGGCGCCGACGTGATCTGAAACTCACCGGGCCAGCGCAGCGCCCCGGTGTCGGCGATCCGCACAACGCCCTCCTCACCGAAGCCGCTGCACGGCTTGCCGTCGGCCGCGTCGAGCGCGATCAGCCGCGCGTCGTTGGTGGCACTCAGGATGCGCGTGGCGCAGTGGTCGGCGGGTGCACTGGCCGGATCGTGCCACTGCGCGACGCCGCGGCAGTTGTATCGGTTCGCGGGGCGTCGGTCGGTCGCGACCTGCGGGTCGTGGCGCCAGAGTTCGTGGCCATCGGCCGGATCGAGCGCGATCACTTCGTTGAACGGCGTGCACAGCACGAGCCGGTCTTCGACCAGGATCGGGGTCGTCTCGGTTTTGGTGCGCTTCATGAGCGCGGGCGCGCGGCGTGTGGCGTCGCCCGTACGGTAGATCCACTGACGGCGCAGGCCGTCGACGTTCTTCGGGGTGATGTCGTGCGCGGTGCTGTAGCGCGTGCCGGCGTCGTCGCCGCCGTAGGCCGGCCACTGCGCGGGCGCGTCGTTGGGTGCGGCGTGCATCGAGCCGGCTGCGCCGAGCAGGAGTGCGGATGCGAGCAGGCGTTGGGCAAGCCCTCGCCGTGGCCGGCAACAGTCGGGCGCCGTGAACTTGCATGAGGTCATGGGGGCTTTCAAAAGGCGGGCAACGACCAACGGCCGGTGGAATCTTCCCGGCATCAGGCAGATGCGTTCGAGGCAGGCACGCGGCCACCCGTGTCGTGCGTTGCGATGGTGCCAAAGTGTCGACCGTGCGGCGGCGGCGATCCACGCGCCACGTCATTGCCCAACACTGCCGCCCCATGTGGCCGCAAAATTTTTGAACGCTTCCCAAAAACAGGGGTGCTGCGCCATGGCCGCCTCAATGGGCGGCTGCCTTCGCGCGCAGGCGCTGCAGCCAGCCATCGGTGCCGAAGTGCGCTCGTTCGGCTGCGTGCGGGCTTCCGAATGCGTCGTCGATGGTGAACAGCCGGCCGGTGCTCCCAGCGCCCGGCTGGGCGTCGCCGCCGCGTGCGGTGCCGCTCGGGCTGGTCAACGGGCTGGATACCATCGCCTGCAGGCCCTGCGCGGTGGCCATCGCCTGGACCGCAGGCGTGAACAAAAAACTCAAATAAGCCTTGGCCAGTTCGCCCGTGCCTTTCTTGTGGGTGGTCCGTTCCACCACCGCAACCGGGTGGCCGACGAACAAACTGCGGCGCGGGCGGATCGCCTCGAAGGCACGGTCGCCCAGCCGCTGCTGCAACGCGGTCAGCTCCGACGTGAGCGCAACCAGCACATCGGCCGAATCGGGCGCGCGAAACGCCTGCGCGGCCGCATCGAACGAGGGCGCGAGCGGCGCGGCGCGCTTCAGCAGGCCAGCCGCGAACTGCGCGGTCTGCGCTTCGGTGCGGCCATCTTTGCGCAGCGCGCCCCAGGCGCTCAGCCAGATCAGGCGGCCGGTGGCGTCCAGCGCCGGGTCGGGCATCGACACGCGCACTTCGCCCCGGGCCAGATCGGCCCAGTCCTTGATGCGCTTCGGGTTGCCCGAGTGCACCAGAAACACGACCGTGCTGCCCCAGGGCGCGGCCCGATTCGGGTAACGGGTGCGCCAGTCGGCCAGCACGAGGTCGGCGGTCGCCAGCGCATCGATCGACGCCGCGTCGCCGAGCATCACCACGTCGGCGCCCGAACCGTTTTGCAATGCTCGCACCTGCTCGCCGTCGGGGCCGGTCTTGGTCTCTACGCGCACGTCGCGGCCGGTCTGCTTTTTCTGCTCGGCGGCGAACGCGGCGTCGATCTGTTTGAACAGCGGACCGGCCGATGCATACGCCGCGTTCGACAGCCGCGTCTGCGCATGGGCGGGTGGCGCCTGCACGACCGACCACAAAACCATCGCAGCGGCGCAGATGAGCATCGGCCACCGGCTGCGCGACCAGCGACCCACAGCCAGCAACACGCGGCCTCCACCAAGGCTTGGCGCCGGTGCATGCAGCGTCATGCCCGATCGGGTCGGCCGGCTGAGGGCTGCCGTGGTTGCGCGTGGTTTCATGTCGTTGGTGGAGGGGGATTCATCGGTCGTGCTGCGGCCACCGGTTGTGCTTTTGCAGTACGTCGACCGCAATCGGTGTCTTGCGCCTTCACACCGATCGCATCGCACAGCGTACCGCGATCCGGCCTGCGCACCGCGCGGCGGCGTCGGCAGCAAGGGTTGATCGATCGATTCTTGATAAAGTCCGCTCACACGCTCGAACGCGGTGCCCGGCCGAGTCGGCGCATTGCGGCGTCCGGGCTCCTGTGGCATCGGACATCGGCAGCGGAGCCCTCGGCCCTCTCCCCCTTTTCTTCCCACCGCACAAAAAAGCGAGACCTCACGATGGCACGCACGGTTCAATGCATCAAGCTCGGGCACGAAGCCGAAGGGCTCGACTTTCCGCCGTATCCGGGCGAGCTCGGCAAGCGGCTCTGGCAGAACGTCAGCAAGCAGGCTTGGGCCGACTGGCTGAAGCACCAAACGATGCTGGTCAACGAAAACCGTTTGAATCTGGCCGACCAGCGCGCGCGCCAATATCTGGCGCGGCAGATGGAAAACCATTTTTTCGGCACCGGCGCGGACGCAGCGGCAGGCTACGTCCCGCCGAGCGACTGAACCAAAGTCGCTTCGCGTCCGGATCGGTCGTTTCTTCCCTCTTCGCAGGCGCTTTCGCCCCACCCCAGCGGCGGCAACCCGCGGCGCCGCATCGGGGACCGAGGCGGCGCCGCCGTCCATGAACATGCCGGACGACTGGCGGAATCGGCCCTGCTGGCGCGTGCTGGAAATCGGCTTCGCGTGCGGCCGGCGGTTCCTCGCCGAGTGGCAAGCGTGGCGCGACGACGCGCATCGCCCGCGCTTGCTGCATCACGTGGCGATCGAACCCGATGGGGCGTCGTTGGAGGGACTGTATCCGCGCAAATCCGCCGCCCGCGATCAATGCGCGGACCGCCCGCCGCCGTACAGCACCGATGCGACCGGGGCTGCGCCTCACGCTCGTCCGGTGCAATCGGAGGACTCGGCGGCGACGCTGGCCCAGCAATTGTCCAGGCGCTGCTGGGGCCTGACACCCGGCTTTCATCGCCTCGTGTTCGAAGACGGCCAGGTGCTGTTGACCCTGTGCATCGGCCCGGTCGGTGCGCAGTTGCGCGCGCAGCGTTTTGACGCCGATGCCATCTGGTTGAATGCGGGCGCCGCCCGGACCTGGCTGGCGAGCGACGCGCACGCGGTCAAGGCGCTCACGCGGTGCTGCCGCCGCGGCACCTGGCTCGGCGCGCCGCGGCAAGCGTTGTCGCCGAACACGAGCGCTGCGTTGCGAGCCGCTGGGTTCGTCGTCATGGCGCCGCCGGAAGCGGTGTCGCCGGGCTTTGCAGGGCCGCTTCCCGTTGGGTCAACGGCGCCCGCCACGATCGCAACAAAGGAGATGCGCACACCTCCGGTTGCACCACCCCCACCCGCCACGACGGAAACGCAAACACATTCGGTGGCGCCAACCGCATCCGCGACGACGGCAGCGCGGGAAACGCACGCAAATCCTGTGGCACCGACGGCGGTGGCCGCGAGGGCAATGCCGGCGGAAACCACCACGCCGGCCGACGACACGTTCTGCGCGACGTTCGATCCGGCCTGGCAACCGCGCCGGCGCCCAGGTGCCGATGCCGCATCGCCGCGGCCGGAGCAGGCAACGTCGGCGCTGGTGATCGGCGCGGGCGTCGCGGGCGCGGCGGTGGCGGCCAGCCTGGCACGGCGCGGCTTGCAAGTGCTGGTGCTTGACGCCCACGCCGAGCCGGCGCAAGGCGCGTCGGGCCTGCCGGCCGGCTTGTTCGCACCGCACCTGTCGCAGGACGATTGCCTGCGTTCCCGCTGGTCGCGTGCCGGGCTGCGCGCCACGATCGAGTTTGCGCAGCAGCGGCTGGTGCCTGGGCGGGACTGGCAGCTGAGCGGTGTGCTGGAGCGGCGCGCCGATGCGCAGCGCGTGCTGGCCGATCGCCTGGATGCGCAGCACCGCGACTGGAGTGCATCGGCCACGACGGCCCGGCGGGCGGCTGCCGGGTGGGATGCCGAGACGACGGCGGTCTGGCACACGCAGGCCGGCTGGATCCGCCCGAACGCCTTGGTGGGGGCCCTGCTGGACGACCCTCGCATTGCATTTCGGGGCAACACCCAGCTGCACAGCCTGCGGCCTTTTGCAGACGGCTGGCAGGCGCTGCATGTCGGCGGCGGCATTGCTGCACAAGCGCAACTCGTGGTGGTGGCTGCAGGCTTTGCAAGCGCACGGCTGGTGGGGACTGCCGGCGCAACAGTGGACGATGGACTGCCGCTGCAGTCGGTGCGTGGGCAGCTGTCTTTTGTTGCTTCCTACAAGCACGGCGGCGCTGAGAAACATCGGTCGCCAGGGGCACCGGAGCTGCTGGCATTCCCGATCAACGGGCATGGCAGCCTGCTGCCAGACGTGCCCCTGGCCCACGGGCAACGTGCCTCGGTCTTCGGCGCCACCTATCAACGCGACGATGCCTCCACGGCCGTGCGTCAGGCGGACCATCGAGAAAATCTTGATCGGTTGCGTGCGTTGACGTCGGTTGCCGGGCAACCACCGATCGACCCGATGCCCGATGGCGCGCTGCAGGGGTGGGCGGGCGTGCGGGCGGTGGCGCCCGACCGGCTGCCGCTCATCGGGCCTGTGCGGGCCCAGTGCGGCGACAACGCGCCTCAGTCATCACCGGCGTTGTGGGTCTGCACCGGGTTTGCATCCCGTGGTCTCAGTCAGGCGATTTGCGGCGCCGAGCTGCTGGCGGCCCGGCTGTTCGCCGAGCCGCTGCCAGTCGAAGTTGGGTTGGCCAATGCGGTGGATGTCCAACGGTTTCTGCGTGCGTTGTGATGCGTCGTGGTGTTGCCCAGCCAATGCGATGGGCAGGTGCAGCGCCCCAGGCCGACGGTTGCTGAGGGTTGCTGACGCAGGGTCAGCGCGCGTGTGCTGGTGCTGAGCGAGCGATTGAGTGTCCTTCGAGCGCGTATCGAGCTCGGTTGCAGACGGTCGCGCAGGTCGCAACGATTGTGCGATGGTGCTTGCATGGGGCCGAACCCAACCGGTTCGATCAAGGCCTCAGCCCACTTGATCGCGGCCATCCTCTTTCGCACAGCTGATTCGCAACAAACGATTCCGGACCAAAAAATGGAAAAAGCCGCCGGGCTGCGAAGCCCGGCGGCTTTTTCATGATCGAGCATTCAAGCCGATCGGTCACCCGACGCCGTTGCCGCCGTCGGTCTGCGGGTCGGACCCGATCAGAATGCGTGACGGAAGCCCAGGTACAACTGCTTCTGGTCCTGGCCGGCCAGCGGGGCACCCAAGCCACCCAACGACGATTGCGTGTACAGCTGATAAGCCGCGTTGCGCTCGTTGTTCAGGTAGACGTACGACAGGCCGATCGACGTGCGCTTGGACAGCGAATAGCTGTAGCCCACGCTGGCCATCCACGCGCCGGAGTCGCCAATTTTTTGCCCGTTGACCTTCGTGTCGTTGTTGCGGGTGTAGGTGGCCAGCAGCGTGCCGTTGCCCAATTGGAACGTCACCGGGATCGAGTACGCATCGCGGCGGTTGCTGAAGTTGCTGATCTTGTTCAGGCCGGTGTAGACGTACGAGCGGTCATACGTCAGGCCGACGTTGACGGGGCCGAACGTGAATGCACCGGTCAGCGTGTAAGCCTGCTGGTCGTTGCGCGCGATGCCGTAGTTGCGGTCTTCGGCGTTGGCTTTCCAGTAGCTGCCGCCCACGCGGATCGGGCCGTTCGCGTAGTTCAACGCGACGTTGTATGCGTTGCCCTTGCCGGAGTCGCCCACACCGTTGGACAACACGACACCGTTGGTGCCCACGCGCGTCACGCCTTCGCTGCCTTGGAAGTTCGGGCTGACCGAGACCGAGCCGAAGAAACCGGCGATGTTCGGGGTGTCGTAACGCACGATGTTGACCGAGCGCGACGTGTTGGCAATCGCCTGGTTGATGCCGGCGCCGCCGACGTTCACGTAGCCCAGCAGGCCGCAGGAAGATGCTTGCAGCGCGGTGGCCAGGCTGCCGTGCGTGTCCGAACCCAGGCAGTAGTGGGTGTCGCGCTTGCCGAGCGAGAAGGTACCGAATGCGCCGCCGATGCCGACGAACGTATTGCCGGTGGCCAATTGGCTGCCCGACAAGCCAGCGGTGCCGTTGTCGTCCACGCGGAAACGCGTGTCAATCTGGAACAGGCCTTTCAAGCCGCCGCCGAGGTCTTCGACGCCGGACAGGATGAAGCGCGACGAGCCGTCTTGCACAGCCCAGCCGGTGCCGTTGGCACGGGTGCCGATCGGGCCATTGGTGTATTCATTGACAGCAACGCCGCCTTTGATGATGCCCGACAAGGTCACCGACGATTGGGCCGAAGCGGTTCCCACAGCAGCCAGTGCAGCCAGTGCGATCAAGAGTTTTTTCATTGCGAGTTTCTCCAAGGTTAAACATAGGGCACCGGCGAGGTGAGATCAGGAAGTACATGCATGTCTGCACTGGCTTTGGTCTCGCCGGCAACCCGGGCCAACCTCCGTTTCGGAAGTTGCCGCTATTGCACCAGACGGCAACCCGATTCGCAAAGGTTTTGTCCAAGAAAAAGCGTTTCTGTTGCCTGTCGACAACAAAGCCGGCGATTGCCGCGGGCGTCATGCCCACACCGGCAGGCTCCCCTCTCGAATCGGCCGGCACAGCGAACGATTTGGCTGTGGCAGAGTCGCCGGCATGGACCGATTGCTGACCACGCTGGACTTGGCGCTGCGCACCGTTTTCGCTCGACCGTCGGGGACCCGCTCGGTGCCAGTTGTCGCTGATATGCAACATAAGCCGTTGTCGGATTCGGACAAGCAACGGGCTGGCGCATTGATGCGCGTGAACCATGTGGGCGAGGTCTGCGCGCAGGCGCTCTACTCGGCACAGGCGCTTGCCACGCGCGATCCGGCGTTGCGTGCGCACTACGAAGCGGCCGCTCACGAAGAGGTCGATCATCTGGCCTGGACCCGGGCCCGGCTCGATGCACTCGACGCGCGTCCCTCGCTGCTGAACCCGGTTTGGTACGCGGGTGCGTTCGGGCTGGGACTGCTGGCCGGCCGGCTGGGCGACTCGGTAAGCCTCGGCTTCGTCGTCGAAACCGAACGGCAGGTCGAGCACCATCTGGATGGCCACCTGCAGCGGCTGCCCGCGGCCGATGCCGCGTCGCGCGCGGTGCTCGTGCAGATGAAGGCCGATGAGGCGCGTCATGCGGTGCAAGCGCAGACCGCTGGCGCGGCGACGCTGCCTTGGCCGGTGCGGCAACTGATGCGGGCTGCCGCCAAGGTGATGACGACCACCGCGCGCTATGTCTGAGGCATCGGCTCGGCGACGCAGGGCACGGGCTCGACCGCGAACGGTGGGTTCTTTCCGAGACGGTTTGTTCGCTGCGCCCTCGCTCAACCCCCCGTCCGAAGCCGCTGCGCTCGTCAGCCGACTTCGACCAGATCGAATCCGGTCGTGAGGGTCGCCGTCTTGCCGAGCATCCAACTCGCCGAACAATATTTTTCATGGCTCAACGCGATCGCCCGCTCCACCGCTTGCGCAGGCACCCCTTTGGCCGTCACGGTGAACTGCATGTGGATGCGCGTGAACACTTTCGGATCCACCTCGGCCCGGTCGGCTTCGAGCCTTACCGTGCAGCCGCGCACGTCGTGGCGGCCGCGTTTTAGGATCAGCATGACGTCGTAGGCGGTGCAGCCGCCGGTGCCGGCCAGCAGCAATTCCATCGGTCGCGGCGCCAGGTTCGAGCCGCCGAAAGCGGGCTTGGCCGCGTCGGGTGCGCCGTCCATCGCGATCACATGGCCGCTGCCGGTCTCGGCGACGAAGCCCATCGCCGATCGGGTGCCGGCAGCGCCGGTCCAGCTCACGGTGCATTCCATTTTTTGTTTTTCCTCTACTTCTTTCGGATAGAACAACAGCCCGGCGTGCCAAAAATTCCCGCGCCGTTGGTGTTTTCCCGCAACACAGTGCTGCGCTGCAGCAAACATTTGATTAAACTGGCCTCAATCGATTCTTCATCGGTTGTCTCCTCCACCCTCTGAAAAGGTGGATTCAGCCCCCGGCCGCAAGGCCAGGGGCTGTTTTTTTTGTGCCCGCATATTCAGGCCCCTCGGCGCTGGACAAGCGGCCAAACGGCGTGCTGGCTGCCTATCATCGGCGTTCCATGTCGCAGCCCAAACCCCTCTTCGCCAGCACCGGCGCACCCGCTGCCGACGGGGCCGCACCCACGCCGCACGATTACCTGCGGCGTATTTTGACCGCGCAGGTGTACGACGTCGCGGTCGAGTCGTCGCTTGAGCCTGCGCGCGAACTCAGCCGTCGTCTGGGCAACACCGTGCTGCTGAAGCGCGAAGACCAGCAGCCGGTGTTCAGCTTCAAGCTGCGCGGCGCCTACAACAAGATGGTGCGGCTGTCGGCCGAACAGCGCGCAGGCGGTGTGATCTGCGCGTCGGCCGGCAACCACGCGCAGGGCGTGGCGTTGGCAGCCCAACGTCTGCAATGCCGCGCCGTGATCGTGATGCCGCAGACGACGCCACGCCTGAAGGTCGATGCGGTGCGTCGGCTGGGCGGCGACGTGGTGCTGCACGGCGACAGCTATTCCGACGCCTATGCTCACGCGCTTGCACTGCAGGCCGAGCGGGGCCTGACCTTCGTGCATCCGTTCGACGACCCCGACGTGATCGCCGGCCAGGGCACCATCGCGATGGAGATGCTGCGCCAGCACCAGGGGCGGCTCGACGCGGTGTTCGTCGCGATCGGCGGCGGCGGGCTGATTGCGGGCGTGGCCAACTACATCAAGGCGGTGCGGCCCGAGGTGCGCGTGATCGGCGTGCAGATGAACGACTCGGACGCGATGCTGCAGTCGGTGCGCGCGGCCCGTCGCGTGACGCTCGGCGACGTCGGGTTGTTCTCCGACGGCACCGCAGTGAAGACCGTCGGCGACGAGACATTCCGCATCGCATGCGAACTGGTCGACGACTTCATGACGGTCGACACCGACGCCGTCTGCGCTGCGATCAAGGACGTGTTCGTCGACACGCGCAGCATCGTCGAGCCGGCCGGCGCGCTTGGCGTGGCCGCGATCAAGCAGTACGTGGCCACGCACGGCACGCAGGGCGAGACCTACGCGGCGATCCTGTGCGGCGCGAACATGAACTTCGACCGGCTGCGCTTCGTGGCCGAGCGCGCGGAAGTCGGCGAAGCGCGCGAAGCGTTGTTCGCGGTGACGTTGCCCGAAGAGCGCGGCAGCTTCCTGCGTTTTTGCGAAACCGATCGGTGCGTTGCCCGGCGGCCCGCACAACGTGACGGAGTTCAATTACCGGATCAGCGACGCGGTCAAGGCGCATGTGTTCGTCGGCCTGACGACCTCGGCCGCGGGCGAATCGCAGCGCATCGCTGAGCGCTTCGGCGAGCGCGGCTTCGAAGCGATCGACCTGACGCACGACGACCTTGCGCAGGAGCACGTGCGGCACATGGTCGGCGGTCCGTCGCCGCTCGCACACGACGAGCGGCTGCTGCGCTTCGTGTTTCCCGAGCGGCCCGGAGCGCTGCTGAAATTTTTGTCGCTCTTGCGCCCGAACTGGAACATCAGCTTGTTCCACTACCGCAACCAGGGTGCCGACTACGGCCGCATTTTGGTGGGCTTGCAGGTGCCGGCCAGCGACGAGGCATCGTTTGCCGAGTTCCTCGCGCAGCTCAATCTGCCGCACGTGGACGAAACGCAGAATCCTGCGTATCGGCTGTTCCTGCGCCGCTGAACGCTGCGAAGTCAGGACGACGCGCTGCCGGCCCGCATGCCGCCTTGCTGCAGCGCCGGCAATTCAATCGTCACGTCTTTCGCCGCATCGGCACTACCGGCAGCGCCGAGGGTTGCGCTGCGCGCGCCGACGTAGCGCAGCACCAAGCCCGCATCGACTTCCGAGCCGACGCGATACGGCTTGGCCGGTTGGCCGTCCAGCGCGATCAGCGCGGCGCCTTGGCGACCTTGTGCGAGCACGCCCACCAGCGTGTAGCGCTTGTCGGCCACCGGTGCGGCCTTCGCGTCTGTGGCGCGGCTGAAGCCCAACAACCGCGCCACTGCGGCGCTGTCGGTCGGTGGTGCCGCGGCCACCACGGGCAGCGCCTGCACGGTGCCGACGCGACCCGCGCCGAGCGCCCAATAGCCAGCGCTCGCGGTCAGCAACGCCCAGATCAGCAGCGTCGCAAGCCGGGGCATGAGCTTCTCGAAACGGGCATTCGGCATCGCGCCGATTATCATGCAGGGCTCGTTTTCCCAGCGGATCGGAGCCCATGGCGCTGGGCCGCTTCTTGCAGGCTTCTGACCGCCAGACACCCCCACTCATGTTTCATCGCCCTGCCCGCCTGCTTCGCAAGGCCCACGTCGGCTTCACCCTGATTGAGCTGATGGTGGTGCTCGTCATCATTGGCGTGCTGGCCGCGCTGATCGTGCCCAACGTGCTCGACCGCGCCGACGACGCGCGCGTGACGGCCGCGCGCACCGACGTGAACAACCTCGTGCAGGCGCTCAAGCTCTACAAGCTCGACAACCAGCGCTACCCGACCGCGCAGCAGGGCCTGCAAGCGCTGCTCACGCGGCCGCAGACCAACCCGGTGCCTCCGAACTGGAAGCCGTATCTGGAAAAGCTCCCGAACGACCCATGGGGCCGCCAGTACCAGTATCTGAACCCCGGCATCAAGGGGGAGATCGATGTGATGTCGTTCGGCGCCGACGGCCAGGCCGGCGGCGAAGGCAAGAACGCCGACGTCGGCAGCTGGCAGTAGCCGCACAGACCGCACACGCTGCCGACAACGCCGTCACGCGCAGCCGATGCAGCACCGCGTGCACCCATGAAAAAGCACCGCAGCGCGCGACACGCCGGCTTCACGCTGATCGAGCTGATGGTGGTGATCGCGATCATCGCGCTGGCCACCGCCGGTGTGACGGTGGCTTTGCGCGACCCGGCCGAGACGCAACTCGAACGCGAAGCGCAACGGCTGTCCGCGC
Organism: uncultured beta proteobacterium; assembly: GCA_963784295.1. Lineage (GTDB taxonomy): Bacteria > Pseudomonadota > Gammaproteobacteria > Burkholderiales > Burkholderiaceae_C > JBBPYC01. The sequence goes on from CAWAQL010000024.1 coordinate 154,662, forward strand.
TGCTCGAATCGGCGCGCGCCCGCTCGCGGGCCACCGGCGTGGTGGTGCGCTGGCGCGCGGTCGAAGGCGGTTTTCGATTCGACGGCCTGCCGCGCGATGCACTGCCCGACCGCTGGCTGCAGCCGACCACGCAAGCCGACCCGGGTGCGTCGCTGGTGCTCGGGCCGGAGCCGATCATCGGCGCGCAGGCGGTGGTGCTGCGCACGACCGGTCGGGCCGAGCGCACGTTGACGGTGGCGACCGACGGGCTGCGGCCATTTTCCGTGTCGGGCAGCCCCGGCGCGCCTTCGTGACGGACGTTGCAATGCACGGCGCAAGGCAGCGCGGCTTCACGCTGATCGAAGTGCTGGTGGCGCTCGCGATCGTTGCGATCGCGCTCGCTGCCGGGCTGAAGTCGACCGAGGCGCTGACGCGCAATGCCGAGCGCCAATCGGACTTGGTGCTGGCCGAGATTTGTGCCGAGAACGAACTGGTGAAAGCGCGTCTGTCGAGCCAGATGCCGGGCATCGGCGACAGCACGGTGGCGTGTGAGCAGGCCGGCCGCAGCCTGACGGTCGCGGTGTCGGTGCTGCCGACGCCGAACCCGAGCTTTCGCATCGTCGGCGCGCGCGTGTTCGACGGCACGCGGCCGCTGCTGGACTTGAAGAGCATCGTCGGAAGGTTCTAGTGCGCTCCCCCAGGCTTCGCTCCCTTCGGTCGGCTCTCGCCCACCCCCACCGGGGGCGGCGCCAGCGGCCCGGCACAGCCGGTTCCTCGGCGCCTGCTGGAATGGAGGAAGACTTGCGCTGTGGTTGTGTGCCGTTCGGCCGTTTGCTGGTTGTCGTATGGCAGTGGCTGAGCTTCTGGTTGGATCGAAGCGAGTTCGCGACCATTGCTCGATGGCGGGCAGGCTGGCATCGTGGAGGTCGAACCTGAAACGCGCCGACGCACTGCGCGCACCGCGGCAGTCGGCCGGCCGCCGGCCCGCCCGCGGTTTCACGCTGGTCGAGCTGATGGTCGCGATCTTCGTGATGGCGTTGCTCGCGCTGCTTTCCTGGCGCGGGCTGGACGGGATGGTGCGCGCGCAGGCTTACACGCAGGCGCGCTCGGATCAGGTGCAGACATTGCAGTCGGCGCTCGGGCAGTGGGCGGCGGACCTGGAGGCAAACGAGCAGGCGATGCCGCAGAACAAGGCGCTCGACTGGGACGGCCGGGGCTTGCGCATCGTGCGACGCAGCAGCACGTCACCGGGCGCGGGCTGGCTGGTGGTCGCCTGGAGCCGGCGCGACGGCGCGGGCGGCGGCCAGTGGCTGCGCTGGCAGTCGCCCGAAGTCTGGCGCCAGGGCGAGCTGCTGCAGGCCTGGGAGCAGGCCGCGCAGTGGAGTGAGAACGCAACGCCCGAGCAGCGTCGGCGCGAAGTCGCGATCCTGCCGCTGGCGGGCTGGCAGCTCTACTATTTTCTGGGCGGGACCTGGGCCAATCCGTTGTCGAGCGTCGGCACGCCGGTGCCGGCGGGAATCGCGAATCTGGTGCCGCAAAAAGCAGCCGCCCTGCCCGACGGCGTGCGGCTCGTGCTCGACCTGCCGCCCGGCCACCCGCTGGCCGGCCGACTGGTGCGCGACTGGGTGCGGCCCACCGTCGGTGGGGGCAAGTCGTGAGACAGCCTGCGCGCAACCGCCCGCGGCCGGCCCGCGGCGCCGCGCTGCTGCAAGCGATGCTCACCGTGACGCTGGTAGCGACCTTTGCGGCCGCCGCACTCTGGCAGCAATGGCGCAGCGTGGAGATCGAGGCGGCCGAGCGCGCGCGCGTGCAGTCGAGCTGGATTCTGGTCGGCGCGGTCGACTGGGCGCGGCTGCTGCTGCGCCTCGACGGGCAGGCCAGCCCGGGCGGCGTGGGCGTCGACCACCTGGGCGAACCGTGGGCGGTGCCGCTGGCCGAGTCGCGCCTGTCCACGTTTTTGGCCGCCGACCGCAACAACACCGGCGGGCAGACCAACGAAGAGGCGCTCGACGCGTTCCTGTCGGGCCAGATCGGCGACCTGCAGGCGCGCATGAACCTGCGCAATCTGGTCGACAGCAGCCGCTCCGAGGTCTGGTACGACGCTTTTGCCCGCCTGTTCAAGCAGCTCGGCCTGCCGACAGCGGAGCTGAGCGTGCTGACCGACAACCTGCAGCGCGCCTGGGGCGGGCTCGATGCCGATTCGGGCACCGCGCCGATCGCGCCGCAACGGGTGGCGCAACTCGTCAACTACGGCTTGTCGGCGCCGGTGCTGGCGGCCCTGGAGCCGTACGTCATGCTGCTGTCGGCGGAGGGCAAGACGCCGATCAACATCAACACCGCCAGCGCGGTCGTGCTGGCCGCGGCCGAGCCGCTGCTGACGCTGGCCGATGCCGAACGATTGGTGGCGGCACGTGCGAGCCAGTTTTTTCGCCAGGTCGGCGACGCGGGCAAGGTGCTCGGCAAGACCACGCCGCTGTTCGCCGATGGCCGGTTCGGTGTGTCGTCCAGCTACTTCGAAGTGCGCGGTCGGTTGCGGCTCGAGTCGATCACGCTGGAAGAGCGATCGGTGGTGCAGCGCAAGACCATCGGCCCCAACTCGACCGTCGTCACGCTGTCGCGCGAGCGGCTGTCTTATGACGAGCGGCTTCCGGGCCCGGGCGGCATCGGCGCAGCGGCGCGGCCCTGAATGTTGGGCGCTGCAGCGGCAGGTTCGATGGCGTGCCGCGCGGGGGCTCGCCCGGTATCCGCTCTCTAGAATGACCGGTTGCCTTCCAGAACCTCATGTCCAGCCTGATTGTCGTCCTGCCGCTGCCCACACCGGGTGCTGCGCCGTCGTTCGCAACGCCCGGCGCGGCGTGGGAATACGCGCTGGCTTCGTCCGATGGGCAGCGCGTCACGCAGCATGCGAGCGCGCCGCTGGCTGCGTTGCCGGCTCGCGGGCGCGGCGTGGTTGAGATCGTCGCGCTGGTGCCGGCGGCGATGCTGTCGTGGCACCAGGTCGATCTGCCCAAAGGCACGTTGAACCGCCAGGGCGCGGGCTCGCCGCGGCTGCGCGCGGTGCTCGACGGCCTGCTCGAAGACCGTCTGCTCGACGAGCCCGAGCAACTGCACTTCGCGCTCGAGCCCGGTGCGCGTGTGGGTGCGCCGTCGTGGGTCGCGGTGTGCGATCGCCACTGGCTGCGCAGCGCATTGCAGGCGCTCGAGGACGCGGGCCGCGCGGCTGTGCGCATCGTGCCGGAATTCGCGCCGGGCAGCGATGCGCTGTATGCGGTCGGCAGCGCCGAGCTGCCGCTGCTGGCCTGCGTCGATGCGCGCGGCGTGCGCGTGGTGCCGCTGGGCTCGGCCACGCTGGCGCTCGCTTTCGGCGGCGCCTCGCCACCGGCCGAAGTGCCGCTGTTCGCCGAGCCCGCAGTCACCCAACTGGCCGAAGAGGTGCTGGCGCGACCCCCGACCTTGCAGTCTGCGCCCGAACGCTGGCTGGAAGCCGCGCGCAGCGCCTGGGACCTCGCGCAGTTCGGCCTGCAAAGCTCGGGCCGCGGCCGCGCATTGCGCAAGGCCGGCGGCGCCACGCGCGAATGGCTGAATGCACCGCGCTGGCGGGCCGCGCGCTGGGGTGTGGCGTTGCTGCTCTTGACGCAGCTGATCGGCATCAACGCCTGGGCCTGGCGCGAACGCGCGGGGCTCGGAGCAAAGCGCCAGGCGGTCAACACGGTGCTGACCGAAACTTTTCCCGGCGTGCAGGTGGTGGTGGATGCGCCGCTGCAGATGGAGCGCGAGCTGAGCGTGTTGCGCCAGACGGCCGGTGCGCCGAGCGGGCGCGATTTCGAGGCGCTGTTGTCGAGCACGTCGCAGGCGCTGGCGCAGGTGGCACCGCAAGGGCCGCTGCCGAACGGCATCGAATTCACTGGTGGTGAATTGCGCTTGAAGGGTTTGACGCTGACCGCGCCGCAGGTCGCTGCGTTGGCCGATCGGCTGCGCGGCGCGGGCTTAAGTGCGCGCATCGATGCCGATGCGTTGCTGGTCTCTGCGCAGAATGGCGTGGCCGATGCGACCGGAGCCCGCCCATGAGTGCGGTGCTGCCGGCTTCGTCCGACGCATCGGGCCCGCTGGCGACCTGGCGCCGCACGGCCGCTGTGCGCTGGAATGCGCTGGCGGTGCGCGAGCGGCGTGCCGTGCGGATCGCTGTTGCCCTCGTGGTCGTCGCGCTGCTGTGGTGGCTGCTGCTGGCTCCCGCACTGCAAACCCTGCGCACCGCCCGCACCCAGCAGCCCTTGCTCGAAGCGCAGCTGTTGCAGATGCGCGCGTTGCAGCAGCAGGCCCGCGAGCTGCAGGCCGCGCCGAAGATCGACTACGACCAGGCACTGCGCGCGGCCGAGGCCGCCACCAAGCAGCGCTTCGGCAACACCGCCACGTTTGCCGTGCTCGGCGACCGCGCGACCGTGACCTTGCGCGGCGCCACCGCCGAGGCGCTGGCGGCCTGGCTCGCGCAGGTGCGCATCGATGCGCGGGCGCTGCCGAACGAGGTGCGGCTCCTCCGCAGCCCGGTCGCGGGCGTGCCGACCAATCCGGGCTGGGACGGCACCGTCGTGCTGGCGTTGCCCGCGCGCTGACGCGCAGGCGCACCGCTTCCCCGCGCATCCTGTCTGTTCAGACGATGGCCCGACGCGCGCGTTCTTTCACTGCCGTTGCAGCCGGCGTGTTGCCGGGCAACGCCAGGGCACGCGCGCCCTGGGGCTGGGCGTTGATCGGTGCGCTGCTGGGCCTGGGCATCGCGCTGCTGCTGTTCGCGCCCGCACGCTGGCTGGCCGATGGCGTGCTGAATTTGAGCGATGGCCACGTGCGGCTGGAGGCGGCGCGCGGCACGGTCTGGGACGGCTCGGCGCAACTGGTGCTGTCCGGCGGCGCCGACAGCCGCGACGCCACGGCGTTGCCGGGCCGCTTCGAGTGGACGATTCGCCCGCGTTGGAACGGCGCACGCGTGGCGCTGTTGAATCGCTGCTGCATGGACACACCGATCGATGCGCACGCGATCGTCTCGCTCGGCGGCGCCCAGCTGCAACTGGCCGATGGCATCTCGCGCTGGCCGGCCGCGTTGCTCAGCGGCCTGGGCGCGCCGTTCAACACGCTGCAGCCGGAAGGCCAGCTCGCGCTCGGCACCCACGGGTTCGGTGCGACGTATGCATCGCGTCGTTGGCAGTTGGCCGGCTCGGTCACGCTGGACGCGAACGATGTGTCGTCGCGCCTGTCGACGTTGCGGCCGATGGGCAGCTACCGCGTGACGATCGTGGGCGGCGCGGTGCCGAGCCTGCAATTGGAAACGTTGTCGGGCGCGCTGCAGCTCGTGGGCGCCGGCCAGTTCGTCGGTGGCCGGCTGCGCTTCGAAGGAACCGCGAGCGCCGCACCGGATCGAATCGATGCGTTGACGAACCTGCTCAACCTGATCGGGCGGCGCGACGGGGCGCGGGCGATCATCAACATGTAGGGCTCGTCTCCCACGCATCGCTCCCTCCAGTCGGCTCTCGCGCCTTTCCCCACCGGCAAGGATGTGGCTCTCCTCCAGCCTTCGCACCCTCCGGTCGGCTCTCTTGGCTTCCCCCACCGGAGGCGACGCTGGCGGACCGGCACAGCCGGCTCCGCGGCGTCTGTTGGAATGGGGGCTGGCGCGTTCGGCCTCATTGCTGCGGCGCGGGATTTGTTTCTGGCGTCGTGGGCGGAAGTGACCGCGCCGGATGCAGCCCGCTGCACGGCATCTGCTTGAATCGGCCGTGCACCGCCCCTCTTGCCGTTTCGGCAGTGCGCGCAGCGTTTTGGAACATCGATATGACTCACCAGCCACCCACCCTCTTTCAGCGTTTGCCGAGTACTATCGCTTTGATAGCGGTAATTACAGCATTCGCCGGCGCTACGGCGCTTTTTCCTTCCCAGACGTGGGCGCAGAAGCGCCGCGGGGCACAACAGCAACCACCGCAGCGCAGCGAGCCGGTGACGCTGAATTTCGAGAACGCGGACATCACGGCGGTGGCGCGCACGATGTCGTCGATCACCGGGCGCAACGTGGTGGTCGATCCGCGCGTGAAGGGCACGATCACGCTGGGCACCGATCGGCCGGTGTCGCCCGCGGTCGCCTACAACCAGTTTCTCGCGGCGCTGCGGCTGCAGGGGTTCACGGTGGTGCAGGCCGACGGGCTCGACAAGGTGGTGCCGGAAGCCGACGCGAAGCTGCAGGCCGGCTCGGTCTCGGTCGGCGGCAATGTGCCGAACGTGACCGGCAACCAGATCGTCACCCAGATCTTTCGGCTGAACCACGAAAACGCCAACAACCTGGTGCCGGTGCTGCGGCCGCTGATCAGCCCGAACAACACGATCAACGTGAACCCGGGCAACAACTCGCTCGTGATCACCGACTACGCGGACAACCTGCGCCGGCTCGGCCGGATCATTGCGTCGATGGACGTGGCGAACGCGACCGACGTCGAAGTGATCCCGCTCGAGCACGCGATCGCGACCGATCTGGCGCCGCTGCTGTTGCGGCTGATCGAGTCCGGCAGCGGCGTGCCCGGTGCGCCGCAGGGCATACCGGGCCAGCCCGGGGGCGACGCGACGTTTCGCACCACGATCCTGCCCGAGTCGCGCAGCAACGCGCTGATCGTGCGCGCGGCCAACCCCGCGCGGCTCGCGCTGGTGCGCTCGCTGGTGGCCAAGCTCGACCGACCGAGCGCGGTGGGTGATGCCGGGCCGGCCGGCAATATCCATGTCGTGTATTTGAAGAACGCCGACTCGGTGAAGCTGGCAGCCACATTGCGCGCGGCGATTGCGGCTGGCAACACGGCCGGCGCGGCGGGCGGGGTCGGCGGCACGCTGCCCGGTGGCGGCACAACCCAGGGGCTGCAGACGACGCTGCCCACGGGGCTGCAAACCGGCAACGTGGGCGGCCTGGGCGGGGCGTCCGGCCCGACGCTGAACGCGGCGCAGGCGAACCAACCGTCCACCGGGGGGCAGATCCAGGCCGATCCGTCGACCAATTCGCTGATCATCACCGCGCCCGAGCCGCAGTTCCGCCAGATCCGCGCGGTGATCGACCAACTCGACTCGCGCCGCGCGCAGGTCTTCATCGAGAGCCTGATCGCCGAAGTCAACATGGACAACGCGGCCGACTTCGGCATCCAGTGGCAGAGCCTGCTCGGCAAAAAAGGCAACGGCACGATCGGCGTGATCGGCACCAATTACGGCGCGGCCGGCAACATCATTCCGTTCGCTGCGCAGTTTGCAAACGTCAACGCAAACGGCTTTCCGACGACGCCGGTGGCGCCGCAGCCGGGCTTCAATTTCGCACTTGCGCAGAAGATCGGCGGCGTCTACGCGCTCGGCGCATTGGCCAACTTTCTGCAAAGCACCGGCAACGGCAACGTGTTGTCCACGCCGAACCTGCTGACGCTCGACAACGAGGAAGCGCGCATCGTGATCGGCCAGAACGTGCCGTTCGTGACCGGCCAGTTCACGACCGGCGCAGCCGGTGCGGGCGGCGCCGTGAATCCGTTTCAAACCATCGAACGCAAGGACGTCGGCCTGACCCTGCGCGTGCGGCCGCAGATCAGCGAAGACGGCAGCGTGAAGCTCGTGATCTATCAGGAGGTGTCCAGCGTGCTGGCCTCCTCGGTGAACTCGACCACCGGCCTGATCACGAACAAACGCTCGATCGAGTCCAGTGTGGTGGTCGACGACGGCGCGATCGTCGTGCTGGGCGGCCTGTTGCAAGACGAATATTCGTCCAATGTCGACAAGGTGCCGGGTCTGGGCGACGTGCCGGTGATCGGCAACCTGTTCAAGTCCGAGAGCCGCTCGCGCCGCAAGTCGAACCTGATGGTGTTTCTGCGGCCGGTGGTGGTGCGCGATGCACCGTCGGTCGAGCAGCTGTCGATGGACCGCTACGACCTGATGCGCGCAGGCCAGCTGGCTGCGCAGCCAGCACCGAGCTCGGTCCTGCGCATCAACGAAGCGGCCGTGCTGCCGCAGCAACCCGCACCATTGCCCAAAGCGCCGGCCGAACCGCGACCGCAGCAGCAGCAACAGGTCAGGCCGCTCGCGCAGCCGTCGCTCGATTGGTGGCGCGACGCGCCGACGCAAGCCCAAAACGCCGAGCCGCCGCCGAATCCGAACATCATCCGGGGCAACAATCTGGGAATGACGCCGTACTAGATGAAGCTCCACCCCAGCCTGCACTCCCTTCGGTCGGCTTTCGGCTTCCCCCCGCCGGGGGCGGCGCCTGCGGCCTGGAGAAGCCAGCTCCGCGGCCCCCACGGGAAGGGTGTTGCTTTGGCTCGGGATCTGTTCCCAGCAGTTGGCTCGCGTCTTCCCATGCCGACGCAGCGCCAAAGGTCCGGCAAAGCCGGCTCCTTGGCGTCTGCTGGAATGGGTGCCGCGGGTCGCGCGCTGGCGCACGATGGGTGTCGATGAACTCGAGGCCGCTTGGGAAGCTCGTCGCGGTGGGGGTGACTCCTGTTTTGCGCCGTCGAGCGCGTCGATGCGCTCGGGCATGCGCCGCACGGACATGTGGGACGGTTGTGAATATGCATCGTTCTTCTGACGTCGCCCGATTTGCCAACATCTGAGAGACCGCCATGCGCCATCCACTCCCCTACGCCTTTGCACGCACGCAGCAGTTGCTGCTCGAAGACAACCTCGGCGACCTGACGTTGTGGCTGCATCCGGCCACACCGGCCAGCGGCTTGAGCGAGGTGATGCGCAAGTTCGCGCCGCAGAAGATCGAGACGCTGCAGGTCGATGCGCTGCTGCAGCGCATCAGCGTGGCGTATTCGCAAGGAGAATCGAACAGCGCGGCGGCCGTCGTCAGCGAAGTCGAATCCGACGCCGATCTGTCGCGCATGATGCAGGAGCTGCCTGCCGTGGAAGACCTGCTCGAAGCGGCGGACGACGCACCGATCATCCGCATGTTGAACGCGCTGTTGACCCAGGCTGCGCGCGATGGCGCCAGCGATATCCACATCGAGCCCTACGAGCGGCGCTCCTCCGTGCGCTTCCGTGTGGACGGCGCATTGCGCGAAGTGGTGCAGCCGAACCGCGCGCTGCACGCGGCGCTGATCTCGCGCCTCAAGATCATGGCCGAGCTGGACATCTCGGAAAAACGCCTGCCGCAGGACGGCCGCATCTCGCTGCGCATCGGCTCGCGCGCGGTCGACGTGCGGGTGTCGACGCTGCCTTCCGCGCACGGCGAACGCGCGGTGCTGCGCTTGCTCGACAAATCAGAGGCAAACCTGAACCTCGGCTCGGTCGGCATGCAGGGCGACGTGCGCGCGCGCTTCGAGAAACTCGTGAAGCAGCCGCACGGCATCATTCTGGTCACCGGGCCGACCGGCTCGGGCAAGACCACCACGCTGTATGCGGGTTTGGGCCTGCTCGACGCAGGCCGCGCGAACATCATGACGGTCGAGGACCCGATCGAGTACGAACTGCCCGGGGTCGGCCAGACCCAGGTGAACGCGAAGATCGAACTCACGTTTGCAAAAGCCCTGCGCGCGATCCTGCGGCAGGACCCGGACATCATCATGATCGGCGAGATCCGCGACTACGAGACCGCGCAGATCGCGATTCAGGCGTCACTGACCGGCCACTTGGTGCTGGCCACCTTGCACACGAACGACGCGGCAAGCGCGGTAACCAGGCTGACCGACATGGGGGTCGAGCCGTTTTTGTTGAGCTCATCCTTGCTCGGCGTGCTCGCGCAGCGGCTCGTGCGCAAATACTGCACCGCGTGCCACGGGACCGGGTGCGACACCTGCGGCCAGACCGGCTATGCGGGCCGCACCGGCGTGTTCGAGCTGCTGATCACGGACGAGCAGATTCGCTCGCTGATTCACAGCCAGTCACCGGAAGCCGAAATCCGCAAGGCGGGGCTGGCAGCCGGCATGAAGTTGATGCGCGAGGACGGGGAGCGGTTGGTGCAATCCGGCGTCACGTCGCCCGAGGAATTGTTGCGGGTCACGCGGGACTGAGAACCGACCGAAGTTGTCGCTGGCCCAGAAGGCGTTGGGGAAGCCGGCATCCCGCAGAACCGCCGCGCTCCGCATGCGCTGGCGACACGAACCATCGATTCAAACGTTGTTGGGAAGCCGCACAATCCTGTGGATTTGTTCGTTTGGCCGGTGTCTGAAAGAAAAGGCATTCGTTCACACTTACAGTCAAGTTTTTACTTGATCCAGTGATATTCGATGATTTCGCAAATATTCCGCTTTTCAAACACATTGCGTCTGTTGGCATTCGTGACGGCCGCGTCGGCCATGTCGCTGCCGGCACTGGCCAAGGACAAATTTGAACCATTTACGGCCGGCGCGCAGTTCTCTGAAGTGCTGGGTCCCAGCACCGATGCAAACTGTCAACCCACCGCCGGCGCACCCGGCAGCACCGCGATGGGAACGATCAGCGGCAGCGGGCTGGCCACCGAGATCGGCGTTTTCAGGGTCTCGTCTGTCGACTGCGTGCGTTCAGCAAATCCCGTACGCATTCACACCCCCATTCAGCTTCAGCAGCACGTCGTTCGTGCTTACTGCAGCGAACGGGGATCAGATCGTGATTTCCTACAGTGGAACCGCGCAGCCGACCGCTTCGGGATTGTTCACGCTGACTGGAGAGTTCACGATCGTGAGCGGCACCGGCGATTTCAAGAAAACCCAAGGAAGCGGAACGTTGTCGGGCGTCGAGAACATCGCCAGCAGCCCTGCCCAAGGCTTCGTGGTGCTCACCGGTCAGATCTCAACAAAGTGAATGTCGCCGCGTTGGGGCTGACAATGCCCTGACTTCGGCGCCCCGGAGGGCAACGGTTCCTGGCCCAACACGTCACGCCGATGACGCGGGACGCACTGCATTGCGTTGAGGATCCCGTCAACAACATCCAGTCCATCGTTCGTGTGGATTGAAACCACGACGCTCGACTTGGCGTGGCAGTCATGGACGGCTGAACGCTTCAGCGCAGCGCGCGGTGCCAGGCGATGCAAGACACAACGGAAGCTATCGTGCAAACCGCGTCGGCAGACCCAGGCGGTCCACGCACCGCTTCCAGGAACAGCATCGGGGCTGCCGGCTGCGACTTGCGGGCGGTCAGGCCACCTGAACCGGAGCGCGCCTTCGTGCGGTCGCCTCGGCGCGGTGCTGGGTGGGTAAGCACAGGTTCAACGGAACTGTCGAATTCAGACACCTGGGGCGCGACGTCGAACGCATGCCAAACGGGCTGGCGACTGTGCAATGTCTTGCATCCGGTCCCCTCTTGTGCGCCCAAAGCCACGACCATTGGGGCGGAAGGGGAGCGTGCACGACATGCAACGGAAATGGTCTCCTGCTGGGCTCGATTCAAGTCGCCAGCTGCGGCGATCGCCCGCCCTGCATCGCCTTGAACAGCAACACGGTGCCCACCCCCCACACCGCATTCACGCACAGTGCGAAGCCGATGATCTTCCAGTTGCCGCCGGCAAACAGCGGCCGGCTGTGCAGCGCAGCCAGCACCGTCCATGACCACAGCGACGGCAGCACGGCGCCCAGCAGCGCGCCCCAGATCAGCGCCGGCGTCCAGCGCTGCGAGCGGATCACCGCACACAGCGCGATGCCCCAGATTCCGGCCCAGAATGCCAAGGCCAGCACCGAGGGCGCGCCGTAAGCATTCGGCGCCATGTTCCAAGGTTTGACGGGCAATGCCATGGCATCGGCGAGCAGCCGGACGGCGGCTTGGTGAAAAGTCAGGGTCGCGACAAGACCGGCGATGAAAGCGCGCAAAGCGAAAAAGAACATGAATCGATCCGAAATGGTTTGAGTTGGCAGTCGGGGAGTATCCGACATCCAATCCCGGCCGCTGGCCAGATCAACCGCTGGACTTGCCTACTGCGCAAATCGCACCGAGAAGCCGCCTTGATCGAACTTCGCAACATCGAAACCTTCTACTGGATCGCCACGCTGGGCGGCTTTCGGGCGGCAGCGAAAAAGTTGCACGCAAGCCAGCCCGCGGTATCTCAGCGCATTGCGCAACTCGAACAGGCGCTTGGCGTGCGTTTGTTCGACCGCGACGGCGGCGGCGTGCGGCTCACGATGCGCGGCCAGGCGCTGCTGTCTTATGCCGAACGCATGCTGCAGTTGAAGCAGGACATGCTGCGGGTGGCCGGTGCCGAACATGTGATCGGCGGACGCATCTGTATTGGCGTGAGCGAGACGATTGTGCAGACGTGGCTGCCGCAGCTGCTCGAGCAGGTGCACGCAACTTTTCCCGACGTGCTGATCGAAATCGAGGTGGACACCACACCGGTGTTGCGCGCGCACTTGCTGGCGCGCGAGATCGACCTGGCATTTTTGCTGGGGCCGGTCGATGAACCGCAGGCGCAGAACCTGCCGCTGTGTCGCTATCCACTGGCCTGGGTTGCCAGCCCAACGCTTGCGCTCGGGCCCGAGCCCCTGGCCGTGGCCACGGTGGCGGCGTGGCCGATCATCACCTATCCATCGAACAGCAAACCCTATCAGGCGCTGCGCGCAATCCTGCTGCGCTGCGGCATCGAGAAGCCGCGCATGTACGGACTGGCATCGCTCAGCATGGCGGTGCGCATGACGCAGGGCGGCATCGGTGTCAGCGTGATCGCGCCGGTGTTTCTGGACCGGGAACTTGCCGATGGAACGTTGCGCCTGCTGCGGGTGGATGCGGGCGCTTTGCCTGAACTCGTCTATACCGCGAGCTGGCTCGATGGCACCGACAACTACCTGGCGGCAGCGATCGCGCGGCTGGCCGCAGACGTTGCGGTGGCCGCGTCGGACGGTATCGCAGGCGCGGCCCGCGCAGATGCGCGGCCAGACCACATCGATCGCACCCGCCGATCGGCACCGATTCGATCAATCGATTAGACAGCGCGCTGCGAGCTGGGCTTAAATGAAAAGCATCACAAACCGCCTGGAGTTCGTTGCCCGATGGTCATTCCTGTTGAAGTCGATGCACGTGCGGTGCGGCTGGAAGCGCGTTGCGGCAGGTTGACCGGCCCGACGGCCAATCTTGCGCCGGGCCACGTGCAGGCCAATCTTGCCATTTTGCCCAAGGCATTGGCCGACGACTTCCTGCGCTTTTGTCAGCGCAACCCCAAGTCATGCCCACTGATCGGCGTGTCCGAGCCGGGCGATCCGCACCTGCCGGCGCTCGGTGCGGATCTGGATATGCGCAGCGATGTGCCGCGCTACCGGGTCTGGCACAACGGCGAGATCGCGTCCGAGCCGACCGATGTGCGTGGCGTCTGGCGCGACGACCTCGTGACGTTTGCGATCGGCTGCTCGTTCTCGTTCGAAGAAGCGTTGATCGCCGACGGCATCGATGTGCGGCACATCTCGATGGGCTGCAACGTGCCGATGTATCGCAGCTCGATCGCCACCGCGGCGGCCGGCGTGTTTTCCGGGCCGATGGTCGTGTCGATGCGGCCGATGAAGGCGGCCGACGCGATCCGCGCGGTGCAGATCACGACGCGCTTTCCGGCGGTGCACGGCGCCCCGGTGCATCTGGGCGACCCGCACCTGATCGGCATCGAGGACATGGCAAAACCCGATTACGGCGATCCGGTGGAGGTCCGCGCCGGTGAGCTGCCGGTGTTCTGGGCCTGCGGGGTCACACCGCAATCGGTCATCGCTGCGGTCCGGCCCAAGTTTTGCATCACCCACGCGCCGGGCCATATGTTGGTAACGGACTTGAAGAACAGCAACCTGGCGTTGTTCTGAACATCGTCTCGCGCAGCCGAACCAGCCGGCTTCAATTCAAATCTCATGAATCTCGCTTTTCCACTTTCGCAAACCAACGAGGGGACTCCACCGTGAAGATCATCGCCACCGCATTGCTCGCCGGCACCATCGCAGGCGCGGCGTTCGCGCAGGAACTGCCCAAGACGCAATTGCGCATCACGGGCGGCCTGTCGAATCTGACGGCTTACCAGGATTTCGAAAAACCGTTCTGGACCAAAACGATCCCCGAGCGCTCGAACGGCCAGGTCACGGCCGAGATCAAGGGCTTCAACGAGATGGGCTTGAAAGGCCCGGAGCTGATGCGGCTGATGTCGCAAGGCGTGATCGAGTTCGGCACCGCGACCTTGTCGTATTTCGCGAGCGACAACCCCATCAACGAAGCGATCGACCTGGCCGGCCTCGCGCCAGATGCGAAGACCGCGCGCGAAGTAACCGATGCGTTCGAGCCGGTCTACGCGAAGCTCTATGGCGACGACGCCAAGGTCAAGCTGCTCGGCCTGTCGCCCTATCCCGGCCAGGTGCTGTTCTGCAACGCGGACATCAAGGGCCTCGCCGACATCAAGGGCAAGAAGGTGCGCACCAGCAGTCGCACCCAGGCCGACTTCATCGAAGCGCTCGGCGGATCGAGCGTGACGATGGCGTTCGGCGAAGTGGTGCCGGCCATGCAGAACGGTGTCGTCAACTGCGCGATCACGGGCTCGCTGTCCGGCTACTCGGCCAAGTGGTACGAAGTGGCGACACACCTGGTGGCGCTGCCGATCAACTGGAACCAGCAGATTCATGCGGTGAACCAGGGGGCGTGGGACAAGCTCGACCCGAAAGTGCGCGACTTTTTGCAGACCAACGTCAAGAAGCTGGTGGATGACATCTGGGATGCCGCCGCCAAGCAGACGCAGCAAGGCTTCGATTGCAACACCGGTGCTGCTGCCTGCACCATGCCGGTCAAGGGCAAGATGGTGCTGGTGCAGCCCAGCGATGCCGATCGCGCCCTGTTGCAGAGCACCCGCAAGAACGTGATCAACAAGTGGGCCGCGCGCTGCTCGGCCAAATGCGTGGCGGATTTCAATGCGACGATCGGCAAGAAGCTTGACGTGGTGGCGGTCAAGTAACGCAGCACCTGCATGTCGATCGCTTCTGATGCACCCGCCGGCAGCTTGCTGACACGGCTGCTGGCCCGGGCGCACACGCTGTCGCGCATCGGCATCTGGACGGCTGGTGCGCTGACGATCGCCAGCGTCTTGTTGATCGCCTACGACGTGACGGTGCGTCGGCTGTTCGGCATCACGATGGGCGGCTCGGACGAGCTCTCCGGCTATGCATTTGCGATCAGCACGAGCTGGGCGCTCGCGTTCACGGTGCTGGAGCGTGCGAACGTGCGGGTCGATGTGATCTACCAGCATCTGCCTGTGCGTCTGGCTGCCGTGCTCGACTGGCTGGCGCTGGTCGCGCTCGGCGTGTTCTCGGTTTATCTGACCCACTACGCTTGGCAGGTTGCGGAGACTTCATGGGTGCGGAATGCGGCTGCGAACACACCGCTCGCCACCCCGCTGTGGATTCCACAAGCCTTGTGGGTTGCGGGCTTGGCCTGGTTTTCAATCGTGCTCGCACTGCTGTTGGTTCGCGCGTCGACTGCGCTGGTCAGCGGTGACATCAACACCGTGCAGGCCGTCTGCGGCCTGCGCTCCGCCCAGGACGAAGCGGAGGAAGAAGCCGCTGCCGGCGAGCGCATGGTGCACGGGGAGCGCCCATGATCGCCGTCGCTGTTGTGCTGCTGCTGGTGCTGATCGGGCTCAGCTTGCCCGTAGGTGCCGCACTCGGCGTGCTGGGGCTGATCCTCGATCCGCTGTATTCAATGCTGCCGCTCACGCGCGCGATGGGCGAGTTGGCCTGGAGTTCGAGCAATGAATTCTTGTTGGTCGCAATCCCGCTGTTCATCATGCTCGGCGAGATCCTGCTGCGCGCGGGCTTTGCGGAGCGCATGTACGGCGCGATGAGCCTGTGGCTGGCCTGGCTGCCCGGTGGCCTGATGCACGCAAACATTGGTGCATCCACCTTGTTTTCGGCCACATCCGGCTCCAGCGTGGCAACCGCCGCGACGGTCGGCACCGTCGCGCTGCCGCAAATCAAACGCTTCGGCTACAACGAGCCGCTGTTTCTCGGCAGCATCGCGGCGGGCGGCACGCTCGGCATATTGATTCCGCCTTCGATCAACCTCGTGATCTACGGCGTGCTGACGAACTCGTCGGTGCCGAAGCTCTACTTGGCCGGCATCATCCCGGGCATTCTGATGGCGCTGATGTTCATGGGCGTGATCGTGATCGCGTGCCTGATGAAGCCGCAGTGGGGCGGCAAGCGCATTCAGGCCGACTGGGGCGCGCGTTTTGCAAGCCTCGTGCATCTGTTGCCGCCGCTCGGCATCTTCCTGCTGGTGGTCGGTTCGATCTATGCGGGCATCGCCACGCCGACGGAAGCAGCCGCGCTCGGCGTGGTCGGTGCGTTCGTGCTCGCAGCCGCGTTCCGGCGGCTCAGCTGGCGCATGCTGCGCGAGGTCGTCGAAGGCTCGCTCAAATCCACCGCGATGATCATGCTGATCGTGATCGCCGCGGCCTTCCTGAACTTCATCATGTCGGCCACCGGCCTGACCAGCGCGATCACCGATACGGTCTCCGGCCTCGGTCTGCCGCGCATGGGGATGCTGCTTGCGGTGGTCGTGTTCTACGTCGTGCTCGGCTGCTTCATGGAAACCTTGTCGATGATGATCACGACGATTCCGATCATCGCGCCGATCATGGTCGGCCTCGGCTTCGATCCGATCTGGCTCGGCATCGTGATCATCGTGCTGGTGGAGACCGCGTTGATCACGCCGCCCGTGGGCTTGAACCTGTTCGTGGTGCAGAGCCTGCGCAAGTCCGGTTCGATGCAGGCCGTGATCACGGGCAGCTTGCCGTTCGTTGCAGCATTGTTTGCGATGGTCGGACTGCTTGCAATGTTTCCAGGGCTGGCGCTTTGGCTGCCCTCAATCTTCGGCAATTGATCGTCGTATCCACTCTTGTCTCATTCAACATGCAGCTCAATTTCACCCTTGAATCCACCGACGGAAAGCAACAACCGTTGTCCGCCCGCATCGATCAACTCGTGATCGCCGGCTGGGCCGGCCGCGATCTGGCGGCCACCGAACACCACATCGAAGAGCTCGCCGCGATCGGCGTGCCGCGGCCAAGCGCGGTGCCGCTCTACTACCGCGTCGCGGCGAATCAGTTGACGCAGGACGAGACCGTGCAGGCAATCGGCCCCGACTCTTCCGGCGAGATCGAGGCGTTTGTTTTCTCGGTCGACGGTGAGCTGTATGTCAGCGTCGCGTCCGACCACACCGACCGCAAGCTCGAAGCGCACAGCGTCGCGTTGTCGAAGCAGCTTTGCGTGAAGCCGGTAGCCAAGACAGCTTGGCGCATGGCCGATGTCGCCGACCACTGGGACGAACTGCAAGTGCGCTCGCGCATCGTCGAAGATGGGGCGCAAGTCGTGTATCAGGAGGGCACGCTGGCCAGCCTGCGTACACCGCAGGAGCTGATCGAAGGCTTCATCGGTGGCGCCGGCGCGTTGCCGGACGGCACCGGCATGACCTGCGGCACCGTCGCGGTGATCGGCGGGATCCGGTCGGCGTCCGACTTCGAGATGGAGCTGTTCGATCCCCGGCGGAAGCGCACGTTGCGGCATCGCTATCGCCTGGCGATCCTGCCTGAGGTGGCTTGAGTCCAGCAGGCGTGCGGCCGGCGACCGTGGACGCGCTGACCGCAATGGGCCGCCCGGTCTTCGCAACAAGCCGGCGACTCCCAGCGCGGACGCGCGCGCGTTGTGACGCCGTGGCCGACAACGCCTTTCAGTGATCTGCGCTTTCGCTGCGCAGCGGGTTCAATTTTGCAGCGATCGCAGCGGCGACGCGTGGTGCTTCGAGGGCGATCTCGCGCAGCGCACCGGTCGCGGGATTTTTGAAGCCGACAAAGAAGAGACCGGCCAGCTCGCTTTCCGCACCGAAGCGGTCGGGCCGGCCCCGCGCATCGCCGATCGCTTCGAAGCCGTCGATCAGCCGCGCCAGTCCGGTCGTGTAGCCGGTTGCCTGCACGATGGCCTCGAACGCGTGCACGCTGCCGTCGGCGAAGCGCACGAGGTCGGAACCGAGCACTTGTTCGGCTGCCGGCAACACACGGATTCGGCCCGCCTTGATCATCGCGACGGTGCCGATGTCGAGCATCGGGACCCGGCCCAGCGTTTCGATCATCCGGTTCGGCCCGAGCGTCGGCCGCACGATACCGAAGCGGCTCAGGTCACCCACCGCAGCGCGCAGCATGGGCCGGACGATCGCATCGCGCCAGCGGGCTGGCAGCCTCGACAGCAGCACGGCCGTCTGCTGGGTCGGCCGACCCAGCAGGTCGCGCGGCACCACGTGCACCGGGCCGCGCACCACCATCGAGACGTCGACCCCGTGCTCGGCCAGATCGAGCGCGATCTCCGCGCCTGAATTGCCGCAGCCCACCACGAGCGTGCGCTTGCCCCGATAAGGCGCGGCATTTCGATAGTCGCTCGCATGCACGATGCTGCCTGCGAAATCATCGATGCCGGGCAGCGACGGTCGGTTCGGCACCGCGTTGTAGCCGGTCGCGATGACGACGCAGCGGGGCGTCAGCAGGCCCGCGCTGGTCTGGACCCTGAGCCGCTCGCTGTCGTGGCGCTCGACCTGCAACACCTCGACTCCCAGGCGCGGATGCACCTCGTGCTCGGCGGCATAGCGTTCGAGATAGTCGACCACTTGTGCGCGCGACGGATAGCGCGGTGCACCCCGCGGCCACGGCGACAGCGGCAGTGCCGAGTATTTCTTCGTCGTGTGCAGGTGCAGCCGGTCGTAGTGGCGCCGCCATGCGGATGCGACATCGGCTGCGCGCTCGACCATGTCGTGCGTGAGCCCGAGCGCGTGCAGGCAGGCCGACGTGGCCAGTCCCGCAGGGCCCGCGCCCACGACCAGGATGTCGTGTCGGTCGGCAGCATGCATTTCGGACTCCCTTCTACGCGTCTCCTGAGGTCAGCGTCGGCGTCCGATCGACTGTCGAACTGCCATCAATTTAATAGCACCCATCCAAGGCCACTGTAGCGGGTACGCCTGTTTTGATTCTTGCAATAGCCATATCTCAGTGCGCCGACGAACCCTGGGGCGCCGTACCGGTTGCGCGCCCGATCGAGGGAACTGGAGCGCCTCAGGTCTCCTGGCCCGGCAGGTTCCACTGGATGAACGCATCGGCTTCCAGCCGCGCCAGATCGGGAACCTGGGCATCGGCCGCCGGATAGCCCACCGGCAGCACCAGCACCGCCTTTTCGTTCTTGCCGCGGCCGAGCAGGTTGCGCAGGAAGCCCATCGGATTCGGTGTATGCGTCAGGGTGACCAGGCCCATCGTCTGGATCGCCGCGATGAACAGCCCCGCAGCGATGCCCACGCTCTCGTCGACGTAGTAATTTTTCTGCTGGGTGCCGTCGGCGCGCAGCCCGTACTTCTGGGCAAACAGCACGACGATCCAGGGCGCATCGGTCATGTGCTCCTTCACATGATCGGTACCGAGCGGATGCAGCGCTTCGCGCCATTCGTCGGTCATGCGCTCGCGGTAGGTCTTCAGTTCCTCTTCCTCGGTCGCGGTGCGCAACTGGCGCTTCAAGTCGACGTCATCGATCGCGACGAAGCGCCATGGCTGGCGGTGCGCACCGGACGGGGCGGTGCCCGCGGTCAGCAGCGCGAGTTCGATCAGCCGGCGTGGCACCGGCTCGTCGGAGAAGTGGCGCGTGGTGCGGCGCCGGTTCATCTCCAGATAGAACGCCTCGGCCCGCGCGAACATTTCAGGCTCCGGCCGCCGCGCGTAGTCCGGCAGCGGCACGAAGCGCGGCGGCGGCAGGTGCTTTGTGCGCTGCTTGTAGTCATTGGAGGCCGTCGCATCGGACATCGGATTTCTCATCTCGGTTGGGGTTGCGGTTCGCAAGGACAGGACGACGTCACTCGTCGAGGAAGCCGCCGCGATAAAAGCACCAGGCGGTGCCGTCGTGCAGATAGAAGTGCCCGTCCGCACAGGCGTCCTTGCCCGGAAAGTATTCGCGGTAAGCCTTGGGCACGAGCCGTTCGAGCTGTTCGTCGGACAACTGCTCGAACTGTTCGGGCGTGATCGCCTGACCGGCGCGGAGTCTGGGTTTTTCCATCGTTGCAAAGGGTGTTGGATGCGCTGTGTCGGAGCTGGGATTCGACCCGCCACAATAAGCGCTTTCCGCTGGTTTGCACCGCCGCCGCGTTCGATTCGATCATTCATGCCCGCCTACTCCTTCGAAGCGCTCGACGCGAACGGCCTTGCACGCAAGGGCGTCATGGAAGCCGACACCGCGCGCGCCGCACGCAGCCTGCTGCGCGCGCAGGCACTGGTGCCGCTTGCGGTCGAGCCGGTCTCGGGCGGCAACGCGGCGGGCGGGGAAGGCGCTTCGAGCGGCGGCTCTTCGTTCTTCGCCAAGCGCGCCTTCAACAGCACCACGCTCGCGATCTGGACGCGGCAGCTCGCGGGCCTCGTGTCTTCGGGTCTGCCGCTGGAACGCGCGTTGACCGCACTGTCCGACGAAGCCGACGACGAGACGCAGAGCCACCTGGCCGCGTCGCTCCGCTCCGAAGTGAATGCGGGCTCCGGCTTCGCGAAAGCGCTGTCGCAGCATCCGCGCGAGTTCGGCCCGATCTTCATCGCGGTGATCGGCGCCGGTGAGTCGAGCGGCAAGCTCGGGCTCGTGCTGGACCGGCTCGCCGACGATCTCGAAGAACGCCAGGCGCTGCGGTCCAAATTGATCGGCGCGGCGCTCTACCCGGCCATCGTGACCTTGGTGGCGATTGCGATCGTGCTGTTTCTGGTCGGCTATGTGGTGCCGCAGATCGCCGCGGTGTTTGCGGGCAGCAAGCACGCGCTGCCGTTTCTGACGGTGGCGATGCTGGCGTTGAGCGACTTCGTGCGCGCCTGGGGCTGGTGGGTGCTGGCGGTGTTGGTCGTGCTGGGCATGTTGTTTCGCGTGCTGCTGCGGCAAGATGCGTTTCGGCGCCGCTTCGACGCAGGCTGGCTCCGGCTGCCGCTGATCGGCAAGCTTGCGCGCGGCTACAACGCCGCGCGCTTTGCAAGCACCTTGGCGATGTTGAGCGCGGCCGGTGTGCCGATCCTGCGCGGCGCTGCAGGCGGCGGCCGAGACGTTGTCGAACACCGCGATGCGCACCGATGCGCTCGATGCGCTGGTGCTGGTGCGCGAAGGCGCGCCACTGGCGTCGGCGATTGCACGCAAGAAGCGCTTTCCAGGGTTGCTCTCGATGTTTGCGCGGCTGGGTGAACAGACCGGCCAGTTGCCGCAGATGCTGCAGCGCGCGGCAGAACAGTTGAGCACCGAAGTGCAGCGCCGCGCGATGGCGCTGGCCACCATCCTGGAGCCGCTGCTGATCGTCGCGATGGGCGGCGTCGTGATGTTGATCGTGCTGGCGGTGCTGATGCCGATCATCCAGTTGAACCAGTGGGTGCGTTGACGGCCCGGACAGCCAAGCGCCCGTTTTTCGGCCGCCGCGTGGTCTGGGCGGCTTTCGTGATGGCGGTGTTCGGCTGGGGCATCGGCGTCTATGGTCCACCGATATTCCTGCACGCGGTGCTGGAGCGCACCGACTGGCCGCTCGAGCGCGTGTCGTTCGCGGTGACCCTGCACTTTCTGGTTGGCGCCGTGGTGGTGGCGAACCTGCCGCGCATTCATGCGCGCTTCGGCATCGCGGCCAGCACGACCGGCGGCGCGGCGGTGGCCGCGCTCGGGGTGCTGGGCTGGTCGCTGGCACTTACCCCCTGGCAGTTGTTCGTTGCCGCCTTGGCCAGCGGCGCCGGTTGGGTGCTGCTCGGCGGTGCCGTCGTCAACGCGGTGATCGCGCCCTGGTATGTGCGGCGGCGGCCGATGGCGCTCGCGAATGCGTACAACGGCGCGAGCGTCGGCGGGCTGGTGTTCTCACCGCTCTGGGTGGCATTGATCGCAGGCTTCGGTTTTGCGCAAGCGGCGTTGCTTGTTGGCGTGACGATGACCGCCGTGATCGGCTGGCTGTCCTATGCGGTGTTCGCAAAGACGCCGCAGTCGCTCGGCCTGCTTCCCGACGGCGACGACGCGACGGTTGCGCTGCCGGTTGCAGCAGCCGATGCGGGGGCTCGGGCCAATGCGACGGCGGTCGCACCCGTGCCTCTGCTGCCGCGCACACTGGTCTGGCGCGACCGGCGCCTCGTCACATTGGCGGCGGGCATGGCGATCGGGCTGTTCGCACAGGTCGGGTTGCTCGCGCATCTCTATTCGCTGCTGGTGCCGGCGCTGGGCGCGCAGGGCGCCGGGGTGTTGATGGGCGCGGCCACGGCCGCCGCGATCGTCGGACGCACAGCGGTTGCATGGCTGATGCCGGCTGGCGCGGATCGGCGACTGATCGCGTGCGCGGCATACGCGGTGCAGTTGATCGGCACGCTGGTGCTGCTGGCCGCGGGTGAAGCGCAGATCGGCTGGATGGTGCTGGGCGTGCTGCTGTTCGGCACCGGCATCGGCAACGCGGTGTCGCTGCCGCCACTGATCGCGCAAGCCGAGTTTGCTGCCGTCGACGTGCAGCGTGTGGTGTCGCTGATCGTCGCGGCCTCGCAGGCGATTTACGCGTTTGCCCCGGTGCTGCTCGGTGCCGTGCTGGTGCACACGGCAACCGCCGACGTGATGCGCATCGGCGCTGGCACCATCGGGTTTTTTTCCAGCGTGGCGGCGACGCAGTGGATCGCCGTCTGCTGCTTCTGGGCTGGGCGCGCCACGCCACTGAGCCACTGAGCCACTCGAGAATGGGTACAAGCGCCCAGAATCTTTCCGTCCCATCGCAGCAACTGCCCCTCGCCACCATGCCCGTATCACTCGAAGGCAAGCTCG